>NZ_LDPO01000040.1 GCF_001021505.1 Mycolicibacter heraklionensis
ACGCCTGACTCAAATCACTAAGAGCCCCAGCCAAATCCGCGCCAACCAGATCAACAACCCAATCCAGCTCATCAGCATGCGCAACAGGCGCCGAAGCCAACGGCGACAACCCAAACGCCAAAAACGCCCCAACCGCACTGCTGGCAGCCGCCACTCGGCCACCCCGGCGGCGAACGGCGCCAGTGAAACCACGACGCTCTGCGCGGTGCTGCTTTCCAGTCATGTGGGACTCCCTATTCTGCGACGAACCCATGTCGGTGATGTCTTCTCGGATCAGGTTTTTCGGCTATGTCACGGTGCTGATTCGTCAGCACCGTTGAGGAAAATTCGACTGCCGCCCGGGGCAACGCTTTTCGGCATTTCGGTACGTGGTCCAAGGTGACCACGTGGCATCATTGGCGGACCCATTGTCGACGGCACCGCCGTCAATTGAATCCCAGGAGGTACTTTTGATGACCACCGAAACCATTTCGGCGACAACCGGTTCGGTTGTGATATGAGTTCGCTGATGGCACGACAGCTGGCTCATGTGCCCCCTGAGGTCCGCGCGGTCCCGCCGCCGCCCCTGCCGGCGTTTCCCGAGCCGTACAGCGTGCGTTTCGCCGACCCCGCGACCGATGCGGAGATGATTTCCGAGTGGATGAACCGTCCGCATCTGGCCCAGACGTGGCACTACGATCGACCCGCCGACGAGTGGCGACGGCACCTGGAGATCCAGTTCGAGGGCAATTTCTCCCGTCCCTACGTCTTCAGCATCGCGGGACGCCCCATGGGCTACATGGAGCTGTTCAGGTCCGCCCAGGACGACATCTCCACTGTCTACGACGCTGATCCCTACGACATCGGACTGCATGCGGCAATTGCCGAACTGGACATGGTTGAGCACGGCCACGGCGCGATCATGTTCCGCGGATTCATCGACAGCGTGTTCGAGATCGAGCCCCGGTGCCGACGAGTGATCGGCGACACCGGAACCGATGACGGCAGCTACGGACGCCGATTTTGGGAGCGCCGAGGCGGCGTGTTCCTGGGTGAACACTTCGTCTCGAAGTGGAATCAGAGCATCGCACTCTTCGCCTGGCCGAGGACGCCCGAAGACGTTCCGGCACCTCGCGAGGAGACCTAACAGCAGACTCCGGTGGAAGGGGCGGATCATCACGATCCGCCCTTTCCGGCGGACCCACCGGCACCACCGGCGCCCGGATTGCCGTTGTTGGTACCGGACGGGTTGGCTCCCGCGGTCCCGGATCCACCGGCCGTGCCCGCGGTCCCCGCACCGCTCGCGCCTCCACTACCACCGGTACCACCGGTACCACCCTTACCGCCCGAGAAGCCGTTCTTCGACGCCGTGCTTCCGGAGCCGCCGGTACCGCCCTTGCCACCGGCACCACCGTCGCCGCCCTTGCCGATGGTGCCGTTGGCGCCAGCTGAAGCGGCTGACCCATCACCGTTGCGCAGCGCGCCCGCCGCGCCGCCGCTACCGGCGGCACCACCGGTACCACCGACGCCGCCGTTACCGCCGTTACCGCCAGTACCGCCGGCCTTGCTGGTGCTGCCGTTGGTGCCGGTGCCACCGGTGCCACCGGTGCCACCGGTGCCACCATTGCCACCCGACCCGCCCTGACCGCCCGCGCCGGCGTTGCCGGACTGAGTGCCGCTGGCACCACCAGCACCACCCTGGCCACCCGCCGCACCCGCGGTCCCGTCGCCGCCGTTGCCGCCAACTGCGCCGGTGGTGCCGCTGGCATTGGTGCCAGCGGCACCGGCCAGTCCCAGGCCGCCGGAGCCGCCCATGCCACCCGCACCGCCGTTGCCGTTGAGCGCAGCGTCACCACCAGCGCCGCCGTTACCGCCCGCCTGGGCAGCCGCGCTGCTGGTGGCGTTTGTGCCGGTGCCGCCGTTACCACCAGCACCACCGTTACCGGTAGACCCGGCCGCTCCGGCCTTCCCGCCGGCCGCCTGCGCGGTGTGATCGCCGTTCCAGCCGCCGGCTCCCGCCGCCGCAGCCGTACCCGCGGTGCTGGAGCTGTCGCCGCCGTTACCGCCCGACCCAGCGACGGCGCTGCCACCGCCGCCCGCACCATCGCCGCCACGGCCACCGTCACCGGCGTTGCCGCCGTTACCGGCGTTACCGCCCGCGCCGCCGACGCCGTTAGCGCCCGCAGCGCCGTTGGTCGCGCTGCCGCCCAAGCCACCGTTGCCGCCGTTACCGCCGCCCGCACCGTTACCGGCCGTACCGGTTGCGTCGCCACCGTCGGTACCGTTGCCGCCACTGCCCGCAGCCGCGCTCACGCCAGCGGTGCCGTCGGCCGCGTCCCCGCCGTTACCGCCGCGACCACCGGCGCCGCCGCTACCGGCCGCGCCACCGTTACCGGCCTGGCTACCCCCGGCACCACCGTTACCGCCCTGGCCACCGTCGCCGCCGAGGACACCGTTGGTGCCGTTACCGGACACCTCGGTGATGCCGTCGGTGCCTGCCGCACCGGCGCCACCGTTTCCGCCGTGACCACCGTTGCCGACCGCTCCGGCAGCTCCGGCGTCACCACCGTTGCCACCAGCCTGCGCGAAACCGTCGCCGAGCACGACACCGGCACCGCCGTTACCACCGTTACCACCGTTTCCGGTGGCGGCGTTGCCATCCGCGCCGGTTCCGCCGTCGGCCGCGATGAAGCCGTTACCACTCACGCCGCCATGGCCGCCTGCCCCGCCGGTACCGGCATAACCACCGCTGCCGCCATCACCGCCATTTCCAGCCACGTGGTCAGCGCCGCCTCCGGCGCCGTTGCCACCGTTGCCGCCGCGTCCGGCGTCACCGCCGGCGCCGCCCTTGCCGCCAACGCCGCCGGCGCCGACGCTGCCCTGGGTTCCGTTGGTGGCGGTACCACCGAGTGCACCCGCACCACCGTGCCCACCCGCACCGCCGTTACCGCTCAGGCCAGCGTTGCCGCCGTTGCCGCCGTCGCCACCGCTTCCAACAGCCGCGTTCTGCCCGTCGGTGCCGGTGGCGACGCCACCGACGCCGCCGGTACCGCCCGCACCGCCGCGGCCGCCGGCGCCACCGTTACCGGAGATGCTGCCGCCGGCGCCACCCACGCCACCGTTGCCGCCCATGCCGCCGTCGGCACCGTTAGTGCCGTTGCCGCTGCCATCGATGATTCCCGTCTTGCCAGTGGCCCCGGTCCCGCCGTTACCGCCAGCGCCGCCGTTGCCGATCGTGCCTGCCGCACCACCGACTCCGCCGTTACCGCCAGCCTGCGAGGATCCGTCAGCGAGCACCTGGCCGGTTCCGCCGTTACCGGCAGCTCCGCCGTTGCCACCGATGCCGAGTGCGCCATCAGTACCGTTTGTTCCCGGGCCGCCCGAGCCGGTACCGCCAGCACCACCGACACCCGCTACGGCGCGGTCGCCACCGTGGCCGCCGTTGCCGCCGCTGCCTGCGGTAGCGCTTACGCCGCCGCCGGAACCGTCGGCACCGGCACCGCCGTTGCCCGCGTTCCCGGCGTTGCCGCCGTTGCCGCCGTTGCCTGCGGTGCCGTTGATCGCGCTACCGCCCTTGCCGCCCGCCGCCCCGGAAGCGGCGTTGCCGCCATCGCCGCCGCTGCCGCCGGACGCACCAGCGGTGCCGACGGCGCCGTTACCGCCGTTACCG
Organism: Mycolicibacter heraklionensis; assembly: GCF_001021505.1. Lineage (GTDB taxonomy): Bacteria > Actinomycetota > Actinomycetes > Mycobacteriales > Mycobacteriaceae > Mycobacterium > Mycobacterium heraklionense. Next base: position 3,650 of record NZ_LDPO01000040.1, read on the forward strand.
CCACTACCGCCACTACCGCCGTTACCTCCGTTACCTCCGTTACCGGAGATGGAGCCACCGTTACCGCCATTACCGCCGGTAGCACCGGCAGTGCCCGAGGTGCCGTTGGTGCCGTTGCCGTCACCACCGGTGACTCCGGCCGCCCCGACGGTGCCGTTACCGCCGTTACCGCCGTTACCGCCGTTACCGATGTTGCCGCCGTCGCCGCCGTTGCCGGCCTTACCTCCGGCCTGGGTCGTACCTTGAGCGTTACCGCCGTTACCGCCGTTACCGCCGTTACCGCCGTGTGCGCCCGCCAAGCCGTCAGTGCCGTCGGCCCGCTGGGTTACCCCGTCACCGTTGTAGCCGCCGGTACCACCGATACCGGCCGTGCCGACGTTGCCACCGGCACCGCCGTTACCACCGGATCCGGCAAGGCTGTTGACGCCGCCGCCGGCACCGTTGCCACCGCGACCGCCATCCGCGCCGGTGCCGGCGTTACCGGCGTTACCGCCGACCGTGCCCAGACCGTTGAGTCCGGCGGTGCCGTTGGTCGCGGTACCACCCGCACCGCCGTTCCCGCCGTTGCCGCCGTTACCGCCACTGCCGCCGTTGCCGCCGTTGCCGCCGTTGCTGCCGGCCCCACCGGTGCCGGCGACCGCGTCAAGACCCGCCTTGCCCTGGAAGCCGTTGCCACCGTTGCCACCGTTGCCCGCAGCGCCGGCGCCGCCACCGGCACCGCCGTTGCCGGCGATCGAGCCGCCCTTGCCACCCGCGCCACCGTCGCCGCCTGCGCCACCGGACTGACCGCTGATGCCATTGACCGAACTGGCCGTGCCGCTCGCACCGTTGCCACCGATGCTGCCGGAGCCGCCGGCACCACCGGCGCCACCGTTGCCGTAGGTTCCGGCGTCACCGCCGAGTCCGCCTGCGCCACCGCTCTGCGGGTTGCCGTTAGCCAGGGTCGCACCGTTACCGCCGCGCCCACCGGCGCCGCCGTTACCGCCGGTGGCGGCGGCACCGTTGCCGCCGTTGACGGCCTGGTTGCCGTCGCCGCTCAGGCCGCCCTTACCACCGAGGCCGATCGCGCCACGGTCACCGCCGTCACCACCGTTGCCGCCGTGTCCGGCAATGGCATTCGAGCCGCCTCCGGCGCCATTGGCACCGGTACCGCCGCTACCCGCGTTGCCCGCGGCGCCACCCTGGCCGCCGACGCCACCGGCACCGGCCGCACCGTTGTTGCCGAGCGTTGCCGTGCCGCCGACACCACCGGCGCCACCGTTGCCGCCAAGGCCGCCCGAGCCGCCGTCGCCACCGTAGCCGCCGTTGCCGCCGGAAAGCCCGCTACCGAATGCCACCGACGCGGCATTGGCACCGTTGGCGCCGGAACCACCGCGACCGCCCGCACCACCCGCGCCACCGGCACCACCGGCACCGGCGTCACCGGAGATGCTCCCGCCTTCGCCGCCGTCGCCGCCCGCACCACCGGCACCGCCGAGACCGCCGTTGGTTCCGCTGCCGCCGTTGCCGGCGCCATCGACGACCCCGTCGACACCTGCGGTGCCGGCCGAACCGATGCCACCGTTACCGCCGGCACCGCCGACGCCGACCGGTCCTGCCGCGCCACCGCGGCCACCATCACCACCGGCCTGCGGCGATGCATCGGCGTGCACCACGCCGGCGCCACCGTTGCCGCCCGCGCCACCGTTACCCCCGGTGGCCGCGGCACCTGCTGCGCCGTCGGCAGCCTGTTCGGTGTTGTCACCGTTCCAACCGCCTTCACCTGCGGTCGCGCCGGCCTCGCCTCGGACACCGCCCTGACCACCCGCACCACCGTTGCCGGCCTTGACCCCGGCGCCTCCGCCGGCACCGTGGCCGCCCTGACCGCCGTTACCGGCATTGCCCGCGTCACCGGCATTACCACCGACGCCGCCGACCCCGGCGGCGCCAGCCGCACCGTTGGTTGCGCTGCCGCCCGCACCGCCGTTGCCGCCCTGGCCGCCGTTGCCGCCCTTGCCGCCGTCGCCGGCGTCGCCACCGTTGGTTCCGTCACCGCCGGTGCCCGCACCGGCGTTAACACCGGCAGTCCCGTCTGCACCGTTGCCGCCGTGGCCGCCGTGGCCTGCTGCGCCGCCGCTACCACCGGCACCACCATTGCCGGAGACGGAGCCGCCTGCACCACCGACGCCACCGACGCCACCGGCACCACCGTCGGCGCCATCGGTGCCGTTGCCGTTGACGTCGGTGATGCCGTCGACCGTCGCACCGGCGCCACCGTTACCGCCGGCACCGCCATTGCGCACCGACGAGCCGTCACCACCGGCACCACCTGCGCCACCGCCCTGACCGGTGTTGGTTCCGCCGATCAGGCCGGTACCCGCGCCGCCCTGTCCACCGGCGCCACCGTCGCTGCCCTGGCCACTGTTGCCGGCTCCACCCTGGGCTCCGGTCGCAGTGCCGGTACCGCCGACGCCTTCGGCACCTGCGCTGCCGCCATCGGCACCGGCGCCGCCGGCACCACCGGCGCCCGCGTTGGCGGCGCCGCCACCACCGAGGCCGGTTCCACCCTTGCCGGCGCTGCCGGCGTTGCCACCGTTACCGGCGTTACCGCCAGCACCACCGGTGCCATTGTTCGCGACACCACCGGTACCGCCGGTACCGCCCTGGCCGCCAGCGCCGGCGTTACCGCCGTAGCCGCCCGCGGTGTCGGCGACTGTTGCGTCCGCACCAGCACCGCCGGCGCCACCATTGCCGCCGTTGCCGGCGTTACCACCGGCACCACCGTTACCGGAGGTGGTGCCGCCGGAACCACCGGTGCCGCCGTTACCGCCGACGCCACCGAGGAAGCCTGCGGTGCCGTTGCCGTTGGGGTCGGTGATGCCAGCAACCGTCGCGCCGACGCCACCGGTACCACCGGTGCCACCGTTTCCGACCGCTGCGGCATTACCACCGGCGCCGCCGTGGCCACCGCCCTGGCCGGTCAGCCCATCGCTGGCCAGACCACTGCCGTCGCCACCGTTACCACCGGCCGCACCGTCGCTGCTCAGACCGGCCTCGCCGGCGCCACCGTCGGCGCCCACCTGCGCGCCGGTGCCGCCGGCACCTACGCTGCCGGCCGCACCGCCGTCGGCACCGTTACCACCGGCGCCACCGTTACCGGCGTGGTCGGCGCCACCGCCACCAAGTCCCTTACCGCCGGCCGCAGCCGTACCGGCCGCACCACCGTCGCCGGCGTCACCGCCGGTACCACCGGTGCCGTTGGCCGAGGTGCCACCCGCACCACCGGCGCCACCCGCACCACCGGCGCCGGCGCTACCGCCGTTGCCACCGGCCGCACCTGCCACCGTCGCGTCCGCTGCCGCGCCGCCCTTACCACCGGATGCACCGGTGCCACCGGCACCACCAGCACCGCCATTGCCCGAGTTGCTGCCCGCCGTGCCGCCGACGCCACCGGCACCACCGGCGCCACCGACGCCACCGGTCGTGCCGTTGCCTCCGCCGTCGGTGAACCCGTCAGCGCCAGCGAAGCCCTTACCGCCGGCGCCGCCGGCACCACCGTTGCCGTTCGTGGCCGCGTTACCGCCGGCGCCACCCTGGCCGCCGGCCTGGCCGGTCAGCCCGTCGCTGGCCAAGCCGCTGGCGTCGCCACCGTTACCCCCGGCCGCACCGTCGCTGCTCTCACCGGCGTCGCCCGCGGCGCCGTCGGCACCCGCCTGCGCACCGGTTCCGCCGGCGCCCAAGTTGCCCGCCGCGCCACCGTCGGCGCCGTTACCACCGGCACCACCGTTACCGGCGCTGTCGGCGCCGCCGCCACCAAGTCCCTTACCGCCGGCCGCAGCGGTGCCTGCCGCACCACCATTGCCGGCGTCACCGCCCGCTCCACCGGTGCCATTGGCCGAGGTGCCACCCGCACCACCGGCGCCACCCGCACCACCGGCACCGGCACTACCGCCGTTACCACCGGCCGCACCGGCCACCGTCGCGTCATCGGCCGCGCCGCCGTCACCGCCGGAAGCACCGGAACCACCGGCGCCACCAGCACCACCGGTGCCCGAGTTGCTGCCCGCCGCACCGCCGGCACCGCCAGCGCCACCGGCACCGCCAACGCCACCCGTGGTGCCGTCACCGTTGCCGTCGGTCGTGCCGTTCGCCCCATCGGCTCCCGCACCGCCGGCGCCACCGGCACCACCGTTGCCGTTCGTGGCCGCGTCACCGCCGGCTCCACCAGCTCCACCGGCCTGACCGGTCTGGCCGTCGCTGGCCAGTCCACTGCCGGCGCCGCCGTTACCACCGGCCGCGCCATCACTGCTCAGGCCGTCCAGGCCCGCATCGCCAGAGGCACCGCCAGTGACACCGCTGCCACCGGCGCCACCGCTGCCGGCCGCGCCACCGTCTGCGCCGTTACCACCGGAACCGCCGGCACCGGCGTTGTCGGCGCCGCCGCCGCCAAGTCCCTTGCCACCGGAAGCCGCCAATCCGGCCGCGCCACCGTTACCGGCGTCACCGCCCGCGCCACCGGTGCCGTTGGCCGAGGAGCCACCAGCACCACCCTTGCCGCCCGCGCCACCGGCGCCGGCACTACCGCCGTCACCTCCGGCAGCACCGGCCACCGTCGCGTCATCGGCGGCACCGCCGTTACCGCCAACGCCACCCTGGCCGCCGATACCGCCGGCACCACCAGTGCCGGAGTTGGATCCGGCCGCACCGCCGGCGCCACCCTGGCCGCCGGCGCCGGCGTTGCCACCCGCGGTACCGCTGCCGCTGTTGTCCGTCGTGCCTTGCGTGCCATTGGCACCCGCGCCGCCGGCGCCGCCCGCACCGCCGTTGCCGTCAGTGGCGGCGCTGCCGCCCTGACCACCGACGCCACCGGCCTGTCCGGTTACGCCATCGCTAGCCAGACCGACGCCCTTGCCACCTGCGCCACCGGCACCACCGTTGCTTCCCGCACCGACGCTGCCCGCGCTACCGGCGGCGCCCCCGTCGGTCCCGGCGCCCGCCGCACCGGCCGCACCGCCGACCGCACCATCGCCACCTTGGCCACCGGCGCCGGCTGCGTCTAGGCCACCGCCACCGAGGCCCGCGCCACCAGCCGCCGCCTGGCCGGCCGCACCACCGTTACCCGCGGCACCACCGGCACCACCGGCGCCGATCGCGGAGACACCACCGGCACCACCGTCACCACCGATGCCACCGGCACCGGCGTTACCACCGGTGCCACCGGCGTTGCCGGCCACCGTCGCGTCGTCGGCCGCGCCACCGTTACCACCGGTGCCACCGGTGCCGCCCGCGCCGCCTACGCCGCCCGTGCCGGAGTTGGTGCCGCCCGCACCACCGGTACCGCCAGCACCGCCGGCACCACCCGTTGCGCCCGCGGTGCCGTTGCCATTGTTGTCGGTGACGCCGTGCTCACCGGTCGCACCCCGGCCACCTGCACCGCCCGCGCCGCCGTCGCCATCGGTACCGGCGTCGCCACCGTTGCCGCCATGGCCACCGGCCTGCGCGGTGCCGTCGCCGAGGAGCTCGCCTGCCCCACCGACACCACCGGCACCACCATTGCCCTCGGCACCGTCAACGCCGGTCGCACCGGTCGCGGCGTACGCGGACCCGCCGCTGGAGCCGCCCTTACCGCCAGTTCCGCCCTGCCCCGCAGTGGAGCCGGCCGCACTACCACCGTTACCGCCGGAGCCCGCCACTGCGGCGTTGCCGCCACCGGCACCGGCACCACCGGCACCACCATTGCCGGCCTGACCACCGGCGCCACCGTCGCCACCGATACCACCGACACCGTGCGCACCCGCGGTGCCGTGCGCCGACGTACCGCCGGCACCACCAGCGCCACCGACACCACCCACGCCACCGTTGCCGGCCGTGTTCGTCGCGTCGCCACCGTCGCCACCGTTGTCACCGCTACCGGCAGCCGCGTCCACGCCCGCGACACCGTCGGCACCGGCACCACCGACACCACCGGTGCCACCGCGGCCACCAGAACCACCAGCACCACCATTGCCGGCCTGCGAACCACCGGCACCACCAGCGCCACCGACACCACCAGCGCCACCAGCCAGACCAGTCGTGCCATCACCATTGACATCGGTGTGCCCGGCCAGACCGACCGCACCGTCACCACCGACACCACCAGCGCCACCGTTGCCCAGCGAACCACCGTCACCACCACGGCCACCGGCACCACCGGCTGTGCCGGCGATGGTGGCGTCGGCACCGTCACCACCACGGCCACCGTTACCACCACCGGTCGCCGCCAAACCCGCGTTGCCCGCGGTACCCGGGGTCGAACCCGCACCACCGGCACCGGCCACGCCGGCGTCACCACCGCGACCGCCGGCACCGCCATCGACATACTTCGAGTCGCCGTCGGCGCCGTCGCCGCCGTTGCCCCCGAGCCCGGCGTTACCACCGTTACCGCCGGTGCTACCGGCACCGGCAGCACCGGAGGAACCGAGCAGACCACCAGAGCCACCGGCACCACCGAGACCGGCGGCACCGCCGGCACCACCGTTGCCGCCGTTACCGGCAGCGCCGCCGGCGGCGCCGGGGACAGTGGCGTCGATGCCGTCGCCACCATCGCCACCGTTACCACCGTCGGCACCGGCACCACCGGCACCACCCTTACCACCGGAACCGATCAGCCACGAACCCTTACCACCGGCACCACCATTACCACCAGCACCACCA
>NZ_LDPO01000041.1 GCF_001021505.1 Mycolicibacter heraklionensis
TGTATAAGAGACAGCACCCAGCCCGCCCAGTCGAAGCCGGGCGCCTCGTCCGGCAGCCCGGCGAAGGTGCGCAGGTTGTAGGTCAGCTCGGCATCGCGGCGCTTCACCACGTCCCAGTGCGCGCCCGCCAACCGGGTCTCCAGCGCGACGATGCGTGCCGCGGTCCTGGCATGCTCGTCCGGTTCTCCGCCGTAGACCAGGGCGAACATCGCCGCGATGTGACCGGGGTAGGCGGCCAGGATCTCGGCGTGTTGTTCCTCGCGGTAGTAGGACTCATCGGGCAGTCCGATGCCCGACTGGCTCAGGTGCAGCAGGTAGCGGGTCGAGTCCTTGGAGTCGGTGTCCACATAGAGCCCGACGCCGCCGCCGACCCCGGTGCGCTGACCTGCGCCCACCACCTGTGCCAGGGCCTGGCGGTCAGCGGCGTCGTCGATCGCGGACAGCTCCTGGCGCAGCGGTGCCACCCCGCGCTCGCGTACGGCCTGCTCGTCCAAGAAGCTGGCGTAGAGGTCGCCGATCCGGCGCTCGTCGGTGCCGGCGGCCGCGCCCGACTCCGCGGGCTGATGCGCCGGTTCCAGCTTCGCCTCTCCTCCGTCGAGGCTCGCTAAACCGGCGGCCTCGGTGAGCAGGTCGCGGACCTGGATCTCGGCCCGGTCGAACAAGGCCCGGAAGGCTCCGTCGGTGGCGCGGTCCGGCGGCATCGCGTAGCCGTCGAGCCAGCGGCCGTTGACATGACCGAACAAGTCGTCCTGCGGCCGGACGCCACTATCTATATAGGTGAGATCAAGGCCCGATCGAGTGGCTGGTGAGGTCACCGGTCCATCCTTCCACGACGAACCGTGCAGCTCTCCTGTAGCGTCACCGCCATGCCTGACGAGGAGCAGCCCGACATCTCCGCCGAGATGGACGACGGAAACATCGAGCCCGGCGCCGTCACTGCCGAGAGCGCCGCGGACCAGGACACCGTAAAAAAGACCACCGAGAAGGCCCCGGGGAAAGCCACCAAGAAGAGCACCCACAGCAAACCGGCTCCGGCACCCTCAGGCGGTGCGCTCTCCGGCTACGGGTGGGGGTCGGTGGCCCTCGGCCTGGTCGCGGTGGCCGCGCTGGTCTTCAGCCTGATCACCTGGAAAGTGCACCACGACGACGTCAATGAGCGCGGTTACCGCAGCCGGGTACTGCAGACCGCAGCCAGCTGGACCAGCGTGCTGATCAACTTGAACGCCGAGAACGTCGAGAAGGGCATGGCGCGGCTGCGCGACAAGACCGTCGGCGAGCTCAACAGCGAGTTCGACGCGGCTTTGGCGCCCTACCGCGACGTGGTGCAGCGGATCCAGTCGCGCAGTACCGGCCGGATCGAAGCCGTCGCCATTGAGCTGGAGCACCACGACCTTGACGAGCCGGCCGCGACCGGAAGTGACCAACCGTCGAACCCCGGCCGTACCGACCCGGTGATGGTGATCGCCACCTCGATCGCCGAGAACGTCGGCGGCAGGCCGCAGACCGTGCACTGGGCGCTGCACCTCGACGTCACCGACGTCGCCGGCAATCTGATGATCTCCCGATTGAGGTCGATTCGATGAGCAAGCTGGAACTCCTGAAATCGCCGACGCTGTGGCGGGTATTGGCCGTCGACATCGTCGCGCCGCTGGCCGCGATCGGCGGCCTGCTGCTGGTCGGGCTGACGCTCGACTGGCCGATTTGGTACGTGTCGCTCTGCTCGGTGCTGGTGCTGTTGATCGTCGAGGGCATGGTGGTCAACTTCGTGCTGCTGCGCCGTGACAAGGTCACGGTCGGCACCGACAACGAGCGGCCCGGCCTGCGCTTCGGAGTCGTCGGCCTGGCCGCGGCGGCGCTGGTGGCCGCGGCAGTGCTCGGATACCTGCGGTGGACCGTTCCGGACCGCGACCTGGAGGCCGACTCCGGTGAGGCGGTCAAGACCGCCGTCGCCATGGCCGAAGCTGCGGCCACCGTCTCGCCGGCCAACCCTGAAGCATCGATCGAGAAGGCTGCGACCTACATGGTCCCGGACCGGGTGAACGCCTTCCGGGAGAGCATCGGCCGGACCGCTACCGACATGGCCAACCGCAACATCGCGGTCGACGCGCAGACGCTCAGCGCCGGTGTCGAGGCGCTCGGGCCGTCGGCCGCGCGGGTCGCGGTCGTGATGCGCAGCGTCCAGACAGTCGCCAACCAACAGGTCAAGCAGTCGGTGGTGCCGGTGCGGGTGACGCTGACCAAGCGCGGCGGTCAGTGGTTGGTCCTGGAGATGTCACCGATCCACGCCCGCTGACGCAACGGGCGACCCGGCGTCAAACGACGTCGGGCGCCTCGCGGGTGTGCAGCTTGACGAAACGATCTGACAGTCGGCGCATCCGGATCATCAGCGAGGCCGGCGGGCTGACCGCGCCGCTGAGGTATTCCCCGAGTGTGTCGGCGGGAACCCCGACCCGCGAGGCGAACTCCTGCTGGCTCAGACCCGACCGTTCGATCAGCACCCGCATGTGGCGGCCGACCTCCGCGCGCTCGTTGGCCTCCAGGTGCGCGCGGGTGCGGGCCAGGACCTCCGACAGGGCCTTGGCGATGCCGAAGGACTCGGTGCCCTCCAGCACCTCCTCAACCTGGCGTGCGGTGCGGCCGTAGGGGTCGCGCTTGAGTGCCACCACGATGAGCTGCCAGGTGGCGATGTCACCGGTCTGCAGCGCAGCGCGAATCGCCGACGTGGGCCAGAACTCGACCGGCCGGTCGGTCTCGCCGGACGGCTGCCGAGGCAGCGGCCCGCGGCGTCGGTCCGCGGCCAACGTCACCTCGCCTCCTCCAGCATCGCCACGGCAACTGCCAGGCAGCGCCCTTGGACGTGTTCCCAGTCCGTACTCGCTCCAAGCGCATCGTCGCCGGAGGCGTAGTCGCCGCGTGCGGTGGGCTCCGGATCGGCGAGCCGACAGACCAGCTGGGTGGCCATCCAGTGTCCGTCGGCTGGTTGACCAGAGTAATACGCATCGATTCCGGTCAGTGCCCCAGCAACCGTTTTCGGGCCGAGCGCGTCGGCGAGCTCGGCCAGCCCGGCGTAGTCCCGGGCGCTGTTGCGGGCCAGCACCAGATAACCCGCCAGGCGCAGGGTCTCAGCGCCGGTGGGGATCTGCAGTCGGTCACCGGTGGGCAATTGGACGGCGGCCGTCTCCATCGGCCGGCACCGGGTCAGCGCCGGGACGTCGAGCCCGATCTCATTGGCAGCCCACGACTCGGTCTCCAGCGCGTCGAGCGCAACCGCGAGCCGGCGTCGCCACACGGTGACCGGGTGAACCGGCCGGATGGTGCGGGGCTGCGCCCGGTCGGTACCGGTACGTGCCTGCCAGCCACCGGCCAGCCGGGCCAGCGCATGGCTTCTCGATCTGCCGCCTGCCGGCGACGGTCCCGCCGCGGGCGTGCTGACCGGCAGCGCTTCGATCTTGCTGGTGACGACCTCAGCCACGCCGCAGCCGCGCAGCGCCAACGGGTCGCTGACACAGATCGCGTCGGGAACCAGCCCTTTGAGCCGGGCCGCCGACTTGACCACCACGCGAAGGTCGGCGCTGGGCGTGATCAGGGCGGAGATGTCATCGGGGATCACCACGACGTCGCCCAGATCCACCGTGGGCAGCGGCTTTTCGAAGTCCACCGACGGCAGGATCCGAGCCAGCCAGCGCGGTAGCCACCAGTTCCACTCGGCGAACATCGCCATCAGTGCAGGGACCAGCACCAACCGCACCACGGTGGCGTCGACCGCGATCGCCACGGCGCAGGCCACGCCCAGCTCGGCGACCAGGGGCATCCCGGCGAACGCGAAACCGATGAACACCGCGATCATGATCAGGGCGGCGCTGGTGATGGTGCGCGCACTGGTACTCACCCCGTAGGCCACGGCGTCGTGGGTGTTGCCGGTCTGCAGGAAACGCTCACGGATGCGGGTCAGCAGGAAGATCTCATAGTCCATCGACAAGCCGAACGTCATCGCCAGCACGAGCGGCGGGATGAACGTGTCGATGGAACCCGACGATGCGAACCCGAACCGTTCCAGCCAGCCCCACTGGAACACCATCACCAGGCTGCCGTAGGCAGCCGCCACCGACAGCACCGTCATCACGACGCCCTTGAGCGCCAGGAACACCGACTGGATCGAGACCAACAGCATCAGGAAGGCGATCAGCGCCACGAAAATCAGCACCATGGGTTCGGCCGCCGCAACCCGGTCGTCGAAGTCCTTGATCAACGCGGTCGGCCCGCCGACATCCACCTGCACCGCCGGCGAACCGGCCGCCGCCGGCAGGTGTTCGCGCATCCAGTCGACGGTGGTCCGTGCGGCCATGTCCTCGGGATCGACGGACAGCACCGCAGACAGCAGGCCGCTGCTGTTGTCATTGCCGAACACCGGCGGGGACACCGAAGCGATGTGGGGCGCCTGCGTCATCTCCTGGCGGATCGCCGCGAAGGTCTTGGCGTGGGCGGGCGCCGACGCATTCGCGCCGGGGATGGTCACCAACACCCGGATCGGCCCCAGGGCACCCGGGCCGAGGGCTTGGGCCGCCGCGGCCACCCCGCCCCGGATCTCGTGCGAGGAGTCGAACTGGCGAAGCATGCTGTTGCCCAGCGACAGCGACAGCGCCGGCGCCGCGAGGGCCAGCAGGAATCCCGCAGCCACCAAGGCCGATACCCAGGGGCGGCGCATCACCGACGCCGTCCAGCTGGTCCAGAACCGCGACTGGGCGGTCTGTGGGCTGCGCGCCCAGTGCAGCATCGCCGACCGTTTGGCCACCGCCCGGCCGAACACGGCCAGCACCACCGGAGTCAGGCTGACCGACGCCAGCACCGCCACCGAGACCGACAGGATCGCCCCCGTGGCCATCGACACCAGCACCGGCGTGTTGATCAGATAAATCCCGGTCAGGGAGGCCACCACGGTGAGACCCGACAGCACCACCGCAAGCCCAGACGTCGCCATCGCCGCGTCGACGGCCTCCTGCGGTTGGCGACCGGCCCGCAATTCCTCGCGGTAACGCATCAGAATGAAAAGCGAATAGTCGATCGCCAGCGCGATCCCGAACATCGACACCGTCGAGGTGACGAACACCGACATCGCGGTGAACATCGACAGCAGATAGACCAGCCCCATGGTGACGATCACCGTGCCGATTCCGAGCGCCAGCGGTATCGCGGCGGCGGCCAGTGAGCCGAACACCGCCAGCAACACGATCAACACGATCGGCAGATTCCACCGCTCGGCCTTGCCGATGTCCTGCTTGGTCTTTGCCGACGCCGCGGCGCCGAGTGCGCCCTGCCCGATCACGTAGAGGTTCACCGAACCGTTCTCGATCCGGCCGGGATGTTCGCCGTCCACGCCCAGCTTCGTGCGCAGCTTCTTGGCGACGTCGACCGCGCCGGTGTTGTTGAAGTCCACCCGCAGGGACACCACATAAGGGCGGTCCGGCCGCGGCGGCGGCTGCGTCGTATCCGGCAGCACCGTCACGCTGGGAACCTCGCCCGCGGTCCGCTGCAGCAGCGCGACGGCGTCCTTCATGTCCCGGTAGGTGGCGTCGGCGCGGGGCGCGGCCACCAGGGCGAGCGGAGAGGCGCCCTGCTCGGGAAAGTGATCCTCGAGCTGGTACTGCACGTGCAGCGACTGCGATCCCTGGACTTCGAAGCCGCCGCCGGTGAGATGACCGGACTGGGTGCCGGCCAGGTAGAGCGCGACGAGCACAGCCAGTAGCCACCCTGTGAAGACCACCCAGCGGAATCTGCGCAGGTTGTTGCTGAAGCGCATCATGAACTGCTGGATTTCGGTCTCCCCGCTCTCGCCCGCACCGGTGCGTCGCGTGCTGCGAGCCTACCGCAGCAACCTTTTGCGCTGGCCGTTTCTCTCGGCTCTGAGCTGCTCCGATGCCGTCGCGGAACCACACTGTGACCAGGCTGACCAGTGCTCGGGTGGCGGCATCAGGTGGTTACTGTCAGGATGGGGAAAAGGCCGTCTTTTCGATCTGCCGTTGCTGCCGGGGGGCATCGCGCGCACCAGACCACCTTCGAAGCGTCATCCGCAACGTGGCGGGGCCTCGTCGGGGCCGATCGGAATCTCGCCAGTCGTGAGGAGAACTCGTGAACATCACCCGTGCCACCCTGCGTCGCAGTCTGTCGGGCAAGGCCGTCCTTGCCGCCCTGCCGGTCTTTCTGGGCGGTGCCGTCACCGCCACACTGCTGGCCAGCCCGTCGGCACCCTCGGCGACCGCAGCCAAAGACCCCTGCGTGGCCAGTGAGATCGCCCGGACCGTGGGCAAGGTGGTCACCTCGACCGGTGACTACCTGGACTCGCACCCGGACACCAACCAGGTGATGACCGGCGCGCTGCAACAGCAGCCCGGCCCGCAGACGCTGGCGAATCTGAAGAGCCACTTCGAGGCCAACCCGAAGGTCCAGGACGACCTGGCCAAGATCATCGCTCCGGTGCAGGAGGTCAGCAACCAGTGCAAGCTGGCGGTCAGCCTGCCGCAGATGCTGGGGCTACTGCAGGCCGTGCAGGCTCAGGGCGGCCTGCCGGGTGGCGGCTTGCCCGGAGGCGGCCTGCCGGTGACCGGCTTGCCGGTGAGTGGCCCTGCGGCCGGTGCGGTGACCCAACCGATCGCGGTTCGCTGAGGACCGACGCGTAGTCGTCGGTGTCCTGGCCGGCCGCGTTGTCGGTGCGGAAGACGAAGAAGAACACCACCCAGCCCGCTGCTGAGATCAGCAACCAGCTGATCATCCGGTAGATCAACACTGCCGAGATGGCGTCTGGCAGGGTCAGGCCGCTGGACACCAGGCCCGGCACCAGCACGGCTTCCACGACCAACAGGCCACCGGGGACCAGGGGAATCGTTCCCGCCGCGCGGGCGGCGGCGTAGGCCACCGTCAAACCGGCAACCGATGCCCGCCCACCGGTGGCATAGGCGGCGCAAGCCAGGCAGGCGACGTCGGCGACCCAGTTGAACAGCGACCAGCCGAACGCCGTCGACAGATCGCGGCGGCCCAGGCTCACCGACTCCAGCTGGCCCAGCATCCGGCGCCAGGTCGCAAGCCCGGCGTCAACGGGCCGGGTGCGCACCGAGTTGACCCAGGACAGCACGCGGACGCCGATGCCGTCGATCAGCTCGGGTCGCGAGGCGACCGCCTGCGCCAGCAGCAGCAGCGCGATGAAGCCGCCCAGGGTGAACAGCACGGAGAAGGGATTGTTGCGGGCGCCGAGGAGAAACGCGCCACCCAGGCCCAGCAGCGCAAGCCCGACGGCCTGCAGCACCCCCGACATCACCAGCTGCCACGACGCCACCACCGGGGACGCACCCCAGCGTCGTTGCTGCCGGTACAGGAAGGTGGTCGACAGCACCGGGCCGCCGGGCAGGGTGGTACTGAGCGAGTTGGCGGCGTAGAAGGCGGCCTCGGACCGCCGCTGCGTGACGTGCACTCCGGCCGAGCCCAGTAGGGTCCGCTGGATCTGCGCGAAACTGTGCATCGACGCGGCCGCGGCCACCACCGCCCCCACCAGCCAGCCGCCGTCGGCGCGGCAGAGGCTGCACCATGCGGCGAAGACCTGGTCCCACACCAGCGCGATTTCGACCGCGAGCACCACCGCGACCAGACCCACGAGTGCCGGGCGCACCCAACGGTATTTGCCACCGGGGCGCTGCGGAGCCAGGGCTTCTCGCCCGACGACTTCCCGAACGACGACGTCGTGAGCGTCGCAGTCGTGAGAAACGGGGGCGTGGGGCACGAATTCAAAGGTTAGCCGCGTCACGTCGATATTCTCACTACCTGATGTGCACCCGCTGCGGCATCGTTACGCTACCGGAATGTCAGCCAGCGCAGACGAATCCGTACATCCGACGGTGCGCAAGGCGGCGGCGTGGGCCTGGCGTTTGCTGGTGCTGTTCGCCGCGGCGCTGGTGGTGCTGCTGATCATGCGGCGCCTCGAAGTGATTGTCGTCCCCGTGGCGATCGCCATGATGATGTCGGCTCTGCTGCTGCCCGGCGTGGACTGGCTGTCCCGACACGGGGTACAGCGCGGGCTCGCGGTCTTCCTGCTGCTGCTCGGCGGCTTGGCGGTGCTCGCCGGGCTGCTGAGCTTCGTCGTCGATCAGTTCATCGACGGGGTGCCCGAACTGGTCGAGCAGGTCACCCAGGTGATCAACTCGACCCAGCACTGGCTGGTCGAGGGGCCGCTACATCTGAGCAGTGAGCAGATCGACAGTGCCGGCGACACCGTGGTCAACGGCCTGCGCAACAACCAGGCCAAGCTGACCAGCGGCGCGCTGTCGACGGCAGAGACCGTCACCAAGATCTTCACCGGCGCCTTCGTCGTGCTGTTCACGCTGATCTTCTTCCTCTACGGCGGCCGTGACATCTGGCGGTTCACGGTGAAGTTCTTCCCGAGCCAGGTGCGCGAGCGGGTGCACGCAGCCGGCGTCGCGGGATTCGAATCACTGATCGGCTATGTGCGGGCCACCTTCCTGGTGGCGCTGGTCGACGCCCTCGGAATCGGCATCGGCTTGGCCGTCATGGCCGTGCCGTTGGCGTTGCCGCTGGCCTCGCTGGTGTTCCTGGGGGCGTTCATTCCGCTGGTCGGTGCGGTGCTCACCGGTTTGCTGGCCGTGCTGGTCGCGCTGATCGCCAAGGGCTGGATCTACGCCCTGGTCACCCTGGGGCTGATCATCGCGGTCAACCAACTGGAAGCCCATGTACTGCAGCCGCTGGTCATGGGACGTGCCGTCTCGATCCACCCGCTGGCGGTGGTGTTGGGCATCTCCACCGGCGGAATCCTGGCCGGAATCGTCGGCGCGCTGCTCGCCGTCCCGACGATCGCCTTCATCGACCGGGCGGTACGGGTGCTGATCGGAGCCCCGGACTCAGACTCGCTGGACGTCACGGAACCCGACGTGGCGGACCCGGAGACCGAGGAGGTCAGTACCGACCCTCCCGACGCAGCAGTTCAGCCGCGCTGAGACCGCCGGCAGCACCGCGCCGCTGGGGGGTCTGCGGGTTGGCCGCCGCGTCGTCACCGGCCTGGTCGCCGACAGCGGTGAGCTTCTCGGTGGCCGGGTTCTCCGGGTCGCCTTGCGAGCCCTGAGCCGGGATGGCCGTGGTGGGGGCGTTCTCGACGTCGCCCGCGTTCTCGGTCGGTTTGGGCAGTGACCGGGTCCGCTCGTCGGACGCCTCCGAATCGGTCTCGCCCTGCCGGCTGCGCCGGGACTGCGCCGCCTCGCGGCCGCCGCGCAGCTCACCCAGCCAGGACTCGATCTCACGTTCCTGCTCGCCCGGGCCCGGCGAGTCTTTGCTGGGCGACGGTACCCGCTCCGTCGTCGGCTCGGCGGCGGAGAAGCGGGTGGTAGGCGGTTCGGCCGGGCCGGTGGTGATCCGATTGGTCCGGGCGTTGGACGGATTGCCGCTCACCGGCCGGGTCGGAAGCTGTTCTGCCGGACGCGACCGTGCCGGTGCGCCGCGGCCCGGGGCGGGGTGGGTGG
>NZ_LDPO01000042.1 GCF_001021505.1 Mycolicibacter heraklionensis
GACCAAGTCGCCGCCGAACTCAACGGCCGACCCCGCAAACGACTCGGCTGGCGAACCCCCGCCGAAGAACTCGACCGACTACTGTCAGACCCGTCCACATTTGTTGCAGCGACCGCCTGAATCCAGGGCGAGTGGGTTGCGCCGTGAGCGCAGAGTGAACGGTTAGGCCCCAAACGCGACCGCGGCCGCCGAGCCCCGTGAGGGACCCGACGGCCGCGGTAGGTGACCAGGTGATGTCAGCCAGGTCGGCCGTTAACGCCGGTAGCACCCGTGGCGCCGTTGGTGCCGGCCACCCCGCCGGGCGCAGGACTACCACCGGTACCGCCGGAGCCGCCGACGCCACCGGCGCCGCCCGCACCACCGACAGTCCCTGCGCTGTTGACTCCGCCGTTACCGCCCTTGCCGCCCGCACCGCCAGCCGGGCCAGCACCGCCGTTGCCTCCGACCCCATCGGTACCGCTGGTGCTGGTGCCACCGGCACCACCTGCACCACCGTCACCGCTGTTACCGCCGGCACCACCGGCACCGCCCGCAGGGGGTGTGCCGGAAAAGACGATGCCGCTGTTACCGCCGACGCCACCGGTGCCGCCCTTACCGCCGACGCCACCGGTGCCGCCCTTACCACCGTTACCGGTTACGGACGTCCCGCCGACGCCACCCTGGCCGCCGTTGCCGCCGTCACCGCCGGCTGTTCCGTTGCCGCCCTTCCCGGTCGCCGCGCTGTTTCCGGCCGTGCCTGCGAGGCCTGCTCCGCCGGTACCACCGACTCCGCCGGCACCACCGTTGCCGCTGATGGAGGCACCTCCGGCACCACCCGTGCCGCCATCGCCGGCGATCCCGTTTTGGGCTTGAGCGCCACCAGCACCACCCGCCCCACCAACGCCGCCAGCCCCGCTACCCGACGTGCCACCGGCGCCACCGTCACCACCGTCACCAGAAGCTTTGTTCTGGTTGCCGACGCCACCGACGCCACCGGCACCGCCGGCACCGCCGGCACCGTCAGTGCCACCATTGATGCCGGAACCACCGGCACCACCGTTGCCACCGTGGCCGCCATCTAGGCCAGCGCCGGCGGCATCGACGCCGCCAACACCGCCAACGCCACCGACACCACCAGCACCGGCAGCGCCATCGGTGCCAGTGTTCGAGACACCACCGCTGCCGCCCTTGCCGCCGTTACCGCCGGCACCTCCGGCCGTACCGGCGGTGGTGGCGCTGGCAATCGCACCGGCCGCCCCCGCCCCGCCTGCACCACCGACACCGCCGGCACCACCGTTGCCGGTACCCGAAGTACCACCCGTGCCGCCACTGCCACCATCTCCAGAGGTTCCGCCGTTGATTCCGACGCCGCCGGCACCGCCAGCACCACCGGTGCCGCCGTTGCCGTCGAGACCACCGCCGATGCCGGAGCCGCCGGCCCCGCCGGTACCACCGTTGCCGCCGTTCAAACCGTTGCCTGCTGCGTCAACGCCACCGACACCACCGGCTCCACCGGCGCCACCGGTTCCGGCCAGGCCATCGGTACCGGTGCTGGACTCGCCACCGACGCCACCCTTACCGCCGTTGCCGCCTGTGCCACCGGCTGTTCCGCTGGTGGTCGCGCTGCCAATCGCACCCGCTGCGCCAGCGCCACCAGCACCACCGACACCGCCGGCACCCCCGTTGCCGGTGCCCGAGGTACCACCTGTGCCGCCAGTGCCACCGTCGCCGGAAGTCCCGCCGTTGATCCCGACGCCGCCCGCACCACCGGCGCCACCGGCACCACCGTTACCGTCCTTGGCGTCGTTGCCGGCTGCCCCGTTGCTGCCACTGGTGCTGATACCGCCGGCACCGGCGGTACCGGCGGTGCCACCGGCACCACCGACGCCACCGTTGCCGCCGCGCAACCCGTTGCCGTTGGCGTCGACGCCGCCCGTACCGCCCACGCCACCGTTGCCGCCAACACCGCCGGCACCAGCGTTTCCGCCACTACCACCGCTGCCGGTGACGGCGGCACCGCCCTTACCGCCGTCACCGCCCTGGCCGCCATCGATACCGGCGTAACCGTCGCCACCCGCAGCCGCCGGGTGCGGGATCCCGGCGACTCCGGCTTTGGAGGACCCACCGAGTCCGCCGTTACCGCCGTTACCGCCGTTACCGGTGCCCGTCGCGGCGCCGCCGGCGCCACCATCACCGGCATTACCACCGCCGGAGCCACTTCCGCCGGAGCCGCCGACACCGCCGTTGCCGCCATTGACGGCGCCGGCCCCGCTGCCGCCAGCACCACCGTTACCACCGTTACCGGCGGGCCCGGTCGGGAAGACGTTCAGAGAGCCGCCAGCCGTATTGGCACCACCTCCACCGCTACCACCATTGCCAGCGCGGCTGGCGCCGAACGGATTAGCAGGGTCGCTGGCACCGGCGCTGTTACCGCCAGCACCGCCGTTGCCGCCGCTACCACCTTGCAGCTGCGCGAGGCCGCCACCACCAGCGTTGCCGCCGTTACCGCCGATGGCCGTGCCGTTACCGCCACTGCCCCCATCACCGCCCTGACCACCGTAGCCGCCGCCGGTAGAAAGGGCTGCCGCTGCGCTACCGCCCGTGCCGCCATTACCGCCATTACCGCCGGCGCTGATCACGCCGTTCCCGGTCGCCCCGTCGGCCCCGTCACCGGCGTCACCGCCGCGACCGGCGGCACCGTTAGACCCGACCGCACCGCCGGTCCCGCCGTTACCGCCGTTGCCGCCCTTGCTGAAGACGGTTCCGTCGCCAGACTTCCAACCGGTGCTGGCAGCACCGTCGCCGCCGTGGCCGCCGTCACCGCCGGCGCTTGCGGTGCCACCGCCGCCACCACCACCGTTTCCGCCGGCGCCGCCGTTACCGCCGATGTAGGTGCCGGTGCCGGCAGCTCCGCCATCGCCACCGTCTCCGCCGATGCCATTGCGAGCGGTTCCGGTGGTGGTCGGAATGTAACCACTGGCGCCACCGACGCCGCCGGCACCGCCGCTGCCGCCGGTGGTTTTCACGGTTTCGTCGTCGGTGGCCGCATTACCGCCGGCGCCACCGCTGCCACCGTGGCCCCCCTGGCCTACCCCGAGGGTCGCGGCCCCCCCAGCGCCTCCGGCGCCTCCGTTGCCACCTACGAGCGAACCGAAGCCGCCTGCACCGCCGGCACTGCCGTCCCCGCCGACGCCGTCGGTCTGTCCGGAACCGCCGTTGCCCCCGTCCCCGCCGATTCCGCCGGTAATCCCGGCGCCGCCGTTGCCGGCCGCTCCGCCATCAGCACCGATAGCCCCGGCGCCACCGGCTCCGCCGCGGCCTCCGGCGCCGCCGTTGCCGAGGTAGTCACCGCTTGAGTCCTTGTAGGCGTCACCGCCATCGGTTCCGGCGCCGCCCACGGCTGCCGTACCCGACTGGCCGGCGTGTCCGTAGGAGCCGTCGAACTTCTCGCCGGCGGCGCCGCCCGCACCACCGTTGCCACCGGCACCGCCGGCGGCTCCATTCAGGTGGGCCGCAATGCCGTCGTCGATCCCATTAGCGGCGGTTCCCGCGGCGCCGGCGGTACCACCAGCCCCGCCATTGCCGCCGTTACCGAATAGGTAGCCGCTGCGACCACCAGCGCCGCCGGCCCCTCCGTTGCCGCCATTGCCGCCAATGCCCGTGCCGCCGTTGGCATAGCTACCGTTGGCGCCGGCGGTGCCATTGCCTCCGGCGCCGCCGTTGCCACCGGTACCGAAGAACCAGCCAACCGCGTCGCCGCCATTGCCGCCGGCGCCGCCACTGCCGCCGGCACCGACACCGAGTCCGCCCGCACCGCCGTCACCGCCGATGCCCATGAACGAGCCACCACTACCGCCGTTGCCGCCGGCACTAGTCTCGAAGCCGTCGCCACCGGCACCACCGTTGCCGAACCACCCGGCGTCTCCGCCGGTACCGCCGACCAAAGCCGCATCGTTGCTGTCCCAGCCTGCACCACCGTCGCCGAACCACAGTCCACCGTCGCCGCCGTTGGGGTTGAGGGCGGTTCCGTCGGCACCATCACCGATCAAGAACAGGCCGGAAGATTGGTTGATCCAGCCGTTGACCAATTCACCGAGATCACTGTTGATCCAGGCCTCGACACCGAAGTGAATCGGCTCGTAGAACCACTGGCTGATGATCGTGGACATGTCGAAGAAGTCGCCGGCAGCCGGCAGCGGATCGGCCGCCGACGCCGCAGGGCCAAACAGGTCCAACAGCCAATCCAGACCGTCGTCGGCCTGTGCTGACGGAAGTCCCGCCAGTGGCGTCATCCCGAACGCCAAGAACGCAGTGGCGGCACCACTGGCACCGATCACCCGCTTGCGGCGCGACTGACCAGCCTCATGCTGACCGCGGCGCCGGCTGCTGCTGTGACGACGACTCATTGAGGAACACCTTTCTAAGATGTAAAGATTTGGGGCAGTTGAGTTTTGGAGGGGGAGGATCAGCCGAAGATACTGTCGAAGAAGTCTTGGAACCCGCCGAAGAAGTTGGTGGCTTCGGCAGTGAAGTCGTCGGGGATCGGCGGCAGGTCGACTCCGAGCGCGGGCTGGTTCACGACAACTGTGCCTTCCCCGTCCCAGCCCGAGCCCAACAGCGCGCTGATGACCTGTCCCCACATCTCGAAGGCCGCGATCGGACCGATCGCTTGGCCCTCAGCGACGATTTGCCCAAGCAACGGAACGCCGACCATTTGCAAACCGAGAGAGTTCAAGATGGAGCCTCCGACAACCGGAACCGAGGCGTCTACCTCGCCGTCATCTCCCATCGACTGGTAGGTGGCCAGCTGCACCGAACCGGTGCTGAGCAGACCACCAAAGGCAAATTCCAAGTGGTCCAGACTCATTCCCGCCGGGAGGAAGCCCGCATCGTTGATCGAAGGCAGCACGAAATCGAGATTGAGGGTGGCGCCGTTGAGGAAGCCGCCCCAGGTGTTGGCGAGGATCTCACTGAAGCTGTCACCGTCGGTGATGCTGTTCAGCAGCGCGACCCAAGGGCTGATGCCCGGCCCCAGCATGCCGATGATGATTCCCGACAGCGGCGAGACCATGAAGTTGAGGATCGAATTCACCATGTCCACGTCGGTGCCGGCCGGCAGGTATCCCGGAACCTGCGCGAGGATCACGGCATGACCGGTCGTGAGCGACCCGTCGATCGTGTGGTTGGTAACCGTGTCCAGGGTCTTAGAAGACACGTCCAGCGGGAGGGTATAGCCGTCGCGGACCGCCACCCAGTTCTGCTGGATCTCGGTATTGATGGCAGCCAGGGTGCTGCTACTCGGGTCGTTGAGGAACTGGTCGATGTAGCCCATCCAGTTCGCATACAGCTGCTGGAATGCCACACCGGGGGCCAGCATGTAGTTGTCCTTCAGGATCGAAAGGTTGGCATTCGTGGTGTTGATCACGTCCTGCCAGGTGTCAACGAAGTTGGACAGTCCCGTGAGCGCGACGTCAGCAACTGAGGCGACCGTCGGCGCCGGCGCCGGCGCGACAACCGGCGTGGCAGCGATCAGGCCGGTCCCGGCGATGACGACACCGGCCGCTGCGTAGGGGCGAAGAATGGCGTGCAAGGGAGCTCCTTCAGGTCATGTGACTCAGCACACGGAACGTAACTGAGGGCGACCTGAAAATCAGCAGTCAGGAAGCGCTTGATCTCAAAGGCATCGCCCCTACCCACCGTTGGCAATCTAACGGGCTCGAAAAACCCCAGGTACACGCATTAACTTTGACGGCCAGCAAATTCCTGTCGGCCGCTGAATGATTCAACTGGAAATTACCGGCGAGTAAGAATTGAAACACGTTCACTTGAGCCCATTTCGCGTCTCGTCGGCGCGAAATAGGCGTTGAACTGGGATGAGGCGGCGCTGCCACTAAGTCCAGAATGGCACTGTAGAAACAGGTGTCAAGTCGTTTGGATGCAGCAAGGAACCCTATTAGACGAACCATAGCTAGCATGCGGCTAACCTCGCGTCAACGCAGGTCACGGGCATCTAACCCGACGCGAACGGTCCGGCCGAGGCGCATCGTAGCTCGCCTGTAAGGCCCCGTTCCCTGAGAATTTTTCGAGCGACCTTTCGGGTGCTGCCAGCCGGGACGCGGACTCCGAACTGCGCTCAGGACTGCTCAGGAAGGCCGGTTCGCCGGCAGACGTCACCGAGGGCGATCACCTGCTGACGCGACAGTTGGTCGAGGTAGTACGCACGAATGCCGCGGGCGTAGGTGACCGCCGCGGGCGCGTAGCGCTGCCGGCCCGCAGCGGTGATGTGGCCAAGTACTGCCCGGCGATCGGTCGGGTGCGGACGCCTGACGACCAGGGCCTGGGCCTCCAGCCGGCCGATCAGCGAAGTCACCCGACTGGGCGCCAGCGCGAAAGCCTCAGCGAGGTCCCGCATCCGGGCCGAACCGGTCTCCGAACGGGCCAGCCGGTCCAGCACAAGGACCTCAAAAAGAGTCAGCCCGTGGGCGTGGACCAGGCTGTCATTCAACGCAGCAAGCAGGCGTGACGAGGAGTCCATGAACTGGTGCACGCACGTGCACTCATCCGCGTCAAGCACAGGCAGTTCCCACACTGGCTGCTCAAGAGCCCGCAGGTGCCCCATGCCGGGCGATGGTAGCCACGCGATCCGGCGACTGGAGGTTGATTCGGAAACTTCGCGCCGAGCAGTTGGGCAAGAGGCGAGCGACTCAATCCAGCGTCGACTTTTTCGGAAGCTCCGCTGCCTCCAGCGACGCGTTGATCTGACGGCAGCTGGCACCCAGCGCAAGCATTTGCTGGCGGGACATCTGGTTCACGTAGAGCCGGCGGATCTGTTCGGCGTAGGTTTTGCGGGCCTCCCCCAACCTCATTCGGCCCTCGGGCGTGAGTTCGGCCCGCACCCCCCGCCCATCACCGGGGATGGGAATTCGGCGGACGAGGCCGCGGCTTTCCAGCCGGCGGGTCAACCAGGTGACCCGGCTGCGAAGCAGCATCAGGGCCGCCGCCAGATCGCTCATTCGGACAGAACCGGTGTCGGACTTGGCGAGAACGTCCAACAGCCGCAGCTCAGACAGGTCCAGCCGGTGCCGCCCCATCAGACTTCTATTCAGAGCGGCCAACAGACCCGTCGATGACTGGACGAACTCGTGCCAGGAATTCTGTTCGATGTCCTCCAGCCCCGGCAGTCGCATCGCCGGCGCCTGAGCACCTGTGTCTTCCACGGCGGGCGACGGTACCGAAGCCCTTCGGCGATGGCCACAAAAATGGGGGGTGGTTTGCATCCTTTTGAATACATGGCTGTCGTCGGGCCGCAGTCCGCAACACCCGCCGCCGGCGTATCGGTGCTGCTCGGAGCCGTTTCAGAGCGAACACGGCAAACAATTCCGGGTAACCTGGTTAGTTCAACCGGAAAATAATTGATGAGTGACTGTCAGAACCTGTTCTAGCAAAGCGCTGGCGCGGCTTTGTCCGGGTGATAACCGCTGGCCAAGGGCCGTGTGCGTGGATCACGGCAGGGAACGGTCGACCTCATCGCCCGAACGCCCGTCATCCATTTTCTCGCCGCTTCCCGCGGGCGCTCTACACGCCGCGGGCAAACGGCAGGTCGGGTACCGCGTAGATCAGAGCGGCGGCTTGGCAGTCGGCTCGCCGCCGGGGGCCCGGGACACATAGAGCGTCGAGTCGGCCTGCCTCAAGCCGGAGTTGATTCGTCGGCAGTTCTCTTCGAGAGTGGCAAGCTGGCGCCGCGACAAGGTGCCGATGAGATGGGTCCTGACCCCTTGGGCGTAGTTGAGGCTGGCATGCCCCGCCACCCGCCGGCCGTCCGCGCTGATCCGAGCCACCACTCCACGCCTGTCGTCGGAATTCTGTTCGCGCTGAACCAAACCCCGCTCCTCGAGCCGACGGATTCGCTTAGTCATATGGTGCGGGGTCGCACCCAGCGCGTCGGCCAGATCACCCATCCTTGCCGCACCGTCGTCGGACTTGTCCAGGATGTCCAGCACCCGCAAGTCGATGACGGAGAGTTGGTGCGCTTCGGTCAGCCAGCGGTCCATCGTGGCATTAAAGCGCAGCGCGGCGTGCAGGAAGTTCTGCCACGACTTCTGTTCGGCGATGTCCAATCCGGGAAGGTCACTGGGGGTGCGTCGACGAGCTGGACGTTGCATGCCGCCATGTTAGCCAGGCTTTGTTGCAGTGCGCCAACATTATTCCGCTCGGAAGTTCAGTCACCCGCTCGCTCGCGAGGGCAATCGGGGCCTGCGGGACCGCTTAGGAAATGTATCTATACTGACGACACTGTCCCGGCGCATCTCGATATCAACGCTGAAATCGATTTGAACAAAAGGCACTGGCGGAGTCGTCTGTTTTATATATTAGATACATAATGTGAGGTCGAGCCCGCCTTTCCGGATGGAACAGGACTCGGACGGGGTGGCCCGCGGGCGGGTTGCCGCCCGGATCGGCGACGATGCGGCAGTGCGCCGATGGCTGTCGCGGGCGGCGACATGATCGAAACCGGTTCTCCTCGACCAATTGCCGCACCAGCTGGGCCGAAGCAATTCAACCGGTTGATTGGGAGGACGCCGCACACGGGATACGAATCTCTAACCAGCACTTGAAACTCAGATATACCCCCGGGCGCGCCGCCCCCCGAGAGAATCCGCACCCTTGCGCTGGGCCAGGTTTCCTGACGCCTGCGGCAAGCGCGAATCCGGCTGAGACCACCGGCGCTTGGCTTGATACCGGTACCGCCATTGAAATGGCGGTGGCGGAGGTGTGTGAGTTCACGACATAGGTGACAGATGAGTCGCGACATGGGTGACACCTGCATCGGTGGCTGCTGAGTCGCGTCATAGGTGACAGTCATGGGTCATGTCCAAAGCGCGCGTGGCCGTCCTAG
>NZ_LDPO01000043.1 GCF_001021505.1 Mycolicibacter heraklionensis
CGCGAATCAACCCATCCCGCACCCCGTGCAGCATGTTCACGATGTTGCGAAACGCGGTCTGCATCTGACCCATGGTGTCCATCGACGTCCGCTCCGCCAGACCACCCCAACCCGCACCGGAGATGTTGGTCGACGACGCCCACATCCGACGCGCCTCGTCCTCCACCGTCTGCGCATGCACATCAAAACGGCCCGCCATCGAACGCATCGCGTCCGGATCAGTCATAAAACGTGTTGCCATGCTTCTCTCTCCTCGATCTGCGAAAGTTGTTGGAACTTAACGGTATGTGGAACTATCCGGCCGACGCGGCGTTAGCCGCCTCGGTCGCTGCGTAGGTGTTGGCGCTGGTGTTCAAGGTGGCCACGAACGCTTGGTGGATGGCCTCCGCCTGGGCGCTGATGGTCTGGTACATGCTGGCGTGCGCGGCGAACTGCGCAGCAGTCAGTGCCGAAACCTCATCAGCAGCGGCCGGAACCACACCGGTGGTCGGCGTTGCCGCCGCGGCGTTCTGAGCACTGAGCGCCGAACCGATGGCGGCCAGATTGCCCGCAGCCGCCGTCAGCGCCTCCGGTTGGGTGTTCACAAAAGTCATGGGGCCCTCCTCCAAGAATGCCGGCCGGATGGCCGACGCTCACCGGCTGCGCCGAACAGGGGCCCCGTGACGACGTCGTACCGGAGCGTGCTCAACGCAACATGGTTCAAGTAACAGAAACGGTGCCGGAGCCGGATCGGGACCAAACAGTCGCCAACTCCGAGCGGGCATTATCGCCGGGACACAACTCTCGTCCTCACCTCCTGACACCGACAGAGACCAACTGGGCCGGGCGAAAGCACCGGCCCCCTTACCTGCGCAATGGTGGCATCGGTACCAGTAAGCGTCAACCCGGACAAGCGGTCGTTACGCTGTGAATCGGCTGTCGGGCGGCTGTTAGTTCAGGACGGTTTCTTTTCGGCAACCGCCGCACTGAGCCCTTCGGCGAGATCCTCGCGGGTCAGTTCCTTGAACTTGTGCAGCCATTCGTCGCTGAAATCGGTGACATCGCCGGCAAGCACCGCGTCCAGTTCAGAATCGTCGAGACGGAAACTGCGGTGGTCGCGGGCCTTCTCCACGACGTTGCGGACGAATCCGGCATTACCCAGCACGTCGATACCGCGGATCAGGTCGCCGTCTTCGGAGTAGTTCTCGTCGGCGTAGAACCGGGTGTAGTGCGGCAGCAGTCCTTCGACCGCCTCGTCACTGACCACGTCCTCGTTCTCCGCCCCCATCATCTTGGTCAGTTCCAGCAGTTCCGGCGGGGTGTAGCTGTAGAACTCGATCACCGTGGAGAACCTGCGCCGCAGGCCCTGGTTCACCTCGAGCATCTTGTCCATGGCGTTGGCGTAGCCGGCGCCGAACACCACCAGCTCGTCACGGTGGTTCTCCATGTACAGCAGCAACGTGTTGATGATCGCGTTGCCGTAGGCGTCGCCCTGGCTGTAGCCGCGCTCATGCAGGGTGTGCATCTCGTCGAAGAACACCGCACCACCGAGTGCGCCTTCGAGCAGCTCCTCGGTGTTCTTCTCGGCATCGGCCATGTAGCGGCCCAGCAGCTTGGAGCGGTTGGTCTCCACCACCAGCGGCTTGCGCAGCACCGTCAGGCCGCACAGTTGCTTGGTGAATGCGCGCGCCACCGAGGTCTTGCCGGTGCCGGGCGGACCGAGCAGCAGGGTGTGCCGCGACGTCACCGGAACCGGTAGGCCCATCTTGGCGCGCGCCAGGTTCACCTTGGTGGTCGCCTTGATCAGCTTGATCTCCCGCTTGGCCTGCTCCATGCCGAGCATGGCGGCCAGCTCCGCGTCGCCTTCGGCCAGATAGCGGGCGGCCTCCTCGGCATGCCGGTGGGCTTCGGCCTGTTCCCGCGTGGGGGCACTGTCGGGGTCCCACGGGTCCGTGCGGGCCTCGATGGTCTCCGGGTCGGTCAGCACCAGTCGAAAGTCGGGATTGTCCAGTGCCTCGCGGGCCGGTGTGAACTTCGAGTCCCGCGAATAAACCCGGCGCAGCAACTCGGCGGCCTCGTCCTCGCGGCCCAGATGCCGCAGGCACATGCCTTGGGTGTAGAGCGCGACGTTGGCGGCACCGGGAACCCGGTCGCCCTCGATCGCCTCTTGAGCCCGCCGCGTCGCCTCCTCGAACACCCCCAGCGAGGCCAGCGCGGTGGTGGCCATCGCCGCCGCTGCCGCCTTGAGCTCGGGCTGACGCCAGGGGGCCGCTGCGGGGAACTGCTTGAGCACGTCCGGCCAGCGCCCGGTCCGGAAGTACAGCAGACCCCGGACATAGCTGACCAGTTCGGTTTCGAAGGGGTTCCGCGGCTCGATGCCGTCGAGCAGCTTCGCCGCCTCTTCGTAGCGTTTGGCTTCGGCCAGCGCGGCGGCGTAGGCGGCGGCCAGCGATTCCACGCTGGTGATCCGCAGCCGCAGGAACATCCCGTCGGAAACCTCCGGATGGAATTCCAGGTCAGACAGCCCGAGTCGGCGGGTCTCCCAGCCGAATGTGCGCACCGTCGACCAGGCGTTTGCCAGCACCTCGATATCGGAGTCACCGGCCAGCACCCGGGCCAGCCAGGCGTCGCACATGCTCGGGTCGATCGTGGTGGCAGTGGTGAACATCTGCAGCGCGACCTGCGGATTATGGCTGGGCTGCAGCCCGTTGACCGAGATCCCGGAGGCCAGCATGCCCGCGACCATCGCGTTGCGCGCGTCGGTCGTCGCCGGTCCGGTCACGAGCGCGTCCCGGTGGCCGCCGCAGGTGTGTACTCCTCGATCACATCGACCGACACCGGCAGCTGCTCACCGTCCTGCAAGTCCCGTCCCGGCACCGACATCCGCCGGTGGGCGGTGGGCGCCGGCAGACTGGCGCAGGCGGCTTCCAGCTGACGCCGGCCCACGAAGCGGTTCAGCGCAGAGCGCATGTTTCGGTCGGGCTTGTCGGCAGTGTGGTACCGCGCCAGCACCGAGACCTCGGTGGTTCGGCCGCCACCGCGCGAAAGACGGACCGTGACCACGGTTGCTTCGGCCTCCGGGTACCACAGATGTTCGAGGTTCTCCGGGGTGATGTCGTTCGGCGACACCCAGAAGCTGGTGACGTGGCCGGCCGGTCGATCGCGGAACAGCCGGTGCCGCAGCTGCGTGGCCTCCAGCCCCGCGAGCACCGCCTCGTCGACGGCGTCGAACTCGTCGGCGCGCAGCACCTGGGCGCTGAGCTGGCGCCCGTCGATCTCCTCGGCCAGCCGCTCGGTGGCGGCGGCCAAGGTGGCGGCCAGTGAATCGCGCGTGGCCACCGCGTTGACGTTGTGCTGCGGGTCCATCCGCAGCACCACCCAGGTGTGGCGACGGTCGGGCATCGACGGGTTCTCTTCCACGTCGGGGTCGTCGGCGGCGCGGGGATCCTTGCGGGTTCCGACCGACACGACATCGATGCTGTCCAGCCGCACGTCGAACTGCCGCAACCCAGCGGCCAGACGCTCCACCGGCAGGGTCGCCTCCGAATCGCGGCCGTGTCGGCCGGTCGCCGCGGCGGCCCGCCCGCCCACGGCGATCACCGTCACCAGCCGGCCTTCATGTTCGCGGACACCGACCGACTCACGCCCGAAGCGGCGGTGGTGATCGACCGCGGCGGTGCGGCCGCGGTGCAGGGCCTCTTCGGGGTTGGTGAACTGATCGGCCACCCAGGCCGCCCACATCGTGCTGATCGGCACTCGCCGGTAGGTGAGCAGCGCGATGAGCGCGACCAGCACCGCGGCGGCGACACCCGACCACCACACGTAGTCGGCGACTTTCGGGTCACCCGGCCAGCGGCCGGCGAGGACCAGGATCCCCACATCGATCAGAAAGACCGCGGTGACCCGCATCCAAGACAGGTTCAGACCTAGTGCGTGCTGTGCCTTCATCGGTTCCTTGACGATCGTCGCAGTGCTGCCACTCCCAGTGCCACGCCGGCCGCCGCGAGCGCCGCCAACAGCCCGGCTCCGGCGACCCAGGCCGGCGTCATGTCGCGTTCGGGCGGCATCGGCGGCACCTGCAGCGGCGCCGACAGCCGCTCCGGCGGCTGGGCCGGAACGTCGGGAACGTCCCAGGTCAGTGCCGCGACCGGATCGACGATGCCGTAACCGACCACATTGTCGACCCCGCGCGCCGGTGGCCGGGCCGTACGGATCAGCCGGTTGATCACCTGGTGCGCCGACAGTTCCGGGTACTTAGCCCGCACCAGGGCCACCACACCGGAGACGATCGCCGTCGAGAAGCTGGTGCCGGACGGGACCAGCAGTGAGTTCTCCGGGCCGTCGACGGCGTTCATCAGTCCGTCATCGCGCGGCGAGAGCCCCTCGATGTCGGTGCCGGGCGCGGCGATCGACACCCACGGGCCGGCCACGCTCGATTTGGCCATCGGTGCACCGGCCGAGTCGACCGCGCCGACGGTCAGCACGTACTCGTCGTACCAGGCCGGCGTCACCACGGTGTTGACGCCGTTCCAGTCGCGGGGGTCATCGGGGCGCATCGCGTTGTAGACGGGGTTCTGCTTGCAGTCCCGCCAACTGGCGTCACCGGCGGCGGCGACGATCACCGCGTTCTTCTCCACCGCGGCGTAACGCACGGCGGCGCCCAGATCGGCCTGGTCGATGAGTGTGCGCACGTTCATGCAGACGGCCTGGGAGATGTTGATGACCTGGGCACCCATGTTGGCGGCATGCACAATCGCCCGCGCCATGGTGCGGATTCCGTCGGTCTTCTCCCGCAGCTGCGGGTCACGTCCGTCCGCGAACGGCTCCTTGGGCCCGAAGGCCGCGCTGTACTGCCGGATCGCGATCAGCTGCACGTCGGGCGCGATGCCGCTGAAGGCGTCCGGCCCCCCGCCGGGCGGCGGCGCGCTCGGGGCCCGGAAGTCGACCGGTGCGGTCCGGGCCTGCCCGGAGAACCCGGCCGGCCGCGCCGTAGCGGCGTCATGGGGGCTGTGCGCCGACGAGGCTGCCGCACCGGGTCCTGGAGCCGGTCCGGGTGCCGGTCCAGGCGCCGGAGCCGGAGCGGGCGCGGGTGCAGGCGCGGGTGCGGGACCCTGACCCGGGGCCGGTTCCTCACCCTCGACGGGCGGCGGCGGTGGCGGCGGAGGCGGCGGCATCACCAGGATCGTCGTCGCCGGCGACGGGGTCGGTGGTGGCGGCTCGTTGGTGGGAACCGACGGCGGCCGACGGGTCTGACGGGGCGGTGGCAACGGAGCCACCCCGTTGTCCGGCATCGCGGCGATCAGCGACGCCACCAGGGTCCCGTGTGCATCGCAGTCCGACAGCCCGTCGCCGCCGGCCATCACGTAGTCACCGCCGGGGATCAGGTTCGGCAGCCGCGGGTGCGGGGTCACGCCGGTGTCGATGACGGCGACCGTGACGCCTCCCCCGCGACCGAACTTCCAGGCCTCCTGCAGGTTGAGCATGTCCATGTAGGCCGGCTGCACGCGGAAGTCGGTGTTCGGCAGCACACCTACCTCAGTGCAGTACGAGGTCTGCCGCATGGTCTGCGGCGGTCCGGGCGGGCCGTCGGGCGGCAGCGCCGCCGGGTCGATCCCGGGCGGCTCGATCGCGCCGGCAGCCGGCATCCCGGCCAGCGAGCCGCTGGTCATCATGATCATCGCGGCGCCGGCGGCCGCGGTGCGCTGCAGCCGACGCACGCCCCTACCGGTACCGGATCGCTTCATAGGTATTCATCAACCACAGTGCCAGCGGGAACAACGGCATCAGGCACAGGTATTCGATCCACTCGACGAACTTGCGGAACAACGGGCTGTAGATGGTGTTGGGCACGATCACCGCAGACAGCAGCCCGAACATCGGGACCAGCACCAGCACGGCCACGCCGACCACCAGTGCGGTGGGCGTCCACAGCACAACCGCGAAGCGCACCACCACAGCCGCGACGATCACCAGCCCGGTCAGCGTCACCGTGACCGCCTGCAAGCGGTCCCGGAAGGAACGGCCCCGCAGCACCAGGAACCCGGCGGTCAGGGCGGCCAGCAGCACCGGCAGCCACGACCGGTCCGAGTGGGGGTCGCACAGCCCGGTCATGCACACCGCAATCAGCACGCCCAGCCCGGAGAGCAAGCCGGTCATGAACGACCGCGCCCGCTCCGCGCGCAGCACCACTTCGCGGACCGACTCCGGCCCCTCCAGCGATGGCGGGGCGCCGGGAGTGCTCACCACCGTGGTGGGCAGGTCGGGGCGAGCCTCGAAGACCCAGCGGCTGGTGGCCGACGGAAAGACCGGCAGCCGCAGGCCGGCCAACCACCGCGACAGCGACGGAGTCCACTGGTAAGCCAGCACACAGACCAAGTACACACAGGTCATGAGGGTCACCGCGCCGGTCAGGAACAGCATCCGCAGCACGCCGGCGAACATCACCGCCACGCTGATGGCGGCGACGGCCGAGTAGGCGGCCAGCTGCCGTCCGGTGAGCCGGATGACAGCCAGTGCAGCGATACCGGCAACGCCGAAGCCCAGCGCGGCATGCGCGGCGCCCACCTCACCGGGTACCGCCGCCGCGGCCGCCACCACCAGCGGAACCAGACCGGTGGCCAGCAGAATGTCACCGACTTGCCGGTCGGACGCGTTGCGCGCCTGCATCAGGATCAGTGCGGCGGCGATCAACACCAGGAAGGCAAGCCCCGCGCCGAAGCCGGCCGTCAGCCAACTGTCGTGCTGGACGCGCCACGCCGCGAGCAGTCCGGTGGCCAGCAGCACACCCAGCGACAGGGTCGACACCCCGACCCGCACCGCTGTCGCCGCGTCGACCGGGGCGAATCGCTTCGCCAGGTTGACCGACACCGCGGTGGAGATGTGCTCGATGACCGGCGAGCGCCGCTCCCGGTCTTCGATGAAGCGCAGCCACAGCCGGTCGCCGTCGTAGACGTCCTGTTCGGTCAGCGACTGGTTCGGTCGCAGCGCCGTGCCGTCGACCAGGCACAACACCCAGCGGCCACGGCCTTCGGCTTTCAGGGTCGGCTCTTCGAGCTCCTGAAGTCGACCGTTGATCACCTTCAGCAGCGGGTCCAGCATCACCGATACCGGGGCGTCAGCATCGAGCAGCGTCCCGATCTGGACACCGTCGCCCGCCATGACCCCGACCACCACGGCCCGGGGTCCCGACGACGCAAGCTCGCCGCCCGCCTGTCCCGACTCGATCGCCGCGGTCATGATTGCATCACCCGACCAACGAATACTGACCCAATCGAACCCATAGGTGCCGCCTCGCAATTTGTCATTTTTAAAGTCAGTCCAATTCTAAAGGCACTTCATGCTATTCGCACGACCCGCGTTTACTCGCAGTTTTCCGGTGCGACACTTAAGCATTCGGCGCCCAGACCTACCCGAGCAAACCGCTAGACCCTCCGATGCGTTTTCCAGGCGCCGTAGGGCAGGGTGTCCAGGACGGTCTTGACGCCCACCTGGACCAGCTGCGGGGTGGCCGGGCAGATCGCCAACCATGCTTCGCCCGAGCCTGCGGTGCGCGCCTGCTGATACAACGCAATCCGGCCGCCTGACCCGTCTTTGAGCGACAGCACCGAGGCGCTGGGCCCCTTTGCGTCGTCGCGGTACTGCCGCGCGTACACCGCGGCTTCGGCCGCCGGCTCCGACAGCGCCTGTCCCAGCGCCGCGACAGTGGCGGCACTGATTCCCATCCGGCGCAGGTCTCCCCCGGTGAAAATGTTGAAACCGGAGTCCTGCCAACTCTGGGTGGCCTCCAGCATCTCCTCCATCGGCACGTTGACCGCGGTGATCTGGGCCGGGTCGGCGTGGTGGATGGATTCCATACCGTCGATCACCAGCGCGGCGATCGAGGCGGCATCGGTCACCGCGACATCGTCGACGGTGATGTCGGTGCCGACGCGTACCGCCGACACCCAGTGTTCACCGCGTCGCGCCAACAGCACCCGGAACTCGTTGTCGGGGATGTCGCGGGTGCCGGGCTCCTGGTCTTCGGCGTCGATGACCCCGTAACGCAGCTTGCCCAGCGACAGCAGCGCGATCACCTCGAGGTCGGGCGCGGCAAGAACCCGCATTCGTGCGGCGACGGTCTCGTTGACCTCGTCGTCGACGACGATGCCCTGTTCGCGCATCACCGCCATGCCGGGGTGCTGGGACAGCCAGTCGCTTGAATCGGTGGAAACATAAGGACGACACCGCAACTCGGGAGCAACATGGCGGATGTCCAGCAGTGCCTGCAGCATCCAGAAACCCTCGACGTTGACGGTGATGTCGGTGCGAGTGCTCGGGTCCATCACTACCCTCCTCTACCGGGTTTGTCGGAGTACTTGGCTATTGGATCACGCGAGAGGGCGCGACCGCTCGGCACCACCCGCCAATTGCAGTACGCGGCAGCACACCCGTGGATCGGGTGTGCTGCCGCGCTGCGAATTGCGAGGCGCTCAGGCCCAGCTGGAGCCCACCGAGGCGTCGGTGTTGGCCATGTTGTTGCCGGCCGACTGCACCTTCTGACCGTGAGAGTTGGCCTGCTCGTAGATCACCGCGAAGTTGCGGCCCAACTGCGCCACA
>NZ_LDPO01000044.1 GCF_001021505.1 Mycolicibacter heraklionensis
GGGGGGCGGATTGCCAACCGGCGGGCTGGGCGGGCTGGGCGGTCTCGGAGGCCTGATTCCGCGGCTGGCCAACGCATTCGGTGACGACGGTCTTGGCAACCCGATGGGCGAGCCGTTCCATGACGACACCTCGACCGGCGGCCTTCCCGATGATGGCGAGGACCATGAGCCCGATGAACTCGAGGGCGAATCCGAGCCGGCCGCCGAGGAGGCCGAAGCTGCGGAACCCGGGGAGGATGAGCCGGCCGACGAAACCGGGGCGGCAGCCGAACCGGAATCCGAATCCGAGCCTGCCGGGGAAGCGGTGGCAACCGAAGGGACCGGGGGCGCCGAGCAGGCACTGCCGCCCGCCGATGTTTCGCCGAAGACCCCGTGTGAGATTGCCGCTGACGAGTTACCGCAGGTGGGGGAGTGATACACCGGGAAAACGCGG
Source organism: Mycolicibacter heraklionensis (assembly GCF_001021505.1). GTDB lineage: Bacteria > Actinomycetota > Actinomycetes > Mycobacteriales > Mycobacteriaceae > Mycobacterium > Mycobacterium heraklionense. The sequence goes on from NZ_LDPO01000044.1 coordinate 434, forward strand.
GAGTATTACTGCGTCCACCCGGCAGGGGTACTCATCGAGTGTGCGGTTTGGTAGCCAATGTGGCTGTGGTGCATACGAAACCGCACACTCGGCTCACTTTTCCTCGGCAACGTCGGCAACGTCGGGGTGACGCCCCGCCTCGCCGGGTCAACCCCCGGCACATCCCGCCCGCGCAGCGTTTGTCGCGCAGAGGTGGCACCACACCACATGGTCGAAATCCCTGACGGGCCGGGCCGCCTCACCCCGGGCGGGTCCCCCAGGACTGCAACGTCGAGACGATCTTGGCCGCTGCCTCCAGCTCTTCCAGCGACAGTTCCTGGGTGGCGGTACGCCACTCGGCAAGGGCTGCCAGCTTGCCCTCCACGAAGTGTTGTTTGGTCTGGCCGCGCTGAATCTTGCCGCTCGAGGTGGTCGGCAGCGATACGTGATGCACCAAGACCACGGCGTCGGCCGCGATCCCGTGATGGGTTGCGACCGCCAGCCGAATCGCCTCGATGACTGCGTCGAGGTCGGTCTCAGCGGCCCGCGCGCTGTCCACTTCGTGTACGACCACCAGCTGCTCGACGCCACCGGGCGGCGCGTCGGTCGCAAAGACCGCCCCGCGGCCCGATACCAGCACCGGATCGCATTGCTGCACGGTGAATTCGATGTCGTTGGGGTAGTAGTTGTGACCGTCGATGGTGATTAGGTCCTTGCATCGTCCGGTTGTGAAAATCTCGCCGGCACAGAGGAAACCGAGGTCTCCGGTGCGCAGGAACGGGCCGCGGTTCGGGTCGCCCGGCTCGGCCAGCACCGCCCCAAAGGTCGCCGCCGTCTCTTCGGGCCTGTTCCAATAACCCTGCGCGACATTGGGTCCGGCGACCCAGATTTCGCCGATCTCGTCGGGTCCGCAGGGCTGGCGAGTCACCGGGTCGACGATGGCGATGTCGGATTGACGGGGCTGGCCACATCCGACGAATGTCGCGGCGGCGGGGTCATCCGGTGCCACGTCGACAATGCGGTCCTGCTCCAGCGCGACTCGATCGAGGTAGCGCACTCCGGGCACTCCGGCGGGCGATCCGGACGCCACACACAGGGTGGCCTCGGCTAACCCGTACACCGGATAGCACGACGAGAGCTGGAAACCCGCCGGCGCGAAGGCGTCAGCGAACGCCGCCAGTGACGTAGCGCGCACCGCCTCTGCACCGTTCATCGCCACGGTCATGCAGGAAAGGTCCAGTGCGGCACGTTCTTCGGGAGTGCTGGTCTCCACGCACCGGTCGTAGGCGAAGTTCGGCGCGGCGGTGATCACGCCGCGATGGGCAGACACCAGCTCCAGCCAGCGCATCGGGCGTTTGATGAAGGCGGTCGGCGACATCAACGCCGTGCTGGCCCCGATATAAATCATGGACAGAATGCCGCCGATCAAGCCCAGGTCGTGGTGCGGTGGCAGCCAGAACACGCCCTTGGCGTTCTCGTCGCCGTTCCACGACTGACGGATGGCATCGCAGTTGTGCAGGATATTGCCGTGGCTGAGCAGCACACCCTTGGGGGAGCGGGTCGAGCCGGAGGTGTACTGGATGGCCGCCGGGGAGTCGATGTTGAGGTCGGGGGTCACCCAGGTGTCGGGGTCGGCGCCGGCGTCGGTGAAGAACCACTGCTCGGGTTCTCCCGGAATCCCGGCGACCGCGGCCCGGGTGGCCTCGCGGTTCTCGGCGGCGGTCAGCGCGAACCGGGCCTGGGCGTCGGGGACGACCACCGCCAGGCGCGGCGCCAGCTTCTGGTGCACCGGCACCGCCACGGCGCCCGCGTACAGGCAGCCGAAGAACCCGGCGATGAAGTCCAGTCCCGGCCGCACCAGCACCAGCACCCGTTCGCCGTTGATGTCGTAGCGCTGCAGGTTCGCCGCGATGGCGCGTGCGCGGCGGTCAAGCTCAGCGAATGTCAGCTCGCTGCGTCCTTCGTCGTCGCCGTTGTAGGAGAAGCTGAACGCGACTTTGTCGTCGAGCCGTTCAGCTTGGCGTTGCAGCAGCTCAACCAGGGTTTCTGCAGCGGGTGTAGTCACGGTAGGCGTGAATTCCATACGCCCCATCTTGGCGTGTGGGGTGTCCTGGGCCACACCCGGCCCAGATTCTCCGCCCGCGCCGTGAATCAGGACGGCAGCAGAGCGCGCAGCTCCTCGACGTAGCGCAGCGCTTCGTCCGGCGCTGTGGCCAGCGGGCCGACCAGCAGCGTTGTCACGCCGGCCTCGGCGTAGGCGGCGAGTCGTTCGGCCACCAGACCGCGGGGTCCGACCAAGGACGTGTTGCGCACCAGCTCGTCGGGCACCGCGTCGATCGCCTCGGTCTTGCGTCCGGACAGGTACAGCTCCTGAATGCGATTCGCGACCTCGCCGAACCCGTAACGGGTGGCCAGGTTGTGGTAGAAGTTGCGGCCTTTGGCGCCCATTCCACCGATGTACAGCGCCAGCTGCGGTTTCACCCAAGCCAGCCGATCCTCGACGTCGTCGCCGATGGCGAGCGATGCCCCCACGATGACGTCCAGCGGTCCTAACGCGGGATCACGTTTGGCCGCACCGGCTTTCAGGGATTCACCCCACACGTCATCGGCACGTTCCGGGTAGAAGAACACCGGCTGCCAACCGTTGGCGATCTCGGCGGTCAGTTCGACGTTCTTGGGTCCCAGCGCGGCAATCGAGATCGGAATCTGTTCGCGCACCGGATGATTGATCAACTGCAAAGCCTTGCCGAGCCCGGTTCCGCGTTCGGCCGGGAGGGGCAGTTGGTAGTGCTTTCCGTCGTAGCGGAGTCGTTCGCGGCGCCACACCGCCCGGCAGATCTCCACCACCTCGCGGGTGCGTCCCAGCGGGGCGTCGAACGGCACGCCGTGGAAGCCCTCCACCACCTGCGGCCCGGAGGTCCCGAGACCCAGGGCGAACCGGCCGTCGGACACGTAGTCCAAGCCGGCGGCCGTCATCGCCAGCAAGGCGGGAGTTCGGGTGTAGATGGGCAGGACCCCGGTCAGGAGCTCGACTCGCGATGTCTTGGCCGCCAGGTAGCCCAGCTGGCTGACGGCGTCGAACGAGTAGGCCTCGGCGACCGAGACCACATCGATCCCGACTCGCTCCAGCGCGACAACCTGCTCTACCGCTTCCTTGAACCCACCCGCATAGGCCAGCTGAACACCGATTCGCATTCCTCACACATACCAGGGTTTTTTCCGGTGGCAGGACGTGTCAGAAACAGGAAGACCGTCCACTCTCAGGCAGAAATTATGGAGGATCACGAGGTATCAGCATGTTAACGCCTGTGAGCTTTGGAAACGCCGAAAAAATATTTGACCAAGGTGCTTGTGTCTTAAGTTACTCACGGTTAGTGTTCGGTCTCACATCAGTGAATAAGTGTGAATCCAGGAGCAACACGGCAGCGCCACGGCTTCTCGAGGCGCCTGCCGAGGGCGGCACCTCACAAAAGGAGATGGCTGTGCAGCAAACCCTTCGCCCCTACGTCACCGCCGGTATCGCGATCGTCGGCTCCGGCCTGATCGCCGCCACCCCGGTCGTGGCTACCCCGCTGGCCGGTGGCCCCACCATCCGAGATGTCGCACTCACCGCGGGCGGCCTTCCGGACCTGCTGGCGCCGTGGACGGCGGTGTTCAACGAGGCCTCGGAGAACGCCACGATCCTCACCCAGAACTACTTCCTAGCCCCCGGGGTGGCGTTCCAGCAGATCCTGGCCAACCAGACCCAGTTCTGGCAGGAGATCCTCGACGACCCGTCAAAGATCCCGGACGTGATGCAGCAGATCCAGAGCAACCTGGACGCGGTGCTGACGGGCTACACCTTGCAGAACGCCTCCGGGAGCCTCGGGTTGAGCGGTTTGGAGGGCACCATCGGCGCGGTGGGGGTGCACACCCTCAGCGGAACCGATCTCAACACCTTCGCCCTCGGTCACGACGCGCTCTTCGGCCTGCTGCCACAGTTCCTGCCTGCCGACATGGCCGATGTGGCGACGCCGATCGTGAACTTCCTGGCCTCACCGCTCAGCGCCATCATCATCGGGTCGTTGGGGCCGGCCATCAGCCCCTGGGTCGCGATGATGAACAGCATCCAAGACGGTGATGGCCTCAACCAGATCATGGCCAGCTGGCTTGACGGCTACCTCAACGGCGCCACCCTCAACCTCGACAGCCTGCTCCCCCTGATCGCCAGCACCGGTTTGCTCCCGGAGGGCACCGACATCACCCATCTGGAGTTCGCGTTCGGTGGTCTCCTGACCCCAGGCGAGGTGGCGGTAGGCCCCTACCAGGTGACCGATGCCGACGGCAATCTCGTCGACGTTCCCGCGGTCGGGGGCTCGATCTTCAACAGCCTCGGCATCACGCTGCAGACCGGCATCCTGCCGGGCGTGCCCATCGCAATTGAGGGCTACGGCGTCGGCCCGATCGCGGCCATGCAGGCCTGGGGACAGATCGTCGGTTCGCTGCTCGGTTCGGGCTGGACCGGCAAGGGGCCCGTCGAGGTCGCGCCGCCGTGGACGGGGATCGACTTCCCGATCGTGCCCGACGATTGGTTCGACGACGGCGGTGCGGGTGCCGGTGCGTCAACCGACTTCCTCGCTGACCTGGCGGGCTTCCTCGGCTTCGACGCCTGAGCCGGCCCCGCGCACTAGTTCCGAGATTCCCTCTAACAACTTTCAGCACTGCATTCCAGAACCGCTTCACAGGAGAGGTGTTCGCAAATGAGTCGTCGTCACAGCAGTAGCCAGCCTGATAACACCGGAGCGCGGTACCGCAAGCGGGTGATCGGTGCCACCAGCGCGGTCGGCGCGTTCCTGGCTTTTGGGATGGCCCCGTTAGCCGCAGCGCCGACCGCGCATGCCGATGGCGATTTCGATCTCGGCGATCTCTTCGGCGATCTGTTCAGTTCGTGGTCCACGACGGACTCCGGTGACACCGCAGCAACTTGGGACCTCAGTGCCTTGTTCGGTGCGGCTGACCCGGGCAGCGCCGCCGGTGACCCGTTCTCCTGGACCGGGATCATGGACCAGTGGTTCTACGAGCCTCTGCACAGCATCGCCCAGCTCTGGATCACCAACCCGTTTGGTGAAGCGGTCAACGGGATGATCAACCAGTGGTCCGGTATGTACCTGATCGGCAACGGCGTTGCCGGTACCGAGGACAACCCCAACGGTGGTGACGGCGGACTGTGGTTCGGCGACGGCGGCGCCGGCTGGAGCAGTGACCAAGCCGGCGTGGCCGGCGGCGACGGCGGCTCCGCGCTCGGCTGGCTGGGCAACGGTGGTGACGGTGGCGCGGGCGGTGCCGGTGCGGCTGGCGGTGACGGCGGCGCCGGCGGTTGGTTCATGGGCCATGGCGGCGCTGGCGGTGCCGGTGGTGCCGCGACCGTCGCGGGCGGTTTCGGTGGCGCAGGCGGTGACGGCGGCGCGGCGGCGGCCTGGTACTTCGGCAACGGCGGGGCCGGCGGCGCTGGCGGCGCCGGCATGAACGGCACCACGAACGTCACCGGCACGGGTATGAGTGGTGGCCAGGGCGGCAACGGTGGTGCCGGCGGCCGCAGCGGTTACATGTTCGGCGATGGCGGCCAGGGCGGCGCCGGTGGTGCTGCCGGAAACGGCGGTAACGGCACGACCGGTGCGACCGATGGTCTGGCCGGTGGTACCGGCGGCAACGGCGGCAGTGGTGGAGCCGGCGGTGCCCGCGGCTCCGATTACTACGCCAGCTCGTTCTTCGGCAGCGCCGGGGCGAGCGGTGACGGCGCCAACGGCGGTAACGGCGGCGCCGGTGGGGAGGCCGCCAAGGACGGGGCCGGTGACTACCTCGGCCAAGGGGGCGGCGGTGGTACCGGCGGTGCCGGCGGCAGTGGTGAGCACGGCGGAAACGGCGGCACCGGTGGTAATGGCGGTGATGGCAACGGCCTCAACAAGACAGACCCCACCGTTCCCTACAGCACTGGAGGACAGGGCGGTACGGGCGGCCAGGGCGGTAACTCGCTGGGCGCCAACACCGGCGGCACCGGCGGTGACGGCGGCAAGGGCGGCCTGGGCGCCGTGGGCTTCGGCGGTCAGGGCGGCACCGGCGGCCAGGGCGGCGACAGTGACAGCGGCACTGGCGGCGCCGGCGGCAACGGCGGCGTCGCCGGCAACGGCGCCACCGGCGACAACACCGTCGCCACCACTGGCGGGCAGGGCGGCTACGGCGGCCAGGGCGGCAACAGCAACACCGGCACCAGCGGCACCGGCGGCAACGGTGCGGCCGGCGGAAACGGGACGCTGCGCGGCGGCAACGGCGGTGGCGGTGGCGGCGGCGGCTACAGCCAGACCGGCAATGGCGGCAATGGCGGCAATGGCGGTGCGGCCGGCAAGGGCCTGGGCTGGAACGACGGCACCACGACCTGGAGCGCGGGCGGCAACGGCGGATCTGGCGGCACCGGCGGCATGTCGGGTGGGACCGGTAACGGCGGTAACGGTGGTGCCGCTGCGGCCGGTGCCGACGGCGCGACCGGCGCAGGCGTGGTCAGCATCGGCGGCATGGGCGGATCCGGCGGTGCCGGTGGCTCGACCAGCGGCGGGACCGCGGGCGCAGGAGCTGACGGTGGTGCCGGCGGCAACGGCACAGCGTCCGGCGGCGAAGGCGGGCGCGGCGGTGACGGTGGCCCCGGCTACCAGGGCCTTGCCACCAAGTCCGGCGGCGGTGCGGGAGGCAATGGCGGCGCCGGCGGCAACAGCGGCGGCGTCGCCACGCCGGACGACGCACCTGCCGGCTTCGGCACCAGCCACGCCGGTACCGGCGGGGCCGGTGGTGCCGGCGGCTCAGCGTCCTACAGTGCGGCCGGCGGTCAGGGCGGTAACGGTGGCACCGGTGGAGCCGGAAGCGGGTCGATCGACGGCGGCACCGGCGGCGCGGGTGGCGCCGGCGGTAACGGCGTCACCGCGGGCAACGCGGGCAATGGCGGTGCCGGTGGTACCGCTGCTGCCGGTAACGGTGGCACCGGTGGTGCCGGTGGCACCGGCGGCACTGCTGACGACGGGGCCGCCGGCATCAGCGGCATACCGGTGCTCCCCGGCGGCGCGAACACCGCTGGTGGCAACGGCGGTAACGGCGCGGCCGGTGGCACCGGCGGTAACGGTGGCGTCGGCGGCGCGTCCACCAGCGGAACCGGCGGCAACGGGGGTGCTGGCGGAACCGGCGGCGACGGCGGCGGTGGCGGTGCCGGCGGTCCTGGCGGAACCAACCCCGACACCGGCAACGGCTACAACGGCGGCAATGGCGGCAACGGTGGCAACGGCGGCACCGGCGGCAATGGCGGCGGCCACGGCACCGGCGGCGCCGGCAACGGCACCGGAGGTGCTGCGGGCAGCGGCGGCAACGCCGGAGGGGCGGGTGCCGCTGGTCCGGGCGGTGCGGCCACCGGTACCGGAACGCCCGGCGCCGACGGCGCGGTCGGCAGCGCCGGAACCACTGGCGGGTCGGGCACGCCCGGCACCTAGCCGACTGCACAGCGCGACCGTGGTCGCCGGGTCCCTTCGGGCTCGGCGACCACGGTCGTTTTTGGGGTCAGTACGGCGTTCCGTCCGCGCGAGCGCGAGTGTCCCACCGCGACTTTGTCCGGCCTTAGCCTCGATCCACCGACTGAACTGATGGTGGCGCGGGTGTCGGTATAAGAAAAGTGCCTTCTGAGCTGGGATGATTGAAGTTCTCACACAAACAATCGCCGCAGATCGGAAAGGCACTTTCGGTGAA
>NZ_LDPO01000045.1 GCF_001021505.1 Mycolicibacter heraklionensis
GGCCCCGCCCATCCTCACTGAACTCGGTTGAACGCAGTTGGGAACCAAACCCGTTTGACGAACTACGTAGAGACGAGGACAGGGCAGGCCCCCCAACCCCCTTGACAAAAACCACTTACGAAGGTGTCTGTACACGACACGCCGCGCAGAATCGTGCGTCTGCGCACGCTCGCCGTGGTCCGGGCGAGTGGTTACAGCAGCGCGCCGACCAGCATGAGCGGGGCGAGTCCGACCAGAGCTGCCAGCGGTTCGCCGATCGCGTCGAGTGGGTTGCCGGCGGCCATCTCGGAGTTGAAGAGCTCCACGGCGAGCGGTGGCAGGGTGAACAGGAGCGCCCCGGCCATGTCGACCGGCGGCAGCCCGGTGTGGCCCAGCGACAATTCCTGGAAGCCCTCGGTGAACCAGTTCGCCGCGCCGTTGAGGAACGTCGACAGGTAGTTGGAGATGTCGTCCGGTGAGCCGTCGAGGTTGAACGCGGCTATCGCGGAGTTGATGATCGGACCGAGTACGTAGTCCATCGTCTCAGGCGAGATCAGTTGGTAATTGGTGGGATCCATAAGGGTTTTGAACGCGTCCTGGACCCCTTGTTGTAAGCCATTCAGCAGGGCGTCGGGAACTTGGTCCAGGACGCTTTGGTCCGGCAGAAACCCCATCGGAGTGGGCACATCGGCGTATCCCGACCAGCTGTCGGTGACGCTGCCGTAGCCCAGGTTGATCAGCACCGACAGGGCCGGCTGCAGCAGGTCGGCCAGGGGATTGCCGAGGAACGGGAGCAGCCGCAGCGGGGCCAGCAGCGGCAGGCTGGCCGACTCGATCATGAAGTAGTTCGTCAGTCCGTCTTCGGTCGAGGTCGGCAGCGCAATCGCGTCGGCGATCTGTTCGGGCGTCAAGCCCAGATAGGCGGAGTGGTTGAAGATGATGCCCAGGTAGGCGTTGATGTCGGCCAGGAAGTTGATCGGGTACTGCGGGAAGTGCGCGAAACCGTCGTACTCGTAGGTGTAGATATCGGTCGGGGAGACGTCCGAGGGCGTGGCACCGCTGAATGTCAACCCCAGGGTGGTGGCAACGGGGTTGGAGCCCTCCGGCAGCGCGAACCGCTCCAGCATGCCGCCGTTGGGGTTACTGGGGTCGCCCAGCAGCACGAAATGGACCTCTCCGGGGTCGATGCCGTTGCCGGCCAGCTGCGACATCAGCAGCGAGTCGAGGGTGGAGCTCTGCGAGTAGCCGCCGACCACCACCGGGTTGTCGGCGCTGACGCCGCCGGCGGCGATCTGCGCTGTGATCGCGTCCACCATGATCTGCACGCCCTGGGCCGTCGAGTTGTCGAACGTCATGCTGAACGGGCCGGTGAAGGGGTACAGCGATTCCGGGGTCGTCACCGCCTGGGTTGATCCGGTGAAGCCGCGGGGCGCCAGATACAGCTCGGCGAAAGCATCCAGCCAGCCCTGACTGGGTGTGGCGACAAAGCTGGCACCCGGGATCAGTGCGGTCCCAGAGCCCAACGGCGAATCGATGCCGGCGAGCATGACCTGGCGGGCCGGGGGCGGGGCGGGCAACGGTTCGGCCGGGCCGACGGCGATCAGGCCGGAGCCGACGATCGCGATACCGGTCGTGCGGTAAGTGCGCAGCGCAGCCCCCATGTCCCCTCCTCGGCCAAACGGACGGTCACCGTTGGGGTCAAACTATTCCTCTGATCGAGTCAGGATGTCGCCGAGGTCCACATTTTCGTGCCACGCCACGCCGGGCACCACACCTCGAGGGAACCGATCCGACCCCGCCGCCGTCGAACAGACATCAACGCGAACCAACGGCAGGGGGAGATGTGACCACATCCAGTTCGGCACCCGCGGGAACCACCACACTCAGTGCCGACTTCGACGTCATGCGTGCCGTCGCGGCGGCCACCGACGCCCGCAATGAGGAGATCCGGGGGATGCTGCAGGCGTTCGTCGGCCGGATGCGGGCCGTACCGCCCTCGGTGTGGTCGGGCCTGGCGGCCGTTCGGTTCCAGGACGTCGTGGACCGCTGGAACTGCGAATCCTTGAAGCTGCACCACGCGCTGGCGCGCATCGCCGAGACCATCCGCGACAACGAACGTGCGCTGCGTGAAGTCGCTCAGGCCCACTCGCACCACATCGCCGCCGCCGGCGACGGAATCTGAGCGGAACCGGATATGGACGCCGCACTGTCGTACAACTTCGACGAGATCGAATATGCCGTCCGTCAGGAGATCCACTCGACGGCCGCCCGACTCAACGCAGCGCTGGAGGAGCTGCGGTCGCAGATCGCGCCCCTACAACAGGTATGGACGCGGGAGGCCGCCGGTGCCTACCACGCGGAACAGCTGCGATGGCAGCACGCCGTCAGCGCGCTGAACCAGATCCTGTTCGACCTGGGCAGCGCCGTGCGTGACGGCGCCGCCGATGTCGCCGACGCGGATCGTCGCGCCGCGGGAGCTTGGGGGAGGTAGGAGAGGCCACCCCCGAATGCGGTGTGGCCCCGATGGAGGAGAGCCAACGGGGCCACACCGGCTCCTGCGCGTCCTCGCGTCAGCGCGGCCCGGTATGCCTGACGGCCACGCGCCGCTAGCTGGTTCATCTCGGCCAAGGTTGCGTCGACGTAGAGCAACTGTTCAGCGTTGCGGTCATCCATGTCAGGAGGCGATCTCCAACTGGCGTCGATCACGATTCACCCGGTGCTGCAACAACTCATTGGATTTCAGTTCGTTGGTGGTGATGATGTCGACCGGGCAGGCCAGCAGCTCGGCGAGGGCGTCTTCGAGGCCGACGTAATCGGTGAAGGAAGCGGTGGGCGCCGGCTCGATCAACACGTCGAGATCGGAGCCGGGTCGGTCATCGCCGCGCGCCACGGAACCGAAGACCCAGGCGCGGTTGATGGGGTAGCGGGCGAGCAGTTCAGCTATCCGATCGCGGTGTCGCTCCAGCAGCTCACCGGGTCGCACAGTGTTGACCAGCCGCGGCTCGAGCCGAAAACCTGCCGCAGTGAGTAGTCGTTCAAGCATCGCAACAGAGGGCTGTTGCCTGCCGGCCTCAATGTTGGCCACGGTTGACTGTGGGACGCCGGCAGCTCGCGCAAGGTCGCGCTGGGACATGCCCCGTCGCTGGCGGGCTTCGCGCACGAGTGCGGCGGACGTCCCCCTCGGCGATTGGGCGCTGGCCCCTGACATGGCTTCATGATAGCGGATCCACTATCGCAGGCCTCTCCGGTCCCGTTTTGACCCGCCCCGATCACCGCCGGTAAGCTGCACCGTTGGCGTGCGGTGCCTCCTGGCACAGCGGGTCCTCGGGTCACTGTCGGTCGCCGAGAACCACCCCGCCGTCGACGCCAGACCGGCACCCGGCTCGCACCGGGATCCGCAAGAACCGGGAAGACCCGGCTCGAGTTGAAAAGAAGAGGTAAGCGCTGTGCCCACCTATGCGCCGAAGGCGGGTGACACCACACGGTCGTGGTATGTCATCGACGCCACCGACGTGGTGCTCGGCCGGCTCGCCGTTGCGGCAGCAACCCTGCTGCGCGGCAAGCACAAGCCGACATTCGCGCCGAACGTTGACGGCGGTGACTTCGTCATCATCATCAACGCCGACAAGGTCGCCATCAGCGGCGACAAACTGCAGAAGAAGATGGCTTACCGCCACTCGGGCTACCCGGGCGGGCTGCGCAAGCGCAGCATCGGTGAGCTGATGGAGACCCGTCCCGACCGTGTCGTGGAGAAGGCGATCCTCGGGATGATCCCGCACACCAAGCTGGGTCGTCAGATTCAGCGCAAGCTGCACGTCTACGCCGGGCCGGTGCATCCGCACACCGCCCAGCAGCCGATCCCGTTCGAAATCAAGCAGGTGGCGCAATGACCGAGACGGCATTTGAAGGTACTGAGGCTCCCGAGGTCGACGAAACGGTCGAGGTTGTCGAGACCGTAGAGGTGCACGAAGAGGTCGCGCCGGCTTACGAGCCGCACGATCTGGGTCGTCCCATCCAGACCGTCGGCCGCCGCAAGGAGGCCGTGGTGCGGGTGCGGCTGGTGCCCGGCACCGGCAAGTTCGACCTGGACGGGCGCACCCTGGAGGCCTACTTCCCGAACAAGGTGCACCAGCAGCTGATCAAGGCTCCGCTGGTCACCGTGGACCGGGTGGACAGTTTCGACGTCTACGCCCACCTCGACGGCGGCGGCCCCTCCGGCCAGGCCGGTGCGTTGCGGCTGGCTCTGGCCCGCGCGCTGATCATCGTCCAGCCCGAGGACCGGCCGGCGCTGAAGAAGGCCGGCTTCCTGACGCGTGACCCCCGGGCCACCGAGCGCAAGAAGTACGGTCTCAAGAAGGCCCGCAAGGCTCCGCAGTACAGCAAGCGCTGATCTGCGATTGCACTCTGGCAGCGAGTTGGGGGTACCTTCCGCACGCGGAAGGTGCCCCCGGCTTGCGTTTGAGGGTGCGTGTTTCCGGTCCGATACCGGCGTGTCGGGCCGGAAACACGCACGCTCGCGGCGATAAAGGATAGTTATGGGTCGACTTTTCGGCACCGACGGCGTCCGCGGGGTTGCCAACCGCGAGCTGACCGCCGAACTGGCAGTCGCCCTGGGCGGCGCGGCGGCGCAGCGGCTCGCCCTAGGCACTGGGCGGCGGGTGGCCGTCGTCGGCCGTGACCCGCGGGCCAGCGGCGAGATGCTGGAGGCCGCGGTCATCGCCGGGCTGACCAGCCAAGGCGTCGACGCCCTGCGCACCGGCGTGCTGCCGACCCCGGCAGTGGCCTATCTGACCAGCGCCTATGAAGCCGACTTCGGAGTGATGATCTCCGCGTCGCACAACCCGATGCCCGACAACGGCATCAAATTCTTCGGCCCGGGCGGACACAAACTCGACGACGCCACCGAGGACCAGATCGAAGACCTGGTGGCCGCCGGACCGGGCCTGCGCCCGATCGGCGCCGAGCTTGGCCGGGTGGTGGACGCCAAGGATGCGCTGGACTGCTACCTGCGGCACCTGGGCGAATCCAATCCCACTCGGCTGGACGGCCTGACGGTGGTGGTGGACTGCGCTCACGGCGCGGCATCCGACGCCGCACCGCGGGCCTACCGGGCCGCCGGCGCCACCGTGATCACGATCAATGCTGAGCCCGACGGGCTCAACATCAACGAGGGGTGCGGTTCGACGCACCTGGAACCGTTGCGGGCCGCGGTGCTCGCCCACGGCGCCGACCTGGGCCTGGCGCACGACGGTGACGCCGACCGCTGCTTGGCGGTCGATGCCGCCGGCAACGTGATCGACGGTGACGCCATCATGGTGGTGCTGGCTCTGGCCATGCGCGACGCCGGAGAACTGGCCGACGACACCCTGGTGGCGACCGTGATGAGCAACCTCGGGCTGCACCTGGCCATGCGCGAGGCCGGGGTTACCGTGCACACCACCGACGTCGGAGACCGCTACGTCCTCGAGCAGCTGCGGGCCGGCGGATTCACCCTCGGCGGTGAGCAGTCCGGTCACATCGTGCTACCCCAGGTGGCCACCACCGGTGATGGCATCATCACCGGCCTGCGTCTGATGGCCCGAATGGCGCAGACTCGCACTCCACTGGCGGGCCTGGCTGCGGCGATGCGCACGCTGCCGCAGGTGCTGATCAATGTCGAGGTCACCGACAAGGCCGAGGCGGTAGGGCGGCCGGCAGTGCGCGACGCGGTGCTGCGTGCCAGCGAAGAACTCGGTGACTCGGGACGAATCCTGTTGCGCCCCTCGGGAACCGAACAGCTGGTCCGGGTGATGGTGGAAGCCTCCGACGAGGAGACGGCTCGCCGGATCGCGGCTGAGGTCGCCGACGCGGTCCGCACCCGCTGAACCCGCTGACCAGCCGTCATCTTCGTCCCCCGGACGACCGGATAACGTACAATTATTTGTACAATCGTTTCCGGCGTCGGGAAGGGGCACGGACCATGAAGACGATGAGCTACTCGGCGTCGCGGGCAGCGTTTGCGGCCACGCTCGACTCCGTCCTCGATGACCGTGAAGAAGTCATCATCACCAGGTCGGGAAAGGACTCGGTCGTTCTGGTTGCGCTGGATGACTACGAGGCGTTGAAGGAGACCGCGCATCTGTTACAGAATCCGGCCAATGCGCGGCGGCTGCTGGGTTCGATTGAGCGACTGGAAGCCGGCGAAGGGGCGGCGCACGATCTCTTGGACGAGTAAGTGAAACTCGTCTGGGACGAATCGGCCTGGGACGACTACCTCTACTGGCAGCATCAGGACCGCAAGGTGTTACGGCGGATCAACCAACTCATCGCCGACATCCAGCGCAATGGCAACGAGGGGATCGGCAAGCCCGAGCCGTTAAGGCATGGCTTCCACGGCTACTGGTCACGCCGTATCACCGTCGAGCACCGGCTGGTCTACAAGGTCGTCGATGGCGAGATCCGAATCGCGCAGTGCCGCCTACATTACGGCTGAGTTTGGCGTGGCCGGAACCGTGGGGGCATCTTCGCCGTCATACCGGGGTATGGGACGACAACAGCTTTATCTCGACGCCGACGCCCTGCGCTCGGTCGCGGACTACTTCGACGCGACCGCGGCCGCCATCGACACCGCGTCGCGCATCCGGCTGGCCGGGTTGGCCTTCGACGGCGGAGCCGCCGGGCGCGACTATGCCGGTGCGGGGGAGGCCCTGCGCCGCGCGCTGCATGGCTGGGCGCCGGAGTTGGCGCGCTGGTCGCGGGCCAGCGCTGAGATCGCCGTGACGCTGCGAGCCGGGTTGGCGCGCTACGCGCACGCCGAGGCGATCGCCCGCGAGCGGGTCGGTTGAGGTGGCACAGCAATACGACGTGCCCGCCCGGCTGGATGAGGGCCGCGAGGCGGTGGCACACACGCAGACCTACGTAGCGGCCTGTTACCGCTTGGGGTATCGGCACCCGGATCTGACCGGCTATGACGGCCAACTTGTCGACCGCTACGCCAGTGAAGCCGGCCTGGACCTGAGGCGCCTCGACGCCGACTGCGCCGCGCTGGGCGCGCTGGCCGACGCCGCCGATGACGCACTGCGTACGCAGCGTCGAGGATTGGCGGAGCTGTCCGACAGCTGGCGCGGGCCGGGCGCTGGGGCCGCGACGGAGTTCCTGCGCCGGCATTGCGACGCCGGAGCTGAGCTGACAGCCCGGTTGCGCGCGGCGGTCGCGGGTTGCGGTGTGCTGCGCGACGAGGTGTGGCGTTTGGTCGACGCCAAGGTTGCAGCGGTGCTGGCCGTCGACGACCGGGTGGGCGCCGGACGGCCGGCGTGGCTGGCGGCAGCTCACGCGGTGAACTCCGGCGCGAACGACCCGCACGCCGCCGAGGTCATCGAACAGCAGGTGATACCCCACGTGGACAACGATGTTCGCGGCGAATGGCTGGCCGCCGTGCGGTCGGCGAAGGACGGGATCGATGCGGCCTACCGCGCCGCGGTCGCGACAGCCGACCCCGGGACCGGTGCGGTGTTCGCGATTCCGGGGGAGCTTGGTCCGATAGCGCAACTCGACCCGCCGGTGTCGGTGTCGCCGGTCGTCGTCGCGGCCCCCGTTCCGGCGGACTCGCCACCGGTCAACCCACCGCCGGCGCCAGGTGAGCTTGCGGGTGCTGCTGCGCCGGATCCGGCGCCGGCACCCGAAACCCTGCCCGCCGAGCCGGGTTTGCCGGCGGGGCTGGGCCTGCCCGGGGATCTGGGG
>NZ_LDPO01000046.1 GCF_001021505.1 Mycolicibacter heraklionensis
GACCGAAGGGGGCCGGCGGGACGCCGTTGGGCGGCGCTGGTGGGGCCGGCGCGGCTTGGGGCTCCAGGCAGATCATCCGGCAGGCCGCCGCGGGGCGCGGCAGCTGCTGTTGCTGTTGCTGCTCGGGCGAGGACATCCACGGCGGCAGCCAGGGCATATTCGCCAGCTGGGTCTCCAAACTCGGCTGGCCCAGATCGATCAGCGACGATTCGGCGGGGTGGTTGACCTGGGACATCCCGTGCATGCTGAGCGACTCGGGCCCGAGCCCTTCCGGGTGTTCCAGGTGCTCCAGGTGCAGGTCCGCGATCGGCGGTGCCGGGCCTACGATCGGCGGCAGGTCGACGGGGGCCACCCCGGTGGCGTAAGCCGCCGCCCAGCCCATCACGTTCTCCGCGTAGGCCATCGAGTTGTTGTAGCGCAGGATCGCGGTCAGGACCTGTGACTGTTCGCGCAGGTTCATCCCGCCGCTGCACAGGTAGCGTGCTGCCGCCAGCGTCGCGTCGTAGACGTTCTGCGGGTCCGCTCGCCCGTCGCCGTCGCCGTCGGCGGCGTACCGCGACCAGGTTCCGGGCAGGAATTGCATCGGGCCCAGTGCGCGGGCGTAGACGACGCGTCCCGGGGCGCTGCTGGCCACGATGACTTCGTTTCCGGGCAGGGTGCCGTCCAGCGCCGGCCCGTAGATCGGCTGCAGCACGTTGCCGCGCACATCGGTGGCCCCGCCGTTGGCGTGCCCGGATTCGATGCGCCCGATCCCGGCCAGCAGGTTCCAGCTGATCCCGCACTGGGGATCGGCGACCGCCATCTGCTGTTCGGCGTTTTGGTAGGCGGCCAGCGCGGTCTTGGGGATCCCCAGGGTGCCCGGCGCATAGACGACCGCTGCCGGCGGTGCCGACGGTGCGCCCGCGGCCACGTGCAGGTTCGCCTGCGGGCGGCGTACCGCGACGACGGAGGGGCCCGAGGAGTGACCGGTCGAGGATGTGTGCACCGACGCCGCCAGCGGGGTGACCGCGGCATTGCGCAACGGCAGCGAGGTCGACGGAGAGCGGGGCGTGGCACCTACGGCGCCGGCGAACACCAGCGGGGTGATGAACGTCAGCCCGAAGGCAGGCCGCAGGGCTGAGCGGGCCGCCCGCCGCAATCTGGCAGCGCGGGACACGCGTTCCGCTGCGCCGCCCCCTGTTGGCACTCGACCGCCCCTAATTCCGCTCTGGTGAAACCGCACGGGCTTCGTGAACTAGGTCACCATACCCAAGACATGTCCCGTTGATGACCGTTATCTGGTCCGCGTCACCTGTCAGGACGGCCGTTGAGCGGGCTCCGGGGCGGCGGGATCGGGGTCTGGACGCAGGGTCTCCAGCAGTTCCCGGACCCGCTCGAGCTCATGGTGCAGGTAGTCGCGGGTGGCAACCTCACCGACCGCCAGGCGCAGTGACGCCAGTTCCCGGGCCAGGTACTCGGTGTCGGCTTTGGTCTGTGCGGCGCGACGGCGGTCCTCGTCCAAGCTGACCCGGTCGCGGTTCTCCTGCCGGTTCTGGGCCAGCAGGATCAGCGGCGCGGCGTAGGCGGCCTGGGTGGAAAACGCCAGGTTGAGCAGGATGAACGGGTAGGGGTCCCACTGGAAGCGGATCGCGTAGACGTTCAGCAGGATCCAGCCGACCACCAATATGGTCTGGATGGCCAGGTAGCGCCCGGTGCCGAAGAACCGTGCCACCGATTCGGTGAACCGGCCCAGCGCGTCGGGATCCATGTTCAAGCTGGGGAACCGCGAGGTGCGCGGCGTGGACAGCCGCTGCGATGTCGAGCGGTCGGTCACGACGGCCTCCCGGCGAGTTTCGGCCCCAGGTCGGGCTCGGGGGTTTCGCGCCAATCATCCGGCAGCAGGTGATCCAGCACGTCGTCGACCGTCACCGCGCCCAGCAGGTGGTTCTGTTCGTCGAGCACCGGTCCGCAGACCAGGTTGTAGGCGGCGAAGTAGCGGGTCAGCTCCGCCAGGGACACCTCCGGGTTCAATGCCGGCAGGTCGGAGTCGACGAACCCGCCGATGAGTTCGGCCGGCGGCACCCGCAGCAGCTGCTGCAGCGGGACGGAGCCCAGGTAGCGGCCGGTCGGGGTGGCGGTGGGAGCCCGTGTCACGAAAACCAGCGACGACAGCGCCGGAGTCAGGTCGGGGTCGCGCACCCGGGCCAGCGCCTCGGCGACCGAGGTGTCGGCGGTCAGCACCACCGGGTTGGAGGTCATCAGGCCTCCTGCGGTGTCGGGGGAGTGCTCCAGCAGTCGGCGCACCGGGTCGGAGTCGTCGGGGTCCATCCTGGCCAGCAGCGTCTCGGCCTCGGTGGGGTTCATCACGCCCAGCAGGTCCGCGGCGTCGTCGGGGTCCATCTCCTCCAGCACGTCGGCGGCCCGATCGGTGCCCAGCTGGGCCAGTACGACGGCCTGACGTTCCTCCGGGAGCTCCTGCAGGATGTCGGCCAGCCGTGCGTTGTCCAGCGCGTTGATCACCTCGTAGCGGCGCTTGGGCGGCAGCTCGCGGATGGCGTCGGCGACCTCGATCGGCCGCCAGCCCTCGAACTGCTGCAGCAGCTGCGCCACGCCCTGCCCGGGCATCGCGAGCGCGGACGGGGTCAGGCCCTGCACGTTGTGCCAGTCCACGATGTGGACGGCGGCGCGCCGGCCCAGCCGCCGGGAATGCCGCACCGCGATCCGGGTGACCAGCCAGTCGCGCGTGCGGCTCTGTTCGATGGCCAAGTCGGTGATCGCCACATCGACGCCGGCCAACTCCGGCAGCTCCGGGTCGGTGACCCGGACCTTGGTGTCCAAAACCTGGCCGAGCACCAGTGCCTCGCCGGGCCGCTGGTTGAACTTGCGCAGTGACACCGTTCCGGTGTTGAGGGTGACCGCGTTGGGTTCGATCGACGCGACCCGCAGAATCGGCACGAAGATGCGTCTGCGAGTAGGGAGTTCGACCACCAGGCCCAGCACACGCGGCTGCTGACGCACGATACTGAGACTGACGACCACATCGCGGACCCGACCGACGGATTCGCCGAACGGGCCTAGCACCAGCATCCTCGCAAGCCGCGCTGCGTAAACCCTGTTGCTCGACGCCATGGTTGAAAGGGTAGGAGTATTTAGGTGACCAACGTGTATCGCCCCCGCCGTACTTGCCTATCGGTGCCTGGCAGCAGCCAGAAGATGATCGACAAGGCCAAGGGTCTGTCCGCCGACGAGGTCTTTCTCGACTTGGAGGACGCCGTCGCTCCAGCGGCCAAAGAGCAGGCTCGGGGCCTGGTCGCCCAAGCGCTGACAGCGCGGGACTGGACGGCCCCGTTGCTGGGCGTGCGGGTCAACGACTGGACCACACCGTGGACCCATGCCGACCTGATCGAGGTGGTCTCGGCGGTCGGTGCCGCTGGCACCCGACTCGACGTGATCGTGCTGCCGAAGGTGTCCGACGCCTCGCATGTGCAGGCCCTCGATCTGTTGCTCACCCAGCTGGAGACCATCCACGGGCTGCCGGTCGGGCAGATCGGTGTCGACGCCCAGATCGAGGATGCCCGCGGCCTGATGAACATCAACGCGATCGCCGCGGCGCCGCGGGTGCAGGCGCTGGTGCTCGGGCCGGCCGACCTGATGGCCAGCCTCAACACCCGCACCCTGGAGGTCGGTGAGCAGCCCGAGGGCTATACCGAGGGCGACGCCTACCACCACGTGTTGATGACGATCCTGGTGGCGGCGCGCGCCCACGGGGTCGCCGCCGTCGACGGGCCGTATCTGAAAGTGCGTGACGTCGAGGCGTTCCGGCGGGTGGCCGGCCGCTCGGCCGCGCTCGGTTACGACGGCAAATGGGTGCTGCATCCCGACCAGATCGCGGCGGGCAATGAGATCTTCAGCCCGCGTCAGTCCGAGTACGACCATGCCGAGCTGATCCTGGAGGCCTATGCGTGGCACACCTCGCAGGCCGGCGGTGCCCGCGGTGCGGTGATGCTCGGTGACGAGATGCTCGACGAGGCCAGCCGCAAAATGGCTTTGGTGGTGGCGGGCAAGGGCCGGGCGGCCGGGATGCGCCGTGAGGCGCTGCCGTTCACACCGCCGGCCTAGCGGGGTTCAGTAGGGCCGCGCCGCGGACCGACCCATGACGACCAGTGCCCGCCTTTGAGCGACTGTTGCGTTATGTCAATGGGATCGAGTTGGCGCCGCCTGCGCGGTAAAGCGACGGGTGCTACCGCCCATCACAAACCGGCCAGTAGCACGGTGGCGGGCCCGAGAATGAGATCCAGCGGGATTTCCACCAGCAAATGGTTCAGACCGACAACGATGCTGGCCAGGCCGACGTTGATGTCGTCGAATGCAAGAGCTCCGATACCGTCCGATATCGCAGACATTCCGGCCACGGATCGCTGTTGGATGTCGTTGATCAGCCCGCCGAAGTCCAGCGACGACCACACGAGGATATTGGGCGCGAAATAGGGGAAGACGATCTGCTGCGCCAGGGCCGTGTCGATCATGCCCAGGACGGCGGTTTCGGGGGCGGCGACAAAAAGATTGCTCAACCCGCTGCTGATCTCCCACAAGCCTGCAATCAAGTCACCCCCGGAGACACCGCTGAGGCCCGCGCTGATCTGGGCCTGCCCCAGGTCTACTACCGCCTGCAAGATGTCACGGGCATTGTTTGGGATATGGTCCATGTCGGGATAACTGACGTCACTGCCGTAGTCGGCAGCTTCACCTGGGTCGGCGGAAGTCCACTCGGCTGAGCCGTGGGATGTCAGGAAGTCAGAGAAGGACGCCCCGGCGAGCTGGACGCGATGCTCCTGCGGGGGCGCCGACAGCGAAACCGCGGGCGGCGCGGGGGCAAGCAAGCCGGCACCGATGACGGCCAGGCCCGCGGTGACGGGCACCGATGAGAACATAGCCATTGTTCGCTCCTCCAAGCTAATTGACCTGAAACATGAACTCGCGTCTGCTCTGGAGGAATAATACTTAATTTATACTTAGAGTGCAATCGCTTCATTGTGAGATTTACCTCTAGATTATTTAGCCATCGGCCGAGGCCCCGGCCGGCCGACCAGGATTCGGCACGCGAGTCCCGGAAGTGTTCAACGGTGTCGACGTAGCCATCGCTGCGAAGCAAAAGCAAATCTCCGGTGCCCTCATGACCAGCGCAACGTCGGTCAGGGCGACTGGCGTTCTGGCTGTGGCGGCTGCCGGTGAAGTCGCCGCGACCCTAGGGCTGACGACAGGCCTCAGGCGCCACAGTCGCCACCGCTTCCCGCCCTGTGCTGTCGCGCAAAGGCGGGCAACTGTCTTCGTCCCGCCGGGCGGCCGGTGAACCTCGGCTCGGCGCTTAGTTCAGGGCGATCATTGCGAGAATGAACGAAAGAGTCACGGCGACACCGCCTATCGCGGTACCGGCTACCGCGAGACCGTGGCCCGCCTCACCGGTCGACCTGATCTGGCTCAGCGCGACACCCCCCAGGATGACGCCGGCCACCCCCAGCGGCCAGAACACCAGGCCGAGCAACGACACCACCAGGGAGCTGACCGCCAGGACGTTGGTCTTCTGCGCCTGGCCCGGATTGAAGTAGCTGCCCGGATACGGCGTGCCATAGCCCGACGGCGGGTAACCCGGGGGGTTGCCGTAGCCCGGCGGAGGATATCCGGGAGGGGCGCCGAGTCCCGGGTATTCGTTCGGGCCGGCAGGTGCGGGCGGCACATAGCCGCCGGGCGGCAGATAGTTGCCGGGCGGTGGGGGCGGCGGATAACCG
>NZ_LDPO01000047.1 GCF_001021505.1 Mycolicibacter heraklionensis
TTTTTGTCGGTTTTTCGGAACTGATGTTTTGGGATTGTTTCCAAATTGGTTTTTGTTTGGAGAGTTTGATCCTGGCTCAGGACGAACGCTGGCGGCGTGCTTAACACATGCAAGTCGAACGGAAAGGCCCTTTCGGGGGTACTCGAGTGGCGAACGGGTGAGTAACACGTGGGTGATCTGCCCTGCACTTTGGGATAAGCCTGGGAAACTGGGTCTAATACCGAATAGGACCGCATGCTTCATGGTGTGTGGTGGAAAGCTTTTGCGGTGTGGGATGGGCCCGCGGCCTATCAGCTTGTTGGTGGGGTAATGGCCTACCAAGGCGACGACGGGTAGCCGGCCTGAGAGGGTGTCCGGCCACACTGGGACTGAGATACGGCCCAGACTCCTACGGGAGGCAGCAGTGGGGAATATTGCACAATGGGCGCAAGCCTGATGCAGCGACGCCGCGTGGGGGATGACGGCCTTCGGGTTGTAAACCTCTTTCAGTATCGGCGAAGCTCCGGGATTTTTCTTGGGGTGACGGTAGGTACAGAAGAAGCACCGGCCAACTACGTGCCAGCAGCCGCGGTAATACGTAGGGTGCGAGCGTTGTCCGGAATTACTGGGCGTAAAGAGCTCGTAGGTGGTTTGTCACGTTGTCCGTGAAAACTCACAGCTTAACTGTGGGCGTGCGGGCGATACGGGCAGACTGGAGTACTGTAGGGGAGACTGGAATTCCTGGTGTAGCGGTGGAATGCGCAGATATCAGGAGGAACACCGGTGGCGAAGGCGGGTCTCTGGGCAGTAACTGACGCTGAGGAGCGAAAGCGTGGGGAGCGAACAGGATTAGATACCCTGGTAGTCCACGCCGTAAACGGTGGGTACTAGGTGTGGGTTTCCTTCCTTTAGGGATCCGTGCCGTAGCTAACGCATTAAGTACCCCGCCTGGGGAGTACGGCCGCAAGGCTAAAACTCAAAGGAATTGACGGGGGCCCGCACAAGCGGCGGAGCATGTGGATTAATTCGATGCAACGCGAAGAACCTTACCTGGGTTTGACATGCACAGGACGCCAGCAGAGATGTTGGTTCCCTTGTGGCCTGTGTGCAGGTGGTGCATGGCTGTCGTCAGCTCGTGTCGTGAGATGTTGGGTTAAGTCCCGCAACGAGCGCAACCCTTGTCTCATGTTGCCAGCACGTTATGGTGGGGACTCGTGAGAGACTGCCGGGGTCAACTCGGAGGAAGGTGGGGATGACGTCAAGTCATCATGCCCCTTATGTCCAGGGCTTCACACATGCTACAATGGCCGGTACAAAGGGCTGCGATCCCGTGAGGGTTAGCGAATCCTTTAAAGCCGGTCTCAGTTCGGATTGGGGTCTGCAACTCGACCCCATGAAGTCGGAGTCGCTAGTAATCGCAGATCAGCAACGCTGCGGTGAATACGTTCCCGGGCCTTGTACACACCGCCCGTCACGTCATGAAAGTCGGTAACACCCGAAGCCGGTGGCCTAACCCTTGTGGAGGGAGCCGTCGAAGGTGGGATCGGCGATTGGGACGAAGTCGTAACAAGGTAGCCGTACCGGAAGGTGCGGCTGGATCACCTCCTTTCTAAGGAGCACCATATTCCCCCGTTCCTCACATGGGTGAGGGTGATGCGGTTGGGAGATTTTTCGCCGGCGCCTGTAGTGGGTTGTCCGGTGGTGCAGATAATTTGAACGACAACAGCTTTGATCACCAACCGGCGCGGCCTCTTCGGGGGTGGTGTCGGCCGGCTTTGTCTGGGCACACTGTTGGGTCCTGAGGCAACAGGCCCGTTTTCGCCCCTGCGGGGGTGGGTGTGTTGTCGCTCCATCTTGGTGGTGGGGTGTGGTGTTTGTTTTGTGGATAGTGGTTGCGAGCATCTAACAAGCAAGGCTTGTGTCTTGTTTGTTTTGCAATTTTTGTTTCTTGGTTTTTGTGTTTGTAAGTGTTTAAGGGCGCATGG
Source organism: Mycolicibacter heraklionensis (assembly GCF_001021505.1). Lineage (GTDB taxonomy): Bacteria > Actinomycetota > Actinomycetes > Mycobacteriales > Mycobacteriaceae > Mycobacterium > Mycobacterium heraklionense. The sequence continues at coordinate 1,965 of NZ_LDPO01000047.1, forward strand.
TGGATGCCTTGGCATCGAGAGCCGATGAAGGACGTGGGAGGCTGCGATATGCCTCGGGGAGCTGCCAACCGAGCGTGGATCCGAGGATGTCCGAATGGGGAAACCCGGCACGAGTGATGTCGTGTCACCCGCTGGTGAATGTATAGCTGGTGGGGAGGTAACGCGGGGAAGTGAAACATCTCAGTACCCGTAGGAAGAGAAAACAAAATGTGATTCCGTGAGTAGTGGCGAGCGAAAGCGGAGGATGGCTAAACCGTATGCATGTGATACCGGGTAGGGGTTGTGTGTGCGGGGTTGTGGGAGTGTTGTGTCCGGTTCTACCTGGCCGGAGGGCAGTGAGAAAGTGTTGTGGTTAGCGGAAGTGGCCTGGGATGGTCTGCCGTAGACGGTGAGAGCCCGGTACGTGAAAACCCGATACCTGCCTTGCGATGTTTCCCGAGTAGCAGCGGGCCCGTGGAATCTGCTGTGAATCTGCCGGGACCACCCGGTAAGCCTGAATACTACTCGATGACCGATAGCGGATTAGTACCGTGAGGGAATGGTGAAAAGTACCCCGGGAGGGGAGTGAAATAGTACCTGAAACCATGTGCCTACAATCCGTCAGAGCCCTCCCTTGTGGTGGGGTGATGGCGTGCCTTTTGAAGAATGAGCCTGCGAGTCACCGGCACGTCGCGAGGTTAACCCGTGTGGGGTAGCCGCAGCGAAAGCGAGTCTGAATAGGGCGTATCCAATCCGTTGGGGTTGGTGTAGTGGCGTGTTGTGGACCCGAAGCGGAGTGATCTACCCATGGCCAGGGTGAAGCGCGGGTAAGACCGCGTGGAGGCCCGAACCCACTTAGGTTGAAGACTGAGGGGATGAGTTGTGGGTAGGGGTGAAAGGCCAATCAAACTCCGTGATAGCTGGTTCTCCCCGAAATGCATTTAGGTGCAGCGTTGCGTGTTTCTCACCGGAGGTAGAGCTACTGGATGGCCGATGGGCCCTACTAGGTTACTGACGTCAGCCAAACTCCGAATGCCGGTGAGTGTAAGCGTGGCAGTGAGACGGCGGGGGATAAGCTCCGTGCGTCGAGAGGGAAACAGCCCAGATCGCCGGCTAAGGCCCCAAAGCGTGTGCTAAGTGGAAAAGGATGTGCAGTCGCTTAGACAACCAGGAGGTTGGCTTAGAAGCAGCCACCCTTGAAAGAGTGCGTAATAGCTCACTGGTCAAGTGATTGTGCGCCGATAATGTAGCGGGGCTCAAGCACACCGCCGAAGCCGCGGCAATACGTCAAGTATTGGGTAGGGGAGCGTCCTGCATCCGGTGAAGCCACAGAGTGATCTAGTGGTGGAGGGTGTGGGAGTGAGAATGCAGGCATGAGTAGCGATGAGGCAAGTGAGAACCTTGCCCGCCGAAAGACCAAGGGTTCCTGGGCCAGGCCAGTCCTCCCAGGGTGAGTCGGGACCTAAGGCGAGGCCGACAGGCGTAGTCGATGGACAACGGGTTGATATTCCCGTACCCGTGTGTGCGCGCCCATGATGAATCAGTGGTACTAACCACCCAAAACCATGGTTACTTCGATCCCTTCGGGGTGAGGGGGACTGTGGGGCTGCGTGGGACCTTCGCTGGTAGTAGTCAAGCGATGGGGTGACGCAGGAAGGTAGCCGTACCAGTCAGTGGTAATACTGGGGCAAGCCCGTAGGACGAGATCTAGGCAAATCCGGGTCTCATGAGTCCGAGAGGTGATGCATAGCCGATTGCGGCGAATTCGGTGATCCTATGCTGCCGAGAAAAGCCTCTAGCGAGCACACACACGGCCCGTACCCCAAACCAACACAGGTGGTCAGGTAGAGAATACCAAGGCGTACGAGTGAACTATGGTTAAGGAACTCGGCAAAATACCCCCGTAACTTCGGGAGAAGGGGGACCCTCATACCGTCATGGCCTTCACGGCCGGCAGCGGGAGGGGGTCGCAGAAACCAGTGAGAAGCGACTGTTTACTAAAAACACAGGTCCGTGCGAAGTCGCAAGACGATGTATACGGACTGACGCCTGCCCGGTGCTGGAAGGTTAAGAGGACCGGTTAACCCTTCGGGGTGAAGCTGAGAATTTAAGCCCCAGTAAACGGCGGTGGTAACTATAACCATCCTAAGGTAGCGAAATTCCTTGTCGGGTAAGTTCCGACCTGCACGAATGGCGTAACGACTTCTCAACTGTCTCAACCATAGACTCGGCGAAATTGCATTACGAGTAAAGATGCTCGTTACGCGCGGCAGGACGAAAAGACCCCGGGACCTTCACTATAGCTTGGTATTGATGTTCGATGCGGTTTGTGTAGGATAGGTGGGAGACTGTGAAACCCGCACGCCAGTGTGGGTGGAGTCGTTGTTGAAATACCACTCTGATCGTATTGGACCTCTAACTTCGAACCATGAAGCTGGTTCAGGGACAGTGCCTGGTGGGTAGTTTAACTGGGGCGGTTGCCTCCTAAAATGTAACGGAGGCGCCCAAAGGTTCCCTCAACCTGGACGGCAATCAGGTGTTGAGTGTAAGTGCACAAGGGAGCTTGACTGTAAGACTGACACGTCAAACAGGGACGAAAGTCGGGACTAGTGATCCGGCACCCCCGAGTGGAAGGGGTGTCGCTCAACGGATAAAAGGTACCCCGGGGATAACAGGCTGATCTTCCCCAAGAGTCCATATCGACGGGATGGTTTGGCACCTCGATGTCGGCTCGTCGCATCCTGGGGCTGGAGCAGGTCCCAAGGGTTGGGCTGTTCGCCCATTAAAGCGGCACGCGAGCTGGGTTTAGAACGTCGTGAGACAGTTCGGTCTCTATCCGCCGCGCGCGTCAGAATCTTGAGGAAACCTGTCCCTAGTACGAGAGGACCGGGACGGACGAACCTCTGGTATACCAGTTGTTCCACCAGGAGCACGGCTGGATAGCCACGTTCGGACAGGATAACCGCTGAAAGCATCTAAGCGGGAAACCTACTCCAAGACCAGGATTCTCACCCTTTTAGAGGGATAAGGCCCCCCGCAGACCACGGGATCGATAGACCAGACCTGGAAGCACCGCAAGGTGTGCAGGGAACTGGCACTAACCGGCCGAAAACTTACCAACACACAAAAAACACATGTGTTGCCCGCAACCACACCACAAAAACTTCAAACCCACACCCCACCACCAAACACACACTTTGGTGACACCGGGCGCCGGCCAACCAACCCCGGCAGCCCAACACAAGAAAATAGAGTTACGGCGGAAATAGCGACAGGGAAACGCCCGGTCCCATCCCGAACCCGGAAGCTAAGCCTGTCAGCGCCGATGATACTGCCCACACGGGTGGAAAAGTAGGACACCGCCGAACACAATTTAA
>NZ_LDPO01000048.1 GCF_001021505.1 Mycolicibacter heraklionensis
CCCACATGAAACGCCTGCGCCGACAACGCCGCCTGCTCCGCCTGCGCCATCGTCGACCGCATCAACGCCGCCTTGGCACCAAACGCCGACTCCGACGCCACCAACTGCGGAATATGCGCATCCAACATACTCATCGCCGCACTCCTTTCTTGACTTCTACTTCGGTTCTGCTTCCGACTCCCCAGCGGAGTCGTCAAGATCCTTCTCGCCCCAGGTATCGGGCAACATCGGCATATTCGGACCCCCGCCGAACCCGTCACCGGTCAAGGTGGTGAGCCCGGCTGCCGTACTGCGTGCCTGCTTGCCCACCGTCCCGGTGAATCCGAGAGGCCCGGTACCGCTGTCCGAACCCGCCGCGGACGGCGCGGTCGACGCGGGATCGGGACCGGTGCCGGCACCAGAGTCCAGGTCCATGAACTCGTCCCCGTGATCACGCATCACCGCCTGGCGGCGCCGCCGCGCCCGCGCCCTGTCACGCGCCGAGCTGCCCACCGCTGCCGCGGCCGCCGGCACCCGCGAGGCCGGTGCTTTCGCCTTGTTGCGGTCGGTCAGGGTCGGACCCAGTCCGGTGCCCGGGTCGGTGCCCGTCACCAAGTAGCCGAATGCCATCACCCCGGCCGCCGGCGGTGGCGGTGCCACCGTCGAGGTAGCCGGTGCGGCGGGAACACTCGCGGCACCGGGCGTGGCGATACTCGGGCTGAAGCCCGCCACCACGGCGGGCGGCCGGTCGCTCGACGGAATGACCGAACCCGGTACCGGCTCGGCGACGCCTTCGGGCGCAATCTCCTCACCCAGGTCGGCCAGGTGGCTCAGACCCACACCGAGCAAGATCGGCAGCAGGGCCGCACTGGCGAACAACAGCGACCAGAAGGTCCAGCCGAACGGGATGAAGAACGCCTCGTAGGCGACGAAGAACAGCAGCGGGAACCAGGTCACCAACGCACCCGGGGTGCTGAGGATCTCGCGGATCACCCCGATCGGGTCGTTGAAAAACTGGACGAGCTGTTCCCACAACCGAGTGAAGAAATCCCCGATGTCCGACGACGAGTCTTCCGCGGGCTGGGCGGAGTCGGCTTTGACCACCGGGGGCGCCTCCACCGCTCGCGGCGCGGAAGCCAGCGCCGCACCGGACACCGCATGGTAGGTGCTCATGGTGGTGGCGGCCTGGACCCACATCCGGACATAGTCGGCTTCGTTGAGCGCAATCGGGATCGTGTTGATCCCGAAGAAGTTGGTGGCGATCAGCACCCCGTGCGTCATGTGATTGGCAGACAATTCGGCCAGGGTCGGCATCGACGCCAACGCACTGGTGTACGCCGCTGCGGCCACTTCATGCTGTGCGGCTACACCAGCGCTGTCCGCGCTGGCCTGGCCCAGCCAGGCCAGATACGGCCCGTGTGCGGCCAGGTATTGCTCGGCGCTGGGTCCCTGCCACGCGCCGGTCTGCACCGCACCGAGCAGCGTGGTGAGTTCGTCTGCCACCGAGGCGTACTCGGCGCTCAGTGAGTTCCATACCCCGGCAGCCGACAGCAACGGACCCGGTCCGGGACCGCTGCTCAGCAATGCTGAATGCACCTCCGGGGGGGAGGCGATCCAGACCGGGGCGGGAACCATCAGCCTCGGGCGCCCAAAAAGTACGTGGACGCGCCCGCGGCGTCACCGGCGGCGTAGTTGACACCGGACTCACCGACACCGACGCCGGCGCGGCCCAACTCAGCGGCGCCTTGGGCGGCTACCGCAGCGTGCTCGCTGCCCTGCGCGCTGAAACCGGCAGCGGTCTGCAGCGACACCGGGTCGGCCGCCGGCGGAACCACCGCCGTGATCAGCGGAGCGGCGCTGGCCTGCGCGGCCGCCAGACGGGCGGTCAATGCCTCGACCGCTGCGCTGGCGGCGGCGAGACCTTCCGGAACCACATTGAGCGTCATGGCAATTTCCCCTTCCCCATTTCGATGCGCACTAGCGCGTCAAGGTTTGGCTGAATGTTGGGTTGACTAGTTGGAGGTAGGTGGGTTCGTCGTTGTCGGCTAGCAGGATTGCTCGTCCTGCGGGGAGGCGGCTGAAGCGTTGGCCGCGGATTTTGCCGCTGTCGGCGGGGTTGCCGGAGAGCATGAGGGTGGTGGCTTGTAGGTCGTTGAGCCGTCGGAGCAGCGGGTTGGTCATCAACGCGTGTGCTGAGCCGGTGGCTCGTGCGGTGACGATGACCCGCAGGCCCAGATCGCCGGCTTGGGAGAGCAGTTCGATCAGGGTGGTCCAGGGCCGCTGCCCGGCGTAGGGCCCTGATAGTGCTGGGGTGTCGGGGATGGCATCGACGTCGTCGATGATCAGGTAGTGGGTGTGCCCGTCGTAGCGCCAGGCCGCCAGGTCCGCCGCCGACAGGCCCGCGGGGGGGCGTCGGGAGCCGATCAACGCCGACAGGCCCAGCATGGCGGGGATGACCCGATCGACGTTGGCGGTGTACTCGTTGTCCGGGTAGAGGGGTTCGTCGACGAGGTGCAGGCGGCGATCGATCACGGTGAACGCCACCTGATCGGCGGTGTTGTTGTCCCGCACGGTGCGGATGAGGTGGCGCAGCAGGGTGGTTTTGCCGGACTTGGCGTCCCCGAGCACCAGCAGCAGCGGGTTGGCGGTGAAGTCCACCTCGACCGGGGCCAGGTCCTCTTCACGCACCCCGATCACCACATGCTCGGGTGCCGGGTAGAGCGCCCCGACCTCTTCGGGGGCCAGGTTGGTGGGCAACAACCGCACCGGCGGCGCGGCCAGCCCGGGGTGGCGGGCGTTGAGCTCGGCGATCTGGGTTAGATCGGGTTGGGCGATCAGGAAGTGCTCGGCGGCCATCGTCAGACCACGACCGGGCTGGTTGGCCGGCACCGCTTCGGCCGGACGCGTGAGCGCCCCGGCAACACGGACGTTGCTGTCGCGCGGGTCGTGCAGTTTGAGCTCCAGGCGCAACCCGAGCCCGTCCCGCATGGCCAGCGGGACTTCCAGCCAGCTGGGGGTGGTCACGATGACGTGGATGCCGTAGGCCAACCCGACGTTGACCAGCTCGGTGACCTTGGCCAGCAACGGGTTACGGGTATTGAATTGGTCGGTGTTATCCCGGCTGAACGCATACAGGTTGTCGATGACCAAGAACACTTCACCGTAGCCGTCGTTGAGCGAGCCGATGCTGCCATCACGGAACGCCTCGCGCTGCTGACGCGCGGTCAGCAGTTGTTCGAGTTCCCCGAAGGTGCGGCGGATCTTCTCCGGCTCCAACCCCGAGGCGACACTGCCCACATGGGCCAGGTCCTCCAAGGCCCGCAACTGCCCGCCGCCGTAGTCCAGGCAGTAGAAGCTCACCTCCCGCGGTGAGTGCAGGCTGGCCGCCGAGAGGATGAACGTCTGCAACGCCGTGGTCTTGCCCGACTTGGGGCCGCCGTGAATGAGCATGTTCCCCGACGCGGAGCGGGCGTCGAACACCAGCGGATCCCGGCGCATGTCGAAGGGTTTGTCGATCTCCCCCAACGGCCAACGCAGCTGCCGCTCCCCGATCCCGGCCCGAGCCAACGCCGCGGCCAGCGGGATCGGCTCGTCCAGCGGCGGCAACCACAGTGCCGGGGCCTGCGGCCCGTAGTTCGCCAGCTGGTCGCCGATCGTCGCGATCAGCTTGCGCGGCGGGGCGTGTGTCTCCTCGTCGGCCTCGACCACCACGGTGGTCTCCTGCCCGGAGTCGACCGCACCCGCGGTGAACAATGTCGGCTCGGGAATCGCGTGCATCACCACGGCCCGGGACTGCTGCGGCGGGTCGTAGATGCCGTCGACGTAGGTGCTGCGGAACTTGATCGGCGCCGCGCCGGGAGCCGGCACCAGGAAGCCCTCGCCCTTGTGCTCTTTGCCGGACTCGATGTGATAGGCGTCCTCGACCCCGATGATCTGCCGCGACACACTCGGGCTGGCGACCTTCAACCCGATCCGATACGAGGTGTTCTTGTCGATGTCCTTGATCTTGCCCACATCCAACGTCTGCGAGGCGAACAGGATGTGGATCCGGAACGACCGTCCCTTACGCGCGACGTAGTCGAACAACTCGGCGTACTCCGGGTGATCGGCCAGCATCAGGGTGAACTCGTCAGCGACGATGAACAGCGTCGGGATCGGCGCCAAATCATGCCCCGCGGCGATCGCGGCCTCGTACTCGGTCACCGAGTTGAACGCACTGCCCTGCACCCGCCGGCCCGCCTCGCGCAACAGCAACTCCCGCCGCGCGACTTCCCCGCGCAGGGTGTCGGCGAACCGATCGGCCAGCGAGCGCTTCTCGGCCATGTTCGAGATGACCGCGACGACCTGCGGGAAGTGCCGGAAGATGTCCGCACCGGCCTCACCCTTGAAGTCGGCGTAGATCACGATCAACCGATCCGCGGAATGCGTGGTCAGCAGTGACAGCAGGATCGCCATCAAGGTCTGCGACTTGCCCGAGCCGGTCATACCGATCATCAACCCGTGCGGACCCATCCCGCCCTCGGCCTCATCCTTGAGATCAAAGATCAACGGCTCGCCGGTCGCGGTCACCCCGATCGGAACCCGCAGTTCCTCGTCGCGGTTGCGGGGCGCCCACAGGGCGGGAACGTCGAGGC
>NZ_LDPO01000049.1 GCF_001021505.1 Mycolicibacter heraklionensis
GTGCCGGTGGCGGAGGTGGTGGCGGCGGCACCTCGGGCACCAATACCGCGGGCGGCAACGGTGGTCGCGGTGGCGCTGGTGGCAGCGCCGGTCTGATGTCCGGGAACGGCGGCAACGGTGGTGATGGCGGCGACGGCGGCTACGCCGGGGTCCGCGGACCCGACACCCCCGGCGGCCAGGGCGGCGTAGGTGGCCAAGGCGGAGCGGGCAGCATCAGCGGGAACAACGGGGCAGCCGGCACTACCGGGAACACTCCCGGCAGCCATGGCGGCGGCGGTGGCGGATGCGTCCCCAACCCCGGTGGCGGCGGCCCGGGCGGACCGGGTAGCGGTACGGGCTGTAACGGCGGCGGCTAAGCGCTGCGGGAAGTCTCTGGGACTGCCCAGTCGATCGCGGCGGCGATCACCCAGCCGAGGATTCCGGCCACCAGGCCGAAGCCGAGGTGGAAGAGCGCTTTGTCGCCGATGCCCACCACGGCCGCGTGATGGCCGCCGAAGAGTCCTGTTGCAATCGGAACAGCAAGCGCGACAAGGTGAATCGGAGCCGCGGCAAGCGCGATCAACCACCGGCGGCACCGCACGGCGGGGATGGTTGTCAGCAGGTACAGGAACGCCGCGGCGCCCAGGTAGCGAACCCCGGCCCAGGGGCCTGGGCCGGACTGCAGCAGCGCGGTGGCCGCCGTCGACGCCGCACCCACCGCGAGCACCGTCTGCGGCCTGCGGGTGGTGAGGGCCACCGCCACCAACAGGGTCAGCCACACCAGGCCGCGATGCCCGGGCAATCCCAGCGGCATCCGCATGTCGGAGGACAGGGTGATCACCACGGCAGCGGCAGCTGGGAAGACGACTTCGCGGGCCAGCACCAGGCTCGTCGGTCGCCCCGCGGTCCACGGCATCACGGTCATCGCCTCAAGGTAGGCCCGACGGCCGCGCCGCACAACCTCATCTGAGGGTTATGTCGGCGCCTAGCAGCTTGAATACGTGTGGACACCTGCTTACGGTCATGCACATGCGGTCAGCTGCTGGGTGCCTGTTCGGAGTGGGTCTGGCGGCACTTGTCGTCGGCGCCGCAGTGGCGGGATGCGGCGGCGACACCGATACCGACACGGCGACGGGATATCGCCTGGTCGTTCGGCAGGACGGCCGAGTGCTGGACGAGTTCGACCTGGCCCGGCTGGGCGGCTTGCCGCAGACCGAGATCGCGACGCCGCAATCACACGGAAGCCCCGTGCAGCGAGGCCCTGCGGTGCGAACGGTTCTCGACGCCGCCGGGGCCACGGCGGTCCACAGTGTTCGGTTCGAAGGACGTGACCCGGCGCAGACGCTCACCGCCGCCGAGCTCACCGATCGGGTCGTGCTGAGTTTCACCAAACGCGACACCCTCAAGCTGGCCGGGACCGACCTCGAGCGCGACCGGTGGGTTCGCGATGTCAGCACAGTGGTCGTCAACCCGTGACGGTCTTTGCCGGCGTCGACCTGCTGATCGGCATCGACGACACCGACGACCAGTTCAGTCCCGGTACCGGCCGGCGCGCCCGGGCTCTGCTACGCGAGTTGGCGGCCGCCGGGCTGGGCAGCGAGGCCGGGGCTACCCGGCACCAACTCCTCGTCGACGACCGCGTTCCCTATACGTCGCACAACTCCAGTGCCTGCCTGGCCTGGCGCAGTCCCGGAGCCGACCCGCACGCGGTGCGCGACGAGATCATCGGCTTTGTCGCCGGGTTCCTGGAACGCGTCTGTCCGCCGGCCGCGGACCCCGGTCTGGCGGTGGCGATTCCGGCTGATTTGAGCGATATTCGCCCGCTGGTGGAGTTCGGTCGGCGGGCCAAACGGGAAGTGTTGCAGCGGACGCAAGCCCGCCGTCTCGGCGAGGAACTCGGTGTGCACGTGTCCGGGCACGGCGGCACCCACGACGGGGTGTTGGGCGCCTTGGCGGCGGTCGGTCTGCAACTCTCCGGCGACGACGGACTGTTCATCGCATTGCCCGGGCTGGCGAACCTGCCCGCCGAGGCAACCGTCGACGAACTCCTGGCCAGCGTGCCCATCGATGATGTCCGGGACGGCAGCGCCCGCCGACCGGCACCCGGTGAACTGATCGAGTTGGGCGACTGGGTCCGCCCCGTTCTGCTTAAGGGCCGCGCCGTGCTGCTGCTGGACCCACCCCTGCAGCACCCCGATGGTCGGCGTAGCTGGCGGACCGCACCGCGGTGGGTGGTCAAGAAACACTGAGGTCTATCCGCAGTTACGGGACCATTCAGGGCCTGACAGGGCATATCGTGACTGCATCAGCTTCATCAGTCCGCAGGTTAGGTGGCGGCGTATTGGCTGGAAGGGGTTCCGCCATGGTTCTGAACGTCGTGCCCGAAGGCCTGGCTGCGACGAGCGCGGCCATCGAGGCGATCACCGCGACGCTGGCGGCAGCGCACGCGACCGCGGCGCCGTTGATCACCGCGGTGGCGCCGCCTGCGATCGACCCGGTGTCGCTGCAGGCCGCGGCGGAACTCAGCGTGCAGGGCAGCCAGCACGAGGCGGTCGCTGCGTGCGGCACCGAAGTGTTGGGCCGGGCCGGTGTGGGGGTCGCTCAAGCGGGGGTCAATTACCTGGTCGCAGACACCCTGGCGGCGTCGGTGTTTTCGCAATAGCGGTGCGGTGATGTCGGCCCCTGCCACCTGGATGGCGGCCCCGCCCGAAGTGCACTCGGCAATGCTGAGCACCGGGCCGGGGCCGGGGCCGCTGCTTGCCGCGTCGGCGGCCTGGGCGACATTGGGCAGTGAGTACCTCAGTGCCGCAAGCGATCTCACCGCCGTTCTCGGCGATGCTCAGCAGGTGTGGGCCGGCCCGACCGCGGAGGCATATGCGGCGGCGCATCTGCCTTATCTGGCCTGGCTGCAGCTGGCCGGCGCGCTCAGCGCCCGAACCGCCGCCCAGCACGAGGTGATCGCGTCGGCGTACAGCAGTGCCCTGGCGGCCATGCCGACCCTCGCCGAGTTGGCTGCCAACCACGCCACCCACGCGGTGTTGGTGGCGACCAATTTCTTCGGGATCAACACCGTGCCGATCGCGGTCAACGAGGCCGATTACGCCCGGATGTGGACCCAGGCGGCCACCGTCATGAGCGCTTACCAGGCAGCCAGCGAGACCGCGCGAAGCTTGGGGCATTCCAGCGGCAGCGCGCAGGCCGGGATCGCGGCGGCCGGCGACGGTACGGGCGGCGGCGGGGGAGGCAATGGCGGTGGCAGCGGTGACGGAAGCGGATCGTTTGACCTGCCAACGCCGGCTGAGATCTGGCAGATGCTCTTCGGCGCCGACGGCCAGCAGGTTCCCGGACAAGGCCAGCCCAATTGGAGTCCCGCGGAATTCCTGCAGAATCTGTCCAATTTCGTCAACGGCACCGAGAAGGCGCTGGCCTGGCTGCAACAGAACTTTCAAGGACCGCTCACGCCCGCTCAGCGGTGGCAGCTGACGACCTACTTCATCGCGTGGCAGACCTACCGCGCCGTCAACTGGACGCTGCGCAGCCTGCGTTTCCTGTTGCAACTGTCCCCGCTGCTGGCGGGTGTCGGGCTGAACCTGGCGATCGGCAGCCTCGCCGCGGTCGCACCGCCGGCCGGCCTGGCCGGCTTGGCGGGGCTGGCCGGAATCCCCGCACCGGCGGTGCCGCCACCGGTGCCGGCGGCACCCGCTGCGGTGTCACCGGTCATCTCCGGTGGCGCAACGGCTCCGGCGCCGAACCCCGCGACGGCGCCGGCCTCGGCAGCACCTGCTGCGCCGGCGATGACGTCGCCCACCACCCCCGCCGGCACCGCACCACCACCGCCGCCGGTGCCCCCGTTGATCGGTACCGAGGGCACGTTCCACAGCTACCTGGTGGGCTGGCTTCCCTCGTCGCAGAGCGCTGCCGGCCGTGCGGGCGCGAAAACGGCCCGGCCCGCCGCCGGCGTAGCGGCCACCGCGGCGGCCGGCGCAGCGGAGACCGGCACGGCGCGGCACGGCGGCCGTCGGCGCGGCCGGCTGATCGACCCCGGCTACCGCTACGAATACCTCGAGGACGACGCCCCGGGGCTCGAACCGGACCTGGCGCCGCAGACCCGCTCTAGCGCAGCGGGCTTCACGGGGACGCTCGGCAAGACCGGGATGGCGCGCGCCGCCGGTCTGGCGGAGCTGACCCGAGACGAGTACGGCCGAGGCCCCGCTGAACCGATGCTGCCGGCCTCCTGGGACGGCCCGGACGAGAGCCCGTCGACGCACATAAGTTAATCCGCATTCGCGGCCGTTGATCCAATTAAAGGTTCGTAGAACGAGGTAATTGCCGTAGCATTGTTCCTCAGTTATTGACCGGACTGAACTCCGCCGACGTTCTTGTCCGGGAGTGCCGAGCCGCTCTCAACGATGCGAGCAACGGGCGGTCGCGGCCTCCATGGAACCCGAACGGCGCGGCCCGCGACTAATCGATAGTGGAGAGAGGAGTGCGGGGATGAGTTTGTTGGATGCGCATATTCCGCAGTTGGTGGCGTCGGAGTCGGCGTTTGGTGCCAAGGCGGCGTTGATGCGGTCGACGATGGCGCAGGCGGAGCAGGCGGCGTTGTCGGCGCAGGCGTTTCATGTGGG
>NZ_LDPO01000005.1 GCF_001021505.1 Mycolicibacter heraklionensis
GCCCCGGCCGCGGCCGCCGCACCGCCCCCCGGCGCGCCGCCGCCGACTCCCGCCGGGCCACCGTCGGTCACCATGCCGGCCTACATGTACATGGTGGGCGGTCTGGACATGGGCGCTCGACGGGGCTCGGGCACCAGCACTCGCAAGAAGGCGGCACCGAAACCGGACAGTGCGGAGGTTCCCGAGGCCGCCGCGGCGGAGCAGGTCGCGACGCAGCGGCGCCGGCGTAAGACGAAGGCCGGCATGCTCGGGCGCGGCTACGAGTACATGGATCTGGAGCCCGGCCCGGTGCCGGAGGTGCCGGAACTCGCCGGGGCGGTCGCCTCGAGTCGAGGCGCCGCGGCGCAGGGCTTCGCCGGTGGCACCCACCGGGTTGCCCGCGCACAGCCGAGCGGGCTGACCGCGCTGGCCGACGATGGGTTCGGGGGCGGCGCGGTCAGCCCGATGATGCCGAATACCTGGCAGGGCTCCGAGGAATAGCGGGGGACCAGCCCCAATACCGTTCAGTCAAGACTGGACGGTATTGGGGTAGGCCGTGTTCACGGCGGGCCTCGTAGGGATAGTTGCCCGCCTCTGCGCGACAAACCGCCGCGGGCGCATCCACACCCGCAGTTTGTCGCGCAGAGGTGGGCAACTCTGCTATTCCCCGGTGCCGCCGCTACGCCAAGGACTGCCCGGGGCTAGCCGCCGGGTCTGTTGGGGCGGTCCAGCTTCGGCTCTCCTTCGTCGAGTCTCGCTAACCGCCGCAGCGGATCTGACTCCCGCCGCGGTCCAGCGGGTCCGGCCCCAGGCCGAGGTACTTGTCGCGCAGCTTGTCCCACAACTCCAGCTGGCCCCACTCGGGCTCGTCGCGCATCTGCTGGTCGTTGGTGAGGAACGGGTTCGGCAGCATCACCGTCATCATCTGCTCGTCGCGGCCGTTGAACAGGCGCACGCCCCACGACTGCGGGTTGCCGTCCTTGCCGATCCGGCGGTACAGCTCGGCCCGGGTGCAGCGGCGAATCCGGCCCAGCTCGTTTCCGCTGGCTCGGTGCTTGCCGATGCAGAGGTGAAAGTGCCAGCGGCCGAAATCGATAGTGGCGTAACCGTCGAGCATGGCGATCTTGCGCGGCGCGTTGGGCGCGGCCACCTCCCAGGCCGCGCCCTGCATGATGATGCCGAACCAGATCTCGTCCCAGTACTCGTCGAAGCACAGGTGCAGCAGATCCAGCAGGCTCTGCTGGTCGGTCGGCAACGGCCAGAGTTGTTCGCGGCCGCGGTCTTCGGTGTCGACGATCGGGGGATCGGCAACGACGGTGCCGGTGTTCTCGGTCATGGGAATCCCTTCCTCTATCGGTCCAAGCGAACCGGGGGTTTGTGGGTCAGTGCGCAGTCGCCGCACAGGCCGCCGCCGGGCGTGCGATAGAACAGGCAGCAGCTGGTACGCCGGTAGTCCGTATCGGAACCGTTGAAACATATTGTGCCGGTGAGGCGTTCGTCGTCGCATAGCTTGCGGGCGAGAGCCCATCCCGGTTCGTCGGCAAGATCGCCACCGCTATGCCAGCGCAGGGCGCGGGCGGCACCCAGTACCGCGGAGGCGGCATTGCCGAGCAGCAGCCGCTCCGAGATCGGACCAAGTCGTTGCACCGCGGCGGCTAACGGCTTCAAATGTCCGGTCAAGATCATGTCGGCCAGCGCCGGCTCCAGACTCTCGTTCGCCGACGATCCCTGCCAGGCCACCGGATTCGGCAGGTGCAGGCGGACGGCCCCTTCCGAATCGGTGTACCAGAGCTGATCGGGGTCCAGGTCGATCAGCAGCCCGTGTTCGGCGAGCCCGCCCAGCCCGATCGACCACAGCCGCGCCGCGAATCCGAGGAAGAAAGTGGATACCGCCACGCGGAGATCCGGTGCCCCGATGCGCTCCCGGACGTGGGCGACCGCGCCGGCGAGCAGCTTCTCATCGGTGTAGAGCTGCGTCACCGGACGCCAGTCGGCGTCGTCTGCGATCCCGGTGGAGACCGCGAAATAGGAGCTGACAGCGGATAACTCGGCGAGCGCCGCGGTCGTCTCATTCCGGGATGCGCAACGGTGCGGGATCGTCGGCAGCGCGCGCAGCCGCTGCGGCAGGTCGCGCAGCTCGGAGAGCTGGTTGCCGCTCGCGGTGCGCACGGCGATGGTGCCGGGATCTGTTGCCGTGAGCACGATTTCGGCGGAGTCGCCGATACCCCAGCCCTCCCGGGACAGCACCCGGGTCAATGCTGAACGCAACGGTTCTCCGGCGTCGACCCGGGCGGTGCGCTCGTTCTCGTCGCCGACGAAGGTGAACATCCCGCTGCCCGGGTCGAAACGCAGGGTGTCGTTGCCGAACATGTCTCCGATCCGCCCGGACAACATCAGCTCTTCGCCGACGGTGTCCGTTAGGGTGCCCGCCGGGTCCATCAGCCACACCCGGTCGGCCACCCGCAGCGCCAGTTCCAAGTCGTGAGTGCTCAGCACCACCGCCAACTGCTGGTCGCGGGCGAGCTCGCGCAGCAGCCCGAACAGGGCGGCCCGCGACGACACATCCAGAAACGCGGTCGGCTCGTCGAGGATCAGCAGACCTGGTTGCTGGGCCAGCGCCCGCGCGGTCAGGACCCGCTGGCATTCGCCGTCGGACAGTTCGGCAGCCGGCCGCGACGCCAGATGCCGCGCGCCGGTCGCTGCCAGCGCCCAGTCGATGATCTCCTCGTCGGCCGGACGCAGCCGGCCACCCAAACCCAGGTGCGGGATGCGGCCCAGCCCGACCAGCTCCCGCGCCGACAGCAGGCCCGGGTCGACTCGTTCGGTCAGCACCACCGCGACCCGGCGGGCCAGCTCGTCGCGGGGCAGTGCGGTCAGGTCGGCGCCGTCGAGCAGAACACGCCCGCCGAGCGCGGGCTGCAGTCCGGCCAGCGTGCGGATCAGGGTGGACTTGCCGGCGCCGTTGGGCCCGATCAGCACGGTCAGCTCGCCGCGGCGGGCCTGGGCGGCCAGCCCGGCCGCCACCGTCACCGACCGGCGCCGGCTGCGGTAACCGATCACCAGGCCGGCGAGCTCGACGGCCGGTGTCACCGGAGCCGGTGTCATGACGGCAACCCCGATCCGCGACGGGCCCGCAGCAGCACGGTGATCACCACCGGCGCCCCGACCAGCGCGGTGACCGCGTTGATCGGGATGACCAGGTCGCTGCCGGGCACCTGGCTGACGAGGCCGCAGCCCAGCGCGGCGACCGCGCCCAGCAGGATCACCGCCGGGACCACCACCCGGTGATCGGAGGTACCGACCACGATGCGGGCCACGTGCGGCACCACCAGCCCGAGGAAAGCGATCGGTCCGCAGAACGCGGTCGTCACACCCGCCAGCAGGGACGCCGAGATGACCGTGACCACTCGCGCCCGATGCACGTTGATGCCCATCGTCGCCGCATAACTCTCGCCGAGCAGCAGGGCGTTGAGCGGCCGGATCGTCACCGCCGCGGTCACCAGCCCGAGGACCACCAGCGGCAGCAGCAGCTCCAAATCGGCCCAGCCGGTCCCGGCGAAACTGCCCAGGCCCCACAGCAGGTACTGCTGCACCCGCTGCGGATCGGAGTACACCATCGCCAGACTCACCAGCGCGGTGCTGGCCGCCCCGAGCATCACCCCGATCAGCAGCAGCGTCGCCGCCGAGCGGGTCCAGCGCGACAGCACCAGCACCAGCGTGAGCATCGCCGCGGCGCCCAGGGCCGCCGCGATGACCTCCCCGGCGCGGCCCGCGCCGGCCATACCGGTGGAGAAACCGGCGCCGGCTGCACCGCCGAACAAAACCACCACCGCGACGCCGAGGCTGGCCCCGGAGCTCACGCCCAGAATGTAGGGATCGGCAAGCGTGTTGCGGAACAGGGTTTGCAGCTGCAGGCCGGCGACGCCGAGCGCGGACCCGGCGGCCAGCGCGGTCAGCACCCGAGGTAACCGCATGTTCCACACGATCACCTGCCAGCGCGGGTCGGAGGGTTCGGCGCCGAACAGCACCTGCACGGTGTCGAGCACCGGAACCCGCACCGGCCCGAGCACCAAACCCAGCAGGGCCAACAGGACCACGGCAGCGCCGAGCGCGGCCAGCACCAGGGCGAGACGCGGCTTCACCGCGGCACCCGCCGGTAGAACTCGAACGCGTGGTTGGCGACGAGCTCGGGGTGCAGGATCGCGACGAGGTCGCCGAGCAGCAGATCAGGTCGCGCCGTGCCGCGTTCCCAGTAGAGATTGCCGCCTCCGGGTGTGATCGCCTTGGTGGCCGACCACACGTGACCGGTCCGCAGCGCGGTGAGCTCGCCGTAGCGGCTGTCGCGGGCCACCGCGTCGCCCAGGGTGTGCCAGTCGTCGGTGACCAGCCACACCGGCGCCGTGCCGGCACGGGCGTACACCGACTCGAAGTTCAGTTGCCGGTTCTCGGCGCCGGTGTCCGACAGCCAGGGGTAGGTGCCGCCGGCGTCGGCGACCAGACGTCCCGAGTAGCTGTCACCGGTGGGCATCGACCAGCTGCCGGAATACATGGTGCCGGCCAAGACCTCGACGGGCTTCGCTGCGGTGGCTTGGGCGGCCAGCGCGCGGTAGCGGTCGCGAATGGACTCATACGCCTGCCCGGCCTGACGCTCGGTTCCGGTCAGCGCGGCGAACACCTTCACCCACTCGGCCCGGCCCAGCGGAGTGGATTCCAGCCATTCGGCGTCGGCCAGCACGGGAATACCGGCTTCGCGCAGCTTGGCATAGCCGGGGTCATCGATCCCCTCGGTGACCAGCAGGTCGGGGCCCGCGCCTATCACGCGCTCGACATTGATCTGCCCGCCGGGGGCGTAGCCGACGATCTCACCGCTCTCGATGTGCGCGCGGATCTGCGGGTCGGCGACGGCGGCCGGGCTCGCGACCCCGGTGACCACGCCGGCTTGGCCGAGTTCGGTGATCATCGCCAGGTGCGTCGTCGAGCCCGAGTAGAGGCTGTGTACCGGGACGGTGATCCGCTGGGAGTGGGCAAGCTCGCCGGTCAGCGCCGGCGCGGGCGCGCCGCAGCGCACCAGCACATAGGACACCGGCTTACCGCCCAGGTAGGGCCGATTGACGGTCAGGATCTGGTAGCTGCCGCGGTAGGTGATGGAGAAGTTGGTGGCCTCGGTCAGCGTCGACTTGTCCGGAAAGTAGTCGGCGGCCGGATCGAAGTCGGTGATGCAGCCGGCACGTGCTTCCGGTGTGCGAGAGGCGGGTTCGCCGGAGCATCCGGCCAACGGGGTGGCCAGCGTGATCAGCAGCGCAAGGACTACCCGCAGCGCACGACACATGGGCGTGAGTCAGCTTCCTCGGGGTACACCGCCCCGGTACGCAGGACGCGATGACGTGAGTCTCCTGGCTCTCGGATCACTGCTCGCCTCGCCTTCCAACCCCACAAGTGGCGGGCCGTGGCTGATGAGGGTCGCTCCCCGATGACAGTGGCGGGACCGCGCCGGATTCGCACCGGCTTCCTCAATCGTCATCGCCTTACCGGCGACATTCTTACATGCCGTGCTGCGTTAGGCTGGCCGCCGTCTCGTGGCGTCAGGAACCCGGTGCGAATCCGGGGCGGTTCCGCCACTGTGTTAGCCAGATACTGGCCGCGGGACATCCGACTATGCGGGGCGCGAACCCCCAGGAGGAACCGGCTATGCGGCGCATCGCGCTCCTGTCCACGTCCGACACCGACCTGCTGTCCGCGCGAGCCAGCGGCGCGGCGTATCGGTTGGGCAACCCCGCACGCCACGACATCCAACCGCTGCTCGACGGGGTCGATGTGGTGGTGCTGCGAATCCTGGGCTCGTCGGCCGAGATCGCCGATGAGCTGAAGCTGCTGCGCGCGACCGGCTTGCCGCTGGTGGTGCTGGGCGGGGAGCGCTCACCCAACGCCGAGCTGATGGAGTGCTCCACGGTCCCGATCGGGCTGGCCGCGCAGGCGCATGCCTATCTCGCCGAGGGCGGGCCGGCCAACCTCGCGCAGCTGCACGCGTTCCTGTGCGACACGGTGCTGCTCACCGGGGAAGGCTTCGACGAGCCGGCGGTGATCCCGGAGTGGGGTTACGGGAAGCGGAGCGAGCCGGCCGCGGCTCCCGACGCGGTGCGGATCGGGGTGCTCTACTACCGGGCGCATGAGGTCAGCGGCAACGCCGGGTTCGCGCACGCCCTGGCCGACGCCATCGATGCCTGCGGCCGGGCAGTGGGGGTGCCGATCTTCGCCGCGTCGCTGCGCAACGCCCCCGACGAGCTTTTCGGCGCGTTGGGGCAGCTCGACGCGGTGGTGGTCTGCATGCTGGCGGCCGGTGGGGCGATGAACGCCACAGCCGGTGTCAGTGCCGGCGACGACGACGGCGCCTGGGACATCGAACGGATCGCGGCGCTGGACATCCCGGTGTTCCAGGGACTGTGCCTGGCCTCGTCACGAGCGGACTGGGAGGCCAACGACGACGGCGTGACCCCGCTGGACTCGGCCACCCAGATCGCTATCCCGGAGTTCGACGGCCGGATCATCACGGTGCCGTTCTCCTTCAAGGAGATCGACGACGACGGGCTGCCGCACTATGCCGCCGACGCCGAACGCTGCGCCCGGGTGGCGGGTGTGGTGGTGAATCACGCTGTGCTGCGCCGCATTCCGAATGCGCAGAAGAAGCTGGCGTTGGTGCTGTCGGCCTACCCCACCAAGCACTCCCGGGTCGGCAACGCCGTCGGGCTGGACACCCCGGTGTCGGCGGTGCGGCTGCTGCGCCGGCTGGCCGACGAGGGTTACGACGTCGGGGACGGCTTCGGGGTGCTGGACATCGATGACGAGACGGCTGCCGGGGATCGGCTGATCCACACCCTGATCGAGGCCGGCGGGCAGGACGAGGACTGGCTGTCCGCTGCGCAACTGTCCGACGCGCAGGTCCGGGTCACCGCGCAGCAGTACGCGCAGTGGACCGCCGAGTTGCCCGACGAGCTGCGCGACGCGATGGCGACGGCGTGGGGCCCGGCGCCGGGCAAGCTGTTCGTCAACGATTCCGGCGAGATCGTGCTGGCCGCACTGCAATCCGGCAACATCGTGCTGATGATCCAGCCGCCCCGCGGGTTCGGGGAGAACCCGGTGGCGATCTACCACGATCCCGAGTTGCCGCCCAGTCACCACTATCTGGCCGCATACCGTTGGCTGGCACATGGTTTCGGTGCGCACGCGGTGATCCACCTGGGCAAGCACGGATCGATGGAATGGCTGCCCGGTAAGACCGCGGCGTTGTCTTCCGCGTGCGCCACCGACGCGATGATCGCCGACCTGCCACTGGTCTACCCTTTCCTGGTCAACGACCCCGGCGAGGGCGCCCAGGCCAAGCGGCGGGCGCACGCCACCATCGTCGACCACCTGATCCCGCCGATGGCGCGTGCGGAGTCCTACGGCGACATCGCTCGGTTGGAGCAGCTGCTCGACGAGTACGGCAACATCGCCACGATGGACCCGGCCAAGCTGCCGGCGATCCGCGGCGAGATCTGGAACCTGATGCGGGCCGCGGAGATGCACCGTGATCTGGGCCTCGACGAGCGGCCCGAGGATGAGGAGTTCGACGACTTCCTGCTGCATGTCGACGGCTGGCTCTGTGAGATCAAGGACGCCCAGATCCGCGACGGTCTGCACGTGCTCGGCGGTGCACCGACCGGCCCGGAGCGGGTGAATCTGGTGCTGGCGATCCTGCGCGCCCCGCAGGTGTGGGGCGGGGTGGACCACGCCGTGCCCGGACTGCGGGCCGCACTGGGCCTCAAGGAAGGCGCTGCCGCCGCCGCAGTCGACGAGATCGAGGACCGCGCGCGCGAACTGGTCGAAGCCATGGAGGCGGCCGGCTGGGAGACCGGTGTCGCCGACACGCTGCATCCCGACCCCGAGGTGTGTCGGGTGCTGAGATTCGCGGCCACCGAAGTGGTTCCGCGGCTGGCCGGCACGGCGGCCGAGCTGGACTCGGTGCTGCACGCGCTGGCCGGCGGGTTCGTACGGCCGGGACCTTCCGGGTCACCGTTGCGCGGCCTGGTCAACGTGCTGCCCACCGGGCGCAACTTCTACACCGTCGACCCCCGCGCGGTGCCGTCCCGGCTGGCGTGGCAGACCGGTCAGGCGATGGCCGACTCGCTGGTGCGGCGCTACCTCGATGACACCGGCGTCTACCCGGAGTCGGTCGGGCTGTCGGTGTGGGGAACCTCAGCGATGCGCACCTCGGGCGACGACGTCGCCGAGGTGCTGGCCCTGCTCGGCGTGCGGCCGGAGTGGGATGAGGCGTCCCGGCGGGTCTCTGGGCTCGAAGTGGCTTCGCTGGCCGAGCTCGGTCGGCCCAGAATCGATGTGACGGTGCGGATCTCGGGGTTCTTCAGGGATGCCTTCCCACACGTGGTGACGATGCTCGACGACGCGGTGCGGCTGGTGGCGGCGCTCGACGAACCCGACGAGGCGAACTTCGTGGCGGCGCACGCCCGCGCCGACCTCGCCGAGCACGGCGACCTGCGCCGGGCCACCACCCGGGTCTTCGGTTCCGCACCCGGTTCGTACGGGGCCGGGATCCTGCAGGTGATCGAATCCGGAACCTGGCGTGACGACAAGGACCTGGCCGAGGTGTACACCACCTGGGGCGGGTTCGCCTACGGCCGCGGACTGGACGGCTGCGCCGCATCCGAGGACATGCGCACCAACTACCGCCGGATCAAGGTGGCGGCCAAGAACATCGACACCCGCGAGCACGACATCGCCGACTCCGATGACTACTTCGTCTATCACGGCGGCATGATCGCGACCGTGCGGGCGCTGACCGGCGCCGACCCGAAAGCCTACGTGGGGGACTCGACGTCGCCGGATGCCGTCCACACCCGCACGCTGGCCGAAGAGACCGCGCGGGTGTTTCGGGCCCGGGTGGTCAACCCGCGCTGGATCTCCGCGATGCGCCGACACGGCTACAAGGGTGCGTTCGAACTGGCCGCCACCGTCGACTATCTGTTCGGGTTCGACGCCACCGCGGGAGTGGTGCACGACTGGATGTACGAGAAGCTCGCGGCCGAGTACGTCCTGGACCCGCAGACCCGGGAGTTCCTCGACAAGTCCAACCCGTGGGCGCTGCATGGCATCGTGGAACGGTTGACCGAGGCTGCCGACCGGGGCCTGTGGGAGCAACCCGACCCGGAGACCCTGGCGGCACTGCGGCAGGCTTACCTGGACGTCGAGGGGGACCTGGAGGACCGGTGAAGGTTTGGATTCTCGGTATCGGCATGGGGCCTGCGCACGTCACCGCCGAGGTCGCCGACGCGCTGCGATCGGCCGACTACGTCGTGGCCCCCGAGAAATCCTCCGACGACGCCCTCTTGGCACTTCGGCGGGCAGTCGTGGACGCGTACGCCGGTACGGTCCCGATCGTCACCGTCTCCGACCCGCGCAGGGACCGTTCCCCGGGGCTGACGACGGCCGGGTATGAGAACGCCGTCGCCGACTGGCATGCGGAGCGCGCGGCGCGCTACGCCGAGGTGCTGCGTGAGCGGGGAGGCACTGCAGCATTTCTGGTGTGGGGTGATCCGGCGCTGTACGACTCGACGATCCGCATTGTCGAGCAGGTGAAAGCCCTTGGGCTTGAACTGGATTACGATGTGCTGCCCGGGATCAGCGCACCGCAGCTGCTGGCGGCCCGGCACCGGATCGTGCTGCACGAAGTGGGCCGGCCGGTGCACATCACCACCGGCCGACGGCTGATCGAGGCGGTCGATGAAGGCCAGGACAACATCGTCGCGATGCTCAACAGCGAGCTCGATCTTTCCGCGGTGGCCGACTGGACGATCTGGTGGGGCGCCAACCTCGGCGCGACGGGGGAGCGACTGGTCAGTGGCCGAGTCGCGGACGTCGCCGACGAGATCGCGGCCGCCCGTGGCGCGGCCAGGGCCGAGGCGGGTTGGGTGATGGACGTGTTCCTGGTGCGGCGAACCTGATGGCGGGCATCCTGATCGCCGGAACCACCAGCGACGCCGGAAAGACCGTGGTGGCCACCGGTGTGTGCCGGGCACTGGACCGCCGCGGGGTGCGGGTGGCGCCCTACAAGGCGCAGAACATGTCGAACAACTCCATGGTGTGTGTCGATGCCGACGGCTTGGCGACCGAAATCGGCCGGGCGCAATGGATTCAGGCCTGCGCAGCGCGGGCGGTCCCGGAGCCGGCGATGAACCCGGTACTGCTCAAGCCCGGTAGTGACCAGCAAAGTCACGTGGTGCTGATGGGCCGGCCGTGGGGGACACTGTCGTCGTCGAACTGGATGAACGGCCGGGCGGAATTGGCCGCGTCAGCACACCGTGCCTACGACGATCTCGCCGGGCGCTACGACGTGATCGTCGCCGAGGGCGCGGGCAGCCCGACCGAGATCAACCTGCGCACCGGCGATTACGTGAACATGGGCTTGGCGCGCCACGCCGGCCTGCCGGTGGTGGTCGTCGGCGACGTGGACCGCGGCGGGGTGTTCGCGGCGTTCTTCGGCACTGTCGCCCTGCTGTCGAGCGAGGACCAGGCGCTGGTGGCCGGGTTCATCGTGAACAAGTTCCGTGGCCAGCAGCGGCTGTTGGAGCCCGGGCTGGCCGATCTGGAGCGCCTCACCGGCCGGCGAGTGTTCGGCACGCTGCCGTGGCACCCGGAGCTGTGGCTGGACTCCGAGGACGCGCTCGACCTGGACCGCCGGCGCTCGGCGCGCACCGCGGCGCGCCGGGTTGCGGTGATCCGGCTGCCACGGATCAGCAATTTCACCGACCTGGACGCACTCGGGCTGGAACCCGAGCTGGACGTGGTGTTCGCTGCCGACCCGCGCGGGGTGTCCGACGCCGATCTGGTGGTGCTGCCCGGAACCCGGGCAACGATCAGCGATCTGGCCTGGCTGCGGTCGCGCGGAATCGACTCCGCGATCGCCGCGCACGCCGCCGCGGGCAAGCCGGTACTGGGGATCTGCGGGGGCTTCCAGATGCTGGGCCGGATGATCCGCGATCCCCAGGGAATCGAGGGAGCGCCCGCCGAAGTAGCCGGGCTGGGCCTGCTCGATGTTGAAACCTGTTTCGCCGCAGACAAGGTCCTGCGCCTGTCCGACGGCGGATACGAGATCCACCACGGCCGCATCACCCGCGGTGACGGTGCCGGTGAGTTTCCCGGCGGTGCCCGGGCTGCTCAGGTGTTCGGCACCATGCGGCACGGTGCCTTGGAGTCCGACGCGCTGCGCACGGCATTCCTGCGTGCCACCCTGGGCCTGGAACCGTCGGGTGTGTCCTTTCCCGCCGCCCGGGAGCGTCGCCTCGACCTGCTCGGGGATCTGATCGAAGAACACCTGGACGTCGACGCCCTGCTGGAGCTGGCGGGCGGCGGGCCGCCGACGGGGCTGCCGTTCCTACCGCCGGGGGCACCGTGACGCGCCTGTTGCTGCTCGGCGGCACCGCCGAAGCCCGAGCGCTCGCCGATCGGCTGGTCGCCGCGGGTGTCGACGTCACGACCTCGCTCGCCGGCCGGGTCGCCGACCCACGGCTGCCGACCGGGGCGGTGCGGATCGGCGGATTCGGCGGAATCGACGGCCTGCGAGCGGCATTGGCCGACTACGACGCCGTCGTGGATGCCACCCACCCGTTCGCGACGACGATGTCGGCCAACGCGGCCGCGGCATGCGCGGCGGCCGGGCGGCCGCTGCTGCGGCTGGAGCGGCCCGGCTGGTCGCAGCGCGCCGGACAGTTGTGGCAGTGGGCCGACTCGCACGCCCACGCCGCGCAGCTCACCGCCCGGCTGGGGCGGCGGCCGGTGCTGACCATCGGGCGTCAGCAGTTGGCGTCGTACCTGCCGGCGCTGGCCGACGCGGAGGTGCTGGCGCGGGTGGTCGAGCCGCCGTCGATCAGCCTGCCGCCCAACTGGTCGGTGATCAGGGACCGGGGTCCCTACGCGCTGCCCGGAGAACTCGCGTTGCTGCGCGATCACCGCGCCGATGTGGTCGTCACGAAGGACTCCGGGGGCGAATACACCTGGCCGAAGATGCTGGCCGCCGAGGAACTCGGCCTGCCGGTGGTCATCGTGCGCCGCCCGGCCCGGCCGGCGGGCGTGCCGGCGGTGTACGACGTCGAACGAGCGCTGGCCTGGGTGCTATCCGGCGATTGAGGCGACCTGCAGTGCGGCGCCCGCGGTCAGCAGTGCGGCGACCTTGACCACTTCCAGCCCCGCGTAGGCGTAGTGGGCGCGGGAGCGCTCGATGATGCCGCCGGGTGGGGCGGTCTGCGCGGCCAGCACCGCATCCGAGCGGCGGCGCAGTCGGGGCCGGACCACCAGCACCTGAACGGTCAGCACTGCCACCGCAACGCAGACCCCCGCCAGCGCCAGCGGCCCCGGGCGATCGGCGGCCACCGCGAGCACCACCACCGTCGCCAGCGCGATCTCCACCGCATTGAGGGCCCGGAACACCAGGCGACCGATGCCCAGCCCCAGGGGAATGGTGATCCCCGGCGCCCGGAACTTCAGCGGCGCTTCCAGGAACGAGATCGCCAACACCATGCCCAGCCAGGCAAAAACGACTGCTGCCGCGAGAGCACCCATAGCGCCACCTCCAGGGATACCTGTGTCCGTCGGTTGCAGGTAACGTATCTGTGTCGCGTCGTAACAGACAAGAGTCTTTGGTCGGTAATCCTGGCCACCCGCCGTCGGGCAGACTGGCAAGCGTGATTGTGGAACATGGAGTACTGCCCATCCGGCCGGGCAGCGAAGCCGATTTCGAAGCAGCGTTCGCCAAGGCGCGACCGCTGATCTCCGCCCAGCCCGGGTTCCTGGGCATTTCGATGTCCCGGTCGGTCGAGTCGCCGAATCTGTACCTGCTGCTGGTCCAGTGGGAGAACATCGAAGCCCACACCGAGGGTTTTCGGAAGTCCCCGGAATTCGAACAATGGCGTGCGCTGTTGCACGGTTTCTACGAGTCACCGCCGGTGATCGAGCACTTCGTGGGCATCGACTGAGGAGATGGTCGCCCGTGGACGCACAGCGAACCCTGGAGTTCAACGCCCGTAACATCGTGGAGTTCCGCAGCAGCGGCGGAAAACTCGGCGGACGGTTCACAACCTGCGGGCAAACCCCTCGGCGACTGTCGAACTCGGCACCGACACCTTCCCGGTGACGGCCACCGAGATCACCGGCGCCGAACATGACCGGCTCTATGGGATTCAGGCGCAGCGTTACCCGGGTTTCGCCAGCTATCGCGAACGCACCGAGCGGGTCATCCCGGTCGTCGAGCTGAGTCCCGTGAACAGCTAACTCAGAGGATGTAGAGCATCTCCTGATAGGTCGGGAGCGGCCACAGGTCGTCGGCCACCACACTCTCCAACGTGTCGGCGGCGGCCCGGACAGCATCCATGGCGGGCAACAGCGTCTGCTGGGCATGCTTGGCCTCGTCGAACGCGGATTCCGCCGAATGATCGGACAGGGCCTTCTTCAAGGTGTCCAGGGCTCCGATTAGCGCGCTGATCGGCTCCGAGACGTCCTGCAGGAGTGTCAGACTCGGGGTCATACCTGCCGCGGTCAATGCAGCGGCGTTCTGGGCGAGCTCTGTTTGGTAGCGGATCGCGGCCGGAAGGATGGTGGTCGAGCCGAGTTCGAGCGCCAGCTTGGCCTCGACGCCGATGGTCAGTGCGTACTGTTCCAGTCGCACCTCGTAGCGGCTGTGCAGCTCGCGTTCGTTGAAGACGCCGTATTTCTCGAAGACTTCCACCGCCTCGGGTTTGATCAGTTCCGGGATGGCGTCCAGCGTGGTCTTGAGGTTGGGCAGCCCGCGGGTGGCGGCCTCGGCCTGCCAGTTCTCGGAATAGCCGTCCCCGTTGAAGACCACCGCCCCATGTTCGGTGATGACGTCGGTCAGCAGCTTCTGCACCGCGGTGTCGAACTCTTCACCATCGGCTACCGCTGTCTCCAGCGCGGTGGCCAAGTAGTCGAACGAGTCGGCCATGATGGTGTTCAGGACGATCATCGGCACGGCGACGGTCTGGCCCGCGCCGGGTGCCCGGAACTCGAATCGGTTGCCGGTGAAGGCAAATGGGCTGGTGCGGTTGCGGTCGCCCGGGTCGGTGGGCAGCACCGGCAGAGTGTCGACGCCGATGATCATGCTGCCCTTACCTTTTGACGACGTCGCAGCGCCCTTGGCGATCTGCTCGAAGACGTCTGCGAGCTGATCGCCGAGGAAGATCGAGATGATCGCCGGCGGCGCCTCATTGGCGCCCAGTCGGTGGTCATTGGTGGCTGAGGCCACCGAAACGCGCAGCAGCCCGCCGAACTTGTGCACGGCACGGATGACCGCCGCGCAGAACACCAGGAATTGGGCATTTTCGTGCGGAGTGTCACCCGGCACCAGTAGCGAGCCCAATTCAGCATTGCCCACCGAGAAGTTGACGTGCTTCCCTGAGCCGTTCACCCCGGCAAAGGGCTTCTCATGGAACAGGCACTCCATACCGTGCTTCTTGGCGATGGTCTTGAACACGGTCATCAGCAACTGCTGGTGATCTGAGGCGATATTGGCCTGCTCGAACATCGGGGCCACCTCGAACTGAGCCGGGGCAACCTCGTTGTGGCGAGTCTTGACCGGAATGCCGAGCTTGAACAGCTCCCGCTCGGTGTCCATCATGAACCCCAGCACCCGCTCGGGGATCGCCCCGAAGTAGTGATCGTCGAACTCCTGCCCCTTGGGTGGCTTGGCTCCGAACAAGGTGCGGCCGGCGTTGATCAAGTCGGGCCGTGCCAGGAAGAAGTGCCGGTCGACCAGGAAATACTCCTGCTCGGGGCCACAGAACGAGACCACCTTCTCCAAGTCCTTGTGCCCGAACAGTTTCAGAATGCGCTCGGCGTGTGCACCCATGGCCTGTTGGCTGCGGAGCAGGGGCGTCTTGTAGTCCAGCGCCTCGCCGGTCATCGACACGAAAACCGTGGGGATGCACAGGGTGTTGCCGTTGGGATTCTCCAGAATGTAGGCGGGGCTGGTGACGTCCCAGCCGGTGTAGCCGCGGGCCTCGAACGTCGATCGCAGACCTCCGGACGGGAAGCTCGATGCGTCAGGCTCGCCCTGGGTTAGGGTCTTGCCGGCGAACTCAGCCAGCGCCTGTCCGTCCGAAACAGGCTCGAGAAAGCTGTCGTGCTTTTCTGCGGTCAGCCCTGTCATCGGATAGAACACGTGCGCGTAGTGGGTCGCGCCCTTCTCCAACGCCCAGTCTTTCATCGCCGCGCCCACCGCGTCGGCCACCGTCGGGTCAAGCTTGGCGCCCTTTTCGATGGTCGCTACCACCGATTTGTAGATCGCCTTGGGCAGCCGGGATCGCATCTCCGCCTTGGTGAACACGTTGGCGCCAAAGATCTCACCCGGGGCTTTTGCAGGGTCGAAGCTGCAAGCGGGGGGCACATGGGCTTCCACTTGCGCAATCGCCTGCAAGCGGGTGGTGTTTCCACTCAATGGAGTTCCTATCGTGACAGGTGGCGTGAGTGGCTTCACCCTAGGAAGGTTGGATGGCGGAGCTGTTACAGACGTGTCACGGGCGCAATTCAGGCACCGGCCCAATCGTTAAATTATCGACGGGCACCCGCAGCTCCGGTCGGTCAGGGGATTGGAGAGCCGCCGCCGTCCTCATCTCCCGCGACCCAGACACCACGCCACCGCGGTGAGCAGTGCACCCACGCCCACCCGCCGCGCCAGCCGCGTCGACCGCGGAATATCGGAGGGCACCGGCACCCGGCCGTAACCCATCCGCGCGCGATCCTCCCGCCGATTCCCGTAATAGGTGTTGACCCCGCCGAGCTGCACGCCCAGCGCCCCGGCGAAAGCGGCCTCGACCACTCCGGCATTGGGACTGGGATGGTGGCGGGCGTCGCGGTGCCACGCCCGCAGTGCGCCGGCACCATCAGGGCCCAGAGCAGCCGCCAGGACACCGCTCACCCGGGAGGCCGGCAATCCCAGCACGTCATCCAACCGGGCTGCCGCCCAGCCGAACCGGTCGTAGCGGGCGTTGCGGTGCCCGATCATGGCGTCCAGCGTGTTGGCTGCGCGGTGCGCGATCAGGCCGGGAATCCCAGCCACCGCGCCCCACACGAACGACCCCACCACCGCATCAGAGGTGTTCTCCGCGACGGATTCGACGACGGCGCGGGCGACCTCGTCGGGGTCCAGTGCGGTCGTGTCACGACCGACCAGGTTGCGCACCCGGGTCCTGGCCGAGTCCAGGTCGCCGGCGGCCAGGAAGGCGTGCACGGTATCGGCTTCGCGTTCCAGGGACCGGCCGCCGAGCACCGCCCAGGTAACTGCCGCAGTCAGGACCGTGCGCGCCAACGGATTTCGGGCTGCACGCTCACCCGCGCAGGCCAGTCCGATGGCGCCCCCGACCAGGATCAGAACATGGGCGACCCCGCTCGCCCGATTGTCGCGGTAAATCTGCCGCTCCAGCGCCAGTGCGCACGTCCCGAATCCGGCGACCGGGTGCCGCCGCCTCGGATCACCCCAGACGCGGTCGGCACCATAGCCGAGGGCCAGTCCGAGTGCCCGGGCCGCAATCACCGCCGCGTCCGGTCGAACGTGGCCAGCAGCTGATCGGTCAGGTCCGGGGGCCGCACCGCGATCCGCACCCAGCTGTCATCCAGGCCCGGAAAAGTGTCGGCACGCCGCACGGCAATACCGTTCTCGCGCAACGCCGTATGCGCCCCGCGGCCGACCTGGGCCAGCACAAACGGTGCCAAACCTGCGACGAACCGCACCTCGCGCGCGGCGAGGCCCTCACTCAAGTGCACCCGCCAGGACGCCAATTGCCGCGCCCGACGGTCGCTTTCGTGCGCCGCCCGCTCATCCGAGCACACCAGCATGGCCGCCAGCGCCGACGCGGACACCGACCAGGGGATCTGTAGTCGTGCCGCGTCGGCGAGCAGCGCGGGGTCGCCGAGCAGATATCCCGCGCGTACCCCGGGGATCGACCAGTGCTTGGTCAGGCTGCGGCTGACCAGCAGTCCCGAATGCCGCTCCCCGGAGAGGGTTTGCGGCTCAGCGGGTATCGCATCGAGGAACGCCTCGTCGACCAGCACCACCCGGCCCGGGCGCAGCAGTTGGCGCAGCGTCTGCGCCGGATGCAGTACCCCGGTGGGATTGGTCGGGTTGCCGACGACGACGAGGTCGGCGTCGTCGGGCACCGCGTCGGAGTGCAGTGCGAAGCCGTCGTCGGCCCGGCACAGCACCGTGCCGACGGTGTGACCGGCAGCGCTCAGCGCGGCATGCGGGCCGGTGTACTGCGGATGCACCACCACCGGGCAGCGCCACGCTCGCATTCGAGCCACCAGGTCGAAGGCCTCCGACGCCCCCGCAGTTGGCAGTACCTCCGGGGCGGTGAGACCGTGCCGGGCGGCCAACGCGGCGCGGGCCGCCGACGCCTCGGGGTACGCCACGGCGTCGTCGAGGGAGGCATGCAAGGCGTGCTCGAGCCAGTCCGGGCGTGCCCCGGCGTAGACGTTGACCGCGAAATCGAGCAGCCCCGGTGCGGCCTCGACGTCACCGTGATGGTGCAGATCCGGGCCGCTGAAACCATGCACGGCGTCGGCGAACCGCTGGGCCAGTGCGGGATACCCGGCCCAATGGGTGTGCAGGTAGGACGCATGCAGGCTCGCCGAGGCAAAGCCATCCGGCCCGTCGGGAAGCTGCCAGGCCGCGCTGACCGGGCGATCGAAAACGACCTGGGTGCGGTGAAATTCGTGCCCGGTGACCTGATCTCCCGCCCGCGCCAGCAGATTGTCGGCCACCGCCGTGGCCTGCCGGTAACCCAGCGTCAGGCGCGGGGTCATCGCCGCACAACCCGGCAGCGCGCCCACCCCGGCGTCCGCACCCACCCGGCGGGACAGGTAGGCCAACCCGCCACACTCGGCGACGGTCGGCACTCCCGCGGCCATCGCCGCCCGCAGCGCACCCAACAGCGCGGTGTTGGCCCCCAAGTGCTCTGCGTACACCTCCGGGAACCCGCCGCCCAGGTAGATCCCGGCGGTACCGGTCGGCAGACACGTGTCGGTGAGCGGGTCGAAGCTCACCACCTCGCAACCGGCGGCGCGCAGCAGCTCGAACGTCTCGGTATAGCCGAACGTGAACGCCCGCCCCGCGGCGACGGCCAGCACCGGCCGCCGCCCCGACGCGCCGGTGACCTCGGCAGCCGGATCCCAGGCGCTGCCGGTCAACTCCGGAGCCTGGCGCGCCACCGCCGACACCGCGTCCAAGTCCACGTACTGCTCCACCAACCCGGCAAGTCGAGCCGCCATGGCCGCCGCCTCGTCGCGCTCGCCCGCCGGTACCAGGCCGAGATGCCGTGACGGAGTCTGCACGCCCGCATCGCGAGGCAGCACCCCGAGCACCGGAATACCGCAGGGGCGCAACGCGGCAACGACTTCATCAGCGTGCCGTGCACTGCCGGCCCTGTTCAGCACCACCCCGGCGACGCGCACCGCCGGATCGAAACCAGCCAGGCCCGCCACCACCGCCGCGTGTGTCCGGGAGGCATGCGAGACGTCGACGACCAGCACCACCGGGGTCGCCGTCAACGCCGCGACATGGGCGGTGGAGGCCTCGCCGCCGGTGCCCAGGCGCCCGTCGAAAAGCCCCATCACGCCTTCGATCACGGCGACATCCGCGCCCGCGGCGCCGTGCAGCAGCAGCGGCACGATCCGGTCGGCGCCGACCAGATACGGATCCAGGTTGCGGGCCGGCCGGCCGGTGGCCAGCGCGTGATAACCGGGGTCGATGTAGTCCGGGCCCACCTTGTGCCCGCTGACCCGCAGGCCGCGTGCCGACAGCGCCGCCATCACCCCGACGGCCACCGTGGTCTTGCCATGCCCGGACGCGGGTGCGGCGATGACCAGACGGGGAAGGGGAACGCCCACCACGCTCACCATTCGATGCCGCGCTGGCCTTTCTGGCCGGCGTCCATCGGGTGCTTGATGTTGCCCATCTCGGTGACCAGGTCGGCGACCTCGATCAGCCGCGGATCGGCGCGCCGGCCGGTGATCACGACGTGCTGGTGGCCCGGCCGGTTGGCCAAGGTCTCCACCACGTCGTCGACGTCCACCCAGCCCCAACCCATCGGATAGGTGAACTCGTCGAGGATGTACAGGTCGTGGGTCTGCGCCGCCAGGCGTTCCTTGATCTGGGCCCAGCCTTCGGCGGCGTCGCCGGCGTGATCCTCGACGCCGCCGGCCTTGCGGCTCCACGACCAGCCCGACCCCATCTTGTGCCACTGCACCGGACCGCCCTCACCGGTCTCGGCGTGCAGTGCGCCCAGGCGCTCGAGCACGGTCTGTTCGCCGACCCGCCACTTCGCGGATTTTACAAACTGGAAGACCCCGATGTTGAAGCCCTGATTCCAGCCGCGCAGCGCCAATCCGAATGCGGCAGTGGACTTCCCCTTGCCGTCACCGGTGTGCACCATCAACAGCGGGCGGTTGCGCCGCTGACGGGTGGTCAGGTTGTCGTCGGGCACCGTCAACGGCTGTCCCTGCGGCATCAGGCGGCTCCCTTCACGATTCGGGTGAGCGCCTCGGCGTTCACCTCGGGCAGCGCGACGTAGTCGGCCCGCAGGCACTCGGCCAGGCCACGCGCCAACCCCATCCGCATTCGGCCGCTCTCGCAGTCGATGACCACCGACGAAATTCCTTGTTCGGCAAGGTGAGTCGCCGCCTGTTTGGATCGCCCGACCGGGTCGGCCCCGGCGGTGGCCCGCCCGTCGGTGACGACCACCAGCAGAGGCCGGCGGGCCGGGTCGCGCAGCCGCTCCCGCCGGATCACCTCGGCGGCTTCGGCCAGCCCCTCGGCCAGCGGGGTGCGGCCGCCGGCCGGCACCTCGTCGAGACGCACCGCGGCGATCTCCACCGACCCGGTCGGCGGCAGCAGCACCTGGGCTCCGGTGTCACGGAACGTCACCACACCGACGCGGTCCCGCCGCCGGTAGGCGTCCAGCAGCAGCGAGACAATCGCGGTCTTGACGTGCCGCATCCGCTCGACGGCGGCCATCGACCCGGAGGTGTCGACCACGAACAGCACCAGGTTGGCCTCCCGGCCCTCCCGCACGGCCCGGCGAAGATCGCCGGCCGCCAACAGAAGTCGCCCGCTGCGGCGCCCCCGGGCGACCTGATGGGGGGCGGCGGCCCGCACCGTTTCGAACAGGTGCAGCCCGCCCGCGGTGTCCGCGGTGGCGCCGACTCGCTGGCCGGCGCTGGTGCGGGCCCGGCTGCGCTGCCCGGCGTGCCCCTCACCGACTCCGTCGACCGTGAAAAGCCTTGCCCGGTATGGCGAATCAGCGCCCACGGTCGAGGTGGAGCCCCCTCCGGACGGAGTCGGTGCACCCTGGCCGGGTGCGGCCTGCCCACCACCGTCCGGGCCGCCGTCGGGATCCGGCTCCGGGCCGGAATCCTCCGGTGGGAGTAGCTCGTCGAGCTCAGCCTCATCGAGGCCCGGGGCGTCGAACGGCTTGCGTCGCCGCCGATGCGGCAGGGCCAGCCGGGCGGCCACCCGCAGGTCCTCGAGGGTGACCGCGTCGCGTCCCTGCCACGCCGCATGTGCCACCGCGGTGCGGGCACAGACGATGTCGCCGCGCAGACCGTCGACGTCGAATGCCGCGCAGATCTCACCGATCTTGACCAGCGCCGCGTCGGTCAGCGCCACCTGCGGCAGCAGGTCCTGGGCTTGCCGGATCCGGGCCCGCAGCCGGTCTTGGGCCGCGGCGTAGGCCGCGGCGAAGGCATCCGGATCGGCGTCGAACGCCAGCCGCCGGCGCACCGCCTCGGCACGCAACACCGGATCGCGCGGGGCGGACACCTCGACGGTCAGCCCGAACCGGTCGAGCAACTGGGGGCGTAGCTCGCCCTCCTCGGGATTCATCGTCCCGACGATCACGAAACGGGCGGCATGGGTGACCGAGACCGCGTCGCGTTCCACGGTCAACCGGCCCATCGCCGCGGCGTCCAGCAGCAGGTCCACCAGGTGGTCGGCCAACAGGTTGACCTCGTCCACGTAGAGGATGCCGCGATTGGCGCGCGCCAACAGCCCCGGTTCGAAGTCGACGGCGCCGGCGCTGAGCGCCCGCTCCAGGTGGATGGAGCCCACCACCCGGTCCTCGGTGGCGCCGACCGGCAGCTCCACCAGCCGCACCGGGCGGGTCTCGACGGCGGCGTCGCTGGGGAACGGGCCGTCGGGGGAGAGCGGGTTCGCCTCAGTCGGATCGGAAGAGAACCGGTCGCCGGCCACCACGTCGATGGGCGGCAGCACCTGGGCGAGCGCACGGACCAGCGTCGACTTGGCGGTGCCCTTCTCGCCGCGGATCAGCACCCCGCCGATACCGGGGGAGATCGCGCTCAGGACAAGCGCCAGCGCCATGTCGTCGAGGCCGCCCGGGGCATCCGGGTCGCCGCCGAGGACAGCGGGAAAGGGGTACAGCTGTTGCATTGAGGCTCCGCTCGTGATGCCCAGTGTTGGCAACGCGAAGCCGGTATTCGGACTGACCGTGGCGCACCGAAATGCGCCGCGGAACACCGTAGCGGGCCTGCGTCGGAGTCACACCGACTTCCCTGGCACTTCGCGCCGATACCCTAACACCCATGGCGTGAGACGCCGACCTGGGCGAAAGGACTAGAGGACCCATGACCGCACCCGAAGCAGACCTGACCGGATGGGTTGCCGAGCCGTTCACCGGCGGCGGATTCACCCACGACGTGTACCGCAAGGGCGAGGGCCCCGGCGTGGTGCTGATCCCGGAGATCCCAGGGATTCACCCCGGGGTGCTGGCGTTGGGAAATCACCTGGTGGACAACGGTTTCACCGTGGCGATTCCCTCGCTGTTCGGCGAGCCGGGTAAGGCGATCACGCCGGGCTACGCCGCGGCCACGATCGCCCGGGCCTGCGTGACGCGGGAGTTCGCCGCGTTCGCCACCGACAAGCAGCGGCCGGTCACCCAGTTCCTGCGGGCGCTGGCCCGCGACCTCAACGAGAAGACGCCCGGCAAGGGCGTCGGGGTGATCGGTCAGTGCTTCACCGGCGGTTTCGCGCTGGCCGCGGCCGTCGACGACTCCGTGCTGGCCCCGGTGCTCAGCCAACCGTCGGTGCCGATACCGCTTACGCTGAAGCAGCGCCGCGACCCGGGGCTCTCGGAGGTCGAGCTGGGTGTCGTCGCCGACCGGGCCGCGGGCGGCGAGCTGTGCGCTCTGGGCCTGCGGTTCAGCGAGGACAAGATGGCCCCCGGCGACCGTTTCGCTACGCTGAAAGCTCGCCTCGGCGATGCGTTCGAGGTGATCGAGATCGACTCGTCGCCGGGCAATCCGGACGGCCTGTCCCGGATGGCGCACTCGGTGCTCACCGACCAGGTCCGTGAGGTCGACGGCCATCCCGCCTACGAGGCGCGCAAGCGGGTGGTGCAGTTCCTCACCGAACGCCTGACCTAGCGGTGCCCGCCGCGGAACGCATCGCCGTCGTCGGCATCGGCGCCGACGGCTGGGCCGGGCTGGGCGGGCCGGCGCGGGACACGGTGCTGGCGGCCGACGTCGTGATCGGCGGGTCGCGCCACCTCGACCTGCTGCCCGCGGTCGAGGGCCAACAGCGCCACACCTGGCCGTCGCCGCTGCGGGCCGGGCTGACCGGGCTGCTCGACGGGCTGGCCGGGCAGCGAGTGGTCGCGCTGGCCTCCGGCGATCCGCTGCTGTCCGGGGTGGGCAGCACGTTGATCGAGCTGTTCGGAGCCGACCGGGTCACGGTGGTCCCGGCGGTCTCGTCGGTCACGCTGGCCCGCGCCCGGTTGGGCTGGCCCGCGGAGTCCGCCGCGGTGATCAGGGCCGCCGATGTGCACGCGGTGCTGCGCGAGCTGGCGCCGGGCCGGCGGGTGCTGGTGCTGTCGTCGGACCAGACCACCCCGGGGCAGCTGGCCGCCCTGTTGACCGAGCGCGGCTACGGGGCGAGCCGGATGGTGGTGCTGGGTGACCTCGGCGGCGCGGCCGAATACAGGCGGGACAGCACCGCGGCCACCTTTGCCGGCCCGGTGCCGCGGCTCAATATCGTCGCCCTGGAACTCGCCGGCCCGCTGGTCTCCGGCTGGGCGGCCGGCCTACCCGACGACGCCTACGAGCACGACGGGCAACTCACCAAACGCGACCTACGGGCGTCCGCGCTGGCGCGGCTGGCCCCGGCGCCCGGGCAGCTGCTGTGGGACGTGGGCGCGGGCGCCGGCTCGGTGGGCATCGAATGGATGCGCTCGCATCCGACCTGCCATGCCCTCGCTGTCGAGGCGAACGATGCCAGAGCACAACGTATCTCGGACAACGCTCGCAACCTCGGGGTCCCCGCGTTGCGGGTGGTTCACGGCACGGCCCCGCAGGTGTTGGCGGACCTGCCCGCCCCGGACGCGGTGTTCATCGGCGGCGGCCTGAGCCGGGACGGGGTGCTGGCGGCCTGCCTGGCAGCGCTGGTACCGGGCGGGCGGCTGGTGGCCCACGGCGTCACGCTGGAAACCGAGGCGCTGCTGGCGACGGCCTACCGCGAACACGGCGGCGAGCTGACCCGCATCCAGGTCGAGTACGCCGCACCGCTGGGGTCCTTCACCGGCTGGACGCCGGCCCGGGCGGTCACCCAGTGGGCGCTAACCCGGCCCTGACCGGTCCCGAGCCGGGTCATAGAGGTGGCTCTCGCCGGCACACGGATCGGGCAGATCGGCCACCGCCCGGCCGACCAGGATGACCGCGGCCGACCGCAGGCCCGCCGCCTCGACCGCGTCGGCGATGTCGGTGATCGTCCCGCGCAGCACCAGCTCCTCGGGCTGCGAGGCGCGATAGACCACCGCGACCGGGCAGTCCGGACCGTACTCGGATTCCAGCTGGGCCATCAGTTCTCGGGTCCGAGTGATCGCCAGGTGCAGTACCAGGGTGGCTTGCGTGGCGGCGAATGCGGCCAGCGATTCCCGCTCCGGCATAGCGGTGGAGGAGGCCTGGACCCGGGTCAACACCACCGACTGCGTCACCAGCGGGACCGTGAGCTCGCGGCCGAGCACCGCCGCGGCGGCCGCATATGCCGGCACTCCGGGCGTCACCTCCCACGGCACCCCGGCGGCATCGAGGCGGCGGGTCTGTTCGAAGACCGCGCTGTACAGCGACGGGTCCCCGGAGACCAGCCGCACCACCGTGCGTCCCGCCCGGTGCGCGGTGACCAGCCGGTCGGTGATCGCGTCCAGGTCCAGATCGGCGGTGTCGACGAGGTCGGCCGTACCCGAGCAGTGGGCCAGAACCTGTGGGTCCAGATAGCTGCCCGGATAGAGCACCACGTCTGCCTCGGACAACAGCCGGGCGGCCCGCACCGTCAGCAGTTCCGCCGCGCCCGGACCGGCGCCGACGAACTGGACCGCTAGCGCACCCATCGCGGCGTCCACACCCGCCCAGCCGTCACCCGGGTCGACGAGGCCCCCACCAGGACAAGGCATTTCATGTCGATGGTGTCGGTGTCCAGCTCGCCCAGGGTGGTCACGGTGAGCGACTCGGACTCCCGGCCGATGTCACGGCCGACCACCACCACCGTCGCCGCGTCCCGATGTTCCAGCAGCACCTTGCGGGCGATCGCGATCTGGTCGGGCCGGGCGCGAGACGCCGGGTTGTAGATCGCCAGCACCAGATCGGCCTCGGCGATCGCCCGCAGCCGCGACTCGATCACCGCCCAGGGCTTGAGCCGATCCGAGAGGCTCAGCACCGCGAAGTCGGCACCGATCGGGGCGCCGGCTGCCGCGGCCACCGCCTGCACCGCCGACACTCCGGGCAGCACTCGCACCGAAACATGTTGATATTGCTCGTTATCGGCCGCCTCGAACACCGCTGATGCCATCCCGAACACCCCGGCATCCCCGCCGGAGACCACCGCCGCCCGCTCGCCGCGCGCGGCCAGGTCCAGCGCGAAGCGGGCCCGGTCGAGCTCGACGGTGTTGCCCGAGGTGTGCCGCTGCAGTCCCTCTCGCTGCGGAACCCGCGCGACGTAGGGGCCGTAGCCCACCACATGATCCACCTGCTCCAGCGCGGCGGCCGCTTCGGCGGTCAACCAGCCGTCGGGCCCGGGTCCCAGCCCGATGACCAGCAGCTC
This sequence comes from Mycolicibacter heraklionensis, assembly GCF_001021505.1. Classification (GTDB taxonomy): domain Bacteria; phylum Actinomycetota; class Actinomycetes; order Mycobacteriales; family Mycobacteriaceae; genus Mycobacterium; species Mycobacterium heraklionense. The sequence continues at coordinate 25,139 of NZ_LDPO01000005.1, forward strand.
GGCGGGCTGGGAAACCTGTTCGACCACGGCGGGGGCCGGCTCGGCCGACGTCCGGGAGCGCTGCCCGTTGCGGGAGTCGCCGTCCACGACGATCAGCGACAGATAGGGAACCTCGTCGGATTCGTCCATGCCGGCCACCGGCAGCCAGCGCTGTTGCGGATGACTGGCCCGCTCGACGTAGTAGGCGTGCTCCAGGCGGCCCGCCGCTGCCAGGGCCCGACGCACCGCCGGAAAGGTACGACCCAGCTTCATGATGATGGCGCCGTCGGTGTCGGCCAGCCTCATCGCCAGCTCGTGCTCGCCCAGGGTGCCCGGCAGCACGGTCAGCACGTCGGTCTGGCGCACCAGCGGCATCCCGAGCGCGGCGGTGGCGGCGCTGAATGCCGGTACACCGGGGATGATCTCGGTGTCGTAGCGCGCCGACAGCCGGTCGTGCATGTACATGAACGAGCCGTAGAACAGCGGATCGCCCTCGGTCAGCAGCGCCACCGTGCGACCCGCATCCAGGTGGGCGGCCAGCCTGGACGCCGAGGCCTCATAGAAGTCGGCGAGTGCGCCGGCATAGCCGCCGGGGTGATCGGTGACCCCGGTGGTGACGGGGTAGCGCAGCTCCTCTTCGCGGACACCCGGCCGGATCAGGTCGGCGGCGATGGTGCGCGCATACGACGCCTTGTTGACCCCGGCGTGGTAGGCCACCACGTCGGCGTCGGCGATGATCCGGGCGGCCTTGCGGGTGATCAGTTCCGGGTCACCGGGGCCCAGGCCCACCCCGTAGAAGGTGCCGGTCATTCGGCATCCGAGGCGAGTGCGTTGAGGGCCGAGGAGGTGATCGCCGAGCCGCCGCGCCGGCCGCGCACGGTCACGAACGGGATGTCGATGCCGTGGTCGGTGTGCAGGGCGGCCAACGCCGCCTTGGACTCGGCGGCGCCGATGAAGCCCACCGGGCAGCCGACGATCACCGCTGGGCGCGGCCCGCCGTCGAGGATCAGCTCCAGCAGGTGGAACAGCGCGGTGGGGGCGTTGCCGATCGCGACGACGGCACCGGCCAGCTCGGGTTCCCACAGCGAGACGGCCGCCGCCGAACGGGTGGTTCCCCATTCCTTCGCCAGCTCCGGTACCCGCTCGTCGCGCAGGTAACAGCGCACCTCGTTGCCGGCCGGCAGCCGCCCCGCGGTCACCCCGACCGCCACCATCCGGGCATCGCAGAGGATCGGTGCCCCGCCGTCGAGCGCGGCCCGGCCGGCCGGCACCGCGTCGGGGTGGATCACCAGGTCCTTGGCAACATCGGTCTGCCCGGCGCCGTGAATCATCCGCACCGCGAGCCGCTCGGCGTTCGCGGGGATATGGGACAGGTGGGACTCGCGGCGGATGGTCGCAAACGACTCGAGGTAGATGGCCGGGCCGTCGGCGATGTAGTCGTAGCGCTTGGTGGGTCTGTTCACGAAGCCAACTCCTACGCGGGGACGAAGATGCCGTGCCACGGGGTCACGACGACCTCGGCGGCGACCGGAAGCGTGCGCGCGCGATCCGGGGTGAGCACCCCGTCAGGCATCGGCACATGGGTGCCACCGGGCACCGGACCGTAGGGTAACGGACCCGACGGGGCGGGCAGGCGTACGTCGGCGGACACGATGGCGGCAAGCGGCCCGGAAAGCTCCCGGATGTGCCAGGGCGCGTCGGGTCCGTCGCCGCGGGCGGTCTGGAAGGCTCCGGCCACCGCGGCCAGCCGACCCGCGGCGTCCTCGAGACCGATCACGGCACCCCAGTGCTCGCCGACCCGCAGCTGCGCCGCCGTGCTGCTGAGCGCAACCAGGCCGATATCGGCGGAGCGGTCCAGCAGGTCGCCGCGGCCGTCATCGAGGACGAACAGGAAGCGGCCGGGCAACCCGGCGAGTCGCGGATCACCGCACAGCAGGGCGTCCAGCCGCGCCGCCACCGGCCGCAGGTCCGCCCGCCCGCCGGCGTAGCCGGTCTGCGGCGAGACCAGGATGTTGCGGACCAGCTCGTGGCTGCGCGACGGCAACAGCCCGGTCGACTCCAAGGCGGCCACCGCCCCGGGGGCCAGCTCACCCCCGTGGTCGGCCAACCCGCGCAGCTGCAGGTTGGCCCGCTTGGTCAGGTAAACCGAACCGTCGGCGAACTCGGCGCTGACCTGCAGTAAGCGGGCCAGCGATGCGGCCGGCAGCCGACCGCCGACCAGGCGCAGCCGCACCAGCAGTCCATCGTCGGCCACCCAGGGGCGCAGCACGCCCGGGCACCGGTCGGCCCTCGTCCTCATCTGTCACACCCGCCACGCGGGGGAAGGCATACCGCAGTTGCCCGCCTTTGCGCGACAACACCCGTTAAGTCAGCGCTGCCGGCGGCGGGTTTGGCGTGCACGGACTGAATTGTCGCTCAAAGGCGGGCGACAGACATGCCCCCGCCCTCCGGTGACAGGTGGGACGTGTGGGGCTCAACCGCCCAGTGCCGCCACCGCCGGGCCGAACATGGTGTCCTTGATCGCGCCCAGCGTGCCCGAGTCCTTGCCGGCCAGCGGTCGCAACAGCTCGGTCGCGACCGGAGTCACCGCGCCCTCGGCGGCGGTGCTGTCCACAATGCCGAAGGCGGCGGCGTCCACCCCGCCGAACCGGCGGCCGGTGGTCATCGACGCCACCTGGGCCTGTGGGGTGAGCTTGGCCTGGATCAGCGCCGCCATTCCCGCCGTGAACGGAATCCGGATGTCGACCTCGGGCAGGCAGAAGAAGCCGCGATCGGCGCGCATCACCCGGAAATCGTGGGCGAGTGCCAGCATCGCGCCGGCCCCGAACGCGTGGCCGACCACCGCCGCCGCGGTGGGGATCGGCAAGGTCAGCATCCGCGCGAGCAGGGCGTGCACCCGGCCGACGTACCAGTCGGTGCGGTCACCGTTGGCCATCAGCCAGTCCAGGTCCAGGCCGTTGGTGTAGAACTTGCCGCCCGCGGTGGTCACCAGGCCGTGCGCTTTCCCCTGGCTGTTGGCGTCCAGCACGTCGTCGAGAACGCGATTGATCTCATCGAGAAAGCCGGGGGAGAACCGGTTTTCGTCGTCGCCGAGGTCCAGCACCGCGATCTGGCTGTCATAGGTCAAGTTCACTTCGAGGGATCCTTTCTAGAGGGTGGTCCGACCGACAGCACGGCGCGGACCGCCGCGTGCAAGTGGGCGCGGGCGTATGTGCTGCCCAACCGGTTCCGGCTGAGCACGATAGCGGTGGGCAGGTCGACGACGCAGGTGGTGATGGTGTCGACGGCGGCGGCGTCGCGGCGCGCCCACAGCGCGTCCGCGAGCCGGATGAGCAAGCCGACCAGCTGGGCATCGGCGCCGCGCAGCTGCTCGGCCAGCTCGGGAGCAAGATCGTCGTCGGGCAGTTCGTCGCGCCGGATCGCGAACAGCAGCTTGCAGGCGTCGGGATGACGCTCGGCGAACGCCACCGGGGCGTCGGCAGCGGCCACCACGGCCTCGAGTGGGTCCGACACCGCGTCCACCAGCGCGCCCTGTACTGCCAGGAAGCGCCGGGTGGCCCGCAGCCAGGCGGCGGCGACCAACCCGGCACGCGAGCCGAACTCGTGGTAGACCGCGCCATTGGAGGCGCCGGTGGCCTCCCCGATCGCGCGAATCGTCACCGCGGCGGGCCCGGACCGCGCGGCAAGCGACTCGACGGCGTCGAGCACCTGCTCGGGGTCGTGCACGCGCGGGCGGGGCATGGCCGCCACCGTAACAGAGCGCCCGCTCTGTTACCAGGTGCGGTCGTCCGGTCTCGGGCGTGACAGGATCGAGCAATCATGAGCACTCCCGGTTCCCGTCCCGTCGTATTCTCCGGCGCCCAGCCGACCTCCGACTCGCTGCACCTCGGAAACGCCCTCGGCGCGGTCGCTCAGTGGACCAGCCTGCAGGACGATCACGAGGCGTTCTTCTGCGTCGTCGACCTGCACGCGATCACCGTTGCGCAGGACCCGGCGACGCTGCGGCGCCGCACACTGGTGACGGCCGCCCAATACCTGGCGCTGGGCATCGACCCGGCGCGCAGCACCGTCTTCGTGCAGAGCCACGTGCCCGCCCACGCCGAACTCGCCTGGGTACTGGGCTGTTTCACCGGCTTCGGGCAGGCGTCGCGGATGACGCAGTTCAAAGACAAGTCGCAGAAGCAGGGTGCCGACTCCACCAGCGTGGGTCTGTTCACCTATCCGGTGTTGATGGCCGCCGACGTGCTGCTCTACGACACCGAGGTGGTCCCGGTCGGGGAAGACCAGCGCCAACACCTGGAGCTGGCCCGCGACGTCGCGCAGCGTGTCAACGCGCGGTTCCCGCAGACCTTCGTCGTCCCGGAACCGATGATCCCGAAGGCCACCGCCAAGATCTATGACCTGCAGGACCCGACCGCCAAGATGAGCAAGTCGGCGGCCACCGACGCCGGTCTGATCAGCCTGCTCGACGATCCGGCGAAGAGTGCCAAGAAGATTCGCTCGGCGGTCACCGACTCCGAACGCGAGATTCGCTACGACCCGGAGGCCAAGCCCGGCATTTCGAACCTGCTGACCATTCAGGCCGCGGTCACCGGCTCCGACGTCGCGACCCTGGTGGACGGCTATGCCGGGCGCGGCTACGGCGACCTGAAGAAGGAGACCGCCGAGGCCGTCGCCGAGTTTGTCACCCCCATCAAGGCCCGGGTGGATGAGCTGCTCGCCGACCCGGCTGAGCTGGAGGCGGTGCTGGCCGCCGGTGCGAGCCGGGCGCGTGCGGCGGCCGCCGGAACGCTTGCGCGGGTGTACGACCGGGTGGGATTCCTGCCGCCGCGGGCATGAGCAAGGCATGAGCAAGGCCGTGACCGACCCCTCTAAGCCGGGCATCATCGACCGGCTGCGGTCGCGTTATGGCTGGTTCGATCACGTGGTGCGGGCGCAGGAGCGCTACGACGACCGCCGGGGCAACTTCTTCGCCGCCGGGATGAGCTACTACACCATCTTCGCGCTGTTCCCACTGGCGATGGTCGGCTTCTCCGTCGGCGGGTTCCTGCTGTCGCGGCGCCCCGAGGTGCTCGACGAGATCGAGCGCCGGATCAAGCACTCGATCCCCGGCGAGTTCGGCAACGAGCTGATCACCTTGGTGGACAGCGCGATCGCCTCGCGCGCCTCGGTGGGGCTGATCGGCCTGGCCGCGGCCGGGTGGGTTGGTCTGACCTGGATTGCCAACCTGCGCGAGGCACTGTCGCAGATGTGGGAAACCCGTTTGGACAAGCAGGGTTTCGTCTCCGCCAAGCTGTCGGACCTGCTTGCGATGGTGGCGGCGTTCGGCGCCATGCTGGCCACCATTGCGCTGACCGCCCTGGCCGACCCGAAGCTGATGCGAAACTTCCTGCGCTGGATCGGTGTTCCCGACTTCACGCTGCTGGGCGGGCTGCTGCGCGTCGTGTCGCTGACGATGGCGGCCGGGGTGTCCTGGCTGTTGTTCACCTGGATGATCGCCCGCCTGCCCCGGGAGTCGGTGAGCTTCGACAGCGCCATGGAGGCCGGCGCGATAGCCGCGGTCGGCTACGAACTGTTCAAACAGGCGGGCTCGGTCTATCTGCAGTCGGTGATCAACGGCCCGGCCGGGGCGGTGTTCGGGCCGGTCCTGGGCCTGCTGGTGTTCGCCTACATCACCACCCGGCTCGTTCTGTTCGCCACCGCGTGGGCGGCGACGTCGGCGGACAACCTGCCCAGCGACTGACGCCGGAGATCGTGGCGCGGTCTATTCGGCGACCGGGTCGACGAGGTCGGCGTACTCCGGGTGTTTGGTGATGTAGGCCTCCACGAACGAGCAGGTCGGCACCACGCGTTTGCCGGCCGCCCGGGTGTCGTCCAGGGCTGCGCCGATCAGGGTGCTGGCCAGTCCGCGTCCGCCGAACGCCTTGTCGATCACGGTGTGGTGGAAGATCCGCTGATCGCCCTTTTCGATGTAGTCGGCGAAGCCGGCCTGTTCGCCGTCGACGGTGATCCGGTACTGCCGGTTGTCGTGCGTGACGGTCGGTTCGCTCACGATTCTCCTTCAGCTCAGCCACGTTCCGCGGCGCATCACCCGCACCACGTGCAGGTCGGCGTTCATCACCACCAGGTTAGCCGTGGACCCGGCGGCCAAAACCCCGGCGCCGTCGAGACCGAGGGCGCGGGCCGGAGTGGACGCCGTCATGAGCACCGCCGCCCTCAGCGCTGCGTCGTCGCCGCCGAGCAGCCGCACCGCGGTCGCGAACAGCCGGTCCATGGTGGCGGTGCTGCCGGCGATGGTCGCCGTGCCCCGCAGCCGGGCGACTCCGCCGGCGACGTCGACGTCGAGCCCGCCCAGGGTGAACCCGCCGTCGCCGGCTCCGGCGGCAGCCATCGCATCGGTGACCAGCGCGACCCGGTCCGGGCCGGCGGTGGCCACCACGTGCCGGATCACGCCCGCGTGCAGGTGCACGCCGTCGGCGATCAGCTCGACGGTCACCCGGGGATCGGACAGCAGCGCGGGAACCGGTCCCGGCTCGCGATGGTGCAGTGCCCGCATCGCGTTGAACAGGTGTGTGGCCACGGTCGCACCGGCGTCGAGAGCGGCCTGCGTCAGTTCGTAGTCCGCGTCGGTATGCCCCACGGCCACAACGACTCCCGCGTCGACCAGGCGCCGGATGGCCGCGATGCCGCCGGGCAGCTCGGGCGCCAGGGTGACCATCCGGATCGTGCCGTCACCGGCGGCCAGCAGCGCGTCGATCTCGGCGTCGTCGGGGGCGCGCAGCTGCCCGCTGTCGTGCGCGCCGCAATGCAGCCGGCTCAGCCACGGCCCCTCCAGGTGGATGCCGTCCACGACACCGCGCCGGGTCGCGGCGGCCAGCGTGCGCACCTGAGCGAGGAGGGTTTCCGGAGACGCGGTCACCAGGCTGGCCAGGCCCCCGGTGGTGCCGTGCGAAGCGTGCAACGCCGCCGCGCGGTCCGGATCGTCGGCGTAGGAGACGCCGGCGCCGCCGTGCACATGCATGTCGACGAAGCCCGGCACCACCACGCAGTCGCCGAAATCGGCGTCCGCGCCAACCGGCCCGGACCCGCAGTCGGTGATCCGCCCGTCGGCCACCGACACCCAGCCGGGTCGGTGTACTGCACCGTCGAGCACGACGGCGCCGGCGGCGATGACGGTCACGCCGATGCCTCACTGCCCGGCACCAGGGCGGCGTCGTCGGCGGGCCAACGTCCGCCGTTCTCCCAGAAGTGCCGGATGTCTTCCAACTGGCGGCCCTTGGTCTCTGGGGCGTAGCGGTGGACGAAGGCCAGGCTGAGCATGGCCAGCACACCGAACACCGCGAAGGTGCCGGCGCCGCCCAGTGAGGTCAGCATGGTCAGGAAGACCGCGGCGACGATCGCGTTGGCCACCAGGTCGGAGGTCAGCATCGCGGAGGCCCCCATCGATCTCATCCTGGCCGGCAAGCTCTCCCCGGCATACACCCAGACCAGGGAGCCGAAACCGAACGTGTAGCCGACGGTGAACAGCAGCACCCCGCCGAACTTGACCACCGCCAGTACGTCACCGAACACCTCACCGGCGGCGAACACCGCGACCAGCAGCAGGTTGGCCGCGACCATCGCCGCTATCCCCGCCAGCAGGATCGGCCGCCGGCCGACCCGGTCGATGATCGCCAGCGAGACGACCATCGCCGCCAGGGCGGCGACCTGCACCAGCGCCGGCAGGACCAGCAACGCGAAATCGCCTTCGAAGCCCATCTTTTCGAACAGCCGGGGGCTGTAATAGACGATCGCGTTGATCCCGGTGATCTGGATGAAGAAGCCCAGCGTGACCACGAACAGCGTCGCCCGCAGGTAGGGCGGGCGAAGCATCTCGCGCAGTACACCGACCCCGCCGGCCTGCTCCTCGGCCAGGGTCGCACCGATCTCGGCCAGCTCGCGCTGCGCGTCGGCGCCGGGTTCAATCCGCCGCAGGGTGCGTTCCGCGTCGTCGGCGCGGCCCTTGAGCAGATACCAGCGGGCGGTATCGGGGAGGCGGGCCAACGCCCACGTCACCAGCACGGCGGGAACCGCGGCCAGCCCCAGCATCGCCCGCCAGTTGCCGGTGCCGGCCAGCAGGTAGGCGACCAGGTAGCCGGCGATGATCCCGATCACCGTGGCCACCCCGTAGGTCACCAGCAGCGCGCCGCGGGCATCGGCCGGCGCCGACTCGGCCACGAACACCGGGACCACCACCACCGACACCCCGATGGTGATGCCCAGCAGCAGCCGCGCCACGGTCAGTGTCGACACCGACGTCGCGGCCGCGCCCAGCAATGCGAAAACCGCGTAGCCCAGGGCCACCGAGACCATCGAGCGCTTTCGGCCTATCGCGTTGGCCAGCCATCCGCCGGCCATCGCGCCGCCGATCTCGCCGATCACCGTCGCGGTGGTGATCATCTCCTGCTGGGCTTCGGTGAGCCCGAAATCATGCTCGATGAACAACAGCGCGCCGGCGATATTGGACAGGTCGTAGCCGTAGATGACCCCGACGCTGGCGGCGGCCACCCCCACCAGAAGTGCCAGCGGCGAGGAGCGGCGCAGTTCCCCGATTCGGCCCATCTGGCTCACGGTAGGGGATGCGGTCGTCTACCGAATGCCCGAGTCGCGGTGATCAGCCAGGCTCGCGTACCAGTAGGTCAGCCCGGCCGCGACGAATTCGACGGCGCACGCCGCGGTGAAGACCGGATGCGGCATGCCGACATCGGCCATGGACATCAGCCGGGACACCCCGAGCAGCGCCATGGTGGCGGCCAGCAGGCGCACGGCTCCGGCCGGGATCGGGGAGCGCCGAAAGGCCTCGAGGTAGCCGACACCGAAGCCGATGAGCAGGGCCCCGGCCGCGCGGCTCTCGCTGTCCACGGTCGCGTTGACGGCCTGGCCGTCCGGAATCGAATCCAGCGAGAACGCCATCCGGCTGATCCCGATCCCGATCAGCAGCAAGCCGGCCAGCCAGCCGAATGCTCGCAGCGCCTTGATCACCATGCCGAGCCCCTTCTGGGGCGGCGGTTCACCGCCCGTGCACCCATGATGAGCCCGAACACGACGATCGTCCCGAAGATGCCCACCCCGACGCGCACCGGCACCGTGTCGTCCGACGGCGCCAGCAGCATGGCCTGGGGGTTCGCCGCGTCGGCCGGTCCGCGGGGCGCCACCAGCGAGGGGTCGGGTTCGATCAGCGTCCCGACTCGGGTGCCGGCCGGGACGGAGAAGCCGTAGTCGAGCAGCTGGGCGGCCTGCTGCCAGGGCGGGATCGGCTGCCGGGTGCCGCGCAGCAGCACCGCCACCAGCCGGCGCCCGTCCCGGGTCGCGGCGCCGACGAACGTCTGCCCGGCGTCGTCGGTGTAGCCGGTCTTGCCGCCGAGGGCGCCCGGGTAGTTGTAGAGCAGCTGGTTGTCGTTCTCCAGCTGGTAGCCCGGCGTATCGCCGTAGCCGGGAAAGTCGAAGGTGCGGGTCGCGACGATGTTGGCGAACGCCGGGTTGTTCCAGGCGTAGCGGTAGAACAGCCCGATGTCGTAGGCCGAGGTGCTCATGCCCGGCCCGTCCAGCCCGGAGGGGGTGGCGGCGCGGGTGTCGCGGCCGCCGAGCCGCGCGGCCAAAGTGTTGATCTTGTGCAGCGCCACATCCCAGCCGCCGAGTTGCATGGCCAGGGCGTGGGCGGCGTCGTTGCCCGATCCCATCAGCAGGCCGTGCAGCAACTGGTCGACGGTGAAGCGGCCGCCGGGGCCGACGCCCACCCGGGTGCCTTCGGCGTTGGCGTCTTCCTGGGTGCCGAGAACGACGGCGTTCGGGTCCAGCTCGTTCAGCGCTGCCATCGCGGTCAGCACCTTGATCACGCTGGCGGGCCGGTGCCGCCCGTGCGGGTCGCGGGCGGCGATCACCGCACCGCTGTCCAGGTCTGCCACCAGCCACGACTCGGCGGAGACCTCGCTGGGCACCGGCGGGGTGTCGGGTGCGGCCACGATCCCACAGCCGGCCAGGGCCTCACCGCCGACCGGGGTGGCCGGCACGGGCAGCGGCAGCGGGGGAGCACCGGCTTGGGGCACTTCGGAGGCGTCCACGGCGGGAGGGGTGCTGACCTGGTACGGGCAGCCGACCGTTCCCGCGTTGAGGCCCGGGGTGGGATCCGCCGTCGCCAGGGGTGCGGCCGCGGCGAGAAAACCCGCCGCCACCAGGGCTGACACCGAGCGCAGAGCAGTCATCGTGTGTGCAGGGTAGGCCAAAAGCGCGCTGAAACCGGGGAGCCACGCTGTGGCTGGTGGTTCAGGAGTTATGTCTGTGGTGTAGTCCAAAGGCCCAGGATCAGCCTGAGCCCCCGTTCGATCTCGTGCATGGTTTCGGGAGTCAGCGTGCCCAGTCGCTCCAGTAGGCGGCTGCGGGGCGGTGCGTGCCCGGTTCGCCGGTTCGAGCGGCGCCGAGGGCGACGAGCCAGAGGTCGCCGCGGTGCGGTTCAACCCGTGGGTCCGGTCTGCGTTCAGTCAAGGCCGTCGCCGCCAGTGGTGTCCCAGTCGCGGTTCTCGTCGACAAGGGTGTGCAGCGCAGCTTCGGCCCGCGTGGCGTCGCGTTCGGCGCGGAAGGCAGCTGCACGCTCGGCGTCGGCGGCTAGTTCCGAGAGCAGAACGGCTATCGAGACACCTCGCTCGCGTGCCTGGGCGGCCAATCGGTCGCGTGTCCGCACCGGCACTGGAATTGTAGTAGTTGGCGTAGACATAATTTGTCGTCTTAGTAGGCGCTAGCTTTCGTGCAGCTCGAAGTACGCCAGGCCAGACCCGGCGATCCGCCCCATCCACAACCGGCCGTCGGACTCCACCACGCCGGTGGCCAGCCCGAAGTCGGGGTGTTCGGTGCGGAACTGGGCCAGCACCCGCCCGTCGTCGGCATCGAACGCGACAACCCACACCACCGGCGTGGGGTCGGGCAGCAAGCGGTAGGGCAGCAGCCGCCAGAGCAGGCGGCGCAGCACCGGCGCGCGGGGACTGAGCCAATCGGACAGTGCATTGCGATCGGAGACCATCGCGACCCAGATCCGTCCGTCGGTCCCGGTGGAGATGTTGTCGGGGTGGCCGGGCAGTTCCTCGACCAGCGGGGTGATCGAGCCGCGGTGGGGACCGGTCAGCCAGTACTTGGACAGTCGCCGCCCGGTGCTCTCGGCGAACACGACTGCCGATTCGTCGGTGGTCAGCGTCACGCCGTTGGCGAAGTGCAGCCCGTCGGCCAGCACGCTCACCGCACCGTCGGGATCGCGCCGCAGCAGCGACCCGCTGCCGCGGGCCTCGATCACCGAACCCTTGTAATGCTCATAGTGGAACCGGTTGGTGGATTCGGTGAAATAGATTGTGCCGTCCGCGGATTCGACGGCGTTGGAGCAGAACGTCAGCGCCTGCCCGGCCACTTCGCTCACAAGCGTCTCCAGTCGCCCAGTCTGCGGGTCATAGCGCAGCAGGCCGCGGTGGCTGTCACAGATCAGCAGTCGGTGATCACCGGTGAAAGCCAGTCCCAGCGGGCGCCCGCCGGTGTCGGTCACCACCCGTGGTGCGGTGCCGTCCGGGCCGACCGCGACGATGCGCCCGTCCTCGACGCCGGTCCAGATGCTGCCGTCGGCGGCGGCGACCACGTCTTCGGGTGCGGTGCCGGGAATCTCGACGATTCTCAGCGCCGGGGTGGGATCCGGCGGGGGTAGCGGCCGCGAACCCGGGGGCTGCCAGCGGACGGGGTCGATGTGCGGCTTGGCCATTGCTGCATTGTGTCTGACCGGCCGAACCCGATTTGTGCCTAGGCTGGTGGCGATGACGGCATCGGTGGAGGATTTCGAGGCGTTACGGCCTCATCTGCTGGCGGTGGCCTACCGGCTCACCGGCATGTTCGCCGACGCCGAGGACATCGTGCAGGATGCCTGGCTGCGGTTCGACGCCGCCGAGCGTGACCGCATCAACGACCCGCGGGCCTGGCTCACCACGGTGGTGAGCCGGCTCGGCCTGGACCGGCTGCGTTCGGCGGCGCGGCGGCGCGAGTCCTACGTCGGCGAGTGGCTGCCCGAGCCGGTGGTCACCGGCGTCGACGACGCGGATCCGCTGTCGACGGTGGTGGCCGGCGAAGACGCCCGGTTCGCCGCGATGGTGGTGCTGGAGCGGCTGACTCCCGATCAGCGGGTGGCCTTCGTGCTGCACGACGGATTCGCGGTGCCGTTCGGCGAGGTGGCCGGGGTGCTGAACACCACCGAAGCCGCGGCCCGCCAGCTCGCCTCGCGTGCCCGCAAGGCCGTCACGGCTGACCCGCCCCCGCAACCCGATCCGCGCCACGACGAGGCGGTCGGCTCGTTGATGGCCGCGATGGCAGCCGGTGACCTGGCGGCCGTGGTGGCGCTGCTGCACCCCGACGTGACGTTCACCGGCGACGCGAATCGCCGGGCGCCGACCGCCCCGCGGGTCATTCGCGGTCCGGAGAAGGTGGCCCGGTTCCTGCTCGGCCTGGCGCGCCGCTACGGCCCGACTCTGATCACCGCGAACCAGCTGGCGCTGGTCAACGGTGAACTCGGCGCCTACACCCCGGGCGCACCCGGCGCCGACGGTTTCTCCGAGCTGATGCCGCGGGTCACCGCGATGACGGTGCGCGACGGGCGGGTGGTGGCGATCTGGGACATCGCCAACCCGGACAAGTTCACCGGAACCCCGCTGCGCCCCACCGAGTCGAACGGAGAATGAGCATGCCCAACAGCATCACGACGAAGATGGGCGCGTTGATGTTTCGCGCGATGGACAAGATGCGCCACCGCGACGCCTTCGACATCGGCGATCCCACCGGCACGGACTTCACCGGCTTCGACACATCTCGGCAGATCGTGCTGGTCACGTTCAAACGATCGGGTGAAGCGATGCCGAGCCCGATCAACCACGGTGTCGACGCCGGACGGATCTACGTCCGCACCGATGCCTCCACCGGCAAGGTCAAACGAATCCGCAACAACCCGAACGTCGTGGTGGTCCCCAGCAGCCTGCGCGGAAAGCCCACCGGGCAGCCGGTGGCGGGAACCGCCAGGATTCTGCCCGAGGCTGAGCATGCGCACGCCGAACGTGCGATCGCCGCCAACTGGAGTCCGGCGATGCGGATCTTCGAGCGCGGCCTGGACAAGGGCAGTGCGGCAGCGGGACTCCCGATCGCCTACATCGAGATCACTCCTGCGAGTCAGCCTCGGTGATCCAGGGCACCCGGCAGGCATCCCCGGAGTTGAAGCCCTGCTCGGTGATGCCCAGCGCCGAGTACATCCGGGATCGCATGTTCTCCACCCCGATCTGGTAGGTCAGCTCGATCACGCCGGCGTCGCCGAACCGCTGCCGCAGATCGGCGACTTGGGCGTCGGTGACCGAATGCGGATCGGTGGTCATCGCGTCGGCGTAGGCGATCGCGGCCCGCTCGTCCTCGGTGAAAAGCGGAGAACTCGCGTAACTGTCGATTTCCTTGAGTCGCTCGGTGTCCAGGCCCTCCAGCCGGGTCAGCATGGCCCCGAAGTCCACGCACCACGAGCAACCGACGGTGCGGGCGGCCCAGAACACCGCCAGGTCCCGCGGACCGGCGGGCAGCTTGCGCGACGCGGACTGCAACAGGCCCTCGTGCACGGCGTTGGCCACCAGCAGGCGCGGGTGGTGGGCGATGACGGCGAAGGGTTCCGGGACCTCACCGAAGCGCCGCTTGGTGTAGCGGTACATCGCCCGCACCAGCGGGTTGGCCTTCTTGGGGGACAGCGGTTCGATTCGTGTTCGAGTAGTCATACCAGTAAGACGAGGCGGCCCGCCGAAGTGTGACGGCCCCTTTTTTTTTCGCGCCAGCGCGCGTGTTTGCACGGCGACACGCCGCTACAGCTGTACAACTGTGAACGCTCGCGCACCGAGGTAGGCGCGCCTCAGATCAGGAACGGCACCAGCGCCTTGCGGTCGGTCGGGTAGTCGGCGAACTTCTCCTGGTACCACCGGTGGGTGCCCAGGGCCCGGGGGATCAGATTCCCGGCGGTGATCAGCAGGATGGCGACGCCGGGCAGCGCCCAGGTCAGCACCGCGAAGCCGGTCCAGGCGATGATCTCGCCCAAATAGGCGGGGCTGCTGACGAACCGGAACCCGCCGCCGAACGGAATGCGGTACTCGGCGCCACCGGGATTGTTCTTGTCGCGCAGGTTGCGCACGATCGACTCGGAGTTGACCAGCAAGGCGAATCCGCACAGGTAGATCACCAGGCCCACCAGGAACCGCGGATCGGTCAGCCAGCGGGTGCCGTACTGACCGAAGTAGTCATGGCTGAACAGCGCCCCGTTGAGATAGCCGTGCATGGACGTGACGAGCATGCCCATCACCACCACCGAAATGTTGAAGGTGCTGCGCTTGCCGGGCACCTGGCGGATCGCCAGCGGGAAGAACCAGCCCCGATTGGCGTAGTGCAGCGCCCAGATCCCGGCGAGCACCAGCGACGTCGGCTCGAACCGGGCCGGCCCGCTCAGATAGGCGGCCAGGAACACCACGGTCGCCGGGATCTCCATCAACCACCAGCCGAACTTGGGGTTCAGGTTCAAGCCGAGCTTCGTCGTCGAGAACCGCCCGTAGGAGCTCTGGCCGAAGAAGCCGCCGACGATCACGAACGCCGCGAAGGCGAACGCTGCGGTCAGGACGGTGTCGTAGACGGTGTTGCCGGTGTACCAGTTCATGCTCAGTGTCCTATCACGGTCGCGGCCAACCTAACGCGAGGGTGCACCGTTGTACGCCCGTAAGCGGCGTGTCCCCGGACAAACACGCACTCTCGCGCACAAACAAACGGACGCACGCTGGAGCACAAAGGCGCGCGGGCAGGTCAGCGGGCGAACATCAGCGCCCGCTTGACCTCCTGGATCGCCTTGGTGATCTCGATACCGCGCGGGCAGGCGTCCGTGCAGTTGAACGTGGTTCGGCAGCGCCACACCCCGTCGACCTCGTTGAGGATGTCCAGGCGCTCGGCGGCGGCCTCGTCGCGGCTGTCGAAGATGAACCGGTGGGCGTTGACGATCGCGGCCGGACCGAAGTAGGCGCCCTCGCTCCAGTACACCGGGCAGCTCGTGGTGCAGATGGCACACAGGATGCACTTGGTGGTGTCGTCGTAGCGCGCGCGGTCGGTCTGGCTCTGGATGTGCTCGCGGGTGGGGTGGTTGCCGGAGGTGATCAGGTACGGCTTGACCGCCTTGTAGGCATCCATGAACGGTTCCATGTTGACCACGAGGTCTTTTTCCACCGGCAGGCCACGCAGCGGTTCGATGGTCAGCGTCAGCTCCTTGCCCGGCTTCTTGGGCAGGATGTCACGCATCAGCAGCTTGCAGGCCAGCTTGTTGTTGCCGTTGACCCGCACCCCGTCCGAGCCGCACACACCGTGCGCGCAGGACCGGCGGAAGGTCAGCGTGCCGTCCAGGTAGCTCTTGACGTAGATCAGCAGGTTGAGCAACCGGTCGGTGGGCAGGGCCGGGACCCGGAAGCTCTGCCAGCCGCCGGTGGCGGCGTAGGCGTCGGGGTTCTCCGGGTTGTAGCGGGCGATCTTGAGCGTGACCATCTGCGCGCCCTCGGGGACCGGGGGCAGCGGCGGGTCGCCGGCGGGGGCGTTGTCGACCAGTGCCGCCGGTGCCGCGCTGGACGGCCCGGGCGAGCAGCAACCGCCCTCGGACGAGCAGCAACCGGAGTCAGCTGAGGAGGACATCAGTACTTCCGTTCCTTCGGTTCGTAGCGGGTCTGCACCACCGGCTTGTAGTCCAGCCGGATGTCGGCGATCAGATCGGTGCCCTGCTTATCGGCCCCAATTTCCTTATAGGCCATGGTGTGGCGCATGTAGTTGACGTCGTCGCGGTTCGGGTAGTCCTCGCGGGCGTGTCCACCGCGCGATTCCTGTCGGTTCAACGCACCCACCACGGTGACCTCGGCCAGCTCCAGCAGGAAGCCCAGCTCGATCGCCTCCAGCAGGTCGGAGTTGAAGCGCTTGCCCTTGTCGTGCACGGTGATCCGGGCGTAGCGCTCCTTGAGCGCGTGGATGTCGCTCAGCGCCTGCTTGAGGGTCTTCTCGGTGCGGAACACCGCGGCGTTGTTGTCCATCGACTGCTGCAGCGCGCCACGGATGTCGGCGACCCGCTCGTTGCCGTGCTCGGAGAGGATGTCGCCCACCCAGCCGACCACCATGTCGGCGGGGTTCTCCGGCAGCTCGACGAAGTCGTGGGCATTGGCGTACTCGGCGGCGGCGATGCCCGCGCGGCGGCCGAACACGTTGATGTCCAGCAGCGAGTTGGTGCCCAGCCGGTTGGCGCCGTGCACCGACACGCAGGCGCATTCGCCGGCGGCGTACAGACCCGGCACGGTGTTGGTGTTGTCGCGCAGCACCTGGCCGGTGACGGTGGTCGGGATGCCGCCCATCACGTAGTGGCAGGTCGGGTAGACCGGCACCAGCTCCTTGACCGGGTCCACGCCCAGGTAGGTGCGGGCGAACTCGGTGATGTCGGGCAGCTTCTCCTCGAGCACCTCTTCGCCGAGGTGACGCACGTCGATGTAGACGTAGTCCTTGTTCGGCCCGGCGCCGCGGCCCTCGAGCACCTCAAGCACCATCGAACGGGCCACGATGTCGCGCGGGGCCAGGTCGACGATCGTCGGGGCGTAGCGCTCCATGAACCGCTCACCGTCGGCGTTGAGCAACCGGCCGCCCTCGCCGCGCACGGCCTCGGAGATCAGGATGCCCAGGCCGGCCAGGCCGGTCGGGTGGAACTGGTGGAACTCCATGTCTTCGAGCGGGAGTCCCTTGCGGAACACGATGCCCAGGCCGTCGCCGGTCAGGGTGTGCGCATTCGAGGTGGTCTTGTACATCCGGCCCGAGCCGCCGGTGGCGAACACGATGGCCTTGGCGTGGAAGACGTGGATGTCACCCGTGGCCAACTCGTAGGCGACGATGCCGGTGGCCACCGGGCCCGACGGCGTCTCGGTGAGCACCAGGTCCAGCGCATAGAACTCGTTGAAGAACTCCACGCCGTGCTTGACGCAGTTTTGGTACAGGGTCTGCAGGATCATGTGGCCGGTGCGGTCGGCGGCGTAACACGCGCGGCGCACCGGGGCCTTGCCGTGATCGCGGGTGTGCCCGCCGAACCGGCGCTGGTCGATGCGGCCTTCGGGGGTGCGGGAGAACGGCATGCCCATGTTCTCCAGGTCCAGCACCGCGTCGATGGCCTCCTTGGCCATGATCTCCACCGCGTCCTGGTCGGCCAGGTAGTCACCGCCCTTGACGGTGTCGAAGGCGTGCCACTCCCAGTTGTCGTCCTCGACGTTGGCCAGCGCGGCGCACATGCCGCCCTGCGCCGCGCCGGTGTGGCTGCGGGTGGGGTAGAGCTTGGTCAGTACTGCAGTGCGGGCCCGCGGGGCCGCCTCGACGGCCGCGCGCATCCCGGCGCCGCCGGCACCGACGATCACCACGTCGTATCGATGTTCTTGAATCACCGCGATATCACCCGTTCGCTAGGAGAATCTGCCGTCAAGACCGTCAAGAAATGTTCGCGTCGAAGCTCAGCAGCACGTAGCTGCCCAGCACCAACGTGAAGATGATCGACACCGCCAGCAGCGACATCAGCCAGAACCGGCTGCGGGAGCTGCGGGTGTAGTCGCCGATGATGGTGCGCAGGCCGTTGCCGCCGTGCAGTTCGGCCAGCCACAGCAGGCACAGGTCCCAGATCTGCCAGTACGGGTGGTGCCAGCGCTCCGCCACGTAGTTGAAGTCGATGCGGTACACGCCGTCCTGCCACATCAGCATGACGAACAGGTGGCCGAGCACCAGGAAGATCAAGACGGCACCGGAGAACCGCATGAACAGCCAGGTGTACTTCTCGAAGTTGGGCATCCCGCTGTGTCGCTGCGGCGCACGCGGGTCGCCGAGGCTGGCCGGGCGGTCGCGGTCCGGGCCGCGGACCGGGGCTATCGGGCCCCTGCTGCGTTGCACGTCAGTTGTGCTCATAGGAACCGCTCCACCATGTGCATACCGATCCGGACCATCACCGGGACCATCACCACCAACCAGATGACGCCGACCGCCACCAGCATCTGGCGGTGCCAGCGGGTGCCCTGCCACCAGAAGTCGATCAGGATCAGCCGGACCCCGTTGAGGCCGTGGAACAGCACCGCGGCCACCAGTCCCAGCTCCATCAGGCCGACGAGCGGGGTCTTGTAGGTCGCGATCACCTCGGTGTAGGCCTGCGGGCTGACCCGCACCAGGGCCGTGTCGAGCACGTGTACGAACAGGAAGAAGAAAATGGTCGCACCGGTGATCCGGTGCAGCGCGAACGCCCACATCCCCGGATCGCCCTTGTACAGACTCTGCCGCCGGAACCGCGTCGCATCCGACCGCGTTCCCGGCAGCGCAGTCGTATCGGCGGATGTCGCCGTCATCAACGCCTCCAAATTTTCTGCAGCGGCCCGCTGCGCCCGGCTATACCGTGCGTACGGTCGCTCCGCAACGCCATCGCTGTCAATAAACCTCGGCAAGGACTCTAAACCCATCAACAGGCCCGAAACGACCACGCGAAAGTTACTGACGAGTAGTCAGGGCCTGCGGCTACGCTGATTTTTGATCGTTGCCGACGGACGGACGAGGTGATGTGGTGCGCTCGGGTCGACAAGAGATCTGTTGAATGACTCACCAAATCGACTGGGACATGTTGCGGCGCAACGCAATCAAGGTTGCAGCTAACGCCTACGCGCCCTACTCGGGCCTGCGGGTGGGCGCTGCCGGACTGACCGACGACGGCCGGGTGGTCACCGGCTGCAATGTGGAAAATGTCTCATATGGGCTGGGCCTGTGCGCTGAGTGCGCGGTGGTCTGCGGGCTCTACGCGGCCGGTGGCGGGCGGCTGGTCGCGCTGTCGTGCAGCAATTCCGACGGGAAGCTGCTGATGCCGTGCGGTCGGTGCCGCCAGGTACTGCTCGAACACGGGGGTCCCCAGTTGCTCATCGACCACCCGGCGCGGCCGCGGCCGTTGGCCGAGCTGCTGCCGGACGCCTTCGGGCCGGATGCGCTGCCATGAGCCCCCTCGCCTCCTTTGATGCCCCGACGCTGATCGCCACCAAGCGTGACGGCCACCGGCTGCCCGACGCCGGGATCGACTGGCTGATCGAGGGCTACACCACAGGCCTGGTCGCCGAAGAGCAGATGTCGGCGCTGCTGATGGCGATCTACCTGCGCGGGATGGACACGGCCGAAACCGTGCGCTGGACCGCGGCGATGATCGCCTCGGGCGAGCGGATGGACTTCACCGACCTGCGCCGCGGCGGCAAACCCCTCAAAACGGTGGACAAGCACTCCACCGGCGGGGTCGGCGACAAGATCACCCTGCCGCTGGTTGCCGTCGTTGCCGCCTGCGGAGCTGCGGTACCGAGCGCGTCGGGTCGCGGCCTGGGCCACACCGGCGGCACCCTGGACAAGCTGGAGGCCATCGCGGGTTTCGACGTGGCGCTGTCCACGGCGCGGCTGCGCGAGCAACTGGCCGGCGTCGGCGCGGCGATCTT
Organism: Mycolicibacter heraklionensis; assembly: GCF_001021505.1. Lineage (GTDB taxonomy): Bacteria > Actinomycetota > Actinomycetes > Mycobacteriales > Mycobacteriaceae > Mycobacterium > Mycobacterium heraklionense. Next base: position 44,689 of record NZ_LDPO01000005.1, read on the forward strand.
CGCCGCCGGCGCTCTGGCGCCTGCCGACGCCAAGCTCTACGCGTTGCGTGACGTCACCGCCACCGTGGAATCGCTGCCGCTGATCGCCAGCTCGGTGATGAGCAAGAAGCTCGCCGAGGGGACGGACGCGCTGGTCCTCGATGTCAAAGTCGGCTCGGGGGCGTTCATGAAAGAGCGGGGCGACGCCCGCGAGCTGGCCCAAGCGATGGTCGGGCTGGGCGCGGCACACGGGGTTGCCACCCGAGCCCTGCTCACCGACATGAGCACGCCGCTGGGGTGCACGGTCGGCAACGCGATCGAGGTGGCCGAAGCCCTCGAGGTGCTGGCCGGCGGCGGCCCGGCCGATGTGGTGGAGCTGACGGTGCGGCTGGCGAGCGAGATGCTGGAGCTGGCCACAATCGACGGCGCCGACCCCGCGCAGACACTGTCCGACGGCAGCGCGATGGACCGATTCACCGCGATGGTCGCCGCCCAGGGCGGGGACCTCGGTGTTCCGTTGCCGGTGGGGAAGTGCTGCGAGACGGTGACCGCTGATCGGGGCGGCTTTATGGGGCACATCGATGCGATGGCGGTCGCCCTGGCGGCCTGGCGGCTCGGCGCCGGCCGGTCCAGGCCGGGGGAGCGGGTGCAGCACGGGGCGGGGGTGCGGATTCACCGCCGGCCGGGCGAACCGGTGGCGGCCGGCGAAACCTTGTTCACGCTCTACACCGACACCCCCGAGCGGCTCGGACCGGCGTGCGCCGAGCTGAACGGCGGCTACTGCGTCGGCGACACACCGCCGCTCCCGCGTCCCCTGATCATCGAGGCGACCGCATGATGAAGTCATGAGTACACCGGTGAACCTGGAGACCATCCGGGAGGTCCCCAAGGCGCTGCTGCACGATCACCTGGACGGCGGGCTGCGCCCGGCCACCGTCGTCGACATCGCCGGACAGGTCGGCTACGACGACCTCCCGGCGACCGACCCCGAAGAGCTGGCGACCTGGTTCCGCACCCGCTCGCACAGCGGGTCGCTGGAGCGCTACCTGGAACCGTTCAGCCACACCGTGGCCGTGATGCAGACCGCCGACGCGCTGCATCGGGTGGCCCGCGAATGCGTCGAGGATCTGGCCGCTGACGCCGTCGTCTACGCGGAGGTGCGGTTCGCGCCGGAACTGCACATCGAGGGCGGGCTGTCGTTCGACGAGGTGACCGATGCGGTGCTGGCCGGTTTCGCCGACGGGGAGCGCGACGCCGCGGCAGCCGGCCGGGAGATCACCGTGCGCTGTCTGGTCACCGCCATGCGCCATGCCGCGCTGTCGCGGGAGATCGCCGAACTGGCCATCCGGTTCCGCGACAAGGGCGTAGTCGGGTTCGACATCGCCGGCGCCGAGGCCGGATATCCGCCGACTCGGCACCTGGACGCGTTCGAGTACATGCGTGACCACAACGCCCGTTTCACCATCCACGCCGGCGAGGCGTTCGGGCTGCCTTCCATCCACGAGGCGATCGCGTTCTGCGGCGCGGACCGCCTGGGGCACGGGGTGCGCATCACCGACGACATCACGGTCGGCGATGACGGCAGCTTGCAGTTGGGTCGGCTGGCGGCGATCGTGCGGGACAAGCGGGTCCCGTTGGAGTTGTGCCCGAGCTCCAATGTGCAGACCGGAGCGGTCGACAGCATCGCCGAGCACCCGTTCGACCTGCTGGCCCGCGCTCGGCTGCGGGTGACGGTCAACACCGACAACCGGCTGATGAGCGACACCAGCATGAGCAAGGAGATGCTGGTGCTCGCCGAGACCTTCGGGTATGGCTGGGCAGATCTGCAGCGGTTCACGGTGAACGCGATGAAGTCGGCTTTCATCCCGTTCGATCAACGGGTGCAGATCATCGAAGAAGTGATCAAGCCGCAATATGCGGTGCTGATCGACTGACCACAGCGGCTGAAAACTTCGAAGGCCGGACAATCGCGGTGGCGATTGCCCGGCCTTCGATCCAGAGATCAGTGCTCGGTGACGGTGGCCTCAGCGTCGCCCTGCTTCCAGGTGACGATGCCGTGCTCGAAGGTGGTCTGCTTGGACCCGTCGGCGTTGGTGGTCTCGTCGCTGGTCGGGTAGCCGAGCTTGCCCTGCGAACCGCCCAGCTCGTTCCACTTGTCGCGGATCTTGCCCCACACCACGTACGAACGGGTGGTGTGAACGATCACGCCGCCGTCGAACTGCTGGTAGGTGCCGCCGTCGGGGTTCTTCTGCTCGGCGCCGGTGGGCTCGCCCAGGTCCTGCTTCGCGGCGGCGTCCAGCGAGTCGAGCTTGGCCAGGATCGGCCCGGAGACGGTGTACTCCTTGCCGTCGGCGCCGGTGATCACGGTGGAGCTGGCGGCGCTCTCCTCCGACGGTGCGCTGACCGCGGACGAGATCACCGAGCTGGCCGAGGACGCAACTGAGCTGGCCGAACTCAGGGCCTCGCTGGTCTTCTCCTTGGCGGTGCTGCTGCAACCCGTGCCGATCAGCGCGACTCCCAAAACTGCTGCGGATACTGCTGCGGCCCGCTGTGTTGCCTTGCGCATGTGTAGTCCTTTCGAATTGGAAGGCCCCCGCAAACCGCACGGCCCGGCCCGAGTGTTATCGGGCCAAATGCTAGTCGTGAATATGACCACTCGGCAATGAAATGGGGCAAATGATTGCCGCAATTCGGAGTGAATATCCGCAGCACCCGGCAGGTTGTCCTGCGTGGGGCTTCGGCCCGGCTACCACCGGGGGTGGGGCGACCGGGCGGCAAAGCCTTATTCGCGCCGCAGTCGCGACTGCACGAACTGTTCGAGCTGCTCCCATTCCTTGACGGCGGGAGCGTACGGGCGCTGCGGCTCGTTGACCGACTCCCGGTCGAGCACGTAGCTGACCATCCGGCCCAGCGGACGGTCCGGCTTGAGGGTCTCGGCGACCACGCCGTCCTCGGCATAGGTGCCCACGTCCTGCAGGAACTCGACGGCCAGGTCCAGCTGCTCGCGGTCCACCGCGTCCGGCCCGTCGGTGAGGTCGTCGACGATCCCGGAGAGCACGTAGACGTTGTCATCGGTGATGTCGATCGACAGTGAACCGTCGGTGGCGGCGGTCCGGATGTCGTCGTAGGTGCTCAGATCCGACAGGTCATGGTCGTGCTCGTCGGCCAGGTAGCGGGCCAGGGCGCGCTCGGAGCCGAACACGCTGATCCGGCCGTTGCGGCCCAGGAACACCGGCTCGTCCCCGAGGTAACAGCGCAACGTGAAGAACGTCCCGTTGTCGGTGATGACCCGAACCGGGTCGATGCCCACCTTGGTCCAGAAGTTCGCGTCGCCGCCAAGCACCACCCGGTCGCCGGAGGCCCGCTCGCCGGTCGCGGCGGCTGTCTCGTCGTCACCGCTGCTTTCCGCCTCGGCGGCTTCGTCGTCCTCGGTCTCCTCGGTGTCCGGCTCCGGTTCGGCCGGGGCTTCAGCGGCCAGTTCATCGGCTGCCTTCGACACCGCGGCGGCGTCGACGTTGGGGGTGGTGATGATCTCTTCGATGGCGGTCAACACATTGCCCCAGTTGCGGCCGATGATCTCGGCGATCGTCTCCCAGCGTTTCCGACCGGACCGGCCGGTGAAGTTGTCGACGCCACCCGCCAGCCAACCCAGGTTGGGGTTTCCGTTGAAGAACTTGGTCACTGCCGGCAGGTCGCACACCGATCCGATCGCCGAGACGATCTCCAGTGCATTGGCCAGGGTCTGAACGGACTGCTTGGTCGGCTTCTCGGTCAGCAGTTCCTCGACCGCGATGAGGTCGTATTGCCGGTTGCGAGCCGGGTCCAGCTTGTGGGCGTTGGCCCGCACAAGCTGCGGCCAGCCCGGGTGGTCGGCCAGGTCGTTGTTGGCGTTGATGCGTACGAACGCCACCAGTTCGGCCACGGTGGGGAAACCGTAGAGGTCTTCGTCCCTGCCCAGGAACGCCTGCCACTCGTCACCGGAGTCGCGCCAGCTCGGCGCCCACAGGGTGTAGCGGTCACCATCGGTCACCGCGAGGCGGATCGGTACGAGGTCAGCTGCCATGGCGCACAGAATAACGATGTAGCCCGCGCGGCCTGACGGCGGGATTAGCCGGGGATTGGCCGGCGATTGGCCGCGCGGCGCCGGGCATCGCGTATTAAAGAAACCTGAATTTTGCGGCGATCGGGTTAGCGGTATGCGCCGGGTGGCTAGCGTCGCCGCCAGGGCGAAGCGGGTCGTCGCCGATGACCGAGCGCAACAAGCCGGGGCCGGGGAGGTCGCGATGACGACTGATCGGATGCGCCCCCTGGGCGCGATGCTGTGCGCCGCGGTGCTGGGCACGGCGTCGGTGCTGTCCTCGGCGGCGGTCTACGGCGTGGACCAGCTGGCGATTCGGCTGCGGCTGCTGGCCGACCAGGGCTGGATCATGAACGGAACCGGCCAGCCCGATCCGACCGTCGGGCCCTACCTCGGCCAGATCCTCGCCGGATACCTGCAGCCGTCATCGCCGCACTTCCCCGACCAGCCGACGTTCGCCGGCTACTCCTTTCAGGGCCTGACCACGCCGGAGCAGTTCTGTCCGTTCGTGTGCATCCCGGGCCAGCCGCCGATGGACTTCGGCGTCTCGCTGAACACCGGTGTGGGCCTGCTGGATCAGGCCATCCTGGCGCCGTTGCTGGCCGGCGACAACGTGACGGTGTTCGGCTACTCGCAGAGCGCCGCCATCACGACGATCGAGATGAACAGTCTGATCGCCAACGCCGGCACCGCCGGTTACCCGACCCTGGATCAGCTGGGCAACATGCACGTCGTCCTGATCGGCGACCCGAACAATCCGATCGGCGGCATCCTCGATCGCTTCGAATTCCCCGGCGACCAGCACCTGCCGTTCGTCAACATTCCGCTGAGCCTGGAGGCCACCCCCACCGACCACATCGCGTCCGACATCTACACCGGCGAGTACGACGGCTGGGCCAACTTCCCGCAGGATCCGACCAACCTCCTGGCCGTCATCAACGCCCTGATCGGCATCCTGACCGTGCACCCGTACTACCCGGACTACACCGCCGAGCAGCTGGCCAGCGCCGTCAACGTCGGCACGATCGGCGACGCGAACTTCTACATGATCCCGCAGAATCTGCCGATCCTGCAGTTCATGTTCAACGGCGGGACAGCCGGGCAGTTCTTCGGCGACTTCTTCTCGCCCTGGGCTCGGCTGTTCATCGACTGGGGCTACGGCAACGCGGGCGACCCGGAGGTCAACGGCCTCTACCGGATCCCGGCCGGCGACTTCATCAACGGCAGCGCCTACCAGCAGGCATTCGGGGTGGCCGGCGGTCCATGGGCGATGACCCCGACCGGTGAGCTTTACGACGGATCCAGCGCGATGGGCCTGTTCGAGCGGATGGACCCGCTGCAGATGCTGGCCGGTGTTCAGAACGCACTGATCCAGAGCCTGGTCGGGCCGTGGGCCGACGTCGCGGCCGCGGCCAGTGGCGGCGTCCTCACCGCCGGTGACATCGTCACCATCACCGGCATCACCGATTTCCTGCAGACCATCACCGGCTACGACCTGGTGAACTCGCTCGACCAGTTCCTGATCAACGGCTGGAGCGCCCTGGCCGATGCACTGAACCTGGGCGCCGTGCTGGGTCCCGACGCGCTGCTGAGCGGGGTGGGGGTGCCCGGTGACGGGCTGCTCGACCTGATCGGAGCGGGCTTCAGCGTCTTTAACTTCTTCGGCGCGTAGACCGGCGCGGGTCAGCAAACTCCGGGCGGATTCTCGCCGATTTGACAACACGCGTTTTCTCAAAGAAGGTCAATGCTTAATTCCACCTAATAGATTAATGTGCTCATGGCAGGTGGAAGCACAAGATCACCGATGACGTATTCGAGGCGACCTGGGAGGTCTGCGATGACGGTTAGGCGAGTGCATTCGCTGGGGGCCACCTTGCTGGCCATGCTGTGCGCCGTCCTCCTGGGCATGTCGTCGCTGATGACTCCGGCGCTGGCGTCGCGGCTGGAGAAGATGATCGCCGACGTCGCGCTGCTGGCCGGCGAAGCCTGGATCATGACCGGCACCGGCCAGGCCGACCCCACGATCGGCAGCTACATGGACGTGGTGCGCGACTTCTACCTCCAGCCCGTAACCCCATGGTTCGCCGGGCAGACGTCGTACCCGGACTACGCCCTGAACGGCCTGACCACCCCCGAACAGTTCTGCCCGATCGTCTGCCAACCGCTGCCCATCCCACAGCTGAACTTCGGGGACTCGCTGGCGCAGGGCGTGGCCAACCTCGAGGGTGCGATCCGCCCCCAGCTGGAGGCCGGTGACGAAGTCACGGTGTTCGGCTACTCGCAGAGCTCCGTCATCGCCACCCTGGCGATGCACAACCTGCTCGCCAACGCGCCGGGCGGCGACTACGACCCGGACAACCTGCACTTCGTGCTGATCGGTGCCCCCAACAACCCCATCAGCGGCATGTTGACCCGGCTGAGCTTCCCGGACGGGTTCGACGGAAACATGCAGCACATTCCGTTCCTGAACATCCCGCTGGGCATCGACCCGACCCCGACCCTTCCGTTCGCGACCGACGTCTACAGCACCGAATACGACGGCTGGGCCATCTTCCCGCAGGACCCCACCAACCTGCTGGCCGTGATCAACGCGGTGATGGGGATCGGGGCGGTGCACAACGCCTACTTCACCGACAACCTCGCCAACGCCATCGACCTGGGCACGATCGGCAACACCAACTACTACATGCTGCCCGAGCAGCTGCCGATCCTCGGACCCCTCTACGGGCTCGGCGACATCGGCAAGTTCGCCGCTGACGCGCTGGCGCCCATCCTCAAGACGGTCATCGACTGGTCCTACGGCAACCCCGGTGCCCCGGACGCCGGAATCACCGTGAACGGTGTCGACCCGATCGGCGCGGCCGGGGCCTGGGCGGTCACCGCGACCGGCCAACTGTCCGAGGATACCGGTGTCGCCGGGTTCCTGCTGCGGATGGACCCGCTGCAGATGCTGGCCGGACTGCAGTACGCGGGCGTGCAGAGCCTGACCAACACCATCAACAACCTGCTGGACTTCGCCGGGCAGGGCCCGCTGTCGGACTCGGTCGTCGAGACGCTGCTGTCGGGCTACAACCTGACGCTCGGCCTGGACCAGGCGCTGCTCACCGGATGGCAGGACCTGGCCACCCAGTGGAACGTGGTTGACGTGCTCGGGCCCGACGCCATCTTCAACGGTGCGCCGTTGATCTCCGCGCAGCCGCTGCTGGACCTGCTCGGGGTTGGCTTCAGCCTGGTCAACCTTCTCGACGCCTGACCCATGCTTCGCCGGCGCCCGCCCGGGGCGGTGCTGCTCGCGGCGGCCGTGCTGGTGGCGGGTTCGGGGCTGGGCGTGGCGGGGCTCGGCGCCCAGGACCGGCATGACGTCACGCTGCTGGCCAACGAGGGCTGGATCATGGGGCCGACCAGCATTCCCGACCCCACGGTCGGCGGCTATATGGACGCGGTGTTGGACCTGTTCCTGCAGCCGGCCTCGCCGTGGTTCCCGGGGCAGCCGACGTTTCCCGGCTACCAGTTCGAAGGACTGGTCACCCCCGAGCAGTTCTGCCCGCTGGTGTGCCTGCCGCCGCCGAATCCGTATCTGACCTTCGCCGAGTCGGTGGCGCGCGGCGTGGAGATCCTGCGCGCCGCGTTGGCGCCCCAGCTGGCCGCCGGCTCGGACGTCACGGTGTTCGGCTACTCACAGAGCGCCACCATCTCCACCCAGGAGATGATCAACCTGCTCGCGGCGGGCCCCGGTGGTGGTGGTTATGACCCCGCCGACCTGCACTTCGTGCTGATCGGCAACCCGAACAACCCGCTCGGCGGCGTCCTGACCCGCTTCCCGGCGTATCCGCTGTTGGGCGACCAGCCGGTGCATCTGCCGTTTCTGGGCATCCCGTTGAGCATCGGACCGACCCCGACGAGCGGGTTCGACACCGACATCTACACCGGTGAGTACGACGGCCTGGCCAACTTCCCGCAGGACCCGGCCAACCTGCTGGCCATGGTCAACGCGCTGATCGGCACGGCGACAGTGCATTTCTCCTACATCGACTTCGACAACGTGGCCGACACCATCGATCTCGGCAGGGTCGGGGATACCGACTTCTACCTGATTCCCCAGCAGCTGCCGATCCTGTGGCCGCTCTACCAGCTCGGGGATGTCGGCAAGGTGATCGCGGACGCGCTGGCGCCGATGCTGAAACTGGTCATCGACTGGGGCTACGGAAATCCGGGCGACCCGTTCGTGGGCGTCAACGGCACAGACGCCGTCGGGCCTTGGGCCGTCACCGCCGGCGGGCACCTGGCCGACGGCTCCGACGTAGCCGGCTTCCTGTTGCGGATGGACCCGCTGCAGATGCTGGCCGGCCTGCAGTACGCCGGGGTGCACAGCTTCGTCGATCCGATCAACGACGTGTTGGGTTTCGCCGGGCAGTCGCCGCTGTCGGATTCGTTCGTCGATGCGCTGCTGACCGGCTACCACGTCACCAATGCCGTGGACGCCTATCTGCTCAACGCGTGGAACGAGCTGGCGGTGTCGCTGAACGTCGCCGATTGGCTGGGCCCCGACGCCGTCTTCAACGGCGAGCCGTTGATCTCGCTTGCGCCGATGCTGGAGATGGGCGCGGTGGTCTTCGAGATCCTCAACTTCCTCGGCGCATGACCCGTAGGGTCCCAGGCGTGGATGTGTGCGTCGTCGACCACCCGTTGGCCGCGGCGCGGTTGACCGCACTGCGCGACGAGCGCAGCGACAACGCGGCGTTTCGGTCGGCACTGCGGGAGCTGACCTGGATGCTGGTCTACGAGGCCACCCGCGACGCGCCCCGCGAGGACATCGACGTGCGCACCCCGCTGACCGGCACCGTCGGGGTGCGGCTGGCGCGGCCACCGCTGCTGGTGCCGGTGCTGCGCGCCGGGCTGGGCATGGTGGACGCGGCGCATGCCCTGATTCCCGAAGCCGACGTCGGTTTCGTCGGCGTGGCGCGTGACGAGGCCACCCACCAGCCGGTTCCGTATCTGGCATCGCTGCCGGCGGACCTGAGCGCGACACCGGTCATGGTCCTCGACCCGATGCTGGCCACCGGCGGCTCGCTGGTGCACACCCTGGGGCTACTGCTCGATCGGGGCGCAACCGACATCACCGTGCTGTGCGTGGTGGCGGCGCCGGAAGGCGTTGCGGTGCTGGCGGAAGCGGCACCGGGGGTGCGGCTGTTCACCGCCACCGTTGACGACGGGCTGAACGAGAACGCCTACATCGTTCCGGGCCTCGGCGACGCCGGCGACCGCCAGTTCGGGCCGCGCTGAGATCCCCACCGTCACACCGGTAACCGGCGGGCGGGTATGCGGTTGTTGCCCACCTTTGAGCGACAACCGTTGTTGCGTTGGTGGAGTCAGCCCTCCCGGCATCCGTTGTCGCTCAAAGGCGGGCGAACATCACACCCCGCCGGGCTGGTGGCAGGTGAGCCGGGTGCGGCGGCTGGTGACGAATGGGGCGAATGAGGCGCTACCAGGAGCGGACCGCGTCGGCGACGGCCGCACACACCCGCTGCGCCTCGGCGCGGCCCGCGGCAACGTCATCCGATGGCGGCCGGGCGACCTCGAGATAGCACTTGAGCTTCGGCTCGGTACCCGATGGTCGCACCACCACCCGTACCGAGCTACCGTCGCGCTCGCCGGTGAACTCCATCGCGTCGGTGACCGGTCCACTGCGGTGCAGCAGATCGGTTGCGGTGACAGCGAATCCGGCCAGCGTGGCCGGTGGATCAGCGCGCAGCCTGGCCATCACCGCGGCCGCCTCGGCGGGGCTGGCGACCCGGCGCGACACCGCGTCGGTGACGTGCACACCGTGCCGACGGGCCAGTTCGTCGAGCGCTTCGGGCATGGAGCTGCCCCGATCCCGCAGTGCCGCAATCAGATCACAGACCAGCACCGCGGCGCTGATGCCGTCTTTGTCGCGCACCGCATCCGGGTCGACGCAGTAGCCGATTGCCTCCTCGTAGGCGAAAACCAGGGTGGCGCCCGGCAGGCCGTCATCGGCGCGCGCCAGCCATTTGAACCCGGTCAGCGTCTCCACATGGTGGGCGCCGTAGCGCTGCGCGATGCGCACCAGCATCCGCGACGACACCACGCTACTGGCCACCACAGCGCTGGCTGCTCGGCCGGCGGGTAGCCGCGACAGCAGGTAATCGCCCAACAGCCAACCGGTTTCGTTGCCGGTCAGCATCCGCCAGCCGTCCGGGCCGACGATGCCGACCGCGCATCGGTCGGCATCGGGGTCCAGGGCGATCGCGACGTCGGCGTCGACCTCGGCGGCCAGCTCCAGCAGAGCGTCGGTGGCGCCGGGCTCTTCCGGGTTGGGGAAGGTCACCGTGGGAAAATCGGGATCGGGGTCGAATTGGGTTTTCACCGTGTGGATATCGGCCAATCCGGCGGCGCGCAGTACCTCGACCGCAACCTTGCCGCCCACGCCGTGCAGCGGTGTCAGCGCCACCCGAACCCGACCGCCGTGCCGCCGCACCGCAGCGGCCCGCCCGATGTAGCGCGCGATGAGCTCATCTCCGGCCGGTGTGACAGGACGCCGGGCAATCGTGTCGGCCGGGGGAGCGGCGGCCATTGCTGCCTCGATCTCGGTGTCGGTCGGCGAGACGATCTGCACGCCGCCGTCGAAGTACACCTTGTAGCCGTTGTCGGTCGCCGGGTTGTGCGAGGCGGTGATTTGGATGCCGGCTGCCGCGCCGGTGTTGCGCACCGCGAACGCCACCACCGGCGTCGGGCACGGCTCAGGCAGAAGCAATACCGAGAATCCCGCGCCAGCAAGCACTTCGGCGGTCGCGATGCTGAATTCCGCTGAGCCGTGACGCGCGTCGCCGCCGACCACCACCGTCGAACCCATTCGATGATGAGCGGCGAGCACCCGCGCCACCGCCCAGCTGGCGCGCAGCACCACGGCGAGGTTCATCGCGTCCGGCCCACCCCGCACCGGACCGCGCAGCCCGGCGGTGCCGAACCGCAGCGGCGCCGCGAACCGGGCGGCCAACTCATCGGGGCTGCACGCTGCGAGCTCCGCGGCGGTCACCGGGTCGGGATCGTGGGCGATCCATTCCTTGGGAGTCACCTGTCAATTGTGGCAAGCGGCTAGTCGACACGTGTCAACTACTTGCTACGCTGCCCCGGTTTGTGCCCGATATGACTGGAGTGCCGGTGACCGATTCGACGTCCTTGCTGGCGAGAGTTTCAGCTGCCTCGCCTGTGAGCTGGCGAAACATGATGCCGGTAGGCATCGTGGTGGCCGTCGCGGCCGTCGTGCACCTGGCGGTCGCCACGCACTACGGCTGGCATACCGACGAGTTCTACTACGTGATCTGCGGTCAGCGCCCGGCGTGGGGATACTTCGACCACCCGCCGCTGGTGCCGCTGATGGCCCGGGTGGCGGCTCTGGGCGGCTTGTGGGGGCTGCGGCTGTTGGCCATCGCCATACACCTGAGCTGCATCGTGCTGGCGGCGCAGTTGGCGGCCGAATTCGGCGGGCGTCGAGTGGCGCAGGTGATCACCGCGGCCGCCGTGGCGGCCAGCCCGTTGTTCATGGGTGCCGCGATGTTCTTCGGGACCACCGTGGTCGACCAGCTGATCTGGATCGCGGTGCTGCTGCTGGTGACGCGGGCGCTGCGGATCGGAACGACGTTGGCCTGGCTGCCGGCCGGAGTGGTGGCCGGCATCGGGCTGGAGGCCAAACAGACCGTCGCGTTGCTGCTCATCGGCATCGGGGTCGGTCTGGCGATCTTCCGGCGTGATGCGCTGCGCGGCTGGGGTCCCTGGGCGGCGGGCGCGGTGGCGGCGGTCTTGGCGGCTCCGAACCTGATCTGGAACGCCGCCCATGGCTGGCCGAGTCTGACGTTCGCCCACGCCATGTCCGTGCGCATGGGCGGCTCGGTGGGGTCACTGTCCCAGATGCCCCTGCTTGTCTTGCTTTACGCCGGCCCGCTGTTGATAGTGCTGTGGTTGATCGGCATCGGCTGGCTGGCCTCCCCGGCGGGGGCGGATCACCGCTGGGCGCTGGCAGTACCGGTGGCGGTGGTGGTGTTGGTCGTCATCAGCGGTGGGCGCTGCTACTACGTGGGCCCCGTGTTCGCGGTGCTGTTCGCCGCCGGCGCGATGCGTATCGAAGCCGCGAACCCCGACCGGCTGCCGCCGGGGTGGGCAGTTGCGCTTGTCGGTCTGTTCGTCGGCGCGGCCATGCTCTGCCTGCCGATGCTGCCCGTGACGGCCGCCGATTCGCTGCGCAAGGTCAATCCCATTCCGCTGGAGACCTACGGCTGGCCTGCTTTCGTCGACGAAGTCGCGGCTGCCGCGGCCTCGCTGCCCGACGATGTGCCGATCTTCGCCAGCGACTACGGCGAAGCCTCGGCACTGCGAATCTTCGGGCCGTCAGCGGGTATCAATCGTCCGGTGGTCAGCGGCGACAGCAATTACGCCCTCTGGGGCCCGCCGCCCGGTGACGCAGCCACGGTGCTGTGTGTCGGGAGATTCCCGGTCCGCAAGCTCACGCAGTACTGGGAGCACGTGACCTATCTGGCGTCGATCAAGATCCCCGGTGGTGTGCACAACGGGTTGCACGGAGCCCACATCTACCTGTGTGAGCAGCCGCGGGGCAGCTGGGCCGCGATGTGGCCGCGGATGCGCCACAGCTCCGGTGTTCCGTACTGAACCTGTTGACTGCGGCAAGCGTCGAGTGGACAGGTGTCAACTACTTGCTACCATGCCCGGGTCTGTACTGCTTGACGATGGAGAGCCGGTGATTCGCTCGACAGCCGTGCCGGGGCGTCGTTCCACAGACTCGTTGGTGAGTCGCCGAACGCTCGTGCCGGTAGGCATCGTGATGGCCGTGACCGCCGTCGTCCACGGGGCCTTCGCCATGAACTACGGCTGGCACCCCGACGAGTTCTACTACGTGATCTGCGGCCAGCACCCGGCCTGGGGATACTTCGACCACCCGCCGCTGGTGCCGCTGCTGGCCCGGGTGGCTGCCCTGGGTGGCCTGCTGGGGCTTCGGCTGTTGGCCATCGCGATACACCTGGGCTGCATCGTGCTGGCTGCGTTGCTGGCCGCGGAACTGGGCGGTCGGCGGGTGGCGCAGGTGATCACCGCGGCGGCCGTGGCCGCCAGCCCGCTGTTCATGGGTGCCGCGATGTTCTTCGGGACCACCGTCGTCGACCAGCTGATCTGGATCGCGGTGCTGCTGCTGGTGACGCGGGCGCTGCGGATCGGAACGACGTTGGCCTGGCTGCCGGCCGGAGTGGTGGCCGGCATCGGGCTGGAGGCCAAACAGACCGTCGCGTTGCTGCTCATCGGCATCGGGGTCGGTCTGGCGATCTTCCGGCGTGATGCGCTGCGCTCGCCGGGACCATGGCTGGCCGGCTCCGTCGCGATCTTCTTGGCTGTCCCGAACCTGATCTGGAGCGCGGCACACGGCTGGCCGAACCTGGAATTCGCCCACGCGATGTCGGTGCGGATGGGCGGCCCGGCGGGATCGCTGACCCAGCTTCCCCTGCTGCTTCTTTTGTACGCAGGTCCGCTGCTGGTGCTGCTGTGGGTGATCGGGGCACGGTGGCTGGCGTCCGATGATGCTCGCGAGTACCGCTGGATGCTGGCGGTGCCGGTGGCCGCGTTGGTGCTGTGCGTCGTCACCGGCGGTCGCTGTTACTACGCGGGCCCGGCGCTGGTCGCGTTGTTCGCCGCCGGGGCGGTTTGGATCGAAAGCGAGAACCCCGACCGGCCGCCGCGCGGCTGGGCGATTGCGCTGGTCGCGCTGTTCGCCGGCGCGGTGGTGTTCTGCCTGCCGGTGCTGCCGCCGGCGAACGCCACAACACTGCGGAAGGTCAACCCCATTCCGATGGAGACCTACGGCTGGCCGCAGTTCGTCGATCAAGTGGCGACTGCCGCCGCTCCACTGCCCGCCGACGTACCGATCTTCACCAGCAATTACGGCGAAGCCTCGGCCCTGCGAGTCCTCGGGCCGGCGGCCGGCATCAACCGTCCGGTGGTCAGCGGCGACAGCAGTTACGCCCAGTGGGGGCCGCCGGCCGGCAGCGCCGACACCGTGCTGTGCGTCGGCCGATTCCCGGTCGCGAAGTTGACCCAGTATTGGCGGCACGTCACCTACCTGACGTCGATCAGGTTCCCCGCCGGGGTGCGCAACGGGGAGAGCGCCGCGAAGATCTATCTGTGCGAGCAGCCGGTGGGCAGCTGGGCAGCGATGTGGCCCCGCATGCGGCACAGCTCAGGAGTGAGCTACTGACCTGAGGGGGCAGGCAGCAGCGCGATCACGTCGGCGAGCAGCGCACCCATGCGGGCCGCCGATTCCCGCCCGGCGGCCAGCACCTCGGCGTGGCTGAGCGGCTCGCCGGTGATCCCGGCTGCCAGGTTGGTCACCAGCGACAGGCCCAGGACCTGGGCGCCGGCCGCCCGGGCGGCGATGGCCTCGTGCACGGTCGACATGCCCACCAGGTCGGCTCCCAGAGTACGCAGCATCCGGATTTCGGCGGGGGTCTCGTACTGCGGGCCGGGCATCCCGGCGTAGACGCCCTCGGCGAGCGTGGGGTCGACTTGGTGGGCCAGCGCGCGCAGCGACGGGGTGTAGGCGTCGACCATGTCGACGAAGCGCGCCCCTTCGAGGGGGGAGCGCCCGGTCATGTTCAGATGGTCGCTGATCAGCACCGGTTGGCCGACGTGGTAGCTGGTCCGCAGGCCGCCGGCCGCGTTGGTCAGCACCACGGTGTTCGCGCCGGCCGCGACGGCCGTGCGTACCGGGCGCACGACGTCGGCGAGCTGATGGCCCTCGTAGGCGTGGATCCGGCCGACCAGCACCAGCACCCGGTGCGTGCCGATCTGCATCGACACCAGCTCGCCGGTGTGGCCCGCCGCGGTCGGCGCGCTGAACCCGGGCAGGTCGGCCATCGGCAGGGCCGCAGTCGGGGTGCCGAGGGCCGCCACCGCGGGTGCCCACCCGGAACCCAGCACGACTGCCACGTCGTGCGTCTCGACGCCGGTGCGCCGGGCCACGACCGCTGCCGCCTGTGTTGCCAGCGGTACCGTCACAGGCACTGAGTTTAGTAGCGCTCCGCGATGGGATACTGCCTGAATGTCTCCAGCTCCCGTGTCGCACGCCGTCGAGGCGTGGCTGGCAGCCCATGCCGAGGAATTGGTGGCATGGCGACGGCACCTGCACCGCCACCCGGAGTTGAGCCGGCAGGAGTTCGCCACCACCCAGTTCATCGCCGAGCGTCTCGCCGGAGCCGGCCTCAATCCCAAGGTGCTGCCCAGCGGAACCGGCTTGACCTGCGACTTCGGTCCAGAGGACGGGCCTCGCGTTGCGTTGCGGGCCGATATCGACGCCTTACCGATGACCGAACAGACCGGGGCGCCCTACGCCTCGCTGGTGCCGGGGGTGACGCACGCCTGCGGTCACGACGCGCACACCGCGATCCTGTTGGGTGCGGCGCTGGCGTTGGCATCCGCGCCGGAATTGCCGGTCGGCGTGCGGCTGGTGTTCCAGGCCGCGGAAGAACTGATGCCGGGCGGCGCGATCGACGCGATCGCCGCGGGCGTGCTGAGCGGAGTCAGCCGAATCTTCGCGCTGCACTGCGACCCGCGGCTGGAGGTCGGCCGGGTGGCCACCATCCCGGGGCCCATCACCTCGGCTGCCGACACCATCGAGATCATGGTCACCGGTCCCGGCGGACACACCTCGCGACCGCACCTGACCGCCGACCTGGTCTATGGGCTGGGCACGCTGATCACCGGGCTGCCCGGCGTGCTGTCCCGGCGCATCGATCCGCGTAACAGCACGGTGATGGTGTGGGGTGCGGTGAATTCCGGTGCCGCGGCCAACGCCATACCGCAGTCGGGGCGCCTGGCCGGTACGGTGCGCACCGCCAGCCGGGACACCTGGGTGGCGATGGAGAGCATCGTCGAGGAGGCGGTGGCGTCCCTGCTGGAGCCGCTGAACATCGAGCACACGCTGAATTACCACCGCGGCGTGCCGCCGGTGGTCAACGAAGCGGTGTCGACGCGGATGCTGACCCACGCGATCGAGGCCATCGGGCCCGAGGTGCTGGCCGAGACTCAGCAGTCCGGCGGCGGGGAGGACTTCTCCTGGTATCTGGAGCAGGTGCCCGGTGCCATGGGCCGGCTCGGGGTGTGGCCGGGCACCGGGCCGCAACTGGACCTGCATCAGCCGACATTCGATCTCGACGAACGGGCGCTGGCGGTCGGCGTGCGGGTGATGGCCGGCGTCGTCGACCAGGCCGGTCTGCTGTAGCACCTTTCTCGCGCCCTTTGGCGCGAGTGTGCGTGTTTGCCCGCCGACACTCCGTGATTTCTGTACAACTGCGCACCCTCGTGGCGCTCACGGGTGTGCACAGTACGGAGGCTATCCACAGTTCATGCGGGACGATCTCGTCGAGGTAATCGCCGCAGTGGCCGCGCGCCGACGATCGCGGCATGGACCCTCGATTGCGTCAACTGCTCGACCAACAGGGCGGGGTGGTGACATCCGGTCAGGCGCTCGCTGTCATCACCCGACGCGGCTTGGCGGCGGAGCTGAAACATGGCCCATTGCAAAAGATTTGGTATGGAATCTACGGCGACGGCGAGTTGAGCGATGAACTACGGTTGCGGGGACTGGACCTGGCCACCGGAACCAGTGTCGCGATCTGTTTGGGTACCGCGGCGGCGGCGTACGGTTTCGACACCGAGGAACCGGTCGATCTGCACGTACTCAACCCGCCGAACCAACAACTGCGCCCGGCCGATGGGCTTGTGGTGCACCGTCGTGAGGGTGCACCGCTGACTGAAGTCGCGGGCCGGCCGGCGACTGCCCCGGCGTGGACCGCGATCGAAGTCGCTCGCAGCCTGCGGCGGCCACGCGCGCTGGCAACGCTGGACGCGGCACTGCGCAGCGGCACCTGCTCCCGCGGCGAGCTGCAACGGGCCGCCATCCGGCAGGCGGGCCGTCGGGGCATCGTGGCCGTGCGCGAACTCCTGCCACTCGCCGACCCGCGCGCGGATTCCGCGATGGAGAGCGAGTCGCGGCTGATGATGATCGAGGGCGGCCTGCCGCTGCCGGTACTGCAGTATCAGGTCGTGGACCGCGATAACCGGACCTGGCGTCTCGATTTCGCCTGGCTCGAGCAGCGGGTCGCGGTCGAGTACGACGGCGTCGACTGGCACGAGGGGCCGGCTGCGTTCGTCTACGAGCGGCAGCGGCGCGCGGCGTTGGAGGAGATGGGCTGGGTGGTGATCCCAATCATCGCCGACGACGTTCGGCGCCGACCTTGGCAGACGGTCCGACGTATCGAGACGCACTTGGCGCGTGCTGCAGCCTGACGGCGAAATGGAGCGCGCGAGGGTGCACGGTTGGACAGATATTGCCGCGTGTCGGCGGGCAAACACGCACCGTCGCGGGAAGGGAAGCCAGCGAAGGAAAACTAGCTGCCGGGGCCGATGTTGCGGGCCGGTCGGGTCTGCAGGTTGCGCACGTATTCGTCTGGCGCACCGGCGATCTGGGCGGCCTCGGCCACCACGCCGAGATACCGCGCCGACGGCAGCCCGCCCTCCCAGGCATCCACCACGTACAGCCAGGCGAGCACCGGTTCGGGGGCAGCGTCGGCGGGGTCCGACGTGATGCCGTCCACCCGGTCCACCCGGAGGCGGATCTTCTTGTGGATGCCGAACTCCGAGCCCTCCCAGCTGTCCATGTTCTTCTCGTCCTCGGGGGTCACGTCGTAGAGCACGACGAAAACACTCGAGTCCGGGTCCTCGACCACGGTCGCCAGGGCGCCTTCCCAGCCGATGTCCTCGCCGGCGAACGTGAGCCGCCAGCCGTGTAACCAGCCGGTGCCGGTCATCGGGGAGTGCGGTGCCCGCTGCAGCATCTGCTCGGGATGCATGTTCGACCCGTAGGCGGCGTAGAGCGGCACGGCAGAAAGCTTAAACGTCGCGCCCCGGATAGGTTAGTCGCTGTGACTTCTCCCTCGACGCGCATCGTGATCGTCGGCGGCGGCCCGGCGGGCTATGAGGCCGCGCTGGTCGCGGCGGCCAAGGGCCCGGAGGCGGTCTCGGTGACGGTGGTCGACGCCGACGGCCTCGGCGGCGCCTGCGTGTTGTGGGACTGCGTGCCGTCCAAGACCTTCATCGCCTCGTCCGGGGTCCGCACCGAGCTGCGACGCGCCCCGCACCTGGGCTTCGACATCCATTTCACCGACGCCGAGATCGAACTGGACAAGATCCACGAGCGGGTGAAATCCCTGGCCGCGGCGCAGTCCGCCGACATCCGCACGCAACTGCTCAACTCCGGCGTCGACGTCATCGCCGGCCGGGGGGAGCTGATCGACCCCGAACCCGGCCTGGCGCACCACCGGATCCGGGTCACCGAGCCGCATCAGTCCAGCGGTGCGCAACGCGTGCTCGACGCCGACGTCGTGTTGATCGCCACCGGCGCCAGCCCGCGCACGCTGCCCGGCGCCGAGCCCGACGACGAGCGAATCCTGACCTGGCGGCAGCTCTACGACCTGCACACACTGCCCGAGCACCTGGTGGTGGTGGGCTCCGGGGTCACCGGTGCGGAGTTCGCCAACGCCTACACCGAGCTCGGGGTCAAGGTGACAGTGGTGGCCAGCCGCGACCGGGTGCTGCCGCACGAGGACCCCGACGCGGCCCGGGTGCTGGAGAGTGTGTTCGCCGAACGCGGCGTCACCCTGGTCAAGAACGCCCGGGCCGCCTCGGTGACGCGTGCGGGAGACGGCGTGCTGGTCACCATGACCGACGGCCGCACCGTGGCGGGCAGCCATGCGCTGATGACGGTCGGGTCGGTGCCCAACACCTCCGGTCTGGGCCTGGAGCGGGTCGGGATCGAGCTCGGGCCGGGCAACTGCCTACAGGTGGACCGGGTGTCGCGGACGTCGGTACCCGGGATCTACGCCGCGGGGGACTGCACCGGGTTGTTGCCGCTGGCGTCGGTCGCCGCCATGCAGGGCCGGATCGCGATGTATCACGCGCTGGGTGATGCGGTGGCCCCGATCCGGCTGCGCACGGTGGCGGCGGCGGTGTTCACCCGGCCCGAGATCGCCGCGGTGGGGGTGCCGCAGTCGCAGATCGACGACGGCACGGTGCCCGCCCGCACCGTCATGCTGCCGTTGCAGACCAATGCCCGGGCCAAGATGAGCCGGATGCGGTACGGCTTCCTCAAGCTGTTCTGCCGGCCGGCCACCGGAACGGTGATCGGCGGGGTGGTGGTGGCACCGATCGCCTCCGAGCTCATCCTGCCGATCGCGCTGGCGGTGCAGAACCGGATCACGGTGGCGGACCTGGCCCAGACGCTGGCGGTGTATCCGTCGCTGTCGGGTTCGCTCACCGAGGCCGCCCGTCGGCTGATGACACACGACGACCTGGACTGAAACAGCCGGGATGAAGCGAGCGTCACACTCGGCCGGAGCACCAAGCCACGTAGCCTGGCACTCGTGAGCACGCTGGGACCCGACCAACGAGCACGAGCCTGGGAACGACTGGGCAGTGAGCAGTTCGACGTAGTGGTGATCGGTGGTGGTGTGGTGGGCGCCGGCTGCGCGCTCGACGCGGCCACCCGCGGCCTGAGGGTGGCGCTGGTCGAGGCGCGTGACTTCGCCGCCGGGACGTCGAGCCGAAGCTCGAAGATGTTCCACGGTGGTCTGCGCTACCTCGAGCAGCTGGAGTTCGGCCTGGTGCGCGAGGCGCTGCACGAACGCGAGCTGTCGCTGACCACCCTGGCGCCGCACCTGGTCAAGCCACTGCCGTTTCTGTATCCGCTGACCCGGCGGTGGTGGGAGCGGCCGTACGTGGCCAGCGGCATCTTCCTCTACGACCAACTGGGCGGAGCGAAATCGGTTCCCGCGCAACGGCATCTGACTCGCGCCGGCGCACTGCGGCTGTGCCCGGGGCTGAAGCGCAGCGCGTTGATCGGCGGCATCCGCTACTACGACACCGTCGTCGACGACGCCCGCCACACCCTGACCGTCGCGCGCACCGCGGCGCACTACGGGGCGGTCATCCGCACCTCCAGCCAGGTCGTAGCGCTGCTGCGCGAAGGCGACCGGGTGACCGGAGTGCGGGTCCGTGATTCCGAGGACGGCGAAGTCACCGAGGTCCGGGGACATGTGGTGGTCAATGCCACCGGGGTGTGGACCGATGAGATCCAGGCGTTGTCGCGCCAGCGCGGCCGGTTCCACGTCCGGGCTTCCAAGGGCGTGCACATCGTGGTGCCGCGGGACCGGATCGTCTCGGAAGCGGCGATCATCCTGCGTACCGAGAAGTCGGTGCTGTTCGTCATCCCATGGGGCACCCACTGGATCATCGGCACCACCGACACCGAATGGAATCTGGACCTGGCCCACCCCGCGGCCACCAAGGCCGACATCGACTATCTCCTGACCCACGTCAACACCGCGCTGGCCACGCCGCTGACGCACGCCGACATCGAAGGCGTGTACGCCGGGCTGCGACCGCTGCTGGCGGGCGAGAACGACGACACCTCCAAGCTGTCGCGTGAGCACGCGGTGGCCGTTCCGGCGCCGGGCCTGGTGGCGATCGCCGGCGGCAAGTACACCACCTACCGGGTGATGGCCGCCGACGCGATCGACGCCGCCGCCGAGTACATCCCGACGCGGGTGGCGCCCTCGATCACCGAGAAGGTTCCGCTGTTGGGCGCCGACGGCTACTTCGCGCTGGTCAATCAGGCTGAACACGTCGGCGCTCACCAGGGCCTGCACCCCTATCGGGTGCGGCACCTGCTGGACCGTTACGGCTCGATGATCCACGACGTGCTGGCGGTGGCCGAGGGTCAGCCGGATCTGCTGGATCCGATCGCCGAGGCGCCCACCTATCTGAAGGTGGAAGTCGCCTACGCGGCCGTCGCCGAGGGCGCACTGCACTTGGAGGACGTGCTGGCCCGCCGGACCCGGATCGCCATGGAGTACGCCCATCGCGGGGTGAACTGTGCGCGTGAGGTCGCCGAGGTGATGGCGGCGGTGCTCGGGTGGGACGACGCCGACATCGACCGGGAGGTGGCCATCTACATCGCCCGGGTGGAAGCCGAGATCCTCTCGCAGGAGCAGCCCGATGACGCGTCCGCGGATGCGCTGCGGGTCAGCGCCCCCGAAGCGCGGGCCGAAATACTGGAGCCGATTCCGCTTACCTGAACAGAATGTCATTACTATGGGTATGGTTCAGGGAATCTTTCCGGACATTTAGGTTGATATCAGCATTCACATGTGTTTGACACACATTTCTGACAGGGCTACTTTCTGCCCATGAGCTGGATCACATGGGGGATCCGGGCTTGGGGAAGGGGCGGCTCATGTCGGGTGGGATCGGGGTGTGGCGCTCTCGCGAGCTCTCGGTAAGGGGCGGCGCCCTAATCGCGGCCGCTGTCGTCGCCGGGGCCGGCCTGCTCGGTGTCGGTGCGGCCGGGCCACAACTCCCCAGCTCGTCGAGCGCCTCGGCGCAGCACCAAGTGATGCTGACGGCCTATCCGACGTTTACGCAGAGCCTGCAGGCCCTGCTCGACACCATGTCCCTCGGGGATCTCAACCAGGTGCTGGCGGCGCTGGGGGATGTGCCCGGGACCAGCACGCCGCTGAGTGTCAGCGCGGATGTGTCGGCCCTGCTGGCGGCGTTCAACCCGGACGGCACCACCCTGGCCGGCATCGCCGACATCTTCGGGATATCGCTCACCGAGCCGCTCTACAGCTCGAACCCCGCGGTCCAATCGCTGTTGGGCACCGGCAGCCTGTTCCTGGTGGATGGCGTGCCGATCGGCAATGTGGACCTCGGCGACCTGGTGGACGTCGTTCTGGGCGACGGTGCCGGTACGCACTCGCTGACCGATCTGGCCAACGCGGTGGGCCTGGGATCGCTGCTCGGTCAGTTCGCCAGCATGATCAACGCGCTGGGCATGGACAACCTGAACGTTGAGAACTGCACCTTGACCTGCGGCGCCCTCCTCAACATCACCAGCCATCCCGATCTGACGGTCAACAGCTCGCTGGTCGACTGGTTGAGCGGGATACTGACTGTTCCCACCACCGACGTCACCCAACACGCGTTCTCGGGTCTCGGCTCGACCACGGTTGTGGCGGGCAGCGCCTACACGCTGGGCGAGTACCTGCACATCTTGCCCGTCAGCTCTACCAACAGCACCACCATGGATAACGCGACCCTGGCGCTGCTGTTCAGCCTCAACCCTGTCCAGACCTGGGACAAGTACCTCGACGGTCTCCCGTTCGGCGGCACGCTGCTGGACCCCTCCGGTGAAACATGGGGTGAGCAGAGCCTGGGCACCTTCCTGGCCAATTTCCTGCCCGACGACAGCACCTTGGTGATCACCGGCGACACGCCGGTCACCGACTTCTTGGAAGCTCTCGGCCTGCTGGCTCCCTAGCGGCCCCCGCCTTTCTCGCCGCGCCCGGTCCGTCTCCGCGGACCGGGCGCGGCTTTTGTCTGAGTTCAAACGCGCGATAAACGCACCCGTAAATTTTCGCGACCGAGAAATAGTACTGCCGTGTGCGCATTTCGCTCTATAGCGCAAAATAGCTCAAGTATTTTTGCCCCGTAAATTTCATACCGATTGACTGCTTTGCCGTGATGTTAATGCCCATTAGCCATCGGTCTGTCGCGTGCGGCGATCGGCTGGGCTGAAAACCCCGAGAAAAGGCTGAACTTCTTGCTGTCGGCGGGCGGATTCCCGACCCGCGGCGTATTGCCTGTGGTCGTTGCGGGTCCGACCCCGCCATCTCGATGAGCTGGTAATTTGCTGTGTACTGACGTTGCTGGTGCCGAAAGATCTACCCCTGAAACCGTTGACACGAGACTGAGCACATAATAAGTTAATGGCGATGTGGGAATCGCATCGCCTTAATGCTCGATCCCAGAAGGGGGACCCATTCATGTCTACTTGTTCCACTGTCGCCACGCCGACGGGGCCGCGTGGTTTTGTGGTGAAAGCCGGTGCGCTAGCGGCCGGAACTGCATTTGCGGGTGCGGCTCTACTCGGCGGTACCGCGGTCGCTCCGACAATTACCGCCGGCCTTACCGCGTCGGTGCAACACGAGGTCATGCTGACCGCCAGCTTCCCGACGTTCAGCGAGAGCCTGCAGAGCCTGCTGAACGCCATCGACCTCGGCAACATGGGCCAGGTCTTGGGGATATTCGGCGATGACATCTCCACCACCTCGAGCCTCGCCGACCTGCTCGCGGCGCTGAACCCGGACGGCATGTCCCTGGACGACGCCACCCTGGGCATGCTCTCCACCGACATCACCGCGCTGCTCAACGATGTCGACTTCGGCGGGGCGCCACTGGGCTCGATTCCGATCGACAGTTTGATCGGCGGCTTCATCGGT
Source organism: Mycolicibacter heraklionensis (assembly GCF_001021505.1). Lineage (GTDB taxonomy): Bacteria > Actinomycetota > Actinomycetes > Mycobacteriales > Mycobacteriaceae > Mycobacterium > Mycobacterium heraklionense. The sequence goes on from NZ_LDPO01000005.1 coordinate 68,155, forward strand.
GGCGACGGGGCCGCCACCGAACTCGGAACCTTGCTGGGTTACTTCGGTCTCGGTGAGTACGCCGGCCTGCTGAACATCCCGTTCACCGACTTCTCGCCCGAGATGACCGTGGCCCAGCTGCTCGACGTGCTGATGGGGATCGACGGCACCACCACGCTGAACGGCCTGCTGGCGCAGAACGGAATGGAAGACGCCACCATCGGCGGCCTGTTCGGGATCACCCCCGAGCAGCTCGACGCGGGCTGGGACAAGTTCGTGGACAGCATGGTTGTCGGCGGCACGCTCGCCGACCCGGACGGCACCGGACTACTGGGCGACGAGACGCTGGGAGCCCTGCTGACCGCCTTGCTGGGGACGGGCGCCGACCCGGTGACCGACGCCACCACGCTGACCGCATTCTTGGACGACCTGGGCATCTTCGCCATGCTCGGGGTCAGCTGAGCCGGACCGCAACTCCGCGTCAACAAGCCACATCGGCCACAACCCCCGACGGTTGTGGCCGATGTGTCGTTGTGGGCTGGGACGCCGCTCGAGGCGGGGAGCCCGCTGACCTGGCGGAATGCGCGGCTGTCCCGGTACGGTGGGCACCATGTCCGCGCAGCACTGCCGCACCGGGATGCGTGCAGTTCCGCTACCGACCGACCGAGATCTACGGCCTCGGGGCACCAACGGCTACACCACCTGCTGGGGTAACAATGCCCACGGCAAACTTGCCGGCTGCCCACCGGCGCACCACTGAGCCGCCACGTCCGACATCGTCGAGGTCCGAGATCTCTGGCCTCCGTCACTCGAATCAAAGGCTTTCCCTTGACCTCTGGTCGCCCCCCGCTTTTCGGCCGCGGATCTTCGGCCGAAGCCCGACGGCTTGCCGACGTGCTCCGCAAGGAGACCGTCGGTGGGGCGCTGTTGCTGCTCACCGCTACCGTCGCGATCGGGTGGGCCAACTCGCCGTGGTCGGCTGTCTATTACCGGCTCGGCGACCTCACTTTCGGCCCGCGCGCCTGGCATTTGAATCTCCCGGTGTCGACATGGGCCGCCGATGGCCTGTTGGCGGTCTTCTTCTTCATGGTCGGCCTGGAACTGAAGTACGAAGTGCTCGCCGGCGACCTGCGTGACCCGCGTCGAGCAGCGCTTCCCGTCGTTGCTGCGGTCGGCGGAATGGTCATGCCCGCAGCGGTATTCGTCGCCGTCAACATCCACACCGGGGGCGGGGCGCTGCGCGGGTGGGCCATTCCCACCGCCACCGACATTGCCTTCGCCCTGGCCGTACTGGCCGTGATCTCGTCGCACCTGCCGTCGGCGCTGCGTACCTTCCTGCTGACCTTGGCTGTGGTGGACGATCTGTTGGCGGTCACCGTGATCGCGGTGTTCTACACCGATGACCTCAATCTCGCCGCTCTTGCGCTGGCGCTCGTACCATTGGCGTTGTTCGCGGTGGCGGCCCGGCGTTTCGGAAACGCCGCGGTGCTGCTCCCGCTGGCCGCAGCCACCTGGTATCTGGTCCACGAATCCGGTGTGCACGCCACCATCGCCGGTGTGTTGCTCGGTCTGACGGTTCCCGTTCGCGAGTCGGCCAAGCGTAAGTCGGGGCGTCGTCGGCTGGACGCCAAGGACCTCGAGCACCGGATTCGCCCGCTGTCCGCCGGACTTGCGGTACCGGTGTTCGCGTTCTTCGCGGCAGGAGTGACCTTTGGTGGACTGCACGGATTGGCCGCATCCCTGCGTGATCCCGTCGCCATCGGGATCGTCGCCGGCCTGGTCATCGGGAAGGCTGTCGGCATCGCCGGTGCCGCCGCGCTGACTGCCGCATTGACCCGGGCCGAACTCGACACCTCGCTGAAGTGGATCGACGTGGTGGCTCTGGCCTTACTCGGTGGCATCGGGTTCACCATTGCACTGCTCATCGGCGATCTCGCCTTCGCCGACCCCGTTCGCCGAGAACACGTCAAATTGGGCGTGCTGATCGGCACGCTGACCGCGGCGCTGCTGGCGGCGGTGCTGCTGACTTTTCGCGACCGGGCCTACGCCCGCGATGCCGACAGTCCACAGTCCTTCGACCTCAAACCGCAATGACCCGCCGACGCCCCGCCCCGCTGCCGGCACGCGACGGCCTGGGCCCCGCCCGGCTGCGCCTGCACGGCGGCCCGGTCGCCGCCGAGCTGCGTACCAGGTTCGGTGCGGCTGCCGCGGCGAAAGTTGCTGCCGGAGAAGTGGTTACCGCAGATGGGGCGGTAGTGGACGACACCACGGTGTTGCCGGCCGGGGCACACGTCTTCTTGTATCGCGACCTGCCCGACGAGGTGCCGGTGCCCTTCGACGTCCCGGTGCTGCACCGTGACGCGAACCTGGTGGTGGTCGACAAGCCGCACTTCCTGGCGACCATGCCGCGCGGCAGCCATGTGGCCCAGACCGCGCTGGTACGGCTGCGGCGGGAGTTGGACCTGCCGGAGCTGAGTCCGGCGCACCGGTTGGACCGACTCACCGCCGGGGTGCTGCTGTTCACCACCCGCCGGGAGCTGCGTGGGCCCTATCAGACCCTGTTCGCCCGCGGCGCGGTGCGCAAGCGGTACCTGGCGCGGTCCTCCGCCGAGCCGACCGTCGCGTTTCCGCAGCTGGTTCGCAGTCGGATCGTCAAACAACGCGGCTGCCTGCAGGCGCGCGAGGAACCGGGCGAGCCGAATGCCGAGACGCTGATCGAGTCACTGGGCGACGGCCGCTACCGGCTCACGCCGCGCACCGGACGCGCCCACCAGTTGCGGGTTCACCTGGCCTCACTCGGGCTGCCGATCGACGGCGACCCGCTGTACCCGCAGGTCATCGATGTTGCCCCGGACGACTTCTCGCAGCCGTTGCGACTGCTGGCCCACCGTCTGGAGTTCGAAGATCCCTTCACTGGCCGGCTGCGCGGGTTCGTCAGCGAACGCAACCTCGACGCGAACTGACTCCGGCCGCCCCGGGTTTCGGCCCCGACCGTCCTGGGTACAGGAACACGACCAGAGCAGAAGGAGTCTGATTCTGATGAAGGCACACAGCAAGATGACGATCGCGGTGCTCGGCAGCGCAGTCGCGCTGGTGGCAGCCGGTTGCAATGGCACCAAAGAAGAGGGGCCGAGTACCACCACGACCACGACAACCACCACAACCACGACCGAGACGACACTCGAACCGGTACCTGGTGGGCCAGGACCGGAAAACCCGGGTGAGCCTGGCCCGACCGGTGGTGGCGAAGTTCCCGGTGGCCCGACCGGTGGTGGCGGGCCCGGTGGTGGCGGTGGTCAGATTCCCGGTGGCCCGACGGGTGGTGGCGGGCCCGGTGGCGGCGGTGGTCAGATTCCCGGTGGCCCGACCGGCGGTGGTGGGCCCGGCGGGGGCAGCGGCACGATCCCCGGTGGCCCCACCGGCTGGGGCGGACCCGGCGGCGGCGGGGGTTGCGTGCCCGGTGTGGGTTGCGGCGGGTGGCCGTGATCGATCACCGCTTCGGGTGCTGACAGCCGAAAGTCGGCCGGCGAAACAGCCGGCCGGCTTCGGTTGTGTCAGCGGCCGGAAGGTCCCGGCATCACCGCTGACATGACGAACACCAGAACCGAATCCGCTCGCCATTGCGGTCGGACTCCACAGCGGTACCGCATCGCCGACACGGCCGACCGGCTCGGCCGTACACCCACAGCTGTCGGCCCGGCCGGGTGTCGCCGGTGGTGCAGCGCGACCATCGCAGCCGATTCGCCCACAACATCTCGCGTGCCCGCGATACCAGCCGACCCGGATCATTCAGTTCCGCAACAGGCGTAGTCGGCAACCGGCCAACGATGAAGCACAACTCGTTGCAGTAGACGTTACCGATCCCGGCCATCACCGTCTGATCCAACAGTGCCGATGCCAGTGGACGCTGGGGGTCGGCGACCAGGCGGTCTGCGGCCACAGTCGGATCCCAGTCGGCGCCGAGCAGATCCGGACCCAAGTGCGCGACGACGTCACCGTCATGGCGGCGATCCAGCACCTCCAGCACACCCAGATCGACGCCGGTTGCGCGAACGGGGCCGGCCTCCAGGATGATCCGTACCCGATGATCGACCGGTCGGCGACCGATCCGCCAACTGCCCTCCATCTTCAGATGCGAATGGATGCTGGCCGGACCGACGCGGATAAACAAGTGCTTGCCGCGGCTGATCACCTCGTCGACCCGCTGTCCGCTCAGATCGATATCGGCGTACCGCGGGACCCGGACATCGCAGCGGGTCAAGGTCTTTCCCGCCAACGCGGTGGCCAGCACCGTCGCGGTGTGGAAAACGGTGTCGCCCTCGGGCATCAGCGCATCCGCAATCCGCGTGGTGTACGGGAGAACCCGGCCTCGGTCAACGCATCCAGCGTCGGCGAATCGTGCAGCTCCAGAACCGGTACGCCGTCGACCCGCTCGATGAGAATCCCGTCGACCCGCCGATCGCTGATCAGCTGAGCCAATGCCCCGGCGGCGGCCTGCTGCGCCGCGGCGACACCGGCGAAGTTGAGCAGCGTCCGGCCACCCCGCTCGACGAACCACGCCAGTTCACCGTCGACCAGCACCACCAGCGCGCCTGCCTTGCGACCCGGCCGGGCCGTTCCCGGGTGCGCCGGCCAGCTCAGCGCCGCGCCGTACGGGTTGGCCGGGTCGGCGGCGGCCAGCGCGACCGCGTGGTAGTCCGGACGGGCCGGGTCGACACCGTCGAGGTAGCCACGCAGCCGGTCCACTGTGGAGGCCAGCGCGAACTGTGCTGCCCCCAACGACTCGATGAAATAGCCACGCTGGCATCGCCCGGCATCCTCGAACGCGGTCAGCACCTTGTAAATGGTGGAAAAACCGCCCGGCACGGCCTCGACGGCCACCGCGCCGCGGGTCAGCACGCCGTAGCGGTGCAGCAACAGCTCGGCGGTGTGGTGTGCCCGCAGGGTGGAATCCTCTTCCGGTGCCGGCAGAGCCGACCAGCGTCCGGCCACCGTCGGGTCGGCGGCGCGGGCAGCGGCGTGCGCCACGCTGTAGCGACTGAGCCGGGGTGGGCGCCTGCTGCGGTGCGCCGGGGTGGCGCGCCGGGTACCGGCCAGTACCGCGCGCACCGGAGCGAAGGTATCGCCGGTGACCCAACCCGCCCAGATCAGCTCCCACAGTGCGGCTTTCAGAGCCGCCTCGCTTGCGTCACCGCACAGTTGGCGGAAGAAGAACGCACCGCCGCCGTGCAGGGCGTCCAAGACCATCCGGTGGGCCTCGGTGAATTCGATCGGCGCCCCGGGTGACAACGTCAGCGGCGCCGAATCGGCGGTGTGAAAGCTGATCCAGCCGTCGGTCGCCGGGGCGCTGCCGGCCGGGGCGCCCGCGCCCGACCACAGCACCTCCCCGGAGGCCAGCAGTTCATCGAGCATGGCCGGTGAGTAGTCGCGCACCCGCGGGCCGAATATCAACGGCTCGACCGCCGACGCAGGAAGCGCTACGCCGGCGAGCTGGTCGATCACCCCGGCCAGCCCGTCCACACCGGTGGCGGCGACGTCCGGAGCGCCGATCTGCTGCCAGGCCGGCAGGAAGCGCCCATAGGCGGCCGGCGACACCGGTTCGATCGCCGAACGCAGCGCGGCCAGCGACCGGCGCCGCAGGATCCGCAGTACTTCGGTGTCGCACCACTGTTCGCCGGGGGAGTCGGGGAAGTCGGTGAACTCGCCACGCACCACCCGCCCGTCGGCGGCCAGTCGACCCAGCGTGTCGGCCGCCACCCGCACGCCCAGCCCGAACCGGTCCGCGGCCTGGCCGGTGGTGAACGGCCCCCGGGTGCGGGCGAAGCGGCCAAGCAGATCGCCCAACGGGTCGGCGACCGGTTCGGTGAAGCCCGTCGGCACCCCGGGCGGCACCGCAACCCCGAGGCCGTCGCGCAGCCGCCCGATGTCCTCGATCGCCACCCACCAGCGGTGCCCGCCGAACGCGACCGTCAGCACCCGCCGGGCCGCCAGCAGATGTTCCAGCCAACCGCCGACCGCAGCACCCGCGGCTCGGGCGCTGACCTCTTCGGTGGTGAGCGGACCGAGCAGCCGCAGCAGATCGGCCACCCCTTCGGCGTCGCGGGCGGCCTTCTCCGGCGTCAGATGCTGTAGTTGCGCAGTGAGTCCGGTGATCACCTCGGCGTCGAGCAGTTCGCGCAGTTCGACCCGGCCCAGCAACTGCGCCAGCAGGGTCGGGTCCAGCGACAAGGCCGCCGCTCGCCGCTCCGCCAGGGGGCTGTCGCCTTCGTACATGAATGCCCCGACGTAGCCGAACAGCAACGACGCCGCGAACGGTGACGGGGTGGTGGTCTCGACCTGGGACAGCCGCACCCGGCGTTGGGCGATCCGCGCCATCAGCGCGGTCAGCGCGGGCACGTCGTAGACGTCCTGCAGGCATTCCCGCACGGTCTCCAGCACGATCGGGAACGTCGGATATTTGCGCGCCACGTCCAGCAGTTGGGCGGCCCGCTGGCGTTGCTGCCACAACGGTGTCCGACGGCCGGGATGCCGGCGCGGCAACAGCAATGCCCGGGCCGCGCATTCCCGGAACCGGGAGGCGAACAACGCCGAACCGCCCACATCGGCGGTGACGATCGGCTCGATCTCGTCCGCGTCGAACACGAACAGTTCGGCGCCGGGGGCGTCTGCACCGGGGTCGGTGTCGGGCAGCCGGACCACGATGCCGTCGTCGGAGGCCGTCGGCTTCTCGTCGATGCCGTAGCGGTCGAGCAGCCTGCGGCCCACCGCCAGCGCCAACGGCCCGTGCACGCGCAGCCCGTACGGTGAGTGCAGTACCACCCGCCAGTCCCCGAGCTCGTCGCGGAATCGCTCCACCACCAGCGTGGTGTCGGTGGGCACCGCTCCGGTGGCGGCGCGCTGATCGTCGAGTAGCCGCCTCAGGTTGTCGATCGCGTAGTCATCGAAACCCAAACCTGCGCAGCGTTTGTCGAATGACTCAGGGGCAAGTCCGGCCAACTCGCCGGTGAACGCGCCGAGCGCCGCACCGAGCTCGGCTGGCCGCCCGACACCGTCACCGTGCCAGAACGGCAGCCGGCCAGGCTGGCCGGGTGCCGGCGTGACCAGCACGCGGTCGTGGGTGATTTCGGTGATCCGCCACGTGGTGGCGCCCAGCGAGATCACATCGCCGGGACGCGACTCGTAGACCATCTCCTCATCGAGTTCGCCGACCCGGGAAGGTTTCTCAGCGCCCGCCAGGTACACCGCGAAAAGTCCGCGGTCCGGGATGGCGCCACCGGAGGTGACGGCCAGTCGTTGCGCGCCGGGCCGGCCGGTCAGGGTCCCGGTGTCGCGGTCGTAGACCAGCCGCGGCCGCAGTTCGGCGAATTCGGTCGACGGGTATTTGCCGGAGAGCAGGTCCAGCGTCGCCTCGAAGACACCGCGCGACAGGGTGGCGAACGGAGCGCTGCGGCGCACGGTGTCGAACCAGGCTTCGGCGTCCAGCGGCTCCAGCGCGGCCGCGGCCACCGTGTGCTGGGCCAGGATGTCCAGCGGATTGGCCGGTACTGAAAGGGTTTCGATCTGGCCGGCGAGCATCCGCTCTACCGCGACCGCGCACCCGATCAGATCGGTGCGATGTTTGGGAATCAGTACGCCCGAAGAGATTTCGCCGACCTGATGCCCTGCGCGACCGACGCGCTGCAGGCCGCTGGCCACCGACGGCGGCGCCTCGATCTGGATCACCAAGTCGACCGCACCCATATCGATACCCAGCTCCAGGCTCGAGGTCGCCACCACGGCGCGCAGTCGCCCGCTCTTGAGGTCCTCCTCGACGTCGGCTCGGGTCTGCAGCGACACCGAGCCGTGGTGTGCCCGGGCCAGCGGTACCGTCGGCTCCGCGATGTCAACATAGCGCTCCGCGTGAATCTCGTTGAGCCGCGCAGTCAGTCGCTCAGCGAGCCGTCGCGAGTTGGCGAACACGATCGAGGACCGGTGGGCTTCGATCAGATCCACAATGCGCTCTTCGACCTCGGGCCAGACGGTGCCCTCGGCCGGATTGGCCATGTCCGGCACCGGGACCTGAACCGTCAGCTCGAACGTCTTGGCGGCCGGAGGAGCCACGATCGTCGCCGGCGACTGCCCGGACAAGAACCGGGCGACTTCTTCAGCGGGACGCACGGTGGCGCTCAAGCCGATCCGTTGGGCGGGTCGGGCGAGTGCCGCGTCGAGGCGCTCCAAGGACAGTGCCAGGTGGGCGCCGCGTTTGGTTGCAGCCACCGCGTGCACCTCGTCGACGATCACTGTGCGCACCCCGGTCAACGTCTCCCGCGCCGCCGAGGTCAGCATCAGAAACAGCGACTCCGGGGTAGTGATCAAGATGTCGGGTGGCTTGGCGACCAGCTCGCGGCGCCGCGCCGGGGAGGTGTCGCCCGAGCGCACTCCCACGGTGATGCCGGGAGCGGGCAGATCGCGCTGTGCGGCCAACCGGGCGATGCCGGCCAACGGGGTGCGCAGGTTGCGCTCGACGTCGACGGCCAGCGCTTTGAGCGGCGAGATGTACAGCACCCGGGTGCCGCTACCGGGCCGCTCGGTCAGTTGATCCAGCGCCCAGAGGAATGCCGCCAGCGTCTTACCGGACCCGGTGGGAGCGACGACGAGCGTGTTGTGGCCGTCGGCGATCGCCGACCAGGCCTGCTCCTGCGCCGGGGTCGGCGCGCTGAAGGTGCCGGTAAACCAGTCCCGGGTCAGCGCCGAGAACCGCGCCAGCGGGGCGGGAGTCTCTCGGTCTGGTGGGCTCACCCCGCCATGGTGCCAAGTTCAGCGCCGGAATGCTCCCGCGCTTGCGGTTTTGTGCACGTCGTAGCCGGGTATCCGCCAACGGTGATCGCGGTGATCGGAGGCGGGGGATGATCATTCTGGATGAGGGGCCGGCGACGGTCCGGCCGATATTCGCCGATGCGCGACCGCGGGCGGCAGGAACGTCGCCGCCCGAAGCGCAGCCACGCGATTGGACCTGGGCCAACTGGGCGCTGTCGCTGCTGACCGGGCCTGCTGCTGCGCTGCTGATGGCATTCGCGCTGACCAGAGTGTCAGGTTCCGCGTTGTGCAGCAGGGCGGCCTGCCCAGAACTGAAGGTGCACGGATCGTTGTTCGGCCTGCTCTACCACGGAGCGGCGGGGGTGGCGGCCCTGACGCTGTTTCTGGCCTTCTTCTTGGCGACGCACCGCCGCGGGTTCGCGGTCTGGGTGTGCGGGTGGGCCCTCCTGGCAGCCGACCTGATGGTCCTGCTTGCGGTGTTCTGACCGAGCGGTACGTCACTCCTCGACGGTGAAGAACGAGTCGCCGTCTTCGGGACTTCCGGAAACCTGAGCGCGGTGCCGGCCGCCCGCGACAGGCTCGTCGGGATCGTGTTCGGGGCCGGCGACGTCGGGTAATTCGGCCGCCAGCTTCTCATCCAACGACTCATGGGCCGTCTCCTCGTCAGCGGCTTGCCAGTTGTCCGGCGCGGTGACGGTCGCGTCGCCGTCATCGTTGCGCAGCTCGTCGGAGTCGGTGGCCTCACTCGGCGGCAGCGTGTCGTCATCGGTGGTGTCGGTGGCCGCCGTATCGGGCTCGGGTTGTTCAGTCATGGTTCTTGCCCTTCTCAGTTGGCGATGGCCCACTGCGGTGGTGGCGACTCCGGCGTCATGTAGCCGACACCGCGGACCGTGTCGACGATCGATTCGTGGTCGTCGCCGAGCTTGGCGCGCAAGCGCTGCACATGAACGTCGACTTTGCGGCGGCCGCCCTCGCCGCCCCATATCTCCCGCAGCAACCGGGTGCGCGTGAATGCCTGGCCGGCATGCCGCACCAGATAGTTGAGCAGTCTGAACTCGGTGAGGGTCAGATCGAGTTCGCGATTCGACAGCGTTGCGGTGAAGCTGTCCGGGTGGATGACCAGGGCGCCGAATCGCAACGTGCTGTGGGTGGATTCGTGCCGCCGGGCCAGGGCCAGTCGCAGCCGGGCGTTCGCCTCGGCCGGCCCTGCGGTCGCGGCCAGAACATCGTCGACGTGCCAGTCGAGGCCGATCGCGGCGAAGTCTTCGGCCGCGACGACGGCCAGCACGGCAGCCCACGGCTCCCAGGCTCCGAGCTTGCGGCAGCTCTCCCGCGCGGCCGGCACATCAGAACAGCCATCCACCAGAACGGCTTTCGCCCCCCGGCAGTCGGCTCGCGCGGTGAGGGTCAGCGGGCGGCGGGCGACCGAATGACCGAAGACCCCCAGCCCCAACAGCGACCGTTCGAACTCGTCGCGGTCGGTCAGTAACAGGATCTCCATCGCCTGGCTCCAACCCGTGGATGCTTTCCGCCTCAAGGCGTTTACTACCCGTTGCACCCAGGAAATAACCCCGGTCCGTAGCGACAGGCCCGGCCCGCCAGGCGGACCGGGCCTGCCCTCCCCTCGGGCTACTGGTGCGACTGTTCGCGCGCCTCGGCTGCCTTCGCACCCGCTCGGGCCGATTCGGCCTCGGCTTGGTGTTTGGCGGCGTCGCGCTGCGCTTCGCCCTTGTCCTGCTGGGCCCGGCCCTCACGAGCCATCTCGTCATTGCCGGTCACGGCCCCCAACGCTTCCTTGGCCTTGCCTTTGACGCCCTCGACGGCGCCGCGGACGCCGTCTTCGGTGGCGCTCTTCTTGTCGTCCGACATAAGTCCTCCCTTCGTGACTGCGACAGACCCACGCGGGTGTCGAGGTCCGCCACAATGGCAAGGCTTCCCGGGGTTCCGCGCGCCCAAACGTTGCCCCAAACGATGAATCGCCTTGACGCAGAGCTGATCAGCGCGGACGGTGGAATATGTGGAACCGCCCACACCGTCACGCTCTGCTCCCGGTGGCGATCGGCTGGGCCAGGAGGACCGTGAGGTTCGAGCGGCCGCTCGATTCGCCGGGACGATCGCCGCTGTCGCGCTGGCGTTTGTCGTGATCGCGGTGTTGTGGGTGGGCTCATGCGACCCGCAGTCGGCCACTGCGGGATGTGGAAGGCCCTACCGAGCAGTGTTGGCCGCCGGAGGCCCGGTGATTCTGGCCGCCGGTGGATTGCGGGCGTTTATGCGCACCTACCGAGTGTGGCGCGCCCGCGGCACCTGGTGGGGCTGGCAGGGCGCCGGATGGTTCTTGATGACGTTGATGCTGGTCGTCTTACTGGTGAGCGGGGTGCCGATCATGGGTATTGGCTGACCGCGGCGCCGGCCTCGACATCGCTGTTGCATGACTGTGAACATCCTGTAAACCAGGCGCCGCGCTCAACGTATCGTCATACGATAGTTGCGGGTCGCGGACGGGTTCACCTCATATCGGTCGACTTCCGGGGGCGACTTCTGAGATCAGAGTTCAGGAGTGTTCAGGAGGAGGAACGCAATGGGAGACACGTTTCATGACCCGGTAGACCATGTCCGGACGACCCGGCCCCACGCGGGCCGCGCCATGATCGACGTCATGGGCTGGCCGGGCTACTCCCTGCTGGTGGTGGGGATGGTGGCCGGAATCGGCAGCCTCGCCGCATTCGGGACCGGAAACGACCGTCAAGGCGTGGAGGTCGCGGTCGTCGCGGTGCTCGCCGCCGCGCTGGGCACGGTGTGGCTGCTGCTCGAGCACCGCCGGATCAGCAAGGTGAACCATCAGTGGCACCTGGCGCACGCTGAGATGCATCAGCAGGTCTCCACGAGTTAAACCGGGGGGTCAAGTCGGCCCGGCCGGTGTACCGGCCGGGCCGCTCTACGCTTACCCACCGAATTCGATGATTGAGTTGTCCGGCGATCGGGTACAGACTCCCCATGACTGATCTCCGGGCAGCCGGCGTGCGATGTTGACGGTGTCGGCTGAAGGCGGAACGCACGAGGTGCCTGCAGGCGAGGGTGGTGAGCAGTCGATTGACACGCAGCAGTAGTCTCGGTCCGATTTCGCCGGGAGGCCTCATGACCGACATTCACAGTGACCGAGCTCAGCCGTCGTGCAGCGAACGGGCCGTCGAACTGCGGGTTACGCCCAGGCTGGAAAGCCTGGCGGTGGTCCGCATGTTGGTGGGTGCGATCGCTACCTACGAGGATCTCGATGTCGACACCGTTGCTGATCTGCGGCTGGCGATCGATGAACTGTGTACCCAGCTGATCCGTAGCGCCGCGCCCGGCGCGATGCTGACGGTGGTCATCGACCCGCACGACGACCACGTGACGATTCAGGCGTCGGCAGCCGGTGACGGGGCGGGTGTGCTGACTCCGGGAAGCTTCAGCTGGCACGTGCTCACTTCGCTGGTCGACGACGTCCAGACATTCACCGATGGGCACGAAACCGACGGCGTGGGTGAGGTATTCGGGGTAACGCTGACGACCCGCCGGGCGGATTCCGAGCGGTGACTCCGCGTGCCGCCGGCAGCGGCTCACAGTCCGGATCCGAGTACGCCGACGTCGGCGACATGTTCCGTGAGCTCGCCGAATACGACGCCGACTCGCCCGACTTCCGCAACCGCAAAGACAAGATCGTGGAGCGGTGTCTGCCGCTGGCGGACCACATCGCTCGCCGGTTCGAGGGCCGTGGAGAGTTGCGGGACGACCTGGTACAGGTAGCACGGGTGGGTCTGGTCAACGCGGTCACACGCTTCGACGTCGAGACCGGCTCCGACTTCGTCTCGTTCGCGGTTCCGACGATCATGGGCGAAGTTCGCCGCCATTTTCGCGACAACAGCTGGTCGGTCAAAGTACCGCGGCGACTTAAAGAGCTGCACCTTCGGCTCGGGGTGGCCACCGCGGAACTGTCGCAACGGCTGGGGCGGGCGCCGACCGCCTCCGAGCTTGCGGCCGAGCTGGAGTTGAGCCGCGACGAGGTGGTCGAAGGACTGGTGGCGGGCAGCTCCTACAACACGCTGTCGATCGACGGCGGCGGCAGCTCGGACGAGGACGACGTCCGCTCGATCGCGGATACCCTCGGTGAGGTCGACGCCCGGATGGACCGGATCGAGGACCGAGAGGCGTTGCGGCCCTTGCTGGAAGCCCTCCCGGAGCGAGAACGCACCGTATTGGTGCTGCGGTTCTTCGAGTCGATGACCCAGACGCAGATCGCCGAGCGGGTCGGCATCTCGCAGATGCACGTGTCGCGCCTGCTGGCCAAATCGTTGGCGAAGCTGCGCGACCAGCTGCAGTAGCCCCGCTCATTGCAGCCCGTAGATGCCCGACCACAACCGGCTCAGTTCGGCTTCGTGAGCGTCGCCGAACATGTAGACCGGCGAGGCGATCGGCAGCGCGCGTTCGACCCGGATCAGTACGGCTTCGCGACACGGAAACCGCGGTCCGTGGGTGTCGATGACCCACTGCCGCAGCCACTCGTAGACCTCGTCCCCGGGCTGCCGCAACTGCGCGGTGCCCTTGAAGCGATAGCCGCGCCGTTTGAGGAAGTCCACCACGTTGACCTCGATGCGCGGGTCGCGGCGCAGATCGGCCACCGTTGTCGGCGAAGCCATATGCATGAACGCCAGGTGCTCGTCGCCATAGACCAGCAGGGACTCCTTCGGTGACAGGTTCGGCGAACCGTCCGCACAGACCGTGGCCACGAACGCCAGCTTCGCGCTCTCAACGATCTGGCGCATGTCATGGTCGATGATGCACACCGCTCACCCCGTCGCTTCGCAGCCGTCTTTCACCGCCCAGCGGTCGGTTACCCGCCCCGGCGCGCGATAAACGACGCCCGCGGCTGCTCAGCCGCCGGCAGTCAGGCCGCGGGTGGCCGGGCCTTCCAGCAGAGTGCCGTCGGGGGCGAAGCGCGAACCGTGCAATGGGCACTCCCAGGCACGGTCGGCGTCGTTCCAGGTGACAACGCCACCCAGGTGGGGGCAGACCGGGGAGAGACGGTGTTCGACACCGTCCACCCGGCACTGGGCCTGCAGGTGCCACGGAGGTCCGCTGACCACGCCGGCGTCGGTGCCCAGGCATTGCTGGCCGATGTGAGCCGCCGGAGCGATCCAGCCTTTCGCCAGGTTGACGCCGACCGCAAGGTTGGCTGCCACGGCCGTCGACAGTCCGCGCAGCTCGCGGGTGCTCCAACTGGCGAACGCCCGGTCCCACCGCGGCCGTTCACCGAGCAGCCGGCCCGACAACGCGAGCGCGGCCGCCGCCCCATTGGTCATGCCCCATTTGTTGAAACCCGTTGCGACGTAGATGGTGTCGTTCTCGGGAAGAATGGGACCGACATAGGGGAGTTCGTCGACGGGCGCGTAGTCCTGCGCCGACCACAGATGGGTGCGGATGGCGCCCGGGTAATGCCTGACCGTCCACGACTCGAGTTCGGCCAGTGCATCGATGGGGTGCTTTTCGCGGCCGACGGTATGCCCGGCCCCGCCGACGAGCAACAGCTGCGAGTCATCGACCGGAGCGTAGCGCAGTGACCGCGTCGGCGAGTCGGTGGAGATCATCATCGGTCGGGTGATCTCGCCGGGCACGTCGAATGCCATGCAGTACGACCGGCTGGGCTTGAGGCGGGCGAAGTACCCGCCGCGGTCCAGGACCGGGATTCCGGTGGCCAGCACCAGTTGGGTGGCCTGGAGCTCGGCATTCCCGCGCGGAGCGTTGACTGTCAGGAGAAGGCCGCGACGGTTGCTGGAAACACGCTGCAGCCGTGTGTGTTCCACCAGTTGTCCGCCACTGGCGAGCAGCTCGGCGCGCAGCGCGTCGAGAAACGGCATCGGGTCGAACTGTGCCTGCTCGCCCAGCCGGACGCCGCCGTGGTAGGCGAACGGCACGTCGGCGTGCGCCGCCCACGTTGCCGGCAGGCCCAGTGCGCGGCAGGCCTCGAACTCGGCGCGCGCCGCGGCCACCCCACGCTCGGACTGGGCGAAGCTGTAAGCATCCTCGCGCTGGACCGGCACCCCGGCATCGGCGCAGAACGACAGCAGCCAGCCCTGTCCGGCGCGGTTGCCGTCCAGGTAAGCAGCGGCCAGACCCTTGCCCTGCTTCGCCGAGATCGTCGACAGCTGGGTGCCCTGCAGCAGGCTGATCTTGGCGGTGGTGTTGCCGGTCGCGCAGGACCCCACCGTGCGGGCTTCCAGCACCAGCACCTGGCGGCCGGCCCGGGCCAGCAACACCGCGGTCATCAGCCCGGTGATACCGGCGCCCGCCACCACCACGTCGGCGAGGCCGGGCAGGTCTTCGGCGCTGCCCGAAGCCGGTGATGTCGCGATCCGGTCGGCGAGCCACAACGACGTCATGGTCGATCAGTACCCCGCGGGGCGACCGTGAAACGTGCCGGGACTGGCCGGCGTGGCCAACGCGTTTGCGCTGCGCCACGGGCGGGTAGCCGGGCGATGTTCTCAAGACACGACGGAGGCGACCCGATGCGGGCAGTCACATGGCAGGGCAAGCGCAAAGTTCAGGTCGACACCGTCCCCGACCCGGTGATCGAGAAGCCGACCGACGCCATCATCGAAGTGACGACCACCAACATCTGTGGATCCGATCTGCACCTCTACGAGGTGCTCGGCGCGTTCATGGATCCCGGCGACATCCTGGGGCACGAGCCGATCGGCATCGTGGCCGAGGTCGGTGCCGCGGTCAGCAATCTCGAGCCCGGTGACCGGGTGGTCATCCCGTTCCAGATCGCCTGCGGGCACTGCTGCATGTGCCGCCGCGGTCTGCCGACCCAGTGCGACACCACCCGGGTGCGTGAGCAGGACACCGGCGCGGCACTGTTCGGCTACTCGAAGCTCTACGGCCAGGTTCCGGGCGCGCAGGCGCAGTACCTGCGAGTGCCGCAGGCGCAATACACCCACATCAAAGTTCCTGAGGGCCCGCCGGATTCGCGGTTCGTGTATCTGTCCGACGTGTTGCCGACCGCGATGCAGGCGGTCGACTATGCCGCGATACCCGACGGCGGTTCGGTGACGGTGCTGGGGCTCGGGCCGATCGGTGACATGGCGGCACGGATCGCCACCCATCAGGGCGCCCGGGTGATCGGCGTAGATCTGGTGCCCGAGCGGCTGGGCCGGCTGGCTCGGCGCGGGATCGAAATCGTAGACCTCACTCAGGTATCCGACCTCGGTGAGGTGATTCGTGACCGCACCGACGGCCGGGGGACCGATGCGGTGATCGATGCCGTCGGCATGGAGGCACACGGCTCCGTCGGCGCCAAGGCCGTGCAGCAGTTCAGCTCGCTGCTGCCCGATGCCGTGGCTGCACCGTTGATCAGCAAGGCCGGCATCGACCGGCTCGCCGCGCTGTACGCCGCGATCGACATCGTGCGCCGTGGCGGCACCGTGTCGATCGTCGGCGTCTACGGTGGCAAACTCGACCCGCTGCCGATGTTCACCTTGTTCGACAAGCAGATCACCCTGCGGATGGGGCAGGCCAACGTCAAACCACGCGTCGACACGCTCATGCCGCTGCTCACCGACGACGACCCGCTGGGCGTCGACACCTTCGCCAGTCACGAACTGCCCTTGGAGCAGGCGCCAGAGGCCTATGAGATGTTTCAGGAGAAACGCGACGGCGCGGTGAAGATCACGCTCAAGCCGTAACTCAATCCGGGTGGGGGCCTGCCAATAGGTGCGCGGCCTCGAACAGCAGTGCGTGTGCGAACGCCTGCGGCAGGTTGCCGCGCAACTGACGTTGGCGCACGTCGTATTCCTCGGCGAGCAGGCCCGGCGGACCGCATGCGGTGCGGCCCCGCTCAAACCACTGCAGCGCCGCAAGGTCATTGCCCTGCTGGTGATCGGAGAGCGCCATGACGAAGTTGCACAACAGAAACGCCCCCTCGGCCGAGCCGAGCCCGCGCTGGTCGGGCCGGTAGCGGTAGACGAAGCCGTCTTGGGTGAGGTCTCGGCGCACGGCGGCCAGGGTGGCCAGCGTGCGGGCATCATCGGCCGGGACGGCTCCCCGCAGGCCGGGCAGCAGCAGAGCCGCGTCGATCCCCGCGTCGCCGGGTGCGCGTTGCCACCTGCCGTCCCGGTGCAGACAGCCGGCGCTGGTATCGCTGACAAGCTTGTCGGCCAGTTGTTGCCAGTGGGCGCCTTCGGCCAGCGATGCCACGCCGGCGATTCGGCGCAGCCCGGCCGCGCACATCAGCCGGGAATGGGCCCAGCGTTGGTTGTCGAGTTCCCAGATACCGGCGTCTGGCTCGGCGCAACGCTTTTCGATCGCGTCAACCAGGGTGTGAACCGCCCCCCAATGGGTGCTGTCTATCCGGTCGAGCCGGGCGGCGGCGGCCAGCAGCAGCAGCGCCTCCCCGAAGATGTCGAGTTGGAACTGCCGGCCCACCCAGTTCCCGGTTCTGGCCGACGCGCCGGGATAGCCGGGCAGCGGCAGGTCGTGTTCGGACGGTGGCGTCGTGGCGTCGACGCAGTAGGCCGGTCGCAGGTCGGGCCCGTCGGCCAGGACCCGCTCGGTGACGAACCGGACGGCGTCATCAAGCAGTGGATGCGGGCCGGCGGCGGCGATCGCCTGTCCGGTGTAACACTGGTCGCGAATCCAGCAGTAGCGATAGTCGTAGTTGCGCCCCTCCTTGGCGCGCTCCGGTAGTGACATGGTCGCCGCCGCGACCATCCCGCCGCCGGTGCTGGTAAGGCCGCGCAATACCGCGTAGGACTGTTGTGCGTCCACGTCGGCCAGCGTGCCGGTGACTTCCGGAACGGCTTGGTTCCAGGCGCTTTCGGTGGCGGCCCAGGCCTGCGCCGCGTCGGCCGGCTGCGCCGGCAATTCGCGGTCGGACAACTCCAGCACCAGGTCGTGGTCACGCCCCGGTGCGACGTCGAGCACCATACGCAGCGAGCCGTCGTCGGCGCAGCGGGCCGTGGCAGCGCCGGTCCACCGGAACCGGTGCGGTCCCGATCGACCGGTCCAGACTCCGCTGTCGCAGGACAGTGCCGACATGGCGGTGGCGCCGAAGTCGGCGCGAACGTCGAGCGCGACCTTCACCCGCATCGGTCGGTCGAGTGCCCGGATGCGGCGTAGCACGACCGCGGTGTGGGTGTCGCCGGGGAAGGCCAGCGCCTCGCGGCACTCCACGATTCCGTCGGTGGTGACCCAGCGGGAACGCCAGATCAGCGACCGCTCCTCGTATCGGCCACCCCATACGTAGCGCAGTTCCGGGGTGACGGCATAGACTCCCGAGCCGCCGAGCAGCGAGCTGAAGACCGCCGGACTGTCCCAGCGGGGCAAGCACATCCAGCAGAAGTCGCCGCGCGGCCCGACCACGGCCCCGCGCTCACCGTCGGCGATCAATGCATACTGGCGCAGCACCTGCGGCGGATAGCGTTCTAACAGCGACGGGCCGGTGTTCATGCTCGGGTGCATACCCTGCGCCGGACGAGGGTAGTCACCGACCTATGAGCCAGCCTCGTGGTGTTGCGGTGCCGATCGACTCGATCGGGATTGCGGCCTACACGATTCCCACCGACGCCGAAGAATCCGACGGCACACTGGTGTGGCATTCCACCACGCTGGTGCTGGTATCGGTGCGCGCCGCAGGACAGACCGGCACCGGCTACACCTACGCCGGCAGCGCCGCGGCGACGGTGGTGTGCGACCAGCTGGCCGGGGTCATCACCGGCGCCGATGCGCTGTCGCCACCGGCTCGCTGGGCTGACATGGTGCACGCGGTGCGCAACCTGGGCCGCCCCGGACTGGTGGCCGAGGCGATCGCCGCGGTCGACATCGCGCTGTGGGATCTGCGGGCCCGGCTGCTCGACGAGCCGTTGACGGTGGCGCTCGGTGCCGTGCACGAGGCCACCCCGATCTATGGCAGTGGCGGTTTCACCTCCTACGACAACGACACGCTCTGTCGCCAGCTGGCCGGGTGGGTCGAAGAGGGCATCGGCCGGGTCAAGATGAAGGTCGGCCGCGACCCTGCCGTCGACGCCGCACGCGTGGCGGCGGCCCGCTGCGCGATCGGCGCCGCCACCGAGTTGTTCGTCGACGCCAACGGCGCCTACCGACGCAAGCAGGCACTGGACTGGGCGCAGCGCTTCGCCGAGCAACAGGTCGGCTGGTTCGAGGAACCGGTCAGCTCCGACGACCTCGAAGGCTTGCGACTGCTGCGCGACCGCGGGCCGGCGGGTATAGACATCGCCGCGGGTGAATACGGATACGACTTGCCCTATTTCCAGCGGATGCTCGACGCCGGTGCTGTTGACTGCCCGCAGGCCGATGTCACGCGCTGCTTGGGTATCACCGGAGTGCTCAAGGTGGGCGCACTGTGTGACGCCCGCGGACTGGACCTGTCGTTGCACTGCGCGCCGCAGATCAGTGCGCACGTCGGTACCGCGCTGTGGCACCTGCGACATCTGGAGTATTTCCACGACCATGTGCGGATCGAGCGGATGGCCTTCGACGGCGTTCTTCACCCCGAGCCGGGCGGAGTGCTGCGTCCGGACCGGGGCGTGCCGGGGCATGGCTTGGCCGTCAAAGCGGCGGACCTGGAACGCTTTCGGGTGTTCTGAGGTGTTCGACGGCGAAGTCCGCCGCCTGCGCTGTCATGCCGTTTGCCGCATAGGCCGCATGCGCTGCACCGTCGCCGCCGGCCGAGCAGACCGGATCACCGGGCGCGCACAGGTCGATGGTCTTAGCGGCGTAGCCCGGCCCGATCTCCACGGGCGGCGCCCCGATGGAGTTCAGGAACGCCGCCGACGGCTTTCCCAGCAGTGCCACGGCGGCGACGTGGCCGGCCGCCTCGGGCGGTAAGGGGGCTCCCAGCCCGCCGCCGGCCGTCGGTTCGGTGACGTATCCGACCAGGGCCGCGCCCCGGGAGTATCCACCGAGGACCATTTGGGTGCTCGGGCAACCAGCCGCCATATCGCGGATGTGGCCGGCTGCGTCGGTGACACCGGCGGCGGACGGACCGAATTCGGCTACTGCCGGAAAGTCGACCGGATAGACGTCCACGTTGCGACCCCAAGTGCGCCACCGTAGTGCGTCGATGAACTGTTGGCCGATCCATCCGACGCCGGGCGCTTCGCCGGTGCCGCGGGCGAACACCACCTGGATATCGGGGCAGCCGGCGGCGGCCGCGTCGCCGCCGGCGGGTGAGCACAGCAGCGTGCAGCCCGACAGGCCCACCACGGTGAGGACTCGAGTAATCACAGCACTTGGTCCGATACCCACTGTAAACAGTGTGCAAACCGTGGTTTAGCTCGGGAGAAAACGGCAAGCCTAGTTCGGTGCCGTCGTCGACGGAACATGAATTGAAGGGGAGAAACCAATGATTACAACGTCTTTGACCAGGCTTGCCGCTGTCGGCGGCATGGCGCTGGCGTTGGCGGCGGGCACCGGGCTGGCGAACGCCGAGCCGCCTCAGCCGGGCCAGCCGACTCAACCCGGCCAGCCCGCTCAACCGGGCCAGCCCGCTCAACCGGGCCAGCCGGCTCAACCGGGTCAACCGGGTCAGCCAACCCAATGGTCGCAGCACCCCGCGGTGAACACGACATGCAGCTACTCCCAGGTGGTGGCGGCCATGAATGCGCAATCGCCGGACGCCGCAGCACAATTCAACGCGACACCCATGGCGCAGTCGTTCCTGCAGAACTTCCTGGCCGCGCCGGCGCCGCAGCGTGAGCAGATGCTCGAGCAGGCCCAGGCGGTGCCGGAGGCGGCGCAGTACATCAATCTCGTCGGACCCATCTCCAAGACTTGTAACAAGTACTAGAGCGATGGCGCAATCGACCGGGACCGGCAGCACCATCGCCGACGCGGCCAAGCGGGAAGCCGACGCGTACCGCGGCGACAACCCGCGGCCGCTGGGGGGATACGTGATGGTGCTGCTGGTCTACGGCGGGCTGGTCGCGGCGGTAACCGTGGCCGCCGCGGCCACCGGCCGCCGCTTACCGCAGGGCTGGTTGGCCGCAGACCTGCTGACGGTGACGCTGGGGACCCACAAACTGTCCCGAACGCTGGCCAAGGATGCGGTGACCAGCCCGCTGCGGGCGCCGTTTGCCCATTATGCGGGCACCGGCGGCCCTGCCGAGGTGATGGAGGAGACCCGGCACTCCAGCGCGTTGCGGCACAGCTTGGGGGAGCTGCTGACGTGCCCGTTCTGCCTGGACATGTGGGTGGTCACCGCGTTCACCGCGGGGCTGGTGCTCGCTCCGCGGCTGACCCGGCTGGTTGCGGGTACGTTCACCGCGCTGGCCGGGGCTGATTTCCTGCAGCTGGCCTATGCGAAAGCCCAGCAGATGACCCAGCAGTGATGACCGGAGTTTCCTGGTGCGCAGGCACGAACCGCCAATGAGCAGCATCGCCTTCAATCTGCCGCGGACGGTGACGCTGGCCGCCGACGCCGCGCTGCTGGGGCTGGCGGCCACGCACGGCTACGTACTGGCCACCGCAACGGACCCGCCGGGGTATTTCGCGGGGTACTGCGTAGCGGTGATCATCGGCTGCGTCGTCGCCGCCGGCACCACCTGGATCGACGTCGACCATATTGTGCCGGCCGCGGGATGGATGACCGGCGGAATCATCTGCACCGCTGTTGTGATCGGCTATCCGATCAGCCGGCTGGTGAACCTGCCTGGCTTGGCGGCGCTGACCGGACGATGGGATCTGGCTCCGGGAAGCCTCACGCTGGCCTGCGCGGCCGCCTTCCTCGGGCTGTATCTGACGGTCTTGTCCGGGGTCAATGTGGCGTTCGGACAGCGCAGGGGCTGGTATGAGTGATGGTGCTCGACTATCCCGCGTGGCTACGGATCGACCACTGGCTCAACGTGTTATTCCTGACGCTGCTGCTGCGCAGCGGCATCGAGATCCTGTCCACCCATCCGAAGCTCTACTGGCACGACGACAGTGCGCCGGGAACGGAGTGGGCCCGGTTCACCGGCAAGGTGATGCCGACCGACAAGCTCTACGACACCTTGGACGAGGAACAGGACTATCACCCGTTGATCGCACTGCCGGGTCACGCGCAGCTCGGCATCGGCCGGCATTGGCATTTCGCCGCGGTCATCGGCTGGATTCTGGTGGGACTCTCGTACTACGTCTTGCTGTTCGCAACCGGCCAGTGGCACCGGTACTGGCCGTATTCATGGTCGATCTTCGGCGAGGCGTGGGACGACATCGTCACCTACCTGAGCTTCAACCTCCCATCACTGCTGCCAGGCGAACCGCTGGACGCCATCCAGAAGCTGACCTACGCCGGGGTGATCTTTGTGTTGGCGCCGTTTCAGATCCTCACCGGCGCCGCGCAGTCGCCGGCGATCGAGGCCCAGTTCCCCCGCTACGTGCGGCTGTTCGGCGGGCGCCAAGTTGCCCGGAGCCTGCATTTCCTGGGGCTGATCGCGTTCGCGGTGTTCATCGTGATCCACCTGGCGATGGTGTTCTTCTGGGGCTGGGGCCGGCTGACGGCTTTGATGATCTTCGGCTCGGTCCGCCACGTCTACTGGGCGACTGTGCTGTCATTGCTCATCATCGCGGTGATCGTCGCGGTCCACATCGCGGCGACCCGGTGGAGCCAGCGCAGCCCGTCGTCGGTGCGCCGGGTGCTCGGGGCGGTGATCAGTGTGCCGCGTCGAACCCTGCTGCGGCGGTTGGACTCTCGGCAGGATTATCCGGTGAAGATGCTGTCGCCGCAGCACCGCGTCAACGGCAAACCGCCGACCGCCGAGTACTACAAGGTGATGGCGGTGCACAACTTCGTCGACTGGCGCCTGCGGGTCGGTGGTCTGGTGGAACACCCGGTGACCCTGGACCTGGCGGGGCTGCGCGACCTCGCCGAGCCGCAGACCCAGCGGGTGCTGCACAACTGCGTTCAGGGCTGGTCGTCCATCGGCGAGTGGACCGGGCTTCCGCTGGGAGCCCTGGTGGACCTGGTGCGGCCGTTGCCGCCGGCCCGCTACATCTGCTTTATGAGCATGCAGGACAACAGCACCGACGAGCCGAGCGCACACGGTGGGGGGCAGTTTTACGAGGTGTTCGATCTGGAGCTGGCGCACAAGCCGCAGATGCTGTTGGCCTACGCGATGAACGGCCAGCCACTGCCGATCAAGCACGGGGCGCCCCTGCGGCTTCGGGCGGAGACGCAGGTGGGTTTCAAAATGGCCAAATGGATCAACCAGATCGAGTTCATCGACGACTACACCCACATCGGGAAGGGACGTGGTGGCTGGCGTGAGGACAACGTCTACTACGGCATGGACGGGGAGATCTGACGTGACCGCAATCGCTGGTGCGCGTCCGGAACTGATCGAGTTGAGCCAGGTCGCCCGCGATCGGGTGTCGGAACTGGTCACGGTGCGCGGCGGTTACTGTGCGGCATGTGGTGGAGCCGATTTCGCGGTAGGGCAGGCGCTGTACCTGGGCTTCCTGTTTCTCGATGAGGACGACGACGCCTACCTCGTCGCACTGACCTGTCGCAATACCTGCTGCCCGCAGCCGCGAACCGCGATCCGGCTGCGGTACAAGGAATTTCTGGCCAACTAGCCGGGAATTTGCGGACGGGCGAGATCGAACCGCGCTACCAGGTCGGTCACGCCACGCAGCTCGTCGCAGACCGCGGTGAAGCGGCGCTCGGCGTCGTCGTCGAGCAGGCCACGGTCGTGGTAATAGACCAGCCGGCGTAGCCGTCCGGCCAGCGCGGTGCCCCACCGGATGCTCAGGTCGTAGGTCTGTTCGCCGTCGACTTCGTTGCGCCGCGCCAGTTCACGCAGCGCGCGCACCTGCTCGGTGAGCACCGCAACGTCGTCGTCGATGCTGATTCTCATAGCGGCGGTTTGGCGACGCTGACCAAGACCGGCTGGCCGACGAGGGTCAGATATATCCGGTCGGGGCCGATCGCCATGCCGGACAGTGGGGCGGACCGGGCCGGTCCGGACGGTAGACCGGCCCGGTAGTCAATGTCGCGCAGCACCGGAATGCTGGCGTGGGGATAGCCGGTGAACGTCGCCGACTCAAAGACGGTCACGCGTGCGTTGGTGGCGGCGTAAACCCGGGTGTCGTCTGAGCCGAGATAGCGGATCGGCGAGGAGATCGACGAGCGACCGACCATCTGCAAACCGTGCCCGCCGCGGGCGGTCTCGACGGCGTACAGGGTGTCGCCGCTCGCGTCGGTCAAGTAGACCCGGCTCGCTGCGGTGCCGTCGCCGGCTGCCGCGATCACCTCGGCGTCGTAGTGGCCGCGTTGCTCCGGCGGCGACGATGCTCCCTTGTAATAAGAGATTCCGTCCGGCCCGTAGACGTGGTATTCGATCGCGCGGCCCCGGTTGGCGCCGTCGATCACCCCGGTGGCGCCCGCAAATACCTGAGCGCCTGGCAGTTTCCGTAGGCCGAACTCCTCGACCGGGGTGACCGTCGACCCGTCCGCGGACAGCGCGAGCAGCACCCGCATTCCCGAGTCTTCGGACAGGTAGGCCGGAGCCGGACCGGCGTCGATATCGCCGACCTGACGCAGGCCGGTCAATTCGACCGCCGCTACCCGGTCGCGCGCCGGCTGAGGGACGAACACAGTCCGATCATCGGCGCGGCTGATCTGCACGTTGCGTCCGGCGCCCAGTGGCGCCGACAACCGGGTGGCCACCGTGTCGGGGTTGTCGGGGTGGTCGACCGCCGCCAGCCGCCCATCATCGGTGAGCGCGAGCAGCGCTCCGGTGGCGTAGGAGAACACCGGGGCGTGCAGCGGCGTCGACACCTGAACCGAGACGGCCGCCGGTGTGCTCTGTGAGATCGGCGTCGAGCAGCCGGCGCACGCGACCATGCCGACGGCTGTCGCTCCGAGCCCGGCCCGCCAATCCATTGCGACGGGATACCCCCGCAATTGCCCTACTACACCGCTTCGTTTGTGCGGCCGGGCAGCCGGGTATGCGGATCGGTGTTGGGGGAGCTGTCCGCAGCACGCAAAGGAGAGGTCATGTCCGGATCGCTGGAAGGACGACGGGTCGCGTTTCTGGTGGCGCCAGAGGGTGCCGAACAGGTCGAGCTGACCGAGCCGTGGCGCGCGGTAGCCGAGGCCGGCGCGCGGCCGGTGTTGGTGTCCACAACCGCCGGTCCGGTTCAGGCCTTCAACCATCTGGATCGCGCCGACAAGTTCGACGTGGACCGGCAGCTCAGCGATGCCTCGGCGGATGACTTCGACGCGCTGGTCCTGCCGGGCGGGGTGGCCAACCCAGACCAGTTGCGCACCGATGAGCGGGCAGTGTCGTTCGTGCGGGAATTCTTCGACGTGGGCAAGCCGGTCGCTGTCATCTGCCATGGCCCGTGGACCCTTGTCGAGGCCGGAGTCGTTGCCGGCCGGCGGATTACGTCATGGCCGAGCCTGCGCACCGACATCGTCAATGCGGGCGGTGATTGGGTCGATGAGGAGCTGGTGCGCTGCGACTGTGGGCCGTCGATCCTGCTGTCCAGCCGTAAGCCCGATGACCTGCCCGCTTTCTGCGACGCGGTGGTCGAGGAGTTCGCGGCTCGCGGGGCGACGCTGTGATGGCCGAGCCGATGCCGGTACCGGTCGAGACCGACAACCGCCGCGCCCGGCTCTGGGTCAACTGGGCCGCTGCCCTGTTGACTGCCGCAGGGGCTGCGCTGGTGATGATCTTCGCGATGGGCGCGGTGATGAGCACCGCCGCCTGCAGCACCACCGAGTGCCCCGACATGGGTCCCAGCGGGGTGGTCTTCGGCCTGCTGTACTACGGCGCACCGGCCGTCTCCGCGCTCACCATCCTGGCCTCGTTCTTCACCGCGGGGCGGCGACGTGGCTTCCTGGTGCCGGTGGCAGGTTGGGTGCTGCTGGCACTCGATCTGCTGGCACTGCTCATCGTCTTTCGGCGTTAGATGACGGCGGCTCGTCGATGGATCAGCGCCGAGCACCCGTGCTGGAAGCCCTGGCCGATTACCACCGCAAGGACCGGTACGGGTTCAGCCCGCCCGGACACCGCCGGGCCCGCGGCGCCGACGAGTCGGTGCTCGACGTGCTGGGCGCCGACCTGTTCCGCGCCGACGTGCTCGCCCGCGGCGGTTTGGATGACTGGGAAGCACGCGGCGAGTTCCTGACCGACGCCGAGCAATTGATGGCCGACGCGGTCGGCGCCTCGACAGCATTCTTTTCCACCTGCGGCAGTTCGCTTTCCGTCCGCGCCGCGATGATGGCGGTGGCCGGCGGCGCTGACGGTGGGCTGCTGCTGCCCCGCGACAGCCACAAGTCCGTGGTGGGTGGGCTGATCTTCTCCGGGATCCAGCCACGCTGGATCGCCCCGCGCTGGGACGCCGAGCGGCATCTGTGCCACCCGCCGTCGCCGGAACGGGTTGCCGGCGCGTGGGAGGAAAACCCCGATGCCGCGGGCGCGTTGGTGGTCAGCCCGTCGCCGTACGGTACTTGCGCCGACCTGGCTGCCATCGCCGAGATCTGTCATCAGCGCGGCAAGCCGCTGATCGTCGACGAGGCATGGGGTGCGCACCTGCCCTTCCACCAAGACCTGCCGACCTGGGCGATGGACGCCGGCGCCGACGTCTGTGTGGTCAGCGTGCACAAGATGGGAGCGGGATTCGAGCAGGGCTCGGTCTACCACATCCAAGGCGATCTCATCGACCGAGAGCGACTGACGGCCTGCGCCGATCTGTTGATGACCACCAGCCCCAGCGTGCCGATCTACGCAGCACTGGACGGCTGGCGCCGCCAGATGGTGCACCACGGGCATGAACTGTTGGACGCCGCACTGAAATTGGCGCGCGACGTGCGCGGGCGCATCGATGAGATCGCGGGAGTCGAAGTGCTCGAACAGGCGCTGCTCGGCAGGGAGGCCTCCCACGATCTGGACCGGCTGCAGGTGCTGGTCGACGTGTCGGCGACCGGTACCTCGGGTTATCAGGCCAGGGACTGGCTGCGCGAACACCGCTGCCTCGACGTGGGGTTGGCCGATCACCGGCGCATTCTGGCCACTATGTCCATCGCCGATGATGCCGGCACCGCCGACCGGCTGCTGGACGCACTACGCGGATGGCGCAATGCCGCAACGTCTTTCGAACCATCACCTGAGATCCGTATACCGTCGCCGCAGGAGCTGCAGTTGGAGACAGTGCAGTTGCCCCGGGACGCGTTCTTTGGCTCGACCGAGATGGTTGCCGCACCGCAGGCTGCCGGACGGATCGCCGCCGAGCAGATCACGCCGTATCCGCCCGGCGTACCGGCAGTGGTGCCCGGCGAACGACTCAACTCCGCAGTCATTGACTATCTGCGCACCGGGCTGGCGGCCGGAATGGCGTTGCCCGATGCCGCCGACCCGTCATTGGAACGCATCCGGGTGGTGGCCTGAGGACTGGCGCGGGTTTTGCCCCGACCTGGTCGGGGTAGCCCATGGCTATGGCACAGACGACTTTGCACAGCCGGACCGATGTGGTCGATTTCCTCACCGCGCAGCATCAGCGGATCAAAACCCTGTTCGACGAGACGCTGCTGGCCGCCGGTGCCGAGCGCGACGAGTCGTTCGTCCGGTTGCGCCGGTTGCTGGCCGTTCACGAGACGGCCGAAGAGGAGATCGTTCATCCGCGAGCTGCCCACGAACTCGACAACGGCCGCGCGATGATCGACGCACGTCTGGCCGAGGAGAAGCAGGCCAAGGAAGCCCTGGGTGAACTGGAGAACGTCAACGTCGACTCGGAGTTCTTCACCGAAAAGCTGCGGGAGCTTCGTGACGATGTCCTCGAACATGCCGGCCACGAAGAACACGACGAATTTGCCCGGCTGCGTGACGAACTCAGTGACTCCGAACTGCAGCTGCTGGAACGGGCCGTCAGGCTCGCCGAAGCGATCGCACCGACCCGCCCGCACGCCGGGGTCGAGGGCGCACTGGCCAATGCATTCGTCGGGCCGTTTGCCTCGATGGTGGACCGGGCACGCGACGCGATCCTGGGGTATGACTCATGATCGGCCTCGGGGTGTTGCTGCTGATCCTGGGTCTGGTGTTCGACGTCTACGTCCTGTGGGCGATCGGGATCGTCCTGCTGGTCGTCGGCGCGGTGTTCTGGCTGCTGGGTGCGGTGGGGCGCCCGGTTGGCGGCAGGCGCTACTGGTACTGATCGCTTGGTGCTCGGGTCAGACTCGCCCTCCAGCGCCCAGCGTGTTCTGCATGTCACCCTTCATGGCCACCAGTTGGGCGTTCCAGTAGCCCCAGCTGTGCACGCCGTTGCTGTCGATGTTGAACGTCGCGTTGTGACCGCCCGCGCCGGTGTAGGCGTCGCGGAAGGCGACGTTGCTTTGCATGACGACCTGCTCGATCACCTGGCCGGGCAGGCTTCCCTCGCCGATCTCCGAAGGGCTGCCGTTGCCGCTGTAGATCCAGAGCCGCGTGCCGTTTCCCGCCAGGCGCCCGGCCTGCACTGTCGGGTCGTTGCGCTGCCAGCCCGCACTGCCCGAGGGACCCCACATGTCCTGCGGGTTGAAACCGCCCTCGTCATTCATGGCCATTCCGATCAGCGTGGGACCGTTGCCGCTGGAGGGCGTCAGCAGCGCCGAAAGCGAGGCGGCGTAGGTGAATTGCTGTGGGTGGTAGGCCGCCAGGGTCAGCGCCGACGATCCGGACATGGACACGCCCACCACCGCGTTGCGGGTGGACCGTACGCCCTTCCCGGCGAGGTAGTTCGGCAGCTCACTGGTCAGAAACGTCTCCCATTTGTAGGTCTGCCCATTGGCCGACCCGTACCAGTCGGTGTAGAAGCTGGAGCGCCCACCCACCGGCGCCACCACCGACATCCCCGAACCGCTGTACTCGTTGAACGCCGGCGTTTCGATGTCCCAGCCGCTGCGGTCGTCACGGGCCCGTAGGCCGTCCAGCAGGTAGACAGCCGGCGCGCCGCCGCCCTGGAATTCGACGGTGATGTTGTGGCCCATGCTCGGCGAGGGCACAGCGAAAAATTCCGGCCCGGCGGCGCCGGCGGGCGGGGCCGATGCACCCAGGCCGATCAATGCCGGCAGCAACACTGCCGCCGCTGCGACCGCGCTGACCCGGCGCGGCCGGTGCGTTGCGTTGTTCCCCATCGTTCTCCCCTTTCGCACAGACCCGAACGCCAAGGCCCGTCGGCCGGCTGTGTGAGAGGGGAGAGACCGACACAGGGCCCGTGAGGCTTTGGTTCCCTCCGTCGGCATTGTGAGTTACCGCGAAGGGCTGCCCTGCAGTCTGAAGACAGATACCTAACCTTCTTGTCTTAACAAAGTGGCGGACCATTGTCCAGAGTGTTGGCCAAAAGCGCCGCCGGCATAAAAATTTTCGGGCAGGCGGTTTGGGCCGGGGCCGCGGTGGGCACCTCCACCGACATGTTCGCGCGTACCAGTCTCGATTCCATTGGCCCGCTGGTGATCGCGGTATCGGCAGCCGGTGCCGCGATGCTTCTCACTCCCGGCGTTCCCGCCGCGAGAGCTGCGCCATGTCCCGATACCGAGGTGGTCTTTGCGCGCGGAACCGGCGAGCCGCCGGGCGTCGGCCCAACGGGTCAAGCGTTCCTCAATGCGCTGGACGCACGCCTGGGAACAAGCCCGGCCGTCTACGCGGTCAATTATCCGGCTACCGATCAGTGGGGCACCGGTGTTGACGGCATTCGGGACGCGGGTGCTCACGTCGTCTCCCGGGCGACCACCTGTCCCAAAACCAAGATGGTGCTGGGAGGGTACTCCCAGGGCGCGGCGGTCATGGGTTTCGTCACCTCGGCGCAGGTGCCCGACGGGGTGGACCCGGCGACGGTGCCCAAGCCGCTGGACCCCGACGTCGCCGATCACGTGGCCGCGGTCGTGTTGTTTGCCATGCCCAATGAGCGGGCGATGAACTTCCTGAACGAACCCACAATCGCGATCGGACCCTTGTACCAGGCGAAGACACTGCAGGTGTGCGCGCCCGAGGACGCGGTGTGCTCCGACGGCATGAACTTCGCGGCGCACGACAGCTACGCCGGCGACGACGTAACGATGGTCCAACAGGGGGCCGACTTCGCCGTCCGGCAGCTGCGCCAGGGCCGCGTGGGATAGCCCACTGGCCGGCCGCAGGCATCGCCGCCGACGGTGGCGGCGCGAGCAGATCCACGTAGCCGACCCCGACCAGGTGCGGCGCTCCATCCGAGGCACCGCCATCGGCAACTTCATGGAGTGGTACGACTTCGGTGTCTACGGCTACCTGGCCACCACGATCGCGCGGGTGTTCTACCCGGGCACCGGCGCCGGCAGCCTGATCGGCGCGTTCGGCACGCTGGCCGCGGCTTTCGCGGTACGCCCGGTCGGGGGATTGGTCTTCGGCCCACTCGGCGACCGGATCGGCCGTAAACGCGTGCTGGTCACCACTCTGCTGTTGATGACGCTCGGCACCACTGCCACCGGGCTGCTCCCCAGCTATGGCGCGGTCGGCGTTGCGGCGCCCATCCTGCTCGTGGCGACACGAATGGTGCAGGGCTTCTCCGCCGGCGGTGAATACGTCGGCGCGATGGTCTACGTCGGCGAACAGGCCCCCGACAACAAGCGCGGCATGATGGCCGGATTCCTGCCGCTGAGTTCACAGGCCGGGTATGTCGCCGCCGGCGTGCTGGTCACCGTTCTGCAGAGCCAACTGACCGACGAGGCAATGCTGCAGTGGGGGTGGCGAATTCCGTTGTTGCTCAGCGCTCCGCTGGGGTTGGCCGCCCTCTACCTGCGGTTGCGTTTGGCGGAATCACCGGCCTATCAGCAGGCCGGCGGCCGCAACGACAGCCCCAACGCCTCCGCCGCGGCGCAGCTGCGGCGCACCGTCAGACAGTGGAAGCCCCTGCTGCTGTGCATCGCACTGGTATTGACCTACAACGTCACCGACTACCTGCTCACCGGTTACCTGCCCACGTACCTTCAGACCACCGCGCAGATTCCCCACACCGCCGGGCTGCTGATGGTGGTGCTGACACTGGTGGTCCTGATGGCCACCGTGGTGTTGGTGGCCCGGCTGTCCGACCGCGTCGGTGTCAAGCCGGTCCTGTGGGTGGGATGTGTTCTGCTGCTGGCTGTTTCGATCCCCGCGTTCAGTCTGATCCGCTGCGCCCACAGCTATCCGACGGTGTTCGCCGGAGTTCTGCTGGTGGGGCTGATGCTGCTCTGCTTCGATGCGACACTGCCGGCGACGTTGCCCGCCCTGTTTCCCACTCCGGTGCGCTACGGCGCGCTGGCTATCGGCTTCAACCTGTCGGTCTCGGTATTCGGCGGCACCACACCCCTGATAGCCGAGACCCTGGTCTCGAGCACCGGCAACCCGATGGCGCCGTCGTACCTGCTGGTCGCCGCCGGAGCCGTCGGTGCGCTCGCGCTGTTCTTCACCCCCGAAGTCGCCGGGAGGCGGCTACCCGGCTCGGGGCCGGCGGTGGAGAGCGAGGCGCGGGCACGCGAACTCGCCGGAGGACGTGAGGGTTAGCGGACCCGGCGGAATCCCTGCACTCCGGCCAGCGCATCAGCCACCGACGATGTGGTCGGCAAGGCGTTCGTCGGGTCGCAGATTCGCAACAGTCGCGCTACCGCAACGCCGGGCACGGTCGTGCAGTAGACCATGGTTTCGGCGCACCGGTCGGCAATCGTCTTCAACGCCGAAAATCCTGCGGTTCCAATGAATTCCAGATCATTCAGATCGAGTATCAACCACTCGCAGTAGCCTGCGCAGCGTTGCACGTGCTCGGCCAGTTGGTCGGCGTTGGAGGCGTCGAGTTCGCCGCCGACGCTGATCACCGCGCCGGAGCGTCCCCAGCGGGTGACGGAGCGGACGGTGCGGCTCTCCCAGGTATCGGGGGGGCCGAGGGTATCTATTCGGGACGCCGGGAACACCGACCCGGCGGTCTTCAAAGCTGACATTGCACTACTCCATCAGTCGAAACTCGTACTGTTGGATCGCGTCGATGCGAGTTACACCTTCACGGATGAGATGCAGGGAGTGGGCCTCCCTGGCTGGCGTGGTTGACGCGTCTTTCCGGGTGGCTGTGAACTCAACCTGCTAACGAACCTACGCCGATCTCCGCGACTCTGCAACGATTCGGTAACGGTGCTTTTGTCAGTCGCCACCGAATTCCCTTGCAGCAAACCGCTTCGGGGACGTTTTCCACGTTTAGACGCCGGTGTCGCGGGTAACAACCGGTTATGGCATTTCCGCAGACCACCCAGCGTTCCGTGCTCGCCTGGCACGTGCACGGCTCCTGGATGGACTCCTTCGTCGCCGGCGAACACCGCTACCTCCTTCCGGTCAACGCCCCGCGTGATCCCGACGGCCGCGGCTTGTGCGGTCGCGACTGGCCGCGGGCGCGCGAAGTGCCGTTGGCGCAATTGCGCGACGAAGAGATCGATCTGGTGGTGCTGCAGCGACCACACGAGCTGGAGCTGGCTGCTCGCCTGCTGGGTCGCCGGCCGGGAATCGATGTTCCCGCGGTGTACGTCGAGCACAACACCCCGCGGCCGTTCGTGGTGGAGAGCCTGCACCCCATCGCCGACCGTGATGACATCCCGCTGATCCACGTCACCGCCTTCAACGAGCTGATGTGGGACAACGGCCGCGCGCCGACCATGGTGATCGACCACGGGATCGCCGACCCGGGCCATCTGTACACCGGGGATATCGCCGCCGCGGGTGCCCTGATCAACGAACCGCTGCGGCGCTGGCGCACCGTCGGCGCCGACCTGCTGGGCGCGTTGGGGCAAGCCGCGCCGGTCGACGTCTGGGGGATCGGCACCGAGGACCTCAACGAACCAGCGCATCGGTGCGCGGGTGTCGTCGGCCACGGCGACCTGCGCACCGACCAGCTGATGAAGGAACTGGCGCACCGGCGCGTTTACCTGCACACCGCGCGCTGGACGTCGCTGGGTCTGTCGCTGTTGGAGGCCATGTTCCTGGGGATGCCGGTGGTGGCGGTGGCCGCCACGATGGCCCCGCTGGTGGTGCCCCCGGAGGCGGGTGTGGTCAGTGCGGACGTCGATACCTTGCGGGCCGCGCTGAGTGGGTTGGTCGCCGACCGTTACCTGGCCGAGGTGGTGGGCAAGGCGGCCCGCAACTACGCCACCGAGCATTTCGGCCTCGACCGATTCCTGCGCCAGTGGGACCAGGTCATCGAGACGCAGTGCAGCGCCGGGAGTGGCGGGGGAGTACTGCCATGAAGATCGCAATGATTTCCGAACATGCCAGTCCATTGGCTGCTCTGGGCGGAGCCGACGCCGGGGGCCAGAACGTTCACGTCGCCGAGCTGTCGGCAGCGCTGGCCCGCCGCGGCCACGATGTTGACGTCTACACCCGTCGCGATGACCCCGACCTGCCCGAACGGGTGCGCACCGATCAGGGCTACACGGTGGTGCACGTGCCAGTGGGGCCACCGCGCCAGGTGCCCAAAGACGAACTGTTGCAGTTCATGGTCGCGTTCGGGCGGTACCTCGACGCACAGTGGGACCGCGAGCGCCCTGACATCGCGCACGCACATTTCTGGATGTCCGGGATCGCCGCCCAGCTGGCTGCCAAACGTCGCCGGGTGCCCACGATTCAGACCTTTCATGCGCTGGGCGTGGTCAAGCAACGACACCAGGGGCAGCGAGATACCAGCCCCGCCGAACGGCTGCGGCTGGAGACCCACGTTGCCCTTGAGGCGACGTGGGTGACGGCCGGCTGCAGCGATGAGGTCTTCGAGTTGATGCGACTCGGCCGGGACCGATTGCGAATCTCGGTGGTGCCCTGCGGTGTCGACGTGGACCGGTTTTGCCCGCACGGTCCGATCGCGGCCCGCTCGGGGCGGAGGCGCATCGTTGTCGTCGGCAGGTTCGTGCCCCGCAAGGGAATCGACACGGTGATAGAGGCGTTGACCACGGTGCCCACGGCTGAGCTGGTGATCGCAGGTGGACCCGAGCGGGCTGAACTCGATACCGTTCCCGAGGCTTGTCGGCTGCGACAGCTGGCGGCCGATCTCGGTGTGGCGGAACGGGTATCGCTGCTCGGCTCCGTCGCCCGCGAGGATATGCCGGCGTTGCTGCGGTCTGCCGATGTCGTCGCCTGTACGCCCTGGTATGAGCCCTTCGGCATCGTCCCGCTGGAAGCGATGGCCTGCGGGGTGCCGGTCGTGGCGTCGGCGGTGGGCGGCATGCTCGACACCGTCGTCCACGACGTAACGGGGCTACTGATACCGCCGAAGGACCCGCGTGCGTGTGCGAACGCCATCAACGCCATTCTGCGGGATCGGCGGGCCGCATCCGGCTTTGGCAAGGCCGGGCGAGAGCGGGCACGGTCCAGGTATTCCTGGGACCGGGTCGCCACCGATACGTTGCGGGTATATGACCGGCTGGTGCCGGCCGCGGCGCCGGGCCGTGGCGCGGCGCGGGCATCGGGGTCGGGGTGATGGCCGGGCCGACGAATATGTAACGCCTGAGAGTAATTTGACGGATTCTTGGTTCGGGCACGGCTTTCCGTCCGCGACGCCGAAGTAGTTGCCGCTTCTGGCTGATCGGAGGAGCATGGACGCATCTGACGCGGGATCTGGGCGGAGCGAAGACATGGCGGTGACGGGCCGCGACGACATGATGCGCGACGTGGCGGACCTGGTTCACACGCTGAATCAGCGGGCACGTGTCGACGCCGACGGTGCGCTCGACGAACTGGTCGTGAATCTTCTCGGCCACATGTCCTGCGCTCAGCATGCCGGTGTCACGCTCACGACGTCGGGCGGCGACGTGCAAACCCTGTCTGCGACAGACCCCTACCCGGCTGCGCTAGACGACATTCAGCGCCGGCAGCGGGAGGGTCCGTGCCTGGCTGCGGCCTGGAAGCACCACGTCGTTCGCCTGGACGACATCTGCCGTGAGGAGCGCTGGCCGGCGTATTGCCGGGAGGTCGCGGCCACGACTCCGATCCGGTCCGTCTTGGCATTCGAACTGTTCACCGGTGAGGGCACGACCGGCGCCCTGAACTTTTATTCGCAGACCGCCAATGCTTTCGATGAGGACGCGGTGGAGTTGGGTTTGATCCTGGCCACGCATGCCGCGCTGGCCTGGCACATGGTTCGTCGTGATGAACAGTTCCGCAGTGCGCTGGCCTCCCGCGACGTCATCGGCCAGGCCAAAGGCATGTTGATGGAGCGGTTCGACATCGATGCGGTGCAGGCCTTCGAGTTGCTCAAACGACTGTCGCAGGCCTCCAACACGCCGCTGGCCGAGGTAGCGCAGCAGGTAGTGAACCATCGATGAGCCCGTCGGCGGCGGCTGCACGCGGTGAGCTGGCGCGGCTGCGAGCCGTGGAACTGCAGCTGCGACGGGCCGAGTTGGCCGCCGGACTGACGGTTACCGCGGAAAACGCCGGCAACGCCCGCCGCCATGCCGAGGAGTCGCGGGAGAGAGCCGAGCGGGCGCATCGGGATGCCGCGGCCAGACACCGCGCCGCCGTCTCGGCCCATCTGAAGGCCGCCGCCGCGCACGAGCAGGCCGCATTGTTTGCCGGCAACGGGGATGGCGACGCTCACCTGGACGCCGCCGAAGTCCACCGTGCCGCGGCGCGAACGCATGAGCTTGCCGCTGCCGAGCAGTCTCGGCGCGGCTGACGGCTCAGGCCTGCGCTTCCATCAGCAGTAGTGCCCCGTTCACGCCACCCTCGCCGGGCGCCTGGAAGCCCGCGCACGTCACCCGGATCTTCGCCGTGCGGCCACGCCGATTGACGGCTTCGACGTGCGCCTCACCGGGATGGTCCGGATCGACGAATGCGTTGCCGATCAGCGGTCGAATGCTGTCCATCGGCAGTCCGATGTCGAGGCTGGTCAGCGTCGAACCAACCGCCTCGTCCGAACGCAGGCCCCACAGTTCCTCACAACCGCGGTTCCACACCATCACCCGCATCTCTCGGTCGACCACCACCATGCCCAGATGCACCGAATTGACCAGCGAATCAAGGAAGGTACGGGCGTCGTCCAGTTCGATGCTGCGCTCGCGCAACGTGTCGTTGATGGTGTGCAATTCGTCGTTGGTGGATTGCAGCTCCTCGTTCATGGTTTCGAGTTCTTCGTTGGTGGACTGCAACTCTTCATTCGTCGTTTCCAACTCCTCGACTGTTGACTGCAGTTCTTCGTTGGTTGTTTCGAGTTCTTCGTTGGTGGACTGCAGCTCCTCGTAGGCCGCCTCGAGCTGGCGGTTGGTCGCCACCACCTTGTCGACCAGTGCCCGGGTGGCGGTGACGTCGAAGAACACGATCGAGACCCCCAACAGGCCGTTCTCGGCGTCCACCAGGGGGTTGATGTGGATCTCGAACCAGACGGTCTCGGCGCCCGGGCGTTGCCAGCTGACGTCTTGAATCCGGGCCGAACGCCGGTCCACCTTGGCCTGTTCCAAGTACGCCCGCAATTCCACCGGGCGATAGGAGACTTCCAGGTCGCGCAGCAGCCGCCCGATGTCGCGGGCGGACAGCCCGAACATTGTCTCGGCCTGCTGGTTGATCATCGCCACCGTGTCCTCGCCGGTCACCACGATCTGCGCCACCGGACTTGCCCGAAATGCCATCTCCCGCACGGTCACCAGACCGGGCAGCTCGCCGTGCCGCTCATACATCGACGCCGTCGGGTCATAGCGCTCCAGGCCGCTGTGTGACCCGGCCGCCTTGCGGAAGATCCGATGCTTGAGGCTCAAGGGAGTGAACCGATCGCTGTGGCTCAACAACATCTCGGCGTGGCCGAGGAACAGGGTGCCTTGAGCGGACAGCGCAAAATGCAGGCGGCCCAACACATTGCGCTGCGTTTCGGCGTTCATGTACATCAGGGTGTTGCGGCACACCAACAGGTCCACCCGGGAGATCGGGGCGTCCCTGACCAAATCATTGCGGCCGAAAATCACCCCGCGACGCAAGTCCTTGTGAAAGACGTACCGGCCGTTGACCTGTTCGAAGTACTTGTCCAGATACTCCGGCGGCACCGATTCGACGGCTTTGGCGTCGTAGGTGGCGGCCCGCGCCTCGGCGAGGGCATCTTCGTCGACGTCGGTGGCGTAAATCTTGACCCGTTGGCGGTACTCCTCGGTGCCGAGCGCTTCGGCCAGCAGAATCGCCAGGGTGTAGGCCTCCTGGCCGGAGGCGCAGCCGGCGCTCCAGACCCGGATCGGGTCGTTGGGGCTACGCTCGGCCAGTATCCGCGGAATGATGTCGGAGGCGATGTAGTCCCAGGTCTCCGGGTCCCGGAAGAACGCCGTCACATTGATCAAGATGGTGTTGAACAGCGCCGAGAACTCGTCGGAACTGGCCTGCAGGACGTCCAGATACTGTTCGAAGGTGTCACATCCGGCCTGGCTCATCCGGTGGCGTACACGGCGCATCAGCGAAGCGCGCTTGTAGCCGGTGAAGTCGAAACCGCGTGAGTCCCGCAGGTAGCGCAGCAGGGTCTCGAAGGCTTCGTCTGTCTCTTCGTTCTGCCCGTCCATCTCGCCCCGTCCGCTTGGAGAAACCTCGCGACCCCAAACATTACTCGCGGGACTCTTCGGGTCTGCGAAGGTCAAAGGCGGTTCTCTGGGCCGAGCACAGCCCACACCGTCTTGCCCTTCGGGGTCGGGCTGCTGCCCCAGGCGCGAGCCAGGGCGTCGACCACCGCCAGGCCGGAGGCTCGATCCGCGCCGCCGGCGGCGGCTTCGTGGCGCACCGCTGGGACGCCGCTGTCGTCCTGGACCGCGATGGTGACGGTGGAGTCGGCGCATTCGAGCCGGACCACCAAGTGGCTGTCGGTATGGCGCAGCACGTTCTCCACCAACACATCGACCACCACTTTCGCGGTCGGGATCAGCTCGGTCTGCGACCAGTTGGTCAGCCACTCGGCCACGAAATCGCGGGAACCGCGCAGACTGCTCAGACAACGCGGCAGTGCGACGCGGGCGCGGCGGCGCGGGTGCGGGCCGTGCACGAGCGAGGCCACCGCGGATGCGACATCGGCGTGCACCGAGACGTAGCGGGTCACCCCGGTGCTCTTGATTCGCGCGGCCACGTCCGCTTGCGGACAGATCAGCAGGATCGGGATATCGGGCCAGGTGCTCACATGCCACCGCGCGCTGGTGAACACCGACCACGCCGACGGCGCCGGGACATCGAGCCGGCTGACATCGACCAGCACGGCCGGCGGCTCGTCGAGCGCTGCCTTGATCACGCTGTCGCGAAGTTCGAGGTAAGTGCCGCTGTCCAACGTCCCGGCCGCGGTCAGCAGGCGAACGCCGGCGGCGGTGGCCGCCGTCACCGTCAGCTGACTCGACGCGCTACTCAGGGTCGTCCTCCTGGGCACCGTAAACGGCGGCGAGTCGCCGCCCGAGTACCGAGGTGGCATGTTCGGCCTCGCGGGCCAGGGCGGCATAGCGCTCGCTCAAGACGCCGGGGCTGACCTGATCGGCGAGCCGGCGTGACAGTTTGGCCTTCTCCTGCAGGCTGCGCACCGCGACCCACAGCGCGTTGCCGACCTCGTCGTCGCGGGCCTGTAACAGCGCGTCGCCGGTCCAGGCGTGCCCCACGTGACAGCGATAGTTGCCCTCGCTGACAGCGATCAGCGCACCGTGGCAGTCGGGACAGACGTAGCCCGAAGGCGGACCGAGCTCCTCGGTGTCGAAATCGGTCGCGAACCGCCGGGCCATCGCGATGCGGTTCTCCAGCTCCATCCTGGTGTCCGGCTTCATCTCGGTTTCCTCGATTTCTCGATCCGCCAGCTTCTCCAGCAGGCCGCCGATCTCCGCCGCCGTCGCCTGGTGGTCGACCACGCCGGCGTGGATCGCGTTCTTGGGCATGGCCGGGAACAGCGCATCGTCTGGGGTTTGGACGATCGTCGCCCCGCCGCGCGATCGGATAGCGCTCAACCCCAGTACCCCGTCGTCCAGCACCCCGGACAGCAGGACACCGGTCGCTCGGCGGCCGTGAGCCAGTGCGATCGACCGAAAGAGAGCATTGATCGCGGGGCGGTGGCCGTTCTCAGTGGGGCCTTCGGAGAGTGCGATCTTTCCGCGGTCGACCAGCAGGTGGTGTCCCGGCACGGCGACGTAGATCTTGCCGTGCTCCATTGGGGTTCCGGCGGTCGCGGTCTCCGCCGGCAGGGGACCGGCGCGGTCCAGGATGCGGGCGAGCACGCTGGGTGCCCCCGGCGGGATGTGCAGCACCACCAGGACCGCGTAGGGCAGATCGTTCGGCAGCGTGGCCGCGAGGGTCTTCAACGCCTCGACCCCGCCGGCCGATGCCCCCACGCCGACGACGTTGAGAGGGCCGGGATTCCCTGCCATCGCACTCACCACCTTCAGGTGGCTACCCACTGGACCACGCGGGCAACCTAACCGCGTGGCATTCTCCAGCGTAGTCTTCGCGTCGCTTTTCAGGTCACGGTTAAGAGAGTGTGGTCCAGATCCGACAGCACCTCGGCCGGCAGCTTGCCGGTGAAAGCAGCCAGGAAGCGGGCCGCCAGGTCACGCACCTTGACGTTGGTCTCCTGTGAACGCCACACCAGGATGTCGAATGCCCGCTCGGCGGAGATGCCGTAGCCGACCATCAGCACGCCCTTGGCCTGCTCGATCACCGCGCGCGACTCGGCGACCTCGGACACCGCGGCGCTGACGTCGGCCTGCAACACATCGGTGACGTCGACGTAGAAGCCGGCCGTGCCAATTACCAAGCCGGCATCGTCGAGCATGCGGTCACCGACCACGATGACCCAGTGCTCCTGCCCACCGGTGTCGATGATCCGGTGCCGACTGCTGAACGGCTCGCCCTGGATAACCCGCTCCAGGACTTCGGCGACCTGGGGGCGGTCCTCGGGATGTTTGTGCTGCAGCAACAATTCGGTGCTAGGTGTCACGGTGCCCGGCTCGTAGCCGTGCATGCGGGCCACCGTATCCGACCACTCCCAGCGCTGCTCGCCGAGCCAGTACCGAAACCGGCCGACCCGCTGCGGCTCGCCGTGGCCCACTACCAGGTCGAGGTCACTGTGGACCTCGGCCTCGTCGTCCGCCGGTGTAGCAAACGAAGCATTGACATCCCCGACCACCGCATACCCGCCTTCTCGTACTCGAACAGTATGAGCTGATTCCGAACGGCCGGCGGGCGAGCCGCGGTCTGGAATCGCAGGAATGAACGGCACGGACGATCCAGACCGGCGCTACTTCCTGAACGCCCGAGCTCCGTAACTATCCACAATTTCCCGACGCTGCGCAACCACCTCCGTGTTTCCCTACCGGCTGTCCCGGGTAAGCGCTGTGACACGGGCGGTGATGTTCCAGCAACGGGACCACCGCCAAGTAACGACTCGATGGGAGGAGCCACCAGTGAAGCTCTCCAAGACTGCGGCCAAGACGGCCGCCGGCGCGGC
Source organism: Mycolicibacter heraklionensis (assembly GCF_001021505.1). Lineage (GTDB taxonomy): Bacteria > Actinomycetota > Actinomycetes > Mycobacteriales > Mycobacteriaceae > Mycobacterium > Mycobacterium heraklionense. The sequence goes on from NZ_LDPO01000005.1 coordinate 108,352, forward strand.
CGGGATCGCGGCGCTCAGTGTTTTGTCCGCGACCACCGCCGTCGCCGATCCGGCCGTCCAACCATTCGGCACGCCCGAACAGCTCAACGACGGAGCGATGGCAACGTCCTACACGGTCAGCAACCTGGGGCCGGCCAACGTCACCATCCCGGGCTACCAGCCCCACGGCAAGCTCTATCAAGCCGACGTGACCGCTCGCGCCGACCGCGGCACGGTGACCCCGGTGGTCGCCGACTTCAACGCCAGGGCGGCCAACAGCGACACCTACCGGGTGATCAACACGGTGCCCACGCCGGGCGGTATCAACCCCGGGCCCATCGCCCAGGGTGCTGCCGCCAACGGCAAGATCTACTTCGATGTCACCGGCCCGCCGCCGGACGGAGTGGTCTACAACGACGGTGTCCAGGACGTGCTGATCTGGACGAGCAAGGCCTGACGCCGAGCCGAGATGGGCCCGATCGGGGGGTCGGGCCCATCCGGATGTGGTAGCGATGCGAGCGCTCGAGCGGGTTCTGGTCATCGGAGGTGCCGGGTTCCTCGGTAGCCGGCTGTGTGCCCGGCTGCTCGCTGACGGTGCGCAGCGGGTCTGGTGTGTGGATGACCTGTCCACCAGTTCTGCGGCCAATCTTTCTGCGGTACAGCGGCTTTCCGGCCTGGAGTTCATCGAGCACGACATCGTCCAGGGGTTTGAGGACCCCGGCCGGCTCGGGCCGCTGGACGCGGTGTTCCACCTGGCCTCGCCGGCCTCGCCACCGGATTATCTGCGAATGCCGATAGCGACGCTGCGGGTAGGCGCCCAGGGCACCATGGTCGCACTCGGTATCGCCGAGGCCTGCCGGGCCCGCTTCGTGCTGGCCTCCACCAGTGAGGTCTACGGCGATCCGCTCGTGCACCCGCAACCCGAAAGCTACTGGGGCAACGTCAATCCCATTGGAGTACGCAGTGTCTACGACGAAGCCAAGCGTTTCGCCGAGGCGCTGACCTTCGCCTACCGCCGAGCGCGCGACGCCGACGTCGGGGTAGCTCGGATCTTCAACAGCTACGGGCCGGGAATGCGACCCGACGATGGCCGGATGGTGCCCACGTTCTGCGGTCAGGCCCTGCGCGGCGAACCGATCACCGTCGCCGGCACCGGTCGGCAGACTCGATCACTGTGCTACGTCGACGACACGATCGCCGGGTTGATCGCCCTGGCTACGCATGACGTCACCGGCCCGATCAACATCGGCGGCCCAGACGAGCTCACCGTGCTGCAAGTCGCCGAACTGATCCGTGAGCGGGCCGGGAGCACATCGCCGGTCCGGCATGTCCCCGCCGCACAGGATGACCCGCGCCGACGCTGCCCCGATATCCGGCGGGCCCGCGAATTGCTGGGCTGGGAGCCGAAGGTCGGCCCCGCCGAAGGGCTCGACACCACCATCGCCTGGTTCCGAAACCAGATCGACTTCGCCGCAACGGTTTAGCGGAGCGGTTCTGACTTCCGTTTAGCAGCGGTTCTGTTGGGTATCTCCACTGCGATAGCGAAGCGCTTCACGCAGTCGGGGGGAGGTCGGGTGCTAGTCTTGGGCATCAACGCGGTCTTCCACGACCCTGCGGCCGCCCTTGTCGTCGACGGCCAGATCGTCGCGGCGGCCGAGGAAGAGCGGTTCAGCCGGCGCAAACACGGCAAGGAGGCGGTGGCCTTCTCCACCTGGGAGCTGCCGGTCCGAGCCGCCCGTTGGTGTTTGGAACAGGGCGGCATTGGGCCTGCCGACCTCGACGCGGTCGGTTACTCCTACGACCCGGCGCTGGCAGAGACCCATGCAGGCGTGATAGCGGGCCAGGACCGCGACTGGGAATATCTGCGGACCCTGTACGCGCGCCGGGCCCCGCGGTTTCTCGCCGCGGCGCTGCCCGGTCTGGATCCAGGAGTGGTGCGCCATGTGCGCCACCACGTCGCCCACGCGGCGTCGGCGGTGCTGGCCTCTCCCTTCGGCGACAGCGCCGTGCTGGTGGTGGACGGCCGAGGTGAGGCCACCTCGATGCTGGCCGGTGAGTACCGGGACCAGAAGCTGGATGTCCTTGCCTCCCAATCGTTGCCACATTCGTTGGGCCTGCTGTACGAGGAACTCACCGAACACCTCGGGTTCACCCGCTCCAGCGATGAATACAAGGTGATGGCAATGGCCTCGTACGGCCGGCCCGCCTACGCCGATCGGCTGCGCGAACTGGTGTACTCCTGCCCAGACGGCACGTTTCGCACGCTGGGCGTCGACTGGTGCGAGTTCACCCGGCCACGCGGTCGCGGCGAGCAGGTGCTGGATCCGGCGCACGCCGACCTGGCGTGCAGCGTTCAGCAAGTGGTCGAGCAGGTGCTCGCCGACACCGTGTCCTGGCTGGCCCGGCACACCAAATCAGACCGCCTCTGCCTGGCCGGCGGAGTGGCGCTCAACTGCGTGGCCAACACCGCCCTGTTCGAACGCGGTGACTTCCATACGATCTGGGTGCAGCCGGCCGCCGGCGATTCCGGGACCGCGCTGGGCGCGGCGCTGGCCGTGGCGGCCGAACACGGCGAGCCAATCGCGCCGATGGCATCGGCCTCGCTGGGCCGATCCTTCACCGACGACAAGATCGCCGCCGACCTGGCCGAAGCGGACATCCGTTATGAACGCCCCGATGACATCGCCGTTGCGGTCGCCGAGATTCTGGCCGGCGACGGCATCGTCGGCTGGTTCCAGGGCCGTTCGGAGTTCGGCCCCCGCGCGTTGGGCAACCGTTCGCTGCTGGCGGACCCGCGCCGGGCCGCCAACCTGGAGCGGCTCAACCGGGTCAAGGGCCGCGAACAGTTCCGTCCTGTCGCACCCATGGTGCTTGCCGAGCGTGCCGCGGAGATCTTCGCCCGCGGACCGCTGCCCAGTCCGTACATGCTGTTCGTGCACGACGTCGCCGAGGGGTGGCGCGACCGCATTCCCGCCGCCACCCACGTTGACGGCACCGCCCGCATTCAGACGGTGGATGCCGACCAGTCGCTGCTGCATCGGATGATCAGCGTGTTCGCCGAGCGCACCGGGGTGCCGGTGGTCGTCAATACCAGCTTCAACACCGCCGGCCGGCCGATGGTGGACAGCCCGCGTGACGCGCTGGAGTGCTTTGGCAGCGCGCCGATCGATGCGCTGGCCTTGGGGCCCTTCCTGATTCGGCGGCACTCCCAATGATCCCGACCTATGCGCTGGTGATCCCGACGATCGGACGCTCCTCGCTGAATCGGCTGTTGGAGGCGCTGGGCGAGGGCGATCGGCTGCCGGCCGGTGAGGTGATCATCGTCGATGACCGGCCGGGCAGACCCACGCCACTGTGGCCGGCGACGGGCTTTCTCTCGATCACCGTGTTGCGCTCTGGCGGGCGAGGCCCGGCCGCAGCGCGCAACGTCGGCTGGCGCGCCGCCCGTGCGGACTGGATCTGCTTTCTGGATGACGACGTGGTTCCTGGTCAGAACTGGTGCGCGCGTTTGGAAGCCGATCTGTCCGGTGCCGGCCCGGAGGTGATGGGATCACAGGCCAAGATCGTGGTGCCGGAGCCGGCGGACCGCCGACCGTTCGACGACGAACGGCGCACGCTGCGCCTTGCCGATGCCCGGTGGATCACCGCTGACATGGCCTACCGGCGCGACGCGTTGGTGGCCTGCGGTGGCTTCGACGAACGCTTTCCGCGGGCGTATCGCGAAGATGCCGACCTTGCGTTGCGCGTCACCCGAAGCGGTGGCCGAATCACCGTCGGGACCCGGGAATCGGTGCATCCGATAGCGGCCCGGACGTCGGCGCGCAGCAGCGTGTTGAGCAGCGTCGCCGCTCAGCGCGGTAATCGCGACGACGCGCTGATGCGCCGCAAGCACGGCCGTGGGTGGCGCGCGGCCGTCGGCGAGGGCCCCGGACGGTTGCCACTGCACGTGATCACCTGTGGCGCCGGGCTAGTGGCCGTGTTGGGCATGCTCGCCCGCAGTCGGGTGCTGCTGCGCATCGGAGGGCTGGGCTGGCTTGGACTCACCGCCGAATTCGCCCTGCGCCGCATCGCCGCCGGCCCGCGGAGTCCCCGCGAGATCGCCGCGATGCTGGTGTCCACTGCGCTCATTCCCCCGGTGGCGGTGGCGCAGCGCATCCGGGGCGCACTGCGGTTCCGCAACGCGCTGACCGAACCACCGTTGGCGGTGTTACTGGACCGTGACGACACCCTGATCTACGACGGCCCGTATCTGGCGGACCCGGACCGAGTGACTCCACTGCCGCACGCCCGCCGGGCGTTGAAGCGGCTGCGCCGCCACGGCCTGCGGCTCGCGGTGGTCAGCAATCAGTCCGGGGTGGCGAAAGGTTTGATCAGCCCCGAGCAGTTGGCTGCGGTCAATTCCCGGGTCGACGAACTGCTCGGTCCGTTCGACAGCTGGCAGGTCTGCCCGCACGACGACGGCGACGACTGCGCGTGCCGCAAGCCGGCCCCGGGGCTGGTGTCCGCGGCGGCCGACGCGCTGGATGTGCAGCCTCGCCGTTGTGTGATGATCGGCGACACCGGTGGCGACGTGGCCGCCGCTCGGGCCGCCGACGCCGACGCGATCCTGGTCCCCACCCGGCGCACCCGGGACGCCGAAATCGCCGACGCTCGCGCCAACGCCGCGGTTGCCCGCTCACTGAACGCGGCAGTGACGTTGGTGCTCAAGGAGGTTCGATGAGCACCGCGGTGGTGGCGCGGCTGGACAGCCTCGGTGACGTGCTGATCTCCGGCCCCGCCGTGCGGGCCGTCGCCGCAGCGCACGACCGGGTGGTGTTTCTGGCCGGTCCGCGCGGCGGTGCGGCCGCTGAGATGCTGCCCGGAGTGGACCGCGTGGTGCGGTGGAGCGCCGGCTGGGTGGACTTCGACGCAGGACCGGTCACCGCGGGTGCGGTGACGCAACTGGTCGACGTGCTGGCGGCTGAACGGCCAGACGCGCTGCTGGTCCTCACCTCGTTTCACCAGTCGCCGCTGCCGCTGGCGCTGATCGGCCGGATGGCGAGAGTGGCCTGGATCGGGGCGATCTGCTCCGACTTTCCGGGACATCTGCTGGACCTGCGTCACCCCGACCCCGGCGACGTGCCCGAGCCGCTACGGGCACTGTCGCTGGCACAGGCCGCCGGCTGGCAGCTGCCCCCCGGCGATGACGGACGCTTACGGGTCCAGCCGCTACCGCGGCTTTCCGGACCACTGCGGGCGGCGCTGCGCGGCGGCGACTACGTGGCATTCCATCCCGGAGCCGCGGTACCGGCCCGGCGGCCCTCGGCCGGAAAGTCCGCAGAACTGGTGCAGGCGTTGACGCGGGCCGGCCATCACGTCGTCGTCACCGGCACCGCCGCCGATCGGCAGCTCACCGCTCGGGTCGCCGGTGACGCCGCAACCGACTTGGGTGGCCGCACCACGCTGGCCGACCTCGGCGCGGTGTTCGCCGGCGCTCGGGTGGTGGTGGCGCCCAACACCGGGCCCGCGCATTTGGCTGCGGCGGTCGGCGCGCCGGTGGTCTCGCTGTTCGCGCCGGTGGTGCCCGCCGGTCGCTGGAGTCCGTATGGAGTTCCGGTGGTGCTGTGCGGCGACCAGACGGCGCCCTGCCGTGGCAGCCGGGCACGAGACTGCCCGGTTGCGGGCCATCCCTGTCTGGACGGCATCGCTGCCGACGAGGTGGTGGCGGCCGTGGCCCAAATCGAAAGTCGAGGTGCGGCATGATCGCACGGCATATGGCGGAGCTGCAGCGAGCGATCGTCCGGGTGCGCCCGGCGGCCGCCCAGCTCTCGGAGTGGGGTGCTCGACTGGCCGAGGTGCTGGCCGGCGGCGGGCGGTTGCTGGCTTGCGGCAACGGCGGCAGTGCCGCCGAGGCTCAGCACCTGACCGCAGAACTTGTCGGCCGCTTCCATCATGAACGAGAACCGCTGTCGGCCATCGCATTACACGCCGACACCTCGGCCAGCACGGCGATCGTCAACGACTACGGCGCCGAGGAGATGTTCGCTCGAGGGGTGCGTGCCCATGGCCGGCGCGGTGACGTGTTGATCGCGCTGTCCACCAGTGGCACCAGCCGCAACGTGCTTGCCGCGGTCAAGGCGGCGCAGGAGATCGGTGTGACCACATGGTCGTTGACCGGGCCGGCGCCCAACCCCCTGCTGGCGATGAGCGACGACGGGATCGGCGTAGACGCCGATTCGACGGCCACCGTGCAGGAGATCCACCTGCTGCTGCTGCACAGCCTGTGCATGGCCGTCGACGCGGTGCTGCTCGACACGGATCGGACACGCAGATGAAACCGCTTGTGGTGGTGGGCGACACGATGCTCGACGTCGACGTTGACGGCATGGCCAGCCGGCTGTCACCGGAAGCGCCGGTCCCGGTGGTTGACCCGGAGCGGATCTGGCAGCGGCCCGGGGGAGCCGGGCTGGCGGCGGTGCTGGCCGCCCGCGAGTATCCCAACGTCGTCCTGATTACCGCGACCGCCGACGACGCCACCGGCCGTAGCCTGGCCAGGATCTTCGCCGACGACTACCCGGGCATCCGGGTGATCGGGCTGCCGCTGTGCGGCGGCACGCTCAGCAAGATCCGGATCCGCGCCGGGGGGCAGTCGGTGGTGCGCGTCGACCACGGCGACGGCTACGCAGCCGACAAGCGACTTCCCGCCGAGATCACTGAACTGCTCGGCGAGGCAGCCGCGGTGTGCGTCGCCGACTACGGTCACGGCGTCGCTGCTCACGAGGGGCTGCGTTCGGCACTGACCACCACGGCGGCGCGTACACCCGTGGTCTGGGACCCGCACCCGCGCGGCGCGGTGCCGATCCCGGGGTGCGCGCTGGCTGCGCCGAACGAGAATGAGGCGAAAACCTTTGCGCCGTCCTGCGGCGGCGGGCAGCGGGCCGACGCACTGCGGCGAGCGTGGGATGCCGGCGCGGTCAGCATCACCTTGGGCGCCGGCGGCGCGCTGTTCGCCGACGCCGGGCATGCCGCGCACCACATCCGCTCGCCCGGCACCGCCGGCGGTCACAGCGATACCTGCGGTGCCGGTGACCGTTTCGCGGTGGCCGCCGCGCTTGCCCTGGCTGACGGCGCCGACGCGCTGGCGGCGGCCACGGCTGCGGTCGCCGCGGCGTCGCGCTTCGTGTTGACAGGCGGTGCGGCCGCAGTGTCCAGCGTCATGCCGATCCCGGGCGGGATCGACCTGGCCACACCGGGCGGCGCGGTGACCGGGATGGCAGCGGTGAGCGCACTGGCGCAGCGGGTCCGCCACCGCGGCGGCACCCTGGTGGCCACCGGTGGGTGTTTCGACCTGCTGCACACCGGACACATCCGGTTGCTGCGGCGGGCTCGCGATCTGGGCGATGCGCTGGTGGTGCTGATCAACTCCGACGATTCGGTACGCACGCTCAAGGGCGCCGGGCGTCCGGTGGTGGCCGCTGAAGACCGCGCTCGGGTACTGGCGGCCTTGGCCTGTGTGGACGGGGTGGCGATCTTCCATGAGACCTCGCCGACCGCGGTGCTGGAGCGGCTGCGGCCCGACATCTGGGTCAAAGGCGGCGACTACGGCGGGGTGGAGCTGCCCGAGGCGGACACGGTGCGGCGCAACGGCGGCCAGGTGATGGTGCTGCCCACCATCCCGGGCTACTCGTCGTCGAAGTTGATCGCAGCCGTGCGCTAGCGAGGAAAGAAGAGGTGCGGGAGATGGAGATGACAGCAGCTTTGGGCAATATTTTGATCGCCGGGGGCGCCTCCGGTCTGGGCGCCGCCACGGTGCGAGCGGTGCGGCGCGCCGGCGGGACACCGCTGGTGATCGACATCAACCAACCGGCCGAAGATGTCGCGTATCGGTCCGCCGATCTCGCCGACACCGCGGCGGTGGAGGACGCCGTCGCCGATCTGGCCGGAACCGCCGACCAGCCGCTGCGCGGGGTGTTCACCCCCGCGGGTATCGACAGTTGCGGTCGGCTGGATCGGGTCCCGGCCAAAGACTGGGAAAGGGTGTTGCACGTCAACCTGCTGGGCACGGCCGCGGTGATCCGCGCCGCGCTGCCGTATCTCGACGCGGCGGGAGCGCGAATCGTCACCTGCGCATCGACGCTCGGCATCAAGGCGGTCAGCGACGCCACCGCCTACTGCGCGTCGAAATTCGGGGTGGTCGGCTTCACCCGGGCGCTGGCTGCCGAGCTGGCCGGCGAAGTCGGCGTGACGCTGCTGATCCCCGGCGGAATGACCACGCCGTTCTTCGACGGCCGCGCCGAGCAGTACAAGCCGCCGCCGGATGCCAACCTCAACGATCCCGACCGGGTGGCCGAAGCGGTGTTGTTCGCGCTGCGCCAACCTCCCGGCAGTGAAATTCGGGAAATGGTGGTGTGTTCCAGCGAGGAGTCATCGTGGCCGTGACCGGCGACACCAGCGTGTTGGTGTTGCGTGCGCTGGGGCTGGGAGATCTGCTGACCGGGGTTCCCGCGCTGCGGGGACTGCGGCGGGCTTATCCGTCGGCCCGGATCGTGCTGGCCACTCCCGCGGTACTGGAGCCGCTGGCGCTGTGGTGCACCGGCGTGGACGAAGTGGCGCCGACCGCCAGGCTGGGGGAGCTGTGCTGGGCCGGTCCGGTGCCGGACGTAGCGGTGAATCTGCATGGGCGTGGCCCGGAAAGCATTGCTGATCTGCTGTCCACGGGCGCGAAAACCATTATCAGCCATCGTAATTGCGCCTACCCGGACGTGCGCGGTCCACTCTGGCGGGACGACATCCATGATGTGGATCGGTGGTGCGTGCTGCTCGAATCAGCGGGGATCGGCTGCTGTGGCGATGAACTCGGGATCGACCGGCCGCCGGGATATCCGCGGAGGGAAGGCGTCGTGGTGATTCATCCTGGCGCTGCCGCGCCGGCGCGGCGCTGGCCGCCGGACCGGTTCGCCGCCGTCGCCGCGGCGCTCACCCGGTCGGGATATCGGGTGGTGGTCACCGGGTCGGCCGCGGAACGGTCACTGACCGAAATCGTCGCCGCCTATGCCGGATTGAGGTCGACGTCGGTGCTGGCCGGCGAGCTGGACCTGCTCGGCATGGTCGCGTTGATCAGCGATGCCAGGCTGCTGGTCTGCGGGGACACCGGAGTCGGCCACATCGCCACCGCCACCGGAACTCCCTCGGTACTGCTCTTCGGTCCGACGCCACCGGCCCAGTGGGGCCCGCGCGGCTCAGGGCGTCACATCGCCTTGTGGACTGGTGACCGCGGCGACCCTCACGCCGACCGGCCCCACCCGGGCTTGATGCTGATCACGGTGGCGCGGGTGATCGCCGCAGCCCGAGAGCTGCTGGCGGAGTGCGCATGACGGTCCGGACCGTGGGTGTCGTCGGAGCCGGATATGTCGGGTTGACCAGCGCGGTGTGTCTGGCGGCCAAGGGCATCAACACGGTCTGCATCGACACCGACCGGCACCGCGTCGCAGAATTGCGCGGGGGCCATACGGCCATCGACGAGCCGGGTGTCGACGACCTGCTGCGTGCCGGGCTGGGCGACGGAACCCTGCGTGTCACAGACGACTACCGCATGCTAGCCGACCGCGAGGTTGTGTTCGTGTGCGTGCCGACGCCGACCGGCGAAGACGGCAGCGCTGACCTGCGTGCCGTCGAACTAGCGGTGGCCCGGCTGGCCGAGACGCTGTCGCCCGGGTCGGCGGTGGCGATGAAATCCACTGTCCCGGCCGGGACCTGCCGCCGGATCGGTGAGACGCTGGCCGCCCGCGACATCCACATCGTGGCCAATCCGGAGTTTCTGCGGGAAGGTTTCGCCGTTGAGGATTTCCAGCATCCCGATCGGGTGGTGATCGGCGCGGACGCCCAGCAGGCTGCGACGGCCGACCGCGTGGCAGAGCTCTATGACGGCCAGTCCGGCGGCATCATCTTGCGGATGAGCTTGGAGAGCGCGGAGCTGGCCAAGTACGCCAGCAATTCCTTCCTCGCGGTCAAGCTGTCGTTCGTCAATTCGCTGGCCCAGCTTTCCAGCAGGGTCGGGGCCGACATCAGCGACATCGCTCGATGCATGGGTGCTGATCCGCGGATCGGGCCGCACTTTCTGCGGCCGGGACCAGGCTGGGGCGGTTCGTGTTTACCGAAGGACAGCGCGGCGCTGGTGAGCACCGGCCGGGCGCAGGGCGTCGAGCTGCGCGAGATCGAATCAGCCCGGCGCACCAACACCGCCCAGGTGCACCGGATCGTCACGATGCTGAAACGCCAGACGAGCCGGCCACTGTCGGAACTGAAGGTGACGGTACTGGGCGTGACGTTCAAAGCGGGCACCAGCGACATCCGTCACTCGCCGGCGCTCCAGGTGTGTGCCGAGCTGCTGCGGGCCGGCGCGCAGGTCACCGCCTATGACCCGCGGCTGGCGGTGATCGGGGCCGCGCGACTGCCCACTGCGGTCGCCGATGACCCGTACGTCGCAGCCAAGGACGCCGACGCGATCGTGGTGCTCACCGAGTGGCCCGATTTTGCCGAGTTGGATTGGGAAGCGGTGTCCCGCTGTGCCGCCGCCGGGGCGGTGGTGGTCGACACCCGCAACATCGTGGACCGCCGCGCCGTCCGCGGCGCCCGAATGGCCTGCTTGGGCAACGGGACACCGGGCGGGTACTGAGTATCCGACTACAGCGCATGGTCGCCGGTGCGATCCGCATCCGAGATGTAGAGGTCGAGCCCGATACCCGAGCCCGAACCGCTAACCACGATTAGTCACGCCCACGACGGGTATGTCTGACTCATGACGACCCTGGGTTATGCGTTGTCCTGCGAGGAATTCTCTCCCCAGGAGCTGGTTCGCCAGGCGGTCCGGGCACAGCAGGCCGGGTTTCAGGCGCTGTGGATCTCCGATCACTTCCACCCCTGGACCGACCGGCAGGGGAACAGCCCGTTCGTGTGGTCGGTGATCGGCGCGCTGTCGCAGGCCTGCGCTTTGCCGATCACCACCGCGGTCACCTGCCCGATTGTGCGGACCCATCCGGCGGTCGTCGCGCAAGCGGCAGCCACCAGCGCCGCGCAACTCGACGGCCGCTTCACCTTGGGTGTCGGCACCGGAGAGGCCTTGAACGAACACATCACCGGCCGGCGCTGGCCCACGGCCGCCATTCGGCGCGGCATGCTCGAGGAGGCTGTCGCGGTGATCCGCGAGTTGTTCACCGGCGCACAGGTCAACCACCACGGGCGTTACTACACCGTCGAAAACGCCCGGCTCTACACGTTGCCGCCGCGGCCGACCCCCATCTATGTCTCCGGGTACGGACCGCGCTCGGCGCGGCTGGCGGGCCGGATCGGCGACGGCTACCAGTGCAGCATGCCGGCGGCAGAGCTGGTGTCGGAGTTCCATCGCGCCGGCGGTATGGGCAAGCCCACCCAGGCCGGCTTCAAGGTGTGTTACGGACCGTCGAAGGACGATGCGGTGCGCACCGCACACGCGATGTGGCCCATTGAGCATCTTCCCGGTGAGCTGGGCCAGAACTTGCCCACGCCGGCGCATTTCGAGCAGGCGTCGAGCTTGGTGACCGCCGAGGCGGTGGCACGGTCAATCCCGGCCGGGCCGGACGCCAAACCCTATCTGGACCGGATCCGCGAGTTCGCCGACGCCGGCTTCGACGAGGTGTACGTCCAGCAGATCGGGAAAGACCAGGAGAACTTCTTCGCCTTCTGGGAATCCGAGATCGCGCCGGAGCTGGCGGCGTAATGGTGGCGACGAAAGAGCCTGGGGCACAGCGCTACCTGCCGGAGCGGCGGACGCTGGACGCACTGCGTGAGGCGGCTGCACAGTGCCGCGGCTGCGCGCTGTACCGCGACGCGACGCAGACCGTGTTCGGTGAGGGTCGGCGGGGCGCGCCGCTGATGCTGGTTGGGGAGCAACCCGGCGATCACGAGGACCTCGAGGGCCACCCGTTCGTCGGCCCGGCCGGACGCTTGCTGGACCGTGCGGTGCGGGACGCGGGCATCGATCCGGCGCAGGCGTATGTGACCAACGCGGTCAAGCACTTCAAGTTCACCCGCCGCGAGGGCAAACGCCGGATCCACCAGAAGCCGGGCCGCACCGAGGTGGTGGCGTGCCGGCCGTGGCTGATCGCCGAAATCGACTCGGTGCGGCCGCAGGTGGTGGTCTGCCTGGGCGCCACCGCCGCACAGTCACTGCTGGGTCCCTCGTTTCGTATCTCCACCGGTCGCGGTGAGCTGCTGTCCCTGCCTGGCTTGGCGGGGTCCAACGGCCGGCCGAGGGTTCTGGCCACCGTCCACCCCTCGGCGGTGCTGCGTGACCGCAGCGACCAGCGTGCGCAGGCCTACGACGCTTTCGTCGACGACCTGCGGATAGCCCGCAACGCCGTGACCGGAGGTGGCGCACCACTGGTGCACCCCGCCGTTTGACAAAGCCGCTGGCGGGTAACCGTGTGCGTGTTGAAGGGAGCAAACTATGCCGAAAACCGCGGACTTCATCCTCGACAGGCTCCGTCAGTGGGGGGTGCACCGGATCTTCGGCTACCCCGGTGACGGGATTCTTTCGATGATCGGGGCCTTGGACCGGGCCGGCGGAGACCCGGAACTCATCCAGCCGCGCCACGAAGAGATGGCGGCCTTCATGGCCACCGGCCACGCCAAATTCACCGGCGAGCTCGGCTGCTGCCTGGCTACCTCCGGCGGCGGGGCGATCCATCTGCTCAACGGGCTCTACGACGCCAAGCTCGACCACCAGCCGGTGGTCGCGATCATCGGTCAGCAGAAGCGGATGTCGCTGGGCGCGGCCTTCCAGCAGGAGATCGACCCGAACTCGCTGTACAAGGACGTCTCCTCGGACTTCGTCCAGACCTGCATGGCGCCGGTCCAGGCCCGCCACCTGGTGGACCGGGCCTGCAAGGTGGCGCTGACCAACCGAACCGTGGCCACCATCATCCTTCCCGAGGACGTCGCCGAGGAAGAAGCGGTCCCTTCGCCGCCGCGCCAGCACGGGGCCGTCTTCAGCAGTGTCGGGTGGACCAAACCGCGGATGATCCCGCCGCAGAACGAACTGCGCAAAGCCGCCGAGATCCTCAATGAGGGCGAGAAGGTGGCGATCCTGGTCGGCGCTGGAGCCGCCGACGCCGCCGACGAAGTGGTGGAGGCCGCCGATCTGCTCGGCGCCGGGGTGGCCAAGACGTCGTTGGGACGCGCCGCGCTGCCCGATGAGCTGCCGTACGTGACCGGGCCGATCGGCCTGCTGGGGTCCACGGCCAGTGAGGCCATGATGTCGGGAGCCGACACCTTGCTCATGATCGGAACCAGCTTTCCCTACGCCGAGTGGCTGCCCAAGGAAGGGCAGGCCCGCGGAGTGGAGATCAACCACGACGGTCGGATGATCGGGGTGCGCTACCCGGTACAGGCCAACCTGATCGGCGACTCCAAAGACACGCTCGCCGAACTGATCCCGTTGCTGACTCGGAAGAAGGACCGGTCCTGGCGGCGCAAGATCGAAAGCGAAGTGGAGACTTGGTGGCGGGTCCTGGACGACCGGGCCCACGACAAGGCCAGCCCGCTCAACCCCGAGTTGGTGGTCCACGAACTCTCCAAGCGCCTGCCTGACAACGCCGTCGTCACCACTGACGCCGGGTCGGTCGCCAACTGGTGGGCACGGCACCTGCGGCTGCGGCGCGGGATGGCGGCCTCGCTGGCCGGGAACCTCGCCACGATGGGGCCCGGCACCCCGTATGCGATCAGCGCCAAGCTCGCCCAACCCGACCGGCCGGTGATCGCCGTTGTCGGTGACGGCGTCTTCCAGATGAACGGGATGGCCGAAATGATCACCGTGAAGCGCTATCTGGACCGGCTGTCCGACGGGCCGCTGATCTTCTGCGTGTTCAACAACCAAGACCTCAACCAGGTGACGTGGGAGCAGCGAGCGATGGGCGGCGAGCCCAAGTTCGAAGACTCGCAGATGATCCCGGACGTGCCGTACGCCGAGTTCGCCAAGCTGCTGGGACTCACCGGCATCCGGTGTGACAGCCCGGACACGATCGGCCAGGCGTGGGACCAGGCGCTCTCCGCGCCCGGTCCGGTGGTGCTGGAAGTCGTGGTGGACCCCGACATCCCGCCGGTGCCGCCGCACATCGAGAAGATGATCGCCAAGAACACTGCCAAAGCGATCCTCAAAGACCCGGACCGCGTCAGCGTGGTCACCAAGGGCGCGAAGCAGAAGATGCATGAGTTCACCGAATCGGCCAGGCAGTCGGTGCGCGACATCCGTAGCAAGAACGGCGGGTAGGCGCCGATGACCACCTTGGGCGTGCCCGGCGCGCTGCGCCGCCGGCTGCCGAAACTGGACGGTGTCTACGTGCCGCAAGAGGATTCGCATCTTCTCATCGAGACCATCGAACGCACCGGGTTGGCCCGCGGGGCCCGTGTGCTGGACCTGTGTACCGGCAGCGGCGTGGCGGCCATCGCGGCCGCCGAGCTGGGCGCCGACAGTGTCACCGCGTTCGATATCTGCCCGCGGGCGGTGCGCTGCTCTCGGCACAACGCGCGTGCCGCCGGCGTGGACATCACGATCCGGCAGGGACCGTGGAGTGGCGCGTTACGGTGCGCCCCTTTCGACCTCGTGGTGGCCAATCCGCCCTATGTGCCCTCGCCGCGAAACGGTGGACCCATCCCGTCCGCGGGCGGTCCGGAGTGGTCGTGGAACGGTGGCGTGGACGGGCGAGTTGTGCTGGATCCGCTGTGCCGGTCGGCAGCGGCGCTGATGCACAGGGGCGGTTCCCTGCTGCTGGTGCAATCCGCTCTCGCCGACGTCGCGCACTCCTTGCAGACCCTGCGGGAATCGGGTCTGTCTGCTGAGGTCGCTGCCGTCCGAAGCGTCCCGTTCGGCCCGGTGCTCTCGGCGCGCGCCGAGTGGCTGGAATCCACCGGCTTGGTGCCACCGGGCTGCCGCGTGGAACAGCTGGTGGTGATCAGGGCGGACAAGCCATGACCGGGCGGCAGCCGACGGTGGTGCAGCCCGTCCGCAACGGCCCGGTCCTGATCGCCGGACCGGTGCGCATCGAGACACCCGAGGGCGTTGTCGAATCAGATCGCTTCATGGTGGCGGTCTGCGCCTGCGGGCGCAGCCGCAATTACCCGCTGTGCGATACCAGTCACCGGTGCGCTACTCGCCGGTCTCGTAGTCGTCCTCGGGAAGCGGCACGCTGATCGCCTGATCGATCACATCGGCCGGGTTGGCGTCGACCTCGGCGATATTCTCCACGGCGGCGGGGTCCAGACCTTCGTCGTCGTCATCGGCCCCGATCCACTGTTCCGCGAGGTCTGCCTCTGGAACGGCTTCGGTCGACGGTAGCCCGTCAGGGTTGGTCATCACGACCCCTTTCGTTTCCGCGCTCGCGGCGCGCCCGAGGCCGCCCGGTCGGCGCGCTGGGCGGCCAACAGGGCATAGTCCGACTTCAGCTGGGTGTTGTCCGACCTTAGCCGAGTGTTGTCGGATTGCAGCTTGCTGTTGTCGGACTCCAATCGGGCGTTGCGCGCTTCCAGGCCCAGGATCTGTCCGATACCTGCCACATTGATGCCGATGTCTACCAGTTCGGTGATTCGTCGCAGCCGGGCGAGATCGTCATCGCTGTAGCGACGCGTCCCGCCCGCGGTGCGCGCCGGGGTCAGCAGACCGCGGCTCTCGTAGAGCCGCAAGGTCTGCGGACCGACACCGGACAACTCGGCAGCCACCGAGATGCCGTATACCCCAAGCCCGGATCGGCCATCCATTTCGTCGACCATTGCGCATCGCTTCCCGCTCGTCGGAAATTCCTCGTGCACCTCTTGCGCGAACCTACCACGAGTGCTATATAAAAATCTATGTCGGCAGACATAGATGATCTGCCACAGATCTAGGAGGTGGAGATGATGTTGATGCGTACCGACCCGTTCCGTGATCTCGACCGCTGGACCCAGCAGGTGCTGGGCACCGCGGCACGGCCGGCGGTCATGCCGATGGACGCCTGGCGTGACGGCGACCAGTTCATCGTCGAGTTCGACCTGCCCGGGGTCGCGGAGGACTCCCTGGATCTCGATGTCGAACGCAATGTGCTGACGGTGCACGCCGAACGTCCGGGGCTTGATCAAAGCCGCGAGATGGTGTCCGCGGAACGGCCGCGCGGCGTGTTCAGCCGCCAGTTGTTCCTCGGCGACAATCTCGACGCCGACCAGATCCAGGCCAGCTATCAAGACGGCGTGCTGCGGCTGACCATCCCGGTCGCCGAGAAGGCAAAGCCGCGGCGCATCAAGGTCGCCGGCAGCCACGGCGAGCGGGCCATCAACTCCTGATTGCGAGGGGCCGGGCGGCGGCCTGCTACCCGGTGAAGGAGGTGAGCAACATGACCACCGACACGCTGGCCGCGGAGGTGCTCGACGAGGCGGAGAGCATCGTGCGCGCCGAATGGCTGCGCCTGTTAACCGCCGGGGCACCCGGAAACTGCACCGCGGCACCCACCGAAATGCCCGTCGCCCGGCCTCGTCCCCCGAAGCTCGCCCTTCGTGGCGCCCCTCCTGATCGGCGTGATGCGCCACTACCAGCCAGTCGCCGGCATCGTTCGGCCACGCGGCGGCGCAACAGGCGAGTGTGGCCGACGCAGCGGTCTCCTCCGTGATGCCGCTGCCGACTTGGTCAAGCAGTTGCCGACGAGGGAGGTGATGGCCTTACGCGATTAACACCAGCGGACGGTGACTCTCGTGCGTCGCTCACGGCTATCCGACCATCGTGAGCGCGTCGACGCAGCCCGGTTCTGCGCGCGCATCGCCACCGATGTGGCAGCGAAATGACGTGGGCCGCGCACGATGTCACCGCAGGGTTCGACGGGGCCCTGCTGCCGTCAACGCTCTCTCTCCGGCAGCAGGCCTCGCCGGCCGAACGGCAAGTCGATCAGGTACGACCAACCCCTGCTTGGCCCTTGGTGGCGTTATGAGCAAGAGTCCCGACCCCTACGCAGTGCTGGGTGTGACAGCGGCGGCCACGCCGGCTGAGATCAGCCATGCCTTCCGCGCCAAGTTGCGCACGCTCCATCCCGACGCCGGCAATGCGGGCCGTCCGCCGACCGCCGACGCGGAGGAGCAGTTACAGCAGCTGCTGGGCGCCTATGCCCGGCTGCGCCAGGGTAGCCGCCACCAGGCCGGCGACGAGCGGCCTCCGCCGGCATCGTCCAACGCGAATCGACAAGGGCCGGTACAGGTCCCGGTCACCTACCGCGGCGAGCCCGCTCCGACACCACGGAAAGACCTGTGGGCCGGCCCGGTGCGCCGGCATCGCTGACAGCTATGGCCCGGGCGCGATCGCCACGCCTGGACGCTCAAGCGTCAGGTGGTCTCGATCTGGACGTTAACGAAGTCGAGGAGGGCGACCAGCCGGCGCACTACTGCTCGATCGCTGCGCAGCACGGCCTTTCGGCCGTGGGCGGCGCAGTAGCGGTCGAGCAGGCAGAGCTGACGGTGCCCGACGAACTCCAGTTCCCGCGCGTCGATCTCAAGGGTGTCGTGCGACAACAGCGGCAGAACCCCGCCGCAGGGTGGTGACGAACAGCGGCTCGCTCGCGGCGTCGAGATTGCCCGCCAACGCGATCGCGTTGCGCCCAGCAGGCTGGGCGTACAGCTGGAATGGCACCGAACTGGGGCCGGCCGCCGGGTGGAGGCACACCAACCCGGCTGCGGCGTCACCGAGTTCGGCGACGTCGTAACCGCACATCGCCGCGACAGGCAGCGTGGCGATCCGGCGGTCTCCGAGGAACTCCAGTGCGGCCTGCGCTTCGCGCTGCGCGGGTGTGCGAGCCGCCGACGTTGTATCGATGACGACCCGCAGCCCGTTGTAGCCCCCGGCGACGGCCTCGACTGCGGCCGCCGCGTAGCGCTCGGTCATGCGCTCGGCGTCGACGACGTCGCCCCGGAACACGAAGTGCTGCAGAACCGTCTTGACGTGCACTTCGCCCGCATCACCGCCGAGCCCGGCAGCAGCCAGGCTGGCCCGCATGGTCACCGGATCGTCCTCTCCGACGTAGGTGACCCGCTGGCCCAGGTTCAAGCCATCCGCGATGTACTCGGCCGCGCGGTACAGAAATTCGCTCCGATCCCGGTATTCCCAACCCACGTGGCCGAATTCGCCCGAGGGATCCGCTCGATAGCCGCCCATCACGCTGACTTCCTCATCCGTAGGTGCGCCTGCACCGTGGTTCCGGAGGCTGCGGTGTGGATGCGCACCAGATCCGCGGTCGCGTTGACCACGAACAATCCGCAACCGTGATCGCCAAGTCCGAGGATCGGCCGCCGCCCGGCCAGCCGGTCGGTCAAGCGGCCGGTGTCGCTTACCTGGCAGATCAATTGGTCGTCGGCCTCCCACAGCAGCAGGGTGCACGGTCCCCGTCCGTGCTGCAGGCTGTTGGACGCCAGCTCATTGACTATCAACTGCAGGTCCGCGATCTCGGCGGCGGCGAAACCGAACCAGCGTGCGTACTTGGCGGCGAATTGGCGGGCTCCGGCCAGGTCGGTAAGTCGGTTCAGGGTGTAGCTTGCCGCTGTTGGGCTGCTGGGCAGCGGTTCGTTGTAGCGCACCCAGGCGGCATCGGGAGCGAAGCCCGCGCTGGTGCGGTCCGGTTGTCCGACGTGGCCCAGCCATGGATGGGTGATCTCGGCGTCGACGAGGATATCTGAGTCCAGATGTGTTGCGTCGTAAGGGCAGAGAAGGGTCAGACCCCGGCCGGTGAACGCCTCATTGACCAGGGCCTCATGCTGAACGCAGGCCGGATACTCCAGCTCCGACCGGTCGCTCCAGACCGGTTCGCCGACCATTCGCACCGGCCACGATGGATGCCGGGCCGCGAAAGTGCCCAGCACGCCGCCCAATATGTGGGTCGGGTTGCGTCCGACTTGGCTCATGTCGGCCAGCGTCACGAATTCGACTGCGTCGTTGGGGAGTGCGGCGCGCAGCAGCGAGAGGTTGGGTTCAGGTACGGCCACCAAGACCGGGAGACCGTCGGCGACGCCCTCGGCGACGAATGGCACCAGGTAATCCAGATATTCCTGCGGCGACCGGTAGAACAGCGCGATATGCCTGAAGGAACCGCGATCAGCGTCGGCAGCGACGGTCATCGCATTGTTCGCGGCGTGCTTCGGTTGCGCTCACTACCTGATCAATACCAGTAGCGCCGCCCCGCGACCGGACGACCGACCGCGCCCAGAATCCAGAGTGCCGCGCCGACAACCAGCAGAATGACGCCGACCGTCCATAGGACGTTGATCTTGAAGATGAGCGCCAGAATAATCAGGACCACTCCGAGGGCAATCATCACCAATCCCTTCTCTCACACAATCAAACCCACCGCACCCAACGAAGAGGGTTGCGGCAGATGGCAATCGGACACGACCGGGTTGAGCCCGAAGTAGTTCAAGGGACCCGCCAGCGTAGTGACGGCGATGGTTCCGGCATTTGCGCAACTGGTTTGGCTGCCGTGGAAATAGTCGCGCTGCCATGCGGCGAAAACACCTATCAGCAGCCAGAGCAGCACAATGGTTCCGGCCAATCCGCCGATTCGCATCCGTCCTCCATTCATCTGTACCCCGATCAGTTCCCCGTTCCACCGCTGTCGAAACCTGGCACCAAAAGCGCGCGTCGGGCGATGTTTGACCGCGGTGGCGGCAGGGTACTGCCGGGTTTTGGGGATGAAACGTCGGCGAGCGGGACGGAATGCGCAGATGATGTTGCTGGAGACAGGCGGGTCCGGTGCGCGGGCAGGTAGTCACGCGGAGTGGATCGGCGAAGCCGGCGATATCGTCGATCGGATGCTGCGTAACGTCGCGCATGGTCGCTTCGAAAGGTCGCTATCGGCGATGACGGCGTTCGCCGCGGTTGTCACGACTGCCGAGATCTATCTCGAGCACTACAAGGCCGGCTTCGGTAACAAGTGGATGTGGAGCCCGGTTCTGGTCACGCCACCGGTGGTGGTCGCCGGGATCGGCGGGGTGTTCTCCCGCCGCTGGGCCAAACGCTGGCTGCCGTTGACCGCAGGCGTATACGCCGCCAATGGGCTGCTGGGGGAGTACCTGCATGCCCGCGGGGTGGCCCGCAAGCCCGGCGGCTGGAAGATGGCGTCCTACAACGTTCCGATGGGTCCGCCGATCGCAGCGCCCGGCTTGATGGCGATGGTCGGCGGGATGGGCTTGCTGGCCGCGGTGCTGCGCCGCGAACGCTGAGGCGCCGGCAGCCATGGCCGACACCTCCCGTCCCGACCACCTGCCGAATCTCCGGGCCGATCGCCAACCCCCGCACCCGTCCTGGTTGCCCCGGCAACGTCGCGGTGTCACCCCGCAGATGATCGGGCGCTACCCGGACTTCGACGTGCTCGCGTCGAAAGACAGCTGGGACGAGGCCACCAGGAAGGTGGTGCTGGCCCGGCTGGAACCGCCGGGGCCGCTGCGGTTCTTCACCGCCGCCGAGGAGCCCACCCTGCGGGCGTTCTGTGACATCGTGCTGGCCCAAGATGATGAACCGCGGGTGCCGGTTGCCGAGTTCGTCGATGCCAAACTGGCCGACGGTCAGCTCGACGGCTATCAATACGCCGATATGCCCGATGACCGGGAGACCTGGCGTCTGGTGCTGCGCGGCTTGGACGAGGCCGCCGGGCAGCGGTACGGCAAGGCATCGTTCGCCGCAGCCGAAGTCCCGACCCAACTGGCACTGGTCGACCAGTTCTCCCGAGGCCGGCTGCAGGGCGGCGCCTGGTCGCAGCTGAACGAGATGCGGGCATGGTCGGTGTGCATGCGGATGGCGTTGTCGGCGTTCTACTCCCATCCCTGGGCGTGGAACGAGATCGGGTTCGGCGGTCCGGCCTATCCACGCGGCTTCATGCGGCTGGGTGGCCCGAGCGGGCCGGCGGCGGTGCGTGAGCCGTTCGAAACCCGCGGTGCCATCGACAAGGACCCGGTGGAACTGGTGCTGGAAGAGGATTCGTAGTGGGCGATTTCTGGCGCGGCCTGCTCAAGGGATCGCTGGGCCCACCCGACAATGACTCGCGGTTCCTGCTGGACGTGCAGTCGCGGGAGCTGCCCGGTGAGAAGACGATGCGCCGGTATGCGACCGATGACGAGGTCGACCTGGTCGTCGTCGGCGCCGGGGCCGGGGGATCGGTGCTGGCGCAACGACTGGCGCGGGCCGGCTGGCGCGCCGTGATCATCGAGGCGGGCCCGTTCTGGCATCCCGACAGCGACTGGGTCTCCGACGAAGCCGGATCGCATCCGCTGTACTGGACGCAGAAGCGCATCATCGGCGGCGACGATCCGATCGAGTTGGGCAAGAACAATTCCGGCCGCGGCGTCGGTGGCTCGATGGTGCACTACGCCGGTTACTGCCCACGCTTTCACCCCAGCGACTTGCGCACATTCAGCCTCGACGGCGTCGGGGCGGACTGGCCGATCGACTATGAGGACATCCGACGTCACTACGAAGTGCTCGAGGCCGAACTGCCGGTAGCCGGACAGAACTGGCCATGGGGATATCCGCACCGCTACCCGTCGTCGCCGCACCCGATCTCCGCTGCCGCGTCCAAGCTGTGGGAGGGCGCGCGCAATCTGGGGATCGAGATGCGGGTTGGGCCGGTTGGAATCGTCAACGGCACCTTCGGAAACCGGCCGCACTGTATCTACCGCGGCTACTGCCTGCAGGGCTGCAAGGTCAACGCCAAGGCCAGTCCGTACGTCACCCACCTGCCCGACGCCTTGGCGCACGGTGTGGAGATCCGTGCGGACTGCATGGCCGCCCGCATCGAACTCGATGACGCCGGAGCGGCGCGCGGCGTCGTCTACCACGACAAAAGCGGCGCCGAGCACCTGCAGTGCGCGAGGGTCGTGGCGGTTGCCGGGTACTCGATCGAAACGCCACGGCTGCTGCTCAACTCGACCAGCACTCGGTTTCCGCACGGGTTGGGAAACAACTCCGATCAGGTCGGCCGTTACGTCATGGTTCAAGGCGCGGCCCAGACCGCGGGGCGGTGGCCCGAGGAACTGCGGATGTACAAGGCTCCGCCGCCGCAGGTGAGCAGCGAACAGTTCTACGAGACCGACACCGCTCGGGGATTCGCCCGCGGCTTCTCCATCCAGACCGTGTCGCCGCTGCCGATCGGCTGGTCAGAGCACGTGCTCGCCGACGGGCACTGGGGCCGGGCGATGCGTGAATACATGCGCGACTACAACCATTGGAGCACGATCGGCGTGCTCAACGAACTGCTTCCCCTGCCGGACAACCGGATCACCCTGGCCGACGAAGTCGACGGCAGCGGGATCCCCGTGGCCCGAATGGATTACACCCGCTGCGACAACGACAAAGCGAACATGGCCTATTCGACCCAGGTGATCACCGACATCCTGCACGCGGCAGGCGCGCAGGACGTGCTGACCATCCAGCGCTACGCCCACCTGATCGGCGGTGCTCGGATGGGTACCGCACCGGAGAACTCCGTCGTCGATGCCGACCATCGGGTATGGGGGGTGCCCAACCTGTTCATCTCCGACGGCTCGGTATGCCCAACGCAGGGGTCGGCCAACCCGGCGCTGACCATCATGGCGCTGGCTTCCCGGCTCGCCGAACGGCTTGCCGGAAAGCGCATCTCGCAGAAGGGAGTCCAGCCATGACTCACACCGTCGTTGTCACGGGAGCCAGCGCCGGGATCGGCCGCGCCGTCGCGCAGCTGTACGGCAAACGGGGAGCCAACGTCGCCCTGCTCGCGCGCGGTGAAGCAGGGCTGCGGGGCGCGGCGCGTGATGTCGAAGACGCCGGTGGCACCGCCCTGGCCATTCCCACCGACGTCGCCGACTACGACGCGGTGGCGGCCGCCGCCGACCGTGCCGAAGCCGAACTCGGCCCGATCGACACGTGGATCAACGTCGCCTTCGCATCGGTCTTCGCGCCGTTCACCGAGATCGGACCCGCGGAGTTCAAACGCGTCACCGAGGTCTGCTACCTCGGCTTCGTCTACGGCACCATGGTTGCGTTGGCGCGGATGAAGCCCCGCGACCACGGCACCGTCGTGCAGGTGGGCTCGGCGCTGGGGGAGCGGTCAATCCCGCTGCAGTCGGCGTATTGCGGTGCGAAACACGCTGTCAACGGTTTCACCGAATCGGTGCGCTGCGAGCTGCTGCACGACGGTTCGAAGGTGAACGTCACGCTGGTGCAGATGCCGGCGGTCAATACGCCGCAGTTCTCCTGGGTGCTGTCCCGGTTACCCCGCCACCCGCAGCCGGTGCCACCGATCTATCAGCCGCAGCTGGTTGCCCAGGCGGTGCTGCGGGCCGCCGACCATCCCCGGCGCAAGCAGTACTGGGTGGGTGAAAGCACCGTCGCCACCCTGTTGGCCCAGCGATTCGCCGCACCGCTGCTGGACCGCTACTTGGCCCGTACCGGCTACGACTCGCAGCAGACCGGTGAGCGCGTCGACGGCGACAAGCCGTACAACCTTTGGCAACCGCTCGACGAACGGCCGGGCAGCGACCACGGAGCGCGCGGCGAGTTCGACGACTCCTCACACGCACACAGCCCGCAGATCTGGGCGTCCCGACACGCCGGACTGGTGGCCGGGGCCGCCACCGCGCTGGGGGTGGCAGGAGCCGGGGTGCTGGCCGCACGTCGTCCGCGTTGATCCCGACGCCTGAGTAAGACGCCCGGTGGTGCGGCGTCTAGGAACGGTTTCGGGCGGGTATTCGGCCGACGAAGACGAGGAAAGGATGCCGGCGATGACTGAAAGAAAAGGCCAGAAGGCCGAGGCGGACGTCGAATCCGACACCCACCAGGCGTGGTCGCGTGCCGGCAAGGGCGAAGATGGTAGCTACGTGGGGCGTACCAGTCCCGATGATGCAATCGATGTCGGAGAAACCGGCGCCGAAGCCAGAGGCGGTGACACGTAGGGGTTTGACATCAAGGCCCGATGGCTAACCTGCGCCCATTATGACTTCAGATACTGCAGGTGCCGGAATCGTCGTCGGTGTCGATGGGTCGTCGGGATCGAGGGCCGCTGTGCGGTGGGGAGCCCGGGAAGCGGAACGCCGTGCGTTACCGCTGACCCTGGTACACGCGGCCTCAACCCAGTTGTCCCCGCTGATGGCCCAGTGGATCGTGTTCGGCCAGCACGAATTGCCGCACCGGCGTGTGCAGCGGATCGTCGATGACGCCGTCGAAGTCGCCACCGACAGCGCTTCAGACGGCACGCCTTCGCAGCCGAACACCAAAGTGGAGTTCACCGACCCGGTCGACGCGCTGGAGGAGTTATCCCGGCAAGCCGATCTGGTTGTGGTCGGGTCGAGCAGCCGAAGACGGTTGCGGCACCTGCTTTTCGGCTCGGTCGGCTCGGCACTGACGCCGCGCTGCCACTGCCCGCTGGCCGTCCTGCAGGATGACGACCTCGAGGCGGCGCAGCCCGCGGGCGCCGAGGCGCCGGCCGACCCGACGGGATGGTGACTGGTTCGTCAGCGCCAGGTCAGCTCGCGTACGGCTGCCGAAATGGTTGCTGAGCCGCTACATCGGGTAACCAACCCGGATTGCAGTCGCTGATTGGAGGTCTCATGCCCAAGACGACGAAGAGCGGCACCGCCAAACGCGGCGAGTTGCCCAGCACACTGCAGCGCTCCAGCGCCAAGGCGCAACGCACCTTCGCCAAAGCGCACGACGCCGCCGCCAAGGAATACGGCAGCGAACAGCGTGCGCACCGGGTCGCCTACGCCGCGCTCAAGCACAGTTTCGAAAAGGTCGGGGATCATTGGGAGCCCAAGAAGAAGCGCGGCCCCTCGGACAAGCGCGCGGCCGGCGGCGGCCCGAACAATTCCGGACCGTCCGCAGAAGGCGTCGACGCCAACGCCAGCAAGCAGCATCTGCTCGATGTCGCCCGCCGGCTGGACATTCACGGACGATCGACGATGCGCAAATCCGAACTGGTCACGGCGATCAAGAAGCACAACCGCCGTGTCCGCGGTAAGTAGCCGGCTGACGGGGTTCATCGGCGAGACGCTGTCGTGGTGGTTGGCCACCGGCGCGGTGTGGGTGGTGACGCTCACGACGCGGACCGCCCAGGAATTGTTTGCGGCGGCAGTATGCACGGTTCCGTGTGCGGTGGTTGCCCACGCAGCACGGCGGGCCAACGGCGGTAGTTGGCGGTTTCGACTGGGGTGGCTGCGCTGGGTGCCGGCCGTCGCCGGTGAACTGCTGGCGCAGACGGCTCAGGTGTGGGCCTACGTCCTGATTCCGTCACGACGTCCCCGATCGGCGGTCGGCTCGGTGGTGTTGCCCGAGGAGCCGGCATCGGTCGCGGCCGCGCGCCGCGCCGCTGCGACCTTGGCCTTGGCCACCACGCCGGGAACCGTCGTGCTCGACGCGGCCGCGCGGACGGTGCGGGTACACCGGGTCGGGCAGCGTCCGGGCGCGCTGGAGCAGGCGGTGCGGCGATGAGCGCGGGTGAGCTGGCCGCGCTGGCGCTGCTGACCGGGGTGTTCGTGCCAGGCGTCTGGATGGCTTCTCGGGGCGCGGCCCGCCGGCGTCTGGTCGGCCTGGAATTCGCCGGTGTCGGCGCGGTCGCCACCCTGATGGTGCTGGCCGTCTCGTGGCGTCAGGACTGGACCCTGATCGTTGCACTGGTGTTGGCGCTGATCACCTTTCCCGGGACCCTGGTCTACACCCGGCTGCTGGCGAGCGAACCGTGATCGCCTGGCTGCTGGTCATCGCCGGCATATCGGTCATGGCCTGCTGCGCGGTCGCTGCCGCGGCCGTCGATGGTGTGTTGGACCGCCTGCACCTGCTGAGCGTGACCACCTCGGTCGGGTTCCCACTGACCGGGCTGGGCCTGATAGTGCAGCGCGGCTTCACCGAGGCCTCGGCGATGGTCTTGCTCATCAGTGTGCTGGTGTTGCTGACCGCGCCGGTGATGTCGGCAGCCACCGCCCGGCTGACCGCCCAGGACGCCGGGGTGGTGAAAGCCCACTCGCCATCATGACCACCCTGGTCCTGGTCTCGCTCACGACGGTCGGCATCACCGGAACCGTCGTCGCGCTGACCGGCGACCCGCAGCGGCAGGCGATCGTGCTGTCGGTGTTCGGCCTGGCCCTCACAATCTTGTTCGTACTGCTGCAGGCGCCCGACGTGGCGTTGTCCCAGTTGCTCATCGGCGGTGTGGTGGTGCCGTTGATGGTCATGCTGACCGTCCGGACGGTGCAGCGTCGACACCGGGAGATCAGCCGGTGAACCGCGCATGGCGCACGGCGCTGTTCCTCGCCGGCGCGGCCGGGTTGGGTGTGCTGCTGTGGCTGGGATTCGCCGAGCTGCCTGCGTTCGGCCAGGCGCATCACGGGTATCGGGATCTTGCGGTGCGGGCCGCCTTTTCGCACGCCACCGCCAACGTGGTGGCCTCGGTGAACTTCGACCAGCGTGCCCTGGACACGCTCGGCGAGGAGACCATCCTGGTCGCGTCGGTGACCGGTGTGATGGCCCTGCTGCGGCCCGCTGTCGAGGAGCGTGAGTATCACGACTCAGATGGCGTCCAAGGCCGCAGCACCGCCCTGGACGCCACCCGATTCGTCGGATACCTGCTGCTGCCGGTGACCCTGGCGGTGGGCATCGATGTCGTGGTGCACGGGCATCTGACCCCGGGCGGGGGTTTCCAGGGCGGCGTACTGCTGGCCGCGGGTCTGCATCTGCTCTATGTCACCGGAAGCTTCCGGGCGCTGGACCGGTTGCGCCCGGTCAACGTCTTCGACGTGGCCGAGGCGCTGGGCGCAGCGGCGTTCGCCGGTATCGGCGTCACCGGCTTGATCACCGGCGGAGCATTCCTGCTCAACGTGGTACCGACCGGCACCCGGGGGCAGTTGCTGTCCGCGGGGACGGTGCCGCTGCTCAACGCGGCGGTCGGCATCGCGGTGGCGTGCGGCATGACCGTGCTGCTGGCGCAGTTCCTGGCTCAGGAGATCACTGTCGCTCCGCGACGGGAGAAGTCGTGAGCAGCTACATATACGGCGTGGCGGGCTGGCTGGTGCTGATCGGATCGTTCGGAATCGTCCGTAGCCACAACCTGATTCACGCGGTGGTGTGCTTGTCGGTGGCGCAGGCCGGTACTTACCTGCTGTTGTTGACGGTCGGTTACCAGCGTGGCGCGGCGCCGCCGATCTTCGTCGATTCGCCCGGACCGGCTGCAGTGGTCGACCCGGTGGTGCAGGCGATGACACTCACCGACATCGTCATTCAGGCCACCGTCACCGCGCTGCTGCTGGCGCTGGCCATCCAGGTCCACAAACGCCACCACACTCTGGACCCGGACCAGTTGTCGGCACTGCGGGGCTGAATCGCCGTGCCGGCCACCACCGCCGCCGTGCTGCCGCTGCTGGTCGCGGCACCGATCCTGTCGGCTTGCCTGCTGCTGGCGCTGCACGGCCGGGTGTCCCGCCCGGCGGCCAATGCGCTGGTGCTGGCCGTGTCGGCGGCCTCCACTGCGGCGGCCGGCGCCGTGCTGGTCGCGGCATCCGGCCGCACGATGGTGGTCTGGATCGGCGACTGGCGCCCGCACGCCGGCCTGGCGGTCGGTATCGCTTTGGCCGCGGATCCACTCTCGGCGGGACTGGCGGTCCTGGTGGGTTCGCTGACCGTCTGCGCGGCCCTGCACAGTCGCCGCGGCCTCGACGAGGCCGGTACCCGCTTCGACGCGCTGCTGTTGATCTTCCTGGCGGCGATGAACGGCTTCGTGCTGGCGGCGGACCTGTTCAACCTGTTCGTGTTCTTCGAGCTGATGGGTGCGGTCGGCTACGCACTGACCGGAATCAAGATCGAGGACCGGTCGGCGATCCAGGGCGCGCTCAACTTCGGCATCATCCAGTCACTCAGTGCCTGCCTGACGCTGATCGGCATCACCGTGCTCTACGGGCGCGTCGGCCAGTTGGGGATGGCCCAGCTCGGTGCGGCGCTGCGCGGCCCGCCCGACGCCCTGGTGGTGGCCGCCTTCGTGCTGGTGTCGGCGGCGCTGTTGGTCAAGGCCGCCATCGTGCCGCTGCACTTCTGGCTGGCCGACGCGCACGCCGTGGCACCGGCCGGGGTGTGCGTGTTGTTCTCCGGGGTCATGGTCGAACTGGGGCTCTACGGGCTGTGGCGGGTGTATTGGGAGGTGTTCGCGGGTGCGCTGCCGCCGGCGGTGGTCAGCCGGGTGTTCGTGGTGGCAGGTGCGCTGACCGCCGGTGTCGGCGCGGTGATGTGCCTGCTGCAGCGGCACCTCAAGCGGCTGCTGGCCTATTCCACCGTCGGCCACCTGGGGTTGTCGCTGGTGGCCACCGCGACGCTGACCTCCCACGGCATAGCGGGCGCTGCGGTGTACCTGATCGGCCACGCCGGGGCCAAGTCGGCGTTGTTTCTGATCGTGGGAGTCCTGTTGGACCGCCACCACAGTGTCGACGAATGGGAGTTGGCCGGACGCGGCCGGGGTCAGCCCCTGCTGGCGGCCTGCTTCGGCACCGCGGCCGTCGCGCTGGCCGGCCTGCCGCCGTTCGGCACGGCACTGGGCAAGTCCCTGTGCGAGGAGGCCGTCGGCAGCGGCTGGGGATCGGCGCTGTTTCTTGGGGTTTCGGCGTTCACCGGCGGTGCCGTGCTGCGGGCCGGCGTCCGGTGCTTCACCGGCATCGGCGGACGAACCGAGCCGTCCGACGACCCGCGCCGGACCCGAGGCGACGAGGAGCCCGATACCTGGCTGCGGCGCACTCCGCCCAGCATGTACCTGGCGATCGGGCTGCTGCTGGCCGGTTGCCTGGCCGCCGGCGTACTGCCCGGGGTCGCGCACGGGGCGCAGAGCGCCGCAACGCGTTTCGTCGACGCCGGCGCCGCGACCGCGGCGTCCATGCCGGGCTGGTCGGTGGCCGGGGCCGCAATGAGCGCCGTCGGTGCGCTCGCGGCGGCCGGGGTGGCGGCCGCCGGACTGTTCCGCTGGACTCCAGCGGTGCACCGAACTGCCACCACCGTTGCCGCACCGCTGTTCAGCGCCCTACGTGCCGCGCACTCCGGACACATCGGCGACTACGTGGCATGGATGTTCGCCGCGCTCGCCGCGCTCGCCGCCGCAATCGGATTGCCGCTGACCTGATACACGGCATAGGGCGCCCGGATCAGCGGGCGGGCCACATTGCGCACCGCGACACCACCGGCGGTGCGGCCCTTCTCGATTCCGGCGTGGGCGTGACCGTGCACGGCCAGGTCGGCGCCGGCGTCGTCGATGGCCTCGGCCAGCAGACACGATCCCAGAAAGGGGTAGATCTCCGGGGGCTCGCCGTACAGGGTGTCGGCGACAGGGGAGTAGTGCAGCAGCGCGATCCGATAGTCCGTGCGCAGCGCACGCAGGCCGTCGCGCAGCTGGTCGGATGCGGCCTGGGTGGCGCCGACGAAGGCCTTCATCTCCGGTTCCCCGAAGGCGGTGGCACATCGGCCGGCGAAACCGCCGCCGAAGCCCTTCACACCGGCGACACCGACCCGCTGCCGCTGCACGTCGACGGTGTGGGTCTCGCCTTCCAGGACGGCGATCCCGGCGTCGCGCAGCGCCGCGGTGATCTCGTGCTGCTGATTCTGGTGATAGTCGTGGTTGCCGAGCACGCACACCACCGGCACCGGGCAGTCCATCAGTTCCTCGGCGACCACCCGGCCCTCGGCGGCGGACCCGTGACGGGTCAGGTCGCCGGCCACCAGCAGCATGTCGGCCCGGGTGTCGAGACCGTGCCAGTGCAGGGTGCCGCGCGAGTCCTCGCCCAGATGAATGTCTCCGACGGCCGCTACCCGAATCACCCGGTCACCTGCTCTGCGGGTTCGACCAGCTGCACCACCTCGATGTCGTTGATGACGTTGCGCGGACCGACGAGGCGACGCACCGCCGACTCGATCGTCGCTCTGCGTTGCGGGCCGTTGACCGACCCGGTCAAACACACCGAGTCGTCGTCGATGTCGATCCCGATGCCCAGCTCTCCGATTTCCGGGTCCTCCGCGAGCGTCCGGCGTACGACGGCGACCAGATGGGCGGGCGGCTGGTGCTGCGCGGTGTGATCGTCGTCGACGATGGACAGCCCGCGCAGCAACTGCCAGAACGCTTCGGCGAACGGCGAATTCCGCAGACGCCGGCGCACCTGCGGCCAGTCCACCTGTTCGCGCAGGATTCGCGCGACGATGAGGAGCTCGGCGAAATCGCAGCGGTGGCAGTCCAGCACCGCAAGCTTCTGCACCATCAGGTCGGTGGCGGTGATGACTCGGGCGATCACCGAGCCGACCTGAACCGGCGGCGCGCCCGAAATGGTCTCGGCACTCACGGGAATCTCGCCGAGATGATGGATCAGGTCCACCAGCACCTCGCCGTCGAAGACCTTGAGCAGCCAGTCTTCCGGCGGCTGAACCCGCGACATACCGGCCTCGGCTAGGGCTTTCGCCGCCCGCTCGGCTTCGGACGGTTCGACCAGCAGGTCGATGTCGTGGTGGGAGTGCGGACCGCCGCGGGCATACACCGCCGCGCCGCCGGCCAGCGCGAACGGCACGTCGGCGCGATGCAGCGCGCCGACCACTCGGGTCAGGGTGGTCAAGAACGTGGACTCATCCATGCTCGCCCCTTCCGTCGGTCAGGCCGGCGATCGGTGTCTGATCAAGGTGCTCGAGCAGATCCTCGGCGTTGTCGAAAACGGCAGCGGCACCGGCTGTTTCCAGTTCGGCGCGAGAGACGCCGCCGCTGAGCAGACAGATGCTGGGCACCCCGGCGCGCAGACATGCCTGCGCGTCCCAGACCGCGTCGCCCACGAAGACCGCGCGCTGCGCCGTTGCGCCGACCCGGTCCAGCGCAATCCCGATGATGTCTGGATTCGGCTTCGCGACGTCGACATCGGCCGACGAGGTGACGGCCGCGACCAGGTCGTCGCAGCCGAGCACTTTGCGCAGCACCGCCAACTCATCGTCGGGCGCCGAGGTGGCCAGCACCACCGCAAGGCCGAGGGCAGCCACGCGTTCCAGCAGCTTCCGGGCACCAGGCAGCGGCGACAGCAAGGCCGAGGACTGCAAGTAGTACTGCGAGTGCAGGTCTTTGAGCCGCTGGCGGACGTCGTCGGATGCGTCGTCGGACAACACGCGCACCAGCTCGGATCCGTCCATTCCGATGGCGCGGTGGATGCGCCACGACTCCACCTCGAGGTGCAGCTCGGCGAATGCGCGCCGCCAGGCGTACACGTGCAGATAGTTGGAATCGACCAGCGTGCCGTCGACGTCGAACAACACAGCCGAGTGGGCGCTCACGGTGTTCCTCTCTCGTTTGCCGATGTCCGGGCCGTTTGCGGATGTCCCGGCTGGGATACCCACCCACGGACTTCCCAAATACTGACGAGAGGAAAAGCGGTGGCTACCGAGGACCGTGATGCCAAGCAGCGACAGCTCGACGAGTGCCGGGTCGACCGGCAGTCCGGGTACCTGACGACTCAGCAGGGGGTGCGAGTCGACCACACCGACGACGCGTTGACCGTCGGTGAGCGTGGGCCGACCCTGTTGGAGGACTTCCATGCCCGGGAGAAGATCACCCACTTCGATCACGAGCGGATCCCCGAGCGGGTGGTGCATGCCCGCGGTTCGGGCGCTTACGGTTACTTCGAGCCCTACGACGACTCGCTTGCGCAGTACACCGCGGCACGGTTTCTGACCACGCCGGGTACCAAGACGCCGGTGTTCGTGCGGTTCTCCACCGTGGCGGGCTTCCGCGGCTCGGCCGACACCGTGCGCGACGTGCGCGGCTTCGCCACGAAGTTCTACACCGAGGCGGGAAACTACGATCTGGTGGGCAATAACTTTCCGGTGTTCTTCATTCAGGACGGCATCAAGTTCCCGGATTTCGTGCACGCGGTGAAACCCGAGCCGGACAACGAGATTCCGCAGGCCCAGTCCGCTCACGACACGCTGTGGGACTTTGTGTCGCTGCAGCCGGAGACCTTGCACGCCATCATGTGGCTGATGTCGGACCGCGCCTTGCCGCGCAGTTACCGGATGATGCAGGGCTTCGGCGTACACACCTTCCGTTTCGTCAACGCCAAGGGCGAAGGGACATTCGTGAAATTCCACTGGAAGCCGAAGCTCGGAGTGCATTCGCTGATCTGGGACGAATGCCAGAAGATCGCCGGCAAGGACCCCGACTTCAACCGCCGGGACCTGTGGGACGCCATTGCGGCGGGTCAGTTTCCGGAATGGGAACTCGGCGTGCAGCTGGTGGCGGAAAGCGACGAGTTCAATTTCGACTTCGACCTGTTGGACGCCACCAAAATCATTCCCGAAGAACAGGTTCCGGTGCGCCCGGTAGGAAGGATGGTGCTCAACCGTAACCCGGAGAACTTCTTCGCCGAAACCGAGCAGGTGGCCTTCTGTACCGCCAACGTGGTGCCGGGAATCGACTTCACCAATGACCCGTTGCTGCAGTTCCGCAACTTCTCCTACCTCGACACCCAGCTGATCCGGCTCGGCGGGCCCAACTTCGCCCAGCTCCCGGTCAACCGGCCGATCGTCGATGTGCGCAATAACCAGCACGACGGCTACGGCCAGCACGCGATTCCGACGGGGAAGTCCAGCTACTACAAGAACTCAGTGGGGGGCGGTTGCCCGGCGCTGGCGGACGAAGGGGTGTTCCGGCACTACACCGAGAAGGTGGACGGCGCCAAGATCCGCAAGCGCGCCGCGAGTTTCGAGAACCACTACAGCCAGGCGCGGATGTTCTGGCGCAGCATGTCCGAGCCGGAGGCCAAGCACATCGTCGCCGCCTACGCCTTCGAACTGGGGAAATGCGAGACCATCGAGATCCGGCAGCGGGTGGTCGAACAACTCAACTTGGTTGACCACGGCCTGGCGCGGCAGGTGGCCGAGAAACTGGGCCTGGCGGCACCCGACGAGCGGCCCGTCGACGAGGTGGTGCTGTCACCGGCGCTCTCGCAGCTGAGCGACGCCGGTGTTCCCGCCGGGACGGCTGCGCCCGGCATCGAAAGTCGCAAGATCGCAGTGCTGGCCGCCGACGGGGTGGACGTCGAAGGGGTCGAACGGTTCGTCGCGGCGATGCGGGAGCGTGGCGCGATCGCCGAGGTGCTGGCGCCCATCGCCGGTGGTCAGCTCGCCGGCGGCTCCGGTGGGCAGTTGAGTGTCGACCGGGCCTTCACAACGATGGCGTCGGTGCTCTACGACGCGGTGGTCGTGCCATGTGGGCCAGACGCCGTGCAGGCGCTCTCCGGCGACGGGTATGCGATGCACTTCGTCACGGAGGCCTACAAACACCTCAAGGTGGTCGGGGCGTTCGGGGCTGGTGTCACGCTGCTGCCCAAGGCCGGCATCTCCGAGCAGCCGGCCGAGGACACCACGGTCGTGGTCTCGTCCGGGGTGGTGACGACGACCGCAGCCGCGGATGACCTCAACGACGAGTTCTTCGACGCGTTCGCCGCCGCACTCGCCGAGCACCGCGCCTGGAACCGCGCTGCCGACGCGGTTCCCGCCTAGGTCTCCTCGATCAGGGCACCAGGCGAAGTGGGCGGCCGGACCGCTGCACCTCGGCCAACGCGTCCGTCAGCGAGTCCACCAGCGGAAGCCGAGCGTGCGGATCGCAGATCCGCAGCAAGGTCGACAGCGCGGGACTCTGGACCACCTTCAGTTTGGTCTGTGCGCTGCAACATTGCGCGCTGATCGACTGAAGAGCTGAAAACCCGGTGGTCCCAATAAATGTCAGTTCAGAGAGATCCACCACCAGCCATTCGCAGCATTCGGCGCAGCGTTTGGCGTAGTCCGCGAATGAGCTGGCGTTCGCCGCGTCGATCTCCCCGTTCACGGCGACGACGGCTCCGGTGCGACCCCAGTGGACAGTGAACTTGGCGGTGTGATTCCGCCAAACTTGAGTGGCTTCCGTTGCGGGAGTGGCGAAAGCGTTCTGAGTAATCTTGCTGATCGTCATGTTGTGGCTCCATCAGTCGACGAATCGTGCTGTTGGATCACGTCAACGTAATCACTTCCGGGTCTGCGTTTACGCGGTGACGTTTCACTGCGGCTGTGAACTCAACCGGAGGAACCAGACGTTACCGAGGTCCACTCCGATTGGCCAAGAGATACCCGACAATTTCTGGAAAATCCCAGTGAAACCTTAAGTTTCAGTTTGTGAGCAGCGATGAACGTCCGGCCGACCAGGCCGAGGTCATCAGGTCGGCGAGCCGATTTTCCACAGCGTCGAGAGCTCGCATACCGAATACGACATCCGTCTCCAATTGCGGAGCACCGTCCAACAGGTCGCCGATCACGTCGGTGCGCACCACCTGTTCGTGTACCGCATCGGCCTCGACGTGCTCGGCGTAGAACGCCACGCACGGCTCCGGCGCGCCCATCCGCCGCAGCGCGGAAACCAGGCGACGTGAGCCGGGCGGGGAGGTGATCTCGGTGGCCGCGAAGTGTCCGGCGGCCGCACCCCGCCAGCGGCGGTGCAGCCCGAACAGCGACATCAGGTTCACTACCGCCAGCGACTCGGCGGGAACAACGTCGAGGTAGGCGAGGTAACCGGCATCCAGCCCGGCAGCGGTGAGCAGGTCGGCGAAGAGCTGCTGGTGCACCCGCGGCCCTCGCCCGGCGCCGTACTCGTCGTATTCGACCGCGACGAACGACGCCTTGGCCTGGCCGGTCAGGCGCGGGATGAGCCAGGCGTGCGGATCGCCCTCTTTGAGGTGGTACAGCGATCTGTGCACGAAGTACTCGCGCGCCTGCTCCCAGGTGCCCTGATCGCGCAGGAACCACGAGGGCCCGGTACCGTGTACGGGCTCGGTTGCCGCAGCATCCATTTCGGCATTGGCCGTCGCGTCCGGGGGGATCACTCCGACATCCCGGCGGACGCGATCGAGGAACGCGTGCTCCAGTTGTGCACGCAGCTCCAGCAGGGTGGCGTCCCACTCCCAACCCGGGTCCACTCCGGCGAACCCGCGGTAATGCAACTCGTAGCAGACGTACAGCGCCAGTTGCAGGTCGCGGCCATAGGGGTCGGCGTCGGCGGTCGGGGGAATGAACTCGTGGGCCGCCCCGGCGGGCCGACGCACCAGGCCGCACACCGCCGCGGACAACGGCCCGCACGCGACGGGCAGACGCGGCTCGGTGTGGATCATTGCGCTGGACACGCTTGCGGGTACCCCGCGTGGGGACTGTGCCAAACGGCGCCGCGTCGTTTCGGCGGTCGGCCGTTGGGTATCCCGAGCAGCATGACACGCTTCGGCTACACCCTGATGACCGAGCAGAGCGGGCCGGCAGAGCTGGTCCGGTACGCCGTTGCCGCCGAAGAACGCGGTTTCGACTTCGCGGTGTGCAGCGATCACTTTTCGCCGTGGTTGGCATCGCAGGGCCACGCCCCCAATGCGTGGGCGCTGCTGGGGGCGGTCGCGCACGCCACCCAGCACATGGGTCTGTACAGCTACGTGACCTGTCCGACGATGCGCTACCACCCAGCGATCGTGGCCCAGCAGGCCGCCACCGTGCAGATCCTCGCCGAGGGCCGGTTCACCCTGGGCCTGGGCAGCGGGGAGAACCTCAACGAGCACATCGTGACGGGAGCCGGTTGGCCGAACGTAGCGCGCAGGCAGGCCATGCTCGGCGAAGCCATCAAGATCATCCGCGAGCTGCTGATGGGCGAGACGGTCGACCACGACGGCGACTACTTCCATGTCGACCAAGCGCGGCTGTGGGACCTTCCGGACATCCCGGTCGCGCTGGCCGTGGCCATGTCGGGACCCAAGGGCGTGGACAGATTCGCCGCGGCCGCCGATCACCTGATCGCGGTGCAGCCCGACCGGGATCTGGTCCAGTCCTGGCATGCCGCACGGCAGGCGGCCGGGCTGGCCGGCGGTGGGCGAGTCATCGGTCAGCTGCCGGTGTGCTGGGACCCCGACCGGGATACGGCGATACAGCGCGCCCATCGGCAGTTCCGTTGGTTCGGCGGCGGATGGCTGGTCAATTCCGAGCTACCGACACCGGCCGCGTTCGCTGCCGCCACCCGCTACGTGCAGCCGCGGGATGTCGCCGGCGCCATTGCATGCGGACCGGATCTGGATGCGATCGTCGATGCGGTCGGCGCCTACCGGGACGCCGGATTCACCGACATCGCGCTGATCCAGATC
The DNA here is from genome assembly GCF_001021505.1 of Mycolicibacter heraklionensis. GTDB lineage: Bacteria > Actinomycetota > Actinomycetes > Mycobacteriales > Mycobacteriaceae > Mycobacterium > Mycobacterium heraklionense. The sequence goes on from NZ_LDPO01000005.1 coordinate 144,505, forward strand.
GGCGACCAGTCCCAGGAGGCATTCCTCAAGGAGGCCGCAGAGCCGCTGCTGGCGGCGCTGCGCGACGCACCGTAACGGTTTCGGGTGCAAGCGCCGAGGGTACAGGGACCTCATGGACGACACCGATGAGGGAATCGATCGCAGGCGTACTACCCAGCCGCGGGCCGGACTGGTGTTCAAGGACCGCCGCGAGTTGCCGGGATTGGTCATGCTGCTGATGGCGGCACTCGCATTGGTGGGTTTCATGAGCGCTGCCGCGCAGCACGACGCCGGGTGGACGCTCGGCTTCGGAATCTCAGTTCTGGTGCTGGCAATCGGCGGCTTGACCTGGGTTTTCATCGGTCGAAACCGCACCACCCACGCCGGCAATCACCGGCGTCAGACCTAACGCGCCCGCGGCGAACCGGGACACCGCCTGTGCTCCGGTGAGTGCCGCCTGGTCATGCCCGGAGCGATGGCGGCTGCCGATCTCACCCGAGGCTGGATTCAGCGTCACCTCGGCCAACAGTTCGCCCGTCGTCGGCTCGCAGACCGCCCAGAAGTAGCGCGAGTCATCGGCCCAGCCGGAGGCTGCCTTCGCGACGTAGTCCGGGTCGGATTCACCCAGATCGGCCAGGGTGGGACGGTCGTCGACTCGGTCGTCAGCCCGTGGCATCCGCAGATACCACGGGCCGGCGTTGATCTCGACGGGTTCGATGTCGCTTACTTGATCTCGCAGAGCACGGTGCCCTGCGTGATGGCCGAACCGGCCTCTGCCGACAGGCCGGTGATGACACCGTCCTTGTGCGCGGTGACCGGGTTCTCCATCTTCATGGCCTCCAGGACGACGACCAGGTCACCGGCGGCGACCTCCTGGCCCTCCTCGACGGCCACCTTCACCACGGTGCCCTGCATGGGTGCGGTCACGGCGTCACCGGACGCCGCCGCACCGCCATGGGCGCCACGCTTGCGAGCCTTGGGCTTCTTCCGGATGACTCCGGCGGCACCGCCGCCGCCCGCACCGCCGCCGCCCAGCGCCAGGTCGCCCGGCAGCGACACCTCCAGGCGCCGTCCGCCGACCTCGACGACCACCTTCTGCCGCGGCTGCGCGTCCTCGTCGTCGAGCGGCTCGCCACCGGTGAAGGGTTCGATGTTGTTCTCGAACTCGGTCTCGATCCATCGGGTGTGCACCGAGAAGCCGTTCTCGTCACCGACAAAGGCCGGGTCGCGAACCACCACCCGGTCGAACGGGATGACCGTGGCGAGCCCCTCCACGTGGAACTCGTCCAGGGCGCGCCGGGCGCGCTCCAGCGCCTCGGTGCGGGTCGCGCCGGTGACGATCAGCTTGGCCAGCATCGAGTCGAACTGGCCGCCGATCACCGAACCGGTCTCCACGCCGGAATCCATCCGGATGCCGGGGCCGGTCGGCGGGTCGAAGCGGGTGACCGGGCCGGGGGCGGGCAGGAAGCCGCGACCGGCGTCCTCGCCGTTGATGCGGAACTCGATCGAGTGGCCTCGGGGCGCGGGGTCTTCGGTGATGTCCAGCGTCTCGCCGTTGGCGATCCGGAACTGCTCACGCACCAGGTCGATGCCGGAGGTCTCCTCGGTGACCGGGTGTTCCACCTGAAGACGGGTGTTGACCTCCAGGAAGCTGATCAGGCCGTCCTGGCCGACCAGGTACTCCACGGTGCCGGCGCCGTAGTAGCCGGCCTCCTTGCAGATCCGCTTGGCGGACTCGTGGATCTCCTTGCGCTGCGCGTCGGTCAGGAACGGCGCCGGGGCCTCCTCGACCAGCTTCTGGAAGCGGCGCTGCAGCGAGCAGTCGCGGGTGCCCGCGACGACGACGTTGCCGTGCATGTCGGCGATGACCTGCGCCTCGACGTGGCGCGGCTTGTCCAGGTAGCGCTCCACGAAGCACTCGCCGCGACCGAACGCGGCCACCGCCTCACGGGTCGCGGACTCGAAGAGCTCGGGGATCTCCTCGATGGTGCGGGCCACCTTCATGCCGCGGCCACCGCCGCCGAACGCGGCCTTGATCGCGACCGGCACGCCGTACTCCTTGGCGAAGGCCACCACCTCGTCGGCGTCCTTGACCGGGTCCGGGGTGCCGGGCACCAGCGGAGCCTTGGCACGCGCGGCGATGTGGCGCGCGGTGACCTTGTCGCCTAGGTCGCGAATCGACTGCGGGCTCGGCCCGATCCAGATCAACCCGGCGTCGATGACGGCCTGGGCGAAGTCGCCGTTCTCGGAGAGGAAGCCGTATCCGGGGTGGATGGCGTTCGCGCCCGACTGGGCGGCGGCGTCGAGGATCTTCTCGAACACCAGGTAGGACTCGGCCGACGTCTGCCCGCCCAGCGCGAACGCCTCATCGGCAAGCCGGACGTGCGGTGCGTCGGCGTCGGGCTCGGCGTACACGGCCACGCTGGCCAGTCCGGCGTCGCGCGCGGCGCGGATCACCCGGACTGCGATCTCTCCGCGGTTGGCGACGAGCACCTTGGAGATCTTCGAGCTGGCATCGTTTGCCACTGGCCCTCCTGACGGCATGTTTAAGAAAGGTCTTTAAGAATCTAGCTTCAGGCAGTGTAAGGCGCGACCGCTGAACCTGTTCCAGGTGCCCCTTACGCGGCGCGTAAATGCCGCTTGATGCGGGTCAACATGGCCGACATCCCGCGCAGGCGCAGCGGGCTGATCAGTGCGGCCAGCCCCAGCCGGGACGCGAAATCCTCCGGCACGCCCAGGATGACGTCGGCCGGCTCGCCGTCGAGGCCGGCGGCCCAGATCGATGCGAAGCCGCGCGTCGTCGGCGCCTCTACAGGCGCGCTGAAATACAGCCGAACCCGCTGCGGGTCGGCGGCATCCACATGCAGGAACAACGGCGACTGGCACTCCGGTACCGGTTCCATGGCGGATTCGGTCAGCTCGTCGGGCAGGTCGGGCAGTTCGTCGGCGAATTCGAGCAGCAGCTTGAGCTTGTCCTGGCCTTCGACTTCGGCGAAGTCGGACACCACCTGCGCCAATCCCTCCGGCAGGCTCATCAGCCGACGAGGCTCCCAGGGGCCCCGGGCAGCTCTCCGGGCTCGGGTCCGTCCACGATCGGCACGCGAACGGTGTTGCCCCACTCGGTCCAGGAACCGTCGTAGTTGCGGACATCGTCGAGGCCGAGCAGGTGGGTCAGCACGAACCAGGTGTGGCTGGAGCGTTCCCCGATGCGGCAGTAGGCGATCGGCTTGTCGCCGGGCTTGAGGAAGCCGTAGAGCTGTTCCAATTCCTCGCGCTTGCGGAACCGGCCGGCGTCGTCGGCCGCCTTGCTCCACGGGATGGACACCGCGGTCGGGATGTGGCCGCCGCGCAGCACACCCTCCTCCGGGTATTCCGGCATGTGAGTGCGCTCGCCGGTGTACTCCTGCGGCGAGCGGACATCGATCAGCGGCACCTGGCCGATATTGGCCAGCACGTCGTCCTTGTAGGCACGGATCGGGGCGTCGTTGCGCTTCACGACGGGGTAGCCGGTCGTGGTCTTGCTCGGCACGTCCAGGGTGGTCTCGCGGCCCGAGGACACCCACAGGTCGCGCCCGCCGTCGAGCAGCCGCACGTCTTCATGGCCGAACAGGGTGAACACCCACAGCGCGTAGGCGGCCCACCAGTTGGACTTGTCGCCGTAGATCACCACGGTGTCGTCGCGGGAGATGCCCTTGCGGTTCATCAAGTCGGCGAACTGCTCACCGGTGATGTAGTCGCGGACCGGCGAATCGTTGAGGTCGGTGACCCAGTCGATCTTGACCGCGGTGGGAATGTGGCCGATGTCGTAGAGCAGGACGTCCTCGTCGGACTCCACCACGACGAGGCCGGGCGTGCCCAGATTGCCCGCGAGCCAGTCGGCTGTCACCAGCCGTTCGGGGTGAGCGTAGGACTGCAGGGCGGGGGTGGGGTCGGCAGGCACTGGCACGATGCCGAGCCTACCGGGCGATAACCGTTGTGCCACTCCCATGCCGGGAAATCTCTCCGGCGTCAGGTGGGCGCGACCTGGGTCAGGTGACGGGGTTGGCCGCCCACAGCGCAGCGACCGAGAGTCCGGCCGGGCGCAGCAGCCGGCGCAGCATCGGCAGGCTGATCCCGATGACGCTGGAGGGATCGCCGTCGACGCCGTCGACGAACCAGCCGCCCAGACCGTCCAGGGTGAATCCGCCGGCCACCCGCAGCGGCTCGCCGCTGGCCAGGTAGGCCTCCAGGTCGTCATCATCGGGCCGACCGAAACGCACTGTGGTAACAGCTGTTTCGGTGATCTGATGAGTGACCTCGTTGTTGCGCAACCGGATCAGGCTATGGCCGGTGTGGAGCTGGCCGGAATTGCCGGCCATCTCGCGCCAGCGGCTGCGGGCCTCGTCGACGGTCGGCGGCTTGCCGCACAGCTTGCCGTCGATGTACAGCATCGAATCACAGCCGATCACAACGCAATCGGTGCTCACCGGAGGCTGCAGTGTGGAGGCGACCTGCTCCGCCTTTGCGGCGGCCAGAGCGCCGGTCACATCATCCGGGGAGGCAGTGGCGGGTAGGCCGGCCATCACGGCGTCCTCGTCGACACCGGAGACCACCACCAAGGGATCGATCCCAGCGCCGCGCAGGACGGTCAGCCGGCCCGAGGACGCCGAGCCGAGGACCAGCCGCGTCACCGACGGGTCACCGGCGCATGTGGGTGCGCTCCAGCAGAGTGATCCGCTGCCAGCTGAACAGCGGAAGCCGCAGCTTGTCCACCGGATGGCCCCACATATTGCGTTCCCGCGTGCCGGATTCGGCGCCCCCGCCTCCCGCCGCGCCGAGCACCGCGACCAGCGCCGCGATCTCCTCGGCGGTGGGGTTGCCACGCAGCACCTTGATGTGCGGCTCGGCGGCAGCAGGAGTCTCCTCGACCACAGTGGTGGCTTCGTTCTCTTCGCTCACAAGCGCGCTCCGCTCACAGTGCCTTCGCTGCTCGCGTCACTCGTGTCATTCGCTGCGCTCACTCCACTCGTTCCGCTCACAGTGCCTTCGCTGCTCGCGTCATTCGTGTCATTCGCTGCGCTCACTCCACTCGTTCCGCTCACAGGGGAATGTTTCCGTGCTTCTTGGGCAGCGGCTGGACGATCTTGCGTTCCAACAGCCGCAGCGATGTCGCGATGTAGCCGCGAGTGTGCGACGGCGGGATCACCGCGTCGACATACCCGCGTTCGGCGGCGACGTAGGGGTTTACCAGCGTGTCCTCGTACTCCTGCTGGAGTTGGAGTCGCAGCGCGTCGACGTCGTCGCCGTTCTTCGCGGCCTCGTTGAGCTGCTGGCGGTAGACGAAACCGACCGCGCCGGAGGCGCCCATCACCGCGATCTGGGCCGTCGGCCACGCCACGTTGACGTCCGCGCCCATCTCCTTGGACCCCATCACGCAGTACGCACCGCCGTAGGCCTTGCGGGTGATGACGGTGATCTTGGCGACGGTGGCCTCTCCGTAGGCGTAGAGCAGCTTGGCGCCGCGCCGGATGATGCCGTTGTATTCCTGCTCGGTACCGGGCAGGAAGCCGGGCACGTCGACCAGCAGCACGATCGGGATGTTGAAGCAGTCGCAGGTCCGGATGAACCGGGCGGCCTTCTCCGAGGCGTTGATGTCCAGGCAGCCGGCGAATTGGGTGGGCTGGTTGGCCACGATGCCGACGGTGCGGCCCTCGACGCGGCCGAAGCCGACGATGATGTTCTGCGCGTAACCGGCCTGGACTTCCAGGAACTCGTCCTCGTCGAGGATCCGGGTGATGACCTCGTGCATGTCGTACGGCTGGTTCGGCGAATCCGGGATCAGCGTGTCGAGCTCGAGATCCTCGGCGGTGAGGTTGTCCTCGATGGCGCCCTCGGGTGCCGGCACCGGGAAGTGCGGCGGGTCGGCGTAGTTGTTCGGCGGCAGGTAGCTCAGCAGGTCGCGGACATACTCGAAGGCGTCCTGCTCTCCGGAGGCGACGTAGTGCGCGGTGCCGGACTTGCCCATATGGGTGTGGGCGCCGCCCAGCTCTTCCTGGGTGACGTCCTCGCCGGTGACAGTCTTGATCACGTCGGGGCCGGTGATGAACATCTGGCTGGTCTGGTCGACCATCACGATGAAGTCGGTCAGGGCGGGGGAGTACACGTGACCGCCGGCGGCCGCGCCCATGATCAGCGAGATCTGCGGGATGACGCCTGAGGCCAGGATGTTGTTGTGGAAGATCTTGCTGTACAGGCCGAGCGAGACCACACCCTCCTGGATGCGGGCGCCGGCGCCGTCGTTGATCCCGATCAGCGGCCGGCCGGTCTTCATGGCCAGCTCCTGGACCTTGACGATCTTCTCGCCGTAGACCTCGCCGAGGCTGCCGCCGAACACGGTGGCGTCCTGGCTGAAGATGCAGACCTCGCGGCCGTCGATGGTGCCGTAGCCGGTCACCACGCCGTCGCCGAGCGGACGCTTCTCGGCCAGGCCGAAGTTGGTGCTGCGGTGCTTGGCCAGCGCGTCGAGCTCGACGAATGAGCCCTCGTCAAGCAAGGCGTAGACCCGTTCACGAGCGGTCAGCTTGCCCTTGGCGTGCACCTTCTCGACCGCGGCCTCACCGACCGGGTGCAGAGTCTCCTCGGTCCGACGTTTGAGGTCGGCGAGCTTGCCCGCGGTGGTGTGGATGTCGACGACATGCTCGGCTTGCGCCTCTACGTGGGCCTCACCGGAGTGCTCAGTAACACTGGTCATAAGAAAGGATCTTAAAGTGTGGGCCCTCGGATCGCCCGACCGGACCGGTTAGGGAACGTCGTCGTCTTCGCTTTCCCGCAGCAGCCTCTCGGGGTGGTGGTAGTGGTTAGTGCGGGTTTGGCCGCCGTGGGGGTACCTCCCGCTTGCGGGGGAGTGCGGTGGGGGCAGGGTTTGGGTGGTTCCGTCGTGGTGTTTGCGGGTTTTCCAGCCGCCGGTGGTGATGAGTTGGTGGTGGGGGCCGCAGCGCAGGGTTAGGTCGGTGATGTCGGTGCGTTGGGTGGTGGCGTAGTCGTGGTCGTGATGCACTTGGCAGTTGTAGCCGGGCACCGGGCAGTTGGGGTGGGAGCAGCCGCGTTCTTTGGCGTAGAGCACGATGCGTTGTCCGGGTGAGGCCAGGCGTTTGGTGTGGAAGAGTGCCAGTTCTTTGGCGCCGTGATAGATCCGCAGGTAGTGATGGGCATGCGAAGCCAGGGCGATCACGTCGCGCATCGGCAGCCAGCTGCCGCCGCCGGTGTGGGCTTTGCCGGTGCCGGTTTCCAGGTCGGCCAGGGTGGTCGAGACGATGATGGTGGCCGGTAGCCCGTTGTGCTGACCGAGGTCTCCGGAGGCCAGCAGCGCGCGGGCCATGGTGGTCAGGGCGTCGTGGTTGCGTTGCGCGCTGCTGCGGGTGTCGGCGTCGATCGCGGCTTGGGTGGGGGTGCCGGCCACGCAGGGGGTGGAGTCGTTGGGGTTGCACATGCCGGGGGCGGCCCAGCGGGCCAGGACCGCATCCCAGGTGGCGCGGGCTTGTGGGTCGAGGTAGCCGCTGATGGGGGTCATGCCGTCGCGGTCTTGGGGGCCCAACACGATGCCGCGGCGTTGGGCCCGGTCCTCGTCGGAGTAGTTGCCGTCGGGGTGCAGATGGTCGGCCAGGCGTTGGGCGAGTTTGGCGAGTTCGTCGGGTCGGCATCGGGTGGCCAGGCCGGACAGGTGCGCTTCGGCCTGGGTCAGGGTGCTCGCGTCGATGTCGGCGGGCAGGTAGCGGAAGAAGGAGCGGATCACCGCGATGTGCTCAGCGCCGGCCTGTCCCTGGCGTTGGGCGGCGGCCAGGCTCGGCAACACCGGCTCCAACGGTTCTCCGGTCATGGCCCGGCGGGGCCCTAATTCGGCGGCGTCGGTGATGCGGCGCCCGGCTTCACTCCGGGTGATGTGGAGTTCGTCGGCGAGCGCCCAGCGGGGTTTGCCGCCGATCTCGCCCGGATCCGCGGCGGCCACCTGATTGACCAGGGGATGTTCCACCGCGGGAAGCCGCCGCCGCAGCTTCTCGCAGCGCCGCAGCAACGCCAGGCACTCCCGCGGCGTCAACGCGTCGAAGTCCAGGTCCAGCGCCCGATCCAGATCAGCCGAGAGCGCGTCGAAGACCTCGACGACCGCTTCCCGACCATTCGAACACATGTGCTAATCGTAGCGACGCCCACTGACAAGAAGCCTGTGCCAAAACTGCTGTGACGCAAGTGAATGCAGTGGCGGAAGCGGACGTTTGGCGCCCGTAGTCAGGCGGCTGCTGTGCCGGGCTCGGGTGGCGCGGTGACTTCCTTGACGAACTCGCCGATGTAGCGGATGGCCCGCCGTCCCTCGGGGAGCACATCGGCCGCCAACGGAAAGTCGTGAATCTGGCCTTCCCACAAATGCAGATCACAACGCACTCCGGCAGCATCCAGCCGTTGCGCCATGGTCTCGGCGTCGGGCAGCAGTAGCTCGTCAGTACTTGCGTGGATGGCGACCGGTGGCAGTAACGACAGGTCGGCGTCCATCGGCGACGCGGCCCGGGCGCGTAGCAGGTATCGGGTGAAAGCCATCAGTGCCTCACACGGGAACATCGCGCAACGCCGGGCGTTGCGGTGCTGAAGCTTTGCGGTGGGGTCTGCATCGGTGAACGGTGAAACCGTAGCTATTCCAGCAGGTTTCACCAGATCCAACTGCGCGGCCGCCAGGGCGGTCATGAAGGCCAGGTATCCGCCCGCGGAGTCGCCGGCGATCACGATCTGCTCCGGGTCATAGCCCCGTCGAAGCAGCCAGCGCAATCCACTCAGGCCGTCCTCGACGGCGTCGGCGATCCGGTGCGCGGGCAACATCCGGTAGTCGATGTTGAGAACGCTGGCATCGGCCGCTCGGGACAATCGGGTCACGAGTGAGCGGTGGGTGTTGAGCCCGCAGGACATAAACGCCCCGCCGTGCAGATAGAGAATGGCCCGCTGCGTCGAGACGTCCGCCGCCTGAACCCGTTCGGCGACACAGTAACCCAGGCGGAAGCGCTCGACACGCGCCGCTCGGCGGAGCGGGACCATCCCGGCCAGTCGGTCGACCGATCCGAGCGGCCAGGCCAAGTCCGGCCGAACGGCCCACGCGCGCACCAGGTTCTTCACGACGAACCGGCTGGCCAGCGACACAGCGACTGATTGTGCGCTGTGGCGGCGGTGAATTCGCCGCGTCAGGCCCCTGGTGACCATGTCGATCGCCTCCTCACCTGTCCGATTACCCGCACGTCGGGCGTTTCAACCGGTGTGGCTGCAGCGCCGGTGAGTAAGCTGGCGAAATGAGTCTTGCGCCACGGCCTCCGCTGGATGTCACCGCTCTGCGGAACGGGTTGACCGGGCCGAATGGGCCGTGGCGTGCCGTGGATGTCGTCGAGGACACCGGTTCGACCAATGCCGATCTGTTGGCCCGCGCCGCAGCGGGCGAAAACATCGACGGCGCCGTGCTGCTGGCCGAACATCAGACGGCTGGCCGTGGGCGTCACGGTCGACAGTGGAGCGCCCCGGCGCGCAGCCAGCTCGCGCTGTCGGTGGGAGTCGCCGCGGACACGGTGCCGACATCGGGCTGGGGTTGGCTGACGCTGGCCACTGGGGTCGCGGTCGCCGATGCGATCGCCGAATGTTCGGGCCTGCAAGTCGGCCTGAAGTGGCCCAACGACGTCATTGCGGGCGACGGCAAGCTGGCCGGCATTCTCGCCGAGGTCGCCGCGCCACAGCAGCTGATCGTGGTGGGGCTCGGGGTCAACGTGACCATGACCGCCGAGGAGGCGCCGGATCCCGCAGCGGTCTCGTTGGCCATGCTCGGCGCCTCGGTGGTTGACCGAAACACCCTCGCCGACAAGGTCCTTCGTCACCTCGCGGTTCGGATCGCGGGGTGGCGTGCGGCCGGTGGGGCAGACGACGCCTTGGTGTCGGACTACCGGCGGCACAGCTGCACGCTGGGGGCCCAGGTGCGTGCCGACATGCCGGGAGACCAACGAGTGGAGGGCCTTGCCGAGGCCATCGATGACACTGGCCGCCTGGTGATCAACACCGGGGATGGCACCGTCACGGTCTCGGCCGGCGACGTCACCCGACTGCGGCCCAACGGTTAGGGCAGCCCGTGGGTTACCCGGAGAACGTGCTGGCCGAGGACGAGCAAGTGGTGTTGCACCGCCACCCCCACGTCAAACGGTTGATCCTGCCCGTGCTGGCGCTGTTGCTGGTCACCGCCTGCGCCGCATTCGCCGCCGGGTTCGTCAACTCGCGGGCCTGGGACCCGACCGCTAAGAACGTCGTCTTCGGGGTGATCTGGGCGATCTGGCTGGTGGTCTTCGGCTGGCTGACACTCTGGCCGTTCCTGACTTGGCTGACCACGCATTTCGTGGTCACCGACCGGCGCGTGATGTTTCGGCACGGGTTGTTGACCCGCAGCGGCATCGACATCGGCCTGGCGCGCATCAACAGCGTGGAGTTCGTGCATGGGTTCATCGACCGGATCTTGCGTACCGGGACGCTGATCATCGAGTCGGCGTCACAGGAACCGTTGGAGTTCTACGACATCCCGCGCGTGGAGCAGGTCCACAGCCTGCTCTATCACGAAGTCTTCGACAGCCCGTCCGCCGGCGGCTGATGACGGGCCGGACGCCGGAACAGCGTCACCACGCCGGTGTCTGGACCGCTCTCCAGCGAGTCCTCGATCGCTTCGGCCAGGGCGCCGGTCTCGATCGTTGCGGCCTGCGCGGCGTCGGTGCTGCGTGCGAACTCGTCTGGAAAGACCCAGCGGCGGAACGCCCAGAACCGGAACGCCATCTGCAGCAGGTTGCCGATAATGTAGGCCGAGACGAAGTCCGAGAGGTTCTCGACGGTCAACGACACCATGGGCACCCGCAGCTGCAGCACGTAGCTGGAGAACCACAACGGGGCCATGGACAGCACCACGCCGACGCCGCTGACCCCGAAGAACAGCAGTGCCTCGTGGTGGCGCTCGCGACCGCCCCGGTCTTTGAAGCTCCACTCGCGGTTGAGGATGTAGGAGGCGATCACCGCGACGATCCCGGAGATGACCTTGGCGGTGACGGGCTTGGGCGACAGGATCGTCAGCTTGAGGGTGTAGAACAGCGCCGAGTCGATCACGAAGGTGGTCGCGCCGACAATGGCGAACTTGATCAACTCATGGTGGCGCTCGGCCAGCGGCCGGATCACCCGCGGCAGGCGGGCGATCGTGGCGTCGGTAAAAGACACAAGTTGCCAGTGTACGGACTCGGCGCGATCTGCGCCTAACGACTGCATAACGACCTCGTGGCCGGACGTGACACGATATTGCCCGTGCCGAACCCCCCAACCACTGCGCCGCCTGCCGGTGGACGCAGCCCGCTCGTCGCCATGGTGGGTGGCGGTCAGCTGGCGCGGATGACCCATCAGGCCGCGATCGCGCTCGGACAGCGGCTGCGGGTGCTGGCCGCGGCGGCCGACGAGCCGGCTGCCCAGGTCACCCCGGACGTTGTGCTGGGCTCCCACACCAACCTCGACGACCTGCGCCGGGCCGCCACCGGGGCCACCGTGCTCACCTTCGACCATGAGCACGTCCCGGGCGAGCTGCTGGACCAACTGGTCGCCGAGGGCATCAACGTTGCGCCTCCGCCGGCGGCGCTGCTGCATGCTCAGGACAAGCTGGTGATGCGCCGGAAGCTGTCGGCGCTGGGGGCGCCGGTGCCGCGGTTCGCCGCGATCGAGACGCCCGAGGACCTCGACGACTTCGCCGCGCTGACCGGTGGCCCGATGGTGGTGAAGGCGGCCCGGGGCGGTTACGACGGGCGGGGGGTATCCCTCGTCGACGACGTGGCTCAGGCCCGGGCGGTCGTCGCTGACTATCTGGCCGCCGGAGTGCCGGTGCTGGCCGAAGAGCGGGTCGCGATGCGCCGGGAACTGTCGGCGCTGGTGGCCCGGTCACCTTTCGGCCAGGGCGCGGCCTGGCCGGTGGTCGAAACCGTGCAAGAAGACGGTATCTGCGTGACGGTGATCGCACCCGCCCCCGATCTTTCGGATGAATCAGCGGCTGCTGCACAACAATTGGCGCTGAGGTTGGCCGATGAGCTGGGCGTGGTCGGGGTGCTGGCTGTCGAGCTCTTCGAGACCTCCGACGGGCAGTTGCTGGTCAACGAGCTGGCGATGCGACCGCACAACTCGGGGCACTGGACCATGGACGGTGCGGCCACCAGCCAGTTCGAACAGCATCTTCGCGCGGTGCTGGACTATCCGCTCGGCGCCACCACACCGGTGGTTGCGGTGACCGTGATGGCCAATGTCCTGGGCGCCCCGCAAACGCCGGCGATGACGATGGACGAGCGGCTGCACCACCTGTTCGCGCGTTATCCCGATGCCCGAGTCCATCTCTACGGCAAGGACGAACGGCCGGGCCGCAAGATCGGCCACATCAACCTGCTCGGTGAGGACGCGAAGGACTCGGCGAACCTGCGCGAGCGGGCCGAAAGCGCGGCACACTGGTTGTCGCACGGGGAATGGAGCGATGGATGGGATCCGCATGAGTGAACACAGGCCCGGTCCCCGGGTCGGCGTCATCATGGGCAGCGACAGCGACTGGTCGGTGATGGAAGAAGCGGCGCTCGCGCTGGCCGAGTTCGAGATCCCGTTCGAAGTCGGGGTGGTCTCGGCGCACCGCACCCCGCAGCGGATGTTCGACTACGCCCGCGACGCCGCCGGCCGCGGCATCGAGGTGATCATCGCCGGGGCGGGCGGCGCCGCCCACCTGCCCGGGATGGTGGCTTCGGCCACACCGCTGCCGGTGATCGGGGTGCCGGTCCCGCTGGCCCGCCTGGACGGGCTGGATTCTTTGCTGTCGATCGTGCAAATGCCGGCCGGGGTGCCTGTGGCCACTGTTTCTATCGGTGGTGCGCGCAACGCGGGTTTGCTCGCGGCGCGTATTCTGGGCTCGGCCGACGCGACGTTGCGGGCCCGCATGGCGGCTTTTCAGGACCAGCTGGCGCAGAGCGTGCTTGCGAAGGACGCGATGCTTCAAGGTAAAGTTACCGGCGAGTAGCTTAGGAGGCTGTGATGGCTGGGTGGGCCGGGAATCCGTCGTTCGATCTGTTCAAGCTCCCCGAGGAGCACGACGAGTTGCGGGCGGCGATTCGGGCGTTGGCGGAGAAGGAGATCGCTCCTTACGCCAAGGAAGTCGATGAGCAGGCCCGGTTCCCCGAAGAGGCCCTGGCCGCGTTGAACGCGTCGGGTTTCAACGCCGTGCACGTGCCTGAGGAATACGGCGGTCAGGGTGCGGACTCGGTGGCGGCCTGCATCGTGATCGAAGAAGTCGCCCGGGTGTGCGCCTCGTCGTCGCTGATCCCTGCGGTGAACAAGCTGGGCACCATGGGGCTGATCCTGTCGGGTTCCGACGAGCTCAAGCAGCAGGTGCTGCCCGGGTTGGCGGCCGGCGAGGTGATGGCGTCTTACGCGCTGTCGGAGCGCGAGGCGGGCAGTGACGCCGCGGCGATGCGTACTCGTGCGAAAGCCGATGGTGATGACTGGATCCTCAACGGGTCCAAGTGCTGGATCACCAATGGTGGCAAGTCCAGCTGGTACACCGTGATGGCGGTGACCGACCCGGATCTGGACGCCAACGGGATCTCGGCGTTCATGGTGCACATCGACGACGAGGGCTTCACGATCGGGCCCAAGGAGCACAAGCTCGGCATCAAGGGTTCACCGACCACCGAGTTGTACTTCGAGAACTGCCGCATCCCCGGTGATCGGATCATCGGGGAGCCCGGCACCGGGTTCAAGACCGCGCTGCGCACCCTGGACCACACCCGCCCGACGATCGGTGCGCAGGCGGTCGGTATTGCCCAAGGCGCGTTGGATGCGGCGATCGAATACACCAAGGACCGCAAGCAGTTCGGCAAGAACATCAGCACCTTCCAGGGTGTGCAGTTCATGTTGGCCGATATGGCGATGAAGCTCGAGGCCGCTCGGCTGATGGTCTACTCGGCCGCGGCGCGTGCCGAGCGCGGCGAGACCGGGTTGGGTTTCATCTCGGCGGCGTCGAAGTGTTTCGCCTCCGATGTGGCGATGGAGGTCACCACCGACGCCGTGCAGTTGTTCGGTGGGGCGGGCTACACCACCGACTTCCCGGTCGAGCGGATGATGCGCGACGCCAAGATCACCCAGATCTATGAGGGCACCAACCAGATCCAGCGCGTCGTCATGAGCCGACACCTACTGCGCTGACGCGGTCTGATGACCTCTGATCTGTGAACCGGAGGGGAGCGGCAGCCCTAAGATTGGCTGTCGGCGCTGTCCGTCCCACCTAGGAGAGGCTTCATGCCAGGACTTCTGCCCGAGGTCGACCCCGACGGTTTGCTGGAGTACTCCGTCGTCTACACCGACCGGGCGCTCAACCACATGTCCGCACGCTTCCAGGACGTCATGAACGATGTCTCCGCGATGCTGCGCGAGGTGTACCACGCCGACGCGGCAGTCGTCGTACCCGGAAACGGAACGTGCGGAATGGAGGCGGTAGCACGCCAGTTCGCCAACGGTGCGCAGGTGCTCGTCGTCCGGAACGGGTTCTTCAGCTATCGGTGGAGCCAGATCCTGGAGACCGGCCGCATCACCGACCGCGTCACCGTGCTCAAAGCACGTCCGACGGGCGACGGCGACCAGGCACCCTTCGCTCCTGCACCCATCGATGAGGTCGAGGAGGCGATCGCGCGGACCCGGCCGGCGGTGGTGTGCGTCCCGCACGTCGAAACCGCCAGCGGAATCCTGCTGCCCGACGACTACCTGGCGCGCATCGGCACGGCGACGGCGGCCGTGGGCGGCCTGTTCGTCCTGGACTGCATCGCCGCCGGCGTGGTCTGGGCCGATATGGCGGCGCTTGGGGTGGACGTCTTGGTGACCGCGCCGCAGAAGGACTGGAGTGCCGAGCCGGGCTGTGCCATGGTCTGCCTGTCCAACCGGGCACTGGAGGTCATGGAGCGCACCCAGAGCACCAGCTTCGCGCTGGACCTGAAGAAGTGGCGAGAGATCATGGTGGCCTACGAGAAGGGCGGCCACGCCTACCACGCCACGATGCCCACCGGCGTGATCAGCGGCCTTCGCGACGCCATGGCCGAGACGCGCGCCCGGGGCTTCGACGCGGTGCGCGAGCAGCAGTTCGCCTTGGGACGCAAGGTACGTGCGTTGCTGGCCGAACGCGGCTTCCCCAGCGTGGCCGCACCGGGATTCGAAGCGCCTGGCGTGGTGGTCAGCTACACCACCGACCCCGACATCCGCACCGGGAGAAAGTTTCTGGCCCAGGGCCTTCAGACCGCGGCGGGAGTGCCGCTGCAGTGCGACGAGCCGGCGACGTTCAGCACCTTCCGGGTGGGGCTGTTCGGTCTGGACAAGCTGGCCGACATCGAGGGAACGGTGGCGCGACTGAGCTCCGCGATCGACCGGATCACCTCGGCCTGATTCGATGTCAGAAGGTAACTCCGGCACGTCGAGCATCTACCTCGCCGCCGCCGAGGGCGGCACCGGAAAATCCGTGCTCGCGCTGGGCCTGCTGCACCTGTTGGCCGCCTCGTCGGCCCGGGTCGGCGTGTTTCGCCCGGTCGTGCGATCGCTGGACGAGCCTGACGGCCAGCTCGAACTGCTACTTGCGCATGCCACCGCCACCATCGACGATCACAGTGCGTGCCGTGGCGTGACCTACCAGCAGGTGTTCGCCGACCGGGAGGCGGCGCTGGGTGAGATCGTCGCGCGATTCCACGAAGTCGCCCGGTGCTGCGACACCGTACTGGTAGTGGGCAGCGACTACACCGACGTGGTCAACCCGAGTGAGTTGAGCTTCAACGCCCGTGTCGCGGTGAACCTGGGCGCGCCACTGGTGCTGGCAGTCAACGGCCACAACCGCGACCCGCAGGACGTCGCTGAGATCACCGAACGCTGCCTGGCCGAAGTGGCTGCGGTACATGCCCATCCGGCAGCGGTGATCGCCAACCGTTGTGACCCGGACCGGCTGGCCGATGTCACCCGGGCGATCTCGGGACGCCTGGCCGGCGCGGGCATTCTGGCGTTCGCGATCCCCGAGGTGGCGCTGCTGTCGGCTCCGACGATGGCCGAACTCTGCACTGCGCTGGAGGGCACCGTCTACAGCGGCGACCCGGAGTTGCTGCGCCGGGAAGCGCTGAGCGTCATGGTCGGTGGCATGACCGCTGAGAACATTCTCGATCGGCTGAGCGAGGGCCAGGTGGTGATCGTACCGGCCGACCGCTCCGACGTGCTGCTGGCGTTGGTGAACGCCCATGAGGCGCAGGGCTTCCCATCGCTGGCGGGTATCATCCTCAACGGCGGCCTGCTGCCGCACCCGGCCATCGACAAATTGGTCAAGGGACTGCGGCCAACCCTGCCGTTGATCGCCACCAGCCATCGCACCTACGACACCGCCGAAAAGGTGTCGAACACCGGCTCGAGGATCACCGTCGACGCGCTGCGCAAGATCGACACCGCGCTCGCGCTCATCGCCGAACATATCGACGGCGCCGAGCTTGCCGAGCGGATCCGGGTGCCGGCATCGTCCGTGATCACCCCGCAGATGTTCGAGTATCGGCTGCTGGAACGGGCCCGATCCGACCGCCGTCACATCGTGCTGCCGGAAGCAACAGATGACCGGATCCTGTTGGCGGCCGGGCGGTTACTGTCCCGCGGGATCGTCGATCTGACCCTGCTCGGCGTGGAAGGTGCGGTACGCCAGCGCGGTGCCGAGCTGGGCGTGGACCTGGACGCCGCGCGGGTGATCGACCCCGAGACCAGCGACCTGAGGGACACATTCGGCGCCGAATACGCTCGACTGCGTGCCCACAAGGGCATGACCGAGGACCGTGCCCGCGAAATCATGCGCGACATCTCCTATTTCGGCACCATGATGGTGCACCTGGGGATCGCCGACGGAATGGTGTCGGGTGCCGCACACACCACAGCCCACACGATCAGGCCGGCGTTCGAGATCATCCGGACCGCGCCGGGGGTGTCCACGGTGTCCAGTGTGTTCCTGATGTGCCTGTCGGACCGGGTGCTGGCCTACGGGGACTGCGCGGTGGTGCCCGACCCGACCGTCGACCAACTCGCCGACATCGCCATCTCCTCGGCGGCTACCGCGGCCGCGTTCGGCATCGAACCCAGGGTTGCGCTGCTGTCTTAC
The DNA here is from genome assembly GCF_001021505.1 of Mycolicibacter heraklionensis. GTDB lineage: Bacteria > Actinomycetota > Actinomycetes > Mycobacteriales > Mycobacteriaceae > Mycobacterium > Mycobacterium heraklionense. Next base: position 161,687 of record NZ_LDPO01000005.1, read on the forward strand.
TCGACCGGCGAGTCCGGTTCCGGTGCAGGTGTGGACAAAGTCCGTGCCGCAACGCAATTGGTGCACGAGCGCCGGCCGGATCTGCTCGCCGACGGTCCGATCCAATACGACGCCGCAGTCGACGAGGGGGTGGCCGCGGCCAAGATGCCGGACTCGCCGGTGGCGGGGCGGGCCACCGTGCTGGTGTTCCCGGACCTCAACACCGGCAACAACACCTACAAGGCGGTGCAGCGCAGTGCCGGTGCCATCGCCATCGGTCCGGTGCTGCAGGGACTGGCCAAACCCGTCAACGACCTGTCCCGGGGCGCGCTGGTCGACGACATCGTCTACACCGTGGCCATCACCGCGATCCAGGCGCAGGAAGTCCCCCGGTGACGGCAACCGCGTCCGGTCTGGTGCTGGTGCTCAACTCCGGCTCGTCATCGATCAAATTCCAATTGGTCGACCCGGTGGCCGGGACCGCGCTGCTGTCCGGACTGGTGGAGCAGATCGGCGAGGACGACAGCCCGGTGGCCGACCACGCCGCCGGGCTGCGGCTGATCCATCGCCAGCTCGTCGACTCCGGTATCGACCTGGCCGCCGTTCGCGCCGTGGGGCATCGGGTGGTGCACGGCGGCAACCTGTTCCACGCACCCACACTGATCACCGACGAGGTGGTGGCCGAGGTGGCGCGGCTGGCCGAGCTCGCGCCGCTGCACAATCCGGCCAACGTGATCGGGATCGAAGTGGCCCGTGCCGACTTTCCCGACGTCCCGCACGTGGCGGTGTTCGACACCGGCTTCTTCCACTCCCTGCCGGCGGCCGCGGCCAGCTATGCCATCGACCACGACGTCGCGAGCCGATACGGCATCCGCCGCTACGGATTCCACGGCACATCGCACGAATACGTCTCTGCGCAGGTCGCCGCCGTGCTGGGCCGTGACCCCGGCGAGCTGAACGTCATCGTGCTGCACCTGGGCAACGGGGCCTCGGCCTCGGCGGTGCAAGGCGGGGTGGCCGTCGAGACATCGATGGGGCTGACTCCGCTGGAGGGCCTGGTGATGGGGACCCGCAGCGGCGACATCGACCCCGGCGTGCTGTTCCACCTCAACCGCACCGCCGGGATGGGTGTCGATGAGCTCGACGAGCTGCTGAACCGCCGCTCCGGGCTCAAGGGGCTGTGCGGGGTCAACGATTTCCGGGAGTTGCTGGAGCAGCGGGAGGCCGGCGGCGCGCTGGGCGAGGCGGCCGGGCTGGCCTACGACGTCTACGTCCACCGACTGCGCAAGTACGTCGGCGCCTACCTGGCCGTGCTGGGCCGAGTCGACGCCATCGCCTTCACGGCCGGGGTGGGGGAGAACGCGCCCAGCGTGCGCGAAGACGCGCTGGCCGGCCTGGGCGGGCTGGGCATCGTCGTGGACCCCGAACGCAACCGCACCGGCAAGGGCGCCCGGATCATCTCGGCCGACGCATCGCGCACCACCGTATTGGTGGTTCCCACCAATGAAGAGCTGGCGATCGCGCGGGCCGCCTGGCAATTCGTGTGAGCACCCACCGGACTCCGGGCCCGCCACCCCGGCTCTGACCGAGCGGGAGACCGAGGTGCTGCGTCATGTGTCAGGGCGAAGTCGAGTAGCCCTACTCGTCCGATTTTCGCCCGCGATGCGGCATCGTTGCCTGCGTGACCGAACCACATGCCGTACTGCAGCGGCTTACCGCGGAATGCCACGCATTGTCCTGGCAGCTCTACCGGGTCTCGACTGAACTCGCCGAATTGGATCGGCAGCTGCACACCGCGGCAGCCCCGGTTGCCCCAGCTGTCCCGGTGGCGCCGACGGCCGTGCCGGTGCGACCGGGACCGCCGGCGACCGCCGCGGAACCGAAACCTGTGACCGCAGTCGGTGACTCGGGGTGGATCGGCAGACTGCTGGCTGTCGCGGGAGTCGCGGTGACGCTGGTCGGCGTGGTGCTGCTGCTGGTGCTGGCCGCCCAAGCCGGCATCCTGCGCCCGCAGATCCGGGTGGCCGGTGGCTTCGTGCTCTCGGCGGCGCTGGTCGGCGCGGCGTGCCGGTTGCGTAACCGGCCGGGCGGACGGACCGGGGCCATCGCCTTGGCCGCCACCGGGATCGCCGCGGCCTACCTGGACATCCTCGCGATCACCGCCTACTACCACTGGGTGTCGGCAGCCGTCGGGCTGGTGGTCGCGGCTACGGTCGGCGGGGCCGGCCTGGTACTGGCCCGGCGCTGGGACTCCGAACACCTCGGGGTGCTGGTGCTGGTCCCGCTGATCGGCCTGGCCCCGATCCTTACCGGCGACGTCGACCTGCTGCTCATCGGTTTCCTGCTGGCGCTGTCGGCGGCGGCGCTGCCGGCGCAGCTGGGCAAGGACTGGACCGGGATGTTCGCCGCCCGCATCGCAGCGGCGACGCTGCCCCTGTTGGCGGCGCTGATCGCCATCAACGGTGACGACCACCGGTGGCTGATCGGCGGCGCCTGCGCCGTGGCCGCGGCGCTGGCCGTCGTCAGCGGGCTGTTGGTGCTGCCCACCGCCACCAGGCCGGGCGCACTCGCGTTGCTGACCGCCGCCGGAACCCTGCCGGCGTTGGCGGCCAGAGCCGTGCTGGAACCGGTGCCGGCCACGGTGCTGGCAGCGACGCTGTCGGTCGTCATGCTGGCGATCGTCCTCGCTCACCGGGCACTGCAGCCGGTCGTCGTGCAGGTCTTTTCGGCACTGTCGGCGGGCGCCGCACTGATCGCGGTGACCACGGCATTCCACGGCTCGGTGCTGGCTCCGGTGTTGCTGGCCATGGCCGTCGTCGTCGCGGTCGCCGGCCGACACAGTCGCGTGGCCCGTTGGTGCGCAGCCGGTTTCGGTTTCGCAGGCGCCGTCGTCTACCTCGGCTACGCGTCACCGGACAAGCTGATCACCGCGACGGCGATGTCGACCGCGGACGTGGTGTCCACGCTGGTCGCCAGCCTGCTGGTGATCATGCTGGTGGTCGTCATGGCACGCGCATACGCCGTCGCCGACGGCACCAACCCCGCCAATGCGCCGATCCTGGCGGTGGCCGGCGGGGCACTGATCGGCTACGCCGTCACCGCGTTCACCGTCACCGCCGGCGTCGCGATCGGCGGTACCGGCGGCGGGTTCCTGACCGGCCACATGGCGGCCACCCTCTGCTGGATCGCGATGGCGGCCGTCCTGCTGCGCTACGCGTTGCGCCTAGCCGACCGCGGGGCCCGCACCTGGGCGATCACCGCCGGCCTGGCGCTCACCGGAGCCGCCACCGCGAAGTTGTTCCTGTTCGACCTGGGCACCCTCGACGGCATGTTCCGGGTCGCGGCGTTCATCGTCGCGGGCCTGCTGTTGCTGGGCATGGGCACCGGTTATGCCCGCAGCCTGGCGCAGCAGGACGAGAGGTGACCGACAATTTCGTAGCCGTCAACACCGGGTGGCAACCGCATTCGGCGGTACCAGGTCCGGCTACGGCGGGTAGCGGTACAGTTTCGTCCTGTGAAATTCGGCCGATCGACCGTGGTGGCGGCCCTGCTGGTTGTTGGCGCACTGACGGTTTCGGCCTGCGGCGGCGGCTCTGCTCAAGTGCTGTCCGCCGAGGACCCGGCGGCCGGCGTGGACTGCGGGGGTAAGCAGGAACTGCATGCCGGCGGATCGACCGCCCAGGCTAACGCGATCGAGCAATTCGCTTACGCCTATTCCCGGGCCTGTCCCGGGCAGGCGCTGGTCTACAACGCCACCGGCTCCGCCACCGGAGTGGACGACTTCATCGCCAATGAGATCGACCTGGCCGGCTCCGAGCTGGCCATGGACCCCGCCAAGACGCAGCCGGAACGGGCCGCGGAGCGGTGCGGTTCGCCGGCCTGGGACCTGCCGGTGGTGTTCGGTCCGCTCGCCGTCACCTATCACGTCAACGGGGTGAACACCCTCAACCTGGACGGGCCCACCCTGGCGAAGATCTTCAACGGAACGATCGGTAGCTGGGACAACCCCGCGATCAAGGCGCTCAACACCGGCGTCGCGTTACCGGCGCTGCCCATCCATGTGGTGTACCGCGGCGACCGATCGCCGAGCACCGCCAGCTTCCAGAAGTACCTCGAGGTCGCTTCTGACGGTGCCTGGTTTGCCGGCGCCGGTGACATGTTCAACGTCGGCATCGGTGAGGCCGGCACCGGCAACAATGGCACCGCGGCGGCGCTGCAGACGACCGACGGATCCATCACCTACCACGACTGGTCGTTCGCGGTCGGCAAGCAGCTGCCGATCGCGCAGATCATCACCGCGGCCGGCTCGGCTCCGGTGGGCATCTCCGCCGACTCGGTCGGCAAGACCATCGCCGGGGCGAAATTCGTGTCCGACGCGAACCCGAACAACGACCTGGTGCTGGAGGCGGCGTCCCTCTACCGGCCCGCCGATCACGGCGCCTACCCGATCGTCTCGGCGACCTACCAGATGGTCTGCTCGAAGTACCCCGACGCCGCCACCGGCACGGCGGTCAAGGCGTTCCTGCAGGCTGCGATCGGTCCAGGCCAGGATGGGCTGGACCAGTACGGCTTCATTCCGCTGCCGGCGTCCTTCAAATCCAGGCTCCTGACGACGGTCAACGCGATCTCGTGACCGTTTGCGGCGTTGGCGCCGGTTAGTCTGGTAGCCAATCTTTCGCCGCAGTGCGCGGCACTGTGGTCGAAGGGAGCGTCGTCGGTGAACAATCCCGAGCCGGGTTCGCGGACCGGATCGCGGTTCGGCCCCTATCAAGTGGGGCGGTTGCTCGGCCACGGCGTCGTGGGTGATGTCTACCGGGCCGAGGACACCCGCAACGACGAGACCGTGGCGCTGAAGCTGATCTCCGAGTCGCTCTCCGCCGATGAGGCGTTCCGCAGTCGGCTGGAGGACGAGGCTGAAGCCGCCGGTCAGCTGACCGAGCCCCATCTGGTGCCGATCCGCGCCTACGGCGAGATCGACGAGGTGCTCTACCTGGAGACGGGACTGATCGACGGCACCGAGCTGGCCACCGTCTTGGCCGACGGAGGTCCGCTGAGTCCGCCGCGTGCGGTGGCCATCGTCCGGCAGGTCGCCGCGGCACTGGACGCGGCACACAACGCCTATGTCGTCCACCGCGACGTCAAACCCGAGAACATTCTGCTCACCCAGGACGACCTGGCGTATCTGATGGACTTCGGGGTGGCCGCGGCCATCGCCGAACCGGGCGCACGGGCCAAGCCGGCGCTCGGCACCGTCGCCTACATGGCGCCGGAGCGTCTGACCGGCGAGCAGGTCACCCACCTCGCCGACATCTACTCGCTGGCCGCTGTGTTGGCCGAGGCGCTCACCGGGGTGCGTCCGTTCTCCGCCGAAACCGTCGAAGAGGCGATCGAAGAACGCCGCACCGCCGAGCCTCCGCAACCGAGCAAGCTGCGCCCGGGGCGGGTGCCGGCGGCCATCGACGCGGTGCTGGCCCGCGGGCTGGCTCGCAAACCCGAGGAGCGCTACAGCAGCGCCGGTGAGCTCGCCGCCGCCGCCTACCAGGCGCTGACCGAACCCGAACGCCACCAGGTGTCCCGGATCCTGCGGCGTGGCGAGCCGGCACTGCACCTGCCCGGCGGTCTGGAACCCGAGCCTAGATCCGAGGGCCGTGCCCTGTCGGCCGGCGTGAGCCGAGCCGGATGGGCACCGTCGGACACCGGATTCGGTGCTGCTTTGGGCGCCGGTCTGGGCGGCCCGCCCCCGGCGCCGTTCCCGATGTCCCCCCTGCTGCGGAGCGACCTGCAGACCGAGATCCCGGTCATGCCCACTCCGTCCCGGCGGTGGCGGCTGCCCCGCAAGCCGGTGCTGGCGGCGGCCGCCGCGATCGCCGTGGTCACCGTCGTCGCCGGCGTCGGGCACCTGGTGTCGAAGCCCTCGTCGGCGATACCGGTGGCCGCGCCCCCGCAGGACGTGTTGCCCTTCGCCGACCTGGACTACCGGCTCTCACCGGGCGGGGTGGCGCTGGACGGCGACGGCAATGTCTACGTCACCAGTGAGGGCATGCACGGGCGGGTGGTGCGACTGGCCGCCGACTCGACCGCCTCGACGGTGGTGCCCTTCAGCGACCAGTACCAGCCGCGCGGGGTGGTGGTCGACAGCATCGGCAACGTGTACTTCTCCGATGTCAACAGCCGGGTGGTCAAGCTCGGGGCGGAAGACGACACCCACACGGTGTTGCCGTTCGCCGGCCTGGACGACCCCGACGGGGTGGCGGTGGACTCCGACGGCGGCAACGTCTATGTCGCCGACCGCGGCAACGACGCGGTGTTGCGCCTGGACACGGTCACCAACGCCCAGACCACAGTGCCGTTCGTCGGCCTCAACAAGCCCGACGGGGTGGCGGTGGACTCCGCCGGCAATGTCTATGTCACCGACACCGGCAACAACCGGGTGCTCAAGCTGGTGGCCGCCACCAACGAACAGGTGGTGTTGCCCTTCACCGGGATCGTCGCGCCGTGGGGTATCGCGGTGGACGAGGCCGGCGACGTCTACGTCACCGAGCACAACCGCAACAAGGTCGTGAAACTGGCAGCCGGTGCCGCGATCCCGGTGGTGTTGCCGTTCACCGGTCTCAACGCCCCGTTGGACGTCGCAGTCGACAAGCACGGCAACGTCTATGTCGCCGACCGCGGCAACGACCGCGTCGTCAGGGTGGACGCGAACAGCTAAGGGCCGCCTGAGGGGCCGGCGCTGTGACGGCTGCCTCACCGAAACGCCAGGTAGCATTTTTTGGGTGGACAGCAGCGTCGTGGGCCCCGCAGCGGGCGTCACCGATCCGGTGACCGACGCCCCGGCCACGACCATCGGGCACCACGATCACGATCATGATCACGCTGGGCATACCCATCGCGTTCATGTCGTTCGCGACGGGGGTTGGCACCGCGCAGCGATCTGGGCTCGGCGGCTTGCCTGGGTGAGCCTGGTCCTGGTGGGAATCGAAGGAGTGGTGGGCCTGTGGCAGGGCCTGACCGCCGGTTCGATCGCCCTGACCGGCTGGGCGCTGGGCGCCATTCCCGAGGCGCTGGCCGGTGCCGTGGTGATCTGGCGGTTCACCGGCGCCCGCACGCTGTCCGAGACGGCGGAGCGGCGCGCTCAGATCGGCGTGGCGATCTCGTTCTGGATCAACGCCCCCTATATCGCCGCGGAGTCGGTACACCACTTCTTCGGCGACCAGCGCAGCGAAGGCACCGCCATCGGGATCGCGGTCACCGCCGCGGCCGCGCTGGTGATGCCGATTCTGGGCCGTGCCCAGCGACGGCTCGGCACCCGGCTCGGCTCGGCGGCGACCGTCGGTGAGGGAGTGCAGAACTATCTGTGTGCGATCCAGGCCACCGCGGTGCTCGTCGGGCTGACCCTCACCACGCAGTGGTCCGGCAGCTGGTGGCTGGACCCGCTGATCGGTCTGGGGGTGGCCGCCGTCTCGGTGTGGCAGGGCTTCCGTTCCTGGCGCGGCGAGGGCTGTGGCTGTTGACGGCCGTTGAAGGCTACCGACGCTAAGTCCCGACTGCCCTGGAGCTGGTGGTGGTGCTCGACAGGAACAGTCGGGACGTCGACAGATTACGGCACAGACGGCACGGACGCCATCGGCGTCGCCGCCTCGGCGCCCAGCCGGTAGCGAATCAAGCGTGAGCTGTTGGCGACGACGGCCACCGACGACGCGTTGTGCAGGATCGCCGCGAGCACCGGTGACAGCGCACCCCCGGCGCCGATCAACAGGCCGGCGGCGTTGACCGCGATCGACATGCCGTAGTTCTGCCGGATCACCTCGACGGCGCGCCCGCCCAGGTCCCGGACGTCGAGCAGCCGGCGCAGGTCGTCGTTGGCCAGGGCCACGTCGGCGGTCTCCACCGCAACGTCGGTGCCGGCCAGACCCATCGCGATCCCGATGTCAGCGGCGGCCAACGCCGGAGCATCGTTCACGCCGTCACCGACCATGCCCACCACGTAGCCCTCGTCCTGCAGCTCGCGGACCACCTGCAGCTTGTCCTCCGGCAGCACCTCGGCTCGCCATTCATCGATGCCGAGTTCGGTCGCCACCGCTGCCGCGGTCTCGGGGTGATCGCCGGTGAGCATGACGATGCGGCGAATACCTTTGGCACGCAATGCCTCAAGTACTTCGCGTGACTCTGGGCGTACCTCGTCGCGCAGGCTGATCAACCCGACCAGGGTGCCGTCGACCGCCAGCAGCAGCGGGGTCTCGGCCTGGGCCCGCAGTTTAGTGACCCAGGCCGCCGCCTTCTTGGAGATGCGGACCTTCTCCGAGCGCAGCAGGTTCGGGCTGCCCAGCAGCAGGGTGCGGCCGTCGGCCCAGGTGCGGATGCCCAGCCCCACCAGGACTTCGCACTCCTCGTGCGGCGGGATAACGATGTGGCGTTCCTCGGTGGACCGGATCACCGCTTCGGCCAGCGGGTGACGCGAGTGCAACTCCGAGCTGGCGGCGTAGGCAAGAACCTGCTCGGGCTGCCAATCCTTGTGGATGGCAACAATATTGGTCACCACGGGACGGCCCACGGTCAGCGTGCCGGTTTTGTCGAACACGATCGCGTCCACCCGGCCGGCCTGCTCCAGATGCGAGCCGCCCTTGATCAGGATGCCGCGCCGGGCGCCGTTGCCGATCGCCGCGCTGATCGCCGTCGGCGTGGCCAGCCCCACCGCGCATGGGCAGGCGATCAGCAGCATCGTCATCGCGCGACGGACATCGCCGGTGAGCACCAAGGTGATAGCCGACAGGATGAACGAGGCCGGCACGAAGCGGCCGGAGAAGTTCTCGCCGACGGTCTGGATCGGTGCCCGGTCGTGCTGCGCCTGCTCCACGCGGCTGATGATGCGGCCGATCACGGTCTGGTTTCCCACCGCGGTGGCCCGGACCACCACCCGGCCGCGCACCACCACCGAACCGGCATGCACGCGCGCCCCGGCGATCACGCTGACCGGCAGGGTTTCGCCGGTGATCGCGGACTGGTCGACGATGGCCTCCCCGTCGACGATCTCGCCGTCGACCGGGATCGCCACGTGGTCGTGGACGATCACCTCGTCGCCGATCTGCACCGTGTCGATCGGCACCTGAACCTCAGTACCGTCGGCCAACCGGACCCAGGCGGTGTCCTGGTTGCCGCGCAGCAGATCCGAGATGGCGCGGCGGGTGCGGCGCAGCGTCAGATCCTGCAGGTACTCACCGATGTTGAGCAACCACAGCACGGTCAGCGCGACCACGTTCTCCCGGAGCACCAGGCTGGCCACGGTCGCTGCCGTCACCAGTGCGTCGGTGCCGGCCTTGCCGGACCGGATCGAGCGCAGCGCGCCCCGCAGGAAGGGATAGCCCATGAAGACCGTGGCGCCGGTCGCGACGAGTTGGCCGCTGGGCCCGAGCAGCGGCGGCCGGGCCAAGACGTAGCGGCGCATGCCCAGCAGTGCCAGCGCCGCGCCGCCGATCACCATGCGCAGCACGTCGGTGTTGCTGACGTCGGCCGAGCGGGGCGTGCGGGCGGGGATCAGCTCGGCCGCGACGGTGGCCGCAGAACCGATTGCCGCGAGGATCTCCGCGGTGTCGCTTCGTTTGGGGGAGTACCAGACCACGACCGAGCCGGTGCGCGGATAGGCGTGCACGGTGCGTACGCCGTTGACGCGGCCGGCGGCCTCTTCGGCGGCCACCGCACGCCGTGAATCGCCACGGACCCACGGAACCTGCACCCGCATCCGGCCGGCCGCGTCGGAAACGACGGTCAAATCATCGTCGACGGGCACCGTTGCTATGGCGCCGCTGCTGTTCATCGCTGCGCTCCCCATCGTCGGCGCCGGGCGATCAGTGGTCGTGGTCGTGCTCGACGGCCGCTGCCGGCGGGGTGGCCTCCTCGCCGATACGCTCGCGAGCTTCGGCGACCACGTCGGCGACCTTCAGTCGCGCCGACTCGGCAACCTCCTCGGCTCGCCGGGTTCCGCGCAGACTCCACTCAGTGGCCGTCACCGCTGCCTCGTGCAGCGGAGCTTTCGCCAATGCCCGGCGCGCCACCTCGTAGGCGCTCACTCCGACCAGCCCGGTGAACACCGTCGACGCCGCTTTCGCCAGCAATCCCTGCACCGCCATGAGCCTCTCCTGTTCCTCTCGCTGCCACTCGCAGAAACATTAGCATATCCGCATATCAGCATGTATATGTCGAAGTGGCGGCAGAATCGGGCCGCCGTGGCGCGCCGAGCAGTGCCTCAGAAGAGCGGGAGCAGATCCGCTGGTTCACCGATGCCCAGAAGCGGGCTGATCGCTTGCAGGACGGCACCGATCTCGACCATGCCCGCCAGGCTGCCCAGGCCGACCGTGGCCGCGATCGGCAGACCGATGGCGTCGAGGAGGTCACCCGACATCAGTTCCTGCATGAACAGGCTGATGTCATAGGCTGGCAGGCTGGTCAGCAGCGCGTTGATGACGTCTGCGGTGGGCAGCAGGCCGGAATACGCCGACGAGAGCACGCCGGAGAACGTGTTGACGATATCGAGCAAGCTGGGTAGCGAATCCGTCGCGTTGCCGTTGGCGATCTCGTTCACGATGTTCGGCAGCGACAGCGACTCTAGGTCGTGAATGAAATCTTGGACGCCCTGTTGAGCGCCGTTGACCAGGGCGGTGAACACATCGGCCGGGTTGATATCGGTCGGAAACAGTGCGAACGGGGTGGACACATTCGCGGGCCCGTGGTCCCAGCCTTCATCGATGCTGCCGTAGCCCAGGTTGACCAGCACGCGTAAGGCCGGCTGCAGCAGGTCGGCAAGTGGGTCTCCCAGCACCGGGATGGCGCGCAGCGGTACCAGTAGCGGCAGATTCTCGGTGGGAATCATGAAGTATCGGGTGGCGCCGGTGTAATCGTCGGTTACCGGCAACTCGACGGTGGCCGCCAACTGCTCGGCGGTCAGCGAGCCGTAGGAAGTGTGCACAAAGGCGATGCCCAGGAGTGCGTTGATGTCCGACAGCAGGTTGATCGGGTAGCGCGGGAAGTCGGCGAAGCCGTCGTATTCGGCGGTGTAGATCGCGGTCGCCCAGGGTGTGTCGGCGGGCTCCGCTCCGCTGAAGGTGATCCCAAGGCTGGGGATGCTCAGCGGCGGCAGACTCGGATCGCCGAAACGTGACAGCAGGCCGCCGTTGGGATTGCTCTCGTTGCCGAGCAGGACGAACGACAGCTGGTCCGCGGTGGGCTGCTCGCCCAGCGGCAGTGCCAGCAGATCACGCATCTGAAGTGCGGAGATGACGGAGCTCTGCGAGACGCCCACCACGACCAGGTTGTTCCCGGCCGCGATCTGGCCCTTGATCGTGCTGTCCAGAATGGTGAGCCCCTGCGTCACCGACGGATCCAGTTCAAGGACCTTGATGCCGGTCAGCGGGTACAGGCCTTCGGGGGTGAACAGCGAGTGGGTGGCGTCCACGGGGAACTGTGGCTGACCGGCGAAAAACGGCGTCGCTGGATCGACGTAACGGTGCATCAGCGCCGCCATGCCACCCGCTGAGGGGATCGGGTCGCCGCTGCCGCCCATGATCCACGCCTCGGTGCTGAGCAGATCCGCTTCTGCCAGCACCGTTATCACCCCGGTAGCGGCCCCGGGGCTGATCGCCGCCGAGATGCCCACGGCGGTGGCGAGCATCGGTGCCACTACCTCAGGCCACCGAATTGCGCGACAGATCATTGCGGCCCCCTCGATATCTCAAGGACTCTTGGACTGGAATAAGTAAATGCTGTGACAAAAGCTACATAAAATTAATACCTGCTGAGCTGAACGTCAATCAGTTTCTACTGCCCGAAATCCGGCGGTTCAGTCGAACAGGCGGGTGACCTTCTCGCTGGCCCGGCGGCGCTCCTGTAGGCCGGGATCGGGGTTGGCGACCTGCACCAGTGACCCGCCCACGGCGAACACCGTCAACATGTTCTCGATCAGCTCGGTCGGGTTGTTCCAATCCCTGGTCGACCACACCCGATCCGACGACGTCAAACCCAGTGTCGCCGCGCACTTCTCGCACGACGCCAGCACGTCGTCGGCCGACGATCCGGCTAGGGCTGGGCCGGGGGCGCGTTCGGCGATGATCTGGTCGCCGTGCACCCGCACTGCGGTCGCATAGTCGGTGACGCCCACCGGCAGGTCGGGGGCCGGCTTGCCGAACGGGTCCAGCGACAGCACGACCACCTCGCCACCGGTGGCGGCCACCGCCGCGTCGGCCTCATCGAGTCGGTCGGCGGTGCACAGCGCGACGTCGGCGTCTGCGTCCGATCCGGTCAGCACTTCGGCACCGATCCACCACGCGCCGAACAGCACCGCCGCCGTCTGCCAATGCGCGGGCAACAACACCGCGATGCGACTTCCGGCGCCGGCTCCGAGCTCGTCTCGCAGCAGGTTGCCGGTCTTGGCGGCCCAGTTCGCCAGCGTCGCCGCGGACAGCTCGATACGTTCCCCGGTCGCGTCGTCGTAGTAGGTGATTCGTGGCCCCACCGGGTCGGCGCGCAGGAGAGGATCAAGGATCGCCGAGCTGAGGTTGATCACTGCAGCGACGTTAGTTCACGCACTGGGGGTCGTTGGAACCCGCGGTCAGAATCGGTGACGCAACGGGGATTTGGGGCGCCTCGCCGTCGTCGTAGCTGGAGATGCCGGCCACCTGCGCGCTGGCGCCCCCGGAGCCCATGCCCGATCCGGGCCCGGTGTAGTCGTTGGCCAGCACGACGCGCACCGAGCCTGTCGGGACCGACTCGACTGCCACCACCGGCAGTCCGCCGAGGTCCCTGGCCACCGCCTGTGCGCCGGGGTCGTCGGCCGAGGCGGCCTGCACCTGACTGGTGGGCACATGCTCGGACTCGTTGTTACCCACCGATCCGGTGCCGAATCCCTTGGCGTTGAGCACCCCCGAGACCGCGGCGGCCAGGCCGTTGATGTCGGTGTCGTTGAGCACGCTGGCGGTGGTCTGTTCCGGGTTGTAGGCCAGCAGCTCGGTCTTGCCCTCGTCCTGATCGTGCAGCAGCCCGGCCACCCACTCGGCCACCTGGCTGGGGTCGACGCGCACCACGCTCTGCATGCCGTCGTCGCTCCAGCCGGACTCTTCGAGCACCGGGATGGTGGCGAACGCCACCTTGCCCGCGGCCAGGTCTTGGGCCTTCGTGACGAAGTCGATCACGTCCCAGCCGGCCGAAAGCACCACCGACCGTTGTACTGCGGCCTGCAGCCGGGACAGGGTGCCCGGGCTGGACAGCGTCTTGCCGGAGATGACCTGGTGCGCAAGCGATGCCATCACCACCTGCTGGCGACGGACCCGGTCCAGGTCGCCGTGCGGGAGTTCGTGGCGCTGTCGCACGAAACTCAGCGCCTGGGAGCCGCCGAGCCGCTGCCAGCCGGCCGGGAAGTCCGCGCCGGAGAGCTCTTCGTACACCGGCTCCTTGAGGCAGACGTCGACGCCGCCGAGGGCATCGGTGATCAGCGCGAACCCGAGCAGTCCGATCTCGGCGTAGTGGTCGACGGTGACTCCGGTCAGGTCGGCCACCGTCTTGATCAGGGCCTCGCGGCCCGCTTCGGTACCGCGCGCCTGCGCCTGGATCGGATCCATCCCGGATTCCACGAGCGCGTCGGCGGTCTCCAGGCGGGTGGCCCCGTACACGCCGTTGATCTTGGTCTTGTCCAGGCCCGGTGCCGCCACGTAGGAGTCGCGGGGGATCGAGATCGCGGTGGCCGACTTCCCGTTGTTGGGGATCCGGACCAGGATGATCGTGTCGGTGTTGGTGGCCTCGTCGTCCCCAACGCGCAGAGAGGCCAGCTCTTCGGGGGTCAGCGGATTGCCGTGGGCATCGGTGCGGCTGTCCATCCCGACCAGCAGGATGTCGACCGCGCCGTCGGATCCGCCGTTGCCCAGCGCCAGCGACGAGACGTGGAAGATGCCGTCCTCGAAGGACCGGACCTGGCTCCAGGCCACTCCGGTACCCAGGACGATGGCGACGGCTGCCACCGTGGCAATCACACGAACCACACGTTGCGCAGGCATCACTTAAGATTACTTGCGTAACTGCTGTATCGGCGGTAGCCGAGTGCGGCGTGCCAGACCGCGTGCCAGACCGGCGGTTTTGCGAGCCTCGACGGAGGAGAGGCGACGCTGGAACCGCCGCATAAGCTCGAGCTCATGCGGATTGTGATCACCGGCGCCGGCGGCCAAGTCGGCACTTTCCTGGCGAAACGCGCCGCCGAGACCGGTTGTGACGTGCTGGCACTGTCCTCGGCGCAGTGCGACATCACCGATGCCGCCGCGGTGGACGCGGTGGACCTGCGGCCCGGTGACGTGCTGATCAACTGTGCGGCTTACACCCAAGTCGACGCCGCCGAGACCGACTCCGAGCGGGCCGATGCCGTCAACGCGGCCGGACCGGGCCACCTTGCGGCCGCCTGCGCACGGGCCGGCGCGCGCCTGATCCATATCTCCACCGACTACGTCTTCGACGGCGACTTCGGTGGCGGCCCGCCGCGCCCGTACGAACCCGGGGATGCCACCCGGCCGCTGTCCGTCTACGGCCGCACCAAACTGGCCGGTGAGAACGCGGTGCTGGCAGGCTCGCCGGACGCCCTGGTGGTGCGCACCGCCTGGGTTTACACCGGGGCCGTCGGTGGCTCCGACTTCGTCGCGGTGATGCGCGAGCGGGCCGCCAGCGATGCCGGTGTGGAGGTGGTCGACGACCAGATCGGATCCCCGACGTATGTCGGCGATCTCGTCGAGGCGCTGTTGGCGCTGGCTGCCTCACCGCCGAGCGCCCGGATGTTGCACGCCGCCAACGCCGGGGCGGCGAGCCGGTACGAACAGGCCCGCGCGGTGTTCGCCGCGGTCGGCGCCGACCCGGACCGGGTGCGGCCGGTCAGCAGTGCAGCGCATCCGCGCCCCGCGCCCCGGCCCGCCTACTCCGCGTTGTCGGGTGCCGAGTCGGCGCGGGCCGGCCTGGCACCGCTGCGCCGGTGGAGCGATGCACTGTCCGCGGCCTTGGCCAGATAACCTCTACGCCGTGAGTGAGGCCCTACCGGTGGTGACGGTGACCTATTCGCCGGGATGGCATTTGGACCGCTTCCTGGCATCGCTGTCGCTGGCGACCGATCGCCCGGTGCGGGTGGTGATGGCCGACAACGGTTCCACCGACGGTGCGCCCGAGGAAGCCGCGCAGCGCTATCCCAACGTGCAACTGCTGCATACCGGGGCCAACCTGGGCTACGGCGGCGCGGTGAACGCCGGGGTGGCCCTGCTCGACGCCGAGGACGGCGAGCGCAGTGAATTTCTCATCGTGGCCAACCCCGATGTCCAGTGGGGGCCGGGCAGCATCGAGGCGCTGTTGGATGCGGCGGCCCGGTGGCCGCGGGCGGCGACCCTGGGCCCGCTGATCCGGGAACCGGACGGCTCGGTGTATCCGTCGGCGCGCCACCTGCCCAGCCTGATCCGCGGCGGCATGCATGCCGTCGTCGGCCCGGTGTGGCCCAACAACCCCTGGACCCGGGCCTACCGGCAGGAACGGCTGGAACCCAGCGAGCGGCCGGTCGGGTGGCTCTCGGGCGCCTGCCTGCTGGTGCGCCGTGCGGCGTTCGACGCGGTCGGCGGCTTCGACGACCGCTACTTCCTCTATATGGAGGACGTCGACCTGGGCGACCGGCTGGCCAAGGCCGGCTGGCTCAACGTCTACGTGCCGTCGGCCGAGGTATTGCACCAGAAGGGCCACGCCACCGGCAAGGACCCCGCGCGCAACCTGGCCGCGCACCACCGCAGCACCTACACCTACCTCGCCGACCGGCACACCGGCTGGTGGCGGGCCCCGCTGCGCTGGAGCATGCGGGGTGCGCTGGCGGTGCGCTCACACTTGGCGGTGCGTAACGCCCGCCGCAAACTGACGAAGGGACAACCGTGACACTGAGCCAAGTCGACGCGGTCATCCTCGTCGGCGGCAAGGGGACCCGGCTGCGGCCACTCACCCTGTCGGCACCCAAGCCGATGCTGCCGACCGCGGGTCTGCCCTTCCTGACGCACCTGCTGTCGCGGATCGCCGCGGCCGGAATCGAGCACGTGATCCTCAGCACGTCGTATAAGCCGGAGGTGTTCGCCGAGGAGTTCGGCGACGGCTCCGCGCTGGGCCTGCAGATCGACTACGTGACCGAGGAGGAGCCGCTGGGCACCGGCGGCGGTATCGCCAACGTCGCCCCCAAGCTGCGCTATGACACCGCGATGGTGTTCAACGGTGACGTGCTGTCCGGGGCGGATCTGAGCGAGTTGTACGACTACCACCGCGAGCAGGCGGCCGAGGCGACGCTGCACCTGGTGCGGGTCGGTGACCCTCGTGCCTTCGGCTGCGTCCCCACCCAGGACGGGCGGGTCACCGCATTCCTGGAGAAGACCGAGGACCCGCCGACCGACCAGATCAACGCCGGCTGCTACGTGTTGTCCCGCGACGTCATCGACCGCATCCCGCGCGGACGCCCGGTGTCGGTGGAACGCGAGGTGTTCCCGGCGCTGCTGGCCGACGGTGTGAAGGTCTGCGGCTACGTCGACACCAGTTATTGGCGCGACATGGGAACCCCGGAGGACTTCGTACGCGGTTCGGCGGACCTGGTGCGCGGCATCGCGCCGTCGCCGGCGCTGGGCGGCCGGCGCGGCGAGGCGCTGGTGCACGACGGCGCCTCGGTGGCGCCGGGTGCGGTGCTGATCGGCGGGACCGTGGTGGGGCGGGGCGCGGAGATCGGCCCGGGTGCCCGGCTGGACGGGGCGGTCATCTTCGACGGCGTCAAAGTCGAGGCCGGCTGTGTGATCGAACGCTCGATCATCGGGTTCGGCGCCCGGATCGGGCCGCGGGCGCTGATCCGCGACGGGGTGATCGGCGACGGCGCCGACATCGGGGCCCGCTGCGAGTTGCTGCGCGGGGCCCGGGTGTGGCCCGGCGTGTCGATCCCCGACTGCGGGATCCGCTACTCCAGCGACGTGTGAGCCGGCTCTCGGCTGACTCTGCGCTCAGGGCGCATCCCTCTCGAACTTTTCCGCCGTACACGCAGTGTCAACGGCGGTTAGTCACGCGATCGAGCGACGTCTGGCTAGCCGACCTCGTGTAGCCGCAACCCGTCCACCCGTTCGAAGTGCTTGCGGTTGCGGGTGGCCAACGGCAGGTCGAAGGTCAAGCAGATGCCTGCCTGGAGGCAGTCGGCCAGCCCGATGTCTTGGCCACCCCGTCGTAGCGCGGCGGCCACATCGCCGGCGCGCAGTGCACATCGGGAATCGAGCGGAAAGGTTCGCGAGCGCACTAGCCGGAGGATATAGTCGCGGCGCGCCAAGAAGTCCATACCGACCCGCAGTTCGAATGCGGTTACCGCGGTGACACGCAGGCGATGGCCGGCAATTAACTCGCGGACCAACGACACGCCGGGGCCCTTGCCGCGCAGAAAATCGATGATCAGATCGGTGTCGACGACTACGACGCCCGCCACGTGGCTCTCGCCTCGTCGATGCGGGTTCGGACCTCGTGCGCCTCGGAGTCGGTAAGGGTGCCTTCGAGGCCCAGCAGCAGGTCGACCTCATCGGTGTTCAAATTTGCGAGGTAGCCGTCCAGCGCTTCCTGGACCAGGGCAGAAAATCCGCGCACACCGCGACGCTGTGCAATCGCGCTCAGGGCGCGGTGCTGTTCGTCGGTAATCTCCACCGTCGTGCGCATGCATGCATGCTAACACATGCCCTAGTGGCCACGGTCCGGATCAGCCGCGGCGAGCGGCTTCCTGGGGAACATCGTCGGCGGGGATGACGAAGCGAGAGAGATCACCGAAGGCATGCTGGCCCGTGTCGACAGCATCGACAATCCTTCGCTGAGATGCATCGCGTTGCTTGCGTACGGACTGGCGCACCGTGTGACGGATCCGCCGAGTGCTTTGGACGCCCTGCGTCGTGGCCTTGAAATCGCTCAACAGAGCGGCAATGAATGGGCCGAATCCCATCTGGCAGCCAGCCTGTCGAGGACTGCGGTCACCGGCGGCAAGTCCGCGGACGCCTTCGAATACCTCGAACTCGCCATTCGCAACTTCTCCGATGCGGGCAACTTCTCGTTGATGAACACTTCCTTGGCGATCCCCGCCGGCGTTCTCGACAAGCTCGGACACTACGAACCCGCCGCCACCATCAATGTGTGCGCCGCCTACCTTTGGACGCGTACCGCCAATCTCGAGATCAACACACGATCGACCATCTGCGCGGGGTACTCGGCGATCAGGCGTACGAAGTCCTCGCCGAGGCCGGCCGGCACATGACCGACGCCGACATGGCGGCATACGCGCTCGATCAGATCTAGCGGGCTCGTGCTCAGCTCAGCGGCTCGGAATGACCGCCGAGCTCAAAACCGATCCGTCGCCACGCCCACCAGATGCGCCACCGCGTCGTCGGCGTCCGGCGGTAGCGCATCCACCGGCCACCAGCGCAGGTCGTCCGATTCCTCGCTGATGCCGATCTGCGCACCCGCCGGCGCGTGCGCTACGAACTGCAGGTCCAAATGCCGGGTCGGCACACCCAGCGAGCACGTCACCGGATGCACGTGCACGGCTGCCAGCTGCGGATCCAACCGCAGATCGACGATGCCGGATTCCTCGGTGGCCTCACGCAGCGCGGCGGTGACGATGTCGGCGTCGGTGTCCTCGCAGTGCCCGCCGAGCTGCAGCCAGCGGCCCACCCGGGGGTGCAGCGTCAGCAGCGCGTGCTCACCGGTGTGGTCGAGCACCAGTGTCGAGGCGGTGATGTGGCCGGGAACGCATTCGCGCCGGCACGCGTCGGGGCGGGCAGCCAGAAACGCCAGCACCGCCTGCCGTAGCGAGTCCTGCGCGGAATCCGGTGCAGCCCAAGCGCTCAGTGCTGCGACGGCGGAGTCGTGCAGACTCATCGCCGCACCAGAAGGTCGCCGACTTCGGCCGGTGGGCGGGGTTCGGGCGGGTCGGTCGGATAGCCGATCGCGATCGCGCCCAAGGGTTCCCAGTCGGCTGGCAGATCCAGTTCGGTGCGGACCAAATCAGGGGTGAAGATGGTGGAGCCGATCCAGCAGCTGCCCACCCCACGTACCGCCAGGGCCACCAACAGGCCCTGGACGGCGGCGCCGACGGCAACCGTGAACATGGTGTGCTCGGCGGCCGTGCGGGTGGCGTCGGGGTAGTGGTGGGCGCCGTCGGGCACCATTATCGGGATGACGACTTCGGGTGCGTCATAAAGGATCTGGCCACGCGAAACCCGGGCCTCAATGGCCTCGGGGGACTTGCCGTCGCCGGTCAGGTCGGACCGCCACCGCTGGGCCATGGCATCGAGCAGCCGAGTGCGCGTGCTTGGCGTCTGCAGCCAGACGAACCGGACCGGGCGGGTGTGATGCGGCGCCGGGGCAGTCAGGGCCTCGGCCATGGCGTCGGTGATCAGTTGCCCCGGAACGGGTTCGCCGGCGAAGCTGCGCACCGAGCGGCGCAAAAGCTGCGCTTGGCCGCGTCCGACCTCGATGGCCTCGGCGGTGCCGAGCCAGAACAGGTCGTCAGGACCGGAACGCACCAATGCCGCTGCGGTGGAACCGTCGTCGGGGCTGGCAACACCACGCACGACGGCCACCGGAACATCGGTGAGCTTGCCCTTCACCAGGTCCGCGGCCGCGGCGAGTTCGTCGGCGACGGCGACTTCGGTGACCACCAACTCGTTGCCGTGCCGGTCGACGGACCCGGCATAGCCGTTGAGGACGGACAGCCCCGACGCCCCGATCGCGACGTCGATCTGGCCGTTGCGCCAGGCGCGGCCCATGGTGTCGGTGATCAGCACTGCCACGCTGACGCCGAGGTGCTCGGCCAGTCCGGCGCGCAACGCGGCGGCGCTGCCGTCGGGATCGACCGGCAGCAGCGCAAGTTCGTCGGAGCCGACGTTGGAGCCGTCCACACCGGCGGCGGCCTGCACCAGACCGAGGCGGTTCTCGGTGATCCAGGTGCGGCCCTTGCGGGCCAGCACACGCACCGCTTCGGCCTCGACCAGCTGGCGGCGCAGCGCATCACGCGCCTCGGCGTCGTGTGGCGCCGGCACGATGCGGCCCTCGCACTTGGACACCACCTTGCTGGTGACCACCACGATGTCGCCGTCGGTCAGCCAGGGGGCGGCTTGGGCCAGCGCGGCCGCGAGGTCGTCGCCCGGCCGGAATTCGCCCAAGCCGGTCACTGGCAAGATCTCGACCTTGGCGGCGCTGCCGTGCTCGGTCATCGCACGCCCGCGAGATCCAGCCCGGTGCGGACCATTTCGGCCGTGGTGGCCGGATCGGTCATCAGCAGCGGGGCAGCGCGTACGGTCACGCCGGCGATGTCGGAACCGTCGACGGACTCACCCTCATGCACCAGCCAGTAGTCCAGGATCCCGGTCCCGCTGCGTGCGCCGTAGTGCTCGCCGACCGCGCGGGAGGTGGAATCCAGGCCGATCACGCTCAGGCAAACGTCTGCCATGCCGCGCAACGGTTTTCCGGCGACGATCGGGGAGTAGCCGACAATCGGCGCCGCAGTGGAGCGCAGCGCCGCGCGAACACCCGGGACGGCCAGGATGGCACCGATGCTCACCACCGGATTGGAGGGGGCCAGCAGCACGATGTCGGCGCCGGTGATGGCGTCGACGACTTCCGGTGTGGCCGCGGCCTTCTCTGCGCCCACGAAACCGAAGCCGTGGGTGGGAACCTGGGCGCGGTAGCGCACCCACCATTCCTGGAAGTGGATTGCGCGCTGGGTGTCGTCGGCCGGATCGGTGATGACGACGTGGGTTTCGCAGCTGTCGTTGGTGACGGGAAGCAGCTTCGCTCCCGGCTGCCAGCGTTCGCACAGTGCCGAAGTCACCTCTGTCAGCGGATAGCCGGCCCGCAGCGACTGGGTGCGGACCAGGTGGGTGGCCAGATCCCGGTCGCCGAGGCCGAACCAGTCGGGCTGCATGCCGTAGCGGGCCAACTCCTCCATGGCGTGCCAGGTTTCGTCGCGGTGCCCCCAGCCGCGCTCGGCATCGACGCCGCCGCCCAGGGTGTACATGCAGGTGTCCAGGTCGGGGCAGATGCGGACCCCGTGCATCCAGGCGTCGTCGCCGACGTTGACGACTGCGGTCAGTTCGTGCGCGGCGGTCCCGTTGTCCGCTGCGGATTCGGCGAATTGGCCCAGACCCAGCAGTTTCTGGACGCCGAGCAGGAACCGGGCGCCGCCGACCCCCCCGACGAGAACGGTGACCTTCACAGCGCACGACAGTACCGTTGGCGCCGTTATGCTCGGCGTGGCGGACCGCCGTCACCGGTCGCGGCAGGGGCGCGGTAAGACACGCCGATAGGCGAGTGTGG
The DNA here is from genome assembly GCF_001021505.1 of Mycolicibacter heraklionensis. Lineage (GTDB taxonomy): Bacteria > Actinomycetota > Actinomycetes > Mycobacteriales > Mycobacteriaceae > Mycobacterium > Mycobacterium heraklionense. Next base: position 183,029 of record NZ_LDPO01000005.1, read on the forward strand.
GGTAGATGACAGGGACTCGCCGGTCTCGGACACGTTGGAAATCGATCACGAGATGGTAAGGAATTTGGCCATTCGGCTTGACCGGGCTGGTCAACCCGTGTCTAATCACACTAGTGTCATTTCCCGGTTGGCCAGCCGATTTCGGTGTCGCAGACCGAGATTCGATCACATGTTCGAATTGGGATGGTCAATATCTCGATATTCGGCCGACATATCAGGATCGCGCTACAGGTGAGGAGGCGGAGCATGTCCTATGAGCACCTTTGGGGCGTGATGGGCGGTGCATCGCACGCCGGTGCCGAATTGGTTACGCCGACCGGGCTCGAGGCGACGCCCAGCCGGCCGCATCTGAGTCTGGTTCCCGAACCCGAGGACTATGACGAGTTCGACCCGTTCGACCCGGCGACGGCCACCAACGAGCAATGGCAGGACCGTGCGCTGTGCTCGCAGACCGACCCGGAGGCGTTCTTCCCGGAGAAGGGCGGCTCGACCCGGGAGGCCAAGAAGATCTGCCAGCGGTGCTCGGTTCGCAGCGAGTGCCTGGAATACGCTCTGGCGCACGACGAGCGCTTCGGTATCTGGGGTGGGCTTTCCGAGCGTGAGCGCCGCCGCCTCAAGCGCGGCATCATCTGAGCGCGTCTTCCCCGACTGCGCTCTCTGCGGGGTCTAGTCGTCGATCGTCGGGTCGATGACGGCGGGCTCGACATCCAAGTAGGTGGCGACCTGGGCCACCAGAATCTCGTGCAATAAATCGCCGAGCTCTGTGCTGTCGTTCGCGCGTTGCTCGATCGGCTTGCGGAACAACAAAATTCGGGCACGCGTCGGATTTCCGCGGACATCCACCCCGGCCGGAATCAAGCGGGCCAGCGGAATTGGCCCGTCCGCGACCACTTCCGGGGGCCACTGCACGCTGTCGGGATCCTTGGCCGCGATCCGCGGGATCTCGTCGACCGCGACGTCGAGCGCGGTCAGCCGTTGCTTCCACCGTTGTTCGATGGGCTCGTAGGCCTCCAGCACCGCCATGTCGAAGCGTTCGGCACGGGTGCGCCAGCCCGGCACGGTCGGCGGCAACAGCGGCCCGCGGGTTTCACGGCCGCGCCTGCGGCGACGCGTGGCGGTCACGGAAGAAGATGGTAACGGTTGTGCATAGGGTGCCGGCCGATTGCGCGTGTCCGGCGCCGCCGGGGCGCGCGGCCACGATAGCCTCGACCGCGTGAACGTTCCCCGCCGTTGCTGCCGGCCAGGGTGTCCGCACTATGCGGTGGCGACGCTGACGTTCGTCTACTCGGACTCCACCGCCGTGGTCGGCCCGCTGGCGACCGCCGCCGAGCCGCATTCCTGGGATCTGTGCTTCAGCCACGCGGGCCGGATCACAGCCCCGCGCGGTTGGGAACTGGTCCGTCACCCCGGCCCCTGGGTGTCCCCCGAAGAGGATGACCTGATCGCGCTTGCCGAGGCGGTTCGCGAGCGCGAATCCGGGCGAGCGGCCCCGGCCAACGGGTGGTACCCACAGGCCAATCCGGTCGACTCCCCGACCCGGGGAGCGCCCAACGCTGGACCCGGTGGCGGTGTGCTGGCACCGCCCGGTCCGCCCGGCAAGACCAATGGTCGACGCCGTGGCCACCTGCGTGTGTTGCCAGACCCGTCGGACTGATCGCGGGTTCCGGGCTAGGCTTGAGCGTCAAGAGTCCACTGCGTCAGGAGCCCTGTCCATGTCTCGGCCCGCTGCGGCTGTCCACCGTGTGATCAAGGCGTACGACGTACGCGGCCTGGTCGGTTCGGAGATCGATGAATCCCTCGTCACCGAGGTCGGATCCTCGTTTGCTCGGCTGATGGCCGAGGAAGGCGCCCGGCAGGTGGTGATCGGCCACGACATGCGGGACAGTTCGCCAGTGCTGTCGGCGGCGTTCGCCGAGGGCGTGGTTGCCCGCGGCCTGGATGTGGTCCGGATCGGGCTGGCGTCGACCGACCAGCTCTATTTCGCCTCCGGGGCGCTGGACTGCCCGGGTGCGATGTTCACCGCCAGCCACAACCCGGCCGCCTACAACGGCATCAAGCTCTGCCGGGCGGGTGCCAAGCCGGTGGGCGCCGACACCGGCCTGGGCCGGATCCGCGATGAGCTGATCGCCGGTGTCGACCCGGCCGGCGACGGCCAGGGGTCGCGCGGCAGCGTCACCGACCGCGACGTGCTGGCCGACTATGCGGCGTTCCTGCACTCTCTGGTCGACATCTCCGGTCTGCGTCCGCTGCGCGTGGCTGTCGACGCCGGCAACGGAATGGCCGGCCACACCGCGCCGGCGGTGTTCGGATCGGTTGGCGCGATCACGCTGCTGCCGCTGTATTTCGAGCTGGACGGCAACTTCCCCAACCACGAGGCCAACCCGCTGGACCCGGCCAACCTCACCGATCTGCAGGCGTTCGTGCGCGAGCAGGGCGCCGACATCGGGCTGGCCTTCGACGGCGACGCCGACCGCTGCTTCGTGGTCGACGAGCGCGGCGAGCCGGTGTCCCCGTCGGCGGTGACCGGCTTGGTGGCCGCCCGCGAACTGGCCCGCGAGCCCGGCGCGACGGTGATCCACAACCTGATCACCTCGCATGCCGTGCCGGAACTGGTCACCGAGCGCGGCGGCACACCGCTGCGGTCGCGGGTCGGGCACTCCTACATCAAGGCGCTGATGGCCGAGACCGGGGCCATCTTCGGCGGGGAGCACTCGGCGCACTACTACTTCCGGGATTTCTGGGGCGCCGACTCGGGCATGCTGGCCGCCCTGCACGTGCTGGCGGCGCTCGGCGAACAGCAGCGGCCGCTCTCAGAGCTGACCGCCGACTACCAGCGTTACGCAGCGTCCGGCGAGATCAATTTCACGGTCTCCGATGCGCAGGCCTGTGTGGATGCGGTGGTCAGCTCGTTCGGTGACCAGGTGGCCGTCGACCACCTCGACGGCGTGACCGTCGACCTGGGTGCGGGCAGCTGGTTCAACCTGCGCAGCTCCAACACCGAGCCGCTGCTGCGGCTCAATGTCGAGGCGCCCGACGCCGCCGCGGTGGACGCGGTGGTGGCGCAAGTCTCCGAACAGATCGCCCGGCAGGGCCAAGCCGTCACCGCCGCGGAGAAGTCGCGTCCGTGACCGCGTTCTCCGGCTCTTTCTCCACCGTCGACCTCGATGACACCGAGGCCCTGTTGGCGGCTGACCACGACGGCGCGCTGTGGGCCGCGTCGATGGCCGGGGCGCAGGTGCGCGCCACCGCCGCAGCGGTCGACGAAGGCGCGTTGGATGCCGTGCGCAGCGAAAGCCGTGACTACCCGCCGCGGACCGTTATCTGGCTGTCCACCCGCGGTACCGCCGCCACGGCCGGGAGTCTGCTGGCCGCGACGCGCGGCGATTCGGCGCGCGCGCCGCTGGTGCTGGCCGCCGAGGCCCCGTCCTGGATCGGGTCGCTGGACGTACTGATCGTCGCCGGCGACGACCCGGGCGACCCGGCGCTGGTCGCTGCGGCTGCGGCCGGAGTACGTCGCGGAGCACGGGTGGTGGTGGTCGCGCCCTATGAGGGGCCGCTCCGGGACGCCACCGCCGGCCGCGTGGCTGTGCTGGAGCCGCGGATCGCCGTCGCGGCGGAGTTCGGCCTGCCGCGCTACCTGGCCGCTGGGCTGGCCGTCATGGACGCGCTGGAGGCCGACGGTGCGGCTGCACGGACCGACCTGGGCGCGCTGGCCGACGAACTCGACGCCGAGGCGCTGCGCAACAGTGCTGCGCGTGAGCTGTTCACCAACCCGGCGAAGATGTTGGCCGACCGCATCGTCGGCCGCGACGTCGCGTTGGCCGGCGATTGCGCGGCAACCCTGGCGCTGGCGCGGCACGGCTGCGCGGCGATGCTGCGGATCGGTCGGACCACGGTGGCGGCCACCGGGCTGGCTGACGCGGTGATCGCACTGCGGGCACGCTCCGCGGGTGGTCGCGACGTCCCCGACATCTTTCACGACGAACAGATCGACGGTCCGGCCGTCGACCGGTTGCGGGTGCTGGTCCTGACGCTGGCCGCCGAGCGTACCGTGGTGGCGGCCCGAATCAACGGCTTGCACGATGTCGACCTGGTCGCAGCCGGGGACGTACCGGTGGCAGCGGGCGCCTCGGAGGAAACCGCGGCCCCGACCCAGGGGCTGTCTCCGAGCGGCCCGGGCCGGGCCGAAGAGCAGCTTGCAGTGTTGGCCGTGCGGTTGGAGATGGCCGCCGCCTACGTGCGACTTTTGCGGGGTTGACGGGAACAGTGGAACAACTACGCGGTGCGATACGGACCTACGCCTGGGGCTCGAGGACAGCTATCGCCGAGTTCACCGGGCGCCCGGTGCCGGCGGCGCATCCGGAGGCCGAGCTGTGGTTGGGTGCACACCCGGGGGATCCGGCCTGCCTGGAGACCGATACCGGCGAGGTGTCGTTGCTCAGTGTTCTGACCCGAGACCCGGAGGGTCAGCTGGGCCCGGTGGCCCAGGCGCGGTTCGGTGACCGGCTGCCGTTTCTGGTCAAGGTGCTGGCCGCCGACGAGCCGCTGTCGCTGCAGGCCCACCCCAGTGCCATGCAGGCGATCGAGGGCTACGAGCGCGAAGAGCGGCTCGGGGTCCCGGTGTCCTCGCCGATCCGCAACTACCGCGACACCAGCCACAAGCCGGAACTGCTGGTGGCGCTGCAGCCGTTTGAGGCGCTGGCCGGGTTCCGGCCGGTGGCGCGCACCATCGAGCTGCTGAGGGCGCTGGCGGTATCCGACCTGGACCCGTTCATCGACCTGCTCGGCGGCCAGTCCGGTGACGGCCAGTCCGATGCGCAGTGCGACGCCGACGGGCTTCGGGCGCTGTTCACCACCTGGATCACCGCACCCCAACCTGATCTGGACGTGTTGGTGCCCGCGGTGCTCGAAGGGGCCATCCAGTACCTCAGCTCCGAGGCCGGCGAGTTCTCCGCGGAGGCCAAGACGGTGCTCGAACTGGGGGAGCGGTATCCCGGGGATGCCGGTGTGCTGGCCTCGCTGCTGCTCAACCGGGTCAGCCTGGCGCCAGGAGAGGCCATCTTCGTGTCGGCCGGCAACCTGCACACCTACCTGCATGGCGTGGGTCTTGAGGTGATGGCCAACTCCGACAACGTGTTGCGCGGCGGACTGACGCCCAAACACGTCGACGTTCCGGAGTTGCTGCGGGTGCTGGATTTCACCCCCACCACCGAGGAGGCGCTGCGGCCGGCCACCTACACCGACGGACTCGAGGTGGTCTACCAGACTCCCGCCGAGGAATTCGCGCTGTCGCGGCTGACGCTTGACGGCACTCACCTCGGCCACGAGGTGGATGCGCCGGCGCGCCACGACGGTCCGCAGATCCTGCTGTGCACCGAGGGCTCGATCACGGTGCACGCCAAGTCCAAGACCTTGACGCTGCACCGGGGCGAGTCGGCCTGGGTGCCCTGCGACGACGGGCCGATCCGGCTGCTCGCCCAGCAGCCAGCCGCCCTGTTCCGCGCCACGATAGGCCTGTGAGTGTCGTCCTCGGGTAGTACCAGGGCCATCGTCGCTGCGCTGGCGGCCAACGCCGGTATCGCGGTGGCGAAGTTCATCGGCTACCTGATCACCGGTAGCGCCGCCATGCTCGCCGAGGCGGTGCACTCGGTGGTCGACACCTCTAATCAGGCGCTGCTGCTGTTCGGCCAGCGCGCCGCCACCAAAGCGCCCGACGCGCTGCACCCGTTCGGGCACGGCCGCAGCCGCTACTTCTGGTCGTTCGTCGTAGCGCTGGTGCTGTTCAGCCTGGGCTCGATGTTCGCGCTGTACGAGGGCTACGAGAAGGTTCGCCACCCGGTCGAGCTGAGTTCGCCGGTGGTGGCGATCGCGATCCTGCTGGTGGCTATCGGGTTAGAGACCTACAGTTTTCGCACCGCGCTGCGCGAGTCGCGCCCGCTCAAGGGCGACGGCAGCTGGTGGCGGTTTCTGCGCACGTCCCGCAACCCCGAGCTTCCGGTGGTCCTGCTGGAGGACACCGCGGCGCTGATCGGTCTGGCACTGGCACTCATCGGGGTCGGGCTGAGCGTGGTCACCGGAAACCCGGTGTGGGACGGTGTGGGGACCCTGGGCATCAGTGCGCTGCTGGGGGCGGTCGCGGTCTTCCTGATGGTCGAGATGCACAGCCTGCTGATCGGCGAGGGCGCCACCGCCGCCGAAGATCAAGCCATTCGCGCGGCGCTGGAGGGAACCGAGAACGTCACGCGCCTGATCCATATCCGCACCCAGTACCTGGGCCCGGACGAGATGCTGGTGGGGGCCAAGATCGCGCTGGTTCCCCGGCTTGACCTGGCCGGCGTCGCGGCGACCATCGACGCCGCCGAAGCCAACATCCGCGCGGCTGTACCCGCGGCGCTGGTCATCTATCTCGAGCCGGACCTGGACCGGACGCCTGTGCCACACTCGGTGGAGCAGAAAGGTTGATCGCTTTGCCCAAACTTTCCTTCCCGCAGCTCACCGCGGCCTGCCAGGCCGGTGGCGGCAGCACGCTGACCGTGTCCACCGAGCTGGCACCCGCCGGTGGGCCGCACGCCGCGGTCAGCCCGGCTCCCCGCGCTGGGCGCTCCGCGTCGCCCGCCGAGACCCGCCTGATCGACGGCAAGCCGACCACGACGGTGCTCATCGACGACAACCAGAGCCAGGTCCAGCGCGTCGAAGCCGCGATCCTGCAGGGCATCCATGACCAGCACCCGATATTGAGCCGGGTGCCGCGCATGGAGGTCTCCTACGAGGGCGGCCGGTTGGTGTACACCGATCTTGAACTGCCGCAACGGATTTTCGACGGACACTTTCTCACCGGCTCCATCGACGCCAAGCCCGCTATCGCACACCCCGCCTACCGAATGGCCCGCGAGAGCACACCGGACAACGCCCGCGCACTCCTGGAATTGAGCCCCGGCAGTCTGGTCTTCGGTGCGATCGACGCCGCCCTCGGAACCGGCCAAAGCCGTTTCCGCGGTGTGCTGTCGGGCGAGATCATCGGTGTACTCGTCGATGGTGCACCAGCGGATTCCCGCGCGGTGTCGGACACCGGCGTGTGCTGCAGCCGGATTATCCGCACCCAGGTGCTCAGCTTCGCCGCGCTGCGGCAGCTGCGGTTCGACTGCGGTCCGGCCGGGGACGAGGCGGGCCGTGTCCTGCTGGCCTGCTATGCGCTGGCCGGGTTGGCGCGCTCCAACGCCGAATTGAGCATCCGGGCCAACTGCGACCTGGTGGAAACCGGTCCCACCACGCTCAAACTCGATGCCCGCGACGGAGAATTCGTCGAGTTGGCGGCGTTGTCGATCGCCGAGGCCGACGAGCTGCTGGAGCGGGCTCTGGTGGAGGCTTACCGGGAAGCCGACATCAGCTGGCGCGGCCAGGTGCTGCGCGTGGCCGGTAATTCCGCGGCCTACACCGCCGCCCAGAACGGCGGTGCACCCCAGGACATACCGGTGGTGCATGCGCCTCGGCGGTTCCGGTTGCCGCACTTCATCGAAAGCCGGCTGAGTACGCCGAACTGAGTCACCGCGATTCGGCGACGGATTCCAGAAGGATGTGAGAGCGGCCGCGCCGGCGATCAGCCAGGCAGCTCGATGGCGGCGAAGTTCACCGTCGCGGTGGCGGCGAGCTGATCGTCATTGCCGCGGTAGATGTCGACCTGGGCCACCACCGAACGCCGGCCGGTGCGCAAGATGGACGCGACCGCCCGGGCAGGCCCGATCGTGATCGGCCGTAGGTAGCGGATGAACAGATCCGTTGTGGCGATGCCGTTGCCGAATTGTGTGCTGCGGGCGGCGAGCTGGCCGGCCGCCACGTCGGCCATGGTGGCGATCAATCCGCCCTGCAGCCCGCCGGAGGTGTTGACCACCCGCTCGTCGACCGGCATCTCCAATGTCAGGGTGCCCTCGGCCGACGGCACCTCCTGCAGACCGAGTTGGGCGAACAACTCCCGGATCGATTGCGGCGCGGTCATGGCGTCGGCTCGTCCGCCTCGTCCCAGGCCTGAAGCAAGGTGCACAGAATCTCTTCGGCGCGGCCCAGTCCGGCCAGATGGCTCTCCCCGGGAATCGGGTAGAGCCGGGCGTCGGGCAGCAGCGCCACCGCGTGTTTGCCATGGGAGAACGGGACGATGTGATCGGCGTCGCCGTGCCACCAGTGCACCGGCACCTTCACGTCAACGAGCCGGAAGCCCCAGGGGCGGGCGAACAGGACGGCATCGGCGATCGGCGCGGCGAGCTGCTTGCGGGACCCGTTGAGCAGGTCATCGAGGAACATCGCCTTGAACTCCGGACGAGACAGCATCTCGCGGTCGCCCTCGGGCGAGAGCCTCGCGTAAAGCTCCAGCGCAGGCGAGGCCACCGGCCGGACCATCCGGATCAGTCCGGCGGCCAGCACGCTGATGGGGCGTCCGGCGCGGTCGAGCACCGGCTCGGCAAGTCGGGCCAGCCGCATCAGGTTGCTGTCGATAGCTTCGGGGCCCACTGCCGGGGCGACACCGCCCAGAATGCCGGCCGCCACCACCCGCTCGGGCATGGCCGCCGCGCACGCCAGCGTGTAGGGGCCGCCACCGGACAGCCCGATGACCGCCATCTTGTCGATCCCGAGGGTGTCGGCGACGGTGCGCAGGTCATCGGCGAACTGGGACACCGTCTCGTACTGGAAAGGGGTCGAGGAACCGATCCCGGGCCGGTCCACTCCGATCAGGCGGATGTTGGCTTCGGTGGCATACAGCCGTGCCTCGACGGGAATCTGCCGGCGGGCGCCGGGCGTGCCGTGCAGCCAGAACACCGCCCGGCCCTGCGGAGCGCCGAATTCGGCGAAGCCGAGCTGACGGTCCTCGCCGACGGCGATGTTCCCCTCCATCTGCGGGCGGGCGATGTCATAAGCCATCCTCGGAGTCTGGCACGTGCCCAGCAGCCAGGTCACCCCAGGTCGCGGGCTCGGTGATCGGCATCGACATTTCGGTGGGCTGCGCGCGGCCGCGCAATATCGCCGAGCCATGGTGCACCCAATGCGCCCGCTCGTCGTCGTCGGCGCGTTCCAGCGCGGTCGCCGAACACAACACCCGAGCCGTGACGGCCTTGGCGCGGTCGGCCAGCCGCGCGGCCTCGTTGACGGCATCGCCGACCACGGTGTACTCGTAGCGGTTTTCGCTGCCGATGTTGCCGGCGAACACCGGACCCGCCGAGACGCCGATCCCGAAGTCCACCAGCGGCAGCCGGCGAAGCCGGGCGATCAGGGTGCGGGCAGTGGCCAGTGCCGCCGTGGCCGCGTGAACGGACGGGACTGGAGCGCCGAACACCGCCAGCGCCGCATCGCCCTGAAACTTGTTGATCGAACCGCGCTGTGTGTCGACGGCATCCACCACGATGCGGAAGAAGTCGTTGAGCACCCCGGCGACCTCGTCGGGCGGGTGGGTGGCCGCCAACTCGGTTGACCCCACCAGGTCGATGAACAGGATCGCAACCTCTTGCACCGAGCCGGCAAGCGCGAGATCCTGCTCCACCGCCAGCCGGGCGACGTCGGAACCGACATGGCGGCCGAACAGGTCCTGGAGTCGGTCGCGTTCGGCCAGGCCGGCCACCATGCGATTGAATCCGGTTTGCAGCCGACCGATCTCGGATTGCTCGTAGACGCCGACCGACGTGGTCATCTCGCCGCGCTCGACCCGGGCCATGGCGTTGACCACCTCGCCGACCGGATCGGAGATCGAGCGCGACACCAGGATCATGGCACGGACGCCAAGCAGCACCGCCACCACGCACAGCACCAGCACCGGGATCTCCACCGACGAGTCCGGGTCGATGATCCAGCCCATCTGCCGGCAGACGATCAGCGCGATGATGGCCGCCGACGGCAGCGCACAGGTGACGAACCACATCGTCACCAGCCGGGCCAGCACGCCGGGGGCGGTCGCGCGGACGTCGGACCCCTGCCAGGCGGCGGCCACGATCGGGCGCAAGGTGCGCTGGGTGAACAGCATGCTGGTGCTCAGCGACGCGGTACCCCCGAACACGATGATCGAGCTGAGCAGCACTATCAGTCCCAAGTTGTGGGAGTGGATCGCGGCCATGCCGATCGCCCCGCCGATCAGCCAGGTCCCGAGCACGATCACCGACTGCCGGCGCAGGATGTTGATGGCTGCGCGGTGGTGTCCGCGGTCGGGCGGGGCTCCGGCGGTGTACCAGCGCACCGACGGCGCGATGCTGGCGCTGCCCGCGGCGACGACAGTCGCGGTGCCCAGCGTCACCAGTACCGCCACCAGCACCAGGTTCGGTACCGACAGCAAGGAGGAGTCGGTGAGTGGGGTCTCCCCGTTGAGCGACACCACCACCGCGATCGCCTCGGCGCTGGTCAGCAGGTGGGCGAAGGCCAGTCCGGCCGCGTAGTCGCGGATCCGGACGGCGGTACGCGGCCGCGCGCCTGCGCTCGAACCTGCCGTCGTCATCGCGGTCGTGCCCATCCCTGAGTGCGTTGTGCACCCAAAGTTATACGGATCTGCGGGACGCAGCGCACCATTTTCGTGTACAAATTGCCATCAAATGTCTAGACAACGTACGGACAGCCACGTAATGTCCAACCGCGACGGTGGCTGAACTCACAAGGAGGGCGTGCATGAGCATCCAGACCGCGGAGGTGTGGCGGGACAAGAAGCGATACCTCTGGTTGATGGGCTTGATCGCTCCGACCGTGATGTTCACCATGCTGCCGTTCATCTGGGCGATGAACCGGTTCGGCTGGCATCTGGCCGGGCAGGTGCCGTTCTGGATCGGGCCGATCCTGGTCTACGTGCTGCTGCCGGCGCTGGATCTGCGGTTCGGGGTTGACGGGCAGAACCCGCCCGACGAGCTGATGGCGCAGTTGGAGAACGACCGGTACTACCGCTACTGCACCTACGCCTACATTCCGTGCCAGTACGCCAGCCTCGTCCTGGGCGCCTACCTGTTCACCGCCACCGATCTGGGCTGGCTGGGAGTCGAGGGGTCTCTCAGCTGGTTCGCCAAGATCGGGCTGGCGCTGTCGGTGGGCACCCTGGGCGGCGTCGGCATCAACACCGCGCATGAGCTGGGGCACAAGAGGGATCGGCTCGAGCGCTGGCTGTCCAAGATCACCTTGGCGCAGGTCTGCTACGGGCACTTCTACGTCGAGCACAACCGCGGCCACCACGTGCGGGTGGCCACCCCCGAAGACCCGGCGTCGGGCCGGTTCGGTGAGACCTTCTGGGAGTTCCTGCCGCGCAGCGTCTTCGGTGGTCTGCGCTCGGCCTGGCAGCTGGAGGCCGCACGGTTGCGCCGGTTGGACAAGGGACCCTGGCGACTGTCCAACGACGTGCTCAACGCATGGCTGATGTCGGTGGTGCTCTGGGGAGTGCTGATCGCGGTGTTCGGCCCGGCGCTCATCCCGTTCGTCGTCATCCAGGCCGTCTACGGCTTCTCCCTGCTGGAGTCGGTCAACTACATCGAGCATTACGGCCTGCTGCGGCAGACCCGTGCGAACGGCCGTTATGAACGCTGCACGCCCGAACACAGTTGGAACTCCGACCATCTGGTGACCAACCTGTTCCTCTACCACCTGCAGCGACACAGCGACCACCACGCCAACCCCACCCGGCGTTACCAGACGCTGCGCAGCTTCTCCGATTCGCCGAACCTGCCCAGCGGATACGCGTCGCTGATCGGGCTCACCTACCTCCCGCCGCTGTGGCGCAGGCTGATGGACCACCGGGTGCTGGCGCACTACGGCGGCGACATCACCCGGGTCAACATCGACCCACGCCGGCGCGCGAAGATCCTGGCCCGTTATCGCGGGGCCGACGCGGCAGCGGTGTGATGGCCGCCCGATACCGCGGTCCGGACTGCGGCGCGGCCGCGGCCGATTTCGAGATGGTGGAAGTCTTCCGGCGGTGACAACAGCTAATCTCGCGGTGGTGAAACGCATCCCCTACGCCGAGGCATCCCGGGCGCTGCTGCGCGACTCGGTGCTCGATGCGATGCGGGAGCTGCTGACCCGCCGTGACTGGTCGTCGATCACACTGGCCGCGGTGGCCGAGGCGGCCGGGGTCAGTAGGCAGACCATCTACAACGAGTTCGGCTCGCGCCAGGGGTTGGCGCAGGGCTATGCGATCCGGCTGGCCGACCGCCTGGTCGACGCCGTGGACCGCGCCATGTCCAACAACGTCGGCGACATCCACGCGGCGTTCCTGGAGGGGTTCCGGGCCTTCTTCTCCGATTCGGCCGCCGACCCGCTGGTGATCTCGCTGCTGACCGGGGCCGCCAAGCCCGACCTGCTGCAGATCATCACCACCGACAGCGGCCCGATCATCACCCGCAGCTCAGCCCGGCTGACGTCGTCGTTCATGCACAGCTGGGTCAAGGTCAGCGAAGACGACGCCGGAATCCTGGCCCGTGCCGTGGTGCGGCTGGCCATGAGCTATGTCTCCATGCCGCCGGAAGCCGACCACGACGTGGCTGCCGACCTGGCCCGACTGTTCACCCCGGCGGCACAGACCTACGGCGTCGTCGACGCCGAATGACCCGGCCGAGCAGACTTCGGCCTGCGCCGGTAGCTTGTAGCGGAGCCAATTCACCGAACCTAACGGGGGCGTACTGATGAGTTTGACCGCGGACAGCCGCAACGGCATCGACTACAAGGTCGCTGACCTGTCGCTGGCCGAGTTCGGCCGCAAGGAGATCCGGCTGGCCGAGCACGAGATGCCGGGCCTGATGGCGTTGCGTCACGAGTACCACGGGGTCAACCCGCTCAAGGGCGCCCGGATCACCGGTTCGCTGCACATGACCATCCAGACCGCGGTGCTGATCGAGACCCTGGTCGACCTCGGCGCCGAGGTCCGCTGGGCGTCCTGCAACATCTTCTCCACCCAGGACCACGCCGCGGCCGCGGTCGTCGTCGGGCCGCACGGCACCGTCGAGGAGCCCAAGGGCACCCCGGTCTTCGCCTGGAAGGGCGAGACCCTGGAGGAATACTGGTGGTGCGCCGAGGAAGCCCTGACGTGGGACGGCGAACCGGCCAACATGATCCTCGACGACGGCGGCGACGCCACCATGATGGTGCTGCGCGGCGCTCAGTACGAGAAGGCCGGTGTGGTTCCGCCCGCCGAGGACGGCGACTCTCACGAGTGGAAGGTCTTCCTGGCCCGGCTGCGCGAGCGCTACGAGACCGACAAGACCAAGTGGACCAAGATCGCCGAGTCGGTCCAGGGTGTCACCGAGGAGACCACCACCGGCGTGCTGCGCCTGTACCAGCTGGCCGCCGCCGGTGAGCTGGTGTTCCCGGCGATCAACGTCAACGACTCGGTCACCAAGAGCAAGTTCGACAACAAGTACGGCTGCCGGCACTCCCTGATCGACGGCATCAACCGCGGCACCGACGCCCTGATCGGCGGCAAGAAGGCGCTGGTCTGCGGTTTCGGTGACGTCGGCAAGGGCAGCGCGGAGTCGCTGAAGGGCCAGGGCGCCCGGGTCACGGTCACCGAGATCGACCCGATCAACGCGCTGCAGGCACTGATGGAGGGCTACGACGTACAGACCGTCGAGCAGGCCATCGGCGACGCCGACATCGTCATCACCACCACCGGTAACAAGGACATCATCACCCTCGAGCACATGAAGGCGATGAAGAACCAGGCCATCCTGGGCAACATCGGCCACTTCGACAACGAGATCGACATGGCCGCGCTGGAGAGCTCCGGGGCCGTCCGCGACAACGTCAAGCCGCAGGTCGACGTGTGGACCTTCCCCGACACCGGCCGCTCGATCATCGTGCTGAGCGAGGGTCGGCTGCTCAACCTGGGCAACGCCACCGGCCACCCGTCGTTCGTGATGAGCAACAGCTTCTCCAACCAGGTGATCGCGCAGATCGAGCTGTGGACCAAGGGCGACGAGTACGACAACGAGGTCTACCGGCTGCCCAAGCACCTGGACGAGAAGGTGGCCCGCATCCACGTCGAGGCCCTGGGCGGCACGCTGACCAAGCTCACCAAGGAGCAGGCCGAGTACATCGGCGTCGACGTCGAAGGCCCGTACAAGCCGGACCACTACCGGTACTGATTCTCTCCGCGAGTCTTTCCCGCGAGCAGACGCAAAAGCCCCCATTCCGGCCTGGAAATGGGGGCTTTTGTGTCTGCTCGGCCCCGGGGTCGTTAGGCTTCCGGCCGTGCTGATCGCGATCGAAGGCGTTGACGGCGCCGGCAAGAACACCCTGGCCCAGGGATTGCGCACGGCCTTCGAAGGTGCCGGTCAGTCGGTGGCGACCCTGGCATTCCCGCGCTACGGCGTCTCGGTGACCGCGGATGTGGCCGCCGAGGCGCTGCGCGGCGCTCACGGTGACCTGGCGGATTCGGTGTACGGGATGGCGATGTTGTTCGCCCTGGATCGTGCCGGCGCCAAGGACCAGATCGGCGTTCTGCTCGGCGGCCACGACGTGGTGATCCTCGACCGGTACGTCGCCTCCAGCGCCGCCTACAGCGCGGCTCGGCTGCACCAGGACGCCGCCGGGGAGATGGTGGACTGGGTGCGGCAGCTGGAGTTCGGCCGGCTGGGGCTGCCCGCTCCGGACTGGCAGGTGCTGCTCGACGTGCCTTCCGAACTCGCCGCGCAGCGCGCCCGGCACCGCGAGGACCACGACTCCGCGCGCGCCCGGGACAGCTACGAGCGCGACGACGCTCTGCAGCGCCGCACCGGCGAGGTATACCGCGGGCTGGCCCGGGCCGGATTCGGCGGACGCTGGCAGGTAGTCGGCCCGACGGTCGACGCCGCGGCACTGGCGGCCGACCTGACTGCCCAAATGCGCGGGTAACTCCGCGAAACGCGCGTGTGATAGCAGGCTTTTGTCTCGATCTGGTGACACCATGTACGCCATGAGGCAAAGGATCCTTGTCGTCGATGACGACGCTTCGCTGGCCGAGATGCTCACCATCGTGTTACGTGGGGAGGGTTTCGACACCGCGGTCGTCGGTGACGGCACCCAGGCGCTCACCGCCGTGCACGAGCTGCGGCCCGACCTGGTGCTGCTGGACCTGATGCTGCCCGGCATGAACGGCATCGACGTGTGCCGGGTGCTGCGCAAGGACTCCGGTGTGCCGATCGTGATGCTCACCGCCAAGACCGACACCGTCGATGTGGTGCTCGGGCTGGAGTCGGGCGCCGATGACTACATCATGAAGCCGTTCAAGCCCAAGGAGCTGGTGGCCCGGGTGCGGGCCCGGCTGCGCCGTAACGACGACGAGCCGGCCGAGATGCTCTCGATCGCCGACATCGACATCGATGTGCCGGCGCACAAGGTGAGCCGGGCCGGTGAGCAGATCTCGCTGACGCCGCTGGAGTTCGACCTGCTGGTGGCGCTGGCACGCAAACCGCGGCAGGTGTTTACTCGTGAGGTGCTCCTCGAACAGGTCTGGGGATACCGTCATCCGGCCGACACCAGGCTGGTGAACGTGCACGTCCAGCGCCTACGGGCCAAAGTGGAGCAAGACCCGGAGAACCCGACTGTGGTGCTGACTGTTCGAGGAGTGGGTTACAAGGCCGGACCTCCGTGATCCCCGCCGGGGAGCAGCGCACGTGATCTTCAGCTCCAGACGGCGCCCCCGGCGGTCGGGTCCACTGCTGCTCGGTGTGAACACACTGCGCCGCGCGGTGCAGGTCGCCTGGCGCCGTTCCCTGCAACTGCGGGTCGTGGTGCTGACGCTCGGCATGTCGGCTGCGGTGATCCTCGGGCTCGGTTTCGTCTTGACCAGCCAGATCACCGACCGCGTGCTGGACGTCAAGGTACGGGCGGCCACCGAACAGATCGTGCGGGCGCGGGTCACCGCCGGTGGCATCGTCGGTGGTGAGGAGGCTCGTTCGCTGACGTCGAGCCTGCAACTGGCTCGCAACACGCTGATGTCCAAGACCGACCCGGCTGCCGGCAGTGGAACGGCGGGCGCGTTCGACGCGGTGTTGGTGGTGCCCGGCGAGGGGCCGCGCGCGGCGGCCAGCGCCGGACCGGTGGATCAGGTTCCGGCCGGGCTGCGGGAATTCGTCAAGGCCGGTCAGGTCAGCTACCAGTACGCCACCGTGCACGTCGAGGGTTTTGCCGGGCCGGCGCTGGTGATCGGTACACCGACGACGTCGCGGATCACCAACCTGGAGCTGTACCTGATCTATCCGCTGGGCACCGAACGCAACACGATCAGCATGGTGCGGGGCACGATCGCCACCGGCGGCCTGGTGCTGCTGGTGCTGCTGGCCGGCATCGCCCTGCTGGTATCGCGGCAGGTGGTGCTGCCGGTGCGGTCGGCTTCGCGGATCGCCGAGCGGTTCGCCGAGGGGCACCTGTCCGAACGGATGCCGGTGCGCGGTGAAGACGACATGGCCCGGCTGGCGGTGTCGTTCAACGACATGGCCGAGAGTCTGTCGCGCGAGATCACCCAGCTCGAGGAGTTCGGCAACCTGCAGCGCCGGTTCACCTCCGACGTCAGCCACGAACTGCGAACCCCGTTGACCACCGTGCGGATGGCCGCCGACTTGATCCACGACCACAGCGACGACCTCGAGCCCTCGCTGCGGCGCTCCACCGAACTGCTGGTCAGTGAGCTGGACCGGTTCGAGTCCCTGCTCAACGACTTGTTGGAGATCTCTCGCCACGACGCCGGTGTGGCCGAATTGTCCGTGGAGTCGGTGGACCTGCGCTCGACGGTCAACAGCGCCCTGGAGAACGTGGGGCACCTGGCGGCCGACGCCGGCGTCCAACTCAAGGTGGACATGCCCGGTGACCCGGTGATCGCCGAGGTCGATCCGCGCCGGGTGGAACGCATTCTGCGTAACCTGATCGCCAATGCCCTCGACCACGCCGAGCACAAGCCGGTGGTGATTCGGATGGCAGCCGACGAAGACACGGTGGCTGTCACGGTGCGTGACCACGGAGTGGGGTTGCGACCGGGTGAGGAGAAGCTGGTGTTCAGCCGGTTCTGGCGCGCTGACCCGTCCCGGGTGCGGCGCTCCGGCGGTACCGGGCTGGGCCTGGCGATCAGTGTGGAGGACGCCCGCCTGCACCAGGGCCGGCTGGAGGCCTGGGGCGAGCCGGGTAAGGGGGCATGCTTCCGGCTGACCCTGCCGCTGGTGCGCGGACACAAGGTCACCACCAGCCCGCTGCCGATGAAGCCGGTGAGCGCCGCCGAGCGTCGGGAGCGCCGTCAGCGGGCCCGCGAGCACGCCGAGAGGATCGGATGATGCGCCGCCGGAGGTTCGCGACGCCGATACTGGCCGTGGCGGTACTGGTCGGCGCGTTGGCGGGGTGCGCCGGGGTGCCCAGCACGTCGGCGCCGCAGGCGATCGGCACGGTGGAGGCGCCGCCGCCGTCGGTGCTGCCCAAGCCCACCCCGGGGATGGACCCCGATGTGCTGCTGCGGGAATTCCTCAAGGCGACCGCCGATCCGGCCAACCGGCACCGGGCGGCCCGGCAGTTTCTCACCCAGGAGGCCTCCGACTCCTGGGACGATGCCGGCAGCGCGCTGCTGATCGACAACGTGGTGTTCGTCGAGACGCGCAGCGCCGGCCGGGTTGCGGTCACGATGCGCGCCGACATGCTGGGGTCGCTGTCGGACATGGGGGTGTTCGAGACCGCCGAGGGCGCGCTACCGGCCCCGGAGCCGATCGAACTGCTCAAGACTTCCGACGGCTGGCGTATCGACCGGCTGCCCAACGGGGTGTTCCTGGACTGGCAGCAGTTCCAGGCCACCTACAAGCGCAACACGCTCTACTTCGTCGACCCGACCGGCAAGACGGTGGTTCCCGATCCCCGCTACGTGGCGGTGTCCGATCCCGACCAGTTGGCGACCGAACTGGTGTCCAAGCTGATCGCCGGGCCCCGCCCGGAGATGGCCGGCGTGCGCAACCTGTTGGCGCCGCCGCTGCGACTGCGCGGACCGGTGACCCGCGCCGACGGTGGCAAGAGCGGCGTGGGCCGGGGCTACGGCGGCGCGAAGATCGATCTGGACAGTGTGTCGGCCACCGACCCGAACACCAGGAAATTGCTTGCCGCGCAACTCATCTGGACGCTGTCCCGAGCAGACATCAAGGGTCCCTATGTGATTGATGCCGACGGAGCGGCACTCGATGACAGGTTCCCCGACGGCTGGACCACCTCCGATGTGGCCACCACCGATCCGGGTGCCTCCGATGGGGCCGGGGCCGGGATACACGCGCTGGTGGGCGGATCGCTGCTGGTGCTGGACGGGCAGCAGGCCAACCGGGTGCCGGGTGCGTTCGGTAGGGAGCCCGACCAGGAGTCGTGCGCGCTGTCGCGCAATGGGCGCCAGGTCGCGTCGGTGGTGGTGCACCCCGGTGACCCGGAATCCACCCTGTGGATCGGCGACCTCGGCGGCGAGGCCGTGCAGGCGGCCGAGGGGCACACCCTGTCGCGGCCCAGCTGGTCGCTGGATGAGGCCGTGTGGGTGGTGGTCGACGGCAACAACGTGCTGCGGGCCATCCAGGAAGTCGCGACGGGTCGCCCGGCCCGGATCCCGGTGGACTCCGGGGCGGTCTCCGCGCGGTTCCCCGGACCGATCAGCGAGCTGCAACTGTCCCGCGACGGCACCCGGGCGGCCATGGTGATCGGCGGGCAGGTGATCCTGGCCGGTGTCGAGCAGATGCCGGGTGGCCAGTTCGTGCTGCACTATCCCCGCCGGCTGGGCTTCGGGCTCGGCTCCTCGGTGGTGTCGCTGAGCTGGCGCACCGGCGACGACATCGTGGTGAGCCGGTCCGACCCGAAACATCCGGTGTCCTACGTCAACATCGACGGGGTCAACTCCGATGCGCCCAACGGCAACCTGCAGCTGCCGGTGTCGACGATCGTCGCCGACCCGTCCACGGTGTATGTGGCCGACCCGCGCGGCGTGCTCTCGCTGTCGTCCGCGGCGGCCGAGGACGAGCAGAGCTGGTCGCCGCTGGGGCCGTTCATGGTCAGCGGCGCGCTGCCGGTGCTGCCGGGCTGAGCGCGGGGGGACCTTCGCTCAGCCGGTGCCGACCAGCGGGCGCCTATTCTTGCTGTTCTTGCGCCGCTTGGCGCTGGACACCAGGCGGGCCACCGCGGCTTCAATGCTGTGCGCGAATTCGTCGATGTCGGGCATGGTGTCGTAGTCGGCCAGGATGCCGAAGGACAGACTCTCGGCGTAGCTGAGCATCGCCACCCCGGTGCGCAGCTGCAGCGCTATTGGCGGCACCGGCAAAATCTGGGCAACCCGCCGGCCCAGGATGTGCAGGGGCTGCGACGGTCCGGGCACATTGGTGGCGACGGTGGCGACGCTGTGCTGCGGCAGGCGGGTCAACAGCCGAACCGCCCACGCGGTCAGCGGAAACGGCAGACGGTTGGTCGCCGCGACCAGGGCGCTGCCGGCCTGATGTTGCCCGGCGCCCTTGGTTCGGCGCAGCCGCGCGTGCACCAGGTGCAGCCGCCGCACCGGGTTCGCCTCTTCGACCGGCAAGAAGGGCAGCATCAGCGAGACCCGGTTGTCGGTCCGGCCGGAGGCATCTCCCGAGCGGGTGGACACCGGTACCAGGGTGCGCAGCGTCTCGGCGTCCGGGTGTTCGCCGCGGCGGTCCAGCATGCCGCGGTAGGCCTCGGTCAGGGCGGCCAGTGCGACATCGTTGACGGTCACGTCGAACGCCCGGCAGATCCGGTTGACGTCGTCGAGGGACACCGTGGCGGCGCTGTACCGCCGCAGCGCGCTCATCGGCCCGTTCAACGAGGTGGTGCTGCCCGGGCGCAGCAGCCCCGCCGACAGTTCGACGGTGCCGCGCGCGGCCCGCATCGCGGCGGCGCCGATAGAGGTCGAGACATGCCATAGTCCAGAAGCCCAGCTCACCGGGTTGAGGCTGACCCCGTGGAGTCCGGATTGGCCGGGGGCCGAGACAGTTTCGTCGGCGCCGGGAAGATGGTCGGCAAAACTGGCGACGCCTTCGCCGGCGTCGCCGCATTCGTCGCACAATCCGGTGAGCAGGTGCGATGTGGCGATCCCGTCGCCGACGCAGTGGTGGACCTGGATCAGCATCGCCCACCGGTCGTCGGTCAGTCCCTCAATGACCCAGATATGCCACAGCGGCCGATCCCGGTCCAGTCGGCGGGCCATCTGGTCGGCGACGAAGCAGAACAGTTCGGCGTCGCCACCCGGATGCGGCAGGGCGATGTGCCCGACGTGGTGCGCCATGTCGAAGTCGGGGTCGTCCACCCAGTGTGGCGGTGCCAGGTCGAGCGGGTGCGGCTGCAGCTTCTGGGCGAACCGCCGGCAGCCGCTGATTCGCGCGCCCAGGGTGGAGAACAGCGTGGCGTAGTCCGGTGCCGGGCCCTCCAGGACGGCCAGGGCGCCCAGGGCCAGGCTGGCGTGGCGGTCGGAGTCCTCGGCCTGAAGGAACCCCGCGTCCAGAGTGGTCAGTTGCTCCACGATCCGTCCTCCTGCCCGCGCCCCGCTCTCATGGTCCGCCCGCACGGGAAAGGTAGGCAGGGCCAGAAGTCCCGAGTCAGCCGCGAAGGTGCGGGTCTTCGTGCCCTGTTCGGACCGACGGGCCGCGGAGGATCGTGAAAGGGCAGGTCCTGAGGGCTCGGCGGGAATTCGGGTCGGGACCGCGAGGGAAGAAAGGGGCCGGACCGTGGATGAACAGCTCGCGGGCTACCCGGACGCCGCGGCGGTCCGGGAGACCATCCGAACCGCGTTACTGCTGGCGGCCCGTGCGCCTTCGGTGCACAACTCCCAACCGTGGCGGTGGCGGGTGGACCCGGCGCCGTCGGCGCCCCGGCTGGACCTGTATGTGGAACCCGATCTGCAGCTGCGCAGCGTCGACCCCGACGGCCGGGGCATGATCTTGAGTTGCGGAGCGGCATTGCACCACTGTGTGGTTGCGTTCGCCGCGTTGGGTCAGCAGGTCAAGGTCCATCGGCTGCCCGACCCGACCCACCCCGACCACCTGGCGTCAATCGAGCTCTGTCCGCCGGGCCCGGAACAGGACCTCTCGCAGGTCGACGTTGCGCTGGCGGCGGCGATCCCGCGGCGACGCACCGACCGTCGCTACTTCAGCGGCTGGCCGGTGGCCGCCGCCGACATCGCCTTGATGGGCGCGCGTGCCGCGCGGGCGGGAGTGATGCTGCGCCAAGTCGACGCCCTGGACCGGCTGAACGCGGTGGTGGCTCGCGCGGTGTTCGAGCACCGCACCGACTACGACTACCTTGCCGAGCTGACCACCTGGAGCGGGCGCTACGGGTCGGTGGCCGGCGTTCCGGCGGAGAGTGTTCCGGCGCCGGATGCCGGTGCTGCGATACCCGGCCGGTTCTTCGCAGGGCCGGCACTGGCCCAGCCGCCGGGTGCCGTCCCGGCCGAGGACCGCGCGGTAATGCTGGCGCTGGGAACCGAGACCGACGACCGGCTGGCGCAGCTGCGCTCCGGCGAGGCCACCAGCGTGGTGCTGCTGACCGCGACGGCATTGGGGCTGGCCAGCTGCCCGGTCACCGAGCCACTGGAGATCGCCGAAACCCGTGCCGCGGTGCGCCGCGACGTCTTCGGCACCAGCGGTTATCCGCAGATGCTGCTGCGGGTGGGCTGGGCGCCGATCAATGCCGACCCGCTGCCGGCGACCCCGCGGCGCTTCCTCAACGACACCGTCCAATGGCTGATCGCCGACACCCGGGAGGCCGATCCGGGGGAAGCCCGGGGGCTGGCGGTCTACGCCTGACGCGCGCCGGGGCCGTTACGACACCAGCGGAGCCGACCAGTGCAGCACGGTCCCGCCCTCGGGCGCCGATGCGACGCTGAAGGTTCCGCCGGCCTGCTCGGCGCGCCGACCCAGGTTGGCCAGGCCGCTGCGGTGGATCGCCTTGGGCATCCCGCGGCCGTTGTCGGTCACCTCGATGCTCAAGTCGTCTTCGACTTTGATCTGCACGGTCAGCGCGGTGGCGCCCGAATGCCGGACCGCATTGCTGACCGCCTCGGAGACCACCGCCTCGGCGTGATCGGCCAGACCCGGCTCCACCACCGACAGCGGGCCGACGAACTGGACGGTGGTGTGCAGCCCCGACCCGGAGAATTGGGCCACCGCGTTGTCCAGTCGCTGCCGCAAGGGTGTCGCCGCGGAAGCGACGCCGTGCAGGTCGAAGATCGTGGTGCGGATCTCGCCGATGATCGCCTGCAGGTCGTCGACCGCATCGGAGAGCCGGCGCTGCACCACGGCATCCCGGCTCCGTGGAATGGTGCCCTGCAACGACAACCCGACGGCGAAAAGCCGTTGAATCACGTGGTCGTGCAGGTCGCGTGCGATTCGGTCCCGGTCGGTGACCACGTCGAGTTCGTGGATGCGGCGCTGCGTGGTGGCCAGCTGCCAGGCCAGCGCGGCCTGGTCGGCGAACGCAGCCATCATGTCGAGTTGCTCGATGCTGAACGGGGCCGTGGTGCTGTGTCGCATCACCACGACCACACCGGCCACCGCGTCGGCGGCGCGCAGCGGCAGTATCAGGGCCGGCCCGGCAGCGCCGACACCGGACAACCGCAGCCGGTCGACCCGGTGCGGTTCCCGCTTCGAGAAGGCCTCGCCGACGGGCGAGCCGGCCACGGGGATCGTTTCCCCGGACAGCGAAGCCATTGTCGGCCCGATGGTTTCGACCACCAAGAGTTCGCTGATCTCGGCTTCGGGAGCGTCCTCGTCGAGCGGGATGGCCACCAGTGCCGACTCGGCGCCGGTGAGCTTGCTGGCCTCGTCGGCGATCAACCTGAACACCGTGGTGGGGTCGGTTCCGGACAGCAGTTCGGTCGCGATGTCACGGGTGGATTCGATCCAGGACTGCCGCGCTTTGGCCTGGGCATACAACCGGGCGTTGGCGATCGCGATCCCGGCGGCAGCCGCCAGCGCCTGCACCAGCACTTCGTCGTCTTCGCTGAACGGCTGTCCGTTGGCCTTTTCGGTGAGGTACAGGTTGCCGACGACCTCGCCGCGCACGCCCACCGGTACGCCGAGGAACGTCCGCATCGGGGGATGGTTTGGTGGAAACCCCACCGAGGCAGGGTGTTCGGAGACGTCGTCCAGTCGCAGGGGGTGGGGGTCGTCGATCAGCAGGCCGACGATGCCCAAGCCCTCGGGTAGCCGCCCAATCCGCGCGAACGTCTCGGCGTCGATGCCTTCGTAGACGAAGTGCAGCATCCGGCGGTCGCGGTCGTGCACTTCCAGCGCACCGTATTTGGCCTCGACCAGGTTGGTGGCGGTCTGCACGATGGTGCGCAGGGTCTCGTCGAGTTCCAAACCCGAGGTGACTGCCAGCATCGCCGCCAGCAGTCCGTCGAGACGGTCGCGTCCTTCCACGATCTGCTGGACCCGGTCTTGCACGCCTACCAGCAGTTCGCGCAGCTGCAAATGAGAAAGTTTGTCGCGCAGGGGGTTCGGGCCGTCCTCAAGTGCGTCGTCAGTCATTCCGCGCGCGCTCGAGTTTGGTGGCGAAGACCGCGGCCTGGGTGCGACGCTCCATGCCCAGTTTGGCCAGCAGCCGTGACACGTAGTTCTTGACGGTTTTCTCCGCCAGGAACATCCGGTCGGCGATCTGCTTGTTGGTCAGGCCCTCGGCGAGCAGGCTCAGCAGTGTCCGCTCCTGTTCGGACAGTCCGGACAGCGGGTCGGGTTTGGCGGCGGCGCCGCGCAGCTTGGCCATCAGGGCGGCTGCGGCGCGGTTGTCCAGCAGCGACCGTCCAGCACCGACTTCCTTGACCGCGCGGGCCAGCTCCATGCCCTTGATGTCCTTGACGATGTAGCCGCTGGCACCGGCCAGGATGGCATCCAGCATCGCCTCGTCGGAGGTGAAGGAGGTCAGGATCAGGCACCGCAGCTCGGGCATCCGGGAGAGCAGGTCACGGCAGAGTTCGATGCCGTTGCCGTCCGGCAGCCGGACGTCGAGCACCGCGACGTCCGGGCTCAGCGCGGGTATGCGGGCGAGGGCTTCGGCCACCGAGCCGGCTTCGCCGACCACGTCCAGTTCGGGATCGGCGCCGAGCAGGTCGATCAGGCCGCGCCGTACCACCTCGTGATCGTCTACCAGAAAGACTGTGATCACATCGCGTCCTCTCCGCTGAGCCACTGACCACGGTAGCGGCGTGACCCGCGGATTCACAGAGTACTAAGCCCCGAACCGCCGGATGGGCGCTCGTCGGGCGTGAATTACGCTTCATGCGCTTCGGCCAAGACAGAGGAGATTCCAATGGACAGGCCCGTCCTCAACGCGTTGTTCGACCTGACCGGACGCACCGCGATCGTGACAGGCGGCACTCGTGGTATCGGGTTGTCGCTCGCGCACGGACTGGCCGCTGCCGGCGCCAACGTGGCGGTGGCCAGCCGCAAGAGCGAGGCTTGTGAGCGTGCCGCGGAGCAACTGCGAGAGGCCGGCGCCGAAGCCATCGGTGTGCCCACCCACCTCGGTGATGTCGATGCGATCCAGCATCTGGTCGACGCCACGGTCGAGCGGTTCGGCGGGGTGGACATCGTCATCAACAACGCTGCCAATGCGCTCGCGCTGCCGTTGGCCGAGATCACCCCGGAGGCGTTGAGCAAGTCTTTCGCGGTCAATCTGCAGGGACCGGTTTTCCTGGTTCAGGCGGCGTTGCCGCATCTTCGCAAGAGCGAGCATGCCGCAATCGTGAACGTGGTGTCGGCCGGCGCCTTCATCTATTCACCGGCGACGGCGATGTACTCGGCTGCCAAGGCCGCACTGGTGTCCTTCACCCGCTCCATGGCGGCTGAGCTGGCGTCGTCGCGGATCCGGGTCAACGCGATCGCCCCCGGACCGGTGAACACGGACATGGTGCGCAACAACCCGCCGGAGTTCATCGCAGCGTTGCGGGCTTCCACGCTGCAACAGCGCATTGCCGAGCCCGACGAAATGGTCGGTCCGGTACTGCTTCTCGTGTCCGATGCGGGCAGCTACATCACCGGCCAGACCATCCATGCCGACGGCGGGATGGTGGCGCGGTAGTTGATGTCGCGGCGTACGCCGGTCTGCTACGTGTTCCGCTTGGCGGCGCGCAGCGCCTCGGCCGCGCCGCCCAGGAACGGGGTGATGATGTCCACCGGCAGCGGGAAGACCACGGTGGAGTTCTGGTCGGCCCCGAGCTCCAACAGGGTTTGCAGGTAACGCAGTTGCAGCGAGGCCGGGTTCTGCGAGAGCCGCTCGGCGGCCTGGCTGAGTTCCTCGGAGGCCTGTAGCTCGCCGCGGGCGTTGATCACCTTCGCCCGGCGCTCGCGTTCGGCCTCGGCCTCGCGGGCCATCGCCCGTTGCATCGACTCGGGGATCTCCACGTCCTTGATCTCGACCACCCGCACCTGCACGCCCCACGGCTCGGTCTGCTTGTCGATGATCGTGCGCAGGTCGGCGTTGAGATCGTCGCGGTGCGCCAGCAACGTGTCCAGATCCGCGCGCCCCAACAGGGAACGCAGCGTGGTCTGGGCGATCTGCGAGGTGGCCACGGCGTAGTTCTCCACCTCCATGATCGCCTTGAGCGGGTCGGTGACCTGGAACATCACCACGGCGTTCACCCGGGCCGGGACATTGTCACGGGTGATCACCTCCTGCGGGGGGATGGTCAGGGTCA
The DNA here is from genome assembly GCF_001021505.1 of Mycolicibacter heraklionensis. Taxonomy (GTDB): domain Bacteria; phylum Actinomycetota; class Actinomycetes; order Mycobacteriales; family Mycobacteriaceae; genus Mycobacterium; species Mycobacterium heraklionense. The sequence continues at coordinate 208,656 of NZ_LDPO01000005.1, forward strand.
CTACCCGCTGGTCGACCCGAATCATCTTGTCCACCAAGGGGAACAGAAACTTCAGGCCGGGTTGGTAGAGCGGGCGCGCATGACCCATCCGGAACACCACGCCGCGTTCGTACTCGCGCACCACGTTCAGCGCGAAATATGCCAGCACGGCCAGTGCGACGATGGCCAGCGCCAAAACGGTGATCAGACCTTCGCTCACTTGAGCTGCTGCCTCCTGGTCGATGCGTCGTCGGAAAAGCCGCCCCACCGGGTGGAGTACCGGTCGATCGCGGCTTCGACCTTCAAAGCCTGCTCTTCGGCCACGGATCGGTGTGGCCGGTCGTCCGGGGCGTTGCTCGGGGTGTTCCACAGGTGCCGCAGCAGGGGAATGCTACCGGCGCCCACCGCCAGGATCGTCGCCGCCAACACCAACACGTCGGCGGAAGAGTGGTTCACGAACAACGTGGCCGCCGGCAGCACGATCCCGAAACCTGCTACCGCACAGGCGATGCCACGGTGGAAGCGGCCCGTCTCGGAGTGCGGCCAGGGGTCGACCGCCCGGGTGATCTCCCGGCCGTGGCTGGACGTGGTGCAGGTGTCCTTGACCGGGCACGAGTTGCAGACCGATGGCGTGGCCCGGTACCGCATCACCCGATTCTCCGGGTCGAACGACTTCGGCCAGAGCCACTGATCCTCCGGGCATTTCCACGCGTCATGGTCTTCGTGGTAGACGAACTTGCCGGTGCGCCACTGGGCGGCGCGCTCGGAGGTCCGCTTGGCCATGTGGTCGAAACCCCAGGCGAACGAGAGCAGCAGCAGCGCGTAGCCGGCAACCAGCCATACCCATGTCGCCGGCCCGCTCATGCTCAGTCCTTGCTCGCGGCCGCGGAATCCGCGGCGACCTCGGTGTAGAGCGGGTGCTCCGGCAACTCGTCGACCGTCTCGCCGGAGCGGAAGTTGCGCAGCGCGATCCACGCGATCCAGACGAAGGGCAGCACGCCGCCGACGATCAGGATCGCGTCGCCGGGCAGTCGCATCCACTCCAGCAGCGCGTTGCCGGGCTTGGTGATGTACCCCAGTGAGCGTGCCTCGAAGTAGCCGGCGTTGACCGAGTGGAACAGCTGCAGCACACCCAGCGGCAGCAGCGTGACGAAGACCATCCACGCCAGGCCGATGTTCATGCTCCAGAAGGAGATTCGGGCCAGCTTGTTCGGCCACTTCTCCGCCGGGATCACGTACCGGAAGGCGAACATCGCCAGTGCCACCGCGAGCATGCCGTAGACCCCGAACATCGCCGCGTGGGCGTGGTTGGCGGTCAGCGCCGTGCCGATCTCGTAGTAGGACACCACCGGCAGGTTGATCAGGAACCCGAAGATGCCTGCGCCCAGGAAGTTCCAGAACCCGACGGCGACCAGGAACATCACCGCCCAGCGAGCCGGGAAGTTGTTCTCGCCGCCGGCCTCCTGGCGAGCGCCCAGCTGCAGGAAGGCCCAGGCCTCCACGGTCAGGAAGGTCAGCGGGATGACCTCGGCGGCCGAGAAGAAGGCGCCCATCGCCATGTGCTCCACCGGGGTGCCGGAGAAGTACAGGTGGTGCATGGTGCCGATCACGCCGCCGGCGGAGTACAGGATGATGTCGAGGAAGATGACCAGCAGCGCGACGCGTTCGCGCACCACCCCGAGCTGGACGAACATGTAGGCCACCATCGCGGTGGTGAACAGCTCCAGGAAGTCCTCCACCCACAGGTGCACCATCCAGAACCGCCAGAAATCGGCGACCGAGAAGTGTGCCTCACTGCCGGCCAGCAGGCTGGCCGCGTAGAACGTCGGAATGGCCAGCCCGGTGAAGAAGAACATCCAGGGCAGGTTCATCTTCGAGGTGGTCGCCAGCTTCGCGCGCATGCCGCGCCAGATGATGACGATCCACAAGAACAGGCCGACGATCAGCAGCACCTGGAACAACCGCGGCAGGTCCAGGAACTCCCACTGCTGAGAGAACACGGTGCCCGGCTTGATCACCCCGAAGATCGAGAGTGCCTCGAACGTCAGGGAACCGAAGACCACCACCGCCAGCGCGCCGAGCAGTCCGTAGACCAGTACCGACTGCTTACTGGGTTCGCGGCGGGTGATGAACGGCACCAAGAAGATCCCGCCGGCCAGGAACGCCGCCGCGGTCCAGAACAGCGACAGCTGCAGGTGCCAGGTCCGGGCCAGGTTGTAGGGGAGGATCTTCGCCAGGTCGATCCCGTAGAACTCCGACAGATCGGCGCGATAGTGCTCGACGGCCCCGCCGAGCAGGACCTGGGCCAGGAACAGCACCGCGACGACGGCGAAGATCCAGATCGCGGCACGCTGCGAGCGGGTCAGCGGCACCTCGCCGGGCTGGCGGAACTCCAGCTTGGTCATCTCGGTGCCGTGCCAGCCGATGTTCTGGCTCCAGCGGCCGTAGACGGTGAACATGACTCCGATGCCGCCGAGCAGCATGATCAGCGACAGCACCGACCACACCACGACCGACCCAGTCGGGCCGTTGTCGACGCGCGGCTCCGAGGGCCAGTTGTTGGTGTAGCTGTAGTTGTGGCCGGGCCGATCCGCGGCCGCGGCCCACGCGGTCCAGGCGAAGAACGAGGTCAGGTCCCGGATCTCGCCGGGGTCGGTGATCATGTGCGGCAGCAGGCCGTACTTGGTGGAGGCTTCGCCGAAGTAGTCGGCGTAGTGCTTCTCGATGTCGTTGAACGCCCGGACCTGCTTGTCGGTGAACACCAAGGTCTTGGTGTCGGCGTTATAGCGGTTGGTCCGGAACTCGGCGACCACGTCGTCATGCGGGTTCGCCACGCCCTGTGCCTTGAACTGATCGGCGACGTCTTCGGTGGCCAGCCGCAGATATTCGGCGGTGTAGTCGGGCCCCAGATAGGCGCCGTGGCCCAGCACCGAGCCGTACTGCATGAGGCCGCGGGCCTGATACAGCTGCTGGCCGCGGGTGATGTCGGCACCGGAGAACAGCTCCTGGCCGGATTCGGTGACAACCCTGTCGGGCATCGGCATCGATGCCGTGTAGGTGCGGTAGGCCAGGATGCCCATCACCAGGAAACCGAAGATCATGACCAGGGCCACGCCCTGGGCCCAACCCTTGCCGATCAGTGCCTCGGCACGGCCGGATTTGCCGGCGGGCGTGCCCACTTGTGTCACATCGGTGCTCATGGACGGGGACGCTAACAGTATCGAGGATGAAAATTCGCGAAACTGTTAGTGCCCTCACGAATTTGGGGTCTGGCGTTAGTTTCTCTGTGGACTAAATGCCCCTTGACACCAAAGTACGACATGCCGTAGTAGCGGCCCGTTTGCGGGCCGGAAAGGACACCGCCATGCCCCGACTCCGCGAGATCCCGCGCGCCGAAGTGACCGACGAGCAGATCTTGTTCTTCTACGACCGGCTGTTCGGGGCCGACGTAGACCCCGCCGCTCCGGCCGGCCCCGGCGGCCACCGCACCATCCACGGCACGCCCGGGGACTGGTGGACGGTTTTCGCCCAGGCACCGCAGGTGTTCTCCCACGCCGTGCGCGGATTCGCCCTGTATCGCAACGCCTCGCTGGACCCGCTGCTGCGCGAGCTCGGCCAGGCCCGTGCCGGCTATGCGCGCGGCAGCCAGTTCGTCTTCTCCCAGCACTGCAAACAGATGCGTTCGCTGGGCATGCCGGAGGAGAAGATCGCCGCGTTGCCGTCCTGGCAGGTCAGCGACGTCTTCTCGGGGATCGAGCGGGCGGTGCTGGCCTACACCGATGCCCTGGTCTACGACGGCGGGCGGGTGCCCGACGAGATCTTCGCGGTGCTGCAGGCGCACCTGTCCGACCGCGAAATCATGGAGTTGACCTACATCACCTGCATGTATGACATGCACGCCACCATCTGCCGTGCGCTGCGCCTGGAGTTCGACGATCGCCCCGAGCCGATCGTGGAGGTCCAGGTGCCCGAGGGCCTGGCGGTGGCCGACCTGTCGGCCGACCTGGCCGGGGATTAGGCCCGGCTTGGCCCCACTTGTCACACCCCAGGGGCAGCATCTCCGGTGTGCTTGACGTGGTGCTTCCCCTGCAGTGCGGGGGCTGCGGTGCACCCGGGAGCCGATGGTGCGCCGTCTGCGCCGCGCAGCTGGCCGTCGGGCCGGACGAACCACGGGTGATCACCCCGCGGCTGGATCCGCAGGTACCGGTGTTCGCACTGGGCCGTTACGCCGGTGCCCGTCGGCAGGCGATCGTCGCGGCCAAGGAACGGGGACGCAGCGACCTCATCGCTCCGCTGGCATCGGCGTTGGGGGTAGCGCTGCAGCGGCTGCTGTGCTGGCAGATGGTGGACCTGCCGCTGACGATCATCCCGGCGCCCACCCGCCGCAGCGCCGCCCGACGGCGCGGAGGCGATCCGATCGCGCGGATCGCGGCGTCGGTGGCAGGTCACCAGTACGGCGTGACGGTCGTGCCGGCGTTGCGGATGCGGGAGCTGACCCGTGACTCGGTCGGCCTGGGCAGCGGCGCTCGGGAACGCAACGTCGCCGGTCGAGTACTGCTGCGTCGGCGTGGGCTGTCGGATCTCTCCGGAGCGGGCGATGTCCTGGTCGTCGACGACGTCGTGACCACCGGGGCCACCCTGGCCGAGTCCGTGCGGGTGCTACGTCGCGCCCGAGTGCCGGTATCTGCCGCGCTTGTGATCGCTTCGGTATGAGACGGGTGTCAAATGGCTGCCCCAAACCGGTGGCACGTATCCGGCGGCATGGCTACGGTCGTCATCATGAGGTCCGGCTGGACCGTAGAACCGCAGCAGTACGTGGTCGAGGCGACAGGAGAGTGTCGAGCATGGCAAATCAATTTGTGGAAACCAGCGCGACGTCGGTCGATGTGGACGAGCAGCCCGATCAGTCGGGCGCGGAGATCGTGGTCAAGGGCCGCAATGTCGAGATTCCAGACCATTTCCGGGTTTACGTCGCGCAGAAGCTGGCCCGCGTAGAGCGGTTGGACCGCTCGATCCGCCTGTTCGACGTCGAGCTCAAGCACGCCAACAACCGACGCCAGCGAAAATCCTGCCAGCAGATCGACATCACCGCGCACGGCCGCGGCCCGGTGGTCAGGGGTGAAGCGCGCGCCGACAGTTTCTATGCCGCGTTCGAGGCTGCCATCGACCGACTGGAGAGCCGGTTGCGCCGTGACAAGGGCCGCCGCAACGTCTCCTACGGTGACAAGACTCCCGTGTCGGTGGCTGAGGCCACCGGTGCCACCCATTTGGACCCGGAGTTCCTGGCCGCCGCCTTTGACCGGGACGGTACCGCCGAACCCGACCACCGCGAGGCGGCCGGGCACGGCGGGGGCCACGAGCACGAGCCCGGCCAGATCGTGCGCACCAAGGAACACGCCGCCACGCCCATGTCGGTCGACGACGCGCTCTATGAGATGGAGCTCGTCGGCCATGATTTCTTCCTGTTCCAGGACAAGGAGACCGACCAACCGTCGGTGGTCTACCGTCGGCACGCCTACGACTACGGCTTGATCCGGTTGGTCTGAGGCCACGGCCTTCAGAAGCTGCGTTGGCGGCGCATTGCCGCCCCTGGCAACGGTGTCACCTACCATGGGTGACGCTCGTAATGCCGAAGACTGAGTAGGGGACATAGCCGTGCTGTCCAAGTTGCTGCGTTTTGGTGAAGGCCGCATGGTCAAACGGCTCCGGAAGGTCGCGGACTACATCGACACCCTGTCCGGGGACGTCGAAGCGCTCACCGACGCGGAGCTGCGGGCCAAGACCGATGAGTTCCGCCAGCGGCACGCCGACGGCGAATCCCTCGACGACCTGCTGCCCGAGGCATTCGCGGTGGCCCGTGAGGCGGCCTGGCGGGTGCTGAGCCAGCGGCCGTTCCACGTGCAGCTGATGGGTGGCGCCGCCCTGCACTACGGCAACGTCGCCGAGATGAAGACCGGTGAGGGCAAGACCCTGACCTGTGTGCTGCCGGCCTACCTCAACGCGATCGCCGGCAAAGGCGTGCATGTCGTCACCGTCAACGACTACCTGGCCAAGCGCGACAGCGAGTGGATGGGCCGCGTGCACCGGTTCCTCGGCCTGGAGGTCGGGGTGATCTTGTCGCAGATGAGCCCGGACGAGCGGCGCGTCGCCTACAACGCCGACGTCACCTACGGGACCAACAACGAGTTCGGCTTCGACTACCTGCGCGACAACATGGCGCATTCGCTGGAACAGCTGGTGCAGCGCCCGCACAACTTCGCCATCGTCGACGAGGTCGACTCCATCCTGATCGACGAGGCCCGCACCCCGCTGATCATCTCCGGGCCGGCCGACGGCAGCTCCAACTGGTACTCCGAGTTCGCCCGGATCGTGCCGCTGATGGAGAAGGACGTCCACTACGAAGTGGACCTGCGCAAGCGCACCATCGGCGTGCACGAGCTCGGGGTGGAGTTCGTCGAGGACCAGCTCGGCATCGAGAACCTCTACGAGGCCGCCAACTCGCCGCTGGTCAGCTACCTCAACAACGCCCTGAAGGCCAAGGAGCTGTTCAACCGGGACAAGGACTACATCGTCCGCAACGGCGAGGTCTTCATCGTCGACGAGTTCACCGGCCGCGTGCTGGTGGGCCGGCGTTACAACGAGGGCATGCACCAGGCCATCGAGGCCAAGGAGCGGGTGGAGATCAAGGCCGAGAACCAGACCCTGGCCACCATCACCCTGCAGAACTACTTCCGGCTCTACGACAAGCTCGCCGGCATGACCGGCACCGCCGAGACCGAAGCCGCCGAGCTGCACGAGATTTACAAGCTGGGCGTGGTGCCGATCCCGACCAACAAGCCGATGGCGCGCCTCGACCAGATCGACCTCATCTACAAGACCGAGGAGGCCAAGTTCCTCGCGGTCGTCGACGATGTCGCCGAGCGCTACGAGAAGGGCCAGCCGGTGCTGATCGGCACCACCAGCGTGGAGCGCTCGGAGTACCTGTCCAAGCAGCTGACCAAGCGTCGGGTCCCGCACAACGTGCTCAACGCCAAGCAGCATGAGCGCGAGGCGCACATCATCGCCGAGGCCGGCCGGCGCGGTGCGATCACCGTGGCGACCAACATGGCCGGCCGCGGCACCGACATCGTGCTGGGCGGCAACGTCGACTTCCTGGCCGACCAGCGGCTGCGCAGCCAGGGTCTGGACCCGGTGGAGACTCCGGACGAGTACGAGGCCGCCTGGGATGCCACGCTGCGTGAGATCAAGGCGGTCGCGGCCGCCGAGGCCGAGGAAGTGATCGCGGCCGGCGGTCTGTACGTGCTGGGCACCGAGCGGCACGAGTCGCGGCGTATCGACAACCAGCTGCGCGGCCGGTCCGGCCGCCAAGGTGACCCGGGCGAATCGCGGTTCTACCTGTCGTTGGGTGACGAGCTGATGCGCCGGTTCAACGGTGCGGCGCTGGAGTCGTTGCTGACCCGGCTGAACCTGCCCGACGACGTGCCGATCGAGGCCAAGATGGTCACCCGGGCGATCAAGAGCGCCCAGACCCAGGTCGAGCAGCAGAACTTCGAGATCCGCAAGAACGTCCTCAAGTACGACGAGGTGATGAACCAGCAGCGCAAGGTGATCTACGCCGAGCGTCGCCGCATCCTCGACGGCGAGAACCTGGCCGAGCAGGCCCACGACATGCTCGTCGACGTGATCACCGCCTACGTCGACGGTGCGACCGCCGAGGGGTATGCGGAGGACTGGGACCTCGAGCAGCTGTGGACGGCGCTGAAGACCCTGTACCCGGTCGGGATCGACTATCACGAACTGCTGCACGCCGACGACATCGGCGAGGCCGATGACCTGACTCGCGAAGAACTGCTCGAGGCGCTGCTGGCCGACGCCGAGAACGCCTACGCGGCGCGTGAGGCCCAGGTCGACGGAACCGCCGGGCCCGGCGCCATGCGAGAGCTGGAACGCGGTGTGCTGCTGAGCGTTCTCGACCGCAAATGGCGCGAGCACCTCTATGAGATGGACTACCTCAAGGAGGGCATCGGTCTGCGGGCAATGGCGCAGCGTGACCCACTGGTCGAATACCAGCGGGAAGGCTTCGACATGTTCCGCGGCATGCTCGACGGTCTTAAGGAGGAGTCGGTCGGCTTCCTGTTCAACGTCGCCGTCGAGGCTGTCCCGAAGCAGACGGTGGCGCCGGTGGACGCCCCCGAGGGGTTGGCAGAGTTCGGTTTGCGCGCCAAGGGAATCGACGGCGCCAACGGGGCCGACGGGGCCGACGGCGCCGACGGCGCGGCGGGGCTGACCTATTCGGGTCCCGACGAGGACGGCTCCGCGCAGGTGCGGCGCGCCCGTGACCTGCAACCCGCGGGAGCCAGCAATCCCCAGTCTCGCCGCGAGCGTCGCGAAGCGGCCCGCCGCGAAGGCCGGGGGGCCCGGTTGCCGAAGGCGCCGCGCAAGAGCTGAGGCGCTTAGCCTCAGCCGATGTGCAGGGCGACGATCTGCCAGGCGGTGCTGTTTGCGCCGGCGCCGCGCCGGGGGATCGACTCGATGCGGCCGGCCAGTGCATGCGTGCGCCGTCCGCGCCGGTAGGTGCCGAAAACCTCCACCGCGCTGGCAGGTTCGCCCGAACCGGCCGATTGCACGCGGACCCGCTGCAGGGTGGCCGGCTCGACCCGGCCCGCCGCCGTCGCCAGGCGAGCCGACGCCACCGAGTCGGCCAGCCCGGCCGCGAGCAGCGGATGCAGGTGCGTCGACGGCCGGCGCCCGTCCACCACTTCCAGGACGCGGCGCAGCGCCGCGTCGGCGAACACCGCGGCCGACTGCAGCGCCGCCGGTAACACGTTGCGGGCGGGCCGATCGGCCCGTGTTCTCGGGGGATGCCCGCGGCGGGTCCGGGCCGACGGCGAGGAGGTGGGCGAGTGCGTGGGCCGGCACGGCATGGTCGGGCGAGCAGGCGGTTCGTAGTCGAGCATCGGTGCGACGGCCGAGTGCGGTGGTGGGGTGGGTTCGATGGGCACGGCAACTCTCCAGGGTCGGTCCGGGCGGGCGGGCCTGCTGGAGAGTGGCAGGGCGTTTGCGGCGATCATCGCACAATCGCGGCTGCGGCGTATCCGCGTGCGGCGCTGCCCGGCGGCGGGCTACCGTGAGCGGCAGTGTTTTTCTCCGATCCGGGGCTGGTGCAGTGCCCGGCCGGATCGAGCCAGCAGGGAGGACGGGTGCCACGATGGTGAACCGGCTATCGGCGTCGGAAGCCTCTTTCTACCGGCTGGAGAACACCACGACGCCGATGTATGTGCAGTCGCTGTTCATTCTGCGTAACCCGCGGGGTGGGCTGGGCTACGACAAACTGCTGGAGACCATCGAGCAGCGGTTGCCGCAGATCCCGCGCTACCGGCAGAAGATCCGCGAAGTCGCCATGAGCCTGGCCCGCCCGGTGTGGGTGGACGACCACGAGTTCGACATCACTTATCACGTACGGCATCTCGCGGTGCCGTCCCCCGGCAGCGATCGCCAGCTGCACGAGCTGATCGCGCGGTTGGGCCAACAACCGCTGGATCGGTCCCGGCCGCTGTGGGCGGTCTATCTGATCGAGGGGCTGGCCGACAATCGGATCGCCATCTACATCAAGTCGCACCAGGCGCTGGTCCACGGCATGGCGGCGCCGGCGATGGGGCACGTCCTGGTCGACCGGACCCAGCGTCCGCCGCCGTTCGACGAAGACATCTGGGTGCCGCGCGACGAGCCCGGCGCCGTGGAGTTGGTGCTCGGTGCGGTCGGGGACTGGGTGGCGGCTCCGCGGACCCAACTGCAGGCGGTGGGGTCGACGGTCGGCAGCCCGCTGACCTGGGCGGGCCGCAAGGCGTTCGATGCGGTCCGCGCCATCGCGCGTGGCGCCGCCCCGCAGAGCCCGCTCAACACCCAGGTGTCGCAGAACCGCTTGTTCACGGTGGCTCGCGGTTCGCTGGAGGATTACCGAACGGTGCGGGCCCGCTATGACTGCGCCATCAACGACGTGGTGCTCGCGGTGATCACCGGAGCGCTGCGGAACTGGCTGCTGTCCCGTGGCGAACCGGTCGGATCGACGCGGACCGTGCGGGCCATGGCGCCGTTGTCGGTGTACCCGGACCACGAATTCGACTCCCCGGGCCAGCCCATCGGCGCTGTCACGCCGTTTCTGGTGGATCTTCCTGTTGGAGAACCGAATCCGGTGGTGCGGCTCTCTCAGATCGCCTATGCGACGGAATCGCATCCCACCTCGACCGGGCTGGTGGATGCCCGCACCATCTTGACTGTGGCGGGCTTCGCCCCGCCGACCCTGCACGCGATGGGTGTTCGGGTTGCGACCGCGTTCGCCGGGTTCTCCGGGCGGGTGTTCAACCTGCTGATCACCAATGCGCCGGGCGCTCAGCGGCAGCTCTACGTCTGCGGCGCGAAGCTGCTCGAGACCTACAGCGTGCCTCCGCTGCTGCCGAACAAGGCGTTGACGATCGGGGTGACGTCCTACAACGGCACGCTGTATTTCGGGGTCAATGCCGACCGCAAGGCGATGAGTGACGTAGGAATGGTCTCGGCACTGCTGGATGAGGCGCTGGCCGAACTACTGGAGGCAGCACAGTGAGCGACGACGAATTCGAGGCCGCCCGGCGGCGGCTCGCCGACGATGTGTATGAGAAGGAATTGCTGCGTCTGCAAAGCGAATTCGTCAAACTCCAGGAATGGGTCCGCGACACCGGCACCCGGGTGGTGGTGATCTTCGAGGGTCGCGACGCTGCCGGCAAGGGCGGCGTTATCAAGCGGATCACCGAATACCTGAGCCCGCGCACGGTGCGGATCGCGGCGCTTCCCGCCCCCACCGAGCGTGAGCGAGGGGAGTGGTACTTCCAGCGCTACGTCGCGCACTTGCCGGCGCGTGGGGAGATCACGCTCTTCGACCGGTCCTGGTACAACCGGGCCGGGGTGGAGAAGGTGATGGGATTCTGTACGCCCGAGGAGCATGCGCAATTCCTCAGGCAGGCGCCGGTTTTCGAGCAGCTGTTGATCGACGACGGAATCCTGTTGCGCAAGTATTGGTTCTCGGTCTCCCAGGCCGAGCAGCTGCGCCGGTTCCGTAAGCGGCGCAACGACCCGCTGCGGCAGTGGAAACTGTCGCCGATGGATCTTGAGGCGCTGCGTCGCTGGGAGGACTATTCCCGCGCCCGCGACGAGATGATGTCCCACACCGATACGGCGTCCAGCCCCTGGTATGTGGTCGAGTCGGAGGTGAAGACCCACGCGCGGCTGAACATGATGGCGCACCTGCTGGGGTCGATTCCGTACCGGGAGGTGGAGCGCCAGCGCGTGAATCTGCCGAAAAAGCCCGTCGTCACCGGCTTTTACCAGCGTCCCGACCGCAGCCTCTACCGCTATGTGGACGACTACGCCGCCACGCTGCTGGACGATGCGTAACGGCTGCGCCCCGCTTCGTTGCGCTAGCGATCGCGGCTAAGGTCTGGCACATGCGGGTCTACATCCCGGCGACGCTGGCCATGCTGGCCCAACTGGTCGCCGACGGTTCATTGCTTCCGGTCAGCGGGACGGCGTTCGCGGTGACTCCGGCGTTGCGCGAGTCCTACGCCCACGGCGACGACGACGAGCTGGCCGAGGTCGCACTCGGTGAGGCGGCACTGGCCTCGCTGCGGTTGCTCGGTGGTGCCGACGCCGCTCCGGCCGGCGAGAAGTTGCCCACCCGCCGGGCGGTACTGGTCGCCGAGGTCGAGGGGGCTACCGTCCGCCCCGATCTGGATGCCGCCGTGGTGCGGCTGGCGGGGCCAGTCTCGATCACTGACGTGGTCGCGGCGTATGTGGACACCGCGGCGGCCGAGCCGGCCGTGCTCGCGGCGCTGGCGGTGATCGATGACGCCGACCTCGGTGACGAGGACGCCGAGCTGACTGTCGGTGACGCCCAGGATCACGACCTGGCCTGGTACGCCACCCAGGAGCTGCCGTTCCTGCTCGACCTGCTCTGATGCCGTTCGGGGAAGGTTACGGTACCGTAGGTTCATCACCCCCCGGTAGCGAGCAGGAAAGTTTTCGTGAGCAAGAAGCACTCGGCGATCGTCGCCCATATCGGTGACACCAAGCGGCCGACTGCCGCCGGCGCCGACCGTCATCCGGTCTGGAATGCTGTGCGCCGCATCGCAACACAAATCACCACACCACTTCTGCCCGACGACTATCTGCGGTTGGCCAACCCGTTGTGGTCGGCCCGCGAACTGCGCGGCCGGGTGGTGGAGGTCCGGCGTGAGACCGCGGATTCGGCAACGCTGATCATCAGGCCCGGCTGGGGTTTTCAGTTCGATTATCGGGCCGGTCAGTACATCGGCATCGGCCTGCTGGTCGACGGTCGATGGCGCTGGCGTTCCTACTCGCTGACGTCTCCGCCGGTGACCGGGGCCCGCACCATCTCCATCACCGTCAAGGCGATGCCCGAAGGTTTCCTGTCCAGCCACCTGGTGGACGGCGTCGCTGCGGGAACCGTCGTGCGGCTGGCCGCGCCGCAGGGGGAGTTCGTGTTGCCCGACCCGGCGCCGGCCGCGGTGCTGTTCGTCACCGCCGGATCCGGGATCACGCCGATTATGGCGATGTTGCGCTCGCTGGCCCGCCGGGGCGCCATCGCCGACGTCGTCCACCTGCATTCGGCGCCCACGGCTGCCGACACGTTGTTCGCCGATGAGCTGGCCGCCTTGGCGCGTGACCATCCCGGTTACCGGCTGCTGTTGCGCACCACTAGAGACCAGGGCCGCCTGGAGCTGCGTGGACCCGAAACCCTCGACGCCGAGGTGCCCGACTGGCGTGAGCGCCAGACCTGGGCGTGCGGACCGGCGGCGATGCTGGGCGACGCCGAGCGGGTCTGGGCCGCCGCCGGGATCGCCGACCAGCTGCACGTCGAGCGATTCACGGTGGCGCGCACCGCGGCGGCCGAGGGGGGCGGCACCGTCACCTTCGCGGCCAGCGGCAAGAGTGTGCTGGCGGATGCGGCAACCACCCTGCTCGAGGCCGGGGAGAGCGTCGGGGTTTCGATGCCGTTCGGATGCCGTATGGGCATCTGTCAGTCGTGCGTGGTGACGCTGCTGGACGGACACGTTCGCGATCTGCGGACCGGCGCCGACCACGAGCCGGGCACTCGGGTGCAGACGTGCATCAGCACGGCAGCCGGCGATTGCGAACTCGACGTCTGATGATTACCCGCTGGTAACCTACGGGATCGTAGGTTACGATAGCGTAGGTGCAAACGGTCATGCGTTTCCGAAAGGCGGTCTGATGGCGGTAACCGACGTCGAGGTGTTTGCGCACCTCAGCGACGCCGACGTGGCGAACCTCGCCGCAGAACTGGATGCCATCCGCCGGGACGTCGAGGCCACTCGCGGGGAGCGCGACGCCCGGTACATTCACCGCACCATCGCCGCCCAACGGGCGCTCGAGGTGACCGGCCGGGTGCTGCTGGCGGCGGGTAACCGGCGCTGGGCGCGCTGGGCCGGCACGGCGACCCTGGGCGTGGCCAAGATCGTCGAGAACATGGAGATCGGCCACAACGTCATGCACGGTCAGTGGGACTGGATGAACGACCCGGAGATCCACTCGACCGGCTGGGAGTGGGACATGGCCGGCGTCTCCAAGCACTGGCGCTTCACCCACAACTTCGCTCACCACAAGTACACCAACATCCTCGGGATGGACGACGATGTGGGTTACGGGGTAATCCGGGTCACTCGCGACACGCCCTGGCAGCGCTTCAACGTGCTCAACCTGTTCTACAACGCCATGTTGTCGATCGGGTTCGAGTGGGGAGTCGCGTTGCAGCACTTGGAGATCGGCAAGATCTTCAAAGGCCGCAGCAACCGTGAGGCGACCTTTGCACGGCTGCGGGAGTTCGGCGGCAAGGCCGGCCGGCAGGTGTTCAAGGACTACGTCGCCTTTCCGGCGCTGACCTCGCTGTCGCCCGGCGCGACATTCGCCTCGACGGTGAAGGCCAACGCGATCGCCAACGTGATCCGCAACGTGTGGGCCAATGCGATCATCTTCTGCGGTCACTTTCCCGACGGCGCAGAGAAGTTCACCAAGACCGACATGGTCGGCGAGTCGCAGGGTCAGTGGTACCTACGACAATTGCTGGGCAGCGCCAACATCGATGCCGGGCAGCCGATGCGGTTTATGAGCGGAAGCCTGTCGCATCAGATCGAACACCACCTGTTCCCCGATCTGCCGAGCAACCGCTACCCCGAGATCGCGGTGCGGGTGCGTGCCGTGTGCGAGAAGTACGACCTGCCCTACACCTCCGGGCCGTTCCTGGTGCAGTACGCCAAGACCTGGCGCACCATCGCCAAACTGTCACTGCCGGACCGCTTCCTGCGTGACACCGCCGATGACGCGCCGGAGACTCGCAGCGAGAAGATGTTCGCCGAGCTGGGACCGGGGTTGCCTCGCATCGACCCGGTGACCGGTCGTCGGCGTGGTCTCAAGTCCGCCATCGCGGCGGTGCGGGGCTGGCGTCGCGACAAGAAGCTCGACCTGGCCGCCTGATCGGCGGCCCTGCGGAGGACCGGATCAGCCCTCGCGCAGCACCGTGAGCAGCCGGCGCGCCGCTTCCACACGTCGCTGCGCTGCGCCGGTCAGGTTGTCCAGCGCACATTCCGGGTCGGCCGGCGGACCCAGATGGCCGCAGCCGCGGGGACAGTCGGCGATCGCCTCGGCAAGGTCGGAGAACGCCAGCAGCACGTCGTCGGGCGCGATGTGGGCCAGACCGAACGAGCGGATCCCCGGGGTGTCGATCACCCAGCCCGATCCCGCCAGCCGCAGTGCCACCGACTGGGTGGACGTGTGCCGGCCCCGGCCGATGTCGGTGACCCGCCCGACGGCCCGGTCAGCTTCCGGGACAAGGCGATTCACCAAGGTTGATTTGCCGACCCCGGAGTGCCCCAGCAGCACCGTCACCCGGGATTCCAGCAGCGGAGCGACGGCGTCCAGCGGGTCGTCGCGGCCCGCGGTGACCACCGTGAGATCCAGATCGGCGAACTGGCCGGCGAACGGCTCCGGATCCGCCAGGTCCGTCTTGGTCAGGCACAGAATCGGCGCCAGCCCGCCGGCGTAGGCGGCGATCAGCGCCCGATCGACCAGACCGGTCCGCGGCGGGGGATCGGCCAGCGCGACCACGATGAGCAGCTGGTCGGCGTTGGCGACCACCACCCGCTCGGTGGGGTCGGTGTCATCGGCGGTGCGCCGCAACACGGTTCGCCGCGGTCTGCGCCGGACGATCCGGGCCAGGGTGTCGGGCCGGCCGGACAGGTCGCCGACCACGTCGACATGGTCGCCGACCACGATCGGTGTGCGCCCCAGCTCGCGGGCGCGCATCGCGGTGACCTGGACGTCAGCCGGGCCGTCTGGGCCGTCTAAGACGCAACCCCAGCGTCCGCGGTCGACGCTGACCACCATGGCTGATTGGGCGTCGGCGTGCCCGGGGCGGATTTTGGTGCGCGGCCGCGAGCCGCGGCCGGAGCGGACTTTGACGTCGGATTCGTCGTAGTCCTGCGGTTTCAAGCGCCGGCCCCCGCGTCGGCCAGCATGTCGGCCCACATCCGGGGGAATGCCGGCAGGGTCTTGGCCGTGGTCTCGATGTCCTCGACCTCGACGCCGGGAACCCGCAGCCCGATGATCGCACCGGCGGTGGCCATCCGATGGTCGGCGTAGGAGTGCCAGGTTCCGCCGTGCAGCGGGGTCGCGGTGATCACCAGGCCGTCGGCGGTCTCGACGCTGTCACCGCCCAGCAGGTTGATCTCGGTCGTCAGCGCCGCCAGCCGGTCGGTCTCGTGCCCGCGCAGATGCGCGATGCCGCTCAGCCGCGACACCGACCCCGGGGCCGCCAGTGCCGCCAGTGCGGCCACCGTCGGGGTGAGCTCGCCGACCGCGCGCAGATCCACGTCGAAGCCGCCGTAGCTGCCCGGGCCCTGTACCTGCAGGTGTGCCGCGGTGTGGCTTACCCGGGCACCGGTAGCGCCGAAGATCTCGGTGATGGCTTCGCTGGGCTGTACGCCGACGGCCGGCCAGCCGGCGATGCGCACCCGGCCTCCGGTGACCACCGCGGCCGCCAGAAATGGCGTGGCGTTGGACAGGTCCGGTTCGATTTCCCAGTTCCGGGCCGTCGTCGTCGCGGGTTTGACCCGCCAGCGGTTCGGGGTGGCGTCGTCGACGTCGATTCCGGCCTGGCGCAGCATCGCCACCGTCATCGCGATGTGCGGGGCCGACGGCAGTGTCGCCCCGGTGTGCACCACGGTCAGTCCGTCGTCGAACGCCGCGGCGGCCAGCAACAAGCCGGAGACGAACTGCGACGACGCGGAGGCGTCGATCGCCACGGTGCCGCCGGCGACGGATCCGGTGCCGTGGATCGCGAACGGCAGCCCGTCGCCCTCGACCACGATGCCCAGGCTGCGCATCGCATCCAGCAGTGGTGCGATCGGCCGGACCCGCGCCTGCTCGTCGCCGTCGAACGTGACGGTGACGGTGCCCAGCGCGGCCAGCGGCGGCACGAACCGCAGCACGGTGCCGGCGAGGCCGCAGTTCAGCCGGATGTTTGGCTCCGGGTCGATCTTGCCGCTGACCGTCACGTGGTGGGCCACTGCCTCGACCCGCAGGCCCAGCGCCCGCAGCGCGTCGAGCATCAGGTCGGTGTCGCGGCTGCGCAGGGCACCGGAGAGCGTGGAGACGCCACCGCCGCGTGCTGCGGCCAGCGCAGCCAGCACCAGCGCCCGATTGGTCTGCGACTTCGAGCCGGGCACGGTCACCGTCGCGTCGATGGGAGCGGTGGGCGTCGGTGCCGGCCAAGTCGTCACGGTTTCATCCTGCCAGCGCGTGGCTCCGGCGCAGGTATCGGCGGTTCTTTGCCGGCTGGCTGCTTCGTATCACCCAACTGTTTACCCACGATCATTAGTGTCTGCGGCATGGCTCTGGCGGCGGGCTCAATTTTTGCTGAGTACACCATCTTGAAACTGTTGGGTGCCGGCGGGATGGGCAAGGTGTACCTTGCGCAACATCCCCGGCTGCCCCGACGTGAAGCGCTGAAGATTCTGCGTCGCTCGTTGAGCGCCGACGACGAGTACGAGGAGCGGTTTCGTCGGGAGGCTGAAGCCGCCGCGGTGCTGGTGCACCCGAACATCGTGCGCGTGCATGACCGCGGCGAATACCGCGGCCGGCTGTGGCTGTCGATGGACTACATCGAGGGCGAGACGCTCGGCGAACTCATCACCCGCAAGTTCCCGGCCGGGATGCCGGCTCAGATCGTCATTCCGATCGTCGCGAGCATCGCCGACGCCCTGGATTACGCCCACGGGCAAGGGGTGGTGCACCGCGACGTCAAACCCAGCAACATTCTGGTGACCGAGGACGGCGACGACGTGCTGACCGCCGTGCTGGCCGATTTCGGCATCGCCCGGCAACTGAGCGGCCCCACCGGGCTGACCGCCAGCAATCTGGCCATCGGCACCATCGCCTACGCCGCACCCGAACAACTCATGGGTTCCGAAGGCCTGGAACGCGCTGACCAGTACGCCCTGGCCGCCACCACCTTCCAGATGCTGACCGGAGCACCGCCGTATCAGCACGAGAACCCGGTGACGGTGATCAGTCACCACCTGAACACCCCGCCCCCGCTGCTCAGCGACCGGCGTCCCGAGCTGGAACAGTTCGACGACGTGCTCGCCGCGGCGCTGGCGAAAGACCCCGCCGAGCGATTCCGGGACTGCTCGGACTTCGTCGCAGCCCTGGCCGAGCAGCTTGCGGATCCGGCCGCCGATGACGAGTCCGACTCGGCCAAGACCGTCGTGCGGGGCGTTCCGCGAGCACTGCCGGCGCCGCCGCCGAGCCGGCTGTCGAAGCTGGCCAGACCCGCTGTCCTGGTGCCCTTGGGGCTTGCCGTGGTGGGATCGGTGGCGGCCATCGTCCCGCGCCTGCTGGCCGAGGAGCCGGCCGACACGGCGGCGGTCGCCGCCGGTGGTGCACCCGCGGCGGCCGTGGCGCCGCCGCCCAAGGCGCCCGCCTTCGAGGGGACCTACCGCGTCGACGCCAACCGGGCCGGGGAGAAGTACAACGGGGTCCCCAACCCCGAGCCGCCCAATGTGAGCACCTGGTGGGCCGTCCAGTCGTCGTGCGACAGCTCCGCGTGCACGGCGTCGGCGATGATGCTGGACGCGAAGGATCACCGGAAGACGGTGAAGACGCCGTCCGGCGGCAATGAATTGGTCCTCGAATTCACCGGCGACACGTGGCGGTCGCGACCGCAGACAGTGCAGACGCCGTGCATTGGTGTGGACGGCCGGCAGGACAGTCAGACCACCACGCAGGTGCTCTCACTGGAGCCGACCATTCCGGGTGTGCTGCACGGCGCGATGGTCGCCACCGTCGAAAGCAATGAGTGCGGCCAGCGCGGAGCCCAGATCTGGGTTCCGGTGGTAGCCAGCCGGTTCGGTGACGTTCCCGCGGGGGTCAACCCGTCTGCCGATACGGCCAAGCCGGCCAAGCCCGCCTGATCATCGCCCGGTTTCTGGGCGGCTCGGCGCGGGCCGACTTTAGCCACTAAAAAATTAGAGTGCGCACTATTGCGCGCGCTATGTCTATGTTATTTTCGGGCAATTCAAGGTTGCTCGACAGCTTTCGCATGGTCGTGCAGCGGTTGCGAAGTCCGCGTCGCCGGGCTGGACGAAGGAGCGCAAAGGCCAATGCCGCGGACCCGCCCCGCATCCTGCGCCGTCAGTGTCGTCATTGTCGGCGCCGGCCTGATGGCCGCTCCACTGGCGGCACCGTCGGCGGCCGACGCGCACGGGGGTGTGGTGCAGCGCGCCGTCACCCACGCCTCGGATTTCTCCCTCGGCGACGGCACGGCGTTGATCGTCGGGCCCAGCGTGTTATCCACTCCCGGTCCCGGATATCAGGCGCGCTACGCCGAGCTTTTCCTTGCACCGCATGGCTTTACCGGCACCACACAGGCCGTGACCACGCCCGAACAGCTCTACCCGTTCACCGGCCCTTTCAGCGGAAAGCTCGACGACTCGTTGGCGCAGGGGCAACAGGATCTGTACGCAGCGGTCATGCACCAACTGGCCGGCGGAGATGTCGACGCCGCGCATCCGATCGTCATCGGCGGATATTCGCAGAGCACCGTCATCGAATCGATGCTGCAGCACCAGCTCGCGAGTGCGGGTGTCCCCAGTGACTATGTGCATTTCGTGATGGTCGGCGATGTCAGCTCGCCGAACGGCGGCCTGCTGGAGCGCTTCAACCTGCCCGATGATGCGCAGCCGAACCTGCCGAGCCTGGGTATCACGTTCGGTGGGGCCGGGCCGTCCGACCTTTACCCGACCGAGGTCTACAACCACGAATACGACGGCTTCGCCGACTTCCCGCAGTATCCGATCAACATCTTGGCCGACATCAACGCCTTGTTGGGCATCGTATTTGAGCACACCACCTACCTGGGCCTGTCGGCCGAGCAGATCAGTGACGCGATCCTGCTGCCGAATGCGTCGCCGGACTCGCTGACCAACTACTACATGATTCCGGCCGACGGGCTGCCGCTACTGGACCCGCTGTTGTTCTTCGGAAACGGCGGTAAGGCGCTCTACGATCTGCTCGAACCGGTGATGACCATCCTGGTGAACCTGGGCTACGGCAACATCGAGCACGGCTGGAGCCAAGGCCCCGCCGACGTGGCGACGCCATTGGGGTTCCTGCCGGATTCGGCCACGCTGGCAGCTCTCATGCAGGAGTTGCCGCAGGCGCTGAGCAACGGCTGGCAGCAGGGCGTCTCCGCCTTCTTCGACGACATCTTCCACCCCACCGACACCACACCGGCGTTCATCACCGAATTCGCCAACGAACTCAGCGGTGACATCGCCACCGGCAGCGAGCTGGCAGCGTTCTTCTCGAATTTCCCCACGTTGCAAGACCTTTTCGGCACCTTCCCACCCCATACCGGCATTCCGTTCCTGGACGTGGGCACCGCGTTGTTGTTCAACCTCCCGCAGATCGACTACGAGATCTTCACCTCGGAGCTGGCCGACGGGAATCTGCTCGACGCCATCGGAACCACGCTGGCGTACGACTTGGGGATATTGCCGCTTGCCCTGGTGGGCGCAGTGATCTGACCTCTATACCCGCGTTGTTTATCGTCGACCACCGCAACAGCCTGATCGGGCTGCCCGAAGGAGAACCCCAGTGAATCACGTACGCGGCCCCGTGGGCGCTGTTGCCATCGCCGTCATGGGTGCCGGCTTGATCGCACCTACCGCGGCGGCTGCGCCGTCCACTGCCCTGCATATTCCCGGAGTGCGCCTGGCCGCCAATGACGTTGCGGTTCAGCCGCTGGGCGGCGGCACGGCGTTCATCATCGGCGGCAGTGGCCTGGCCACGCCCGGCCCGTCTTACGTGGACGCCGCCATGTCGCTGTATCTGGAGCCGCTCGGCTTCACCGGCACGACCCAGGTTGTCACCACACCGGAACAGCTCTACCCGTTCTTGGGTCCCTTCGGCGGGACGCTGGATGAATCACTGGCACAGGGTCAGCAGAACCTCTACGACGCGATCATGGCTGCGTACCAGAACGGAGACCTGAGCGCCGAAAATCCCGCGGTGGTGTTCGGCTGGTCGCAGGGCGCGGTCATCGAGTCGCTGTTGCAGTACCAGCTCGCGAGTGCCGGCGTGCCCAGTGACTACGTGCATTTCGTGATGATCGGTGATGTCAGCGCCCCGAACGGCGGCATGCTGGAGCGCTTCAATCTGCCGGACAATGCGCAGCCCACTCTTCCGAGCATCGGTCTCACATTCAGTGGCGCCGGACCGTCGGATCTCTACCTGACCGAGGTCTACAACCGTGAATACGATGGGTTCGCCGACTTCCCGCAATACCCGATCAACTTCTTGTCGGTCCTCAACGCGATCTTCGGAATTGCCTTCCAGCACACCACTTATCTGGGGCTGACGGCCGATCAGATCAATGACGCGATCCTGCTGCCGAATGCATCGCCGGATTCGTTGACCAACTACTACATGATTCCGACCGAGGGGCTGCCGCTGCTGTATCCGCTGTTGTTCTTCGGAAGCGGGGGACAGGCGCTCTACGATCTGTTCGAGCCGGTCACCCGCATCCTAGTGAACCTGGGCTACGGCAATATCGAGCACGGCTGGAGTCAAGGCCCCGCCGACGTGGCGACTCCGTTGGGTTTTCTGCCGGATTCGGCGACGCTGGCGGCACTCATGCAGGAGTTGCCGCAGGCGCTGAGCAACGGCTGGCAGCAGGGTGTCTCCGCGTTTGTCGACGACATCGTGAACCCGACCAACACTCCGCCGGCCTTCATGGCCGAGATGGAGGGCTTCATCAACGCGATCTCCGACACGCAGATGGCGGATTTCGTGTCGACCTTCCCCACGCTGGATGACCTGTTCGGTACCTTCCCGCCGCACACCGGTATTCCGTTCCTGGACGTGGGCACCGCGCTGTTGTTCAACTTGCCGCCGATCAACTTCGACATCTTCGCCTCGGAGCTGGCCGACGGCAATCTCCTGAACGCCATCGGCCTCCCACTCGCGGTTGACCTGGGAATACTGCCGCTCGCCTTACTGGGCGCGCTGATCTGACCGGCCCAGCACCTACCCGGCGCTGGGCGGCCGGTTCATCACCCGGTGGCGGTAGCCGTACCGGGGAACGAACCGGAAGCCGGTAGGGCCGCCGTTGGCCGCGGCACTG
The DNA here is from genome assembly GCF_001021505.1 of Mycolicibacter heraklionensis. GTDB lineage: Bacteria > Actinomycetota > Actinomycetes > Mycobacteriales > Mycobacteriaceae > Mycobacterium > Mycobacterium heraklionense. The sequence continues at coordinate 230,386 of NZ_LDPO01000005.1, forward strand.
GCCCCGGGAAGACCCGCCATGCCGGCCAACCCTGCCATGCCGCCGCGCGGCATCGCGCCGGCCTCCGCAGCGGCCACCCGGCTCGAAGCCAGTGTCGCCGCAGCCTGATTGGCCGAAGTCGGAGCCATCGGCCAGCTCTGCGGCACCGACAACGCCCCGACCTGGATGCCCCGGCCCAGGGCGACCGACGGTGATGCGGCGCCGAACCCCGGGGTGTAGGAGGCTGCGGTTCCCGCCTTCGCGACCTCGGCCACCTTGGTCAGTTCGGTGAAGAACGCCCTGGCATCGGCCACCGCCTGACCGGAGACCTCCTCACCGTTGAGGAACTGACCGGCCATGTCAAAGAGCCGGAACGGGCCCATGGCGGAGTTGGTGTAGCCGGTGAGTGTGTTCAACGGAGTGACGATCTGTTGCAGAAACGCGGTCCACGCCGCCGAGCCGGTGGTTGGTGCGGTACCGGTAGCCGGGACCACGGGCGTCCCAGTGGCCGCGCCCGCCTGAGTGAGTGACTGCAAGGACGAGTTCAACGCCTGCGAGGTCGCCTGGGAGGCGGCCTGCGACGCCGCCGAGTTGCCGACGGCCTGGGTGGTCGCGGTGGCCTGCCCCGCCTGCGCAGCAGGGTTAGTGGTCTGCGGCGGCGAGGTGAACTCCGACAACTGCGACGCCGCCGCGGAACCACCGGCATAGGCATACATCGCCGCGGCGTCCTGCGCCCACATCGCCGCGTAATGCGCTTCGGTCGCCGCGATGGCCGGGGTGTTCTGGCCGAAGAAGTTGGTGGCGACCAACATCATCAGCTGGGCCCGGTTGGCGAACACCATCTGGGGCGGCACCGTCATCGCGAACGCGGCTTCGAAGGCGGCCGCCGCGGCCTTGGCCTGCATGGCCGCCTGTTCGGCTTGCGCGGCCGTCGTCTTGAACCAGGTGGTGAACGGCAGTGCCGCCGCGGCCATCGCGGTCGCCGACGGTCCGCGCCACGGACCGCTGGTCAGGTCCGCGATGGTCATGTCCACCGCGGCCGCGGTCACGCTCAACTCTTGGGCCAAGACATCCCAGGCCCCCGCTGCTGCCAACATCGAACCGGAGCCGGCACCCGCGTACATCCGCGTGGAATTGACCTCCGGAGGCAGCGCCCCGTAGTCGATCATTTCGGCCTCGGTGCTATCCGCCGAAGGGGCGACGCGGCATGACGGTCAACGCGGTTCCGTAACGCGGCCCACCAAACCCGCGGAAGCCGGCTCCTGCCGCGCCCGCAGCCGGGATACCCGGCATTCCGGGCATTCCCGCCGGAGGTGCGATCGGGGCACCGCCGAGAATTCCGCCCGCGGACGGCAGCGCCGCCGCGGCAGCGGGACCCACCGGCACCCAGGAGCCGCCGGAAACCGGGCCCAGCGTGGACGCCGCCGCCATGGGCGGAACCCAGGCCGCCGGGACCGAGAGGCCGCCGACTGCGCCGGCGGCACCCGAGGCCGCGCTCGCGGCGCCGGAAGCGGCGCCACTGGCTGCCGAGGCCGCGGCCGGTGCCGCCGCTTTGGCGCCGTCGGCGAACAACTTCTGCAGGCCGAGCACACCGCTGACGCCACGCCAGACCGCACAGACGTTGTTGGACTGCAGGTTCGAGTTGCTCACCAGCTGGGTCATGAGCTGGTTGGACAGGTTGTAGTTCGGGTCGGCGAGGATGTCATCGGCGCCATAAGTCGAGCCGTCGGCAGCCTTGGGGGTCAGCGAGTTCAGCAGGTTCTGCAACGTGCTGGACGCCTTGGTGGCCGTGGCAGTGCCGCTCGCCGAGGCGACCGCGTTGGCGTTCGCGGCGTCACCACCCGGGTTGGTCGGGTTGGGCGGCGCGGTGAAGTCGTTGAGCTGGGTCGCGGCGCTGGACTGGGCGTGGTAGCCGTACATCGCCAGCGTGTCCTGCGCCCACATCTCACCGTGCTCGGCCTCGGTGGCCGCGATCGACGGGGTGTTCTGCCCGAGGATGTTGGTGGCGACCAACTGCTGCAGGAGCTGGCGGTTCGCGGTGACGGCCACCGGCGGCACCGTCTGGGCGTGTGCGCTCTCGTAAGCGGCTGCGGCGGCCCGGCCCTGCGTGGCGGCCTGCTCGGCCTGCGCGGCGGTGAGCTCCATCCAGTTCACGTAGGGCGCTGCTGCGGTTGCCATCGACGCCGACGCGGCCCCGAGCCATTCCTCTGAGGTCAGCTGGTTGATGACGGCCCGGTACTCGGCCGCAACGGTTTTCAGTTCAGCCGCCAGCGCACTCCACGCCGACGCGGCTACGGCCATGGGCTCCGAGCCGGGCCCGGAGTAGATCATGGTGGAGGTCACCTCAGGAGGCAACGACAAGTAGTCCATCGCGGTGACCTAACCGGCCGCTGCTGCGTTAGCAGCCTCGGTTGCGGCGTATGCGTTGGCTCCGTTGCTCAGGGCGTTCACGAACATCTCGTGGACGGCCACCGCCTGCGCGCTCACGGTTTGGTAGGCCTGGGCGTGGGCGGCGAACTGGGCGGCGGTCAGCGCGGATACCTCGTCGGCGGCGGCCGGCACCACGCCCGTGGTGGGCGCCGCGGCCGCGGCACTGTGCGCGGCCAGCGACGAACCGATGGTTCGCAGGTTGGCGACGGCGGCCAGCAACGCTTCGGGTTGCGTTGTGACGAACGACATGAAGGCTCCTCGTCGAAGTCTTTTCAAGTTCCGCGATCGCTGCATTGCGGATCGCGTACGCCCTTGGGCGCAGACCCGACGCTATGCGATCTGACGCCCGACACACAGCCACGAAGGGGACTTTTCGGAGACTGTCAGCAGTTGTTCATTGACAGTTGGAAAAGGCACCCGAAACATTCACCGAGCAGCCCTCTGGCGTTGGTTTGCCTTCACCTGTTGTTCACTTTGTCGACGCCGCTTCAGCTAACAGTCGCAGAGTGGATTCGCGCCCCGGTGCGCGGGCTGGGTCGGTGCCGCGCCGGGCGGATGCGACCGGGTTGAGCATCAACTCGTCCACGCCGAACCGGTCGGCCAGTTCCCGCAGTTGCGTGAGTGCTTCGGCCGGTGTTCCGACCACGGCCCGTTCGAGTTCGCCCTGCGCGACGCGGTGCTGCTGCGGAGTGAGAGTTGCGTGCTCGGCGTCTTCGACCAGTTCCAGGGGGCCGGGTGGTTGTCCGGTCGCGGTTCGGGCCTGCAGCCGCAGATACGGAAGAATCAAAGCCGTTGCCTCTTCGTATGTTTCGGCAACCACGGTGTTCACGGTCAAAAACGCGACCGGCTCGGCGGCAAGCTCGCTCGGGACGAACCGCGACCGGTAGCACGCCAGCGCCTCGTCGGTGTGTTCGCCGAACAGGTGATGGCCGAATACGTAGGGCAGCCCCTTGGTCGCGGCGACTAGGGCTGACTGCACCGAGGAGCCCAGCACGAACACGCGCGGCCTGGTCAGCGCGTGCGGCGTCGACCGCAGAATGTAGCTGCGGTCCGCCAGTTGCACTGACACTCCCGCGGTGCCCAGCAGGGCGATCACGTCGGTGAGATTGTCGGGAAAATCATTGAGGCCCTGGTTGTCATGGTCGCCGCGTCCGCCGCGCAACACCGTCGACGCCACCGGATCCGCTCCGGAGGCACGTCCGATGCCCAGGTCGATACGTCCGGGATGGGCGGCCTCCAGCAGCGCGAACTGCTCGGCCACGGCCAGGGGCGCATGATTGGGCAACATCACTCCACCCGAGCCCACCCGAATACGCGAGGTGGCAGCGGCGATCATCGCGGTCAGCACCGCCGGGCTGGTCGCCGCCACCGATGGGATGTTGTGGTGCTCGGCGACCCAGTAGCGGGCGTAGTCCAGATCGTCGGCGATCTTCGCGAGTCGCATCGTTGCCGCCAGTGCATCCGGAGTGGACTGGTCGGTGCGGACCGGCGTGAGATCGAGGACGGAGAGGCGCACAGCGGCGATCTTGCCATCACCGGGGCGACTGTCGCCGTTCGTACACCGCGCGTTCTGATTTCGTTAACCGGGCTCGCGCACAGTTGGGGGCGATGAACAGCGATACCGAGCTCGGCGCCGCGGCGCCGGCAAGCCCTCCCGAGCCGTGGGACATCGGCCGTCCGCAGCCGGTGGTGCAGCAACTGGTGGCGTGCGGCGCGCTGCGCGGGGAAGTCCTCGACCCCGGAACCGGCTCGGGTCACCACGCGATTCACTATGCGGCCCATGGCTATTCGACAACAGGACTCGACCTTTCCCCGGCCGCCATCGCGGTCGCGCGACGTAACGCCGCCCAAGCCGGTGTGACAGTCGACTTCCAGGTGGCCGACGCGGTGGACCTCGTCGGGTTCGACGGCCGGTTCGACACCGTGGTCGACAGCGCGTTCTACCACCTGTTCCAGGACGACGAAGAAACCCAGTTGCGCTACGCGCGCAGCCTGCACCGGGCGACCAGGCCCCAAGCCCGGCTGTTCATGTTCGAAGCCGGGCGCCACAACGTCAACGGCTGGCAATTGGACGGGTTGTCGCCGGAGCGCTTCGGTCCGCTGCTCGAATCCGCCGGGTGGCGGATCGACCACATCGGCACCACGACCTATCAGGGGACTTTTGAACCGACTGCGTTCACCGACATGGTCACGGTGATGGAGGCGCTGGGCCGCGAGGACCTGCTGGACGGTGTGCGCGCGCTGGCCGAGCGGTTCGCGTACCTGCAACCGCTGCTCGAAGACAACCTGGTGCACATGCCGTTCTGGGCGGTCACCGCCACCCGGATCGACTAGCTGTCACCATGAAGGTATGTGCGGGCGTTTCGCGGTGACCACCGATCCGGCGTTACTGGCCACGCGCATCGATGCGGTCAACGAGATGCCGGCCGACGCCGACACGAGCCCGAACTACAACGTAGCGCCCACCGACCCGATCGCGGCCCTGGTCAGCCGGCACTCTGAGCCCGGCGGTTCAGCGAGGCTCGACGCAGGAGAGGCGAAGCTGGAACCGCCGCATAAACCCGGCGACGCACCGACGCGGCGGCTGCGGCTGATGCGCTGGGGACTGGTGCCGCCGTGGACGAAGTCCGGTCCCGACGGCGCGCCGGTGTCCGGCGGCCCGTTGATGATCAACGCCCGTGCCGAGAAGGTCACCACCTCACCGGCGTACTCCGCGTCCGCGCAGCGGCGGCGCTGCCTGGTGCCGATGGACGGCTACTACGAATGGCGCAGCGAGCCGGGCGGGCCCAAGGCCCGCAAGACGCCGTTCTACATCCACGGTGACGGCGCGATGCTGTTTGCGGCCGGCCTGTGGTCGGTCTGGCGCCCCAACCGGTCCGCCGATGCGGTGCTCAGCGTCGCGATCATCACCACTGCGGCCGTCGGCGAACTCGCCGGGATTCACGACCGGATGCCCTTGCTGTTACCCGAAAACCATTGGGACACCTGGTTGGATCCGGACGCGGCGATCGACACCACCCTGCTGGCCCGCCCGCCGGACGTGGCAGGGATCGCGGTACGTGAAGTCTCGACGCTGGTCAACAGCGTACGAAACAACTCGGCTGAGCTGATCGCACCGGCCGAGCCGCAACCCGAGCAGGCCTACCTGCTCTAACGTCCGACCAGGCTGCGCCTTTCCAGCGCGTACTCCTCGTCGGTGATAATCCCGGCGTTGCGCAGCTCGGCCAGCTCACGCAGTTCGATGTCCGCCCCCATCAACAGGCCGAGCGCTGAGTGTGCCGGCAACTCCGGCAGCTCGTCGGCCGGCCGTGCCGGCGCCGGGGCGGCGGTACCGGCAGTCGGGATACGGCGGCCGCTGGCGGCGCCCGCTCCGGCCCTTCCGGCCACGCCGGCCGCGGCCATGCCCACCGCGGGGATCATCATCTCGCCGGCGGCGACGGCCGGGACGGCGGACGTCCCGGCTGCCGTGCCGACGGAGACCAGCGACATGCCGATCTGCGGAGCCACCACCGCCGGTGCGGCCGACGCCCAGGCCAGCGGCACCGACAGGCCGCTGATCGACGTCGCCGAGGCCAGGTTGGCCGAGATCGGCAGCGCGCCGGTCATCGCGGCGCGCAGCAACTCCTGGCCGATCTCGGCCGCGCCCATCGCGTCGAACAAGAACGTGCCGAGCGCGTCGATGCCGAACGTGCCCATCGAGTCGACAACCAGCTCGACCCCGGCGATGCCGACCTCCATCGCGGGTTCGCTGATCAAGAGCGCGTCCGCGCCAACGGCTTCGGCCAGGGCCGACGAGGATTCCAGCGCATGGGTGACAGTGGTGATGACGCCCTCGCCGTGGCCCTCCGAGGTGGTGGCGGCCGCCTGCATGACGGCCGCTGACTGGGCCGACGCAGCAGCGGAGTTGGTGGTGCGCGGTGGTTGACGGAACGGGGTCAGCCTGCTGGCGGCGGCGGCGCCGGCGGCGTAGCCATACATGGCGGTGGCGTCCTGGGCCCACATCTCGTAGTAGTGGGCCTCGGTGGCCGCGATCGCCGGCGTGTTCTGGCCCAGGAAGTTGGTCGCGACCAGCGTCATCAGTAGGCTGCGGTTGGCGGCGATGACCGGCGGCGGCACGGTCATGGCGAAAGCGGACTCGTAGGCGGCGGTCGCGGCGCGGGCCGCGATGGCAGTCTCCTCGGCCTGGATCGCGGCGGTGTACAGCCACTGGGCGTACGGGGCCGCGGCGGCGGCCATTGCTCGCGCGCTGGGGCCTGCCCAGCCGGAGCTCAGTTCGGTGAGCACCGAGGTGTAGGCGAGTCCCGCGGCGTGCAGTTCGGCGCCCAGCGCATCCCAGGACGACGCCGCGGCCAGCAAGGGGCCGGCGCCCGCGCCGGAATACATTCGGCCGGAGTTGACCTCCGGCGGCAACAGTGCGAAATCCATAGCTGCTACCGGCCGAGGAGGCGCTGCTTTTCCTGGGTGAACTCTTCTTCGGTGAGGATTCCGGCATCGCGCAGGTCGGCCAGCTCTCGCAGCTCGCCGGAGATCCGGGTGATCGGGCCGCCCAACGGCCGAACCGGGGGTTTCTCCGGCTGCTCGGGTTGGTCACGCTGTTTGACGATGCCGCGCGGCGCCCGTTTGGGGGCTGGTTTCGGACTGGTGTTGCCGCGGCGGCCCCGGCCGACACCGGCGGTGGCCCTGCCGGCCAGTCCGGCGGCGCCGATGGCGGCCAGTGGCAGAGCGGTGGCGCCGGCTGCGGCGGTGGGGACCGCGCCTGGCGCGGCGGTCGGCAACGCGCCGCCGACCTGCTGGATCACGGTCGTCGTCGGCGCCGCGGTGGCCCAGGACTGCGGGACCGACAGTCCGCTGAGCGTGGCGGCTTCGCCCAGTTCGGCGCTCACCGGTTCCAGCGCTTCGAACATCTCCATCTCCGGCAGCAGTTCGCTCTCGATCTCGCCGACGCCGATCAGGTCGATCCCGAAGGTGCCGGCCGCGTCCACGCCGAAGGTTCCGGCCGAGTCGATGACGAAGGTGCCGAACAAGCTGGAGGCCAACGCCAGGTAGGACGCCGCCAGCCCGGGCTCCATCGCCGCCGCCGATCCCGGCGCGCTGAGGCCCTGCAGGGCCTGGGTGATCGCGGAGACGGCGGTATCGGCGTGGCTGCCGGTTGCGGTGGCGGCGGCCTGGCCGACCGCACCGGCCTGATTTGCCGCCCCGGCGGGATTGGTGGTGCGCGGCGGCTGGGTGAACGGGGCCAGTCTGGTGGCAGCGGCGGAGTTGGTGGCGTAGCCGTACATGGCGGTGGCGTCCTGGGCCCACATTTCGTAGTACTGGGCGTCGGTGGCGGCGATGGCAGCGGTGTTTTGACCCAAGTAGTTGGTGGTCAGCAGGGACACCATCTGGGTGCGGTTGGCGGTGACCGCCGGGGGAGGCACGGTCATCGCGAACGCCGCGTCGTAGGCGGCGGCAGCCGTCCTGGCCGCCGAAGCGGTGTGTTCGGCCTGGGCCGCGGTGGCATGCATCCACTGGGCGTACGGTGCCGCCGCGGCGGCCATCGCGGCGGCGCTGGGCCCGGCCCAGCCGGCGGACAGCTCGTCGATCATCGAGTCGTACGCCAGACCCATGCCGTTCAGTTCGGCGGCCAGGGCGCTCCAGGCGGTGGCTGCGGCCAGCAACGGCTGCGCTCCCGCCCCCGAATACATCCGGCTCGAGTTGACCTCTGGCGGCAGCATTGCGAAATCCATTGTCAGACAGTCCTGTTGGTAGTAGCCGTCATCGTGTCTCCTGAATTTCCCCGGTGTTCGCGCCGGTGCGACGGGTCGCCGGGCGTACTCGGTCACCGTGACCGTAGACAGCCAACTTGAAGTGAACCTGAAGACCGCGATGGTGGGCGAAAGCTGCACCAGTTGGATGCCCAACGGGGCGTCACGGTGTTATCAATGGACCATGGCCGATTCCCGGTCCGCCGACCGTCGCGGCGGTACGCCCTTCAGCGTGGGGACGCCGCGGGTGCTGGTTGTAGAGGACTCCGAGACCATCCGTGAGATGGTCAGCGAGGCGCTGGCCGATGCCGGCTACCTCACCGACACCCAGCCCGACGGGCACGGGCTGGAGGAGGTGCTGGACGGCTTCCGGCCGGATCTGGTGGTACTCGACGTCATGCTGCCGGGGCGCGACGGCTTCGCGCTGATGGACGTGATCCTGCGTTGGGGCGAGGTGGGGGTGGTGCTGCTCACCGCGCGCGACGGCTTACCCGACCGGCTGCGCGGTCTTGACGGCGGCGCCGACGATTACGTGGTCAAGCCGTTCGAGCTGGCCGAACTGGTGTCGCGGGTCGGTGCGGTGCTACGCCGACGGGGCCGGTTGCCGGCTGCCGTGCAGTTCGGCGATCTGATGGTCGACGTCGACGCCGGAGTGGCCTCCCGGTCGGGCACCCCGCTGGGCTTGACCGCCACTGAGCTGCGAGTCCTGATCTACCTTGTCGAACAGCGAGGCCGCATCGTCAGCAGCGCACAGATCCTCAACGCGGTATGGGGTTATGAGGCCTACGACCCCAACCTGGTGCAGGTCCACATCAGCGGGCTGCGGCAAAAGCTCGAGGCGCACGGACCGCGGATCCTGCATACGGTGCGCGGGATCGGTTACCGGCTGGAACTTTCGGGTTCATGACCGCCACCCCCTCGCTACGGCGCCGGCTGACGGTGATGGTGCTGGCGCTGCTCGCAGTGCTGATGCTGGCGATGGGGCTGGTGATCAACGCCACCTTGACCGCGCTGGCAACGCGCAGCGTGCACGAACGGCTGGCAGCGGCCACGGCGCGAGCGGATTCCTTGGTGGCACTGGGAATCTCGGCTGAACAGATGTCGGAACAACTCAACGGCGGCATCATCGCCGCTCTGGTCGTCACCGCCGACGGCAGCAGCTACGGCGACCCCGCGATCGAGCCCGACGCCACCACCGGATCGAAGATTCCGGCTCCGCCACTGGAGCCCGACGACACCGCGACGGTCCTGGTACATCCGTTGGCCAACGGCGACCGGGTGATCCTGGTCGCCGACACCACCGAGTCCGATGAGACGCTGCGCAGATTGCGGCGCCTGATGATCGAGGCCGGCGTGGGGACCCTGCTGCTCGCATCGACGCTGCTGGCCGCCGCGAGCCGAGCGCTGCTCGCGCCGCTGGACCGTCTCACCGATCTCGCCCGCGACATCACCACCGGAGACCGGGGCCGTCGACTGCGCCCCGACCGCCCCAAGACCGAACTGGGCAGGGCTGCAGAAGCTTTCGATGACATGCTCGACGAGCTGGAGGACTCCGAGAAGCGGGCGCAGCGCGCCGCGCAGGGGGCGCAGCGAGCGGAAGCGGCGGTACGGCGTTTTCTCGCCGATGCTGCCCACGAGCTGCGCACTCCGATAGCGGGAATGCAGGCCGCCGCGGAGCAGATTGCCGGCAACGTCAGCGTGCATGTCGGCCCGTCCATCAGCGACGACGCAATCGAACCCGAAGTGCTTCGCCAGCATCGTCGCGCCAGCCTGCTGTTGACCGAGGCACGGCGGGCAACCCGGCTGGTCACCGACATGCTGGACCTGAGCTACATCGACGCGGGGCTGCCGCTGGAGCTCAAAGACACCGATCTGGTCGGCATCGTCGACACCCAACTGGATCGAGCCGCGCTGCTTGCCCCGCAACTGCGAATCGGGCGCACCGGCGTGGACTCCGTCACCGTCCGGGTCGATCCCACGCGGGTGGCGCAGATTCTGTCCAACCTGCTCGACAACGCGCGCCGCTACACCGCACCCGGCGGGCGGATCAATGTCGATGTCGGTCGAGACGGCGGTGGTGTCGCGGTGGTGGTCACCGACACCGGCATCGGTGTTCGCACCGAGGACGCCGAGCGGATCTTCGATCGGCTGGTGCGCCTGGACAGCGCCCGCGGCCGTGACCACGGCGGTGCGGGACTGGGGCTGCCGATCGCGCGGGCGCTGGCTGTCGCACACGGCGGGACGCTGACCTGTGTTCCGCACGACGGGGGCGCCTGCTTCAGGCTGGTCATCCCGACCGGTGGCGGCGGGGCCGGGGTCAGCTCTGCACGTACCCCGGCGGGTTGACGGTGTCGACCCACAGGTCCACGCCCAAGTCGCTGCCGGGCACGCAGTCATAGACCGACAGATCGGTGACACCGGAGTCCACGAGCACGTCCTCGCACAGCAGGGAGTTGCCGGTGTAGTCGCGGGCCGGCTTGGTCACGATGGCGTATGCGGCGTCGGCGTAGATCTCGGGGGTGCGGGACCGGGCCATCGCCTCGTCGCCGCCGAGCAGGTTCTGCACCGCGGCGGTCGCGATCATGGTGCGCGGCCACAGCGTGTTGGAGGCGATCCCGTGCCCGCGCAGTTCCTCGGCCATGCCCAGGGCGCACAGCGTCATCCCGAATTTGGCCATCATGTACGCGGTGGGCTTGAGCCATTGGGGCTCCAGCCGGATCGGCGGGGACAGGGTCAGGATGTGCGGATTCTCGCGGCCGATCATGTGCGGAATGCAGGCCTGCGACACCGCGTAGGTGCCGCGCACCTCGATGCCGTTCATCAGGTCGAAGCGCTTCAGCGGTACCTCGAGGATCGAACCCAGGTTGATCGCCGAGGCGTTGTTCACACAGATGTCGATGGCGCCGAACCGCTCGACGGCGGTGGCCACGGCACCGGCCACGGAGTCTCCGTCACGGATGTCGCCGACGATCGGCAGCGCCTGCCCGCCGGCCTCTTCGATCTCGGCGGCCGCGGTGTAGATCGTGCCGTCGAGCTTGGGGTGGGGCTCGGCGGTCTTGGCGATCAGCGCGATGTTGGCGCCGTCACGGGCGGCCCGCTTGGCGATCGCCAGTCCGATGCCACGGCTGGCGCCCGAAATGAACATGGTTTTACCGGAGAGAGGGCCTGAGTTGGGCATGCCTGTCAGCCTATGCCGCGGCGGCCACGGTGGTGGTGCTCCGGGGATGTTTTCGTCCCCGTATGGAGCCCGGGCTACCGGCCGGTGCCGCCGTCGCGGAGCAGCGAGTCGAGCGTGAAGCGCGTCTGCAGCCCGATGTACTCATCGAGGGTGTACAGCTCGCCGAAGTGCCAGCGTTTGAGGGCCCAGCCGTGTGCGAGCAGCATGATGTCGAAAACGATGAGGTCGACGTCGACGTCGTGGAACGCCCCGGCGGCGATCCCAGCCTCGATGACGGCGCGAAGCGGTGCGGCGCTCGCGATCTCGAGTTCCTTGATCTTGGTCCGCCCCGCCGAGTCCAGGGTGCGGCTCTCCCGGTAGGTCAGCACCACCGCGTCCAGGTTCTCATCGACGATCTCGATGTAGCGCCGGATACCGGCTGTCAACTGCTGGACGGGATCGTCGCCCGCGTCGGCGATGACGGGGGAGAGTTGATCGCTGAACGCGTCCTGGATCCGCACGATGGTCGCCAGCAGCAGATCTTCCTTGCCGGAAAAGTACTTGTAGATCAGGCCCACGCTCACGTCGGCCTCGGTGGCCAGGTCTTGCATCGACATCTGGTGGAAGCCGGTCTTCTGCATGACTTTGACTGCCGCATCAAGGATCTGGCGACGCCGCGAATCGGTCCGGGCCGCGCGTACCGCCTCTTCGACGGGCAGTTGGCCGTAGTCGATGGTCAAGGCGTGCTCCTATCGGCCAAATCAGATCCCCAGGTCCTTGGCGATGATCGTCTTCATGATCTCGTTGGTGCCGCCGTAGATGGTCTGGATGCGGGCGTCGACGAAGGCCCGCGATACCGGGTATTCGCGCATGTAACCGTAACCGCCGAACAGCTGCAGGCAACGATCCGCGGTGCGCACCTGCAGGTCGGTGGTCCACCACTTCAGCTTGGCGGCGCGGGCCGCGGTCAGGTCGCCCCGCAGGTGTTCGGCGATGCAGTCGTCGAGGAAGGTCCGCGCGACGTCGAGTTCGGTGGCGACCTCGGCGAGCACGAACTGAGTGTTCTGGAACCCCGCGATGGGCGAGCCGAACGCCTGGCGTTGCTTCACGTAGTCCAGCGTGTCGCGCAGCACGCCCTCGGCGGCCGCGACCGCGCCGACTCCCAACGACAGCCGCTCCTGCGGCAGGTTGCGGACCAGCTGATAGAAGCCCTGTCCTTCCTCGCCGAGCAGGTTTGCCGCTGGCACCCGCATGTCGGTGAAGGTCAGTTCGCTGGTGTCCTGGGCGTGCAGTCCGATCTTCTCCAGGTTGCGCCCGCGGTCGAAGCCCGGTGTGTCGGCCTCGACCACCAGCAGCGACAGTCCGCGGTGCCGGTCTTCCCCGGTGCGCACCGCGACGACGAACAGATCACCGGTTTGGCCGTTGGAGATGAAGGTCTTCGCGCCGTTGACGACGTAGGACTCGCCGTCGCGGCGGGCCGTGGTGCGGATGCCCGCGAGGTCGCTGCCGGCGCCGGGCTCGGTCATCGCGATGCCGAGCACCGTCTCGCCGGTCACCACCCCAGGTAGCCAGCGCTTTTGCTGCTCGGGGGTGGTGAGGTCGGTCAGGTACGGCAGCACCACGTCGTTCTGCAGGGAGAACGCGATGGCTTCGGCGGCCGCTCCGGCTCGCTGCAGTTCTTCGATCACGATGGCGTGGTAGCGGAAGTCGTGGACGCCCGGGCCGCCGAATTCCTCGGCCACCGGGAAGCCCAGCAGGCCCAGGCGGCCGGCCTCGGTGAACAGGGCGCGGTCCCAGCAGCCGGATCGCTCCCGGTCCTCGTGGGCGCCGACGACGCTTCGCCGCACGAATTCAGCGACCATCTCCCGGAACTGCCGGTGCTCGGCGTTGTACTCCAACGTGGTCATCGTTCAGCCCGCCATGGTCAGACCACCGCTGACGCTGATCACCTGACCGGTGATGAACGATGCGGCAGCGGAGGCGAAGAACAGCACCGGGGCGGCGACCTCTTCGGGCCGCGCCAGTCGTCGGAACGGAATTGCCTTGATCAAAGCCTCTTTCAGCTTCTCCGGCTGGGCCGCGAACAGCGGGGTGTCGGTCGGCCCCGGACACACGCAGTTGACGGTGATCGCGTGGCGGGCCATCTCCCGGGCCAGTGATTTGGTCAGTGCGATCACTCCGCCCTTGGCGCCGGCGTAGATGCTTTCGCCCGCGCTGCCGACCCGTCCGGCGTCGCTGGCCAGATTGACGACGCGTCCGCCCCCGCCTGCCGCGATCATCCCCGGCAGGAAGGCGCTGCAGACGTGAACTGGCCCGAGGTAGTTGATTGCCACCACCTTCTCGGCAAATTCCGTTGTGGCGTTGAGAAATTGGTCGGTCCGATCCCACCCGGCGGCGTTGACCACCACCGTTGGCACACCGATCTCGGCGTGCGCCCGGTCGCGTAACGCGTCGACCTGCGCGCGATCGGCGACGTCGACCGGCAACGCGGTGATGAGCTCGGGCTGCTCGGCGGCGGTGGCCTCGGCCGCAGCGAGGTCGAGATCGGCGGCGATCACCCGGTCACCTTGTGCGGCGAACGCCAGGGTGATCGCCTTGCCGATACCCGATCCGGCTCCGGTGACCAGCGCGAGAGAATTGCTCATGGATCAGTCCTGTCCTGGTCGGCGTCAGGCCGTGATGAACTGGCCGAAGTCGGCGGGACGCTTCTCGGCGAACGCCGCGGCGCCCTCCCTGCCCTCGTCGGTGTGCACGAAGATCTCCAGCGCCGACATCGCCATGTTGCTCAGGCCGGCCTGGTGGTCGGTGTCGGCGTTGAAGGACTGTTTGAGGAAACGCAGTGCGGTCGGGCTCTTTTCGGCGATCTCGGCGGCGACGGCCTTGGCCTCGTCGAGCAGTCGCTCGGCCGGAACCACCCAGTTCACCAGTCCCCAGCGTTCGGCGGTGGCGGCGTCGTACTGCCGGCACAGGTACCAGATTTCCCGCGCGCGCTTCTCGCCGACGACGCGAGCCAGGTACGCCGAGCCGAATCCGGCGTCGAAGGATCCGACCCGGGGGCCGGCCTGACCGAACTTGGCGGTCTCCGAAGCTATCGAGAGGTCGCAGAGCACGTGCAGCACATGACCGCCGCCGATGGCGACGCCGTTGACCGCGGCGATCACCGGCTTGGGCACATCGCGAATCAGCTTGTGCAGGTAGCCGATCTCGAACATGCCGCTCTCGGTGGGTCCGTAATCCCCGGTTTCGGCGCGCTGTTTGACGTCGCCTCCGGTGCAGAAGGCCTTCTCGCCGGCCCCAGTCAGGATGATGACCGCGACCCGGGTGTCAGCCCAGGCTGCCCGGAACGCCTTGACCATTTCCTCCACGGTTTGGCCGCGGAAAGCGTTATAGCGGTGCGGGCGGTTGATCGTGATGACGGCGGCGGGGCCGTCGACCTCATAGGTGATGTCTTCGTAGTCGGTCACGGGGCCTCCTGGGTGAGTTTGTATTCAGAAAGAATGAATGACAATTCAATTTCAGCGAATGTAGGTTCAGGTCCGGCGGTGCGTCAAGTGCTCGTCGCCTGGGTATTGAGCGAAGGCAGGGTGCGGTTGCATCGGTCCGATCAGACGAGGGAGCGTTTTCGGCCGGCGGGGACGGGCTTACGACGTAAACTCGCCCTCGGTGTGCGCCGAGGCTTGTGGTCCGCTGCGAGGCGGCAGGAATGACGACCACGCCTGGGAATTGCTGAGTCGGCTGGTCGTCCCGTCGGTGCGGTGAAAAGGGGTGGTCCACGTGGAAA
The DNA here is from genome assembly GCF_001021505.1 of Mycolicibacter heraklionensis. Classification (GTDB taxonomy): domain Bacteria; phylum Actinomycetota; class Actinomycetes; order Mycobacteriales; family Mycobacteriaceae; genus Mycobacterium; species Mycobacterium heraklionense. The sequence goes on from NZ_LDPO01000005.1 coordinate 245,477, forward strand.
CCGATGATCTCGGTGCTCAGCGTCGGGCGGCCCAGGCCGAACTGTCCGAGGACACCGGTGGTCTCGACGGCCCGCGATCGTTTGCGCAGTTGAGCCGTGACGGGATCCTGGAAATGGCCATCGACTTCATCGATCGCCAGGGTCTGTCGAAATTGACGATGCGTGCCCTGGGCGCGGCGTGCGGGGTTGAGGCGATGGCGCTCTACCGCTACGTGCACGGCCGCGGCGACCTGCTCACCGGCGTCGTCGACCACATCATCGACCGGCTCTACGCCGATCAACTCGCGGCGCGGCGCCAGGAAGACGGCTGGCAGGACTACCTCATGCGGCTGGCACACGGAGTGCGTCAGATCGCACTCGATCACCCCGAGATGTTTCCGCTGGTCGCCACCCAGGCGCCGGAGGCGCCGTGGGTTCGGCCGCCGCTGCGCAGCCTGCGCTGGATGGAAAGCTTCCTCGATACGCTGATCTCCTACGGATTCGACGACGGCGCCGCGGTGGCGGCCTACCGCTCTTACACCACATTCCTGATCGGTCACCTGCTGTTGGAGGTGTCCGCGCGCGGCGCCGAACTGCACCCCGACGAGGCACTCCTTGATGACAGCGGCGAGCGGCCCGGGCGCGACCTGACCGACTACCCGCAGCTGAGGCGTTTGCAACCGATGTTGTCGCAGGACCGCAGCTCCGCCGAGTTCGAAGAGGCGCTGGAAGCCATGCTCGACCGACTCGAACTGCTGCTCGCCCGTCGCTGAGGCAATCGGCGCCACCTTCGACGTTTACGTTGTAAACAGCGTGGGTATGTGCCGTGTTGCAACGTCAGATGAGGGAGGAGCTGCACGATGGGACTGGCAGACAAGGCCAAGAACGCCGCACAGGACGTCGCGGGCAAGGCCAAAGAAGCCGCCGGCAAGGTCACCGGCGACGACGACCTCCGCAACGAGGGCAAGGCTGACCAGGGGAAATCCAGCCTGAAGAAGGCCGGCGAGAACATCAAGGACGCCTTCAAGGACTAACAAGCGAGAACGCCGCCCCGTGCGCCGACTGCGGCGTGCGGGGCGGCGGCGCGCTCGGGGTGGGGCGGGGCGGGCTGTGGTGGTGGGGCCATTCGGTGCGGTAGCCGCTGCGGCGAGGTTTACAACGTAAACCAACCGGCGTACCTTCGACCGCATGCTGTTCGGTTTACGGCGTAAACTCACCCGTTTCGCGGTTCGGCGCCGCGCCGGGACCGATTCGGAGTGGGCGGAAGCGGCTCGGATCACCGCGATGACGGCCGGTCGCTTTACTGCCGAGCATTGCGCGGACGAGGCGTTCGCCCCGGAGGGCCCTGCGGAAGACGAGTTGCACGTCCTTATGGAGCGTCGCGGCTCCGCACTGCTGGTCCACGCGGGTGGCAGCGTCGATGCGTCCAACGTCGCCGTCTGGCGCCGCCTGATCGGCGAGGCCGCCGAGGTGGCGACAGCTCCCGGACCGCTGATCATCGATACCAGCGGACTCGAGTTCATGGCAATCTGCGCATTTGCGGTGCTGGTCGAGGAATCGGCCGGCTGCCGACGACGCGGCATCAGGCTCTGCCTGGTCAGCGGCCAGCGCATCGCCGCCCGAGTGGTGGATGCGGTGGGTATCGATGCCGCATTGTCGTTCGCTGCGACGGTCGACGACATCCTCGGCGCCGCACCGCGTGACGATCCCGGCTCGGTCCGGGACGGCTGAACGGTGACGGCCCCGGTCAGTGGGCCTGAAGGTCGGCGGTGATCGCGCCGGTCAATCGGATCAGATCCGCGGGTGCCACCGCCACGTCCCAGCCGCGTTGCCCAGCGCTGCACAACACCCGGTCGAGGCCCAGCGCCGAGGCGTCCACCACCGTCGGCAATGCTTTGCGCTGCCCGAACGGCGAGATCCCGCCCAGCACGTAGCCGGTCGCCCGCTGCGCCGCCGCCGGGTCGGCCATGGCGGCCTTGGGCACTTCCAGCGCAGCGGCGACCGCCTTCAGCGACAGCTTCGCCGGCACCGGCAGCACCGCGACCGCCAGCCCGTGCGGGACAGCGACCACCAGCGTCTTGAAGATCTGCTCGGGCCGCACACCGTCCGGACCCGCGGCGGCAAGCTGCGCAACGGCTTCGGCTCCGAAGCCGCGCCGGTCCGGCTCGTGCCGGTAACGCAGCACCTCATGGGGCACCTGCGCCGCGATCAGGGCCGCGATAGCTCGGGTTGCCGCGCGACTCACCGCGCCAGGATACGGACCGGAAATAGCGCCATGGCCGACGCTGTTGAGTAAGGCAGTTCGTGTGGCCGCTGCGCCACGCCCTCGATCACGGCCCTAGGATCGGAAAGGAGTCGCCGATGTCAACGGCGATCGGTCTGCTGGAACGCGAGCTATCGGCTGGGCTGGTTGTGGGCACCGCGACAGAAGGGACAGCGGCGATCGAGATGGCTGACGGCGTGAGTGCGTCCGGTACCGAAACCGAAGCATCGACGGAGACAACGGCCCCGGTGCGTTCCGATGAGACCGACGAGCAGCTGACCGCACGGTTCGAACGCGACGCGATCCCCATGCTCGATCAGCTCTACGGCGGCGCGCTGCGCATGACGCGCAATCCCGCCGACGCCGAGGACCTGCTGCAGGAGACCATGGTCAAGGCCTACGCGGGGTTCCGCTCGTTTCGGGAGGGCACCAACCTCAAGGCGTGGCTATACCGCATCCTGACCAACACCTACATCAACAGCTACCGCAAGAAGCAGCGCACGCCCGCCGAATACCCGACCGACGAGATCACCGACTGGCAGCTGGCGGCCACCGCCGAACACTCCTCGACGGGTCTGCGCTCGGCGGAGGTGGAGGCATTGGAGACGCTGCCCGACACCGAGATCAAAGAGGCACTGCAGCAGCTTCCCGAAGAGTTCCGGATGGCGGTCTACTACGCCGACGTCGAAGGATTCCCGTACAAGGAGATCGCCGAGATCATGGATACGCCGATCGGCACGGTGATGTCGCGTCTGCACCGCGGCAGACGACAGTTGCGCAGTCTGCTGGCCGATGTGGCCCGCGACCGTGGATTCATCCGCGACGGCCAGGCTCCCGAGGAGGTGTCGTCGTGACCGAGCACCCGCGGGACTGCAATACGCCGCCGGCAGCCGGCGAAACCCACACCGATTGTTCCGAGGTGATCGCCGAAGTATGGACGTTGCTGGACGGCGAATGCACGGCCGAGACCAAGGCCAAACTGCGCCGGCACCTCGAGGAATGCCCGGGATGTCTGCGGCACTACGGTGTCGAGGAACGGATCAAGACGCTGATCGCCCGCAAATGCAGTGGCGACAAGGCTCCGTCACGTCTCTATGAACGGGTGCGGCTAGAGATCAGCCGGACCACGATCGTCCGGACGTTCCCCGCGGGGGACTAGGCCAAGTTGCGTGAGAAAAACCGCCCGGGCTCGATGAGCCTGGGCGGTTTTGTCGGTAAGCCTCATGCCTCGCGGACGCAGCCTGCCGTCGTCGAGCCGAGGTCGGGTCAGGTTGGCCGGCGAGGTTTATACGGACTTCGAGCCGCAGTTGGGTCGCTTGCCGTGGTTGGCTTTGCTGTGCTTACGATCGCGCTTCTTGCGGCCTCGCTTGGCCATGGTGGCTCCTCCTAGCAGACATTCCGGCTGATCAGTCTCTCACACGACGGGGTGTGGCAATAATCGCGCGGATGACCGGTCTGGGCGGGCCGCAAAATCACGGTCGACTATCCTTATTTTCGGACTTCTGATTCCTTCTTCGGACTTCAATCCGGCCGCGGCCGGCCGTCGGGCGAATCCGACGGCCGGCGCGCCGCCGCCTCAGTGCACGGAGAAGGTCCGTGCGCCCGCGAGAGTCTGCGGTACCAGCGCCGGCGGGGTCGGCGGGGCCGGCGGGGTCTCGAGCGCGGGCGTCCCCGCCATGGGGGTACCGGGCGGAGTCAGCGAACTGACGTCGGTCGGCATGATCGAACCCACCCCGGGCACCACGCGGTTGAGCATGCCGTTGAGCACCTGCAGGAAGGAGTTCGCGGCGTTCACGCCCGCCGCTGAGCTTCCTGCGGCCGGTCCGGGCATGCCCAGCGGGCTGGGGGTGCCCAGCGGGCTGGGCACGCCGAGTGGGCTGGGGGTACCGAGG
>NZ_LDPO01000050.1 GCF_001021505.1 Mycolicibacter heraklionensis
CAGGCGGTGGGTGCTGATATTGCCAGTGAGCAGGCGGCGTTGTCGGCGGCGTGGCAGGGCGATACGGGGATGACGTATCAGGCGTGGCAGGCGCAGTGGAATCAGGCGATGGAGGAGTTGGTCCGCGTGTATCACGCGATGGCCACCACGCATGAGACCAACACCTTGATGATGAATGCGCGCGACACCGCCGAAGCCGCCAAGTGGGGCTGACAGAGCGCACGCTCTGGTCTGTTACGGCCGGTTGCGGCCGCCGTCGTCGGACATTCCATCGTGGTCATTGCGGCGTAGGGTCCGTGGAATGCCTGTGATGCGTAGTGAAGGTGACAGCTGGGATATCAGTACGAGTGTCGGTTCCACGGCATTGCGCGTAGCCGCCGCCCGGGCACTGGAAGCCGGCAAAACCGATCCGGCCGCGACCGATCCCTATGCGGAGCTGTTCTGCCGGGCGGCCGGCGGGGACTGGGAAGCTTTGGTGGCGGGCACCTTGTCCGACCATCCGCTGTTGACCGCCGACTTCGGGGAGCACTTCGTCAACTACCAGGGCGCCCGCACCCGCTATTTCGACGACTACTTCCAGCGCGCCGCCGAGGCTGGGCTGCGCCAGGTGGTGATTCTGGCTGCCGGACTGGACTCCCGGGCCTTCCGATTGTCCTGGCCGGACGAGACAACGATCTTCGAGTTGGACCAGCCGCAAGTGCTCGCCTTCAAGAGCTACGTCCTGTCGCAGCGCGGCATCCGTGCCACGGCGGAGCGGCGTGAGGTCGCCGTCGACCTGCGTGAGGACTGGCCGCAGGCGCTGCGTGAGGCCGGATTCGACCCGGCCCAGCCGTCGGTGTGGATCGCCGAGGGCCTACTGATCTACCTCCCCGCCGTTGCGCAGCAGCAGCTGTTCTCCGGAATCGATGGCCTGGCCGCCTCGGGCAGCCGCGTGGCGATCGAGGAGGGCATACCGCTGTCCAGCGAGGATTTCGAGGCCGCGGTGCGGGCCGAGGTCGCTGCCGGTGACGACAGGCGGATGTATTTCCGGCTGGTCTATAACGAGCGCTGCGCGCCTGCCGAGCAGTGGTTCGGCGAACGGGGCTGGACTGCGGTCGCGACGCCGATGGCTGATTGCCTGCGTCAGCTGGGACGTCCGGTTCCGGAGCCGGACACCCCGGCCGGTCAGATGATCCTGCGGAACTCGCTGATCTGGGCAGTCAAGAGGTAGGAGCGGTGGGTGGCAATTGCCGAGAACCGTTGTGGAAGACGAGCCCCGTATGCGGTAGCGTACGGGACAATCGAAAATGATTTTCAATAAGGAGTCGGTGATGGGTTGGGACGACGTCGGCGCATCAGCGTCCCGTTCGTGGGCCGAAAAACCGCCTGTGAGAGTGATGGAAGTCGCCCGCCGATCGGCTCGATCGATCTCGACAGTTAGCTTATGCAATGCTAACTTCAGCCGGGTTGGTGCTGTCAAAAATAGTGAAGGGGCGAGCCACGCATGAACAACGGTGATGCGGCTTTGCTCACCCCGAATCCCCGGGTTGACGAGGAAACCCTCAGCCGGTTTGCCACCTGCTGCCGAGCCCTCGGTATCGAGGTTTACCAGCGCAAACGTCCTGCCGACCTGGCCGCGGCGCGCACCGGCTTCGCCGCGCTGACCCGCGTCGCACACGAGCAGTGCGATGCCTGGATCGGCCTGGCGGCCGCCGGCGACCAGTCGCCGCGGGTACTGGCCGCCATCTCGGAGACTGCCGCCAGCGCCGGAGCCCTGCAGCGGCGCCTGGACTTGAAGCCGGGTGCGCTCGGGTTCCACTACGACACCGGGCTGTACCTGAAGCTGCGCGCCACCGAAGCCGACGACTTCCACCTCGCCCACGCCGCGCAACTGGCGATGGCCGGCCGGTGCGCCGAGGCGAACGAAGTGGTCGCGGAGATCACCCAGCGGCGTCCCGACTGGAACGATGCTCGCTGGATGGCGATCGCGGTGAACCACCACGCCGAGCGCTGGTCGGACATGGTCAAGCTGCTGACTCCGATCGTCAACGACCCCGATCGTGACGAGCTGTTCACCCACGCCGCCAAGATCGCCCTCGGGATCGCTCTGGCGCGGCTGGGCATGTATGCCCCGGCGTTGTCCTACCTGGAGGAGCCGGAAGGCCCGATCGCGGTCGCGGCCACCGACGGGGCGCTGGCCAAGGGGCTGATCCTGCGGGCCCAAGACGACGAGGAATCCGCGGCCGAGGTGCTGCAGGATCTCTATGCCGCCAACCCGGAGAACGAGCAGGTTCAACAGGCCTTGTTGGACCACAGTTTCGGGATCGTCACCACCACTGCGGCCCGGATCGCCGCGCGCACCGACCCCTGGGACCCCGACACCGAGCCGAGTGCCGAGGACTTCGTCGACCCGTCCGCCCATGAACGCAAGGCCGAACTGCTGGCCGAAGCCGAGCGCGAACTGGGCGAGTTCATCGGGCTGTCCGAGGTCAAGAACCAGGTTCAGCGGCTCAAGAGTTCGGTGGCCATGGAAGTGGTGCGCAAGCAGCACGGGCTCGCCGTCGGCCAGCGCACCCACCACCTGGTGTTCGCCGGGCCGCCCGGGACCGGTAAGACCACCATCGCCCGTGTGGTGGCGAAGATCTACTGCGGCCTGGGGCTGCTGAAGAAAGAGAACATCAAAGAGGTGCACCGTGCCGACCTGATCGGTCAGCACATCGGTGAGACCGAGGCCAAGACCAACGCCATCATCGACAGTGCGCTGGACGGGGTGCTGTTCCTGGACGAGGCCTACGCATTGGTGGCCACCGGCGCCAAGAACGACTTCGGTCTGGTTGCCATCGACACGCTGCTGGCGCGGATGGAGAACGACCGTGACCGGCTGGTGGTGATCGTCGCCGGGTACCGCGCCGACCTGGACCGGTTCCTGGACACCAACGAAGGTCTGCGGTCGCGCTTTACCCGCAGCATCGACTTCCCGTCGTACCAGCCCCCGGAGCTGGTCGAGATCGCCTACAAGATGGCCGAGCAACGCGACAGCCGTTTCGAGCAGGCTGCACTCGAGGAGATGCAGGCCCTGTTCGGTCAGCTGGCCGAGGCGTCGCATCCCGACGCCAACGGCATCGCCCGGCGCAGCCTGGACATCGCCGGCAACGGCCGGTTCGTGCGAAACCTCGTCGAACGCTCCGAGGAGGAGCGCGAATTCCGGCTTGACCATTCCGAGCAGTCCGGCACCGGGCTGTTCACCGATGAGGAGCTCATGACCATTACGACCGAAGATGTTCGTAACTCGGTGGCGCCGTTGCTGCGTGGCCTGGGCCTGGAGGCCAACGCATGAGCGCGGCTCAGCCCGACCGGTCCGATGAAGAGCGGCGCTCGTTCGCGTCGCGCACCCCGGTCAACGAGAACCCGGATCGGGTCGAGTACCGGCGCGGGTTCGTCACCAAGCATCAGGTCAGCGGTTGGCGGTTCGTCATGCGGCGCATCGCCTCCGGCGTAGCCCTGCACGACACCCGGATGCTGGTGGAGCCGCTGCGCGCGCAGGCGCGTGCGGTGCTGATGGGTCTGCTGGTGCTCGCCACCGTGGCTGGCGGATGCTTCGTCTTCACCTTGATCTGGCCCAACAGTGCGGCCAACAACGACCCGGTGCTGGCGGACAAGTCCACCTCCGCGCTGTATGTGCGGGTCGGAGACCAGCTGCACCCGGTGCTGAACCTGACCTCGGCGCGTCTGATCGCCGGTCGGCCGGTCAACCCGACCGTGGTGAAAAGCACTGCGCTGGACAAGTTCGCCCGCGGAAACCTGATCGGCATCCCCGGAGCCCCGGAACGCATGGTGCAGAACAGCGCCCGTGACGCCGATTGGACCGCGTGCGACGCGGTGACCGGCTCGGTCGCCGGGGTCACGGTGATCGGCGGGCCGTTGGCTTACAGCGGGTCCCGGGCCGGAGCGCTCGACGCTCAGCACGCGGTGCTGGTCGACAACGGTTCCGGCGCATGGCTGTTGTGGGACGGCAAGCGCAGCCGGATCGACTTGTCCGACCACGCCATCACTGGCGCACTGGGACTCGGAGAGCGGGGTTCGACGGTGCCCACCCCGCGCCCGATCGCCACGGGACTGTTCAACGTGATTCCGGAGGCGCCGGCATTGGTGGCGCCGGTGATCCCCGGTGCCGGTGGTAAGCCGTCGTTCGACCTGCACGCGGCCGCGCCGGTGGGCGCGGTTGTGGCGGCGCACTCCCTGGACGGCAATTCCGACAGCGCGTTGCGCTATTACGCGGTGTTGGAGGATGGGTTGCAGCCGATTTCGGGTGTGGTTGCGGCGGTGTTGCGTAATACGGATTCGCAGGGTTTGGAGCGGCCGCCGGTGTTGGGTGCG
>NZ_LDPO01000051.1 GCF_001021505.1 Mycolicibacter heraklionensis
GCTCAGCACTACCCGCCCTATCAGCAGCCCTACCCCGGTGCGGGTCAGCCGCCGCCACCGTCCGGTGAGAGCGAGCAGCCGTCCGGTGACTGAGAAAGCGGGGTCGACGATGACGTCGGCAATTTTCGATCAGGCGCGCGCGGAGGCGGCCGTTCGCGAGCTGCTGTTCGCGGTGGGCGAAGACCCGGACCGGCCGGGTCTGATGGACACCCCGGCTCGGGTCGCGCGGGCCTATCACGAGATGTTCGCCGGGCTCTACACCGACCCGGACGCGGTGCTGGAGACCACCTTCGACGAGCAACACGAAGAGCTGGTGATCGTCAAGGAGATCCCGCTCTACTCGACCTGCGAGCATCACCTGGTGGCCTTTCACGGTGTCGCGCACGTCGGGTACATCCCCGGCTACGACGGCCGGATCACCGGGCTGTCCAAGCTGGCGCGGGTGGTCGACCTCTACGCGAAGCGGCCGCAGGTGCAGGAGCGACTGACCGCGCAGGTCGCCGACGCCCTGATGCGCAAACTTAACCCGCGCGGAGTCATCGTGGTGGTCGAGGCGGAGCACCTCTGCATGGCGATGCGGGGAGTGCGCAAGCCCGGTGCGATCACCACCACGTCGGCGGTCCGCGGGCAGTTCAAAACCGACAGCACATCGCGCGCTGAGGCCCTGGAACTCATTCGGCGCAAGTGAGCCCGACTCGCGTGCAGGTCGTCGGGGTGGTCAACGTCACCGCCGATTCGTTCTCCGACGGCGGGCGCTACCTCAACGCCGACCGCGCCGTTGAGCACGGACTGGAGCTGGCCGGCCAGGGCGCGGCGATCATCGACGTCGGGGGCGAATCGACCCGGCCCGGCGCGGTGCGAGCCGATCCGCGGGCAGAGGCGCACCGGGTCGTTCCGGTGGTGAAAGAACTTGCCGGCCAAGGTATTACCGTCAGCATCGACACAATGAACGCCGCCGTCGCAGATGCGGCGCTGGCCGCCGGCGCCACTATTGTCAACGACGTGTCCGGGGGAGCCGCGGACCCGGCCATGGCACCGCTGCTGGCCTCCTCGGGCGCCCGATGGGTGCTGATGCACTGGCGGCCGGTCGACCCCGGCAACCCGCATCGGGTGCCGTGTTACCGCGACGTCGCCGCCGAGGTCCGCCAGGATCTGCTCGCGGCCGTCGACGCAGCGGTGGCCGCCGGAGTGGATCCGGCGCAGCTGATCGTCGACCCCGGGTTGGGTTTCGCCAAGACAGCGCAACACAATTGGGCGCTGCTGCACGGGCTGCCGCAATTGGTCGACCTCGGCGTGCCGGTTCTGGTCGGCGCGTCACGCAAGCGGTTCCTCGGTACGCTGCTGGCCAGTGAGGACGGCACACCGCGACCGCCCGACGAGCGCGAAACGGCCACCGCGGTGATCTCGGCGTTGTCCGGCCTGCACGGCGCCTGGGGGGTGCGCGTGCACGACGTGCGGGCCTCGGTCGACGCGCTGCGGGTCCTGGAAGCCTGGAGCCAAGGAGGCGCGAGCGGTGACTGATCGGATCGAGTTGCGCGGCTTGAAGGTTCGCGGCAACCACGGTGTGTTCGCCCATGAGCGTGCCGACGGACAGGACTTCGTCGTCGACATCACGGTCTGGATGGACCTCGCCGTCGCGGCGGCCAGCGACAACCTGGCCGACACCTACGACTACGGAGTGCTCGCGCAGCGCGCCGCGACCATCGTCGCCGGTCCGGCTCGCGACCTCATCGAGACCGTCGCCGCCGAGATCGCCGACGAGGTGATCGGCGACGCGCGGGTGCAGGCCGTGGAGGTGACGCTGCACAAGCCGCACGCCCCGATCCCGCTCACCTTCGCAGACGTCGCGGTGGTGGCCCGGCGCTCACGCAGCGACCGGCGTGGCAAGGTGGTGCCGTTGTGACTCGTGCGGTGCTTTCCATCGGGTCCAACCTGGGGGACCGGTTGGCCCTACTGCAGTCGGCGGTCGACGGCCTGGGCTGCGCGGTGCGCGCGGCGTCGGGGGTGTACGAGACGCAGGCGTGGGGCGGAGTCGAGCAGGGGCCCTTCCTCAACGCGGTGCTGATCGTCGACGATCCGGCCGCCGACGGACACGGCTGGCTGCGCCGGGCGCACGAACTGGAGCAGGCGGCCGAGCGGGTGCGCGCGCAACGTTGGGGGCCGCGAACCCTCGATGTCGACGTGATCAGCTGCCACGACCCCGACGGGACGGAAGTGCTGTCCCACGACGACGAGCTGACCCTGCCCCATCCCCGGGCCCAGCTGCGGGCGTTCGTCCTGGTGCCCTGGCTGTCGGTGGACCCGGAGGCACGATTGACCGTGGGTGACCGACCGCGTGCGGTGACGGAACTGCTCGACGAGCTGGATCCGGCAGAGCGCGCCGGGGTGTCGCTGACCGACCTGGTGCTGCAGCTCTGATGGGCCCGACTCGCAAACGCGACGTGACCGCCGCGGCCGCCGCCGTCGCAATCATCAGTTACCTGGCGGTCCCGCTGCTGTACCGGTGGTTCCCGCCGATCACCGTGTGGACCGGGATATCGCTGCTGGCGGTCGCGATCGCCGAGGTGGCCTGGGGCCGCTACGTCGGCGCGAAGATCGACGACGGCCAGATCGGTGCCGGCGCCGGCCGGCTGCATCCGATTGCGGTGGCCCGCACCGTGGTGGTCGCCAAGGCGTCGGCCTGGATGGGGTCGCTGGTGCTGGGCTTCTGGCTGGGTGTGCTCGGCTATCTGCTGCCGCGCCGGTCCACGCTGCAGGTCGCGGCCCAGGACACCGGCGGAGCGGTGGTCGCGGCGGCCAGCGCGCTGGCGCTGCTCATCGCCGCGCTGTGGCTGCAGAATCGCTGCAAGTCGCCGCACGATCCGGGCCCGCCCACCGAGCTGACCGGAAATCAAGCCGGGTAAGAATCGCCGGAGCGGGGCGACACGCGGATTGTCCTCGTGCAGGTACAGTCGGGCAATGCGCGCCTGCAACGATGCGCCGCCGAGCGACGAGGTGGAGCGGCGCAGATGAATTCGGTCCTGTCCCGCGCCCCGGGTCGGCGTGGAGGTCGCAGGCCGGGCTGGACATTGATGACGGCGTTGCTGATCCTTGCGATCGCCGCGAGCTCGGCACTGGTGTTCACCAGCCGGGTGGAGCTGCTGAAGCTGGCGGTCATCATCGCGCTGTGGGCGGCGGTCGCGGCGGCTTTCGTGTCGGTGATCTATCGGCGGCAAAGCGATGTGGACCAGGCCCGGGCCCGGGACCTGAAATTGGTTTACGACCTGCAACTGGATCGGGAGATTTCCGCGCGGCGCGAGTACGAGCTGACGGTGGAGTCCCAGCTGCGCCGCGAGCTCGCCTCCGAACTGCGGGCGCAGGCCGCGGACGAGGTCGCGGCGTTGCGATCCGAGTTGGCCGCGTTGCGCACCAACCTGGAGATTCTCTTCGACGCCGACTTGAGTCACCGGCCGGCACTCGAGCCGGAGCGCGCCCCGGTCCGTGCCTACAGCGACTGGGCGCGCTCTGGCGGAGAATCCGCCACCGGCGCCACCCGGGTCGCGTCGTCGGCCACCCCGATCTACCCGCCGGACTCGGTCACCCAGACCGCGGAGAACCCGATCATCGACGTTCCGGAGGTGCGGATTCCCGCCGCCGGGAACCCCACGTCCCAGGCTCCGCAGACGCCGCGGGCGCCGCACGGGGAGGGCCGCCGCGGCTCGCATCGCCGCAGCGCCGACGAGTCACCGTGGCGGGCCCCCGACGAGACCCCGCCACCGCAACCGGCCGCTGCCCGTTGGTCGCAGCCGCCGCAGCCCTTCATCGCCCCCGAACCCCGCCGCGAGCCGGAACCGCCGCCGCCGCCGGCCCCGGCTCCTTCCCGGCCTACGACGCCGACCCCGTCGTGGAAACCCGTTGGCGCCGAAGGGGAATGGCTGCCGCCGGGCGCGCCCGGCAGCAACTGGTCCGCGGATGTTCCGGCGGACACCGGGCGCCATGGTGCGCCCGAGCGCAGCGCCGAAGCGCCGAGCCGGCACGGCCGCCACGCAGATTCCACCGAATCCGTCGCTGCTGCGGTGAACGGCGTCGAGCCGGCACGCCAGGAGGGCGAGGGGCGCCGCCGGGCACGCTCCCGGCATGCGGCGGAATCGGCCGGCAACCATGCCCGGCCGGCCCAGGCCGAACCCGCGCCCCCGGTGGCCGAGCCGCAGGCGGGAGAGCCGGCCGCCCCCGCCCCC
>NZ_LDPO01000052.1 GCF_001021505.1 Mycolicibacter heraklionensis
GGCCGGTGGGGACCAGACCCGGGGACGGGTTGCGCGACGGGGTGGAGCTGGTGCCGGCGGTGGCCCCGTGCGGGCACGGCGGCAGCAGGGAATCGCGGGCCAGATTGCGCAGTTGGGTGATCGCGTCGTCGAGGGTGCCGGCGGGCAGGCCGTTGCTGACTTGCTGGCGAGCCGGCGGGCGGAGGTCCTGCAATGTCATCAGCCGGCAGGCCAGTTTGTCGCCGGACTGGCTGAAGCTGATCTGCACCAGCTCACCCCGGCTGTCCAGGCAGCCAAGCAGGTAGGGCTCCTGCAGCGGCACCCCCAGGATCGAGCCCTGCACGCCCCGCATGATCGCCACCGTGCCGCCGTAGGCGGTGACGTAGTAGTTGGTCCGCACGACCGCCCGCCCGACCAGCAGCGCGGCGCCCAGCAGCGTCAGCAGCAGCGCCGCGATGATGAACTTGCGCCGCCGGGACCGGGGCGGCCGGTCCGGGGTTTCGATGCGCGGCAGCACGCGCTTGGCGACGGTCTTGCGCGGGGAGATCGCCGATGCCCGCCCGGCGGCGGTGTTGAGGGCGATCACGTGGTCGTCGTCGCTGTCGGAGACCGCCCCGGCCAGGATCGGCTGGGTCTGGCCGTAGTCGACGTCGACCACGTCGGCCACCACCACCGTGACGTTGTCGGGGCCGCCACCGCGCAGCGCCAACTCGATGAGCCGCAGCGCGCAGTCGTTGACGTCGGGGATCTCCAGCGCCTCGTGGATGGTCTCGGTGCTCACCGGGTCCGACAGACCGTCGGAGCACAGCAGGTAGCGATCCCCGGCCTGCGCTTCGCGCATGATCAGCGTCGGCTCCACCTCATGGCCGGTCAGCGCGCGCATGATCAGGGAGCGCTGCGGATGGCTGTGCGCCTCCTCCAAGGTGATGCGGCCTTCGTCGACCAGGGTCTGTACGAAGGTGTCGTCCTTGGTGATCTGGGTCAGTTCGCCGTCGCGCAGCAGGTAGCCGCGAGAGTCGCCGATGTGGGCCAGCCCCAGCCGCGGGCCGGCGAACAGGATGGTGGTGAGCGTGGTGCCCATGCCTTCGAGCTCGGGGTGCTCTTCGACATAGGCGGCGATCGCCGAGTTGCCCTCCCGCACGGCGCTTTCCAGCTTCGCCAGCAAGTCGCCACCGGGCTCGTCGTCGTCGAGATGTGCCAGCGCGGCGATCACCAGTTGCGACGCGACCTCACCGGCCGCGTGCCCACCCATGCCGTCGGCCAATGCCAGCAACCGGGCTCCGGCGTAGACGGAGTCCTCGTTGTTGGAGCGCACCAGACCGCGGTCGCTGCGGGCGGCGTACCGCAGAACCAGGCTCACCGGCGGAGCTCGATCGCGGTCTTGCCGATGCGTATCGGCGTGCCGATCGGAACCCGTATCGCAGTGGTCACCTTCACCCTGTCAAGGTAGGTGCCGTTGGTCGAACCCAGGTCTTCGACATACCATTCCGTGCCCCGCTGAGATAGCCGAGCGTGCCGGGTGGAGGCGTAATCGTCGGTGAGCACCAGCGTCGAATCGTCGGCGCGGCCCACCAGGACCGGCTGATCGCTGAGCGCGATGCGTGCCCCGGTCAGCGGCCCCTCGGTCACCACCAGATGCCGCGCGGTGGTCCGCTGCTGGCGCGGCGGCAGCAGCACGCCCCGGATCGAGAGGCCCCGGCGGACCATCACCGCGCCGGTGGGTGCGTAGATGTCGGTCCGCAGGATCCGCAGCACGGACCAGATGAACAGCCACAACAACGTCAAAAAACCGGCTCGCGTCAGCTGCAGTACCAGTCCCTGCATCCGGCGTCCTCTCCGTTGTCGCGCAGCCCACGGCGTGCTCCTTACTGCGGAGCACTTCGGCAAAGTCACGATACTTGGGCGCGGGGGGCCGTAGGGCAAAGCGGCAGCGCTTTGCTGGTTGAGATTGTCAGTCGAGGGACGCTGCCGCCGTGCCTAGTGGACCCGGACGATGATCTCGGAGTGACCCAGCCGGATGACGTCGCCGTCGGCCAGCTGCCACTCCTGGACCGGGGCGTTGTTCACCGTGGTGCCGTTGGTGGAGTTCAGGTCCGACAGCAGGGCCACCCGGCCGTCCCAGCGGATCTCGAGGTGACGGCGCGACACCCCGGTGTCCGGCAACCGGAACTGGGCGTCCTGGCCGCGGCCCACCACGTTGGCGCCCTCGTGCAGCTGGTAGGTCCGGCCGCTGCCGTCGTCGAGCTGCAGGGTGACCGAGGCGGGAGCGCTGTAGGCACGCTGGCCGTAGCCGCCGCCCGGCGCCTCCCCGTAACCGCCGGGTGCGGGCTGGCCGTAGTCGTAGCCCCCTTGGGTTCCCTGGCCCTCGCCATAGCCGCCGGGTGCGGGCTGGCCGTAGTCGTAACCAGCGGGAGCAGGCGGCGCCTCGCCGTAGCCGTAGCCGGGCTGCCCGTAGTCCTGGCGGCCGTAGGACGGGGCACCCTGGTCGTACCCACCCTGGTCCGGGTAGGCGGGACGCTGATGTTCGTACTGGGCCTCGGGGTAGGAGTAGTCGTCCTGGCGGGCCGGCGGGCGCTCGTAGTCGCCGTAGCCGGGCTGGCCGCCGGCCGGGTAGGCGGGCGCCGCGGGGGGCTGGTGCTGCGGGTAGCCCTGCTCATAGCCGGCGGGAGCGCCGTAGCCGCTGGGCGGACGCTGCTCGTAGGGCTGGGCCGGCGGGGCGTAACCGCCGCCCTGGCCGGGGTAGCCGCCCTGCTCGGGACGGCGGGGCGGGGCGTACGCACCGGGGCCGCCCTGGCCCTGGTCGGGGTAGCCGCCGCGCTGCTCCTGCTGGTAGTGCTCGGCCTCGGGTGCGTAGGGGCCACGGGGGTCCTGACCGCCGCGAGCATCGTCGGCCGGCCGGCCGTAGCGCGGGTCGTAGTAGTCGTCGCCGGGACGATCCTGCCCGTGGGCGCCGTGGTAGCTCGGGTTATCGGTCATCGGAGGCACTCCTGATTCTGCGGTAAACGCATGAACTGATTGTGGCGGGCGGGATTCGTTGAGCGTCTTGTGGGGGCTGGCGTCAGGGTTGACCCCACCCCGTGCGCGGACCTGGCCGGTACGCAGGCTCGGCGACTGCTGGAACCGGACAACCACATCACCATACGTTTGCCACCCCTGTTCGCCGATGTACCCGGCCAAATGCCGGGCGAAGGCCTTCGACGTCAGATCCTGGTCGGCGCCCACCTTGTCGTAGTCGTCCATACCGAGGGTAATGACGTATTCGTTGGGCGCCAAAAGTTGATTTCCGGCAAGGGCGCGCACGCCGGCGGCGGCTTCGCGGCGCAACGCAGCCTCGACTTCCTCGGGGAGGACTTCCCCTCCGAAGACCCGGGCCATCGCATCCTCCACAGCGGATTCGAGTTTGCGCTCGATGCGATGAACCAGCCCGCGCTGGCTGTCCAAGCTGCTACCCGCCTTACTCTCCGCCGTCATCAGTTGTATCGGGGACGCTGCCGCGGCGTGTCGCTCAGCTGCATCCGCCCTGGACATGGTATCGACCCGGGGTGCCACGGCGGCACCCTTCTTCGGCGGAGAATCGGATAAGACCAGGTCACGAAGGGGTCACGGCGGCTTGGGCGGGGCTCCGCGGGGCTGGGT
>NZ_LDPO01000053.1 GCF_001021505.1 Mycolicibacter heraklionensis
CCCGCCCATCCTCACTGAACTCGGTTGAACGCAGTTGGGAACCAAACCCGTTTGACGAACTACGTAGAGACGAGGACAGGGCAGGCCCCCCAACCCCCTTGACAAAAACCACTTACGAAGGTGTTTGTACGCGACTCGCCGGTCGCAACCGTACAAACACGCACGCTCGCGGTGGGAAGTGCTCGCGCGGTGTGGGGCTAGTTCTGCACTACTTCTGCTCGTAGGTGCCGACGATCACCGCGCGCGCGATCGCGTGCATGAACAGGTTGAAGCCCAGGTAGGCCGGGCTGGCGTCTTCGGCCAGCTCCAGCTTCTCGACGTCGACGGCGTGCACCGCGACGTAGTAGCGGTGCGGCCCGTGACCGGCCGGCGGCGCGGCACCCACGTAGCGGCGCATCCCGGCGTCGTTGACCAGGGTCAGCGCATCCCCGGGCAGCAGGCTGCCGTCCCCGACGCCCTCGGGCAGCTCGGTGCAGGTGGCCGGAAGATTGGCCACCGCCCAGTGCCAGAAGCCCGACGCGGTGGGCGCGTCCGGGTCGTAGACGGTGACCGCGAAGCTGCGGGTCTCCTCGGGAAAGCCCGACCAGCTCAGCTGCGGGCTGGCGTCTTCACCGCCGGCACCCATGATTCCGCTCACCTGGGCTTTGCCCAGCGGCTGACCGTCGGTCAGCGACGTGGAAGTGAGCGTGAACGTCGGCAGCTTGGGCAGCGCGGCGTACGGGTCGGGGGCTGTGGTCATGACGTGGTCCTCTCGTTGTGGTCAACAGTGTGTCAGGAAGTGGTGCAGCACGCGGGTACCGAACTCCAGGGCGTCAACCGGAACCCGTTCGTCGACCCCATGGAACAGTGCGGAGAAATCGAGGTCGGGCGGCAGCCGCAGCGGAGCGAATCCGAAGCAGCGAATACCCAACTTGGCGAACGCCTTTGCGTCCGTTCCTCCGGACAACATGTAGGGAACGGTCCGGGCGTCGGGGTCGCAGGCCAGCAGCGCGGCGTTCATCGCCTCGACCAGGTCGCCGTCGAAGGTCGTCTCGACCGGAGGCTGGATGGCGACCCATTCCCGGGTGACGTCCGGGCCGATCAGCGCATCGACCTCCGCCTCGAACGCGGCCTGGCGCCCGGGCAGCACCCGACAGTCCAACACCGCCTCGGCCGTCGCCGGAATCACGTTGGCCTTGTAGCCGGCCGCCAGCATGGTCGGGGTCGCGGTGTCGCGCAGGGTGGCGTTGACGATGCGGGCCATCGGCCCCAGCTTCTCGATCATCCCTTCCAGGTCTGGCGAGTCGACATCGATCGTAAGCCCGGTCTCGTCGCTGACCGCGGCCAAGAACTGCACTACCGCATCGGTGAGCACCAGCGGGAAGCGGTGCCGGCCCAGTCGCGCCACGGCCTCGGCCAGGATGGTGACGGCGTTGTCGTCGTTGATCATCGACCCGTGCCCGGCCCGGCCGTGGGCCCGCAGCCGCATCCAGCACAGCCCCTTCTCGGCGGTCTCGATCAGGTACAGCCGGCGTTCTCCGCCGTCACGCCGCGGCACGGTCAGCGAGAAACCGCCGACCTCCCCGATCGCCTCAGTGACACCGGCGAACAGGTCCGGACGGTTCTCGACGAGCCACTGCGCGCCGTACTTCCCGCCGGCCTCCTCATCGGCAACGAACGCGAACACCAGATCCCGCGGCGGGGTGATCTTGTTCCGGGCCAGGTGCCTGGCCACCGCGATCATCATCCCAACCATGTCCTTCATGTCGACCGCGCCGCGGCCCCAGACATAGCCGTTCTCGATCGCGCCGGAGAACGGGTGCACGCTCCAGTCAGCAGCCTCGGCGGGCACCACGTCGAGGTGACCGTGAATCAGCAGCGCCCCGCGCGACGGATCGCTGCCCTTGAGGCGGGCGAACACGTTGCCCCGCCCCGGCGCACCGGATTCGAGGTATTCGGTCTCATAGCCCACTTCCTCGAGCTGGGCGGCCACCCAGCGCGCGCAGTCGGCCTCACCTTTGGTGGTGGCCGGCTCTCCGGTGTTGGAGGTGTCGAAGCGGATGAGAGCGCTGACGAGTTCGACCACCTCGCCCACTGCGTCGCCGGCAGGATCGGGGAAATCGGTCACAGCTACCTTTACTACCACTTCGCGCCGCTTCGGATGGCGTCGCGAGGGCTGGG
The DNA here is from genome assembly GCF_001021505.1 of Mycolicibacter heraklionensis. Lineage (GTDB taxonomy): Bacteria > Actinomycetota > Actinomycetes > Mycobacteriales > Mycobacteriaceae > Mycobacterium > Mycobacterium heraklionense. The sequence continues at coordinate 2,161 of NZ_LDPO01000053.1, forward strand.
TTTGGGTCCGGCGATCAGCATCCGTTAGCCTTAGCTGCCCGGCCGAGCCGGGTTGGTCCGAGTGGCGGAATGGCAGACGCGCTAGCTTGAGGTGCTAGTGCCCTATTAACGGGCGTGGGGGTTCAAGTCCCCCCTCGGACACAGTGTGATGAGTCGGGTCATGGGTTACACATGAGTCGCGTCATCGGTTACAGATTGCCCCGGCTTTTGCCGGGGTTTTTCTGTTTGTTGGGCCAGTAGTTGCGGTCCGGGTCGATGTGGTGGCTGGCGA
>NZ_LDPO01000054.1 GCF_001021505.1 Mycolicibacter heraklionensis
GCGTAGTAAGAGAGCTATGGCGCGTGTCGTTGAAAGTCTGGATGTAGAAGACGTCCTCCTGCTGTCGTTGACGGGCTTGGTGTCCCAAAACAGCGAGGAGGACGTCGTGGTTCAGGGTAGTGGATTGTCGCGTGGTGATCGGCGCCGCAATGCCAGGTTGGCGCGGTTGCGGGAGCTGGTGCCGGTAGGTCACGCGATCGTGGCGATTGATTTGGCGGATCGCAAGCAGGCGGTGGCGGTGTGTAACCATGATTCGCAGGTGCTGGCCCGGAAGACGGTTCGGGAGCGGGCCTGGGACATGGGGCCGGTACTGGACTGGGCGTTGGGCGCTGCGCGCAAGGCGGGGTTCGCCGGTGTGACGGTGGCGTGTGAGCCGACGGGACATCGTTGGATGGTGCTCAATCAGCTTGCGAGCGAACGCGATATGACGCTGGTGTGTGTCAACCCGATGCTTGTGGGCAAGGCTCGGGAAGCCGAGGATTACACCCGAGATAAAAGCGATGACAAGGACGCGATGCTGATCGCGCGGCTGACCGCCCAGCTGCACTGCTATGTGCCGGAGCGTGCTGATGAGACCTGGGCACGGCTGCGTCAGCAGGGGGCGCGGCGCAGCCGGTTGGTCACCGAATCCACCGCCTGCATGCAGCAAATACGTGATTTGCTGGAGTGCGCATGGCCCGGGGTGTTGGAGGCTGCTGCATCGCCGTTTGAGTCGGTCAACTGGTGTGCTGCGGTGGCGGTAGCACTGGAGCGTTGCGCGGGTCGGCCGGAGCGGTTGGCTCGATGGGGTCTGCCGCGGTTTGAAGCCGCGGTACGCCGTGAGCTGCCGCGTTGGGGCGGCAAGCGGTGCCGCCGATCGATCATCGAGGCGGTGTTCGTCGCTCTGGTTGACCGCCGAGGGGTGCTGGCTCAGCGCCCCGGCATGCTCGAGCGTGCCCGGTGGGTGCTCGGGGACTGGCGTGCGGCCACCGCACGGTTGACCCAGGTGCAGGCTTGCATGGTCGCCGTCCTCGATGAGCTGGACCTGACCGCCTATGTCACCAGCATTCCCGGACTCTCGACGGTCGGGGCGGCGGCCATCTTGGCCGAAACCGGTGACCCCACCCGTTTCGACAGCCCTCGTTCGCTGGTCAAGCACGCTGGACTGTGCCCGCGCGACAATGCCAGCGGTACGTTTGCGGGTCGTGCCCGAATCTCCCGGCGCGGTCGGCCCGGGCTGCGACTGGCTGCCTGGCGCGCGGTGTGGGGTGCCCTATTGCACAACCCGGTGATGGCCGAGCGCTACCGAAACCTGACCACTCGCGAGGCCAATCCGCTCTCAGATGGTCAGGCACGCGCTGCGCTGGCCGCGGCACTGCTGCGCTGGATCCATGTCGTCGTTACCAACCGGGTGCACTGGGATGCAGTCCGTGCCGGCGCGGAGGTGGTGCCACTGGCCGCCGCCTGACCATCACGATCCACCCGAATAACTCGGTTGGGGCCAAGCTCCACACGTGCATGAGGCAACCATTGGGTGACCTCGCCAGACACCCTGAGCAGGCCCCGCCCATCCTCACTGAACTCGGTTGAACGCAGTTGGGAACCAAACCCGTTTGACGAACTACGTAGAGACGAGGACAGGGCAGGCCCCCCAACCCCCTTGACAAAAACCACTTACGAAGGTGT
>NZ_LDPO01000055.1 GCF_001021505.1 Mycolicibacter heraklionensis
AGCCTCGATCCACCGATGAGCCGGGGCTGGCGGTCTGACCGGTTTTGATTTTGGTTTTCCGGTGGTGGGCGCAAGGTATCCGCTGGTCTGCCCAGCTTCCTTATGCGTTCTCCGGTTGGGGCCGTGTGGCCGGTGGTCAGGCGGGTGTGGCTTGCGGTGGTGGGTGCCATCCGATGATGTTGTGCCACAAGGTCTGCCATGCTCGTGCCCAGGGCCAGTGGCTGGGTAGGTGCAGGACGGGCCGGCGTTGCGGGCGGGCCAGTCGGGCGGGGATGTTGATGATCTTGCGGCGCACGGTGGCACCGCGGGCCACGGCGTGGGGGCTACCGGCCAGGGTGGCGGTGGCGCGCAGCAGGTTGTGGGCGATCGCCGCGCACAGGATCCAGGCGCCATTGGCTGCGAATCGGCCCGATGGCATGTGTGCCAGGGGTCCGTCGATGAGGTCGGAGAAGACGGTTTCGATGATGGCGTGGCGGCGGTGGGTGATGTCGGCGTCGGTGACCGGTTCGTCGGAGTCGGTGAAAAACGGGTGGTAACGCCAGATGGGGAATAGGGCGTCGGGGTAGCGGGCGTCTTTGACGCGACGCACGATCAACCGCGCGGTCACCGGGGTATCGGTGGAGGTGAACGCGGTGTAGCGGGTTTCGGCGACTTCGGCATCAGAGATCCAGGCTCCGGTGTCGGGGTCACGGACTGCTCCTGGGTAGCGCACCGGTGTCCACGCATCCTGGGGTATGGCTGCGATAGCGGCTGTGACGGTGGTGTTTTTGGTCAGCGCCAGTGAGAATCGGGCGCCGGCACGCCGGGCGGCGGTGGCCACCGTGGAGTTGCCGTAGGCCGAATCGCCGCGGACCAGGATCTGGCCGGTGATCCCGGCCGCACGCGCGGTGGCCACGGATTGGGTGATCGTGCTCGCTGCGCCCTTGCCGGAGCCGGTTTTGCCGGCGCGTAGCCGTATCCCGGCGATGACCGGGGCGGCGGTGTCGGTGCTGATCGTGGTCGCCAGCGGCGACAGTCCTTTGCGCAGGATCTGTTTACCGGCGATCTTGGAGTGTCCGTAGCTCGCGCCCTGTTTGGCATGCCCGTAGACCGGGCGCAGCAGCGAGTCGATGTCGACGAAAGCCCGGGTGCCGCCACCGGGCAGTAGGTCGACACGTTCGGCCAGTTGCGGCAGGTGGTTGCGCAGCACCGATTCGAGTTGCTTGGTGTGTCCGAAGGTGAACTCGCGCAGCAGGGTTCCGATCGTTGACGGTGCGTACACGCCACCGAACAGCATCTTCATGCCGCCGGTGCGGACGATATCGACGTCATCGATGCTGTCAGCCCCGGCGCACATCGCCGCGATCAGGGTGGCCAGCTTCGGTGCTGGGTTGGCCGCCCCGGACTTGATCCTCGGTGCAGCGATGCAGATCTTCTGCGCCAGTAGCTCGTTCAGGCCGGTCTGGGCCGCCAGCGTCATCACCGGGACCAGGCCGGCACACGACACGAGGTGCTCATCGTCGAACAGCGCAGACCCGGGCGCGAACCTGTGGGAGACTTTCACCGAAAGTGCCTTTCCGATCTGCGGCGATTGTTTGTGTGAGAACTTCAATCATCCCAGCTCAGAAGGCACTTTTCTTATACCGACACCCGCGCCACCATCAGTTCAGTCGGTGGATCGAGGCT
>NZ_LDPO01000056.1 GCF_001021505.1 Mycolicibacter heraklionensis
AGGCGGGTTCACATGGTCGTCGCAACACTCTCGATTGAGAGGTTGCGACGACCATGTCGTTTTCGGAGGACTGTGCTCGGTTCGGTGATCAGCTGGCGAGGCTGGTTGACGCTGGGGTGCCGGTGAAGGAGGCGGCGGTCGCTGTCGGTCTCTCGCGTGAGCGGTGTTATGCGATCTTGCGGGCGATCGGTCGGCCAGCGGGAGCGGTCCGGGGTCCGGGCAAGCGCGGTGATCAGCGTGGGGTTGCCGATCGGGACGTCATTGTGGCTGTCTTCACCGAGACGGGGTCGGTCAATCAGGCGGCCAAGGCCAGTGGGGTGTCGCATTCGGTGGCGCGCAAACTGTTGGTCGCTGAAGGGCTGGTCACCAGTGGGAAGATCCAGTGGGGCAAGCCGGAGGCGAAACGTCGCTGCTTGGAGCTGATCGAACAGGGCTGGTCGCTGACGCGGGCTGCCCGCGAGGTCGGTGTGAACGAGCGGACTGCGCGGGATTGGCGCAAAGGGATCCGCCATGTCCGCAACACGCGGATCTACCCCGATGGGCGGGTCGTGGATTACACCCGCAAGACCGTCTACAAACAGCCGGTGAGCACACTGATCTGTGATGACACCGGCCGACCGGCCATCGATGACCGGTACTTGTCGATCGCCGATCGGGTGGTGATCGCCGATGGGCTGCTGGGCAAGGAGTCCCTGCGCACGATCGCGGGGCGGATCGGCAAGAACGTCTCCACGGTCTCCCGGGAGGTTCGGGCGCGCAGCGTCGAGGGCCGGTATCTGCCGTATCACGCCGATCGCGCGGCAGCCGCGGCCCGGACGCGGCCCAAGCAGTCCAAACTGGTGGTCAACGCGGTCCTGCGCGCAGCGGTGGAGGAAGGACTGTCCCGGAAGCTGTCACCGGAACAGATCTCGCATCGGCTGCGCCGGGACCACCCAGACGACGAGAGCATGCGGGTGAGCCACGAGACGATCTACCAAGCCCTCTACTTCCAGGCCCGAGGCGGACTGAAAGCCGAAGTGCAGCAGGCGCTTCGGACTGGACGCACTCGACGCAAACCGCACCGCACACCCGGCGAGCGGTATCAGCGGTTCACCGATCCGATGGTGATGATCAGCGACCGGCCCGCCGAAGTCGAAGACCGCGCAGTGCCTGGGCACTGGGAAGGCGACCTCATCACCGGTGAGAAGAATCAGACCGCGATCGGCACTCTCGTCGAACGCTCCACCCGCTACACCATGCTGGTGCACCTGCCCGGCAGCCATGACGCCGAAACCGTCCGCGACGCGCTCATCGCGACGATGAGCACCCTGCCGGCACACCTACGGGGCTCGCTGACCTGGGACCAAGGCGCCGAAATGGCCAGCCACAAGCAGTTCAGCATGGCCACCGACATGCAGGTCTACTTCTGCGACCCAGCCAGTCCCTGGCAGCGCGGCAGCAACGAGAACACCAACGGACTGCTACGCCAGTACTTCCCCAAAGGCACCGACCTAAGCGTCTACGGTCCCGAAGACCTCGAACACGTCGCCCAGGAACTCAACGGCCGCCCACGCAAAACGCTCGGCTGGGAAACCCCAGCCGAGCGCTTGCGTGATCTACTACTGGCCAACTAACCAGCAGTGTTGCAACGACCCCTAGAAACCGCC
>NZ_LDPO01000057.1 GCF_001021505.1 Mycolicibacter heraklionensis
GGCCGGCTGCGGCGCCGCTTCGGGGGCGGGCGCCGGGGCCGGCGCCTGCTGAGTGGGCACCACGATGTGCCCGGTGGGCGGCGGGTGATCTGCGGCGGTGGGCCGGATGCTGACGGCCAGCGCCACCACCAAGCTGGAGACCCCGACGACGAAGAACGCCGCCAGGCCGCTGCCGGCCAGCAGGAAGGGGCTGCGGCGCCGGAGGGGCTTGCTGTCGTCGAACAGGTCCACACCGGAACTCGGCGGGTAGCCGTCGTCTTCCTCGATGACGGTGCCGTCAAAGCCGTCCGCGTCGACCAGGTTCAGGTAGCCGCTGTCGGCGGAGTCGTCGGGAACCGCGCTGTAGGCCAGCGCGTACTCGCCCATGGTGGCGTCATAGTCGGCCTGATAGGAGTAGCCGAGCGCGACCAGATCCGGGTCGATCACACCGGTGCCCGGGTCGCGTGCCCACGCCAGTGCCGACGTCGAGGAGTCGAACAGCGGCGCGTGCGCACTGGCCAGCGCCGCGCCCCGCGCCAGCGCGGTCTCGGGCTCCTCGGGCACGCTGACCGGGATGGCACTGGCCGCATCCAACTCGGCCTTGACCATGCCGACGTTGACTCCGGAACCGACCACGAACAAGCCGTCGGGCCGCGACGACAGGCGGCCGGCCTGGGCGGCCAGCCGGGTCAGCGCGCCCATCGCGGCGGCGTCATCGGACGGCAGCGCCACCCGCTGCACCTCGCCGATCGAGCCGTCCGACGAGTCGACGACGGCCAGGGTCGCTCCGTCGGGCTCGACGAACATCAGTGCGGTCCGCTCGTAGCCGACCGACCCGCCCACCGTCTGCGCCAGGGCGGCCGCCGCCAAGAACGCCGACACCAGCATCACGTTCTCGACCCGGTGACCGGCCAGCGCGTCGCGCAGCTGGCCTGCTTGCAGCTGATCGGCGACGGTCACCCCGGTCGAGGCCAGCCGGTACCCGCTCTCGCGGGCACTTTCCTGGGTGCCCAGGATGGCCGACACCACCTGCTCGGGGAACGCCGTCTCATCGGCGTCCACCTCGAATCCGTCTTCGTCGACGGTCACGCCACCGGCGCGCTCTCCCTCGACGAGGACCATGCGTACCGATGGCGGTGCCATCGAGACCCCCAGAACGATGTCCACCGCACCTCCTCCACTAGGGCCGGCGAATTATTAGCCCATCTTACGACTGTTGGATGTGAATCCCCACTCAGAAATGAAGGCCCGGCAGGAACGGGAACCCGCCGCCACCGCGGCCGTGTCCGCCACCGTGGCCGCCGCCATGCCCGCCGCCGCGGCCATGGCCACCACCGGGTCCCCAGTCGTCGTCGCCGCGGCCCCAACCACCCCGCGGCGGTCCGAAGAGCGGCGGACCGCCGGGCAGGCCCGGAATCCCCAGGTTGGGAAGCGGTGGGGGCGGTAGCGCCGGAGGCGGTGGGGGCGG
>NZ_LDPO01000058.1 GCF_001021505.1 Mycolicibacter heraklionensis
CTCAGACTCAAGTGATCGCTGCAACACCTGACCAGGAAGGGGTCGGTGCTGCATGGGTCACGAAACGGGGTTTCGGGGTTCGGGTGTTCATCTAGACGTTGAGTCGGCTGGGGCTGTTCGGGCGACGTTTTGGGCGGCAGTGCGCTCGGGGCTGTCACCGACGGCGGCCGCCACGGTCGCTGGTGTGTGTGGCGCTACGGGCCGTAGGTGGGCCAAAGACGCTGGCTATCGACCTGAGAAGGGGCATTCGGGCATCCGGTACTGCCAGCAGGTCAAGGATGCATTCTGGGCCGCGATGCACTCCGGCGCGACGGCGACGCAGGCCGCGGTGGCCGCGGGGGTGTCGGAACACACCGGGCGGCATTGGGTCGATCAGGCTGGCTTCGTGCCAAGAACACTGATGTGTGCTGTTCAAGAGCCTGCAGAGGTATCACGGGCGTTGTCGTTCACCGAGCGCTGTCGTCTCGAAGAGCTGTTCGTCTCGGGGCACTCGCAAGCTGATGCCGCGCGATTGTTGGGACGGTCCCGCTCGACAATCAGCCGGGAGGCGCCTCGGGGAGCGACCAGCTGCGGCTACCGCGCCCGGATAGCCCAGGACACCGTCGATGCTGCCCGTGCTCGCCCGAAGGTGCGCAAGCTGGAGTCCAATCCAGCGTTGCTGGCCGAGGTTGTGCGACGCTTGAAATTGCGGCACAGCCCCGAGCAGATCATGCGCCGGCTGCGGCAAGATTTCCCCGACGATCCGGAGATGCGGGTGTCTCACGAGACGATCTACCAGGCCATCTACGTCCAGCCCCGCGGAGAGTTGGCCCGCCTGGTCAAAGCCGCGCTGCGAACCGGGCGCACCCAGCGAAAGACTCAGGGCCGCAACCCTATTGGCAATCGAGGCCAAATCAAGGACATGATCAACATCAGCGAACGCCCCGCTGAGGCCGAAGATCGAGCGATCCCCGGGCATTGGGAGGGTGACCTGATCATCGGCGCCGACAGCGCCTCGGCGATCGGCACCCTCGTCGAGCGCACCACCGGATTCACCTTGCTGTTGCACCTACCCGCCGATCGCACCGCCGCGACCCTCGCCGAGGCGATGACCGCCAAGATGCCCGAACTGCCCGAGATCCTGTGGCGCTCGCTGACCTGGGACCAGGGCAAGGAGATGGCATTACACACCGCAATCACCGACGCCACCGGCCTGCCGATCTACTTCTGCGACCCCCACAGCCCCTGGCAGCGCGGCACCAATGAGAACACCAACGGCCTGCTACGCCAGTACTTCCCGAAGGGCACCGACTTGTCGTTCTACGGCCCCGGCTGGCTCGACCAAGTCGCCGCCGAACTCAACGGCCGACCCCGCAAACGACTCGGCTGGCGAACCCCCGCCGAAGAACTCGACCGACTACTGTCAGACCCGTCCACATTTGTTGCAGCGACCGCCTGAATCCAGG
>NZ_LDPO01000059.1 GCF_001021505.1 Mycolicibacter heraklionensis
GTGTGTGAGTTCACGACATAGGTGACAGATGAGTCGCGACATGGGTGACACCTGCATCGGTGGCTGCTGAGTCGCGTCATAGGTGACAGTCATGGGTCATGTCCAAAGCGCGCGTGGCCGTCCTAGAAGTCCTCAGCGGAAACCTGTCGGTGACTGCTGCAGCCCGCACCTACGGGCTATCGCGCCAACACCTCTACCGGCTGCTGACCCGCTACCGAACCGGTGGCCTTGATGCGCTCGAACCCCGCTCGCGGCGCCCCGCCAGCAACCCCCGCGCCACCGATGATGACGTCATCGCCGCAGTCGTGCTGCTCCGCGAAACACTCACCGCCGAAGGCCTCGACGCCGGCCCCATCACGATCCAAAACCACTTGATCCGCCAAGGCCTACCGGTGCCGTCGACTTCCACCATCCGGCGCATCCTGCACCACCACGGCCTGATCACCCCCCAGCCCCGCAAACGGCCCCGCAGCTCCTATCACCGCTTCGCCGCCGACCAACCCAACGAGTGCTGGCAATCCGATTTCACCCACTGGTCCCTGGCTGATGGCACCGACACCGAAATCCTCAACTGGCTCGACGACCACTCCCGCTACCTGCTGTCGTGCACCGCCCACCGCCGCGTCGCAGGACCCGACGTCGTGGCCACCTTCACCGCCACCAGCCTCGAATTCGGGCTGCCCGCAGCCACACTCACCGACAACGGCAGTGTTTATACCTCTCGATTCACCGGCGGCCACAACGACTTCGAACGACTCCTAGCCGCCCTAGGCATCACCCAGAAAAACGGGCACCCCGGCCACCCCCAAACCCAAGGAAAAATCGAGCGCTTCCACCAAACCCTCAAACGCTGGCTGGGCGCACGCCCCCACCCGCACACCCTGGCCGAACTCCAAGGTCTCCTCGATGCCTTCCAGGTCATCTACAACACCGAACGCGGCCACCGCGCCCACCCACAGCACCTCACCCCCGAACAGGCCTACCGCGCCCGTCCCAAAGCCACCCCCGGCAACCAACCCAGCACTGCCGTCCGGCTACGCACCGACGTCGTCGACCAGTTCGGCAAACTCACCCTGCGCCACGGCAGCCGCCTACATCACCTCGGCATCGGGCGCGCCCACGCCAGCACCCCCGTGCTGATCCTGGTTAACGCCACCACCGTCACCGTCATCAGCAAAACCGGCCACCACCTCATCGCCAGCCACCACATCGACCCGGACCGCAACTACTGGCCCAACAAACAGAAAAACCCCGGCAAAAGCCGGGGCAATCTGTAACCGATGACGCGACTCATGTGTAACCCATGACCCGACTCATCACA
>NZ_LDPO01000006.1:0-122961 GCF_001021505.1 Mycolicibacter heraklionensis
GTACCGAGGGGGGCCGGGGTGCCGAGCGGGGCCGGAATCGGCATCGGGTCATCGACCAGCGCCGGGGCCGCTTTGGCGGACGCGACACCGAATCCGAGCGTGGCCAGCGTCATCGCGCCGGCGCAGATCAAGGTCAGACGCACTCGTGGCTGGGCAAAACGGTTTACAAACAACGCGCTACTCCTCAAGTTCGATCTCGACTTGTGCCGCGTCACGGCGATTTCGTCACGCGTTCAAAACACTCGAGTAACGGTGCTATGCAATTGTCACAGCAGAAACACGACACGATCACGGATCGAACTCTCTACATCCTCTTATTTATCTTGGAGTTCGCTTACCCGAGCGCCCCGCCGGGGGCCTGACGGGGTTGTGGTTCGATAGGGCCTAGCTTTTTGGATGTACGCAATCGTCGACTGGGTGATGAACGAGGTGAAGATGGCCGAGGACGTTCGCGCGGAGATCGTGGCCAGCGTGCTCGAAGTCGTGGTCCACGAGGGCGACCAGATCAACGAGGGCGACACCGTGGTGCTGCTGGAGTCGATGAAGATGGAGATCCCGGTGCTGGCCGAGACTGCGGGCACCATCAGCAAGGTAGCCGTGCAGGTCGGTGACGTGATCCAGGCCGGCGATCTGATCGCCGTGATCAGCTGATCGCAGCCGGCGTGAACGGCGCAACCTAGCCGATGTCCACACTCGGTGACCTGCTTGCCGAACACACCGTTTTGCCGGGCAGCGCGGTGGACCACCTGCATGCCGTGGTCGGGGAGTGGCAACTGCTGGCGGACTTGTCGTTTGCCGACTACCTGATGTGGGTGCGCCGCGATCTGGACGCCGGCGGTGCACTGGTGTGCGTGGCGCAGTGCCGGCCCAATACCGCGCCCACGGTGCTGCTCAGCGACGCCGTCGGCACCGTCGTCGCCCCGGAGTGGATACCGCTGGCGGTCGCGGCTTTCGAGTCCGGGGTGATTGGGCGGGAAGGCATTGCCGGACAACGCAATATGGAGGCGGTACCGGTACGGCACGGCGACCAGATCGTGGCCGTGCTGACCCACCAGACCGCGTTGACGGGCGGCCGCGAGTCCAGCCGGTTGGAAGCCGCCTATTTGGATTGCGCGGCCGACCTGGTGCACATGCTCTCCGAGGGCACCTTCCCCGACGTCGGTGACATCGCGGTGTCGCGCTCGAGTCCGCGGGTCGGAGACGGCTTCATCCGGTTGGCCGTCGACGGCACGGTCCGTTACGCCAGCCCGAACGCGGTGTCGGCCTACCACCGCATGGGTCTGGCCGCCGAACTGGCCGGCCACGACCTGGTCGCGGTCACCCGGCCGCTGATCTCCGACCCGTTCGAGGCGCACGAGCTGGCCGAGCATGTGCGTGAGTCGCTGTCCGGCGGGTCGAGCATGCGGTTCGAGGTCGACGCGGCCGGAGCGGTGGTGCTGCTGCGCACCCTGCCGCTGATCGTGCATGGCCAGCCGGCCGGGGCGGCGGTCCTGGTTCGCGACGTCACCGAGGTGAAGCGCCGCGACCGCGCGCTGCTTTCGAAGGACGCGACCATTCGAGAGATCCATCATCGGGTGAAGAACAACCTGCAGACCGTGGCGGCGTTGCTACGGCTACAGGCCCGCCGCACGGCCAGCACCGAAGGACGCGAGGCGCTACTGGAGTCGGTGCGGCGGGTGTCGTCGATCGCACTGGTCCACGAAGCGCTGTCGATGTCGGTCGACGAGGTGGTGAACCTTGACAAGGTGATCGACCGGATCCTGCCGATGATGAATGACGTTGCCAGCGTGGATATGCCGATCCATGTCGCCCGGATCGGGTCGATCGGCTCGCTGGACGCCGACCGGGCGACCGCGTTGATCATGGTGATCACCGAACTGGTGCAGAACGCGATCGAGCACGCCTTTTCCGCGGACGCAGACCGCCGTGCCGTGACGATCCGTGCCGAACGCTCGGCGCGTTGGCTCGACGTCGTGGTCCACGACGACGGTCACGGGTTGCCCGAAGGGTTCCGGCTGGAAACCTCTGACCGGCTCGGCCTGCAGATCGTCAACACGCTGGTGTCAGCGGAGCTCAACGGCTCGCTGACCGCTCAAGACGCGCCGGGCGGCGGGACCGAGATGGTGCTGCGTATCCCGGTCGGCGGACGCCGCCTCCGTCAGGCGTGGTAAGACCCAGCCCGACACAAAACGACGCGGCCCCGACCAGGTCGGGGCCGCGTCGTCGTCGATCTGAGGGTCAGACCCCGCTGCGCGCCCGGGTGCGAGCGTTGCGACGCTTGAGCGCACGCCGCTCGTCTTCGCTCATGCCGCCCCACACGCCGGCGTCCTGGCCGGTCTCCAGCGCCCAGGTCAGGCACTCGGTGACCACCGAGCAACGGGTGCAGACCTGCTTAGCGGAAGCAATCTGGGCGAGAGCCGGCCCGCTGTTTCCCACCGGGAAGAACAGCTCCGGGTCCTCGTCGCGACAGACCGCCTTGTGGCGCCAATCCATAGGTCTCCAACTCCTTACTTTGCGCGCAGCGAGGTGCGCTATTGCTTTTCGGCTCTTATAAGCGGCGCAAGAAATCAGTACGGCTTGCATCCGATCGCTCGATCGTTTCACAGCCTGGACAGATGTCAAGGGTGCGCTTTATCACGTGGCCAACGTCACGTTTGCGCGGGGCTGCTCCCAGCGCGCCGGCGCGGATGTACTACAGTGGACCTAACTGTGCGCTCATCGAGCAATTTGAGCGCTATCTCCGCAGGTCAGCGGGATTTCTTTGCCGGAGGGGCGACGACGCTCAGCGCGTCGGGAACCGCACGGAACGTCATCGTGGTACGCAGCCCGAGATATTCGCCATCGATTTGAGTCGCGATCGGTGTGTCGCCCGCGTCCACCCGCAGCGCGGCCACGTCGTCGTCGCGGATGAGCTGTTTGGCGCGTAGCTTCGGCCGTTTCGAGAGCATCTGCCGGACCAGCCTCAGCGTGGGTAAAACCTTCATGCTGGTGGTCGCGAACACGCCCATTCCCGACTCAAAGGTGGTGTCGGGGTTGGTCCATACGCACCGCTCGTCGGCATAGGTCCACGGCGCGCAGTTCGAGACGAACACGAAATGCACCCCTTCGACCGGCTGGTCGTCACCCAGTTGCAGCGTCAACGTCGGCGCACGGCGGGTGGTCGCCAGCACCGCGGGGACCGCCGCGCGGATATAACGCAGCGCGGTGACGGCGTGGCCCTTCTCGCGTTCGGCCTCCACCGCGGCCACCACCTCGCCGTCGACTCCCATCCCGGCGTTGAGGACCGACCACCGCTCGCCGCAGTCGATCAGACCGATCCGGCGCCACGCGGTATGGCCGCCTGGGTGGTTGATCAACTCGATGAGCTGGTTGGTGGCGGCGATCGGGTCGGCCGCGATGCCCAACGAACGCGCGAACACGTTCGCCGATCCGCCGGGCACCACCGCTACCGCGGGCAGGTGTGCCGGCGGCGGCGAACCAGGTGTCCCGAGCAGGCCGTTCACCACGCCGTGCACGGTTCCGTCGCCACCGTGCGCGATGACCAGCTCGATGCCGTCCCGGCTCGCGGCCTGACTGATCTCGATGGCGTGACCGCGATAGTCGGTGTGCACCACGGTCAGGTCGAGTCGGCTCTTGAGCGCGTGGGCGAGTAGGTCGCGCCCGGCCGGCGTAGTGGATGTGGCATTGGGGTTGACGATCAGCACGGCGCGCACGGGGTATCAGTCTATGGGCAACCGGGAGATGGGATCGGGTGGCTACGCTGGCGGCGTGAAAGCCGTCGCTGACTCACCGCGTGCTGTATTCGGCGCGGGCCTGATCGTTGCAGTGCAGGGCGCGGCCGCGCTGGCTGTCGCGGTGGTGCTGGTGCTGCGGGCACTGGCCGGTGCGGATCAGCATGACGCCAACGGCTACGGCACCGCGGCGTGGTTCGCGCTGGTTGGCGCCGCCGTCTCGGCAGCCGGTTGGGCGCTGCTGCGGGGCCGGCGGGTCGGGCGCGGCGTGGCGGTGTTCGCCAATCTGCTCCTGCTGCCGGTCGCCTGGTATCTGGGGGTGGGTTCACACCGCTGGGGCTACGGCGTCGTGGTCGGCGTGGCGGCCGTGGCGGTGCTCGCGGCGTTGTTCAGTCCGGCGGCGCTGCGCTGGGCGGCACGACGCCCATAGCCGACAGGATCGTGCCGAACTTCGTCACGGTTTCGGCCAGTTCCTCGTCCGGGTCGGATTCGGCGACGATCCCGCCGCCGGCATGGGCCAGCGCGGATCGGCGGTCGGCGGACAGTTGCGCGCAGCGGATCGAAACCACCCATCGGCCGTCGCCGTTGGCGTCGCACCAGCCGACCGCGCCGGCGTAAAAGCCCCGGTCGCCCTCCAGCTCGGTGATGAGGTCGACCGCGGCGCCGGTCGGCACCCCGCCGACGGCGGCCGTCGGGTGCAGTGCCAGCGCCAAATCCAGCGCGGTGGTGGCGGTGTCGCGCAACCGGCCGCTGATGGGCGTGTTCAGGTGCCACACCGCGGCGGTGCTGCTGAGCTGCGGCGCCGGCGCGACGTCGAGGTCGGTGCACAGTGGCTCGAGGGCCGCACGCAGCTGGTCGACGACCAGCTGATGCTCGTGGCGGTTCTTGCCGGACTCGGCCAGCGCGGCTCCGTTGGCGGCGTCGATTTTCGCGTCGGGGGAGCGCGGTGCCGAACCGGCGAAGGGCCGGCAGGTCACGCGGTCTCCGTCGCGGGCGACCAACAGCTCCGGGCTGGCGCCGACCAGCACCGCGCCGGCGTAGCCTTCCCCGGCCGCACTCAGGTCGACCAGATAGCCGTAGCCGCTCGGGTCAGCGGCGACCAACCGGTGCAGGAGGGTGCCGGCGTCCAGCGGGGCGTCGGCGGCCAGGCGCAGCCCGCGGGCCAGCACCACCTTGTGTAGGGCGCTGCGCGGGGCGGTCAGCTCCGCCAGGGCCCGGCAGATCCGGGTGCGGTGCTCGTCGGGAGGCGGAATCTGCGCGACGACACGGACCGCCGGCAGCGCTGCGCCGGGCGCCAGCGGCAGCGCGTCGGCGCACCGCACCCCTTGCGGGACGAACAGGGCCGCCGCGGCATCCGGGCGGAAAGGTAACGCGCCCACCACTATCGATGTGTCGCCGGCAGACAGTGCGGCTTGGGCGGCGGCGACATCGGCGAACCCGGTTGTCATCGCGTCGGCTGACAGTGTCCCGGCGGGTCCGGAAAGCACAAATGCCGGCGTTGTCGGCGACAGCGGTTCGGGCGGCGGCGTCCTCAAAGTCCGGAGGCTTTCGGCCCGGTCAGCCCGAGTGCGACGAGCTGGCGCACCCCGTGCTCGAACCCGCAGACGGCCAGTGACGCCACGGCCATCCCGAACCGCGCTCCGTCGGCCAACGGCAGCTCGAGCCAACGGGCGATCACCGCCCGGGAGAAGTGGCCGTGTCCGACGAAAACCACGTCACGCGAGGCGAGTTGCCGCAGTGCGACCGCAACCATCCGGTCGGCGCGATCGCTGACCTGCGCCACCGTCTCACCGCCGGCACTGCCGTGCGTCCAGATCAGCCAGTCGGATTCGGTCTGGCGGATCTGCGCGGTGGTCAGCCCTTCGTAGCGGCCGTAGTCCCACTCGGCGAGGTCGTCGGAGATCTCATCGACGTGCAGTCCGGCCAGCTCGGCGGAGATCTGGGTGCGGCGGCGCGGGCTGCAGATCACCAGCGGGTTGTCCAGCGCAAGCTCGGCCAGTGTCGCGCGGGCGGCGACGGCTTGGCGCCGGCCCACCTCGGTCAACTCCAGATCGGTGCGCCCGGTGTGCCGACCGCTTTGGGACCACTCGGTTTCGCCGTGACGCAGCAGCAGAAGTCGGTGCTCCTCGATCCCCACGCCCGTCGATTCTGCCCGACGGCGGACATCGGCGGGCGTTTGGTGCTTCGGGGAGCCAAGCCGTGCCAGTATGTCGGTGTGACGGGGATGCGGATCTTGGCGGTTGCCAACCAGAAAGGCGGCGTGGCCAAGACCACGACGGTGGCGTCGCTGGGTGCGGCGATGGCCGAGCTGGGCCGGCGGGTGTTGCTGGTCGACCTCGACCCGCAGGGCTGCCTGACCTTCTCCCTGGGACATGACCCCGACAAGCTGCCGGTGTCGGTGCACGAAGTGCTGCTCGGTGACGTGGAACCCAACACGGCATTGGTGCCGACCGCCGAGGGGATGACGTTGCTGCCGGCCAACATCGACCTGGCCGGCGCCGAGGCGATGCTGCTGATGCGGGCCGGCCGGGAGTACGCCCTGCAGCGGGCACTGGCCAAACTGGAAGACGAGTTCGATGTGGTGGTCATCGACTGCCCGCCGTCGCTGGGTGTGCTGACCCTCAACGGTCTCACGGCGGCCGGTGAGGTGATCGTGCCGCTGCAGTGCGAGACCTTGGCCCATCGGGGTGTCGGCCAATTCCTGCGCACCGTCGCCGATGTCCAGCAGATCACCAACCCGAAGCTGCGCCTGCTGGGAGCCTTGCCGACGCTCTACGACTCGCGCACCACCCACAGCCGCGACGTGTTGCTCGACATCGCCGACCGCTACGACCTGCCGGTGCTGGCCCCGCCGATCCCGCGGACGGTGCGTTTCGCCGAGGCCAGCGCATCGGGTGCGTCGGTGATCGCCGCGCGTAAAAACAAGGGCGCGCAGGCCTATCGGCAGCTGGCCGAGGCGTTGCTCAAGTACTGGAAGAACGGCAAGACGCTGCCCACCTTCACCCCCGAGGTCTAGCCCCTTCTTGCGCGACCCCTTCTTGCGCGACGGTGCGCGTCTGCACGCCGACACGCCGGTCCGCGGGGTACAACTATGCACCCTCGCGCGGGTGGATTTGGGCCGCCATCAACCCAGCGCGACCACGGTGTCGCCGCGCTGCTCCAGCACCGTCGGCCCCGACACCGCCGGAAACACCGCTGAGACCCCGGGCGGGCGGCTGACCGGGATGATCCGTTCGGCAGCGCCGGTGTTCTGGTCGAAGACGCCGACCCCGTCGGTCACCGGGATCAGCAGGCGCCCGGCCATCGCCGCAGCCGGTCCCAGCGGAACCGCGGCGCCGGAGCGCGGAACGGTATAGCGGTAGGCCAGGGTTCCGGAGTCGAACACCATCACGGCATCGCCGGTCCACCAGCAGATCAACCCGGTGGGCCGCGATACCGGCAGGGCGGCGCTGTCGGGAGTGGGCTTGGCCGGCAGCAGAGTCTTGGCGATCGTGCTGCCGGTCTGGTCGACCACCTCGATCCGCGGCTGCGGGGTGGGCAGATAGACCGCGGTGTTGGCGCCGGCGTCCGAGTCGGTCACCGCAAGCACCCGGGCGCCGGAGTCGGCGGTCACGCCGTGCTCGGGGACGTGCTGGGTCTCCGGCTCGTCTTCTTCCTTCCCCGCGCGCAGCAGGGTCAGTTGCAGGTCGGTTTGGCCCGCACAGGCCTCCAAAACCGAGACCGCCGACGAGGCGGCCGCTGCCGAGACCAGGGTGCAGCCCTGTCCGCGGCCGCGCGCCGACGGTTTCACCCGGGCATCGATTTCCCCGTAGGACAGCACCCGGACCAGGTCCGAACGCCACAGTTCCAGGCGGGTGGAACCGGCAGAGAGCACCGCGCTGCCTTCGGAGGTGATCCGCACGGCCCGGTCGGCGTAGCCGGTTCGGGCCGGTCCGCGCAGGCCGTCGGCGGCCACGATCGAGCTGACCTGGCCGCAGCCGCGGGAGTCCGGATACACCGCGACGGCGTAACGGTAGATCCAGGACACCCCGCACAGGTCGACGTCGCGGGAGTAGCTCCAGCGCTCCTCCCCGGTGACCGGGTCACGCCCGCTCATCCGAGGGCCGTCGCCGGTGATGACCGTGCCGGAGACCAGCACCGGGGCCCACGTTGCCGGGCTGGCTGCTGTCCACAGCTGGGACAGCGCCGCGGGCACCATCGCGGCCGACGGGGGATTGGTCGCCGAGTCCGATGCCGGCCGGCTGACCGTGGCGCGGGCATCGCTGGTCCACCAGATGACCACTCCGACGACGACGATCACGACCGCGATCAGCGCCGCCGCGACCAGATCACCGGAGGCGCGGCGCTCGGGTCGCACCATCTCAGCGGCCCAGCTCAGCTGCCGTTCGCGGCAGTGGCCGCGGTCTTGTTCGGGCGACGGCGGCGACGACGACGCGGCGTACTGGGCCCGGTGGGCTCGGAGGTGGCGGCGGCGCCGGTCTCACCCGCCTCGACGCTCTGCGACGCGCCGTCGGCCGTGCTCGCCTGACCGCCGCCTCGGGTGCGCCGCCGTGACCTGGTGGCGTTGCGGGGCGCCCGCTGGCGGTCCGCCGCGGTCTCGCGGGTCTCGTCTTCGGATCGCTTGGCCGGTGCCCGGCGTGCCTTGCCGATGGAGCCGCTGGCGTCGGTGGGAATGTTCAGCTCGGTGAACAGGTGCGGGGAGCTGGAATAGGTCTCCGACGGGTCCGGGCAGCACAGGTTGAGGGCCTTGTCGATCAGCGTCCAGCGGGGCAGCTCGTCCCAGTCGACCAGGGTGACGGCGACGCCGGTCTTGCCGGCGCGTCCGGTGCGGCCGATGCGGTGCACGTAGGTCTTCTCATCGTCGGGGCACTGGTAGTTGATGACGTGCGTGACGTCGTCGATGTCGATGCCGCGAGCGGCCACATCGGTGGCTACCAGCACGTCGATGTCGCCGGTGCGGAACGCCTTGAGTGCCTTCTCACGGGCTACCTGGTTGAGGTCGCCGTGCACTGCGCCCACTTTGAACCCGCGCTCATTGAGGTCGTCGGCGACCTTCTGGGCGGTCCGCTTGGTGCGGGTGAAGATCATCGTGGCGCCGCGGCCGCGGGCCTGCAGCACCCGCGCCACCAGTTCCGCCTTGTCCAGCGCGTGGGCCCGGTAGACGAACTGCTCGGTGGCGTCGTGCACGGCCGAGGAGTGCGGCGCCTCGGCGCGGATGTGGGTGGGCTGGTTCATGAAGCTGCGGGCCAGCGTGATGATCGGCCCCGGCATGGTGGCCGAGAACAGCATCGACTGCCGGTCGTCGGGGATGCGGGAGAGGATGCGCTCGATGTCGGGCAAGAAGCCCAGGTCCAGCATTTCGTCGGCTTCGTCGAGCACCAGCACCGACAGGCCGCCCAGCTGCAGGTGTCCCTGCTGGGCCAGGTCGAGCAGCCGGCCCGGGGTGCCCACCACCACGTCGGCGCCGGCCTGCAGTGCTTCGATCTGCGGTTCGTAGGGCCGGCCGCCGTAGATGGCCTGCACCGACAGGGGACGGTCTCCGGCGGTCAGGTATTTGGCCGCGTCGGCCAGGTCACCGGAGACCTGGATGCACAGCTCACGGGTGGGTACCACGACCAAGGCCCGGGGCGCCCCGGTCAGCGGCCGGTCCGGGCTGGTGGTGACCCGCTGCAGCAGCGGGATGCCGAAGCCGTAGGTCTTGCCCATGCCGGTGCGGGCCTGGCCGATCAAGTCATCGCCGGCCAGGGCCAGCGGCAGCGTCAGCTCCTGGATCGCGAAAGCGTGCTCGATACCGTCCTCGGCGAGTGCGCGGACGATCTCGTCACGAACGCCCAGTTCGGCGAAGCTCGGAGGGGTGGTGGGGACGGTGGTGGAGATCAATGGGGTCATGCGCGGGCAGATGCCTTTCGAAGTCGGCGCGGTATGTCAGTCGATCGCGGTGCGGGTCGGGGCGCACACACCGGAGACGGTCGATACTTGGCCCAAAATCGAAGGCACCGTCGGGGGCCCTGCACTCGGCGAGGAGGCGGGCCAACCGCGTGTACGCACATTGCGCGGCAGCGCCGAATAGGCACTGCCTGGCCTCATACTACCTGGTCGGGCCGGGCAGCGGGCCATCGGCGCGGAACGCCTACAGTGTGGTGATGAATTCGGTTCCCTCGGCCGACCCGGTGGCGCAGACTTCCCAGCCGCGGCTTTCGGCTGATCATCCCGGCGTCAACGAGCTTTTCGCGGTGCTGGCCTACGGTGAGGTGGCCGCGTTCTACCGGCTCACCGACGAGGCCCGGATGGCACCCGATCTGCGTGGGCGGATCTCGATGGCGGCGATGGCCGCCGCGGAGATGGGCCACTTCGAACTGCTTCGCGAAGCTCTTGACCGCCGCGGCGTCGACGTGGTCGCGGCGATGTCGAAATACGCTACCGCCCTTGATAATTACCATCGGCTGACGATGCCCAGCACCTGGCTGGAGGCATTGGTCAAGACCTACATCGGCGACGCGATGGCCGCGGACTTCTACCTGCAGATCGCCGACGGGCTCCCCGACGAGGTGGCCGACGTGGTGCGCGCGGTGCTCGCCGAGACCAAGCACTCGCAGTTCGTCGTCGACGAGGTGCGCGGCGCGGTCACGGCCAGCGCCAAACAACGCAGCCGGCTGGCGTTGTGGTCGCGCCGTCTGCTCGGTGAGGCGATCACCCAGGCCCAGTACGTGTTGGCCGACCGGGACGAACTCGTCGATCTGGTGGTGTCGGGGGCAGCCGGGCTGGCCCAGCTGGCCGGGTTCTTCGATCGACTCCAGCACACCCACGACGAGCGCATGCGCGAGCTGGGACTCGCCTAGCGGGCGACCGGCGCCGGTATCGCCGAGGGCGAACGGCCGGTGCGCACCAACCCGGTGCCCGTCCACTAGCCTGCTTAGCAACGCCCAACGCAAACGAAAGGGGCCGGCGTGGAGGTCAAGATCGGGGTCACCGACAGCGCGCGCGAACTGGTCATCACCAGTGCGCAGACGCCCGATGAAGTCGAAAAGCTGGTCGCCGCCGCGTTGGGCAAGGGCGCAGAGAGCGCGGGACTGCTGTCCCTCACGGACGAGAAGGGCCGCCGCTTCCTGGTGCAGGCCGCCAAGATCGCCTATGTGGAGATCGGTGTTGCCGACAGTCGGCGGGTCGGTTTCGGGATCGGTGCCGACGCGGCTACCGGTGCCAATTCCTCTTAACGGTTAAGCGGCACGTGTGACAGGCCGCCCCAGGCGAACGCCACCGTCCCGTCGACGGCGTCTTCCTTGGAGATCGGGCGGTCACTGTCCAGCCAGTACCGGGCGCAGTCCACGCTGATCGCGACCAAACCTACCGCGACCATCCGGGCGCGGTGCGGGTCCAGGCCGGAGTCGTGGCTGACCAGGTCGAAAATCGCGTCGATGCACGACTCGGTGGCTACCCGCACCTGGACCGCGACCTGCGGTTCGGCGACGTTGTCGTTCTCGAAGATCAGCCGGTAGCCCTGGCTGTCATGCTCGATGAAGTCGAAGAAGGCCTGCACCGCCGACCGCAGCCGCTGGCGGTTGTCGGTGGTGGTGCGCAGTGCCTGGCGGACACCGGAGACCAGGTTCTCCACGTGCCGGGCCAGCACCGCCAGGTACAGCTCCAGCTTCGACGCGAAGTGCTGGTAGAGGATCGGTTTGCTGACACCGGCCCGCTCGGCGATCTCATCCATGCCGGCAGCGTGGTAGCCGCGGTCGACGAATACATCACTGGCGGCGATCAGCAGCTGACCGCGGCGCTCGTCGCGGGGCAGTCGGCTGCCCCGGCGACCGCCGGCCGCCGACGCCTTGGCGCCGCCCGAGCTGCGGCCCGTCGACTTGGCGGCGTCCCGCTCGGCCGTGTCGATCGGTTTGCTCATCGACTCCTCAATCCGGTTCGGCCGGCCGCCGGGATCAGGTACTCGACGGTCGGTGCGTGAGAGCGAGACTACGCGCTGCACCCGTCACATCCACCAGCGACATCCGTCAATCGGCTGCCGATCGCCATTTCGAACCCCTCGCGGCACCCCTCCTGGCGTGCCGCAGAGTCCCAGCTCGCGGACCTTGTGCCATTCTGGGACGGTGACCTACGACCCGGGGCGGAGCGGCGGCGGTCGAGCCCCGGTGCTACGGGATCGCTTCCGCGAGCCCCTGCGCGCCCAGCGTGACCCGCTCGCGGCCGGCGCCGGGCGGCTGCGGTCCGACCGTGATGTGCACCGCCAGTGGCGCAAGCAGACCTGGCTGGGCAGGTTCGTGTCCACCTACGGCTGGCGCGCCTATGCGCTACCGGTGCTCATGGCGCTCACCGTCGTGGTGGTCTATCAGACCGTGACCGGCACGGGAGTGCGTACTCACGCCGCCGACGAGTCGGTTCAGGGCCCGCCGACGATCGGGTCGTCGGGCACATCGATCATCGGTGCGCCGCCGCGCGGCCTCACCGAGTTCGACGTCAACCTGCCGACCGGAGTGCTGCCCAACGGCGGTCCGTTCACCGAAGCGGGTGACATGACCTGGCACGTCATACCGGGCACGGAGCCGGCATTCGGACAGGGCACCGAGAAGGTGTTCGCCTACACCATCGAGGTGGAGAACGGCATCGACACCACCGCGTTCGGCGGCGACGAGGCATTCGCCCGGATGGTCGACCAGACCCTGCGCAACCCCAAGGGATGGACGCACACCCCGCAGATCGGGTTCGTGCGGGTCGACGCTGCGGGTCCGATTGCCCCGGATTTCCGGATTTCGCTGACCTCGCCGATCACGGTCCGGGAGGGCTGCGGCTACGAGATTCCGCTGGAAGCGTCCTGCTACAACCCGTCCTACGGGGCAAGGTCGGAGCCGCGGGTCTTCATCAACGAAGCCCGCTGGGTTCGCGGTGCCGTGCCCTTTCAGGGCGACATCGGGTCCTACCGGCAATACCTGATCAACCACGAGGTCGGACATGCCCTCGGCTACCAGCACCATGAACCGTGTGAGAGGCAGGACGGGCTGGCGCCGGTGATGATGCAGCAGACGTTCGGCACCTCCAATGATGACGCGGCGAAGTTCGACCCGGACTGGGTCAAGCCCGACGGAAAGACCTGCCGCTTCAACCCCTGGCCGTCTCCGATCGCCTGAGCCGGCCAAGCTGCCCGACGGGAAGCTTCACGCGCGGTTTGTCGTTGCCCCCACCAGCTGCTGTGATGGGTTGGCGGATGCGACGTTGAGGAGATTGCCCGGTGCCGATATCACTGCCGCCGCTGGTGGAACCGGCCGGCGAGCTGACCAGGGATGAAGTAGCGCGCTACAGCCGCCACCTGATCATTCCCGACGTCGGCGTGCAGGGGCAGAAACGACTCAAGAACGCCCGCGTGCTGGTGATCGGCGCCGGGGGACTGGGCGCGCCGACGCTGCTGTACCTGGCGGCCGCCGGCGTCGGCACCCTCGGGATCGTCGACTTCGATGTGGTCGAAGAGTCGAACCTGCAGCGTCAGGTCATCCACGGGGTCTCCGACATCGGCCGTGCCAAAGCCGAGAGCGCCCGTGACTCGATCGCCGAGGTCAACCCGCTGGTACGGGTGCAGCTGCACCAGGTGCGGCTGGATCGGTCCAACGCCGTCGAACTGTTCGCGCAGTACGACCTGATCCTGGACGGCACCGACAACTTCGCCACCCGCTACCTGGTCAACGACGCGGCGGTGTTGGCGCACAAGCCCTACATCTGGGGGTCGATCTACCGCTTCGAGGGCCAGGTGTCGGTGTTCTGGGAGGACGCGCCGGCCGACGAGGCAGGCAATGAGCGCGGCCTGAACTACCGCGATCTGTACCCCGAGCCCCCGCCGCCGGGAATGGTGCCGTCGTGCGCCGAGGGCGGTGTGCTCGGGGTGCTGTGCGCCTCGATCGGGTCGGTGATGGGCACAGAGGCGATCAAGCTGATCACCGGCATCGGAGAACCGCTGCTGGGGCGGCTGATGATCTACGACGCCCTGGAGATGAGCTACCGCACCATTGCGATCCGCAAGGATCCCGCCACGCCCAAGATCACCGAGTTGATCGACTACGACGCGTTCTGCGGTGCGGTCTCCGAGGAGGCGGCCGCAGCGGCCGCCGGGTCCACGATCACCCCGGCCGAGCTGCGCGAGCTGCTCGACTCCGGGCAACCGCTGGCACTGATCGACGTGCGCGAGCCGGGCGAGTGGGCGATCAACCGTATCGAGGGTGCACAGCTGGTCCCGCAGTCGACGATCAACACCGGTGAGGGCCTGGCGAAGCTGCCGCAGGACCGAATGTCGGTGCTGTACTGCAAGACCGGTGTCCGCTCGGCCCAGGCCCTGGCCACCCTGAAGAAGGCCGGGTTTGCCAACGCGGTCCATCTGCAGGGGGGAATTGTGGCCTGGGCCAAGCAGATGCAGCCCGACATGGTCATGTACTGAGCGCTATAGCTCGGACGAGCCCCCGCCAATAGCGGTGACCCGCCGCGCCCGGCTCCGCCGTGCTTGCGATCACCGCGGTTAGTCTTATCGCGTGACCATCGAGCCGCCGCCCGAACATGTGCTGGCGACGTTCGGTATTCGTAACGTTTCGCCCACACCGCTCGGTGCCGGCTGGGAAGACGGCTGGAAGTGCGGGGAAGTGGTCCTGTCGATGGTCGCCGACCATGCCCGGGCCGCGTGGTCGGCGAAAGTCCGCGAGACCCTGTTCGCGGACGGCATCCGATTGGCCCGCCCGGTGCGCTCCACCGACGGACGTTACGTGGTGTCGGGCTGGCGAGCCGACACCTTCGTCGGCGGCAGCCCCGAGCCGCGCCATGACGAGGTGGTGTCGGCGGCGGTCCGGCTGCACGAAGCCACCTCCAAGTTGGAGCGGCCCCGTTTCTTGACCCAGGCGCCGGTGGCGCCGTGGGCCGACGTGGACGTGTTCATCGCCGCGGACCGGGCGGCCTGGGAGGAGCGTCCGTTCGCCTCGCTGCAGGCCGGTGCCCGGCTGGCCCCGGGCTCGGTGGACGGCCAGCGGTCGATCGACCTGATCAACCAGCTGGCCACCTTGCGCAAACCCACCAAGAGCCCCAGTCAGTTGGTGCACGGCGACTTGTACGGCACGGTGCTGTTCTCCGGCGCCGCGGCGCCCGGCGTCACCGACATCACGCCCTACTGGCGACCGGCCTCGTGGGCCGCCGGGGTGGTGGTGGTGGATGCCCTGTCGTGGGGTGACGCCGACGACGGGCTGATCGAACGCTGGGAAACACTGCCCGAGTGGCCGCAGATGTTGCTGCGCGCGTTGATGTTCCGGCTTGCCGTACACGCGCTGCATCCGCGTTCGACCGAGGAGGCGTTTCCCGGGCTGGCCCGCACTGCGGCGCTGGTGCGGCTGGCGCTCTAGCTTTCTCGTTGCTCGCCGATCGCCGAACGTGTACTCAGCACGGGATTTCGGCCGGCGAATTATTCGGACTGAGTACACGCTCGCCGAATGTGCCGCCGTCAGAACCGGTGTCGCAGCGTGCGCAGATCCACCCTTCCATCGACGGCCAGGACCCCTTCGGCGCGAAGGCGTTCCAGTTGCTCGGTGCGCAAGTGCGGCGCCGGCCGTCCCGACGCCGGGACCACCCGGTGCCAGGGCAGGTCGGAGCCGTCGATCCGCAGAATCCAGCCGACAATGCGGGGACTGGAAAGCCCTGCCGCGGAAGCGACGTCGCCGTAGGTGGTGACCCGGCCGGCGGGCACGCTGATGATCAGCGCACGCACCAGCTCGACCTGCTCGTCGGTGACGGCCGCCACGGACCGCGCTCCTAGCGCCGGGCCAGCTGCGCGCGGATCACGGCGGCAGCCTCGGCGGGACGGGCCTGGTCCACCATGTGATTGCAGTCGAAGTCGACCAGGTGGAAGTTCGCGCCCAGGCGGGCCCGCAAGGCATCGATGAGGGCCTCTTCCACGTACGGCGGCGAGGTGCGGGTGGCCCGCACCAGGGTGGTCGGCGTGGACTGCGGGAGCACGCTGGGACGGGCCAGCTCGCTCCAGTACGACATCACGGCGGGCACGCTGATGCGCCAACCGAAGCGGCCGGTGGGCAGCCTGACCAGATGCTCGTCGAGTTCGATGTCGAGCAGGCCCGGCGCCACGTCGGACCACGCGCCGTTCTCCTTCTCGGCACGGGCCTCCGCAGCATCGGGGTAGTCGGGGGAGGCCAGCATCGCGGCCGCGATCGTGGCCATCCACTCGCCGTCCAGGCCGATCGCCGGGTCGAGCAGGATCAGCGCGTCGACGAGGTCGGGCCGTGCCGCGGCCAGATGCAGCGCTATCGCACCGCCGAAGGAGTGCGCGACCACCGGAACCGGGCCGTCAGCAGCGCCCTCCAGCAGCGCCGCGAGCGCGGCGACGTTGGCGTCGATGCTCCACGGGGCCGCCCATGAGGAGTGCCCGTGGCCGATCAGGTCCGGTGCGGCGACGGAGATGTCCGGCAGCTGCTCGGCCACGTAGCGCCAGCGCGCCCCGTGTCCGGTCAGTCCGTGGACCGCCAGCAGCCCCACCGGGCCGTCCGGGCCGTAGCGGTGCACATGCAGTCGATGGTCGGATTTCACCCGTCGATGGTGCCAGCCGCGCCCGCACTTGTCGGTAGGCAGTGCTGTCATAGGCGGTATGCCACAGGATTGGGGAGCACAGGCCGCGCAGGTCGCCGCGGCACTCGATCCGCGTGCGCGTGGCGTCTTGCAGGTGCGCGGGGGGCCGGGCACCGGCAAGACCAGCCTGCTGGTGGAGGTGGCCACCGCCCACGTCGCCGCGGGTGTGGACGCGAATTCGGTGCTGCTGCTGACGGGATCGGGTCGGCTTCCCGCGGCGGAACGCGGGACGCTGACCGCGACCTTGCTGGCCGCCGGCGGACCCGCGACGGGCCAGGCGATCCGGGAACCGGTGGTGCGCACCGTGCACGGCTACGCGTTCGCGGTGCTCCAACGCGCCGCCCGGCGGGCCGAGGCCACCCCTCCGCGGCTGGTCACCGGCGCCGAACAGGACAGCGTGATCCGTGAGCTGCTCGCCGGGGACGGTGCCGGGGCCTGGCCGCCGTCGTTGCACGCGGCCCTGGCCACCGACGGCTTCGCCACCGAACTGCGGGACTTGATGGCGCGCTGCGCCGAACGTGGCGTGGACCCGGCTGAGTTGGTCAGGCTGGGCAGGCGGTTCCGCCGCCCGGAGTGGACGGCCGCGGGCCGGTTCGCCCAGCAGTACGAGCAGGTGATGCTGCTGCGTGCCGCGGTCGGCACCGCGGCGCCCCAGGCGACCACGCCGGCGCTGGGCGCCGCGGAATTGGTCGGGGCGGCCCTGGAGGCGTTCGCGATCGACCCGGATCTGCTCACCGAGGAACGCAGCCGGATTCGGCTGCTGCTGGTCGATGACGCGCAGCAACTCGACCCGCAGGCGGCCCGGTTGGTGCGGGTGCTCGCCGCCGGCGTGCACCGGACGGTGATCGCGGGTGATCCCGATCAGGCGGTGTTCGGATTCCGCGGAGCCGAACCCACCGTCCTGCTGGCTGACGACGCGCGACCCGATGGGTCCGCGGTGCCCGTGGTGACGCTGACGACGTCGCACCGGTGCGCCCCGGCGGTGGCCAGGGCCATCAGCACTGTCGCCGGGCGGCTGCCCGGCACCAGCGCCACCCGCCGGCTTGAGGGCGCCGGGCCCGACGCGGGGACGGTCAGCGTGCGCACCGCGGCCACCAGTCACGCCGAGGCGGCCCTGATCGCCGACACCCTGCGGCGTGCCCACCTGATCGACGGGGTGCCATGGTCACAGATGGCGGTGATCGTCCGATCGGTGCCGCGGGCGGCGGCGCGCCTGCCCCGCACCTTGGCCGCCGCCGGGATCCCGGTCACGCTGCCGGCCAGCAGTGGGTTGCTGGCCGAACAGCCCGCGGTGGCCGCCCTGCTCACGGTGCTGGAATGCACCGCTGAGGCCGTGGATGGGCCTCGCGCGCTGGCATTGCTCAGTGGGCCGATCGGGCGGGTGGACCCGGTCTCGCTGCGGCAACTGCAACGCACGCTGCGCCGCGGCACAGCCCGCCCGCAAGCCCCGTCCGAGCCGGGTTCGTGCGGCGAGCGCCTCGCGGCGGTGCTCACCGGTGCGCCCGGTGAGCTGCCGCCCGCGCACACCCGCGCGCTGCGCCGGGTGCGCGCGGTGCTGCAGGCCGCGGCCCGCAGCCATGCCGACGGCCGCGACCCGCACCACACGCTGTGGCAGGCCTGGAATCGGTCGGGGCTGCAACAACGCTGGCTGTCGGCCGCCGAGCGCGGCGGTCCGGCCGGCGCCCAGGCCGGCCGGGATCTGGATGCGGTGACCGCGCTGTTCGACCTCGCCGAGCAGTACGTGGCACGCACCGCCGGTGCCACCCTGACCGGGCTGGTCGAATACGTCACGGCGATGCAACTGGCGGCGCCCCGCCCCGATGCCGCGACGGGCACGGAGGCGGTGGGTGTGCTCAGTGCCCACGCCGCGCTCGGGCGCGAATGGGATCTGGTGGTCATTGCCGGCGTCCAGGAAGGGCTGTGGCCCAACACCGTTCCGCGCGGCGGCGTGTTGGGAACCCAGCGGCTTCTGGACACCCTGCACGGCTTCGGTGAAGAGGTCTCGGCTCGGGCCCCGCTGCTTGCCGAGGAACGGCGACTGCTGGTGGCGGCGCTGGGCCGGGCACGTCGCCGGCTGGTGATCACCGCTGTCGACGGCGACGGGGACGGCAGCACCGAGGAACAGATCCCGTCGGAGTTCTTCGTCGAACTCGCGGCCTGCGCCACCGGCGAAGAGCATCGGGCGCCGGCGTCACCGGTGGTGGCTCCGCCGGTGCTGTCCGCGGCCGGGTTGGTGGGCCGGCTGCGCGCCGTCGTCTGCGCGCCGGAGACCGCTGTGAGCGATTCCGAACGCGCCGACGCCGCAACGCAATTGGCGCGACTTGCCCGGTCCGGTGTGCCCGGTGCGGACCCGCAGAGCTGGTACGGGGCGGCGCCGTTGAGCACCGAGGAACCGCTGAGGCGCCCCGGCGGCGGACCGGTCACCCTGTCGCCGTCGGCGCTGCAGAGTCTGCTGGACTGCCCGCTGCGCTGGTTGGCCGAACGCCATGGTGGAACCGACGGACGTGACCTGCGCTCCACGATCGGATCGGTGATTCACGCTCTGGTCGCCGAATCGGCGGGCAGCCCGCAGGAACTGCTCGCCGAGTTGGACCGGGCGTGGCAGCAGCTGCCGTTCGCGTCGCAGTGGTACTCGGCCAACGAACACGACCGGCATCGCGCCATGATCGAGACGTTCCTGACCTGGCGGGCGCAAACCCGCGGCGAGCTCACCGAAGTCGGCACCGAGGTCGCCTTCGACGGAGTGATCGACACCGGTGCGGACGGGGTGCGGCTGCGCGGCCGGATCGACCGGGTCGAACGCGACGCCGCCGGCCGGCTGGTGGTCGTCGACGTCAAGACCGCGAAGACTCCGGCCAGCAAGGACGAGGCCCAACAGCACGCTCAGCTCGCCGTCTACCAGCTGGCGGTCGAAGCCGGGCTCATCGGGCCCGACGAGCAGCCCGGCGGCGCCCGGCTGGTCTATCCCGCCAAACCCGCAACGGTCGGCGCCACCGAGCGCCAGCAGGACCCCCTCACTCCCGACACCGGCGGGCAATGGCGGGAGCGGATCGCGCAGGCGGCCGCTGCTACCGCCGGCCCGCAGTTCACCGCCCGAGTCAACGACGGGTGCCGGCACTGCCCGGTCCGGCCGATCTGTCCGGCCCACAACGGCGGGTGCGGCACATGACAAACCGCTACGATCCCGCCGAACTGGCGGCCGCGCTCGGGTTGCACCAGCCCACCGAGGAGCAGGCCGCGGTCATCGCCGCACCGCCGGGACCGCTGGTGGTGATCGCCGGCGCGGGTGCCGGCAAGACCGAGACGATGGCGGCGCGGGTGGTGTGGCTGGTTGCCAACGGCTACGCCGAACCCGGCCAGGTATTGGGCCTGACCTTCACCCGCAAGGCGGCCGGCCAACTGCTGCGCCGGGTTCGATCCCGGTTGGCGCGGTTGGCCGGTGCCGGACTGATGCCGGCCGAACCCGCGGCCGACGCCGCCCCGACGGCGCCCACCGTCAGCACCTATCACGCCTTCGCCGGCGCGCTGCTGCGCGAGCACGGGCTGCTGCTCGGCATCGAGCCGGACACCCGGCTGCTCACCGAGACCGGGCTGTGGCAGCTGGCGTTCGACGTGGTCAGCAGTTATCCGGGGGAACTGCACACCGACCGGGATCCCGCCGCGGTCACCGCGATGGTGTTGCGGCTGGCCGGGCAGCTGGCCGAACACCTGGTGGACACCGACGCACTGCGCCACACCCACCTGGAGTTGGAGCGGCTGGTGCACGCCCTGCCGCCGGGCCCGCGCCAGCGCGCCCAACCCAACCAGTCGCTGCTCAAGATGCTGGACACCCAGACCGAACGCGCCGAACTGGTGCCGCTGATTGAGGCCCTGCACCAGCGGATGCGGGCGGAACGGGCAATGGATTTCGGCGCACAGATGGCGACTGCGGCTCGGCTGGCTCAGGCAGGCGAGACCGTCGGCGCGCGGTTGCGCGCCACCTACCGGGTGGTGCTGCTCGACGAATATCAGGACACCGGGCATGCCCAGCGCATCGCCCTGTCGTCGCTGTTCGGGGGCGGCGCCGACGACGGCCTGGCGCTGACGGCGGTGGGTGACCCGATCCAGTCGATCTACGGCTGGCGCGGCGCCTCGGCGACCAACCTGCCCCGCTTCGCCACCGACTTTCCGCTCTCCGACGGCACACCAGCGCCCACCCTGGAGCTGCGGACCAGCTGGCGCAACCCGCCCGAAGTGCTGCACCTGGCCAATGAGATCTCCGCGGAGGCGCGCCGGCGCTCCGTCACGGTGCGATCGCTGCGGCCGCGCCCGGCCGCGCCCCCCGGCGACGTGCGGGTCGCGCTGCTGCCCGACGTCGTCGCCGAAGACGAGTGGGTGGCCGAGGCATTGCAGCGGTGCTACCGGCAGGCCGACGCCGACGGGGTGGCCCCGCCCACTGCCGCGGTGCTGGTGCGGCGCAACGCCGACGCCGCGCCCCTGGCCGAGGCGATCCGCGCCCGCGGTGTGCCGGTGGAAGTGGTGGGGCTGGCCGGGCTGCTGTCCGTGCCGGAGGTGGCCGACCTGGTGGCGATGCTGCGGCTGATCCAAGAGCCGACCGCCGGCGCCGCGGCGATGCGCGTGCTGACCGGACCGCGATGGCGGCTCGGCGCCGCAGACCTGGCCGCGCTGTGGCGGCGCGCCGCCGAGCTGTCCCGGCCCGAACAGTCGACCGCGCCGGTCTCTGCCGCAGAGATCGCCGCCGCGGCCGGGCCCGATTTCGACACCGCATGTCTGGCCGACGCACTCGCCGATCCCGGACCGGCAGAGCGCTATTCGGCCGTCGGGTACCGGCGCATCGTCGCCCTCGCCGAGGAACTGACCCTGCTGCGCGGCCACCTGTGGCATCCGCTGCCCGACCTGGTTGCCGAGGTACGCCGCGTGCTCGGCCTGGACTGCGAGGTGCTTGCCGCCCAGCCGGTGGCGGCCAGTGCGGCCGGCACCGAACAACTCGACGCCTTCGCCGATGTGGTGGCCGGATACGCCGAGGGAGCCGGGGCCCGGTCCGCACTGCCGGGCCTGTTGGCCTACCTGGATGCCGCCACGGTGGTGGAGAACGGGCTGGCGCCGGCCGCGCCGACGGTCGCTGCCGACCGCGTCCAGATTCTCACCGTGCACGCCGCCAAGGGACTGGAATGGCAGGTGGTCGCGATACCGCACCTGGTGGCGCGGGTTTTCCCGTCGACCGCATCGCGACGCAGCTGGCTGTCCGACGCCGCTGAACTGCCGCCGCTGCTGCGCGGCGACCAGGCCCAACTCGACGACCATGGCGTCCCGCTGCTCGACACCGATGCGGTCACCAACCGAAAGCAGCTGTCCGACGCCATCTCTGAGCATCAGCGTCGCCTGGACCAGCGGCGGGTCGATGAGGAGCGCAGGCTGCTCTACGTCGCGGTCACCCGGGCCGAGGACACCCTGCTGGTCTCTGGCCACCACTGGGGACAGGGCGAGGCCAAGCCGCGCGGCCCGTCGGACTTCCTCACCGAGATCAAAGCGGTGATCGACAACTCGACTGAAGCGGGGACCCCGTGCGGGGTGGTCGAGCACTGGGCGCCGGAGCCGGCCGACGGAGATAGAAACCCGTTGTGCGACAACATAAACGAAGCAACATGGCCGGTTGACCCGCTGGCCGGCCGGCGCGGCGATGTCGAACGGGGCGCGGCGCTGGTTGCCGCGGAGCTACAGGCGGGCGAGCCGCAGGACGGATCGTCCTCGGCCAGCCCGTGGGCGGCTGATGTCGATGCGCTACTCGCAGAGCGCGCCACAGCCGCGACGCAGCGGGTCCGCATTCTGCCCAACCAGCTCTCGGTGAGCGGCCTGGTCGAGCTGAGCCGTGACCCCGACGGTGCTGGGCAGCGTCTGAGTCGCCGACTCCCGGCCCGGCCCGACCCGCATGCGCTGTTGGGCACCGCATTTCACGACTGGGTTCAGCGGCTCTATGGGGCCGAGCGGCTTTTCGAGCTCGAAGATCTGCCCGGTGCGGCCGATGCCGACACAGCCCGCGCCGACGCCCAGGAGCTGGCCCGTCTGCAGGCGGCGTTCCTGGGTTCACCGTGGGCCGCCCGCACTCCCATCGCCGTCGAGGTGCCGTTCGAGATGGCCATCGGCACCCGGGTGGTGCGTGGCCGGATCGACGCGGTGTTCGCCGAGCCGGATGGTGGCGTCACCGTGGTGGACTGGAAGACCGGTGCGGCGCCCGACGGACCCGAGGCGCGCCGGCACGCCGCCGTCCAGCTCGGCGTTTACCGGTTGGCCTGGGCCGCGTTGACCGGCTGCCTGGAATCGCAGGTGCGAGCCGTCTTCCACTACGTGCGTTCCGGGACCACCGTCGTCGCCGATCAACTGCCCGAACTGGCTGAGCTGGCCGCGCTGCTCAACAGCTGACGACACCTGTGGTTACAGTGGGTCCGTGCGTCAGGCTGACCGATGACCGCCCGTCGTGGCGGGAGCTAGCTGGCGGCGGTTGCGGCGTCTTGACGAGACGCTGACCGCCCAGCCCAGTTATGCGCTCGTCGGCGTGCTACGCATGCCACACGGGCAGTCCAGTCCCGGCCGCACCGTCTATCGGCGAAGCCTCATCGCGCTGGCGGCACTGCTGGTGTCCGCGTTGTTCGTCTACGTCGACCGCGACGGCTACCAGGACGTGCAAGGCGACCGCCTGACCTTCCTGGACTGCCTCTACTACTCCGCGGTGACCCTGTCGACCACCGGATACGGCGACATCACGCCGGTCACCGAGTTCGCCCGCATGATCAATGTCCTGGTCATCACCCCGCTGCGGATCGCCTTCCTGATCCTGCTGGTCGGAACGACCGTCGAGGCGTTCACCGAGACCTCCCAGCAGGCATTCCGCATTCAGCGTTGGAGGAAGAGAGTGAAAGACCACACCATCGTCATCGGGTACGGCACCAAGGGCAAGACCGCGATCGCCGCAATGCTCGGCGACGACGAGACCACCCCGAGCGACATCGTCGTGGTGGACAACGACCGGTCGGTGCTCGACCGCGCCAAGAGTGCCGGGCTGGTCACCGTGGACGGCGACGCGACCAGATCGGATGTCCTGCGGCTGGCCAGCGCCCAGCGCGCCTCGGCGATCGTGGTGGCCACCGGCTCGGATGCCACCGCGGCGCTGGTCACCCTGACCGCCCGCGAGATCGCCCCACAGGCCACCATCGTGGCGTCCATTCGGGAAGCCGAGAACCAGCACCTGCTGGAGCAGTCGGGCGCCGACTCGGTGGTGGTGTCCTCCGAGACCGCCGGCCGGCTGCTCGGCATTGCCACCACCACGCCCAGCGTGGTCGAGATCATCGAGGATCTGCTCACCCCGGACGCCGGGTACGCCATCGCCGAGCGGGAGGTGGAGCAGAAGGAGATCGGTGCCTCGGCGAAGCATCTCAACGAGATCGTGCTCGCCGTGGTTCGCGGCGGCCGACTACTGCGGTTGGACACACCGGACGTTGATGCGATCGAGGCCGGCGACCGGCTGCTCTACGTGCGTACGGTGACCAGCCAGTGACGATCGCAAGCGCGGCGACGCCGGGCGCAGCGGGTCGGCACGGGGAGGAATGATGGGTGGCTTCCAGCTGCGCCAGGTGCCCCTGTTGTCGCGGGTTGGGGCTGATCGAGCCGATCAGTTGCGCACCGACACCGATGCGGCCGTCGCCGGCTGGTCGGCGGCCGCGCTGCTGCGGGTCGATCCCCGCAACCAGGTACTGGTCGCCGGCGGCCGCGTGGTGCTGCAGGAGGCCAAGGAACTGGGCGACACCCCACCATCGGACGCGGTCTTTTTAGGCCGCATCGAGGACGGTCGGCACGTCTGGGCAGTCCGCGACGCGCTGCGGGCCCCTGCCGACCTCGACGTCTCGGTGCTGGACATCCGTGCCACCGGCGACATCTTCGACGACGTCAGCGCCCAATTGGTGTCTTCGGCCATCGCGCTGCTGAATTGGCATGACAATGCCCGGTTTTCGGCCGTCGACGGCACGCCGACCAAGCCGGTACGTGGCGGCTGGGCACGGGCCAATCCGGTCACCGGTGTCGAGGAGTTCCCGCGCATCGACCCGGCGGTGATCTGTCTGGTGCACGACGGTGCCGACCGCGTGGTGTTGGCCCGCCAGCACAATTGGCCGGTCCGGATGTTCTCACTGCTGGCCGGGTTCGTCGAGGCGGGCGAGTCGTTCGAGGCCTGCGTGGTCCGCGAGGTTCACGAAGAGGTTGGGCTGGCGGTGCGTGATGTGACCTATCTGGGCAGCCAGCCGTGGCCGTTCCCACGGTCGCTGATGGTCGGCTTCCACGCCGTCGCCGACCCGGCTCAGACTTTCGTCTTCAGCGACGGCGAGATCACCGAGGCGGCGTGGTTCACCCGCGACGACGTGCGGGCCGCGCTGTCCGCCGGGGCCTGGAACAGCGGCAATCCGGATGCGAAACTGCTGCTGCCCGGGTCGATCTCGATTGCCCGGACGATCATCGAGTCGTGGGCTGAGTCGGGCTGAGCGAGTCGCGACCGACGAACTCCAGGGGCAGCACCTGCGGTCCGGTCAATTCGGTGACTGGTTTCCACGGCGCCGGGCCGATTTGGCGTGGATTCGACATCCTGGCCGTCAGGACACGCAGCGCCTCAACTAGTTCGATGCGGGCAAGGTGCACGCCCAGGCAGTAGTGGACACCGCCGCCGAAGGTCAGCATCGCCGGTGTTCCCGTGCGAGCGATGTCAAAGTGATCCGGGTCTTCGAAGGCCGCCGGATCCCGATTGGCCGCAGCTGTATTGGCTACGACGAACGAACCCGACGGAAACGTCACGCCGCCAAGGTCGACGTCGACGACGGCCTTGCGCAGGACGCGGAAGTTCACCGGCGCGTACCGCAGCACCTCCTCGACCGCCTGCGGTACCAGCTCGGGACACCGGCTCAGCGTCTTCCACTGGTCGGGATGATCGACGAGCACCTGCATCGCCGCGGCCAACTGGTGCCGCGTGGTGTCGATACCGGCATTGAACAGGATCACCACCAGGGCGATGAGTTCGTCGTGGCTTAACCGGTCGCCGTCCTCTTCGGCTCGAAGCAGCTCGGAGATCAGGTCGTCGGCCGGCTTCGAGCGCCGCACAGCAATGAGCTGCTCGATGTAACCCTCCAGGCCATTCCAGGCGCGCAGGATCTCTGCCTCGTACTGGGCGACCTCGATGCTCATGGCCTTGGACAGGCCGGTCACCCACTCGGACAACTGTTCCCAGTCGTTGCGCGGTGCGCCGAGCAGCGAGCCGATGATCGCGATCGGATACCACCTGGCGATCTCGGCCACGAATTCGCACCGGCCGATGGCAGCGCACTGGTCGACCAGCTCGGTGATGACGTCGATGCACGCGCCGCGCATCCGTTCGGCGGCGCGTGGGCTGAACGCCTTTGCCACCAAAGCACGTAGCCTGCGGTGCTCGGCGCCGTCCAGATGGAGCAACAGCCGGGTGACCCGATCCCAGACCGGGCCGGAGGTGATGCCTTGCATCAGCAGGGCGATGCCCTGCGGCGTCACAAATCGTGGATCGCGCAGGACGGCGCGCACCAGGTCGTACCCGAGCACTTCCGGACAGAAGGGGCCGAGGGCGACCGGACCCGCGCGACGAGCGTCGGCGACAGCGCGGTGGAATTGCTCCGGGGTCGGGTTGTCTCCGTATTGGATGGTCGGCAGGTTCGCATAGAGGTTCATGTCCAGAACTCTGCGATGTTTGCCGATGCTCGGCCATCGGCCGAAGGGCGTAATTCTGCGTCGATCGAACGCCTATATACGCGCCCTGCTGAGGCGATGATTGGCATTTTCGCTGATGTTGTACGCCGTCGATCACCGCAGGCTGGCTAGCATGAGCGAAACGAGCTGGAACGGCACGGACATGAGCGACATCGGGGAACTTCCGACGGGCACCGTCACTCTGCTGTTGGCCGACGTCGAAGGTTCGACGCGGTTGTGGGAGACCCAGCCCGAGGTGATGCGATCAGCCGTCGCACGGCTCGATCAGGTTCTGGCGCACGTCGTCTCCCAGCACCACGGTGTCCGGCCGGTCGAACAGGGGGAGGGTGACAGCTGCGTTGTCGCTTTTGCCCGTGCTGCGGATGCGTTGGCCTGTGCGCTGGACCTCCAGCGCTCGGCCTTGGCGCCGATCAAGTTGCGGATCGGGCTGCATACCGGCGATGTGCAGCTTCGTGATGAAGGAAACTACATCGGTCCGACCATCAATCGCACGGCGCGGCTTAGAGATCTAGCCCATGGCGGTCAGACCGTTTTGTCAGGTACCACCGAACTCCTTGTCGTCGACCAACTCCCGACCGGCGTCGTGCTCACCGATCTGGGCACCCATCCGTTACGGGACTTGCCGCGCCCGGAACGCGTGGTGCAACTCTGCCACCCGGACTTGTGCAACGACTTCCCGCCGCTTCGGGTCGCCAGTCCCGTTGACGTCAACCACCTTCCGGTACACCTGACGAGCTTCATCGGCCGTCGGCAGGAAATAGTCGACGTTGGGAAGGCGCTCAGTGAGAATCGCCTTGTCACCCTGACCGGTGCGGGCGGCGCCGGAAAGACTCGACTGGCAGTGCAGGTCGCCGGCATTGTTGCCGCGAATTTCGCGGGCGGTGTCTGCTACGTGGACTTGGCCCCGATCATTGACCCGAAGACCGTCGCTGTGACGATGGCCCGAGCGCTGGGTTTGCCGGACCAACCCGGTCAACCGTTGAGCGACATGCTGCGGCGGTTCCTGCGCGATCGCGAAGTCCTGATCGTGCTCGACAACTGCGAGCATCTCCTCGACGCCTGCGCGGAGCTGATCACCGGGCTGCTGGCCGCATGCCCCGCGGTGACGTGGCTGACGACCAGCCGCGAGCCGATCGGTGTGACCGGCGAGGTGAGCTGGCGGGTGCCGTCGCTCGGCTTGGCCGACGAGGCGATCGAGTTGTTCGGCGATCGTGCCCGTCGCACCAAGCCGGGATTCTCGGTGACCTCCGAGAATCTCGACACGGTGACCGAGATCTGCCGTCGCCTCGACGGGCTGCCACTGGCGATCGAGCTTGCGGCGGCGCGGGTGCGGGCGTTGTCGCCCAACGAGATCCGCGACAGCCTGCACGACACTTTCCGGCTGTTGACCGGTGGTGCGCGTACTGCGGTACGACGCCAGCAGACCTTGCGGGCCTCGGTGGATTGGTCCCACGCTTTGCTGTCGGAGCCCGAACAGGTGCTGTTCCGCAGGTTGGCGGTTTTCCTCGGCGGCGGTGACCTCGACGCCGCCCAGGCGATCATGGGCGGTGAGATCGAGCGTTACCAGGTGCTCGACCAGCTGGTCCTATTGGTCGACAAGTCACTGGTGGTCGCCGACGACAGTTCACACGGCACCCGCTATCGGTTGCTGGAGACGGTGCGTCAATACGCCATGGAAAAGCTCAGTGAGTCCCGCGAAGCGGGCGAGATACGGAACCGCCATCGCG
Source organism: Mycolicibacter heraklionensis (assembly GCF_001021505.1). GTDB lineage: Bacteria > Actinomycetota > Actinomycetes > Mycobacteriales > Mycobacteriaceae > Mycobacterium > Mycobacterium heraklionense. Next base: position 27,842 of record NZ_LDPO01000006.1, read on the forward strand.
ACCACTATGCGGCGATGGCCACTGCGCTGGGCGCTCCCGGCGAGGTCGGCCAGGAACGCATCATCGATCGGTTGGACGCCGAAATCGATAATCTGCGAGCAGCTTTCGCATGGAGCAAGGAATGCTCCGACACCGATAGGGCGCTGATACTGGCGGCGGCGCTGCAACCGTTGTGGCTGACTCGTGGGCGTATCCAGGAAGGGCTGAGTTGGCTCACGGCGCCCCCCGATCCGGACCCGGCCGGTTCCGAGATGTCGGAGGCGCGGGTATGGGCGTCGGTATGCCGGGCGCAGCTGCTGTCTTTTCTGGGACGAACTGATGTCCTCGACGACGCCGAACAATGCCTGGCCGTCGTACGCGAGTGCGGCGACACCGCGATGCTGGCTCGGACGCTGGCGGCGTGCGGGATGATCTGTGCTCCCGGAAATCCCGAGTTGGCCCGCGGGTATTTCACCGAGGCGGCCGACTTCGCCCGCGCTGTCAACGACTTGGGGACGTTGGGCCAGGTGCTGGCCTCGAACGCGATCGCGGGTCTGATGCTGGACCAACCGCTCGCGGAGATTCAGACCGCCGCCGAGGAGGGGCTTCGGATCGCCGAGGGCATCGGCGCGGCATTCATCGCGCGCCAGTGCCGGTTCGCGCTGGGCTGGGCGCAGATGTATGGCGGTGACTTGTCCGGCGCCGTCACTCGTTTGGGGGAGGTGATCGAGGACGCCGCACGCGCTAACGATGCGATGTACTCAATCTACGGCCACACCATGCGCACCTTTGTGTTGGCTTACGCGGGTGACGCGGCGGGGTCGCGGGCCGAGGCGGCGGCGGCCTCGGGCAGTGTCTCACTTTTCGAGTACTACAACGGCCCCGTTCATTGCGCACAGGGGATGGCGCATCTGGCTTCCGGGGATGCGTCGGCGGCGCGGCAGGCATTCGAAACCGCCCGGGAGTGCTCCGGGCTGGACCCGCAGACCGCCTCGTCCTTTGTGTGGGCGGCGTTGGCGCCGCTGGCATGCGGTGACATCGCCGACGCGGGCCGCTGGGCCGACGATATCGCGGCGTCGACCCGCGGTTACGGTCGTGCGCTGACGCTGGTGGCGCGTGCCCGGGTGGGTATCGCTCGGTGTGACGTCGCGGCGGCCGAACGTGACGCCTACGAAGCGCTGGCGATTGCCGTGGAACTCGGCGCGCCATTTATCGTCCCGTTCGCCCTCGCCTGCCTCGGCCATACGATGAGCGCTACTGAAAACAACGTGGTTGCCGCCCGCTTGTTCGGTGCCGCCGAGGCGGCCCGCCAGCTCATCGGGCTCGAGCCGCTGGCGGTGCTGGCCGAGCAAGACCAATCCGCGTTGTCCGGGCTGCGGGCCACATTGGGCGAGAAGGACTTCGGCGCGGCGTGGGCAGAAGGGGCCGCGCTGTCGATCGACGAGGCGATTGGCTACGCGCAGCGCGGCAAAGGTGAGCGCAGGCGCGCAGAGAGCGGGTGGTCGTCGCTGACCCGAGCCGAGCGCGAAGTCGTGCGGCTCGTCAGCGAGGGGCTGGGCAACAAAGAGGTGGCGGCACGGCTATTCGTCTCACCGCGCACGGTGCAGGCTCACCTCACCCACGTCTACACCAAGCTTGGGTTGACATCGAGGGTCCAGCTGGCCCAGGAAGCGGCCCGGCACTGAGCTCAGGCGCCGAGCCGCTCCAGCTTCGCCTTGACCTCACGCCCGGTCGGGTTGGTCAGCGTCGAGCCGTCGGCGAAGCGCAGCGTGGGCACCGTGCGGTTGCCGCCGTTGGCCGAGCTGACGAATTCCGCCGCTGTGGGGTCCAGCTCGATGTCGATCTCCTCGTACGGGATCTCAAGCTTCTTCAAGGACGCTTTGAGCTGTCGGCAGTAGCCGCACCACTGGGTGGTGTACATGACGAGCTGGTTCATAACTCCCCAAACGTAGTCGGTGATCCGAATATGCCCGAATCGGCGTCTCGGGCAGTCGGGGGCGCCTGCCAAGATGGACGCCATGGATGCGCTCATCGCCGGGCTGGACGAGGAGCAGCGCGCTGCGGTGCTGGCGCCGCGCGGCCCGGTGTGCGTTCTCGCCGGTGCTGGGACCGGCAAAACCCGCACCATCACCCATCGGATCGCCCAGCTGGTCGCCGGCGGTCACGTCGCGCCCGGACAGGTGCTGGCGGTGACGTTCACCCAGCGCGCCGCCGGGGAGATGCGGTCCCGGTTGCGTGCGCTGGGTTCGGCGGCCGGCGCGGGCGCGGCTGCCGGGGTCGGCGGAGTCCAGGCGCTGACCTTTCACGCCGCCGCCCGGCGGCAGTTGCGGTACTTCTGGCCGCGGGTGGTCGGCGACACCGGGTGGGAGCTGTTGGACCGCAAGTTCGGGGTGGTCGCCCGCGCCGCCGGCCACGCCGGCCTGCGGTTGAGCAATGACGACGTGCGTGACGTGGCCGGCGAGATCGAGTGGGCCAAGGCATCCCTGATCGGGCCCGAGCAGTATCCCGAGGCGGTGGCCGCGGCCGGCCGCGATACCCCGCTGGACGCCGCCAAGCTGGCCGATGTCTACGCCGGTTATGAGGCGCTGAAGGCTCGCGGCGAAGTGGCGATGCTCGACTTCGACGACCTGCTGCTGCACACCGCGGCCGCGATCGAGAACGACGCTGCGGTGGCCGCCGAATTCCGGGACCGCTACCGGTGTTTCGTCGTCGACGAATACCAGGACGTCACGCCGTTGCAGGAGCGGGTGTTGTCGGCCTGGCTGGGGGAGCGCGACGACTTGACCGTCGTCGGGGACGCCAACCAGACCATCTATTCGTTCACCGGAGCCTCGCCGCGTTATCTGCTGGACTTCACTCGCCGGTTCCCGGATGCCGCACTGGTGCGCCTGGAGCGCGACTACCGGTCCACGCCCGAGGTGGTGTCGCTGGCCAACCGGGTGATCGGCGCCGCACGGGGGCGGGTGGCCGGCAGCAAGCTGAACCTGATCGGGCAGCGCGAATCCGGCCCGGCTCCGGTCTTTCGGGAGCATTCCGACGAGGTCGCCGAGGCCGCGGCGGTGGCCAAGTCCATCGCCCGGTTGATTCACGACGGCACTTCGCCGGCCGAGATCGCCGTGCTGTACCGGATCAATGCGCAGTCGGAGGTCTACGAGGAGGCGCTCACCGAGGCCGGCATCGCCTACCAGGTGCGCGGCGGCGAGGGGTTCTTCACCCGCCAGGAGATCCGCCAGGCGCTGGTCGCGTTGCAGCGGGCCGCGGATCGTGGTGCCGATGGGCCGCTACCCGAAACGGTGCGCGGTGTGCTGGAACCGCTCGGGCTGACCACCGAACCGCCCAGCGGGGCCAAGGCGCGCGAGCGCTGGGAGGCCCTCGGTGCGCTGGCTGAACTCGTCGACGACGAGGTGGCCCAACGCCCCGACCTCGACCTGCCCGCGCTGTTGACCGAACTGCGGATGCGCGCCGACTCCCGGCACCCGCCGACGGTGCAGGGCGTCACCCTGGCATCGCTGCACGCTGCCAAGGGCCTGGAGTGGGACGCGGTGTTCCTGGTCGGCCTCGCCGACGGCACGCTGCCCATCTCGCACGCTTTGGCGCACGGCGCGGACAGCGAGGCGGTCGAGGAGGAACGCCGGCTGCTCTATGTCGGTGTCACGCGGGCCCGCATCCACCTGAGCTTGAGCTGGGCGCTGGCCCGCGCCCCGGGCGGGCGGGCCGGCCGCAAGCCGTCGCGCTTCCTCAGCGGGATCGCCCCGCAGGCCGACGCCGCCGCCACCCCCGCCAAGCGCCGGGCCCGCGGGGCCCCGAAGCACTGCCGCGTCTGCAACAAGGCGCTGGCCACCCCGGCCGCCATCATGCTCAGCCGGTGCGAGACCTGTGCGGCCGACGTGGACACCGAGCTGCTGGTGGCGCTCAAGGACTGGCGACTGCGCACCGCCACCGAGCTGAAAGTGCCTGCTTACATCGTCTTTTCCGACAACACCCTGACTGCGATCGCCGAGATGCTGCCCGGCGACGAGGCCGCTCTGGTGGCCATCCCGGGCATCGGCGCGCGCAAGCTGGAGCAGTTCGGCTCCGACGTGCTGGAGATGATCCGCAACCGGGGCTGAACGTGCAGGTCAGAAATTCGGTTGTGCGCGGGGGCCGGCAACGACTAACCTGCCAAACCATGACCACCCCGACCACGATCGCCGTACGCGCGGCTGCCGCCGCGCATGCCGCTGCCGGCGTGTCCGTGCATCGGGGTTTTGCCTAACGCATCAGCTCAACCAGCCCGATGGCCACGGACCTGAACCAGGACCGTGGCCATTTTTTTTGCATTCTTCCCAGAACAGGTGACCGACGACGATGAAGAACCAGCTCGAACTGCCGTGTAACAGCGATCCCGACCTGTGGTTCGCCGACGCCCCCGCCGATCTGGAGCGGGCCAAGGCGCGGTGCGCCGCGTGCCCGATCCGCCAGCAGTGCCTGTCGGCGGCGTTGCAGCGCGCCGAGCCGTGGGGGGTGTGGGGCGGCGAGATCCTTGACCGGGGCAGTGTCATCGGCCGCAAACGGCCGCGTGGCCGCCCACGCAAGGAGCCGGTCGCCGCGTAAAGCGACCGCGGTACTAGGCGGACGGACCGACCGCGGCGTCTTCGGGATCGGTGAAGCCCGGCACCAATTCTTCGGACAGCCGCTTGATCGGCACGTGGGCGTCGAGCTGACACATGATCGCCGTGGTGGATCCGAGCACCCGCATCGGCATCGCGAGTTTGGGCGGCAGGTCCAGCTGCCGGGCCGTCTTGATCTGCTCGACCGGGCGCTCCAGTTGCTTGCCGGCGATCCGCATCAGCCACTTGCGGCTGTAGTGGAAGACCTCGACCTCGACCGGTTCGACGTACTGACGGAACATCTCGTCGATCTCGCGTACTGAGACGTCCTGGCCCTTCTGGATGAAGCCGCCCCGGCGCATGGTTTCGATGACCTTGTCGTATTCCTTGTCGCGGGCGTAACGCACCGAGGCGCCCAGCTCCGGGGGGAAACCGCCGGGCATCGGCGCCACCGCACCGAAATCGATGATGCCCATCCGGCCGTCCGGCAGCAGCATGAAGTTGCCCGGGTGGGCGTCGCCGTGGATGAGCTCCAGCCGGCGGGCGGCGTCCCAGGTGAACTCGGCCAGCCGGGTGCCCATCAGGTCTCGCTGCTCGACGGTGCCGTTACGGATGATCTCGGCCATGCCGATACCGTCGATCCACTCCTGGATCACCGTCTTGGGGGCGCTGGCCACGACGTGCGGGATGTGGAAGTGGGGGTGGCCGGCGTAGGCCTTGGCGAAGATGCGCTGGTTGTCGGCCTCCAGCCGGTAGTCCAGCTCCATCTCGGTGCGCTCGATCAACTCATCGATGACGCCCTTGACGTCCACGCCGGGCGCCAGCTGCTTGAAGATGCCGGTCAGCCGCCGAATGGTCTTGAGGTCGGCACGCAGCGCCTCGTCGGCGCCGGGGTACTGGATCTTGACCGCCACGGGACGGCCGTCGGCCCACACCGCTTTGTGCACCTGTCCGATGCTGGCCGAGGCGATGGGGGTGTCGTCGAACTCGGTGAAGCGCTCCCGCCACTTGGTGCCCAGCTGCGCGTCGAGCACCCGGTGCACTTTGTCCGCGGGCAGCGGCGGCGCATCCTTCTGCAGTTTGGTCAGCGCCTCCCGGTAGGGCTCGCCGAACTCCTCGGGGATGGCCGCTTCCATCACCGACAGGGCCTGGCCCACCTTCATGGCGCCACCCTTGAGCTCACCCAGGACGGTGAACAGCTGGTTGGCCGCCTTCTCCATGAGCTCGGCGGTGACCTCGTCCTTGGACTTGCCGGTCAGCCGTTTCCCGAGCCCGAGTGCTGCCCGGCCGGCGAAGCCGACGGGCAGGCTGGCCAGCTTCGCATTGCGCGCCGCGCTACCGCGTTTGATGTCTGACACGTGTCCATCATCCATGACGTTGCTGTGGTGCCGGTCACCGCGTTGGTAATTCCTGGTGGCGCATACGACGTCAGCAATCGCACAGCGGGTGCCGGACCCAGCGTCGCATCACGATCGATCCGGCGGCCAGATCCAGCTCCAGGGTGGCGTCCAGCGTCGGGGGAGCGTCCAGGTCTCGGTCGGCTGCGGTCCCGCGTACCGCTGCGATCACCCGGTCGACTTGGCTCAGCGCCAGCGCCGCCGTCGCCAGCACTGTGGCCCGGTCGGCGTGGGCGACGGTGTGGCGTAGCTGCGCGGCCACCGCGGGCCACGCGGAGTCCCGGTCCCGCCGGTGTAGATCGGCGCACCCCAAACAGCTGGTGACTCCTGGCAGGACCAACGGGCCGACCAGTCCGGTGCCGTCGCGCACTCGCACCGGCAGGTGCGGCACCCGCTCGGCATGCAGTTCCCGTACCAGCCGCGGGTCAGGGACCAAGTAGTCCGCCAGTACCACCAGGTCGGTCCCGGCGGTGCTCACCGCGGCGTGCGGGTGACTGCTGCGCCGGACCACGGCGCTCGAGCAACGCAGCGATTCGACCAGCAGATCCGACAGCGGGCCGCGGCCGTGCACCCGCAGCGAGACCGTGCGGCACCCACGGCGCGTCCCTTCCTCGCGGACGGCGACCCGTGTCGCCACCAGAGCGGCCAGCAGCTCATCGAGCTCCGCGGCGTCCACCGGGCCGTGTTGGGCGGCTTCGCGGTGCAGCGCGGCGACGGTGGTTGGGATCTGCATCGCGCGCAGGACGGTGGCCAGCGCTGCCGGGGTCAGGCCACGGGGTGGCTGCACCAGCACGGCGCGCCTCGGATCCCAGCCGATCTGCACGGCACCGTCGGGACGCAGCAACACCGGCAGCGCCGGATCGAGGGTGTAGGTGGAGGTCTCGGAACCAACCCTTGTCACGCACGCGACCCTGTCATGCCGGGCGGCAACACGCCTCCCGTCATCCACAGGGGCGAGCAACGATCCGCCGCGCTGCCTCGACGGCGGCGCCGCGTTGGCGTGCGATCACAGCGCGGTCGGTGAGGGCCTCGTACGGATCGGGGGAGTGGGCCCAGGCCAGGCCGATACCGAACAGCAGGGCCAGCAGGTCCAGGGGTTCCCAGGAGGTGTCGACGTGCCCGTCGCTCTGGGCGGCTTCGATGGCCGCGACGGCGTGCTCGAAGATCGCCCGTCCGTCTGCGTGGGGCTCGTCGAGGGCCAATCCTTCCAGGCGGGCCCAGGTGATCATGCGAAGGTGTTCGGGTCGGTTGCGGCCCAAATCGTAGATATCGCCGGCGAATTCGGGCACCGCGTCGGGACGTAGGGTGACCGACCGATAGAAGGCGGTCACGTCGGTCGCCATCACTTCCCGAAACAGTGTTTCCTTGTCGCCGAAGTGGGCGTAGAGGCGTTCCTTGCTGGCGTGTGCCGCGCCGGCGATCCGGTCGATGCGCGATCCGGCAAGACCATGGCGAGCGAACTCGGCGCGGGCAGCATCGAGTATCTGGCCGCGCAGCTCACCGGCGTTCCGTCTCACAGCAAGATCATAACCATACGAACCAGTTCGTTCTGTACTGTGAGGGCATGCACGTCCTGACCGACACCGACGCGATCCTGAACCAGCCGCCGCGGGTCGACGCCCTGCGGCGGGCCGTCGAGACCGTCGCCGACGCGGTCACGCCCGCGATCGAGGCGTACCGGCCCTACGTCGAGGGGCTCGAAAACCTGCCCCGTGATGGCCGATTTCTCTTGGTGGGCAACCACACCCAGGTCAGTGTGGAAGCTCTGCTGATTCCCTTTCACGTTCGGCGCGTGATCGGCAAACGGGTACGGTCACTGACGGATCGACAGTTCGGGCGCATGCGGGGCCCGGCGCGAGATCTGCTCGCCGCCGCGGGGGCGCTGGTGGGCGCGCCCGAGCCGGTCCGCGAACTGATGTGCCGCAACGAGCCCATCCTGGTGTTCCCCGGCGGCGGTCGGGAGATTCCGAAGTTCAAGGGGGAGGAGTACACGCTGCGCTGGCAGGGCCGCGCCGGATTCGCCCGCCTCGCAGTCGAACACCAGTATCCGATCGTGCCCGTCGGGTTGGTCGGTGGCGATGACGTCTACCGGAGTCTGAGTCGTCGCGGTGGCAGCTGGGAACGCTTCAGTGCGGCTCTGACACGACGGCTTGCCGGGCCGCCGGACATGGTCATGCCCCTGCAGCACGGCATCGGCCCGACCCTCATCCCTCGACCGCAGCGGATGTACCTGCGCTTCGGCGCCCCGATCGACACCACCCAGCCCGCCCGCGTCTCGAGCGAGAAATGGGTTGCCACCGTCCGGGAGAAGACTCAACAGTCGCTCGAGCGGATCTTGGCCGAACTGCTCGACGTCCGCGCCGAGGATCCCTACCGCCACCTCAATCCCTTGGCGTGGCGGCACGCAATCTCACCACCCGAGGCGGCCGGGGCGCTACACGGCTGAACGCTGCGCGTCAGTCGTCGGCGTCGTCGGTGTTGCCGGCCTCGCGCTGGAACTCTGCGATCGCCTGGTCGATGGCCGAGTCAACATCGCTGGAGCCGCCGAGAATCCGATCGATGAACGCGGCCGGCTCGTCGAGATCGGAGGCCTCGGGAAGCAGATCGGGGTGCTGCCAGACCTTGTCACGAGCGTCGGCCCCGACTGCCGCAGTCAGCCGCTCCCACAGCACCGCGGCCTCGCGCAGCTTGCGCGGGCGCAGTTCCAGACCGACCAGCGTGGCGAATGTCTGCTCGGCCGGGCCGCCGGTGGCGCGCCGGCGGCGCAGCATCTCCGAGAGCGCGGCAGTACCCGGGATCCGGTCGCCCAGCGCCGCATTGACCACGGTCTGCACCCAGCCCTCGATCAGCGCCAGCAGGGTCTCCAGCCGCTCCAGTGCGGCGAGTTGCTCCGGGGTCGACTTGGGCTCGAACACGCCCTGGTTGAGCAGTTCGTTCATGGCCGCGGGATCGGTCATCGCCGCCGGGTCGAAGCCCTGCGCCAGTTCCTCGATGCCCCGGATGTCGATCTTCATGCCCCGGGCGTAGGCCTCCACAGCGCTGAGCAACTGGTTCGACAGCCACGGCACGTGGGTGAACAGCCGGTGGTGGGCGGCCTCGCGGGCAGCCAGGAAGGTGACGATCTCACTGCGCGGCTGCTCCAGGCCGCCGGCCAATTCCTCGATCGCACCGGGCAGCAGCGCGGCCACTCCGCTGGGCCCCAGCGGCAGGCCGATGTCGGTCGAGGTCAGCACCTCTCCGGACAACCGGCCCAGCGCCTGGCCCAACTGGGAACCGAACGCCAACCCGCCCATCTGCGACATCACCGACAGCAGCGGGCCGGCCATGCTCTTGGCCTCTTCCGGCAGTGCTGAGGCCCACACCGACGAAACCTGTTCGGCCATCGGGTCGCACAGCCGCTGCCAGGTGGTCATGGTGTGCTCGACCCAGTCCACCGGCGTCCAGGCAACCCCACTGGTGGTGCCGGCCGGTAACGAAGTCGCTCCGTCGAGCCAGGTTTCGGCCAGGTGCACCGCGTCGCCGACGGCGGTCGCGGTCGACGCGGTCACCGGCGAGACCGGGCCGATCGACTTGGTCGCGACCTGTCGCGCCAGGTCGTAGTTGACCGGACCGGCCGGTCGGCCGTCGGCGCTCACCCGGCCGGCACCGCTGAACATCTGCCCGAGCTGGGTGAAGACCTGGCCCAGATCGGCCATGTTGAACCCAGCACCCATGCCGAACGGGTCGGTGGGCCCCGAGCCTCGCTCGCGGTCGGGGTCGTCCCCGGAAGAGAAACCGAAGGGCAGATCAGCCATAGACACAACCGTACCCATCGGCAACGTCTGGCGGAACGACACGCGGCCACGGCGGTCGGGCCGTCTGCGCCGGGGCGGTGGCCGTTTACCATACCCGGGGTGAACAGGCGGATTCTGACGCTGTTGGCGGCTGTGCTGCCGGTGGTCGCGTTCGGCGTACTGCTGACGGCGGTGACCGTGCCCTTCGTGTCATTGGGGCCGGGCCCCACGTTCGACACCCTCGGCATGATCGACGGCAAGCAGGTGGTCGACATCGAGGGGACCACCACGCACCCGACGACCGGCCACCTCAACATGACCACGGTCTCCCAGCGCGACGGTCTGACGCTGGGGGAGGCGTTGGCGCTGTGGCTGTCGGGGCGTGAGCAGCTCATGCCGCGTGACCTGGTCTATCCGCCGGGCAAGTCTCGTCAAGAAGTCGACGAGAGCAACGACGCCGATTTCCGCGCGTCCGAGCAGAGCGCCGAGTACGCCGCGCTGGGCTATCTGCGCTACCCGTCAGCGGTCACCCTCGCCGATGTCCACGACCCGGGTCCGTCTGCCGGCGCGCTGCAGCGCGGCGATGCCGTGGACGCCGTCAACGGCGAACCGGTCTACACGGTTCGGCAGTTCACCGCGCGGCTCGCCGACACCAAGCCGGGCGAGACGGTCGTCATCGACTACCGGCGCAAGAACGCCGCACCCGGTACGGCGCGGATTACGCTCGGAGAGAACAAGGACCGCGCCAACGGATTCCTGGGCGTGTCCGTCCTGGATGCGCCGTGGGCGCCGTTCACCATCGACTTCAACCTCGCGAACATCGGCGGCCCGTCCGCGGGTCTGATGTTCTCGCTGGCCGTCGTCGACAAGCTGACCACCGGCACCCTGGCCGGGCCGAACTTCGTTGCCGGCACCGGGGTCATCAAGTCCAACGGCCAGGTCGACGCGATCGGCGGAATCGCACACAAGATGATGGCGGCCCGCGAGGCCGGCGCGACGGTGTTCCTGGTCCCGGCCGACAACTGCTACGAGGCCAGAAACGACGACAAGGGTCTGCAACTGGTCAAGGTGGACAGCCTCGCCCAGGCGGTGGGCGCGCTGCGAACCATCACTGACGGAGGTCAGCCACCCTCTTGCTGAGTCTTTGTTGGCTACAGTGGGGCCGTCAGGGACAACTGAGCTAGGGAGCGTGGCACGTGGGGATGCGGCCCACTGCGAGGATGCCGAAATTGACCGCGCGCAGCCGGATCATGGTTGCCAGCGCGTTCGTCGTGATCGCGCTGCTGCTGGTGGGGCCGCGGCTGATCGACGGCTATGTCGACTGGCTGTGGTTCGGAGAGCTGGGCTACCGCTCGGTGTTCGTCACGACTTTGCTGACCCGCCTGATCACGTTCGTCGTGGTGACGCTGCTGGTCGGCGGAATCGTGTTCGCCGCGATGGCCACCGCCTTCCGGGTCCGGCCGGTTTTCGTCCCCAGCAACGGCGTCAACGACCCGGTGGCGCGGTATCGCACCACGGTGCTGTCGCGGCTGCGGCTGATCGGATTCGGGATTCCGGCGGGCATCGGAGTGCTGGCCGGAATCGTCGCGCAGAGCTACTGGGTGCGTATCCAGCTGTTCCTGCGTGGCGGTGACTTCGGGATCAACGATCCGCAGTTCGGCAAAGACCTGGGCTTCTACGCCTTCGATCTGCCGTTCTACCGGCTGGTGGTGGGGCTGCTGCTGGCGACGCTGTGCCTGGCCACCATCGCGAATCTGACCACGCACTACATCTTCGGTGGCATCCGGCTGTCGGGCCGGGCCGGCGCCCTGAGCCGCCCGGCGCGCATCCAGGTGGTCAGCCTGATCGGCACCCTGGTGCTGCTCAAGGCAGGGGCGTACTGGCTGGACCGCTATGAGCTGCTCAGTCACACCCGCACGGGTAAGCCTTTCACCGGAGCCGGCTACACCGACATCAACGCGGTGCTGCCGGCCAAGATGATCCTGCTGGCGATCGCGCTGATCTGCGCGGTCGCGGTGTTCTCGGCGATCGTGCTGCGCGACTTACAGATTCCGGCGATCGGTTTGGTGCTGCTGCTGCTGTCGTCGGTCGTGGTCGGCGCGGGCTGGCCACTGATCGTCGAACAGTTCAGCGTCAAGCCCAACGCGGCGCAGAAGGAGAGCGAGTACATCTCTCGCTCGATCACGGCGACCCGGCAGGCCTACGGGCTGACCGAGGATGTGGTCACCTACCGGGACTACCGCGGTGATGCGCGGGCGACGGCTGCGCAGGTGGGCGCCGATGCGGCCACCACCTCCAACATCCGGCTGCTCGACCCGACCATCGTCAGCCCCGCGTTCACCCAGTTTCAGCAGGGCAAGAACTTCTACTTCTTCCCCGACCAGCTCACCATCGACCGGTATCGCGACGACGACGGCCAGCTGCGTGACTACGTGGTCGCCGCCCGCGAGCTGAACCCGGATCGACTGATCGACAACCAGCGCGACTGGATCAACAGGCACACCGTGTTCACCCACGGCAACGGGTTCATCGCCTCGCCGGCCAACACCGTGCGCGGTATCGCCAACGACCCCAACCAAAACGGTGGATACCCGGAGTTTCTGGTCAATGTCGTCGGCGCCAACGGCGGTGTCGTCTCCGACGGACCGGCCCGCCTCGACCAGCCGCGTGTCTACTACGGGCCGGTGATCGCCGACACCGTCGCCGACTACGCGATCGTCGGACGCAACGGCGCCGACCGTGAGTACGACTACGAGACCAACACCGAGACGAAGAACTACACCTACACCGGCGCCGGCGGGGTGGGTATCGGAAACTGGTTGGCCCGCAGCGTGTTCGCCGCGAAGTTCGCCGAGCGGAACTTCCTGTTCTCCAATGTGATCGGCGCCGACAGCAAGATCCTGTTCAACCGTGACCCGGCGAGCCGGGTGCAGGCGGTGGCGCCCTGGCTGACCACCGATTCCACGGTGTACCCGGCGATCGTGAACAAGCGACTGGTGTGGATCATCGACGGCTACACCACGCTGGACAATTACCCGTACTCGGAGCTGACGTCGTTGTCGTCGGCGACCGCGGACTCCAAAGAGGTGGAGTTCAACCGGCTGCTGCCGGACCGGCGGGTGTCCTACATCCGCAACTCGGTGAAGGCCACCGTCGACGCCTACGACGGAACGGTCAGCCTGTACGCCCAGGACGAGCAGGACCCGGTGCTGAAGGCGTGGATGAAGGTGTTCCCGGGAACGGTCAAACCGAAAGCCGAGATCACACCCGAACTCGCCGAGCACCTGCGCTACCCCGAAGACCTGTTCAAGGTGCAGCGCATGCTGCTGGCCAAGTACCACGTCAACGACCCAGTGACGTTCTTCTCCACATCGGACTTCTGGGACGTGCCGCTGGACCCCAATCCCACCGCCAGCAGCTTCCAGCCGCCGTACTACATCGTCGCGAAAAACCTTGCTAAGGGCGATAATTCAGCGTCCTTCCAGCTGACCAGCGCGATGAACCGGTTCAAGCGCGACTACTTGGCCGCCTACATCAGTGCCAGCTCGGACCCGGACACCTACGGAAAGCTGACCGTGCTCACCATTCCCGGGCAGGTCAACGGGCCAAAGCTGGCCAACAACGCCATCACCACCGACACCACGGTCAGCCAGGACCTCGGCGTGATCGGGCGCGACAACCAGAACCGCATCCGGTGGGGCAATCTGCTGACCCTGCCGGTGGCACAGGGTGGACTGCTCTACGTCGAACCGGTCTATGCCTCACCGGGTTCCAGCGATGCTTCGTCGTCGTACCCTCGGCTCATCCGGGTGGCGATGATGTACAACGACAAGATCGGCTACGGGCCGACGGTGTCCGACGCACTCACCGGCCTGTTCGGGCCCGGTGCCGGTGCGGCCGCCACCGACATCGCACCTACCGACAGCGGCGCTGCTGCGCAGGGGACGGCACCGTCGGCCACCCCGCCCGTTGCGGCGGTGCCCACACCCCCGGCCGCGGAGGTCGCGTTGTCGCCGGCGAAGGCCGCGGCGCTGCGCGAGATCGAGTCGGCGCTCAATGCGGTGCGAGACACCCAGCGCCGCGGTGACTTCGCGGCCTACGGTGCGGCGCTGCAACGCCTCGACGACGCCATGGCCAAGTTCAACAGCGCCAAATAGGGGTGCGGTGCGCTCAGGCGCCGAACAGCACCGAGTGCATCAGCGTGCGTACGCACGCCTGCTCGTAGGCCCTGTGCGGCGTCGAGGGGTCGGGCCGGTCGTAGTGCACCAGTCGACCGAGATCGACCACCAGACCCATCGCGGCGTGCACCAGGAATCGGGCAGCGGTTGCGGTGAGTTCGGGCCGCACCGACCGCAACAACCCCACCCAGGAGTCGATGGTGGAACGCTGCACGTTGCGCAGCAGCGCCCGATCGGATGGGGACAGGTGGATCTGTTCGCTGTAGTAGATCGACGCCAGCTCCGGGTTGGCGAACGAGGTGGCGACGTAGATGTCGACCAGCTGCGTGAGCGCCTCTCGCGGTTCGGACCGGTTGGTGTTGACCACCGACAGCTCCGCGGAGAGCCGATCGGACGAGCGGCGCAGCGCGGTGCTGAGAATGTCGGCTTTGCCGGGAAAATAACCGTAGATACTCGAGATTCGCAGTCCGGCGGCCTTGGCGATCTGGGCCACGCTGGTCTCGGCGTAGCCGTGGCGGTGGAACAGCATCATCGAGGCGTGCAGCACCGCCTCGTACATCCCGGCATCCGCGGTGAAGATGCGCGCCCCGCTCGCCCCGGAAGAAAAGTTGTCCGGCACGGGAAATTCGGTGTGCAGCAACGCCCGCGACGCCGTCGTCAGGAGATCCGTGATGTCGTCGGCCGTGGCGCGTAGGTGGTGGTCGGTGATCCCCCCGGCGACGCTGAGCAATGCCGCTGAGAGCATCTGTCGATGCAACAGCGGCGCCGCCGGCCGTAGCTCGGCCAGCGGCTGCTGTAGGCGTTGGTTGACCAGGCGTAGCTGATCCAACAGCGTGGTGGCGTCGGGTTCGCGGAGATAGCGTGCCTGCCATCGGTACAGGCCACCGGATTCGCGGTTGCGCAGTGCGACATCGATCAGGGCGTGTATCAGCTGGTCGAGTGCTGCCGCCGGGCCTGCGGCGGGGTCGACGACGATGTCGGTGACGTCGACCAGTTGCTGGCTCAGTGCCAGCACCGCGACGCGGAACAGGTCGTACTTGCTGGCGTAGTGCCGGTAGAGGGCGGGAGCCGAGACACCGACCTCGGTGGCGATGTTCTCCACGCTGACCGCGTGATAGCCCAGGGTGCTGAATGATTCGGCGGCGGCCCGGGCGATCTGGTCCTTGCGATCTTTGGGGCGCCGCCGGGTCGTGCGTGCGGTGTCAGCCACGCGCGGCGCCCAGCGAGGTGCTCGGCTGATGTGCGGCCGTGCGTAGTGCGGCGCGCGCCCTGGCGTTCCAGTGGTGTCGCGGGGTCAGCGAGGAGAGCTGAGTCAACCGGACGAATTGGCGCAGCGACCATCGGTCGGCGGCATTGACGTTGGTCCCGGTGAGCTCGCGGGCGCGGGGGTGCTGCAGGGCACGAATGGCGGGGTGGGGGACTGCGCGCATCCACCAGTCGGTGGGGGCGAAAATCTGTTCGCGAAACGGCTCGAAGTGGGCGCCGGCCATCAGGTGCGCCTGGCAGTAATCCTCGAAGTATTCAACGAATTCCGGCCAGGTCGCAGGCATGGGCCGGGTAGATACGCCGTATCGGCGATACCAGGCGCAGCACTCGGCATAGAGCTGCTCATGTTCGTCGCCGTCGAGGGGACGAATGAAGGTGTTGACCATGACGAAGAGGGACTCTACGTAAGCGCTGTGCTGAAAATGGAAGGTGTCGGGGTTCAGTGCGTGGTACTTGTGCCCGAACCTGTCGACGCCCTTGACGTGCTCGTGGGAGAAGCGCATCTGGGGTCGCATGTCGAGGTCGGCGTAGGCGTAGTTGACGGCTTGGGTGAAGGTGCGTTTCTTGTGCAGCCAGATGCGGTTACGCATCAGGGCGTGCTCGCTGATGCCGGCGGCGATGCCGGGATGCAGCAGCAGCAGACATACCGCTCGGGGCAACACGAACAGGTAGCGCCGGTCGGCCAGGAAGTGCCACAGCAGGCCGTCGGGCCCCAAGCCGTCGTCGTGGTGAGTCGCCATGGTCAGATCAGCGACTTGTGGCGCCGGATGCGATGGCGAACATCGGCCATCAGCACGTGATAGTTGGCGGTCCGGAGGAACCGGGGAATGAAGCGGTTCACAAATGACACGAACAGAAAAAGATTTTCGAACTGGCGTTGTTCGCCTCGCGACCATTGCACACCGAGCAGCTCGCGAAAGACCGGTGGCAGAAACCCGATCGTCAAGAATCGCAGCAGCGGCCCCAGGAGCGCCCGGAAGATCGGGTTGACCATCTTCAGGTCGACTAGGCGCATGAGGTAGTCGCGCACGGCGTCGTCCATCCGAAGAGTTTGGCAGGTGGTGTTCCAATAGGTGTCGAACTCGGCGCGGGTGGGCGGCCACTGGTCGTCGGTGACCTGCAAGGTGGTGCCGAGCGGCCAGGCGTGGTGGTAGAACGCCTCCGCCTGTTCCTCGGTCATCTTGCCGCGCAGCAGCTGGTAGGTGTCCTCGTAGAAGACGAACAGGCACGCGGCGACCCATAGTTGCAGATCCCGGTCGAAGGCGTTGTATTTGACCGGACTGTCCGCCGTGGAGCGAACCTGCCGATGCGCGACGTTGACCGCGTCACGGTAGGCGGCGCGTTCCTCCTCGGTGCCCAGCACCGCGACGGCCATGTACTGGGCGGTGGTGCGCAGCCGCTTCCACGGATGTTCCATCAGCGAGCCGGATTCCACTCGACTCTCCACGACGCCGTAGCCGACGCCGGGCATGCTCAACTGCATGATGACATTGGCCGCCGCCGCGGCAGCCGACCAAAAGTCCAGTGCCTCAGTCAGATCGACCGGGTCGTCGTCCCAGCGCGGGGTGTAACAGTCGACGTGAACCCGGGTCTCGGCGGTGGTGGGTAAGCGGTGCCGGGCCTGGTCCTGGCCGTGTTGTTCATGGCAGGTCGACATGTGAGCGATCCTCTCGATGCAGCGATATGTGACGGCTAGGGTCCGGCAAGGTAGTGCGGGAGTTGGGCGAGTCCCCAGATCAGCCCGGCTGCACCGACCACGACACCGAAGAACAGCACGACCAGCACGCCGGCGCGCAGTAGCCGGGCTTCGGGGGTGGCCAGGTAGCGCAGCACGCTCACGACAAGGTCGATGATCCGCACCAGAAGCATCATCTCCAGGGTCCTCCTATCAGGGCTGGCCTCACGTTCCACCGTATTCCGGTCGCAGGGCGGGCGACAGCGACGCCAGGGGCACCCTGGCCACCACCGCCCCGCCATCCATGGACCACACGAACCGGTCGGCGGGCTGCGGGTTCTCTCGAAGCAGCGGGGCGTCGGGCAGGTACAGCACCAGTTGGTCGGGGGTGAGCGCGAATGCCCGGTAGTCGCCGGTATATCCGCTGCCCCGTGAGCTGGGCTGAAACTCGTCGACGGTGAACGGGTAGGTGTTGGGCGCATGCGGGGGCGCCGCGGCGTCCAGCGCGGCCGGCAGCACCGGGGCCGCCGCGGCTGCGATGACGGTCATCGGGTCGACGCCCGGCTTGAACAGGTCGCCAATGGTCAGGCGGCGCCCGGTGGCCATGTCGAACACGAAGGTGCGGTAGGCGTTGTTAGCTTGCATCCCAAACGGTTCCAGACATTCATGTACGACCAGCGACTGCACCGCACCCGGCCCGGGAAAGCTCTCGTAGTAGGCGACAGCACTGCTGTCCCGCACCGCCTCGGCGCCCGAGCTGCGCCAGCCGCTCATCAGCCGGCGGTAGAAGTCGCGCACCGCCGGTCCGGCCGCGGCGTTGTCCAGCATTGCCTCGGGAAGGTCAAAGGCGATGTACCGCTCGGCCTTTCGTGGCGACACCACCAGGGTCGTGCAGCGCTGACCGTCCCAGCTCGCCTGAAGCTCGTCGCAGAAGCCCGGCGCGGAGGCGACGGCCGCCGGGGCCAGCACCGTGTTTGCGGTGACCAGCGCAGCCGCCAGACCGCACCACGCTGTGCCGCTACTCGTCATTGTTGCTGCCCTGCCACGACATCGCTGACCAGCCACCGCCCGCCATCTCGGTGCAGGGTGAGCGCCATGGCGGTGACGTCGGGCGGCGCTTGGGCGATCTGGCCTCCAGGGTCCTTTTTCAACGCCGCGCTGCTGAAGGTCTGCTCGACGAACAGCAGCACCGTGGCGTCGGTGGCGTCGGCTGATTTCACCGCGGAGTCGATGATGGTGCCACTGGTGGTCACCTGGTTGGCGATCAGCATCGCGCGAAGCTGGGAGCTCTGCTTGGCGTAACGGTCGTGGAATGTACCGGTCGATCGGTCCAACAGCTCGGTGATCTGCCGATCGACCGTGCCGGGACTCGCTGTCGTCAGCAGCACCGCGTATTGCGTTGCGGCGTCGGAAGCCTCACGGGCGGCGACGTCGAAGCGATGCTGCTGGTACAGCAGCCAGCTCTGGTATCCGCTGCCCGCGAGAACCGCGAGAGTGCCCAGGGCGGCGGCCGGCCGGGCCAGCCGCCGCAGCCGGCGGGGCCGAGCCGCCGGAGGCTTCTGCGGCGTCTGGGTGTCGGGCTTCTCGATGGTGGTCATGGTTGCTCAGACCAGATCGACCTGGCTGGCCAGCCAGCGGTGGTCGACGAGTTCCATGGTCATCTGGATCCGGTTGCGGTCGATCCGTGGTTCCGATCGCACCGCGTTGGTGATCGACTGATCGACGAACAGCAACACCTCCACGCGGGTCGTGGTGGCGGACTTGACGGCCGCGTCGAGGACGATTCCCTTGCCGGTGGCCTTGTTGTCGATCAGGACCTGACGTAATTGCTTGGCGCCCAAGCTGTAGGCGTCCTTGAACTGGCCGGTCGCGCCGTCGAGCGCGCGGGCGTAGTTGCCGTCGATGTCGGCGGTGTCCAGGCTGGTCAAGGTGATCGCGTAGTCCTTGGCGGCCGCCAGGGCGGCCTGCCCCGCAGCGGCGCGTGCATCAAGCTGGTGCAGGAGCCACCCGGCATATCCCGAATAGGCCACAGCCGCGATCACCACGGCGGCTACCAGCGTCACCGGCGCTCGGCGGCGCCGCGACACCGGTACCGAGGGTGTTGTGGGTTCGGGGTCGATATGGTCGGCGGCCTCGTCATGCGCTGATTCCGTCTCGAGGTCCGTCTCGCGTTGTTCGTCGAGTTGGTCGAAGACGTCCGGGTCGGCGGTTTTTCCCATGGGGCTCGGCTTTCTCATCAGTTGGGGATCCACGCGGGCAGCTGCGGACCGCCATCGGGAGTGGGCAAGGTGTAGGGCGGATAGACCGGAGGCGGTTCCAGGGTTGCCAGCGGGTCGTGGCCCGGGGGCGGCCCGGCGGTGTCGTCCCCGGGTGGGCGTGGTGCGTTGCGAGCGCCGCGAACCAGCAGCGAGGGGTCGTCGTCGGGGCAGTAGGTGTAACGGTACGGCGCAGGGAAATTCACCGCCGAGGGCGGTTTGCGGGGCAGGCCGTAGTCGCAGCGGTGCCTGGGATAGATGTCGGCGATCACCCAGATGCCGCCGTCGTGCACTGTGCCGGCCAGTCGGTCCACCAGCGAGCCGTGGTCGGGGCGCCACAGGTCCTGCAGGGCGGGCACCCGCAGGTAGAGAATCTGCGACAGGGTGGTCAGGTTGCCCAGCAGGGCGTAGACGTTCTCCCGGTTATCGCCGATGAAGCTGTCGACCTGTCCCAGTTCAGTACCGCCGAGTTCGACCAGGGTGCGGAACCCGCCGTCCATGGCGTTGGCCCCGCCGAGGATCTGTTGCAGGTCGTTGCTGGTGCCGCTCAATCCCGGGCTGACGTCGCTGAAGGTGGTGAACGTGACCCGGGTGTTGCGCAACATGCTGACCGTCTCGGGTAGTACGCCGTCGAGCGTCGAGGCGAGCAGCACCGTGCCGTCCAACAGCGCGGACAGTTTCTTGCCGCCATCCGGACTGACTCGAAGCTCGTTGAAGACCGCTGTCAGTTTCTCGGCGTCGACCTGGCCCAGGGCGCCGCGGCTGTCGTCGATGATCTGGGGCAGCGAGACCGGCACGCTGGTCTGCTCCTGGCCGACCAGTGAGCCGTTGGTGAGGTATGGCCCGTTCTCGTGCTCGGGGCGAAAGTCCAGGTATTGCTCACCGGCGACCGACAGCCCGGACACCCGCACCGGCGTGTCGCGCGGAATGGGGCGGTCGGCGCGCAACGAGACGACGGCCTCGGCTCCCGTCGCGGTCAGGTGCACATCGGTGACCCGGCCGATCGGGATGCCGCGCAACGTCACATCCTGATTGACCAGCAGCCCGCCGGACTGCGGGAGCAGCACCCGCACCGAGATCGTCTTCTGCGCGGGGTTGATCCCGACGCCGAAGATCGTCACATATGCCGCCGCCACCACCGTGGTCAGCGCCAACCCGATGCCGGACAACAGAATTCGCCGTCGGTACCCGGCCTGGACCAGCCACACGCCCAGCCGGGCGAACAGGTCGAGGAGGTCGAGAAACGGTCTCATCGCTGCGGTCCGTAGATCCGGGAGAGCAGCATGTTCCACTCGTAACGCAGGTCTCCGATCATCAGATGCCAGTCGGTGCCGTCGGTCCAGTGGAATTCTGGATCGCCCGGGTAGTTCTTGTCAGGCCAGGGAACCAGCGTGATCTTGTCTATCTCTCCCTTGACGTGTGCGGCAGGGCCGTTCATGGTCTTCATCAAGATGCCCAGGAACCGGTTGAACGGCATCAGCGACAGCTCGGGGTCGACGGCGATCTCGTTGAACACTCCCGCCATCTTGTTCAGGTCGGCGGTCAGGCTGCGGGTATCGGTGCCTTGCAGAGACGGGAAGCGAGACAGCTGACGGGTGATCCGCGCGCCGGTGTCGACCAGGTCGATCAGATCGGAGGTGTTGTCGGAGATCACGTTGAGGGCGGGCGCCAGGTGGGTGAGGGCATCGTCGAAGGTGTTCTGACGCGCCGACATGGTCGCGGCCAGCTCCGATGACCTCCGCAGCGTCCGGTCCAACTGCTGCGACCGGGCGCTCATCCGCGACAGCAGGGTCGCGGTCTGGTCCAGTAGCAGGCCGAGCTTTTCGCCGCGTCCGCCGACGGCCTTGCCCGCGCCGTTGAGCATGGACACCAGGTGGCGCACCGTGCCGCCGTTGACCAGCATCGCCATCGAGCTGATCAGTTCTTCGATGGTCGGAGCGTTGGCGGTGGATTCCAGCGGCAGTACCGAGCCGTTGTGCAGCAGCGGGGCGTCGTCCGGCCGGTTCTTGTCGGGCCAGATCTGAACGAAGATGTCGCCCAGCGGGGTGGCCGACCGCAGCTCGGCGGTGCTGCCGGCATACAGCGGTACGGCCGATTTGATCCGCATGGTGATGTAGGCGTTGAAGTCTTGAGCCCGAATGGATTCGACCTCACCGATCTGCGCCCCGTACAACCGCACCTTGGCCTTCTCGGGAAGGTTCAGTGCGTCGGAGAAGACGGCGGTGATGGTGTAGTACGGCCCGCCGCCGCCGGGTGCGGGCAGGGCCACACTCTCTAGGTCCAGGCCGCAGCCGACCGTCAGCAGCGCGGTCGCGATCGCCAGCGCCGCACGAGTTCCTCGCACCCATCTCGTCGACCGCGTCATGGCTGCTGACCGATCCCGTCCTGCATCAGATCGAGCATGCTGCCCAACCCGAAGTCCGGTCCGTAGTCCTGCAACGTTCCGGTAGCGCACGCGAGCTGCCGCAGGCCCATCAGGTTGCAGACCTCCTTGCCGAACTGACTGTTGAACAAGGTCTTGCCCAGCAGCAGGTGAGATCGCAGGCTGCCCGCGTTCTCGTCGATGACGTTGTAGAAGTTGTCGATGAAAAGCGGTCCCACGTCCAGGATCTCGCGCAGGTCGCGTTCGTTGTCGGTGAGCGTGGTGGCGACTGTGCGGACACCGGAGAAGGCGTCGCGCAGCCGGTCGGAGTTGCCCTCGAGAAGCCGCGACGTCTCGGCGAGTAGCCGGTTGATCTTGGCTCCGGTGCTTCCGGCACCCAGATTCTCCGCGGCCAGGATGTCGCCGAGTTGGTGGACGTAGGAACCGAATTCCCGTAGTGCAGCGTCGTTTCGGGATGCGGCTTCGCTGAGTTCGGCAACGTTGGCGATGATCGTCTGGATGTTCTTCTTACTGCGGGCGCCTTTGTCCGACCCGACGTGCAGGGCTTGCGACAACCGGCCCAGGGTCGCCTTGATATCCGGTCCGTTGCCGACGGTGATCTGCGAGCCGAGGGCGACGAATTCGCCCAGCGGTCCCTGATTGTTGTCGTCGCCCCGCAACGCGCTGCCCAGCTTGTCCATCATCGCCAGGGTCCGTTCGAACTCCACCGGTGTACGGGTGCGGTCCAGGCTCAGCACATCGCCGTTGCGCAGCTTGGGCCCGCCGCGATACGCCGGGGTGAGCTCGACGTGACGGTCGGTGAGCACCGAGGAGGAGACGGTGACGGCTTCGGCGTCGGCGGGGATGTCGACACCGGCGTCGATCGCGAGCTTCACCTCGACGTACCCGCCCTTGGGGGTGATGCTGGTGACCTTTCCGACGTCCATGCCGAGCACCGACACCCCGTTGCCGGCGTAAAGCCCTACGGCGTCTTGGAACTGGGCAGTCACCCGGATCTTGTGCAGCGATAGCCGCGGCAGGTCGGGGATCAACTGCGGTGCCACCGCGGCACCGGTCACGGCCAAGACGAGGACGGCCGCACCGGCGAGCACGTAGAGCTTGAGGGCGCGACTCATTCGCAGTCCTTGAAGTATTCGACCAGGTTGAACTGCCTGGCGCGTCCGCTCAGCGCGCACATCCAGGAGTCCACGAAGATCCCGGCCGGCAAGAAGACATCGGCCCCGTTACCGCTGCCGGTGGCATTGGCGAAGTTGCGTAACGCGACCGGGGTCGACTGCAGGAAGCTGCGCAGCAACGCGTCGTGGTCTGCGGTCATCTTCATGAATTCATCGAAGTCATGGATCATCTGGTTGACGGCCGCTTCGTCGCGCAGGATTCCGTGGGTGCGGTCGACCAGCAGGGTGGCGCTGGCGAACAGTTGTTGTACGGCCGCACGGCGGGTGGCGATCTCGCGCAGCACATCACGGCCCTGTAAGACCAGGGCGCCGAGGTTGGCCCGCTGGTCGCGCAGCATGGTGGTGAGCGTTTCGGTGTTGGTCAGCAGTGTGCCGAGCTGCTCGCGGCGGTCGGCGATGATGTCGGCCATCGCCTGCAGGTTGGTCAGCGCCTGCGGCAGTTCCTCGGCGACCCCGCCGAGGTTGGTGTTGAGCATGTTCAGCGAATCGACGAACCGATTGGCGTCCACCGGGCCCAGGGTGCGCGTCGCTCCGGCGAGGGTGCGTTGCAGATCGTAGGGAACCTGGGTGTGCGCCAAGGTGATCGTCCGGTTCTCCAGCTGCCCGGTGCCTGCCGGTGACAGTTCGAGATAGCGCGACCCCAAGATGGTGGTCAGCTTGATCGCGGCGCGGCTGTCGGCGCCCAGTGGGATGCCGCGTTCGACGTTGAATCCGACCACCACGTGGTCGCCGGCGAGCTTGACGCGTTCAACGGTGCCGACTTTGACGCCGGCGATGGTCACCACGGCGCCGGAGCGGATCTGGGCGGCTTGGGCGAACTGTCCTTGGTAGCGGGTCTTTCCGATGCCCAGTCCGGAGTAGACGACGGTGGCCGTGAGCACGGCGACGATGATGACGATCGAGATGACGCCCATCCAGGGCCGGCTGAAGGATTCGATGGGGCGTTTGAGTGCGGCGGGGATCAGGCTCATCGGCACGCCGCCGAATGCTGGTGGGCGAGGCCTTCGCTGGCGGTGGCCGCGCCGACGAAGGCCCGGAACCAGTGGAACAGACCGCGCCACAGGCCGAAGTCCAGTTCGCAGGCGTAGACGTCGCTGTAGGTGCCGCTCTGGGTGATCCGGGCCAGCCCCTGCAGTACGTACGGGAGGTTGGCCGCCATGTAGGCGAAGCGTTCGCGGCCGTCGTTGACGCCGTAGTTGAGCAGCCCGGGCTGGCGCGTGATGAACTCTTCGAGATCCGGGGTGATGTTGTCGACGATGGTGGACAGTCGCGCCATGGTGGCGTTGATCGAGCCCACCGAGTCGACCAACGGTTCGCGGTGATTCGCCAGCGCGACCATGGTGTCGCGCGACTGGCGGATCATGTTCTCCATGTTGGTGCTCTGTTTGGCCAGGTCGGTCATCAACTGATTGAGGTTGACGATGAGTGCGCTGAGCACCTCGTCGGGTCCGGCGAAAGTTTCGGCCATTTGTGAGGCCTGCGTGATCAGCGTCAGGATGGATGCGTGATTGCCTTGCAGCGCCAGAACTGTTGCGTTGCTGATGTTGTCCACCTGTTCGGGGTCCAGCTCGGCGAACAGTGGCTCGAATCCGTTGAGCATGTAGGAGACGTCTAGTGATGGGTTGGTGCGTTCGATCGGTATCTGACCCTGGTTGGGCAGGATCTCGCGGTTGTCGCCGGGACCTTGAGCCAGTCCGAGATAGCGCTGCCCGATGATGCTCTGGTAGGTCACCGAGGCAATCGTGTTCTGGTACAGCTGCTGGCTGCGTTGCACGCGGAACTGCACCCGGGCCGCGGTGCCGTGCAGTTTCACCCGGTCGACCCGCCCGACCCGCACCCCGGCGACGCGCACATCGTCGCCCGGCGCCATGCCGGATGCGTCACTGAAGATCGCCGAGTAACTGTAGGTGGGCCCGGCGATGTCGCGGCGCAAGGTGTTGTAGACCATCCAGGTGACAGTCAGGGCGAAGCTGGTGAACAGGGCCATGCCGATCACCGATTTGGAACGACTCCTCACCGGCCACCTTCTTTCGCGATCCGAGACAGGTGCACCGTGCTGCCGCGCAACAGCGGCGCCAGCAGTAGCACCGTGGGGGTGTCTGAGCTGCCGGTGATCCGGCTGATCTGCTGCCTTTCCAGCGGGCTGCCGACCACGCCGACGTTGCCCCCGATGACCGCGCCCTGGGGCTCGACGGTGGGGACTTCGGCAGGCGGTGGTCCGGGCGGCGGGGGGATCGGGGGTCCCTGCGGATCGCCGGGCATGGAGTGCCGGGGCGGGGTGAGGTTCGGCCGGTTCTCGGTCATGCCCGGAGTGGGGGAGACGCCCTGGGACTCCAACGCGGGGAACAGGTCCGGGGCTGTGGGCACTTCCGGTGCGGTGGCGCAGCTCGGTCCGGCCAGCTCGCCGTAGCGGGGGCAGTCGGCGCGGACGTAGGTGCGGCTGGGTGTCAGGGCGATGGCCGCCTTGACCTGAAGCAGGTTCTCGTCTGCGTCCCAGATGACGTCGTAGACCCGGTTGGCGAGGGTCTGCAACTTGGTTGACACGCCGTGGAATTCGCCGGCATGGTCCGCGATCACCCCGAGGGCAGGGGTGAGGTGGCTGGTGATGGTGATCATCCGCTCGGCTTGGTTCTCCAGGGCGCTGGCCAACGTGGTCGCGGTGTCGGTTCCGCCGGTGAGCAGGGTGGACAGCTGCGGTCCCTTTTCGGCGATGGTGGCCATCGGCTGAATCGATCGGTCCAGCGCGTCGAACAGTTCCGGGGAGACGCGCTGTAGACCGTCGGCCGCGGCTGTTAGCGCCGACAGCGTGGTCGGATCGGCGTCGTCGGTGGCGACGACGGAGTTCAGTTGCGCCAGAATCTCGTTCAGGTTGTGACCGGTGTCGGTCAGCTCCTGGCCGCGGCCATGGGTTGCGGTGCCCA
The DNA here is from genome assembly GCF_001021505.1 of Mycolicibacter heraklionensis. Lineage (GTDB taxonomy): Bacteria > Actinomycetota > Actinomycetes > Mycobacteriales > Mycobacteriaceae > Mycobacterium > Mycobacterium heraklionense. The sequence goes on from NZ_LDPO01000006.1 coordinate 53,433, forward strand.
GGGCGGCGATCACGCCGACGGTGGTGTCGTCAGGTTTGCGTCCCAGTGGGCTGATCAACTGGCGGAGCTTGTTCAGGACGTTCTGAAACAGCACGGTGGGCAGCGACTGGTCTTCGAGGACCACCGAGCCCGACCGCAGATGGTCGGGGGCGGCACCGTTGTCGACCAACTGGATCGCGGAGACGGCGAACAGGTTGGCCGGTACGACGCGGGCGGTGACGGTGCTGGGGATCTTGGCCGCGTGCTCGGGTTTGAGCACCACGTGGACTTCGTTGGGCAGCCCGTGGGTGGAGGGCGTGATGTCGGAGACGGAGCCGACCAGCAGGTCGTGGTACTTCACGTCGGAGCGCGGTGGCAGGCCGTCGCCGATGTTGGACAGCCGCACATCGATGCGCACCAGGTTGTCCAGCTTGCCCTGGGATTTGGCGACCATCAGCGTCGCGGTGGCCACGGCGATGACGATGAAGGCAACGCCCAGCGCGAACACCCGAAGGTTGGAAGGCCCGCGCGGATCGGTGTCGAAGGAGTTCGGCATCGCCTAACCCCCGAACCTGGCGCCGGATTCGACACCCCACAGCGCCATGGTCAAGAACATGTTCACCACGACTACGGCGGTGACGCTGGTGCGCATCGCGCGTCCGGCGGCGACTCCGACGCCTGCCGGTCCGCCGGAGGCGACAAAGCCGTAGTAGCTCTGGATGGTTGATGACACGAACACGAAGACGGTGGCCTTGAACGTCGCGTACAGCACGTCGCGGCCGTTGACGAACAGGGAGAAGTAGTGCAGGTAGGACCCGTTGGATTGCCCGGAGATCAGGATGACCGAGAACTGACAGGACAGGTAGGCGATACCCAGCGCTACCAGGAACAGGGGCACGACTGCGATCACCGAGGCGACCGCCCGGGTGGTGACCAGGAACGGAATCGGGTTGATCGCCATCGCTTCCAGCGAGTCGATCTCCTCGTTGATCCGCATCGCGCCGAGTTGGGCGGTGAAGCGGCATCCGGCCTGGGCGATGAACGCCATCCCGACCATGATCGGGGCGAGCTCGCGGGTGGTGGCGAACGACGAGATCAGACCCGTCGCCGGACCCAGGCCCAGCAGATCCAGGACGTTATAGCCCTCGACGGCGACCAGTGCGCCGGCGATCGCCCCGAGTGCCAGCGCGACCGCGATGGTGCCACCGCCGACGACGATCGAGCCGTTGCCCCAGGCGATATCGGACAGCAACCGCAGCATCTCGCGCCGGTAGTGCCGGAGCATGGTCGGGATGGATGCGAGCGTGCGCCCGAAGAAGTGCACCAAGTGGCCGGCGCGGGCCACTGCCACGAAGAACCCGCTGAAGAGCTCGGTGATCGTTCGCAGTCCGGGAATCTCAAAGGCGCTGGGAATGACCATCTTCTACAGTGCCTGCCGCGGGAACAGGATCACGTAGAGCTGGCTCATCACAACGTTGACGAACATCAGCAGCAGGATCGACTCGACCACTGCGGCGTTCACCGAGTTGGCGACTCCGGCAGGCCCCCCATGGCTGTCGAGGCCCTTCTGGCAGCTCACGATCGCGACGATCATCCCGAAGACAATGGATTTGGCGAACGCCAGCCACATGTCCCCGACGTCGGAGAACGAGGAGAAGGTCGCGATGAACGAGCCCGCGGTCCCGTTCTGCAGGAACACGTTGAAGATGTAGCCGGCGACGTAGCCGACGAAAAACGTGATGCCGGTGAGCAGTACGCCGACCGTCATCAGTGCGGCCAGCCGGGGAACCACCAGGCGCCGCACCGGCGACACCCCCATGACCTCCATCGCCTGGATCTCTTCGCGCATGGTCCGCGATCCCAGGTCGGCACAGACCGCGGAGCCCACAGCCACCGCCAGCAGCATCGCGGCCACCAAGGGGGCGGCCTGGCGGATGATCACCAGTCCGGTGGCCGCACCGGCGAGCGAGGAGGCGCCGACTTGGCCGGCCAGCACGCTGAACTGGATCGAGAGTGTCACGCCCACCGGGATGGTGACGAAAACCGTTGGCAGGAAAGCGGCGCTGGCCACGAACGCCGTCTGGTCGATGAACTCACCGACCAGGAACCGCCCGCGAAACAGATCGGCGAACAGGTACTGGATGGCCCGGACCCCGAGCACCACCTGGCTGCCACCGGTGCCCAGCGACTGGATCGGGTGGTTCTTCAGGTACTGCAGGAGCCAGTCGGTCACGGACCGTAGGCCCGGCCGGCCGGATATCTGTTGGTCAGCGAGGTGGATCAGGCGCCGCGTCGATTCCGATACAGACATCGGGTCACTGCATGCAGACATTGGAGACCAGCAGCACCGGCCACGACACGATCGACCCGAGGAAGGACACCACCAGGTCCAGACCTTGCAAGTCGTGCAGGTGAGCGGTGTGGGTCAACGACCAGATCAGCCCGATGATCAGGTAGGGCGTACCGAGGATCAGGCCCAGCCCGATCAGTTCTCCGACACTCATCCGGTAGCTCAGTAGGCGGCCTATGCCGTCGACGATTCCAGGCATCCGTAGCCTCTCCCGACTCTGTGGGCCCGCCGTGGGCGACGGGAATGTGATGCAGGACTCAATTGGCGCTGTGCGAGCAGCATGCCACGCAGGATCGGGCGCTGCAAGACAAAAGTTAATTTTGGTTTCCCACCAACTCGGACTTTCGGGCGTCGGCGGTTGGGCTGGCGCGTCGGGGGTCTCGGCCTTTCAGGCGCGGCTTGGCGACGACAATATGGCTGTGAACTGCGTATATATCGGCAAGATCGGGCGGATGCGGGTGGCGCGACGAGGCGGTGCGGCGGTAGCGGCGGTCCGTCCAAAAGCGGCGTTTTGTTAATTTGGGTTACCGGCTGATTGTGGGCCGCCGGTCCCCGCGGCGACGCCGGCCGCAGGCGATTTGGTGCCCGGGCCATCGTTCGGTAACCTCGTAGATACCGACGCGGGGTGGAGCAGCTCGGTAGCTCGCTGGGCTCATAACCCAGAGGTCGCAGGTTCGAATCCTGTCCCCGCTACTAGCGAAAATGCCCCTTCAGGCCCCGGCCTGAAGGGGCATTTTTCATGGGCTTGGAAACGCGTTTGGGAACGTCGTCCTCGCCAATCGCTACATCTGCCAGTTGAAGCACTTGCCACCACGTCGAACAAAGGGCCTCGGCTTGGGCGCAACGCGGAGAGGGCCCAGTGGGCGGGCTAACCAGGAGGCCCGATGGGTTCGTGCCGGTACTCTGAGGGGAAGGAGGTGCGGCGCGATGACCGTAGCAGCCATCGAGCCCGAGCCGGTGCCGCTGGTTCGAGACCAGGCCGGTCGGTTGATGGTGCCCGGCACCCGCATCTCCCTCGACATCTTGGTGGCCGACTTCAAGCAGGGCAAGACCCCGGAGGCGGTTCACGATTCGTACCAGACGGTGTCTCTCGCTGACGTGTACGCGATTTTCGCCTACTACCTGCGCCACCGTGCCGAGGTAGAGGCTTACATCGCCGAGCAGGAACGTGAAGGCGTGCAGATTCAGGAACGGATCGAGGCCGAGCACCCGCTCAACGATGGACTGCGCGCCAAGTTGCTGGCCCGGCTAGCGACGTGAGTCCGCGGTTCCTGGCCGACGAGAACACCGACTCCGATCTCGTTTTGGGACTGCGTCGCCGCGTCGACGACATCGACATCCTCCGGGTGCAAGATGTTGGACTCCGTACCGTGGGTGGCCCTGCGATCCTGCAGTGGGCGGCCGACGAGGGCCGGATCTTGATCAGTCGCGACCTCAAAACCATCCCAGGCTTCGTGGGCGACCGACTGGCCGCCGGGTTGCCGATGCCCGGCGTCATCCTTCTGCGTTCAAGACTGGCGATCGCGCAGGCCATCGACGAAATCGCAGTGATCGCTGTCGCCAGTGACGCCGAGGAGTGGAACAACCAGATCGCCTACCTCCCGCTTCGCTAAGACGGTCGGAGGCAAAGGTCAGAACCGGGCGCCGCTGACACGCTCCGGTTAAGAATCCAGATTCCGAGCCGGGCCGAGTGCATCAAACCCGGGGCGATTCAACAGCACGTCGTGGCAATAACCCCAATAACCCAGGATGGACGCCCAGCGCACCGATCACAAAAAAGGCTGTCGCAGCTTGCGCCGCGACAGCCTTTTGAAGTCTGCGTGTTCGATCAGATTACCGAAACGCCCACAGCCTGTGGACCTTTCGCGCCCTGTTCCACATCAAACTGAACTCGAGCGTTCTCTTCGAGGGTGCGGAATCCGCCACCACTGATCTCCGAGTAGTGGACGAAGACGTCCGGCGCTCCGCCATCCGGGGCGATGAAGCCGAAGCCCTTTTCGCCGTTGAACCACTTCACAGTGCCCTGTGTCATTACTTAACTTCTCTCATTTCCAAGCACATCAAGCACGATGTGCGTCAACAACGCTAGCACGGATTGCCTGAGTCACGAGTAGGGAATGAATGTCCTTGCTGGAAGCCTAAAACTGCCGCTACGCGGCACCCCCACGTCGCCGTCGCCTCATTCGGATAAGCCCGCCGTGTTTCTCCAGAGCCTGACCATGTTCGCGATTGGCGACGTTGCTTGTGTCAGCCCTCAGCCTCGTGGGCGGTGAAGGTGACCACCTCTCCGCGGTTGATCGACACCCAGTCGCGGGCCTCCAGATACGGCCGGAATGTCTCAGCGATGTGCTGTTCGTCGGCAGGAGTCTTCGGCCGCTGCAGTTCGTAAAGATGCGGAAACTCGGTCCAGCTGACAACGGCGTCCCACAGCCGTACCGCTGCTTGGCCGGTGGGCGGGTCGACGAGCACCGGACCGAATAGGCACTGCCCGTCGGGGAAGAACAGCGTCGGAACCCCGTAGCCGCTGGCGGCGACGACGCGTTGATGATCGGACAGAACTTCGTCGCTGGTCGTCGGGTCGGCGATCGCCTGGTCGACGAGCCCGGGATCGAACCCGAGTTCTTCCAGCAGGTGGCGGGCGACCGCCTTGTCGTGCGGCTTGTGGCCCTCGACGTGCAAAGCGCGGCCGGCGCGTTCGTACCACGCGTCGACGTCGGCCATGCGACCGCGACGCAGCAGGGCGCCGACTCGCATCATCGACCAGCCATAGGACCACTCCCGTTCCCAGGGATGCTTCTTGCCTGCTCGCCGGTTGATCTCCTCCAGGCTGAAGAAGCGCCAGTTCACCGTCAGGCCCGTGAGGTCTCGGACCTCGCGGATCCACCGTGACGTCTGGTAGGCGTAAGGGCACATGACGTCGAAGTGGAAGTCGACAGATTCGGGACCGCTCATCACATCGTGAACCTCAGGTTGCGGGCGGCGCGGTCACCGAGTTCGTCATCGCCGGTCCACGTCACGGCGCCGGAGTCGATCTGGGCTTGCGGGTCGATACGTCCGCACGCCAGTTGGATGAACGTCGTGGAATCGGTGCTCAGCGTGACATCCGGATCGGCCAGGTGGTCAACGGCCTTGGCGCGGCCGTCCACGGCGACGTGCAACTGGCGCGTGAGCGGTCCGGTCAGGTCAAAGGTGATGCTCTTGCCGTCGGGAAGGCCCACCTTCTTGCCGACGATGTAGCCCAGCGACCCTGCCACCTCAGCCAGCGCGATCTCGGCACCGATGCCGGTGTCGTCGGTCTTGCGGCCGAGCGGAGTGGCGATGTCGCGCTCGTGCACCCAGAAGTCGAAGACCCGGATCTCCAGGAACCGCCCGTAGGTGCTGGGACCGACCGGAGTCCACGACGGCCGTTCGAGATCGGCGTCGGTGAGTGCGGCCAGGTCACGGCGCCGACGGTCATAGACCGCGCGGATCACCTCGAGATAGGCGGCACCCTGGGTGTCGGCCTCGCGCAGAAAATCCGCGGCCTTCTGGAACGACGGCGGCGTCTGGTCATCCTCGGGCAGCCACCCCGCCATCACCGCTTCGATGCTGGTGACGTGGTTGACCACGTCGCGGACCGTCCAGTCTGGACACAGGGACTGAGCGTCCCACTCAGCGTCGCCGAGTTCGGCGCAGAGGGCTTCCATCGCGGCATAGCAGCCCTGCAGGGCGGCGGCAATCCTGCCCACGCCGCTGGTTTCCGATGTCTTCAACGCCGTCTTCTCCTTTGCGGCCATGCTTCCGTCACGAGCATGTGACAAATATTAATAAATGTCAATAGATGAGAACACTAGATGAATAATGTCGTCAGAGATAGACTGCTGCCCGTGGCTGTCGTGGATCTGCGTGCGGAAACTCGTGCGTTCGGACGTGCGCGGCTGCGCAACCTCGCCCTGGACGAGACTCGTGCAGTCGCGCTTGAGCAGGGTTGGTCGGCGGTGCGGATGGGGTCGATCGCAAAGGCCATCGGCATCAGCCGCCAGAGCCTGCACGGTGAGTTCGGCACCAAAGATGACCTGGGAGACGCTCTCGTCCAGCGCGAAACGTCGACCTTCTTCGAAGGTATCCGTGAACTGCTCGAACAGCATCCAGGTGACCTCGCCGGCGCAGTGCAACACGCCGGCTACTACATCCTCGATGTCACGCAGGACAATCCGCTGCTGCAGACGATCCTCACCCGTACACCGGCTCACGGCGACGTATCTCTGCTGCCCTTGATCACCACGCGGGGGGAACCGTTGATCGACCGTGGCGTGGAGCTGTTCGGCGCTTGGGTGGTCGGCCAGTGGCCATCGTTGAGTCCCGCCGACACGCGTCTGATGGTCGAAAGCGTTGTGCGCCTTTCGCTGAGCCACATCGTGGCGTCCACCAAACCAGCCGCCGACGCGGCTGCGGATCTGGCACGGCTGGCCTGTCGGTGCGTAGGCTTCCCCGATCCCGAATGACGCTCAGATCGCCCACGGCGCAATCAAGGTCATCGCCCCCAGGACCACCAGCCCGATGACGAACGCCACAACCGTAAAGCCCATTACCTGGCGGACATTGAGCTTCGCGATGGCCAACAGCGGCAGCAGCCAGAACGGCTGGATCATGTTCGCCACGCCCTCGCCGACGGCAACGGCCATGGAGACCAGGCCGAGATAGGCGGGTGACTGTTGGCCGATCGCCAGTGCAGAGTCGACGGCGATCGGGCCCTGCACCGCCCAGTGCCCACCGCCGGACGGCACGAACAGGCTGATGATCACCGAGCCGACGAACGTCAGGAAGGGCAGCGTGTACTCCGTCGCGCCATTCACCAGGGTCTGGGCCAGCAGCGTCTGCAGCGGCTTGGCGTCCTCGGTGCCCTGATACGCCAACAGCCCCACCAGGCCGCCGTACAGCGGATATTGCAACAGCAGCGGGCCGGATACCTTCGCGGCGCCGGTGAAGGCCCGGATGAACCGGATCGGTGTGCGGTGCAGCAGGGCGCTGGTGATGGTGAACAGCATGATCATCGAGGAAATATTCAGCGCGAAACCACTGGCCACGAAATACGTTATGCCCGCGGCGAACAGCAGCACGTTGAGGATCCACTGATTCTCCAGCCATTCGGCGAACGTCGTGCTGGCCGGTGTCTCAACGGCCGCCTCGTCTTCGAACACCGCGGGGTCGGGGGATAGGCCTTCGGACGGCTCCATCCGCCACACGGCGAGCGCGAGCACCGCCAACACGATGATCGCCGACAGCCAGCTGTACGGCTGGAAGATGGTCTGGCTCAACGGTACGTTGAATCCGGCGATCTGGTGGATCACGTTGATGGGGCTGCCGGCATCGGTGTTCGCCAGCGCGATCGATGACGAGAGGCCCTGTGTCCAGACGATGAAGCCCATGAACGCCGCGGCGATCAGGTAGCCGAAATGCGAGTCGGGGAAACGTCGCGCCACTTGCCGGGCGACCAGCGCGCCGGCTACCAGTCCCAGGCCCCAATTCAGCAGGGACAGAACGGCACTGACGGTGAAACAGAGTAGCGCCCCCTGCGCCTGGCTGCGCGGCATCGCAGCGACGCGGACGATGGTCCGCTTCAGCGCCGGCGCCTCGGCCAGCGTGTAGCCCGTCACGAGGATCAGCACCATCTGGAACGCGAACGTGAAGATGTTCTGCTGCCCCCACACGCCGCCGTACCACGCCTGCAGCATGCCGCTCGCCGACGCTCCGCGTACCAGCGCAGCGACCATGCCGGCGACGATCAGCGTGAGGATCATCGCGAACAGATACGGGTCGGGCATCAGGCGTTCGACATAGCGCACACTGAGCCCGGTAAGCGATTGCATGACGCCGCGACGTGCTGTCGGTTGCTCGGTCATCGCGCCTTGTGGCCGTAGCTCGGTCATCGCGCCAACCTCTCGTCTGAGCCGCTCGCACCGCGATCGCTCGTGCGTTGTGCCACGATAAATGCCGCGGCGGCTCGGGCCGGCGTTTTCAGCGCATGGTGGCGTGCAGCGCGTCGGTCATCGCCTCGATGGCCGCCTCGCGCTCCAGCGGCCAGCCGTCGACCAGCCACAGGTGCATGAAGGAATCGACCATGGTGTACATCATCGCGATCGCCAGCCGCAACTGGGCCTCGGTGGCACCGGGCATGGCGTCGGCCTCGATCCACTCGGTGACGTTGGCCTCCATGGTGGCTCGGTGCGCCGCGGCGAACTCCGGGTCGGCCGCCCGAGCTTGATGCAGCGCCATGTAGAGCTGCGGCGCGGAAGTGTAGAAGTCGACCACCTTCTCGAAGAAGGCCTTGATGGACGGCCGTCCCGATCTGCCGCCACGCGGCGCGTCCTGCTGGGCCCAGACGGTCATCCGGGTGTTACGCAGTTCGCGCAGCACCGCTGCCTTGGAGTCGAAATGGAGGTAGAACGTCGCCCGCCCGATCCCGGCTCGGCGCACGATGTCGTCGATCGTCACCGCGACGTAACCGCGTTCGGCGAACGCCTCCAGCGCGGCGGCCATGATGTGGTCGCGGGTCATGATGCGGTGCCGGTCGCGCATCGTGAGTTTCGGTGCGGTGGTGGTCATGCCAAGATCACCCCCTCCAACTGGCCAGTCGAACGCCACTTTTCCAGCATGTCAAAGAATTCGACGGGTTTGCCGCCGAAGTTGGTCGACAGCATGCCGTGCGGATTTTCCTTATCGCCTTCGGAACTCAGGTAGCTCGGCGTGCATTCGGCGTAGAAGGCCTTGGGCTTCTCCGAGGCTTCGTCCATCGCGGCCAACCACTGGTCCTCGGCGGCCTTGGTGGCCTCGATGGTGCGCGCGCCGCGCTGCACGAACGTGCTGACCAGATAAGCGAAATGGCGGGCCCGTTCCTCGGCGGTGTGGGTGTAGTTGGGGGAGACCCCGGACTGGGTGTAGCCGAGAAAGAAACAGTTGGGGAAGCCGTGGGTCTGCAGGCCGTGCAGAGTTCGCATGCCCTTGGCCCATTTGTCGCTCAACCGGACGTCATCGCGGCCGACGATTTCGAAGCCCAGCCGGCGGGTGAACTCGGTGCCCACCTCGAAGCCGGTCGCGAACACCAGAGCGTCGAGTTCGTACTCGACGCCGTCGACGACGACGGCGGTCTCGGTAAACCGCTCGACGCCACGTCCATCGGTGTCAACCAGCGTGACGTTGTCCCGGTTGAACGTGTCGAGGTACTGGTCGTGGTAGCCGGGGCGTTTGCAGTTCAACCGGTACCACGGCTTGAGCGATTCGGCAGTCTTGCGGTCGCGCACCGTTTCGTCGATCCGGGCGCGCAGCCGTTCCATCGCCACATAGTCGGCGTGGAACAGGAAATCGGCGATCTCCTCGGGCGTCATCTCTCGGCCGAGGCGCTGGGTCTCCCGCAACACCGCGGGCTCGCTCAGTTCGAGGGCCTTCTGCGTCCAGCCGTCGTTGGTGAGATCGAGGTCCATCTCCACCCCGCAGGTGACGCGGGTGAAGTTCTCCATGCGCTCGCGCTGCCAGCCCGGCTTCAGCGATGCCGCCCACTGCGGGTCGGTGGGCCGGTTGCCCCGCACCGAGACCGTGCTCGGGGTGCGCTGGAAAACGTAGAGCTGCTGCGCCCACTCGCCGAGGTGCGGAATGCACTGCAGCCCTGTCGAACCGGTGCCGATGACGCCGACGCGCTTGTCGGCCAGTCTGGTCAGTCCACCGGATTCGTCGCCGCCGGTGTAGCCGAAATCCCAGCGGCTGGTGTGAAAGGTGTGTCCGCGGAACTCGTTGATGCCCGGAATGCCCGGCAGTTTCGGCCGGGTGAGTGATCCGGGTGAGACGGCGACCAGGGTGGCGGTGAACTCGTCGCCGCGATCGGTGCTGATCTGCCAGCGTTTGGCCGTTTCGTCCCAGCGCAAGTCGGTGACAGTGGTGCCCAGCAACGCGTTGTCGTAGAGGTGATAGTGCTTGGCCACGTTCTGCAGGTGCTCGCGGATCTCCCGGCCATGCGCGTAGCGCTCAGTGGGCACGTAGTTCAGCTCTTCGAGCAGCGGCAGATAGATGTAGGACTCGACATCGCACTGCACGCCGGGGTAACGGTTCCAATACCAGGTGCCGCCGAAGTCGCCGGCGGTGTCGATCATCCGGATGTCGTCGATGCCGGATTCCTGTAGCCGCGCGGCGGCGATCAGGCTGCCCAGGCCGGCACCGATGATCGCCACCTGGACGTGGTCGTGCACCGGGTCACGTTCGACGCGCTGCGTCCACGGGTCGTCGGCGTAGTGCGAGAAATCCGCGGTGACCTCGATGAACTGGCTCACGGCGTCGGGGCGCAGCCGTTTGTCGCGCTCGAGCGCGTACTTCGCGCGGACCCACTCGGGGTCGTACTCCGTCGGCTGAGGTCCCAGGGAGCTGGCCGCCTCTGGCATCTCCTCGTGCTCCTTGCGTCGTGGAAACTCGCTGGACATAGTGTCCAGTGAACAGACTAGGTGATATTTTGCCAGATGGAACGTCTGATTTGTCCAGCTCCCCAGTACAGTCATCACCGTCAACAGGGGAGGTCGCATGCCATTCGAAGCGCATCCGGACCGACGCAAAATCGCCTCGATGCTCGCCATCACAGGGGCGTTCGTCCTGATCGGGGTGTGGTTGGCCGGGGGATTCGGGCCGGTCGAGTCGATTCGCGGCTGGTCACCGCAGGCCCTGCACGTCTTCGGATGGATCGCGATCGTCTTCTTCGGGTTCGGTGTGGCTGTGCTCGTGCCGAGGTTGTTCTCCTCCGGTGTCGAGGTCCGCATCGACAGCGAAGGTGTCTACCAGCGGCGCGGCGGGAGCCGGGTGATTCCGTGGGGCGCCGTCGAGCGCATCACGACCGTGGACGCCGGCCGGGTGCAGCTGGCGCACTTGTTCCTCAATGAAGCGTCCGCATTCGCGGGTCGTAGGCGGCTGGGGGCCAAATCCTTTGGCCACGTCACGCTGTCGCTGCAGGGCACCGACGGAAAGCTCAGCGACATGCGTGCGGCGTTCGACTACTTCGCGCCGGGCAGGCGGGACGATTCCGCGGGCTAGTCGCGCATCCGCAGGACGACGCCGCGGGCCCCATGTGCTAGTACTGCCTAGCATCCTGGATGAAAGGTTCCGCCATGGCCGGTCTGTATCACGCCGCTGTCGCCTTCCTGATCGTGTTGACGATCGTCACCTTCGCCAGCAGCTTTTGGTTCACCAACCCCTACGGCCGCTTCGCCAGTCCGGACGAGCGCTTCACGCTGCCAGGAAAGATCAGCTGGCTGATGTTCGAATGCCCTCAATGGTGGGCGTTTACCGTGACGTTCTGGCTCGTCGCGCATCAGCATGGCGCACCGGCGATCGTGTTGTACGCACTGTGGCAGTGCCACTACCTCTACCGCGGGTTGATCTATCCACTAAGCCGCAAGGGCGATGGCAAGCGTTTCCCCGTCTCCGGTATTGCCTTCGGCTTCATCTTCAACGCCGTCAACGGGTTCGCCAACGGCTACGCCGTGGCCCTGGCGCCGCACCTGCAGCAGGAGGGTTGGTTTGTCGACCCCCGCTTCATCGTGGGCCTCGCCGTGGCAGTGGTCGGCTGGGGGATCAACTTCCAGGCCGATCGCATCCTGATCGGCCTACGTGCCGATGGCAGCAGCGGGTACAGCATTCCCTACGGCGGGGTGTATCGCTGGGTGTCGTCGGGCAACTATTTCGGTGAGCTCATCTTGTGGACTGGCTGGGCGGTCATGGCCTGGACGTTGCCGGGCCTGATCTTCGTGTTCTTCTCGATCGCCAACCTGGGGCCCAGGGCGATGGCCACCCACAAGTGGTACCAGCAGCAGTTCCCCGACTACCCGCCCGACCGCAAGGCGATCATCCCCGGCGTGCTGTAGCCGCGTGACGTCTCAGATATAGAGGCGGACAGCGGAAATCGCGCCCCGGTCGGCGGCGTCCTTGGAGAACTCGAACAATCCCACCCCGCGCTTGCCGTCCAGGTGCACAGTCGCAGTGACGGTATGCCCTGCGGCCAGGAGCTTTTCAACCTCGAGATGCTGTGCTGTTGAGACGAACTCGGCAACCGAGGTCTCCGAAACACCGTCCAGGCTCAGCGTGGCGTTCGGAGTCAGCAGCGCCGAAACCGCGGCCGAATCAGCCTGCGCCAGGGCCGCGACAAAGTCGTCGACCCGACGCTTTCCGCGCTTTCGCACCCCGGAAAGTCCGCGCAGGAATCCGGCGCAGCCAGAAAGTCCTTGGTGACGAATCAGCTGGGGGCCCAGGATCACCGAGGCCAGCAGGCCGCGGCCACCTGAGGTCAGGAGCTGCCCGACCATCTTCTGCAGCTCCCAGTGCGCGAACAACCTCTGGATCTTCAGCGAGCCGTCCGGCCCCTGCGCGACCAGGTCATAGCGCAGGTGCATCGGGATGTGCATGGTGACACCCGTCGACATGGTGGTGTGCACCGTGAGGTCTCGTAGCACCGACATGCCGGCGACCACGTCGTGCTGCACATCAAAGGCAATGGTGTTCGGTGCGATGAAGGTGTCGAAGAAACGCCCAATGGCGGCCGTGCCGACGTGAGGAGTCGACCCGACCGGGTCGTTCACCTGCCCGTCGGCGGCGAAGATTGCCACCCACGCCGACTTGTCGTGTACTGCGACGGCTCTTGGCGACTGCTCGACGGCTTCGAGCAGTGCGCTGGCACTGTGCGGGGGACGTTGGTCTGGCATGGGGAGTCCTCTCGTTTCGAAAATCTCGGTACCGATCTGGAGACCCGTGAACGGTCACCACAACATAGGAACGCCGGCAAGGCCGGCGAATGCGGCATCACCGGTGATGAGGGTTATCGACTCGATGATCGCCTGGGCCGCCAGCATACGATCGAACGGGTCCCGATGATCCCAGTCGAGCCGTCCGGCCAGTAGTGCGTGTTCCTCGGTGATCGGCAGTCTGGTGGCGCCCAGGCGATCGAGATGCCGGGAATAGGCGCCAAGGATTGCATCTGCTTGAGGTAGCTTGCCCAGCCGCTGCTTGGTGGACAGTTCCCAGGCTGACACTGTCGACACGACGATGGGGACGGACCGATCGGTGAGGACTTTGCGGGCGTTGCGTCCCAGGCGGGCCGGGGCCGTGAGTGCCCACAGCACAGCGTGGGTGTCCAGCAGGTACGTCACTGCCATGCGGTGAGTTCTTCTTCGGGAAGTGGGTCGAAGAACTCCTCGGGAACCGCATAGGTGACGAAGCCGAGTTCGCGATCGTCTTGACTGGCGAGGGGGACCAGGCGGGCGGCCGGGTGGTCGCCGCGGGCGATGACAAACTCCTCGCCGCCCTCGACGGCGGCGATCAGCGCAGACAGGTGTGTCTTCGCGTATTGGACCTTGACCTGCTTCATGACATCGATGCTAAGTAGTTGACCAAGATTGGTCAACCAAGTTGGTCAACTAAGCGGGGAATGTGCGTGCGCGTGCTGCGGTCAGGCGGTCCGTGCCCGGAACTCGTCGAATTCGCATTCAATGACTGTTCCGGTCGCGTGCACGGACGCGATGGCCAGATTGTCATCGATGACGGCTTCGGCCCACTCGGCTGGCCATCCGCCGTCGGCGAGGCTCATTCGCATCGCTGTGATGAGCTCGTCGCGAGTCAGTGACAGATCTGCCACCCGCGCTGTGGTGGTTGTTCGGTGGGACGCTGCGCCGGCGAAACCGCGACTGCATCCGCAACCGCCGTTGGGGTCTCGTCGATCTCGGTCGCAGGGCTCCTGGATCCATACGGGTTCACCTTCGACGCAGTAGCAGTAGTCGCCGCTGCGGTCGCCTTGGGTGAGCGCTGTTGCTACAAGGACTTTCATGGGGCACCTCCTGAGTGGATGGCGCTGCGACTACGACTGGCCACCGACAGTCGCTGGCAAGCTGACCGACTTGTCGGACTCTGGATTTACCTTTCGGGCATGGGTTTTGGATGCTTACGTTGCCCGCACCTGCTACCGCGACGGATTGACGTCGGAGCCACCGCTGCCACGCAGCCAGCTCGCGATTACCGGTCGATCTCACTGGTCACGTTCACCAACATCGAAACCGGCGATGCGGTCCGGGTGCAGTCATTCGGGATCGCCGAGAGGCTACGTTGGCCGGACGGCTCATACTCGAACAAGGACGCTGAGGGTGACCGATACCTGTGGCGCCACCCCGCAACGTTGTTCGTCTCCGAACGCAAGCGCATGGTCGCGGAGCTATGGGAATTGTTAGTACTGAAACGCCTTTTCGAGGCGTCGGTGCTCACTGGCAACCCAGTGGTGTGGTGTTAGTGGGCGATGATGCAGTTCAGCATCTACGTTCCCGCCGCCGATCTTCTTGCGGCTGAAGCCGAGACACGCCGATATTTGTCTGAATGCCTAGTCCCGCATTCGCAGCACGACCTTGCCGGCCGCGGTGCGATTCTCCAGGGCCGCCAACGCATCCGCAGCCTGATCAAGGCCGAACACGTCGGGTTGCGGAGCGGCCACCTTCCCGGAGGCCAGCAGCGGCTCCAGAGCCTCCCATTGCCGCTCCAGCTCGCCCGGATGCGACATCACCCACGCTCCCCAACCGACGCCCACCACGTCGATGTTGTTGAGCAGCAGCCGGTTCACCTTCACCGTCGGGATGTCGCCACCGGTGAAGCCCACCACCAACAGCTTTCCGCCCGGGGCCAGCGAGCGCAGCGAATCGGTGAAGCGGTCACCGCCCACCGGGTCGAGCACCAGGTCCACGCCACGCCCGCCGGTCAGCTCGGCGACCGCCTCGCGGAATCCGTCGGCGAGCACGGTGTCCGTCGCGCCGGCAGCCCGGGCCACTTCGGCTTTGGCTTCGGTGGAGACCACGGCGATCACCCGTGACGCCCCCAGCGGTCCGGCCAGTCGCAGCGTCGAGGTGCCGATGCCGCCGGCGGCGCCGTGCACCAGCACCGTGGCGCCTTCGGTCAGCTGGCCGCGCGTGGTCAGCGCGAACAGCACCGTCAGGTCGTTGAACAGCAGCCCGGCGCCGGCCTCGAACGACACCCTGTCCGGCAGCTTGAACACCTGCGCGGCGGGCACCGCGATCACCTGCGCCATCCCGCCGTTGAGCATGGTCAATACCGCCACGCGGTCACCGGGGCGCACATGCGCGTCGGCCGGAGCGCTGCGCACCACACCGGCCGCCTCGCCGCCCGGTACGAAGGGCAGCTCCGGCTTGTGCTGATAGAGCCCGCGGGACTGCAACACATCGGGAAACGCCACCCCGGCGGCGTGGATGTCGATGACAACCAGACCCTCACCCGCCGGCTCGTCGAGATCGACGACCTGGGCAGCCGCCGGTCCCTCGAGTTGGGAAATCTGTACCGCGCGCATGGACGAACCCTTCGTCAGTAGTGCTTTCGGTGAAAACCTAGTCCACGCAGGCGTATGCTCGCGATGCGGCAGCGTTGCCGCATTTCCGATGAGGTGGCGATGAGTGCTCAACGGTCCAGTCGGCGGCGAAGTGCCGGCATGTTCCCGGCGGAGTTGCCGCCGGCCCGCACCATGGCGGTCCGGGCGGCCGACGGAACCAAGCTGCACACCCAGGTCTTCGGGCCGGCAGGCGGCTACCCGATCGTGCTGGCGCACGGCATCACCTGCGCGATCCGGGTGTGGGGACATCAGATTGCCGACCTGAGCGCCGATCACCGGGTGATCGCCTACGACCACCGCGGCCACGGACGCAGCGGCGTGCCCAAGCGCGGCGGATACAGCCTGACGCACCTGGCATCCGATCTGGACGCGGTGCTGGAGGCCACCCTGGCGCCGGGAGAGCGCGCCGTGATCGCCGGACACTCGATGGGCGGCATGGCGATCAGCGCCTGGTCGGACCGCTACCGGCACCGAGTGCACGAGCGTGCCGACGCGGTAGCGCTGATCAACACCACCATCGGCAACCTGCTGGCCGAGGTCGAACTGTTTCAGGTGCCACCGCCACTGCAGCGGGCCCGGGTGGAGGCGGCTCGTCGCGGGTTGCTGGCGTTTGGCAACGTGCCGATCGTCGGCCCGGCGAACCTGGCGGTTCGGCGATTCGTGCACATGCTTGCCGTCGGCGGTACGGCCGATCCCTCTGTAACGTCGTTGATCTGCGACCTGTTCGCCAAGACACCGGCCGCCAGCCGCGGCCACTGGGTGCGGGCGCTCATCGACGCGCTCGGTCCGGCGTCCTTCATCAACCTCGACGGTCTGACCGTGCCTACCCTTGTCATCGGCAGCACCCGTGACCGGCTGTTGCCGCTATTGGCCTCACAGCGGATCGCCGACGCCGCACCCAATCTCGCCCGCTTCGTCGAACTCAGCGGGGGACACTGCTCGATCCTTGAACACCCTGCTCCGGTGAACCGGGAGCTTCGCGACCTGGTGGACCTGGCAACCGGATCCGCGAGTGGCGTAGCCGTCGGGTCCGAGATCGGTTCGTAGGGGCTTCGGTATCGCGTTGAAAGTCCGCACTGCCCTCAGCGGGCTGACCGGTGTCGTCGATCAGGCCCGCGAGCTGCGCGACGCCGGCGTCAGCGGGGTTTTCACCTTCGAGGGCCCGCATGATGTGTTCGCACCGTTGACGCTGGCCGCCGGTGTCGGCGGCTTAGACCTGATGACCAACGTCGCGATCGCGTTCCCACGCAACCCGATCCATTTGGCGCACCAGGCCAACGACCACCAGCTGCTCAGTGGCGGGCGATTCGCCCTGGGACTGGGCACCCAGGTGCGTGCGCAGATCGAGAAGCGGTTCGGCGTCGCCTTCGACCGGCCGGTGGACCGGATGATCGAGCTCGTTGCGGCGCTGCGGGCGATCTTCGAATCCTGGAACACCGGCGCCCGCTTGGACTTTCGCGGTGACTATTACCGGCACACACTGATGACGCCGACGCTCAGTCCCGGGCCGAACCCGTACGGCCCGCCGCCGATCTACGTCGGCGCCCTGGGTCCGCGGCTGACCCGCGCGGCCGCCGCGCACGCCGACGGACTGCTGGTGATGCCGTTCTCCACCAAGCGATTCCTGCATGAGAGCACGATGTCCGCGGTGCGGGCGGGGCTTACCCAGGCGGGCCGTCGGGCCGAGGATTTCATGGTCGTGCCCGAAATCATCGTGGCCACTGGCGCCACCGATGCCGAGCGGGAGGCCGCTGAAGCCGCCACCCGGATGCTGCTCGGCTTCTACGCATCGACTCCGGCGTATGCCCCGGTGCTGGCCGCCCACGGCTGGCAGGATTTGCAGCCCGAACTCAACGCGTTGTCCAAACAGGGCCAGTGGGCGCAGATGGGCGCACGGATCACCGACGAGATCCTGCACACCATCGCCGCATGCGGCACTCCGGCGCAGGTGGCCGCGCACATCCGCGACCGGGTCGACGGAATCGCCGACACCGTCTGCATTTACCAGGCGGCGCCGGTAGCGCCGGCGCTGATCGGTGAGATCGTGAGTGCGCTCCAGCTCTAGGGAGCCATGGTGACCCAGTCGGGGAACCCCGTCGGGTCGTGCCGGCCCAGCACACCGTGCTCGTAGAGACCCCAGCCCTCGACCGGCGCGGCGTCGCCGTCGCGGCACACCGCGCGCCCCACGTGGTCGATCATCCCGAAGCTGGTGCGCCCGATGATGCCCGGATCGGTCATGTCATAGGTCAGCCGCTCGGTGAACTTCTCGCCCTTCCACTCGCCGTGCAGCCAGTCGCTGTCGCCGCCGTAGCCGCCGCCGACGTGAATGGGCACCGGCAGTTTGGATTCCACCTCGAACACCACCGGTGTGCCGTCCGGGCGGGTGGCCTCGATCGTGGCTCCGGTGGCGATGCGGGTGCCCGAGCGATAGCGGGTGGAGATCCGTGGCCAGCCCAACTGTTCGACACGGCCGTCGCGCCAGACCCGGCTGCAGTCGTTGAGCGAACGGAACCCGTTGGGTTCCTCCTGGATGATCATCACCACCGCGAAGTCCTCGAACGCCATCGGCAGATACAGCCACCACATGCCGTCGAACGGCGGGTCGGCGGGTCGCCCGGCCGGTTCGCGTTCACCGACCGGGCGGATGCCCCACGAGCGGTCGCGTGAGCCGATCCAGACCGCGGGATCGACGGCGATCTCCTCGCCGTCGATCGCGATCTGCCCACTCCAGGAGCCCAGTTGAGCGAAGCGCTGCGCGTCCAGGGTCACCCGGTTGCCGGTCCGCAGGATGTGCCGCTGCTCCTGCACCGGGTCGAACAGGCCCTCCCAGCGCAGATCGAGCGCGATGCCCTCGGTCTCATCCATGACCACCCGCAGGGAGCGCAGCGGATCGGTGACCTCGATGCGGTAGGCGCCGATGCGCTGGTTGAGCCGGTCTTGGTCGATGGCGTCGGACAGGTGCACCGCGGTCTGAGTGTCGCCGCGGCGTACCAGCACGTAGGCGTCCTTGACACCGAGGTTGGGGTAGTAGCCGCAGCCGGTGATCAAGAAGATGTCCCCGGTGCGGTCGTGGGCATTCAGATAGCAGCGGTCGTAAAAGTTGCGATCCGAGGAACCCGGCCAGGCGATCGGTTGTGGCAGTTGGTGAACCGGGAATTCGTCGAGTGGCCCCAGCATCAGCTCTGTTCTCCGATCAACTTCTTGAGCAATCCGGCGTGATAGAACAACGATTCGGGGTCTTCCGGCTTTTCCATCTCCCCGAAATGCACCCGGCGGGCCCCGGTGCGCATGAACACGATCGCCCACATCACGCCGGCGTAGACGTAGAACCAGTGCAGGTCACCGAGTTCGACGCCGGTGAGTTTCTGGTAGGTGGCCCGCACGTCGTCCTCGCGCAGCACCTGCGGAAGCCCGGGAAACCCAGCCAGTCCAGCGAGTTCCTCGAATACCAAGTGCGCGAAGATAACCCACGACACGTCCAGCTCGCGCGGCCCCAGTGTCACCATCTCCCAGTCCAGCACGGCGACCGGGCGGAAGTCGCGGTAGAGCACGTTGCCGACCCGGGAGTCGCCCCAGCACAACACCGTCTCGCCGGCGGCCACGTCGGCCGGCCAGTTGTCCTCGAGCCAGGCCAGGGCCCGGTCCAAGAGCGGCGAGCGCCCCATGTCGGGCACCGCGAATTCGTACCACTGCCGTACCCCCTCGAAGTGACGGCGCAGCGCGGTGTCCCCGTGCGACCCCTCGTCGAGGAAGGCGAAGGTCTGCTCCGCGTCCGGGATCGCGTGCAGCTTGGCGAGCACTTCGACGGTGGAGTCCTGCAGGGTCCGCTGCTGCTCGGCTGTCGCGTCGGCGAACCAGTTGCCGCCGAAGGTATAGGGCATGACGTCGGGCGGCACCTCGCCGTCGATGCGGTCCATCAGGAAGAACGGCCGGTCCAGCACGTCGCCGGTCGGTTCGATCCAACGGACCTTCGGCACCGGTACGTCGGTGAGTTCACCCACCCGCCGCATCACCTCGAACTGGTGATCCAGCCGGTAGTTCGGGAAGACCGGAACGTCTTCGGCCGCGGGCGCCACCCGCATCACCCAGCGCTGTTCGACCGGGGCACCGTCGGCGCTCCAGCGGCCGGTGAGCATGATCGTTTCCGACGACATGCCGTTGGTGTCGACGCCGCTCTCCACGGTGATCTCCGGCGTGGCCGCGCCGGGCAACTGCGTGGCAAGCCAGCGAGACATTACCGTGGGCAGTGTGGTGACATCGCGGCTAGAACGTTGGATTCGGCCGACGTCTTTTTCCACAGTCGGTTGGTCGACCACGGTTGTATCCTCCGTTAAGGTAATTACGATACGACAGGTAGCGTTATGAAAGCAGAACCTTCAGCGGTTGACAAGGGGTCCGGCGCCGGACGTCCCCGCGACCCCCGCATCGACGGTGCCATATTGCAGGCCGCCGCGGAACTGGTTGTCGAAGTCGGGTATTCGAATCTGAGCCTGGCGGCCGTCGCGGAGCGCGCCGGGACGACCAAGACCGCGCTGTACCGCCGTTGGCCCAGCAAGGCCGAACTGGTGCACGAGGCTGCGTTCTCGGTGCCGCCGAGCGCGGTGACTGCGCCGCCGGGCGATGTGGCCGGTGACCTTCGGGCAATGATGGCCGGTGCGCGCGACGTCTTCACCAGCCCGGTGGTGCGGGCCGCCCTGCCGGGCCTGATCGCTGACATGGCGCGCAACGCCGAGTTGACCGCGCGCATCCTGGAACGCTTTCAGGGCCTGTTCGAGGTGATGCGCCACTGGGTGGCCGATTCGGTGACCCGCGGCGACGCGCGACCCGATGTGGACCCCGACCGGCTCGTCGAAATAATCGGCGGCGCAACGTTGCTGGCCATGATGCTGCGCCCCGACGACGATCTCGACGATGACTGGGTGCAACGGATCGCTGACATCGTCGCCCACGGCGTGATGACATAGACCCATGTCCCAGCCTGTCGAGGCCACCGGGCCGCAGCCCTTTCCGCAAGACTGGACGTCGCTGCTGGTGTTGGTGCCGCACCCCGACGATCCCGAATACGGTATCGCCGCCGCGGTGGCGAAGTGGACCGCCGCTGGTAAGACCGTCCGCTATGCGCTGGCCAGCAGCGGGGAAGTGGGCATCGCCGGCTTGGAGCCGGGGCAGGCCGGACCGTTGCGTGAGGATGAGCAACGGCGGGCGGCGGCCATCGTGGGGGTCTCAGATGTCGACTTCTGGGGCTTCCCGGACAGCAACATCCGAAACACGCCGGAGTTGCGCGCCAAGATCGCCGCGGTGATCGGCGAGGTGCGACCCGACGTGGTGGTGACGATCTACGGCGGCGCAGAGTTCGGACCCGGCATGCCCAACCAGCGCGACCACATGGAATTCGCCGCCGCGGTCACCGATGCCTGGGACGCCGTGGCGGACAAGCCGAGCTGGCTGTTCCAGGGTGGCCCGGGCCCCACCCACGTCGAGGCCGTGGACGGCTACCTCGACACCGCGGTGGACTCCCTGGCCGCCCACGAGGTCTACCTGTCGGTGCTCGACCCCACCACCCCGGTGCGCGAGCAGGCGGGCAGGGTGGTCGACATGACGACTCCGGCCCAAGCCGGCCACCGGGTGGCCGGGTTCCGCCTGCAAAGGAGCACCGTCGCATGACCGGAACGACGACGACGCTCCGAATCGGCGTGCTCGGAGCGGCGCGGATTACCCCGGATGCACTACTCAAACCTTCCGCCGCCAACCCGGAAGTCGTGGTGAGCGCGGTGGCAGCCCGCGACATCGGGCGTGCCCGGGCGTTCGCGGCCAAACATGGCATCGGCCGGGTGCATGACAGCTACAACGCACTGATCACCGACCCCGAGGTCGACGCCATCTACAACCCGCTGCCGAACCACCTGCACGGCAGATGGACCCGAGCCGCGCTGGACGCCGGCAAGCACGTGCTGTGCGAGAAGCCGTTCACCGCCAACGCTGAGGAGGCCCGCCAGGTCGCCGCGGCGGCCGCGAGCTCCGACCGGGTGGTGATGGAGGCGTTTCACTACCGCTACCACCCGATGACCGCGCGTATCGAAGAGATCATCGCCTCGGGCGAACTGGGGGAGCTGCGGCAGGTGGACACCGCGCTGAGCTTTCCGCTGCCCCGGTTCTCCGACATCCGCTATCACTATGCGCTGGCCGGCGGCGCGTTGATGGACGCCGGCTGCTATGCGGTGCACATGGCCCGCACCTTCGGCGGGGCCACCCCGGAAGTCGTGTCCGCGCAGGCGAAATTGCGCGATCCGCACGTCGACCGGGCCATGACGGCGCAGCTGCGGTTTCCCGCCGGGCACACCGGGACCATCCGCTGCTCGCTGTGGTCATCGAACCTGCTGCAGATCAGCGCCCGGGTGATCGGCGAGCGCGGCGAGCTGCGGGCGCTCAACCCGCTGATGCCGCAGTATTTCCACCGATTGCGGGTCAGTTCGCCGAAGGGCAAGCGCGTCGAGCGTTTCACCCACCGGGCGTCGTATGCCTACCAGCTCGATGCGTTCGCCGACGCCGTGCTGCGTAGCGTGCCGGTGCGCACCACCCCGGAGGACGCGATCGAGAACATGACCGTGATCGACGCGATCTACACCGCTGCCGGCCTTCCGCTGCGCGAGCCGGGCTGAGCGCCGCTCGATCCCGTCTCGTCAGGCTTTGTGGCCCGGTTCGAGATCGTCGACGTCGGACAGCGACAGCAGGTCATCGGCGCCCTGGGCGGCATACCCGGCCACCGGTTCCAATAGGTAGCCCATGTGGTCGCCGAGGTCGATTCGGCGCAGCGTCTTGCCGACGAACCATGCCGGCGCATCGTCGAGGATCGGCATTCCCTCCGGACCGCTGTGCCAGGAGCAGCGCTCGAATTTGTCGATGTCGTCGCCGGTCTGACCGCCGAACAGCCGGGCGAGCTCGGTATCGCGGCGCGCCAGGACGTGAACGGCCAAATACTCGGCCTCGGCTGCCACCTCGAAGGTGTGGTTGCGCTTGGACATTCCCACCAGAAACCTCGGCGGGTCGATGCTGGTCTGGGTGGCGAACCCGACCAGGCAACCCGAGGCGCGCTCGTTGGTTGCGGTGGTCACCACGAACATGGTGTAGTCCAGCATGGTGAGCAGCTGCTGAAATGACTCGTCGTGCATCTGTCCATCATGTACCCGCCGCACGACGGGCATGCGGCGTTTACTGCGCGAATTGTGTTGCGGCGTCCACCAGGTCGAGCAGTGGCTGCGGCAGCACGCCCAGCAGCACGGTGATCGCGGCGCACAGCGCGATGGCCGCCTTGCTCCACACGCTGGGCAGCACCAGGTGCGGGGGTTCGGCGGGGGCGTCGGTGAAGAACATCAACACGATCACCCGGACGTAGAAGTAGGCGGCGACACCGCTGGCGATCACGCCGACCACCACCAGTGGTGCGGCACCACCCTCGGCGGCGGCCTTGAACACCGCGAACTTGCTGATGAACCCACTGGTCAGCGGGATACCGGCGAACGCCAGCAGGAACATCGAAAACAGCAGGCCCACAACGGGGTAACGCCGGCCCAGCCCCGCCCACTGGGACATGTCGAGTTCTTCTTCGCCGCTGGAGCCGCGGATCAGGTTCACCACCGCGAAGGCGCCCACTGTGGAGAAGCTATAGGCGACCA
This sequence comes from Mycolicibacter heraklionensis, assembly GCF_001021505.1. Classification (GTDB taxonomy): domain Bacteria; phylum Actinomycetota; class Actinomycetes; order Mycobacteriales; family Mycobacteriaceae; genus Mycobacterium; species Mycobacterium heraklionense. The sequence continues at coordinate 76,822 of NZ_LDPO01000006.1, forward strand.
GATAGAACAGCGTCGCGGAGATACCCGCCGGGATCGCGGACAGCACACCGGTCAGCACAAAGCCGGCGTGGGCGATCGAGGAGTAGGCCAGCATCCGCTTGACCTCGGTCTGGGTGATCGCTGCGATGGTGGCGACCACCATGGTCAGTACCGCGATCAGCCACAGCAGCGGGCGCCAGTGGTCATGCAGCGCCGGCAGTGCGACGTAGAGGATCCGCAGCATCGCCCCGAATGCGGCGACCTTGGTGGCGGCCGCCATGAAGCCGGTGATCGGCGTCGGCGCCCCGACGTAGACGTCGGGAATCCAGGAATGGAACGGTACCGCGCCGACCTTGAAGAACAAGCCCACCAGCAGCAGCCCGGCGCCGATCAGCGCCAGCGGATCGCTGCTGTGGGCGAATAACTGCTCACCGATATCCGGCAGCGTCAACGTCCCGGTGGCGCCGTAGAGCAAGGCGGCGCCGAACAGGAACAGCGCCGAGGAGAATGCGCCCAGCAGGAAGTACTTCAGCGCCGCTTCCTGCGAGAGCAGACGGCGGTAGCGGGCCAGCCCGCACAGCAGATACAGCGGCAGCGAGAGCACTTCCAGCGCCACGAACATGGTGACCAAGTCGTTGGCGGCGGGGAACACCATCATGCCGCCGACCGCCAGCACGGTCAGCGGGAACACCTCGGTCTGGGTCACCCCGGCGCGCGCCGCATCGAGTTCGGCGACGCTGTCCGGGACCGCCGATGCCTGCGGAGTGAACGCGTCCAGGCCCGCGTGCGAGGGGGAGGCGGCGGAGGCGGTGGCCGCGCCCGGACCTTCGGGAGCACCCGCGCCGACGTTGCGCTCGGAGATGAACAGCACGGCCAGGATCCCGACCAGCACGATGGTGCCCTGCAGCACCAGTGCCGGCCGGTCGACGGCCACCGCGCCCAGCACCGCGATGCGACCACCGGCCGGCAGGTCACGGCCCACCGCGACGATGGCGGCGAACGCGGCGGCCAAACCGCCGACAGCGAGCAGGACCTGCATCACGTAGCGCGCCCTGCGCGAGATGAACGCCTCGAAGAGCACGCCGGTCACTGCGGTGCCGAAAACGATCAACAGCGGCAGGAGCAGGCTGTATTCGACGGATGGGATTGGCATGCCCGCCATGGTCAGTGCGCCCCCTCAGCGGTCAGCGGTGCCGGATCGGTTTGACCGATCGTGGTCAAGGTGTGCTCGACGCCCGGGTTGATGATGTCCAGTGCGGGTTTGGGGTAGAAGCCGAGGAACAGCAGCAGCGCGATCAGCGGTGTGACGACCAGCAACTCCCGTGGCACCAGATCGCGGATGCGTTCATTGCCTTGCGTGACCGGGCCGGTCATCACCCGCTGGTAGAGCCACAGCATGTAGATCGACGACAGCACCAGTGCGGTGGAGCCGACTGCGGCCGCCACCCAATACCGGTTGAACGTGCCGATCAACACCAGGAACTCACTGATGAACGGGGCCAGGCCGGGCAGCGACAGGGTGGCCATCGCGGCGACCATGAAGGTGCCGGCCATCACCGGCGCCACCTTCTGCACGCCGCCGTAGTCCGATATCGCCCGGGCGCCGTCGCGACGGGCGACCAGGAAACCGGCGATCAGGAACAGTGCCGCCGTGGACAACCCGTGGTTGAGCATGTACAGCGTCGAGCCGCTCTGCCCCTGACTGGTCATCACGAAGATGCCCAGAATGATGAACCCGAAGTGCGAGATCGAGGTGTAGGCGATCAATCGCATCATGTCGCGCTGGCCGATCGCCACCATCGCGCCGTAGACCACGCCGATGACCGCCAGCACGATGATGGTCGGGCGGAAATACGTTGAGGCGTCGGGGAACAGCTGCAGGCAGTACCGCAGCATCCCGAAGGTCCCCACCTTGTCCATCACGGCCATCATCAGCACCGCGGTCGCCGGGGTGGATTCCACCGCCGCGTCCGGCAGCCACCGGTGCAGCGGCCACAGCGGGGCCTTGACCGCGAAGGCGAACATGAAGCCGGCGAACAGCAGCTTGAGTACGCCGGGGTCCACGGTGGTGGTGGCCGGGGAGAAGATCGAGACCAGTTCGCGGAAGTCGAAGGTGCCGGAAGCGCCTTCGCCGGAGCTCACCACGTACACGCCGATCACCGCGGCCAGCATGATCAGGCCACCGAACAGGTTGTAGAGCAGGAACTTCAGGGCTGCTTGGGAACGCTTGGCGCCGGTCCCGAAGCCGCCGATCATGAAGTACATCGGGATCAGCATCGCCTCGAAGAACACGTAGAACAGCAGCACGTCCAACGAGACCAGCGAGATCAGCACCATCGCCTCGACGGTGAGCGTCAGCGCCGCGAACGCGTGCGGGCCGCGGCTGCGGAGGCCGGCGCCGCCGGTGTCACCGTCGTTCCAGCCGGCCAGCATCAGCAACGGCACCAGCCCGGCGGTCAACAACGCCAGGATCACTGCGATACCGTCCACCCCGAGCGTGTAGTTCGCCCCGAATGCCGGTATCCAGGAGTGAGATTCGACGAACTGGTAGGGCGCGGCCACCGGGGTCGTGTCGAACTCGACGGTGACCACGACCGCCACCGCCAGCGTCGCAAGGCTCACCAGCAGACCGGTCCACTTCGCCAGTGCAGCTTGGCGGGCCGGCAACACGATGACCAGTCCGGCACCGACCAGCGGTACCAGCCACAGCAGGCTCAGCCAGGGCACGTTGTTGTTCACTGCTGTACCGCCAGCACTACCGCGACGACTAGGACCGTGCCGGCCAGCATGGTCAGCGCGTAGGAGCGCACGAACCCGGTCTGCAGGCGCCGCACCAGGTATGAGGCGATCGCCACCAGCCCGGCCGTGGTGTTGACCGAGCCGTCCACCACCCGGTCGTCGACGCCGACCAAGGCTTGTGCCAGTCGGTTACCCGGACGCATGAGCACCTCCTCGTTGAAGGCATCGCCGTAGAGATACTTGCGGGCCGCCACCGTCAGCGCCGACACGTCGGTGGGTGCGGTGATCGGTATCGGCTTGCGGCCGTACATGTTGTAGGCCACCGCGACACCGAGCAGGACAACTCCCAGGGTGATCGCGCCGGTGAGCCAGGCCGGGATGGCATGCGCGTGTTCGGCAACCGGCTCCGCCACGCGGGTGACCACCGGCTCCAGCCAGTGCTCCAGCCGCCCGCCGATCGCGAACACCCCGCCGGCGAACACGGCACCCAGAGCCAGCACGATCATCGGCCAGGTCATCACCCGCGGAGACTCGTGCGGATGCTGCAGTGCCCGGTCTGCGCTCACTTCGCTCTCGTCGGCGGCCCAGCGGCGTTCGCCGCCGAACGTCATCAGCATCACCCGGGTCATGTAGAAGGCGGTGATGCCGGCGCCCAGGATGGTGACCGCCCCCAGCACCCAGCCGCGGGTGCCGCCGGAGGCCAGTGCGGCCTCGATGATGGCGTCCTTGGACCAGTAGCCGGCGAACGGCGGCACCCCGATGATCGCCAGGTAACACAGCCCGAACGTCGCGAACGTCACCGGCATGAAGCTGCGCAGGGCGCCGTAGCGGCGCATGTCCTGTTCGTCGTTCATCCCGTGCATCACCGACCCGGAGCCCAGGAACAGGCCGGCCTTGAAGAAGCCGTGGGTGAGCAGGTGCATGATCGCCACCGCGTAGCCGGCCGGGCCCAGGCCCGCGGCCAGCACCATGTAGCCGATCTGGCTCACCGTGGAGGCGGCCAGCGCCCGCTTGATGTCGTCGTTGGCGCAGCCGATGATCGCACCGAACAGCAGTGTGGCCGCACCGACCACGACCACCGCCAGCCGGGCGTCGGGGGACAGGTCGAACACCGGGCCGGACCGCACGATCAGATAGACCCCGGCGGTCACCATGGTGGCGGCGTGGATCAGCGCCGACACCGGGGTGGGGCCTTCCATCGCGTCGAACAACCAGGCCTGCAACGGCACCTGCGCGGACTTGGCGCAGGCACCCACCAGCAGCAGCAGGCCGATGGCGGTGGTCAGCCCGCTGGGGCCGGCGTCGCTGACCGCCCCGAACAGGCCGTCGTAGGAGAGCGTGCCGAAGCCGGCGAACATCACGAACATCGCCAGCGACAGCCCGATGTCGCCGACCCGGTTGGACACGAACGCCTTCTTGCCGGCCGCGGCGGCCACCGGCTTGGCGTACCAGAAGCCGATCAGCAGGTAGGACGCCAGACCGACGCCTTCCCAGCCGACGTAGAGACCCAGGTAGTTGTCGGCGACGACCAGTAGCAGCATCGCGGCGACGAACAGGTTCAGGTAGGCAAAGAAGCGCCGGCGGTCGGGGTCGTGCTTCATGTAGCCGGTCGAGTAGATGTGGATCAACGCGCCGACGCCACTGATCAGCAGCACGAAGCAGATCGAGAGCTGATCGATCAGCACGCCGAAATCGACGTGCAGGGCACCGACCGGCACCCAGCTGAACAGGTGCGTGTGAATCGCCCGGTCCTCGCCGTCGCGGCCGAGCATGTCGACCAGCAGGGCCAGCCCGATCCCGAACGAGCCGAGCACCGTGGCGCAGGCCAGCAGGTGTCCCCACCGATCGGTTCGGCGTCCGCCGAGCAGCAGGATCAGCGCACCGGCCGTCGGCAGGGCCACCAGCAGCCAGCTCAGCTGACTCACGTTCGTCATAGGGCTCCCCAACTCCTAGCCGCGCAGTAGGTTCGCGTCGTCGACCGAGGCGGATCGCCGGGCCCGGAAGATCGTCATGATGATGGCTAGGCCGATCACCACCTCGCAGGCGGCGACGACCATGGTGAAGAACGCCACCATCTGGCCGTCGAGCTGGGAGTGCAGCCGCGCGAAGGTGACGAACGCCAGGTTGGCGGCGTTGAGCATCAGCTCGACGCACATGAACATCACCAGCGCGTTGCGCCGCAACAGCACTCCGGTGGCACCGATGGTGAACAGCATCGCCGACAGGTACAGGTAGTTCTCCGGATTCACTGGCCCGACTCCTCCCCATTGCTGGCGTGTTCGGCGTTGCCGGTGGCACCGACCCAGCGGTGCGTCAACGTGTCCGACACCGACAGCTCGGAGTAGGTCCCGTCGGGCAGGCGCGCGGCGATGTCGACGGCGTTGTGCCGGGCGTAGACGCCGGGGGTGGGCAGCGGTGTCGCTCGCCGGCCGGATTGGAAGCGCAGGATGGACAGCTCGCGCTGCGTCAGTCGCGGCTGCAGCCGCTCACGGTGCGTCAGCACCATCGCCGCGAGCACCGCGGTGATCAGCAATGCGCTGGTGAGCTCGAACGCCCACAGGTAGCGGGTGAAGATCAGCGCCGCCAGACCCTCGACGTTGTGTTGGCTCAGATCCGCCGAGCCGGCGCTGGTGGCAGCGGGTGTGCCGATGCTGCGCAGGTGCATGGTCGCGCCGCCGATCCCGGCGATCAGCAGGATCCCGAAGCCGGTCCCGGCGAGCGTGGCGGCGACCCGCTGGCCGCGCAGGGTCTCCACCAGAGACTCGGCGGAGTCGACGCCGATCAGCATCATCACGAACAGGAACAGCATCATCACCGCGCCGGTGTAGACGACGATCTGCACCACCCCGAGGAACATCGCGTCCTGGATGAAGTAGAACACCGCCAGGATCAGCATCGTCATCGCCAAAAACAGTGCCGAGTAGACCGCCTTGGCGGCGGTGACGACGCCGATGGCACCGACGACGGCGACGACGCCCAGAATCCAGAACGCCACCGCCTCCCCGGTGGAGGTGCGGACGACGATGTCGGAGGCGAGCAGCGTGGTGCCCATCAGGCTTTGCCCTGCTTCACCCGGTCGAGCATCACGAACAGGTCCGGGTCTGCATCGAGCCCGGCCGGGCTGACTCTGCCCAAGTAGTAGTCCTTTTCGGTGGCGCCGGGCGGCATCGCGTGCGGCGGCGCGATCATGCCGGGCTGCAGCGGCGCCAGCAGCTGATCGCGTTCCCAGATCAGCTCGGCACGGTTGTCGGCGGCCATCTCGTAGTTGTTGGTCATGGTCAGCGCGCGGGTGGGGCAGGCCTCGATACACAGCCCGCACCCGATGCAGCGCAGGTAGTTGATCTGGTAGACGCGGCCGTAGCGTTCACCGGGGGAGAAGCGCTCCTCGTCGGTGTTGTCGGCGGCCTCCACGTAGATGGCGTCGGCCGGGCAGGCCCACGCACACAACTCGCAGCCGATGCACTTCTCCAGCCCGTCCGGATGCCGGTTGAGCTGGTGACGGCCGTGATAACGCGGCGCCGTCGGTTTCTTGCGTTCCGGGTAGCCGTCGTTGATCGGCCGCTTGAACATCGTCTTCCAGGTGACGCCGAACCCGGCCAGGGCGTCTCTCAAACTAGCCATTGACGTCCTCCTTGACCCGCGGTGGATTGCGTTGCGGCAGCGGTGGTGTCGGGAATGATCCTTCGGACGCGACGAGCTGTTCTGGGGGAGCCGCCGGCGCCGTTTCGTCGAGGCGGCTGTTCAACGCACTGAACTTGCGATGCAGCACCAGTAGCAGCACCACCGTGGTCAGTGTGCTGATGGCGGCCAGTGCCAGCTGCCAGTGCTCGTAGCCGTCGTTGCGCAGGCTGCGTATCACCGCGGCGAGTAGCACCCACGACAGCGCCACGGGGATCAGGATCTTCCAGCCCAGGGCCATGAACTGGTCGTAACGCAGCCGGGGCAGGGTTCCCCGCAGCCAGATGTAGACGAAGATGAAGCCCCACAGTTTGGCGGTGAACCACAGCAGCGGCCACCAGCCGGTGTTGGCGGCCGGCCACATGTTGAACGGGAACGGAGCGTGCCAGCCGCCGAGGAACAATGTGACGGCGACGGCCGAAACCGTGGTCATGTTGATGTATTCGGCGAGGAAGAACAGCGCGAACTTCAGCGACGAGTATTCGGTGTGGAAGCCGCCGACCAGCTCGCCCTCGGCCTCGGGCAGGTCGAAGGGTGCCCGGTTGGTCTCTCCGACCATCGCGGTCAGATAGACCAGGAACGACGGCATCAGCAGGAACGCGAACCACGCCCGGTCCTGGGCCGCCACGATGCCCGAGGTCGCCATCGTCCCGGCGTAGAGGAACACCGACGCGAATGCCAAGCCCATCGCGACTTCGTAGGAGATCACCTGGGCGGTGGAGCGGATTCCGCCGAGCAGTGGGTACGCGGATCCGGACGACCAGCCGGCCAGGATGATCCCGTACACCCCGATCGAGGACATCGCCAGAACGAACAGCACCGCGATCGGCAGGTCCGCCAGCTGTAAAGCGGTGTGGTGGCCGAAAATGCTGACCTCCGGGCCGAGCGGGATCACAGCGAATGCGGTGATCGCCGGCACCGTCGAGATGATCGGCGCCAGCGCGTAGATCGCCCGGTCGACGTTGAAGGGGGTGATGTCTTCCTTGAGCGCCAGTTTGATCGCGTCGGCCAGACTCTGCAGCCAGCCCTTGGGCCCGACCCGGTTGGGTCCGGGGCGCATCTGCATGCGGCCCACGACTTTTCGTTCGATGACGATCGCCAGGACCACCGTCAGAATCAGAAACACGAAGACGCCCAGTACCTTGACCAGCATCAACCACCAGGGATCGGTCATGATCTGCGTCCAATCTGTACCGTCGCGCCGAGGGGGACCCCAAGATCCCGGTACACCGCGCAGCCGTGCGAATTCATCGGCAGCCACACCACGTTGTCCGGCATCTCGGTGATGACCAGCGGCAAGGTGACGCTGCCGCGGTCGGTGCTGACCGTGACCGGTTCGCCTTCAGCCACACCGATATCGGCGGCCGTCGTCGCCGACAGGCGCGCCACCGGTTTGCGGGCGGTGCCGGCCAGGTTCGGTTCGCCGGCTTGCATCCGCCCCTCGTCCAGCAGCATGCGCCAGCCGGCCAGTACGGCTTCGCCGGTACCGGGCTGCGGCGGTGAACCCGCGGCGACGTCGGGAGCAGCGACTCGCTCGCCGGACCAGACACCCAGCCCCGCCAGCTCGTCGCGTGCCGCCTCCAGCGTGGCCAGTCCCAGCGCGACGCCCATCTCCTCGGCGAGGACGTCGAGCACCCGCCGGTCGGGCAGGGCGCCGGTGTCGCCGAGTGCGACACCGAACCGCCGGTGGCGGCCCTCCCAGTTGACATAGGTTCCGGACTTCTCGGCCGCGGCAGCGACCGGCAGCACCACGTCGGCGCGTTCGGTGACTTCGCTGTGCCGCAACTCGAGGCTGACCAGGAATCCGACCGCGTCCAGGGCGGCCAGTGCCGCCGCCGGGTCGGCCAAATCGGTCGGCTCCACTCCGCCGACCACCAGTGCTCCCAACGTCCCCTCGGCGGCGGCCGCCAGGATGGCGTCGGTGTCGCGCCCGGCCTGCGACGGCAGCTCGTCGGGGCCGTCGAGACCCCACGCCTGCGCTACCTCGGCCCGCGCGGCAGGGTCGCTCAGCGGACGACCGCCGGGCAGCAGGCCGGCCAGTGCGCCGCCGTCCAGTGCGCCGCGCTCGCCGGCACGGCGCGGCACCCAGGCCAGCTTCGCGCCGGTGGCCTCGGCCAGCCGGACTGCCGCCGACAGTGCTCCCGGCGAGGCCGCCAGCCGCTCGCCGACCAACACCACCGCGCCCGGTTGGCGGAGCAGCTGCCCTAGATCGGATTTGTCGCCGGTGTGCAGGCCGTCCAGCGTCGCCGCCTCGCCGCCGGGAACGGTGGCCAGCAGGGTGCCGAACATTTTGGTCAGCCCGCGATCGGCGAACGGCGCCAGGCTGAACACCTTGGTGGCGTTCTTGCGGGCCGCCTTGCGCAGCCGCAGGAAGACCATCGGTGCCTCTTCCTCGGGCTCCAAGCCGGCCAGCAGCACCACCGGCGCGGCCTGCAGATCGGCGTAGGTGACCCCGGACGGCCCTGAGATCCCGCGACCCGCGACCCGGGCGGCCAGGAACGCGGTTTCCTCGGCGGACGCCGCGCGCGCCCGAAAGTCGATGTCATCGGTGTGCAGCGCCACCCGGGCGAACTTGGCGTAGCCGTAGGCGTCCTCGGCCGATACCCGGCCGCCGACCAGCACCCCGGTGCGACCCCGCGCCGCGGCCAGGCCGCGCGCCGCCACCGCCGCGGCGTGCGGCCAGGAGGTCGGGACCAGGTTCCCGCTGTCGTCGCGGACCAGCGGTGTGGTGATCCGGTCGCCCTGGGTGGCGTAGGTGAACGCCCAGCGGCCCTTGTCGCAGTTCCATTCTTCGTTGACGTCCGGGTCTTCGCCGGCCATCCGCCGCATCACCTTGCCGCGACGGTGGTCGGTGCGTTCGGCGCAGCCGCCGGCGCAGTGCTCGCAGACGGTGGGTGTGGACACCAGGTCGAACGGGCGGGCCCGGAATCGGTAGGAGGCACCGGTGAGCGCGCCGACCGGGCAGATCTGCACGGTGTTGCCGGAGAAGTAGGAGTCGAACGGCGTGTCGGTGTAGATGCCGACCTGCTGCAGGGCGCCGCGGTCCATCATCTCGATGAGTTTGTCCCCGGCGATCTCGTTGGCGAACCGGGTGCAGCGTGCGCACAAGATGCAGCGGTCCCGGTCCAGCAGCACCTGCGAGGAGATGTTGATCGGCTTGGGGTAGTGGCGCTTTTCCTCTTCGAACCGGGTTTCGGTGCGCCCGTGGGACATGGCTTGGTTCTGCAGCGGGCACTCGCCACCCTTGTCGCAGGTCGGGCAGTCCAGCGGGTGGTTGATCAGCAGCAGTTCCATCACCAGGTGCTGGGCCCGATCGGCTTCGGCCGAGGTGTGCTGGGTGCGCACCACCATGCCGTCGGTGGCGGCCACCGCGCACGACGGCTGGGGCTTGCGCTGACCCTCCACCTCGACCATGCACTGCCGGCACCAGGCCACCGGGTCCAGCAGCGGGTGATCACAGAACCGCGGGACCTCGATGCCCAGCTGCTCGGCGGCGCGGATGATCAAGGTGCCCTTGGGGACCGTGATCTGTTGGTCGTCGATGGTGACGGTCACCGTCTCCTGACCGTCCGGGTGAGAAGTCTGTGTCACGCCACACCGCCGTTGGATCCACCTGGCACGAACATGCTCGCTTTCGGGTCGAACGGGCAGCCGCCCTCGAGGTGGGCGATGTATTCGTCGCGGAAGTACTGGATCGACGACTTCACCGGCATCGCCGCGCCATCACCCAAGGCGCAGAAGGACTTTCCGAACAGGACATCGGCGATGTCCAGCAGGGTGTCGAGGTCTTCCGGGGTGCCGCGGCCGGACTCCAGCCGTTCGTAGATCGGCACCAGCCAGTAGGTGCCCTCACGGCACGGCGTGCACTTCCCGCAGGACTCGTGCTTGTAGAACTCCGACCAGCGTCCGGCTGCGCGAACCACGCAGGTGGTCTCGTCGAAGATCTGTAATGCCTTGGTGCCCAACATCGATCCGACCGACGCCATGCCCTCGTAATCCAGCGGGATGTCGAGGTGTTCCTCGGTCAGGATCGGGGTCGACGACCCGCCGGGCGTCCAGAACTTCAACCGGTGCCCGTCGCGTATCCCGCCGGCGTAGGCGAGCAGCTCGCGCAGCGTGATGCCCAGCGGCGCCTCGTATTGGCCAGGCCGGTTGACGTGCCCGGACAGCGAATACAGGGTGAACCCGCGAGACTTCTCAGTGCCCATGGACCGGAACCACTCCGGACCGTTGCGCAGGATCGACGGCACACTGGCGATCGACTCGACGTTGTTGACCACCGTCGGTGATGCGTACAACCCGGCCACCGCGGGGAACGGCGGGCGCAGCCGCGGCTGGCCCCGGTAACCCTCCAGCGACTCGATCAGCGCGGTCTCCTCGCCGCAGATGTAGGCGCCCGCCCCGGCGTGCACGGTGATGTCCAGGTCGAAGCCGCTGCCGCCGATGTCGGTGCCCAGCAGCCCGGCCGCATACGCCTCGGCCACCGCCGTCTGCAGCCGGCGCACCACCGGCAGCACCTCGCCGCGGATGTAGATGAAGGCGTGGCGGGCCCGGATCGCGTAGCAGCACACGATCATGCCCTCGATGAGCACATGCGGTGTCGCCATCAGCAGCGGCATGTCCTTGCAGGTGCCGGGCTCGGACTCGTCGGCATTGACCAGTAGGTAGTGGGGCTTTGCCGCGGGGCCTTCGTCGCCCTGCGGCACGAAGGACCATTTGGTTCCGGTGGAGAACCCGGCGCCGCCTCGGCCACGCAACCCGGAGTCTTTGACCAGTTCGATGACCTCATCGGGCGTCATCGCCAGCGCGCGCTTCATCCCGACGTAGCCGTCATGGCGGCGGTACGTCTCCAGCGTCCACGACTCGGGTTCGTCCCAGTAGCTGCTGAGCACCGGAGTCAGTGGTGTGCCCTCGGGCGGTGTTCCTTTGGTAAGGGTCATTTCGCACCCCTATCGGCGTTGCTGCCCGGCTCCGGAGCCGTCATCCCGTGCTCGCGCGCCACCTGCAGGCCGGCCAGCGTCGCCGCGCCGGCACCGCCTTGGCCGTCGTCGGAGCGTTCGTCGGGGAAGCCGGCGAGAATCCGTTCGGTTGCCGCGAAACTGCACAGCGGCATCCCGCGGGTGGGCCGTACCTCGGCGTCGTCGCGCAATTTGTCGACCAGTTCGCGCGCCGATTCCGGGGTCTGGTTGTCGAAGAACTCCCAGTTGACCATCACCACCGGTGCGTAGTCGCAGGCGGCGTTGCACTCGATGTGCTGCAGGGTGACCGACCCGTCCGCAGTGGTCTGATCGTTGCCGACGCCCAGGTGCTCCTTGAGGCCGTCGTAGATGGCGTCGCCGCCCATCACCGCGCACAGCGTGTTGGTGCAGACGCCGACCAGGTACTTACCGGTGGGATCACGCCGGTACATCGAATAGAACGACGCGACCCCGGCGACGTCCGCGCTGGTCAGCCCGAGCAGCTCCGCGACGAACGACAGGCCGGCCGGGGTGACGTAGGTGTCCTGCGACTGCACCAGGTGCAGCAGCGGCAGGATCGCCGAGCGCGGCTGCGGGTAGCGGCCGATGATCTCCTTGGCGTCGGCCTCGAGCCGGGCTCGCACCTCGGGGGAGTAGGTGGTGGGAGCGCCAGGGTGGTTGAACTGATTGGGTTCTTCGGGCTGGCGGCCCAGCTGCAGGAAGATTCGCTTGCCGTCGGTCCCGGCGGTGGGCGGCATCAACCGGCCGCGCCCGGTCTTGTTGACGCCGGCCTTGTCGATCTCGCCGCCCGGCGCGCTCACCGGTCCACCCCGCCCATGACCGGGTCGATGCTGGCGACCGCGGCGATCACGTCGGCGATCAGCCCGCCCTCGCTCATGGCGGCCACCGCCTGCAGGTTGGTGAACGACGGGTCCCGGTAGTGCACCCGGTAGGGCCGGGTACCGCCATCGCTGACCATGTGCACCCCCAGTTCGCCGCGAGGCGACTCGACCGAGACGAACACCTGCCCCGGCGGCACCCACAGATCTTCGGTGACTCGCTTGAAGTGGTGGATCAGCCCTTCCATCGAGTGGCCCATGATCCAGCCGATGTGCTCACGAGAGTTGCCCTGCCCGTCCGGGCCGATGGTCAGGTCGGCCGGCCAGGCGATCTTGCGGTCGGAGACCATCACCGGCCCGGGCCGCAGCTTGTCCAGACACTGTTCGACGATTTTCAGGGACTCCTTGATCTCTGCGATGCGGATCAGGTAGCGGCCGTAGGCATCACAGCCGTCATCGGTGATCACCTCGAACTCGTAGTCCTGGTAGCCGCAGTAGGGCTCGGCACGTCGCACGTCGTAGGGCAGGCCCGTCGAGCGCAGCACCGGACCGGTGATGCCCAGCGCCATGCACCCGGTCAGGTCCAGGTAGCCCACGCCCTTGGTGCGGGCCTTCCAGATGTAGTTCTCGGTGAGCAGGTCCTCGATATCCTTGAGCCGCTTGGGCATCAGCTTGAGGAAGTCGCGAATCATGGGGACCGCCTCGTCGGGCAGATCCACTGACACCCCGCCGGGCCGGACGTACTGGTGGTTCATCCGCAGACCGGTGATCGCCTCGAAGATGTCGAGCACCAGTTCGCGTTCCCGGAAACCGAACAGCATCACCGAAAGCGCGCCGAGCTCCATGCCGCCGGTCGCGAGCGCAACCAGATGCGAGGACATCCGGTTGAGCTCCATCATCAAAACCCGGATGACGCTGGCGCGCTCGGGGATGTCGTCAGTGATGTCGAGCAGCTTCTCCACACCGAGGCAGTAGGCGGTCTCGTTGAAGAACGGCGACAGGTAGTCCATCCGGGTCACGAACGTGACGCCCTGGGTCCAGTAGCGGCTTTCCAGGTTTTTCTCGATGCCGGTGTGCAGATAGCCGATGCCGCAACGGGCTTCGGTCACTGTCTCGCCCTCGAGTTCCAGGATCAGTCGCAACACGCCGTGTGTCGACGGGTGCTGGGGTCCCATGTTGACGACGATGCGTTCGCCGGGGTCCGCGGCCTTGGCGGCCTCGACCACCTGATCCCATTCCTGCCCACCGACATTCAGGACGGTGTGCGGCGTGTCGGTGCTCATTACTTGTAAGCCCTCCGCTGGTCCGGCGGCGGTATCTGCGCGCCCTTGTACTCGACCGGGATGCCGCCCAACGGATAGTCCTTGCGCTGCGGGTGGCCGTGCCAGTCGTCGGGCATCTCGATCCGGGTCAGCGAGGGGTGGCCGTCGAAGATGATCCCGAAGAAGTCGTAGGTCTCCCGCTCATGCCAGTCCGTGGTGGGGTAGACGGCGAACAGTGACGGAATGTGCGGATCTGCGTCAGGCGCAGCGACTTCCAAGCGCACACGGCGGTTGTGGGTGATGGATCGCAACGGGTAGACCGCGTGCAACTCGCGGTCGGTGTCACCGGGGTAATGCACGCCCGAGACCCCGAGGCTCAGTTCGAAGCGCAGCTCCGGCTCATCCCGCAGCAGCTGGGCCACCGCCGGCAGTTGCGCGCGACGGATGTACAGCGTCAGCTCGTCGCGATACACAACGACTTTCTCGATGGCGTCGGCGAATTCGATTCCGTTGCGCTGCAGGGCAGCGGTGAGGGTGTCGACGAGCTCGTCGAAGTACCCGCCGTAGGGTCGTGGGGTCTCTCCGGGTAGTGCGGCCTCGGTCACGAGGCGCCCGTATCCGGATGTGTCGCCGCTGCCCGTCGCGCCGAACAGACCGTGGCGGACCTTGATCACGTCTTCGGGGCCGTTTCGGCCCTCACCGCTGGCCTCGCTCACCGCAGCAACCCCCTCAGCTCCCAGGTGGAGGGCGCCGACAGGGCCGCCTGTTCGGTCGCGGTGATCACCTGTTCCCGGTTGGCGCCCAAGGGCATTGAGCGAATCTTCTCGTGCAGCTTGAGGATTGCGTACATCAGCATCTCCGGCCGGGGCGGGCAGCCGGGCAGGTAGATGTCGACCGGGACGACATGGTCCACCCCCTGCACGATCGCGTAGTTGTTGAACATTCCGCCCGACGACGCGCACACTCCCATCGACAGCACCCATTTGGGTTCCACCATCTGGTCGTAGATCTGGCGCAGCACCGGTGCCATCTTCTGGCTGACCCGGCCGGCCACGATCATCAGATCAGCCTGGCGTGGGGAGGCCCGGAACACCTCCATCCCGAAGCGGGACAGGTCATAGTCCGGCGCCATCGTCGACATCATCTCGATCGCGCAACAGGCCAGGCCGAAGGTCGCCGGCCACAGTGACCCGGTGCGGAAGTACCCGGCCAGGTCTTCCACGGTGGACAACAGGAGACCGCTCGGGAGCTGCTCTTCTAATCCCATGTGTAAGCCCGCCTACTCCCACTCAATCCCAATTCAGGCCGCCGCGGCGCCAGACGTAGGCGTAGGCGACGAAGACGACGACGGCGAACAGCACCATTTCGATGAGCGCGAACACCCCGAGCCCGTCGAAGGCAACCGCCCAGGGGTAGAGAAATACGATCTCGATGTCGAAGACGATGAACAGCATCGCGGTCAGGTAGTACTTCACCGGGAATCGCTGCCCGGGCGGGGCGTGCGGCCCGCTGACCGGCTGGTCTGTGGGCTCGATGCCGCACTCGTAGGCTTCCAGTTTCGACCGGTTGTACCGCGAGGGACCCACCAGGGCGGTGGCGACCACGGAAAATACGGCGAAACCGGCGGCGAGCGCGGCGAGGACCAGGATCGGCAGGTACAGGTTCATGCTCAGTGACGTAGTTCCCTTCCGGGCACCGATGTGACTTCAGGCACAGCCTAGCCCGCTGCCACGGGGCGGTTGGGAAGAATCCGAAATTGCCGACAACTGTGACGGGTATCACCTGTAGCGGTAACGGCGACAGGCGAATTCGCGCAATTCGTGGCTGAGGCTTACCTAACTACCCGTCGGCGTGCGCAGCAGACCCAGCACCGCATGGCTCAACTCCATGGGGTCAATCGGGTGGGCCACCGCGGCGTCGGCGTGCGACCATTTGGCCAGCCAGACGTCGTCGGCGCGGCCGGTCAGCACCACGATCGGCGGGCACGGCGTGATCTCGTCTTTGAGCTGTTTGCAGATGCCCATCCCGCCGGCCGGGGTGGCTTCTCCGTCCAGGATGGCCAGGTCGATTCCACCGGCGTCCATCTGCCGGATCACCATCGGCTCGGTTGCCACCTCGACATAACTCAGCTCCGGTAGGTCCGGGTGCAGCTGCTTGCCCAACGCGGTGGTAACCCGTGCGCGGGTAGCGGCGTCGTCACTGTAGACAAGGATTCGCAGCGCGGCATTGGAGTCGGACACGGTCCAGATGCTACTGCGCAGGTCGCACCGATACATCGGGTTTGGAGCAGCACCGTCGAAGTGATTGTCGCGCAGGCACTCTAGCGGCTACTGGGCATACCCCGGATGGTCGATCGCCAGTCGATGCTCCACCAGGGTGTACAGGCAGGCGGCGAGCGCCTCGGGCCGATCGTCAAGGTCACCGGCCCGGATGGCGGCGGCCAGCCCTGCCTCGTCGGCGAAACCCAGTCTCGCCAGTGCGTCGGCGACGACGCCGCCGGTGGTGTCGCGTAACTCCCGTTCGACGATGCGCAGCGCGTTGGCCGCTACCCGGGCGTGGAACCTGACCTGGCCGTCGGTGGCGGTATCCCCGTCGCGATTCACCACCGCCGTGTCCAGGAATTCGGTGACCGCGGCGACGAGTTCGGCCGCGGTGGGGCGGCGGCCCCCGGCGCTCACGGCCGGACTCCGTCGAGCAGGCGCAGCAGGTCCCATTCGGTTTCGGAGACGCGCCGGCCGATGGTCGCCAGTTCCACCGAACGGGTTTGGCCGCTCAGGTGACGCTGGGCCTGGTAGCGGCAGATGATGCCCCACCGCAGCGTGCCCAGCAGCAGCCACCAGTCGAACCGATCCGGATTGACATTCCCGCCGGTGGCTTGTTCGTAGGCGGCCAGAAAGGCGTCGATACCGCCGAGTCCACCGGCGGCGCGCTCGAGCGGCGCACCGAACCGCCAGGCCCGCAGGCAGAACCAGGCCAGGTCCTCACACCCGTCGCCCAGGTGCACCAGCTCCCAGTCCAGCACGGCGGCCAGATCACCGCGGCCGGAGACCATGAGGTTGCCCATCCGGAAATCGCCGTGGACCAGCTGCGCCGGCACCGGCGGTGGGCGATCGGCGGCCAGCCGTCGCAACGCCCA
Source organism: Mycolicibacter heraklionensis (assembly GCF_001021505.1). Lineage (GTDB taxonomy): Bacteria > Actinomycetota > Actinomycetes > Mycobacteriales > Mycobacteriaceae > Mycobacterium > Mycobacterium heraklionense. Next base: position 93,413 of record NZ_LDPO01000006.1, read on the forward strand.
CTCGAAGGGCGCCGTGGTGTCGGGCAGGGCATCGAGCTGGGTGCGGCATGCGGACAGCTGGTCTTCGGCACTCAATGCGACGCCGCCCGGGTCGGCCCGGTGAATGGCGGCCAGCGCCTGCGCGCACTGCCGCAGCAGCTGCGTGCGTCCCGCGTCGTCGAGCTGGCGCTCGATGCGGCGAACCACCGTCTCGCCGTCGATCAGATCGCAGATCAGGTACGGGTTCCCCAGTGCCGCAGCGGAATTATCGGCGATCAGCACGTTCGGCACCGGGGCACCGGCCCGGCCTGCGACACGCTGCGCGTGCGCCTCCAGCTCCATGCTGGCATGCAGCTCCTCAAGCGGGCCGGTGCGCAGAATCAGCGACCGGCGATGGCCTGTGCCCGTAACGGCATCGAACGCCCAGGTGATCCGGCTGGCGCCGCCGGTCAGGGCCCGCAGGTCCTCGACCACGACCGGGCCCAACTCCGGCGCCAGCACGTCGGCCAGCCGGTCGGCGAGCTGATCGGTGGTCGCACCCGGTTTCATGGCCGCCTATCGAACCCGAACAGCCGCTGCGCGACCCGGCGGATCTGGATCTCTTCGGCGCCTTCGGTGATCCGGTAGCGGCGGTGGTGGCGGTAGATGTGTTCGAACTGCTCGTGACGGGTGTAGCCCACGCCGCCGTGGATCTGGATGGCGCGGTCGGCGGCCTCGCACACCAGCCGGTTGGCACGGTAGTTGGCCATCGACACCTTGTCGGAGACCTCCAGGTGGTGGTCGCGGTCCAGGTGCCAGGCCGCGTAGTTCACCAGCAGCCGCACCATCTGGGCCTCGGTCTGCAGTTCGGCCAGCGGCCACTGCACCGCCTGGTTGACCGACAGCGGCTTGCCGAACACGATGCGTTGCCGCGCGTACTCGGCGGCGCGGTCGATGCAATACTGTGCGGCGCCCAGGCTGGAGGCGGCCTGGCGGATCCGGTTTTCGTGCAGGAAGGTCTGGGCCACGTCCAGCCCGCCGTCGACCTCGCCGAGCACCGCATCGGCGGGCACCCGCACGTTGTTCAGTTCGACCTCGCCGTGGTCGGTCGGCATGTTGAAGGTCCACCAGTAGAACGGGATGGTGAATCCCGGTGTGTCGGTGGGCACCAGGAACGCGGTGATCCCGCGTGCCGAGCCGGCTTCGCCGGATGTGCGGGCGAAGACCAAGTCGTGGGTGGCCCGGTGCACTCCGGTGTTGAATCGCTTGGCGCCGTTGATCACCCAGGTGTCGCCGTCGAGTTCGGCGCGGGTTTCCAGCCACGTGGCATCCGAACCGTGGTCTGGTTCGGTCAGTCCGAAGGCCATCGACCGCTCGCCGGTGATCATGGCCTGGGAGAACTCGCGGCGCTGCTCGTCGGTGCCGAACCGCTCCATCATGATCACCTGCGGGAAGTTCCCGACGATCGATGACTCGTCCTGCAGGTCGTTGTGCAGGCCGAGGCCCTTGTGTGCCAGATGTTCCCGGATCACCGCCATGTCGACGTTGGTTCCGTCGCGGCCGCCCAGGGATGCCGGCAGCCCGTAGCGCAGCCAGCCGGCCGCGTCGGCGCGGCGGCGCATCTCATCCAGCAATTCCTCCCACTCGCGTCGCGGGATGCCGCCGCGTTCCACGTCGGTGCGGGCGAACTCGCGCCGGTGGTCGAAGTACTGCATGTGCTCGGCCTGCAGCGGTGCGATCTCGCGCTCGATGAAGTCGTCCATCTCGGCGAGCACCCCGGGAAGGTGTTCGGGCAGTGTGAAATCCATGGCGATTCCTTCAGTTGTGGGTGGTCAACGGCCGTACAGGGTCTTTCTCCAGATGGTCGACAGCGTGGCGATGGCGTCATGATCGCTGATTCGCCATCCCGGTCCCGACGGGCCGACGAACACCACGGTGAAGTTCTCGAACAGCAGCGCGATGGCTGCCGCGATGTGGTCGGCATCGAGATCAAGACCGTAGCCCTGCTGCTGTGCGCGTCGCACCGAGGCGGCGACGATCTCCATGCCGAACCGGCGGAACTCGTTCTGCAGTGCGGCGAATCGCTCGCTGGTGGCGGCCAGCTGTGCCACCGCGATCATGACGCCGATGTTCGGCTTGAACATGGTCCAATAGGCACTGACCACCGACGTGAAGAACTCGGTGTCCTCCGGGGACTCCGGTAGCCGCATCTTGAGTCCGGACGGCTCGACCACCTGGGTGAGAAACGACTCGGCCAAGGCGGCCAGCAGGTCTTCCTTGTCACGGAAATACCGGTACAGCACCGCGGTGGACTTTCCGGCGGACGACGTGATGTCGGCCAGGGTGGTGCCGTGAAACCCGCGTTCGGCAAACAGTTCTCGGGCGGCCTGTTCGATCGCACCGCGCGTCAGGCGTCCTTTCGAACTGAGCTCACGCTGGGTGGACATCGAGGCGCTCAGACCCGCTTCCGGTCTCCGGCTGCCAGCAGGGCGCTGGGCAGCCCGTGGCCGACGACCGTGCTGGCCACACCGGCGGCGGCGATGGCGGCATCCAGGTCGATACCGGTGTCGATCCCGCAATCACTCAGCAGGTAGACCAGGTCCTCGGTGGCGATGTTCCCGGTGGCGCCAGGGGCGAACGGACAGCCGCCCAGGCCGCCGGCCGAGGCGTCGAGCCGGGTGATTCCCGCCTGCACCGCCGCGTAGGCGCAGGCCAGCCCGGAGCCGCGGGTGTTGTGGAAGTGCGCGCCCAGCGGGATGTCGCCGATGAGCGGCTGCACCGCCGCGATCAGGTCGGTGACACGCCGGGGAGTGGCCGTGCCGATGGTATCAGCGATGGCCAGCCGGTCGACCCCCAAATCGCTTGCCGAGGAGGCGATGTCGGTGACCCGCCCGGGATCGGTCGGTCCGTCGAACGGGCAGTCCCACGCGGTGGCGATGATGACCTCGACCGACGCGCCGGCATCATGGGCGATATCGGCGATGTCGGTGATGGCGGCGGCGGCCTGCGCGGTGGGGCGGCCGACATTGGCGGTGCTGAAGGCATCCGAGGCGCACACCACGTACTCGAGGGATTTCAGTCCGGCGGCCACCGCCCGGGCGGCGCCACCGGGGCTGGCGACCAGTGCGGAGAACTCCAGTTCGGGGTAGCGCCACAGTTCGGCGGCCAGCTCGGCGGCGTCAGCGAGGGCCGGGACTTTGGTCGGGGAGACGAACGAGGTCACCTCGACCTCGCGGACTCCGGTGGCAGCGATCGCGGCCAGCAGTTCGAGCTTGGCGCTCAACGGGATCGGCGCTTCGATCTGCAGGCCGTCGCGCAGCGCGACCTCGCGGATGCTGACCTGGCCGGGAAGTGTGCTCATAACACCCCCTGGGTGCGTAGGGTGTCCAACTCCGCGCTGGTCTTGCCGAGCAGGCCGGCGTAGACCTCGTCGTTGTGCTGGCCGGGCCGGGCCGATCCGGCGTTGCGGATGGTGCCGGGGCTCTCCGAGAGCACCGGGATGACGCCGGGGCCTAGGACGGTGCGCTCGGCGCCTTCGTCCCAGTGCTCGGCGAGCATGCCGCGTGCCCACAGTTGCGGGTCTTTGACGACCTCGGCCACCGTGTTGATGGGCCCGGAGATCACTCCGGCATCGCTCAGCGTCGCGATGGTGGCGTCCGGTGCCCGCTGTGCGGCCCATTCGCCGATGATCGAGTCCAGCTCGTCCTGATTGCGGCCGCGCGCACCGTGATCGGCGAACCGCGGGTCGGTCGTCAGTTCCGGCCTGCCCATGGCCTGGCACAGCCGGGCGAACACGCTGTCCTGGTTGGCGGCGATCACCACCCAGCTGCCGTCGGCCGACTGGTAGATGTTCGACGGCGCGATGCCCTCGAGTCGGGTGCCCGACGGCCCGCGCACCACGCCGCCGACGTCGTAGTCGGGGATGGTGGATTCCTGGATGGCCAAGCAGGATTCGGTGAGGGCGACATCGACCACCTGACCGTGACCGGTGACCGTGCGACGGTAGAGGGCGGCCAGCGCGCCTTGGGCGGCGAACATGCCCGCGAGGCTGTCGCCGAGGGACAGCGCCAGCCGTGGCGGCGGGCCGCCGGGAAAGCCGTTCATGTGCCGTAGCCCGCTGGCCGCTTCGGCAACCGAGGCGTAGCCTGCCTTGTGCGCGTCCGGTCCGGTCTGTCCGTAGCCGGAGACCCGCACCAGGATGATGCCCTTGTTGCGCTGACGCAGGACGTCGAAGCCCAGGCCCCAGCGCTCCAGCGTGCCGGGGCGGAAGTTCTCCACGACTATGTCGGACTTCTCGATGAGTTCGAGGAACAGTTCCCGGCCGCGCTCGGCGCGCAGGTCGAGGGTGACGGCCTTCTTGTTGCGGGCGTGCACGGTCCAGAAGAAGTGGTGCCCGTCGAGCTCGGCCTGTCCCCAGGTGCGCAGCGGGTCGGGTTTGCCGGGCAGCTCGATCTTGATGACCTCGGCGCCCATGTCGCCGAGCAGCCGCCCGGCGAACGGTCCGGAGATCAGCGTGCCGAGCTCAATGACCCGGATGCCGTCGAGTGCACCGGCTGAGGGATTCATGCCGACGAGCCTACGAAATCATGCTGGGCCAGCCAATGACTGACGATCTGCACGGCCTGTCGCAGCGCGTCACGCTGATCCGGACCGGCGTAATAGTGATTGGCGCCGGGGATTTCGTGCATTTGCTTGTCGCTGGTGCCGATCGCCTCGAAGAGCCGGCGGGTGTGGCTGGGCGTGCAGGCGTCGTCGGCCATATTGCCGATCACCAGGGTGGGCACCGCGATGTCGTGTCCACAGTCCACGCCGTCGCCGTGGGCGTCGTCGTAGCTCCACTGCGACAGCCAGCTGCGCAGCGTGCAGAACCGTGCCAGCCCGACCGGGCTCATGTTCACCACGGCGGGCTCACCCAGATAGCAGCTGCCGGGGGTGCGTTCGTTGGGATCGACCGTCGGGTCCAGCCAGCGCGGGTCGGCCATGGTGCCGTGGACGACGAACCCGAACTCCTGATCGGGCACGCCGGCGTCTTTGAGCTCGGCCAGCTTCGCCTTGACCCAGGCGGTGATCCGGCGATTCCGGTCGATTTGGGCGGCCCGGTAGCGCGCCAGGAACTCCTGGCTGTAGGGCGGCTGGTTGGGATTGTCCGGGTTGTAGAGGTCCAGTTCCGGATCGCGTTTGGTCGGGTCGGACTCGTCGAGGATCGAGGCGTCGAGCCATTCGGTCAGCGTGCCGTGGCGGCTGATGTGGGCGGCGAGCAGCATCACGCCGTCGGCGGGGATCAGGTTCAGCTTGGTCAGGTCGGGGCCGTCGCCGGAGGGGCTGGCGGTCACCGTCGGATGCTGGGCCTGCTGTTGGTAGAACAGCGACAGCGAGCCGCCGCCGCTCCATCCGGCCAGCACCACCTTGGCGTAGCCGAGCCGGTTCTTGGCGTCGGCGATGCACTGGCCGAGGTCTTCGACCACCTTCTCCATCAGCAGCGCCGAGTCGGTGCCGCGGAATCGGCTGTTGCAGTAGATGACGTGGTGCCCGGCGCGGGCCAGGGCATTGACCATCGGCAGGTAGGCGCCGCCGCCGATCGGGTGCATGAACACCAGCACGGTGTCGCTCGGGCTGTCCTTGGGCCGCAGCAGGTAGCTCTCCAGCACCACCAGCTCGGCGACCCCGCCGTAGACGTCGCGGACACCCGAATTGTTCTGGTAGGCAATCAGGTAGGGGATTCGGTCGTAGTCGTGCTTGGCGGTCATGCGTGCTGTCCTAGGTCGGCGGCGAGAATCTCGGGGGAGGGGATGAGGCGGCGTCGGGTGTCGATGGCGATGACCTGCCAGTCCACCCGCTGATAGTCGTCGAACTTGCGGCGTGCCCGCTCGCGGGCCTTCTCCGGCGCGCCGTGATGCACGCCTTGCGGGGCGTGGCTGATCAGGCCTGGCGGCATCGGAATCCCGTACAGCGATCCGCCGTGGAAGAACGCGATCTCGTCGTAGTCGACGTTGCGGTGATACCACGGCGTGCGTTCGGTACCCGGGATCCCTTCAGCGGGCTTGGGCAAAAAGTTCATCACGTAGACCCCGGTGGCCTGCATGAACAGGTGCACCGTCGGTGGCAGGTGCACGCTGTCGGAGGTCACCACGTTGTAGTCGGCGATGTTGAACGAGAACGCGAAGTTGTCGCCGCGCCAGCCCTCGACGTCGATCGGATTGTGTTGGTAGTGAAGCGTTGTCGGCCCGCCGTCATGAATGAGACGGACTTCGTAGCGCTCGCGCCCATCGTCGTCGATGGGGGCCGGCTCGGGGATGACGACCAGGGAGGGGTCGAACGGGAAGTGCCGGCCCAGCGGCCCCGGCGGCGGCACCCGGAACTCGTCGGTGGCCTCGATCATCAGCCAGGTGGTCTCGGCTGCGGGAAGTTGACGCCAGGTGGTCGCCTTGGGCAGGTACAGCCAGTCGCCCTCGCGGTAGTCCAGCGGGCCGAATTCGGTCTCCAGCTGCCCGGATCCGGCATGCACGAAGCACAGCAGGTCGCCGTCGACGTAGCGGACGTGAAACGGCATCTCCGCCGAGCGCCGGGACAACCGGATGCGGCAGTCGGGGTTGCTGAACAGCAGCAGGGGATCGCCGGCGGGGTCGATCGCGTCGGCGGGTTGCAGCTGCGCGGCCAGTACGTCCAGGGGCCGTAGCGGCCCTTCGGCCCGGTAGGCGGTCGGGTCGTTACGCCGGTACATGTTGGCGGTGCGGCCGGTGAAGCCGCCGCGGCCCAGCTCGTCGTCCTTGAGGCCGTCGAGGTCGGCATGGATGCGGCGCGGCGTGGTGCCTTTGCGCAGGTGGACGAAGGATTCCATCGGCGACTCCCGGGGAGCTCATGCGAATATCGGACTAAAACTAAAAGTAACGTTACTTTTTGTTTCGGTCCGGGGCAAGGGCCGCGGGCCCACCAACCCCCAACCGCGAGCGGGCGTGTTTGCACGGCGAAACCCGGTGTGTCGCGTACAAGGACGCACGTTCGCTGCGGCATGAGAGGGCCAAACCTGCGAAAGGCTGGACCCCAGTAGGGGATGATCTGGTCCGGGTCGTGATCAGACCCAGCGATTTACCGTAGGTGCTCCCACCAGCGACGCGGGCCGCGGCGCATCACCTGCGCTTGGGTGGTGCCGGCCGAGGTGAATACCGCGATCTGGGTTGCCGAGGCTGTGCGAGGGTGCGTACTTGTACGGCAAACGACGGCGTGTCGTGTACAGACACGCACCTTCGACGTAGAAGGAGACGCAGAAGGAAACGGGCTACTTCAGCTCGGACGAGGACAGGCCCAGCAGTCGGCGGGCCACCACCAGCAGCTGGATCTGCTGGGTGCCCTCGAAGATGTCGAGGATCTTCGAGTCGCGGCTCCACTTCTCCAGCAGGGTCTGCTCGGAGTAGCCGAGGGTGCCGGCCATCTCGACGGCCTTGAGGGTGATGTCGCTGGCGACTCGGCCGGCCTTGGCCTTGCCCATCGACGCCTCTTTGGAGTTCGGGATGTTGTTGTCGGCCTGCCATGCCGAGCGCAGCGCCAGCAGGTTCGCCGACTCCCAGTCGGCCTCCATGCGCAGGAATTCCGCGGCCGGCGCGCTCTGGGCGTGCGCCGGCTTGTCATAGGAGATCTCGATGCCGGCGGCGGTGAGCATCTTGCGCAGCTCTTCGAGCGCGGCACGCGCGACCCCGACCGCCATGGCGGCCACGATCGGCCGGGTGTTGTCGAAGGTCTCCATGACCCCCGAGAAGCTCTTCTCGGTGTTGATCTCCGGGCTGCCCAGCAGGTTGTCCTTGGGGATGCGGGCATTGTCGAACCGGATGACCGCGGTGTCGGAGGCCTTGATGCCGAGCTTGTGCTCCAGGCGCTCGACGATGACCCCGGGGTGCTCGCGCGGGACGATGAACGACTTGATCGCCGCCCGGCCCAGCGATTTGTCCAGCGTCGCCCACACCACGATGTGGGTGCATCGCGATCCGGCGGTGACGAAGATCTTCTCGCCGTTGATCACGTACTCGTCGCCGTCGAGGGTGGCCGTGGTGCTCACCGCCGCCGAATCCGAGCCGAAGCTCGGCTCGGTGATCGCCATCGCGGCCCACACCTTGCCCAGCCGTTCGAGCTGTTCATCGGTGGCCACGCCGGAGATCGCCGCGTTGCCGAGGCCCTGGTAGGGCACCGACAGCATCAAAGCGACGTCGCCCCAGCTCATCTCGAGCACCTGCAGCATTGCCGCCATGTTGGCCGCGTTGCGGTTTCCGGTCTGCTCGCCGGCGTCGCGGAAGGCCTCGGCACCGGCCATCGCGTTGCCGCCGGCGCCGGAGACCCCGTCGAACAGGGTTTCCAGGGTGTCCAGCTCAACCGGGTAGGCGTGCTCACGCGCGTCGTACTTGCGCGAGATGGGGCGCAGCATTTCGGCGGCCCCGGCATGGGTCATCTCAATGACTTCCTGCAGCTTGCGGGGCAGTTCCAGATTGATTGCCATGATCAGACTTTCGTGTTCGCAGCGGAGTTTGCTTGATGTCTTTGGATGACTCAGATGACCAGGACGCCCTCGGCGACGCCGAGCGCCCGCAGATCGCGGTACCAGCGCTCGACCGGGTGCTCCTTGGTGTAGCCGTGGCCGCCGAGCAGTTGCACCCCGTCCAGACCGATCTGCATGCCCTTGTCGGTCGCGATCCGCTTGGCCAGTGCGGCTTCCCGGATGAATGGCAGCCCCTGCTCGCACCGCGACGCGCCGCGCCAGGTCAGCAGCCGCAGCCCATCGAGCTCGATGGCGATGTTGGCGCACATGAACGCCACCGACTGGCGGTTGGCGATCGGCTCACCGAATGCCTCGCGCTCCTTGATGTAGGGCATCACGTGGTCGAGCACCGCATGGCTGGTGCCGACGGCCAGCGCTGCCCAGCCCAGCCGGGACAGCGCGATGGCCTGCGAGTAGTCGGAATCGGTCGCGGCGTCCTCGCCGAGGCGGGCGCTCAACGGCACCGTCACCTTGTTCAACTCGAGCTGCCCGAGGGCAGCGGCGCGAAGACCCATGCTGGGGTCGGCCTTCACCGTCAGGCCCGGCGTCGACGACTCGACGATGAACAGCGCCGGCTTGCCGTTCAGCTGCGCGGCCACGATGAACAGTTCGGCGTCGGCGGCGGCCACGACCAGCGACTTCACGCCGTCGAGCCGGTAGCCGCTGGGCGTGCGCACCGCGGTCGTCTTGAGGTTGGTCGGGTCGAACAACGGCTGCGGCTCGACGATCGCGACACAGGCCTGGGGGACCTTCTCGCCGGCGAACTCGGGCAGGTAGGTGGCCTGCTGGTCGGCGCTGCCCCAGTGGGTCAGCGCCGAAGCCACCCCGCCGGGGGCCAGGATCGGCAGCGCCAGGCCCATGTCGCCGTAGCCCAGCGCCTCGGCGACCAGCACGTTGGTGACCGCCGAACGGTGCGCGGCGATCCCGTCGAAGTCCTCGGGGATGTTGATCGCCGTGATGCCCAATTCGGCGGCCTTGCCGAGCAGCTCGCGGGGGTAGTCGAGGGCCTCGTCGGCGTCGTGGGCCGCCGGGCGCAGCAACTCGGCCGCGAACTCCTCGACCGTGTCGATGATCATCTGCTGGTCGTCGTCGGGGGTCAGGTCGAAGTAGTCGCCGCCCTTGGCGCGAGCGGGGGCGCCCAGTCGCGCCGGCGCCTTGCCCAGGCCCTGGACCTTCTTGAACTGGCGGGTCGAGGCTCCCGCGACGGAGAACACCGTCTTCACGCCGTAGTTGAGGCCCCAGTTGAGCGGCTCGCGCAGCCGGTAGCGGTCCAGGAACTCGCGGCTGACCAGCGGAGTGACCAACGACAGCGCGGCCGCGATCGGGCTGCGCTTGTGTGGAACCGACCCGACGCCGCTGGCACGGCTGTTCAGCCGCACCTTCGAGCCGTTGGTGGCGGGGGCGATATCAGTCATGTCAGAGCCTCACTCGAGGGAAGGTATCGATGAGGCCACCTTACTCCGAAGTAAGATGACTCAAAAGTAAGGTGTGACCAAGTCCTCAACCGGCCCCGCCGGCCGCCCGGACTACTCCGGGGTCAATGCCGCCAGCACCTGCTTGTGCAGGGCGGGGTTGGCGGCCACGGCGCAGTTGCCGTGCGGACCCGGGTTGCCGGACAGGTCGGTGAACACCCCGCCGGCCTCGCGCACCAGGATGTCGACGGCGGCCAGATCCCACACCGACACCGCCGGCTCGATGGCTGCGTCCACCGCGCCTTCGGCGACCAAGCAGTACGCCCAGAAATCGCCGTAGGAGCGTGCCCGCCACACCGCCTCGGTCAGTGCGAGGAACTGCTCCCGCAGGCCGCGCGCCCCCCAGTAGTTCAACCCCGCGAACGTCAGGCTGGATGAGCCCACGTCGGCCACCGAGGACACCGACAGCCGTCGGGCAGGCGCGCCGGCGACGGACCCGAACGCGCCCTGGCCGCGCGTCGCCCACCAGCGCCGGTGCAACGCCGGAGCGCTGATCACCCCGAGGATCGGCACGCCGTCCTCCAGCAACGCGATCAGAGTGGCCCACACCGGCACCCCGCGCACGAAGTTCTTGGTGCCGTCGATCGGGTCGATGATCCATTGGCGCCCAGTGAAAGTGGCGGTGCCACCGAATTCCTCGCCGAGGATCTGGTCGTGCGCACGCTCAGCGACCAGCACCTCACGCAGTGCGGTTTCGACCGCCTGGTCGGCGTCGGTCACCGGGGTCAGGTCGGGCTTGGTGTCGACCCGCAGGTCCAGCGCACCGAACCGCGCCAGGGTGATTTCGTCCGCCCGGTCGGCCAGGGCCAGGGCCAGGGTGAGGTCGTCTTCGAGATTGTCGTTGATCTGCGCCATGGCGAAAGTCCTACCATGACCGCATGTGGGAGTTTGGGGCACTGCTGTTGCTGCTGGCGATCATGGCGGTGTTCCTGGCGCCGCGATTCCTCCGGTCGGGACCGGGCGGGGACGCCCAGGACGGCACCGTGCTGGTCACCGGAGTCAGTCCCCGGCCCGAGGCAACCGGTGCGCAATACGTCACCATCACGGGCGTCCTGCATGGACCGACGGTGGATGAGCACGAGGTCTACCAGCGGTTCGCGGTCGACGTCACCAAATGGCCGAGTGTGGGTGACCTGCTGCCGGTGCGGTACTCACCGCGCAATCCGGACAACTGGAATCTGACCGGGCCAGTGGGGGATTGAGAATCCCGTTTACCGTGGCTGCGACTCCGGCAACGGCACTGGGTAGGACGTCAGACCCGCGTCATCACAGTCGGGACAGGGCTTGTCTTCGCCCGGCCCGTGCCCGATCCGCAGCATCTCGGCGACGTTGGTCAGCTTGACCCGGGGCCGGCCATGCGGCTCACCGGTGGACCGCTCGTGGGCGTCGATCAGCTGCCAGTGCTCGGCGGTGACCAGTTCCGGTTGGCGAGACAGCAGCCATCGGTGCAGTTGGGCGTCGTAGTCGGCGTCGACGTCGGGAAGCTCGGTGGCGGCCAGATCCGCGGCGAGCGTGTCAACGGTGGCTTGGGAGTCACTCTTGTTGGAACCGATCACCCCGGAGGGCCCGCGCTTGATCCACCCGACCACGTACTGATTGCGGGTGCCCTCGATGCGTCCGTCGCTGTGCGGAATGGTGCAGCTGCGTTCGTCGAACGGCAAGCCCGGCATCGGAACGCCGCGATAACCGACCGAGCGCACCACCAGCTGAGCCGGCAGAACCTCGCGTTCACCGGTGTCGTGCGCGCTGACCCGGCCCTGCTCGTCGGTCGTCAGCTCGTTGCGGCCCAACACAATTTCCTCGACCCGGCCGTCGCCGCGAATCTCGATCGGAGACGTGCAGAACCGGAACACGATCCGGCGATGGCCCGGGCGGGGTTCGCGCCCGACGTAGGTGCGCAGCACCTTGACGTTCTGCTTGGGATGCTTGGCGGCCGCCTCGATGTCCTCGTCGGTGATACCGGCGAACTCGGCGGCGTCGATCACCACGTCGACATCGTCGAGTCCCTTGAGATCGCCCAGCTCGCGTAGCTCCGGGCTGGTGAACGTAGCCTGCAGCGGGCCGCGCCGACCGATGATCACCACCTCTTCGACCCCGCGGGGGCCGAGCACATCCAGCGCGTGGTCGGCGATATCGGTGCGGCGCAGTTCGTCGGGCTGGCTGACCAGGATGCGAGCCACATCCAGGGCCACATTGCCGTTGCCGACCACGATGGCGCGCTTGCAGCTCAGGTCGGGTGCGTGGTCAGCGAAGTGCGGATGCGCGTTGTACCAGCCGACGAAGTCCACCGCGGCGACGCTGCCGGGAAGTTCCTCCCCGGGGATGCCCAGGTGCCGATTCGACTGCGCACCGATCGCGTAGATCACCGCGTCGTAGCGCTCGGCCAGTTCGGCGGGCGTCACGTGCTCGCCGACGGTGACGTTGCCGTAGAACCGGAACCGGGGATCGGCCGTGGTCTTCTCGAACTGCGCACTGATCGACTTGATCTTCGGGTGGTCCGGCGCCACCCCGGAGCGCACCAGGCCCCACGGCGTCGGCAGCATCTCCAGCATGTCGACGCGCACGTCGACCTCACCGCCGGCAGCCAGCTTGAGCAGCGATGCCGCAGCGAAGTAGCCAGAGGGACCGGAGCCGACGATCGCGACGTGGTAGGGCCGCATCCTCGAACCTTCTTTCTCCTCGGAAGTCGTTCATGCACCCGCGTAACCCCGATGCTAGAGGTCGCGCGCCAATGGCCGCCGGTAACCTCGATAAACGTGGAACCAGACCGCCAGCCCGACATCGCCGCCCTCGACGCCACCTTGACCACGGTGGAGCGGGTGGTTGACGTCGACGGACTGCGCAGCCGCATCGACAAACTCGAGCACGAGGCGTCCGACCCGAACCTGTGGGACGACCAGGCCCGCGCCCAGCGCGTGACCAGTGAGTTGTCGCACGCTCAGGGCGAGCTGCGCCGTATCGAGGAACTGCGCCGCCGCCTCGACGACCTGCCGGTGCTCTACGAGATGGCGGCTGAGGAAGAGGGCTCGGCCGCCGCCGACGCCCTGGCCGAAGCCGACGCCGAGCTCGCCTCGCTACGCACCGACATCGAGACCATGGAAGTCCGCACCCTGCTCTCGGGTGAGTACGACGAGCGCGAGGCACTGGTCACGATCCGCTCCGGGGCCGGCGGCGTGGACGCCGCGGACTGGGCCGAGATGCTGATGCGGATGTACATCCGCTGGGCCGAGCAGCACAACTACGGCGTCGAGGTGTTCGACACCTCCTACGCCGAAGAGGCCGGCATCAAGAGCGCCACGTTCGCGGTGCACGCACCCTTCGCCTACGGCACCCTCTCGGTGGAACAGGGCACCCACCGGCTGGTGCGGATCAGCCCGTTCGACAACCAGGGGCGCCGACAGACGTCGTTCGCCGAGGTCGAGGTGTTGCCGGTGGTCGAGACCACCGACCACATCGACATCCCCGAGGGCGACGTCCGGGTCGACGTCTACCGCTCCAGCGGACCGGGCGGACAGTCGGTGAACACCACCGACTCGGCGGTGCGGCTCACCCACATCCCCACCGGGATCGTCGTCACCTGTCAGAACGAGAAGTCACAGCTGCAGAACAAGGTTTCGGCGATGCGGGTGCTGCAGGCGAAGCTGATGGAACGCAAACGCCAGGAGGAGCGAGCCGAGATGGACGCGCTCAAGGGCGACGGCGGCAGCTCATGGGGCAACCAGATGCGCTCCTATGTGCTGCACCCGTATCAGATGGTCAAGGACCTGCGTACCGAGTACGAAGTCGGCAACCCGGCCGCGGTGCTCGACGGCGACATCGACGGATTCCTCGAAGCCGGGATCCGGTGGCGCAACTCCCCGGATGGCGACTGAGCGCATGGTCTTAGCCTTCTCCCCGGGACAGCGCTGGCACGCCCTGTGGCGCGGTGAGATCGGCGAGTGGGTCATCACCAAGGGTTTGCGGATCGTCCTGCTGCTGATCGGGGCGGTGCTGGCCTCGCGGTTCATCACCTGGGCGGCGCGCCGCGTCACCCGGAGGCTGGAACACGGTTTCCAGGCCAGTGACGCGCTGGTGCGTTCGGAGGCCTCCAAGCACCGCCAGGCAGTCGCCTCGGTGATCTCGTGGGTGTCGGTGGTGCTGCTGTGCGTGATGGTCGCCGTCCAGATCACCAGCATCCTCGACATTCCGATCGGCTCGTTGGTGGGGCCGGCGGCGGTGCTGGGTGGTGCGATCGGTTTCGGCGCCCAGAAGCTGGTGCAGGACCTGCTGAGCGGGTTCTTCATCATCACCGAAAAGCAGTACGGCTTCGGCGATCTGGTGCAGCTGTCCATGGCGGGTGCGCCGACGGAGGCGCTCGGGACCGTCGAGGAGGTCACGTTGCGGGTGACGAAGCTGCGCACCCCCAACGGCGAGGTCTACAACGTCCCGAACGGCAACATCGTCCGGTCCCTGAACCTGTCCAAGGACTGGGCGCGCGCCGTCGTCGACATCCCGGTGCCCACCAGCGCCGACCTGACCCGGGTCAACGAGGTTTTGCACCAAGTGTGTGAGAACGCCCGCGAGGCCGACGCCCCGCTGCGGGACCTGCTGCTGGACCAGCCGTCCATCATGGGGGTGGAGAGCATCGAACTCGGTGTCGTCAACCTGCGGATGGTCGCCCGCACCCTCCCCGGCAAGCAGTTCGAGGTAGGACGCCGGCTGCGCATCCAGGTGGTGCGGGCACTGGCGTCGGCCGGCGTTGTCACCGCCGGCGACGTCAAACCGGTGGAGACGCTGTGAAGCTCAGCATCAGAAAGCCCGCCGACACCCCGGAGCGGCCGGACCGGTCGGACGGCAAGCGATGGAAATGGCCGGAGCATCTGTTCGGCGGCCGGGTCCGCACCTCCACGGTGGCGCTGATCATCGCCTTCGCCGCGGTGTGGTGGGTCTACGACACCTACCGGGAGGAGCCGAAGCCGCCGCCCGCTCCGCAGGTGGTGCCGCCGGGCTTCATTCCCGACCCGGCCTACACCTGGGTGCCGCGTACCAAGTTGCAACAGCCGCCGGTGACCATCACCGAGACCGTCACCCCGACGCCCACCACGACCGAGCCCCCCGCCCCGACAGAGCCGTCGGTCAGCGAACCGCCGACACCGGTGCCGGGGTTCCCGTTCTGTCCGCCGCTGTGCCCACCGCCGGCCCCGGCCCCGCCGGAGGAACCCGGACCCTCGAACTCCCCGGCGCCTACGACGTCCCTGTCGGCGCCTCCCGGAGCTCGACAGCCCGTGCCTGGCCCGGCGACACCCGCGTCCCCGGCGGGCCCGGGCGCCTCACACGGCTAAACTGCGTGCCGTGATGATCACGCTCGACCATGTCACCAAGCAGTACAAATCGTCGGCCCGGCCGGCGCTGGACAACATCAATGTCAAGATCGACAAGGGCGAGTTCGTGTTCCTGATCGGCCCGTCCGGCTCGGGCAAGTCGACGTTCATGCGACTGCTGCTGGCCGAGGAAACGCCCACCTCGGGCGATATTCAGGTGTCGAAGTTCCACGTCAACAAGCTGCCCGGCCGCCACATCCCCAGCCTGCGCCAGGTGCTCGGCTGCGTGTTCCAGGACTTCCGCTTGTTGCAGCAGAAGACGGTGTTCGAAAACGTCGCGTTCGCTCTCGAAGTCATCGGCAAGAAGCCGGAGATGATCAACCGGGTGGTCCCCGAAGTGCTGGAGATGGTCGGGTTATCCGGCAAGGCCAACCGGCTGCCGGGCGAACTGTCCGGCGGTGAACAGCAGCGGGTGGCGATCGCTCGCGCCTTTGTCAACCGCCCCCTGGTGCTGCTGGCCGACGAGCCGACCGGGAACCTCGACCCGGAAACAAGTGAGGACATCATGGACCTGCTGGAGCGGATCAACCGCACCGGCACCACGGTGCTGATGGCGACCCACGACCACCACATCGTCGACTCGATGCGCCAGCGCGTCGTCGAGCTTTCGCTGGGCCGGCTGGTGCGCGACGAACAGCGCGGTGTCTACGGAATGGATCGCTGACGTGCGCTTTGGGTTCCTGTTCAACGAGGTCATGACCGGCCTGCGCCGCAACGTCACCATGACGGTGGCGATGATCCTCACCACGGCCATTTCGATCGGGCTGTTCGGCGGCGGCCTGCTGGTGGTGCGCCTGGCCGATCAGTCCCGCAACATCTACCTGGACCGGGTGGAATCGCAGGTCTTCCTGAACCCCGACATCGCCGCCGACGACCCGAACTGCGAAGGTCAGGCGTGCAAGGCACTGCGCGAACAGATCGAGACGCGCAATGACGTGAAGTCGGTGCGCTACCTCAACGCCGACGACGCGTATGCCGACGCCATCCGCAAGTTCCCCGAGTTCAAGGACGTCGCGAGCAAGGACTCGTTCCCGGCGTCGTTCATCGTCAAACTGGAAAACCCGGAGCAGAGCAAGGAATTCGACGCCGCGATGCAGAGCCAGCCCGGTGTGCTCAGCGTGCTCAACCAGAAGAAGCTGATCGACCGATTGTTCGCCGTGCTTGACGGACTGAGCAGTGCCGCGTTCGCGGTCGCCCTGGTGCAGGCGGTCGGGGCGGTGTTGTTGATCGCCAACATGGTTCAGGTCGCGGCCTATACCCGGCGCACCGAGGTCTCCATCATGCGTCTGGTGGGCGCCAGTCGCTGGTACACCCAGCTGCCGTTCCTGGTGGAGGCGGTGCTGGCCGCGACGGTGGGTGTCATCATCGCGATCATCGGGTTGATCGTGGTGCGAGCACTGTTCCTCGACAACGCGCTCAGCCAGTTCTATCAAGCGCATCTGATCGCGCGAATCGACTACGCCGACATCCTCTACATCGCGCCGATCCTGCTGTTGCTGGGCGCGGCGATGGCCGGAGCGACCGCATACGTGACGCTCCGGCTGTACGTGCGGCGGTAGCGATGGCCAAGAAATCGGCGGACAAGGGCAGCAAGAAGAAGCCGGACAAACAGATCGTCGCGTCGAATCGCAAAGCGCGACACAACTACTCGATTCTCGACGTGTACGAAGCGGGAGTGTCGCTGGTGGGCACCGAGGTGAAGAGCCTGCGAGCCGGGCAGGCCTCACTGGTCGATGCGTACGCCACCGTCGACGACGGGGAAGTGTGGCTGCGCAACATGCACATTCCCGAGTACCACCACGGCACCTGGACCAATCACGACCCGCGACGCACCCGCAAGCTGCTGTTGCATCGACGCCAGATCGACATGCTGATCGGCAAGATCCGCGACGGCAATCTCACCCTGGTGCCGCTGTCGGTGTACTTCACCGAAGGCAAGGTGAAGGTCGAATTGGCGCTGGCGCGCGGCAAGCAGGCTCACGACAAGCGGCAGGACCTCGCCCGGCGTGACGCGCAGCGCGAAGTCACTCGGGCGCTGGGCCGGCGCGCCAAGGGCATGTGACCGGCGCCGTCCTGGCGCTGTTGTCAGCGGCCGGTTTCGGAGTCAGCGATTTCGCCGGTGGCCTCGCCGCGCGCCGCGTACCCGCACTGCGGGTGGTACTGGTCTCCTACCCGGTGGCGCTGGTGTTGCTGGGCGCGTTCGCCATCGGGGTGGGCGGACCGATTCCGGCGGGGGCGATCGGCTGGGGTCTGGCCTCCGGTGTCGCGCTGGGCTTGGGCGGCTGGTGGTTCTATGCCGCGCTGGGGGCGGGTCCGATCTCGGTGGTGTCGCCGATCTCGGCGGTGCTGACGGCCGGGGTGCCGGTCGTGATCGGCTTGATCCAGGGGGAGCGGCCCGGGCTGGTGGCCGACGGCGGGATCGTGCTGGCGCTGCTGGCGGTGGCCCTGGTGAGCAGGCAGGCCACCGACGAGGACATCCGGCCGCACCAGTTCACCCGCAAGGTGGCCTGGCTGACGGTCGGCGCCGGGGTGGCGTTCGGCTTGGACTTCGTGTTCATCCACGAGGCGCCGGATGACTCCGGCCTGTGGCCGTTGGCGTTCGCGCGGGTGGCGGCCGCGGTGCTGGTGTTCACCGCGGCGACCGGGGCGCGTGAATTGCGCGTGCCCACCGGCCGGCCGTTGAAACTGGCGCTGGTGGCGGGGCTGTCTGACTCCGCGGCCAACGTCGCGATGCTGCTGGCGCTGCGGGGGTCGGACCTGTCGTTGGCCAGCGTGCTGATCTCGCTGTTCCCGGCGGTGACGGTGGTGCTGGCCATTGTGGTATTGCGCGAACGGGTGCACCGCGGGCAGGTGGTGGGCATGGTGCTGGCCATCGTGGCGGTGGCGATGATCACCGCGCGGTGACGGTGCGGTGCCGAGGGAATGAACGGGCGCCGGTCTGTCGTTGGAACCGCGTACCATGAAGTGTCCGCCGACGGTCGGCGGAGAACTACCCAAGACAGGGGGCTGAAAGGTTTCGACTGCGTGTGTCGAATCAAGGGAAGCGTGCCGGTGCAGGCAGGAGACCACCGTAAGCGTCGCTGTAACCAAGTAAGCGCCAAGGTTGCACTTACTCCGGCTAAGGTCGCTCTTCAGAGCGACTTCGCTCTCGCTGCCTAAGCGATAGCGGGCCTGTCAGACCGGGACCTCCCTCGGCCCGGACCCTGGCATCGACTAGAGGGATCCACCGATACGTCCGGTCGCGGGATTTATCGGGACACCAACAGCGACTGGGATCGTCATCTCGGCTTGTTCGCGTGACCGGGAGATCCAAGTAGAGGCATAGCGAACTGCGCACGGAGAAGTCTTGAGGGAATGCCGTAGGACCCGGGTTCGATTCCCGGCAGCTCCACAACAAAATGGCAGTTCAGAGCGGATAAATTGCTCAGCAGAGGCCCCGTCGACATCACGTCAACGTCTCGTTGGCGGGAGATGTCGGCGTGGCCTTTGTTCACTCAACCTGATTTCGGGTAACGACCGGCGTGTGGCGGCGTACCGTCGTCGCATGAAGCCCACGGTGGCGGTCATTGGCGCCGGCATGTCCGGGCTCTGCATGGCCATCAAACTCCAGGCCGCCGGCATCGAGTCGTACACGGTTTTCGAGCAAGCCGGCGATGTCGGGGGCACCTGGCGGGACAACACCTATCCCGGATTGCACTGCGATGTGCCGTCGCGCTACTACAGCTACTCGTTTCGGCCGAACCATCAATGGTCAAAGTTTCAATCGCCGGGTCCGGAGATTCACCAATACCTGCGGACCTGCGCCGAGGAACACTCACTTGGCGCGCGCATTCGTTTCAACACCGAGGCGACCGAAGCGCGATACCGAGACGGCCGGTGGTGGATACGAACTTCTGACGGCGAGGTAGAGCCGTTCGATGTGCTGATCTCCGCCACCGGCATCTTGCGAGTGCCGCGCCTGCCTGATATTCCGGGGCGGGATTCATTCGCGGGCAAGATGTTTCATTCGTCGCAGTGGGATCATTTGACGCCGCTGCAGGACAAGCGAATCGGATTGATCGGCACCGGATCCACGGGTGTGCAGATCGTCTCGGCGCTCGGAGGCAGCGTGAAATCGCTGACGGTGTTTCAACGTTCGGCGCAGTGGATCTTTCCGTGGCCCAATTTCCGATACAGCCGGCCGACCAAGGCACTGATGGGCCGATGGCCGGCGTTCAACCAGCTCGGCCACACCTTCTGGGGCTGGATCTTCAGAACCGTCCTGGGCCGGGCCACCGTGCAGCCGGGTTGGCAGCGGCGGATGGTTGACGCGGTATGCCGATGGAATCTGCGTCTATCGGTTCGGGATCCCGGACTGCGGGCCAAGCTCACTCCAGTGGACCAACCGATGTGCAAGCGGCAGATATTCGCCGGTCAGTACTACCGATCCGTCCAGCGATCCGGCGTTGACGTCGTCACCGATGACATCGTCCGCATCGAGCCGCAAGGCGTGGTCACTTCCGGGGACATTCTGCACGAACTTGACGTGCTGGTGTTCGCCACCGGTTTCGACGCCCACGCGTACGTCCACCCGCTGCAGATCGTCGGCGCGGGCGGAGTCAGTCTCGAAGAAGTGTGGGCCGACGGCCCGCGTGCCTACCGGTCGATCGGGGTGCCGGGCTTCCCGAATTTCTTCATGATGATGGGTCCACACTCGCCGATCGGTAGCGATTCGTTGGTCCCGATCGCCGAACATCAGGCCGACTTCATCATGTGGTGGATCGGACAGATGCGCGACGGTCAAGTGATCTCCGTCGCGCCCACCGAAGTCGCCACCAAGGAACACAACGAAGACATGAAAGCGGCGATGCCCCAGACCACGTGGGTGACGGGTTGTCGCAGCTGGTATCTGGGCAGGGACGGTCTGCCCGAGCTGTTCCCCTGGAGGCCCGAGCGCTATACCGAGCTCTTGGCCAAGCCCGACACAACCGCCTTCGAGGTACACGGCCCCACCGGATAGCCGAAGACCAATATGGTGGCGCAGCCGGTTCGGGCTTCGACGTCTCTAGTGCGGGGTCAGCCCCGCCACGTAGTAACACGGCCAAACCTTCTCCCCGGGAAGCCCAGGCCTGGGCATGGCGCCCGGCGCGAACCATTCGGGGCCGGTGCTGTACATCCAGCAGTTCTTGTCCGCCAGGTCGCCCTTTTTGGAGGCGTCGTTGTTGGTGGGATTGTTCGGCGGGTTGTTGTTGGAGGGGTTGTTGTTGGGGGTATCGGGCCGCGGAGGCGAGAACCCCTTTTGCTGCTGTTCGTCCTGTTCTTCCTGCTGGTTCTCGGCCGGCTCCTGCTGGGTTGAGGGCTCCGGGTCGGCGGAGGCCAGCGGTACACAGGCGAGGACGACGCCCGCGGCAGCCCCGGCCGAGACCGCTTTGGCAGCGGTGACGGCCAAACGCCCCACCCATCGGCGAGAACCCGTCGGCACCCAATCCGTCATCGGCCCCTCCAATCCCTGCGTGAGCATCTGGTCATCTCGGACAGTAGGCGACTTTGCACGGATCGGATACCGGGATTTCCCTGTACTCCGGGTGCCTCGGGCAAAGGGCCCGCGATGTTTGACCTTGACAAATTCCCAGCCAGCAACTGACGATCACATACGGCGAGGTCACAGCCTTTCCGCAGGGTCTAGATCGGGAGCGCAACATGACCGCAGTGCAATCCAGGGCCGAGTCGACGATCACCGTGCACAACCCCGCCACCGGGGCGGTGTCGGGCACCGTGCCGATCGATGAGCCTGAAACGGTGGCTGCCAAGGCAGCCCAACTCGTTGCAGCCCAACCGGAATGGGAGGCGCTCGGGCCGACGGGCCGCAAGCGCTGGATGTTGGAGTGGCAGGGCTGGATCCTGGACAACGCCGACCGCATCACCGAGGTGTTGATCTCCGAGACCGGCAAATCGCACGTCGACGCCAGCCTGGAGGCCGTCGCCACCGCAGACGCCATCGCCTACTGGGCCACTCACGCCAAGGAGTTTCTCGCCGACCGTCATCCCAAGGCGCACAGCCCGATTTATCGCGTGAAGCGCTTCACCACCGCCTATCGTCCCTACCCGCTGGTCGGGGTCATCACGCCGTGGAACTTCCCGTTCGCGATGCCCGGCCTCGACGTGCCGCCGGCCTTGGCCGCCGGCGCGGCCGTGCTGCTCAAGCCCTCGGAAGTGACGCCGCTGTCGGCCGTCGAGTTTGTGCGCGGCTGGGCTGAGATCGGTGCCCCGCCAGTGCTCGGCCTGACCACCGGTTATGGCGAGACCGGTCAGGCGGTGATCGAACACGCCGACTTCCTGCAGTTCACCGGGTCGACGGCCACCGGGCGCAAGGTCGCGGTGGCCTGCGCGCAGCGGCTGATTCCCTACGGTCTGGAACTCGGCGGAAAGGACCCGGCGATCGTGTTGGCCGACGCCGACCTAGACCGCGCCGCCAACGGCATTGCCTGGGGCGGACTGTTCAACTCCGGCCAGGTCTGTGTGTCGGTGGAGCGCGTGTACGTCGAAGCGCCGGTCTACGACGAATTCGTCGCGAAGCTGGCGGCCCGGGTGGGTGAGGTGCAGCAGGGCCAGGACGGCGACACCGGTGCCATGGCGACCGAAGCGCAACGTGACATCGTGGCGCGCCATGTCGACGAGGCGACCGCCGCCGGCGCCCGGGTGGTCACTGGCGGCAAACCGACCGGTGTGGGGACCTACTTCGCCCCGACCGTGATCGCCGACGTCGACTCGTCCATGACGTGCATGACCGAAGAGACGTTCGGGCCGACGCTGCCGGTGATCAAGGTCGCCGACGAGAACGAGGCCATCCGGCTGGCCAACGACTCGCCGTACGGATTGTCGGCCACGGTGTGGACAGCCGATAAGCGCCGCGGCGAGCGGCTGGCCCGTCGGCTGGAAGTGGGCGCGGTGAATGTCAACGACGCCTTGGTCAATGTGTTCTGTCCGGGGCTTCCGATGGGCGGCTGGAAGGAGTCCGGCATCGGCTATCGGGCCGGCGGAGCATCCGGAATCATCAAATACTGCCGGCAGCAGGCAATTACGACGCCGCGGCTACCCACCCAGAAGTCCGAACTGCTGTGGTACCCGTCGTCGAAGCGCCGGATGGCGATGACACTGGCGGTCATGCGGGCGTTCGCGGCGCGGGGGCGGCGCCGGTTCGGGCTGCGGCCGCGCAACGGTTAGGAACGGCTACCGCTCGTCGGGCTCGTGGTCCCAGGTCTCGGGCAGTAGCGGTACCGCCGGGCCGGTGCCGAATGCGTTGCCGCGCAACCGGGCCAGTCCTGTTGCTGCCGCGTCGCTTCGCTGCGCGGTCCCGGTGAACCCCAGTGATCCCGCGCCGGATTCCGAGCAGGCGGGTGCCCCTGCGTCGTCGAGTGAGTCGCTGTCGTCGCCACCCACCGTCATGGTGGCGTTGGCGTATTCCTCCATCTGCATGCGACGCCGTCGCCGGGCCCGCAGCGGCGCGCGAGCCGCCGGCGCGCGAGTCGACACCGCCGCGGAGGCGCCGGCGGCCGGCGCCTTGGACCGGTCGCGGTCGGTCAGAGTGGGGCCGAAGCCTTCGGCGTGGCCGCCGGTCACCAGGTAGGCCAACGATTCGGCGCCGCTCACCGGTACTGCCGGCCCGGTGGTCGTCGCACCGGCCGGGCCTGCGGAAGTTCCCGCAGAACCGGCGATGCCGCTCCCGACACCGACGGCAACGGCGACTGGCTCCTGGGCCGGTCGGGTCACGATCGGGTGCACCGCGGGGGCGGGCTGTGGCTCGGGCTGCTGCTCGATGATCGGCTCGGGTGGCACCTGCATCGATGCGATGAAGTCGTTGATGGCGTTGATCAGCAGCGGCAGCACGATCGGTATCCGAACCGGAATCGTCACGATGAACAGGAAGGTCGACCAGAACACGATGTTCCAGAAGATGAACCAGAACCACCGGTTGACTTCCTCGATCGGGTCCGTCGGCTCGTCGTCGTCTCCACCGGTTCCGGTGTCGGCGGTCAGTATCGGCGGCGCGCGGTCCGTGCCGGGTAGCGACGCCAGGGCGGCGCCGGACATCGCATCGTAGGTCGCCATGACGGTGGCGGCCTGCACCCACATGCGGGCGTAGTCGGCCTCATTGAGTGCGATCGGGATGGTGTTGATGCCAAAGAAATTCGTGGCTGTCAGCACGCCGTGGACGGTGTGGTTGAGCGCCAGCTCCGCCAGGGTGGGCATGGTGGCCAACGCGGTGCTGTAGGCGGCCGCGACGACTTCGTGTTGGGCTCCGGCGCGGGCGCTGTCGATGCTGGCGCGTGTCAGCCACTGCAGATAGGGAGCGTGCGCCGCGGTGTAGCTGTCTGCGCTGGGACCGTGCCAGGCCGCTGCCCCGACGGCGCCCAGCACGGTGATCAGTTCGGTGGCCGCGGCAGCGTATTCGGCGCTCAGCGCTGACCAGGCGCCGGCGGCAGCCAGCAGGGCAGCGGGACCGGGCCCGCTGCTCAACAGCGCGGAATGCACCTCCGGAGGAGATGCGATCCAAACACCGTTCACGCCAGACACCAATTTCTACGAGAGGAACTGATAAATAACAACAAGGTAGCATTGCCTAAGCTAACTTCGAAGGCGTCGCCGGCGCTGGGACAGGTGGCTGACATGCGCCGCGGGCCGGCGCTAGCCTGGGGTATGAGTCCCAAAACCACGTTCCGGGTCGCCCGGGTCTACGACGAACCTCGTGCGGAGGACGGTGAACGGATCCTCGTCGATCGGGTGTGGCCGCGGGGCTTCCGAAAGGACGACCCCCGGGTGGGGCACTGGTACAAAGACGCAGCGCCATCGAGCGAACTCCGCCGTTGGTACAACCATCAGCCCGAGCGTTTCGATGAGTTCGTCACCCGCTACGAAGACGAACTGCAGACAGCGAAGGGAGCCGCGGGGTTCGCCGGCCTGCGCGCGCTGGCCCGCGGCAAGAAGACCGTCACCTTGGTGACGGCGAGCCGGGACGTCGACGGAAGTCAGGCGGCGGTATTGGCCAAGCTGCTGGCCCGGCAGTGACTAGCCGCGGCCCGCGGTGGTGATCGCCATCCCGATCGGAATGCTCACCACCAACGCTGCCAGGAACAACCGGTAGGCGAGCAGGGCCCAGCCCCGGCGTGTGCTGCGCCGAACCCGGTAGAGCAGCCCGGCCAGCACCGCGAACAGCAGCGCAGAACCCGCGTAGAACATCGCGACGTGGTCGGCGACGACACCGACCACGATGGCCGCGCCGGAGAGGTTGAACCCCGCGGCGCCCAGCGTTGCCTCGCGCGGCGACGGCGCGGTGGCCGGCAGCAGCGCTTGGCCGGCTCAAGCCTCCCGAGTCAGAGATTACCGAGGCTGTCTAAAGTTATCGGGTGACCTCCGACTCCCCGGCCGCTCGACCGCGGCTGCAGCGGGAGATCTGGGTACTGCTCGTCGCGAACGTTCTGATCGCGCTCGGCTACGGGTTGGTGTCGCCGGTCCTGCCGGTCTACGCGCGTCATTTCGGGGTGAGCATCTCCGCGACGACGTTCCTCATCACCGCGTTCGCGCTGACGCGATTGCTCTTCGCGCCGGTCAGCGGTCTGCTGGTTCAACGGCTGGGGGAGCGCTGGGTCTATGTGGCCGGCCTGTTGGTCGTCTCGGTGTCCACCACGGCCTGCGCCTTCGTGCAGAGCTACGGGCAGCTGCTGTTCTTCCGTGCCCTCGGCGGCGTCGGGTCGACGATGTTCTTTATCGCCGCGGTCGGCCTGATGATCCGAATCAGTCCGGAGGACGCTCGCGGCCGGGTCGCCGGGCTGTTTGCCACGGCGTTTCTGCTGGGCACCGTGGGAGGGCCGGTATTAGGCAGTCTGACAGCGGGTTTCGGCCTCAGCGCGCCGTTCTTGTTCTACGGTTCGGTGCTGATCGTGACGGCCACCGGTGTCTTCGTCAGCCTGCGCCACTCGCATCTGGCCGAAGTGGCCGAGTCGACGGGGCCCACCGTGTCGGTGCGGGCAGCGCTGGGGAATCGCGCCTACCGCTCGGCGCTGTTGTCGAACTTCGCCACCGGCTGGTCGGTGTTCGGTTTGCGGGTCGCGCTGGTGCCGTTGTTCGTCACCGAAGTCCTGGGCCGCGGGCCCTCCTTCGCCGGCTTGACGCTGGCGATGGTCGGGATCGGCAATGTCTGCGCGGTGCTGCCCAGCGGTCAGTTGTCGGACCGGATCGGCCGCAAGGGGTTGCTCATCGCCGGGCTGGCGGCGTCGGGTCTCACGACGGTCTTGCTGGGCGCGAGCGCATCGCTGGTGGTGTTCCTGGTGGTGGCGTATCTGACCGGGGTGGCGTCGGGGATCTACGGGTCTCCGCAGCAGGCCGTCATCTCCGACCTGGTCGGCAACCAGGCCCGCGCGGGCACCGCGGTGGCGACCTATCAGATGATGGCTGACTTCGGGTCGATCGTGGGGTCGCTTGCGGTCGGCCAGATCGCCGAGCGGATGTCCTTCGAGTGGGGTTTTGCCATCAGCGGTGGGGTGTTGCTGATGGCGGCGCTCACCTGGCTGTGGGCACCGGAGACCAGGGCGAGCAACCCGATCGGCGGGATCGCCGACCCGACGTGGCTAGGCTCGGTTGATGGTGACGCTGGACCGGCTGGTCAACGTGGTGGGCAGCTACGGGGTTCGGCTGAGGTTCTGTTCCATTCCGAGGACGACGCGGCTGAGCAGTGTCGTGATGCACGAGGTGACCGGTGAGCGGGCCGTTGTCGGCGACGTCCTGTTGGCGGTCGGCGCCCGCTCGGTAAAAGAGGCGGTGCGCTGGGCGGTGGCCGCCAAGGCCGTCGCCGTGCTGGTGCGTGACGTCGAGGACAAGACCTCCTTCGCCGGCGAGGGCGAGTCGCTGGCCGTGTTGGTGGTGGACGCGGCGGTGTCCTGGAGCGAGCTGGCCGCGGTGGTCTACGGGCTGGTGCTCGAAGGCCGGGAGACCGAATCGGGCCGCGGGCCAACGGATCTTTTCGCCGTCGCCGACAGCCTCGCCGAAGCGGTGGCCGGTGCGGTCACCATCGAAGACCAGCTGGGCCGGGTCCTGGCCTACTCGCGTGGCCAGCGACACGCGGACCCGGCGCGTTCGGCGACGATCCTGAACCGGCAGGAGTCCGAGGCACTTCGGGAGTTGTTCGAAGAGCGCGGCGTCGTAGCGCATCTGGATCTGCACGACGAGCCGTTGTTCGTCGCTGCCGATCCCGAGTACGGCTTGACCGGGCGGATGGTGGTGGCGGTACGCGCCGGCCGGGAGCTGCTGGGTGCGGTATGGGTGGCCTGCCCGGCCCCGTTGAGGGGTGCACGGCTGACCGCACTGGCCGACGGTGCCCGCACCGTGGCACTGCACGTGCTGCGGTCACGGGCTAGCGCTGACTTGGAGCGCCAGGTCGAATCCGATTGGGTGACCAGGCTTTTGGATGAGCAAACCGAGCCTGACGATGCCATTGCCCTGATCGCCAGGCTGGGGCTGCCGCAAGCCCCGCTGCGGGTGATTGCCGTGCACACCCGGATCGCCACGCAACCGCACGCCGGGCTGCTGCTGGCTTTTGAGGCCGTCACCACCGGATTCGGCTGGTCGCGTCCGGGCCGCAGTGCGCTGGCCCCCAACACCGTCTACACCCTGCTGCCCGCCGAGGACGCCGCGGCGGCCCGACAGTGGGTGCGTGGCCTGGCTGCCGCCCTGCCCCCGCATGCCAGCGTGCTGGCCGGAATCAGTGCGGTTGCCACGGCCACCGAGTTGGCGGCGGCGCGCCGCGAGGCCGAGGAATGCCTCGCGCTGCACGAAGCCGGCCCGCTGGAGGGTGTACCGCCGGCCTACGACGAGTCCTGGGACGAGGTCGTGCTGCGCCGGTTGCACACCGCGGCACGAGCCGGACGGGTGCCCACCCGCGGGCCGGTCGCAGAGCTGCGTTGCCACGATGCTGCCCACAACACGCCCTATGTGGCCACGCTGCGGGCTTGGCTCGATGCCCAGGGCGATCTCGCACGGGCCGCCGAGCAGCTGGGCGTGCACGAAAACACGGTCCGCTACCGGCTGCGCAAGATGGCCGAGGTCACGCCACTGGGGCTGGAGGATCCGCGTACCCGATTCGCGGCGATGATCGAGCTCGCGGCCGGTGACATGTCGGAAGTCAACAAACGCTGACGCCGCTGTTGTGCGATTCGGTTAAACCGGGTATCTGACCACCGTCGCATCATGGAGTAATGGGTGCGGCCAACCGGATCGAAGGTGCGCCACGGTCGGTGATCGTGGTGGGCGCCGGCATCGTCGGGTTGTCCACCGCCTGGTTTTTGCAGGAGCGCGGTGTCGAAGTCACCGTGGTCGACCGGGTCGGCGTGGCGGCCGGCTCCTCGTGGGGCAATGCCGGCTGGATCTCCCCGGCACTGGCGATTCCCCTCAACGAGCCCGCCAACCTACGCTTCGGGCTGCGGTCCCTGCTGAGCCGGACCGCGCCGCTGCAGGTCCCGCTGAATGCCGGCCCGGCGCTGTGGACGTTCTTGGCGCGCTTCGCCGCGAACAGCCGCCCTGCGGCCTGGCGCCGCGCGGTGCGGGCGAATGCGCCTCTGAACGCGGAATGCATTGAGGCATACGACGTTCTGCTCGCCAATGGGGTGGACGCCCCGATCACCGATGCCCCGATCACCGCGATCTTTCGCACCTCGGCCGACGCCGAGCGCTTGCTCGACGAGCTGCGCCGGTTCTCCGAGGCCGGGCAGCCGGTGTTCGGCACCGAACTGACCGGTGCGGCGCTGGCCGAGCGGGTGCCTCTGGCGTCCTCGGCGGTGGCCGCCGGGGTGCAGATCGACGGCCAGCGCTTCCTGGACCCGGGGCGGTTCGTGACCGCGCTGGGTCGTGCGGTGGTGCAGCGCGGCGGCGTCCTGCACATTCTCGACGTCGCCGACGTGGCGCCGAACGGTGACGGTGTGGCTGTGACCAGCCGCGACGGCACCACCTTGACGGCGGATGCGGCGGTGATCGCCAGCGGCGCCTGGCTGTCCCGGCTGGCGGCGCGCTGGATTCGGGTGCCGGTGCGGGCCGGGCGCGGCTACTCCTTCTCGGTACCGGTCGACGGGCCGGTCACCGGGCCGATCTACCTGCCGGATGCCCGGGTGGCCTGCACGCCGTTGAACGCCCGGCTTCGGATCGCCGGCACCATGGAGTTCGGCGATCCCGACGCCCCGATTGTCCCGGCCCGCGTCGAAGCCATCGTCGCCGCCGCCCGACCGTTGCTCGACGGTGTGCGCTGGGACGAGCGCACCGACGTGTGGGTGGGTCCACGCCCCGTCAGCCCCGATGGGCGGCCCCTGGTGGGGGAGGTGTGCCCGCGCACCGTCTACGTCGCCGGCGGGCACGGAATGTGGGGCATGACGCACGGACCGGTGACGGGCCGATTGCTGGCCGAGCAGATCACCACCGGCAAACAATCCGCCGTGCTGCGCGACCTCGACCCCTTGCGCTGACCCGCTCGGGTCGGTGAGTTTCGAATCAAATGCTGTTGCAAAGGAGAACTGTCGATGACTGATACGCACGGTGTCTGGATGACCCAGCAGACTAAGGATCGGCTGCTGGCTGAGTTAGCGGAATTATCTGCACCGCAGCCTGTTTCGGGTGGCGAAGACATCAGTGACCAACAAGCTCGCCAGGCCCGGATCCATCAGATCCACGACCTGTTGGCGGTCGCGGTGGTCGGACAGGACCCGCCCGACGACGGGGTCGCCGAGCCCGGCATGGTGCTCACCGTCCGCTACAGCGATGGAGACACCGAGACCTTCCTGCTCGGGGTGCGCGACGACGACCAGAGCGGGTTGGAGGTGTACTCGCCGCAGTCGCCGTTGGGCATGGCGATCACCGGAGCCCGGCCAGGGGAGGAGCGCACTTACCAGGTGCCCAGCGGGGCCAACGTGACGGTGACGCTGCTCGACGCGGTGCCCTACGGGCTGCATCAGACCCAGCATCCGGCCTGAACACAGGCCGACGAAGTAGCTGTTTTGAACCTTGGTGCGGCTGTGGTGTAGCTTCGATGAGCACGACAACGCGGGGCTATGGCGCAGCTGGTAGCGCACCACACTGGCAGTGTGGGGGTCAGGGGTTCGAGTCCCCTTAGCTCCACTATTATCGAAGCAGGTCACAGGCCTACGGTACACCTTCGGAATGGTTTTTCACCAACGTTTTCACCAAAGGTGTCTAGAATGGCTGGCCATGGCGTCCATT
>NZ_LDPO01000006.1:123061-216127 GCF_001021505.1 Mycolicibacter heraklionensis
CGTCCGGTTTCCGCAGGTCGCTTGAAGTCGCGACAGGTCCACCGGTCGAATCACACCGTTGTGTTTCCGCAGGTAAACCGGCATATCCAGCGTTTTCGCTAGGGGTTCGAGTCCCCTTAGCTCCACTCATTTCGATGGGTATTCCGTTCACGCTGCGCTGATCGCGCAGAATTGCGACCAGACCGTTTGGTGAACACAGGGTCACGACCGCCGATCCGCATCGTTACGGTAACGAGTCAATTGGCCGGCCCGGTAACTTACAAGCCTGTGATACGGTTCCTTTGCAGTCGTAAGATTGCGTGTCCGGGGGGGCTGGATACTAATCATCGGAGTTTACGTGAAGAGCCTCGGGAGACTCGGAAAAGCGATATTCGCCGGGATCGGCTTTTATGCAGGCGGGTTGATTTTCAGCGGCCAGGTGGGTGCTGTTCCTGTCGCGGCCCTGCCCCTCGGGGGGCCGGTGTGTGCAGGCGGTGTGGTCGCTCTCTCCTCCGCTGACGGTGCGGCGCCCATTGCGGCGCCGGCCGACGCAACGTTGGCGGCCGCCGCCGGGGTGCCCTGTGGGCCGGCTGCGGCTGACCTGACCACTCTTGCTGGACCTGTGCCGATGGGGCTGCCGGGGCCGGTGCCCCTGATTCCGATTGCCCCCATTCCGGTGGTGCCCGGATTGCCGCCGCCCGTGCCGCTGGTGGCGCCGGGACCGGCCGGCGCCGCTGCGGCCAGTCCTATCGCGGGATTGATGACAGACGCCATCAGCGCCCCTATCGGTCTGGCCGGCGGCACTAAGTAACACGTGACAGAAGAGGGTCCGCGAATATTGTGTTCGCGGACCTTTTTCTGTTGCGGCCTGACTCTGAAATCAGTGGGCCAGAATTTATTTGTAGAACTGTTATTCCGATGCGATTGTACTGTTACGAAAAGCTGTTATCAGAAACAGCGTGACCGTGTCATTGAGCTTTCACCAGCCGCCGCGGAGTGCCGGCGCAGTAAGCGACGATGTCGTCGACGATATCGCGATAAAACACGTTCATGCAGTTCTCGGTCACGTAGCCCAGGTGCGGGGTCAGCACGGTGTTGTCCAGCGTGGTCAGCGGGTGTCCGGCCGGCAGTGGCTCCTGGTCGTAGACGTCGAGCCCGGCGCCACGGATCCGGTTGGTGCGCAGTGCGTCGATCAGCGCGGCCTCATCGATCAACCCGCCCCGTGAGGTGTTGACGACGATCGCGCTGGACTTCATCACGGCCAGCTCGTCTCGACCGACGAGTCCCCGGGTCGCCTCGGAGAGCACCATGTGAATCGACACGACGTCGGCGGTCTCGAACAAAGCGCGTCGGTCCAGCAGCTGCGCCTGGGCCTCGGCGGCCCGCTCCGGGGTCAGGTGCGGGCTCCACGCCGTCACTCGCATGCCGTAGGCGTGGCCCACCGCGGCTACCCGCCGGCCGATTCGGCCCAGCCCCACCAGCCCGAGCGTCGCGCCGGCTAGATCAGCGCCGACCGTCTGTTGCCATCGGCCGGCGCGAACTGCCGCGTCCTCGACGATCAGATGACGTTGCAGGGCGTGGATCAACGCCCAGGTGAGTTCGACCGTCGGCGTGATGGCGCCGCCGGTGCCACACACGGTGATCCCGAGCCGGTGGGCGGCGGTCACGTCGATCGCGGCGTTGAACGGCCCCGTGGTGACCAGCAATTTCAACGACGGCAGCCGGGCCAGCAGATCGGCGTTGATCGGCGTGCGTTCGCGCATCGCCACCACCACCTCGCGGTCGGCCAACCGGGCGATGAGGTCCTCGCCGGGATCGAGGTGCTCGCGAATCGCCAGCAGATCGACGGGCCGCGGGATAGGCGACCAGTCCACCGTGCCGGCAATGCCCTGGTAATCGTCGAGCACCGCGATACGCAGCGGTGTCAGCGAGGCGGCCACCTTTAGAACGCATCCGGGTCGTGCTGGACCGCTTCGGGCACCGGATGCTGGTAGAGGCGAGATGCGTTCTCCCAGGTGAACTTCCGGATCACCTCGGGGGGAAGGCCCCCGATCTCCTCATGGATCACCCGCTGAGTGTTCGGCCACGTCGAGTCGCAGTGCGGGTAGTCGGCTTCCAGCATGATGTGGTCGGTGCCGATGCGCTCGTGCTGGCAGAACGACGACTGATCCTCGACCGCGCAGAACCAGAAGTTGCGTTGCAGCACCTCGGCCGGGGAGAGCGTCTCACCGAGTGCCTTCCAGGTTCCGTACATCTCGTGATAGCTCAGCATGTGGTCGAGGCGGTCCAGCAGCCCTGCGACCCAGCCGATCCCGCCCTCGGACAGGCAGATCTTCAACTCGGGGAAGCGGCTGGGCAACCCCGAGTACAACCAGTCGACCGCGGCGGAGATGGCGTAGGCGAAGAACAGGACGCCGGCGACGTCGGGCGGAGCGTCGTCGGTTGTCGACGGCGAGGTGCCCGACGACCCGATGTGCAGATTGACCACGGTGCCTGTTTCGGCGCAGGCGGCGATCATCGGGTCCCAATGCCCGGAGTGAATGGTCGGCAGTCCCAGCATGGCCGGGTTCTCGCTGAAAGTGATGGCGCGAAAGCCTCTTTCGGCGTTCTCGTAGATCATGGCCGCCCCGACTTGGGGATCCAGCAACCAGGGCAGCTGACAGCCGATGATGCGGTCGGGGTAGGAACCGGCCCACACCTCGTGGTGCCAGTCGTTCCACGCCCGTACCGAGGCCATCGCCAGCTCGTGGTCGCCGGTCGTCAGTTGCAGGCGCTGACCGGCGAACCCGGGCAGGAAGGAGGGAAAGTTCAGCGACGCGTAGACGCCGTTGAGGTCCATGTCCTTGATCCGTGCATGAATATCCCAAGCGCCACGGCGCATCTCATCGAATCGGGCCGGCTCGAAGCCGTACTCCGAGACCGGACGTCCCACCACCGCGTTGAATCCGACGTTGGGCAGCGACTGGCCGTCATACATCCAGGTCTGGCCGCCGGTGTCGGTCTCGATCACCCTCGGCGCCCGGTCGGCGAGTTTGCGCGGCACCCGGCCCTGAAAGGTGTCCGGGGGTTCGACGATGTGATCGTCTACCGAGATCACCGTGTAGCGCCGTTGCGCGCGTGGTGGTTCGGGCAGGAAGGTCACGGTGCGCTCGGCGCCGGCCTTGGCGGTGGTGAAGCTCAGGTCGGAGCTGAGTTCGTCGATCGATTTCATGAGCTAGTCCAGCACCCGGCGGTCGGCCTTGATGGTCATGCGGGCCGCGCCTGCCCAGTACACGTCGGCGGCGCGTTCGATCAACGACGCCTGCATCCCAGCCATGTCGGATCGCTTCATCGGTGTGGGTCGCCGGCCGGTCAGCATCACGTGGTAGGCCAGCTTGCACACCCGCTCGATGGTCGCGCACCGATAGACCGCCTCGGCCAGGGTGCGCCCGGTGGCGATCACCCCGTGTGAGGCCAGAATCGCCAGGTTTGCGCCGCCGATGCGGCCGGCCAGATCCTGGGCCCGCGCAGCGGTGTCCACCTCGCCGTCGTAGCTGTCGACGAAGCACAGGTCGTCGAGGAACAGCGAGCCCGTCTGGTGCACCAGCTCGGGCAGCGTCTGCAGCGACGCCAACAGGCTCACGTAGTAGGGGTGGTTGTGGATCACCACGCGAGCGTCGGGGCGGGCGCGGTGCAGTTCGGTGTGGATATGAATGGCGGGGGTGACATCCCAGCGGCCCGCGACCACGCGGGCGTCCTCGTCGACGGTGCAGATGTCGGAGGCGGTGAGTTCGGCCCACCACAGTCCCCACGGATTGACCAGCATCTCGGTCTGACCGTCGGGATGCCAGGTGATGTGGCCGGCCATGTTCTCGGCGAAGCCGATGTCGGCGAGATGGCGAAACGCGACGGCCAGTGCCTGGGTGTTGCTGAGCTCGACGCCGATCGGCGGGACCACCGACGGCGACCAGACCGCTGAGCCGCCGGGACGGGCGTACTGGACGTCGACGGACTCCGTCATGAACAAATCATATGGAAATAAGCGCGGCCGTCAACGCCGCCGCCGCGCCGGTCAGTGCTCGTTGTCTCCGGCGCTGGGGACTCCGCGGGGACGAACCATGGCGGGGTCGACGATTCCCGAGCGGCCGGGGTAGTGCTGGGCGTGCAGCAGGTGGGCTGCGGCGAGGTCGCGGGCCCGTTGGGCGTCGCCGACATCGATAGCGTCGATCACCTGGCGGTGGTCCTCCAGGACGGCGCGCCGCTCCGGAACTGGCACCGTCGAATGGTCGGTGACCTGACTGGACCAGCTTTGCTCGTGAGCCGACCAGAGGGCTTCGAGTGCGCCCGCCATGACGAGCATGGTGGTGTTGCCGCAGTGCGTGACGAGCGCTTCGTGATAGCGGCGGCTGGCGGAGGTGACCTTTTGCAAGTCGTCGACCGCAGCCACCGATTCCTCATGCAAGCGGCGCAGAATCGGCACCACCGTGCTCTTTCGGTCCGGGCGCCCCGCGCACAGCGCCGCGCAGGCCGGTTCGACCTGCAGAAGCGCGGTCCCGACGTCGGCGAGGCTGACCTGTTGCGAACCCAGGACCAGGCCCATGGTGTAGGCGACGTTTGCTGGAGTGGGCCGATGGATCACGGCGCCGCCCCGTTTGCCGCGGCGCACGGTGAGCAGGCCCTCGGCCTCGAGGATCCGCATGGCTTCGCGCAACGACGGCTTGCTGATGGCGAACTCGACCAGCAGTTCGTCCTCTTTGGGGAGCACATGGTCGTCGGTGAGTTCGCCGGCGACGATGCGTCGACGGAGCTCGTCGGCGACCTGTTCGGCCAGCCGGCGAAAGCGGATGGTGGGTGCTGCCACGGGTCGAGTGTGCCAGACCCGCCTTCGTTCCTCCGGTTCCTCGAATCAGTCACTTCCAAATGATTCGTGGCATACGATCGCCCTGCGAGAAGGGGACCATGGCGTGCAGCACTGGACTGTCGGCGACGTTGACATCCATGCGGTTGCCCAGGCGGTCATCCCGATCCCACCCTCCCGGCTGTTCGCCGGAGCACTTGAGTGCTTCGCGGACGATTCGCTGCCGGAGTATTGCGACGCCTCGGGCAACATCCTGATGGCGATCCAGTCCTATCTGATCGAGTCCGGGCCGTCGCGCGTGCTCGTCGACACCTGCTTCGCCGAGAGCTTCCTGCGGACCCGGAACATGCCGGACCGCTTCGAGGAGTCGTTGGCGGCCACGGGATTGTCGCCCGGCGACATCACGGCCGTGGTGTGCACGCACCTGCACCGCGATCACGCCGGTCGCAATACCGTCGAGCAGGCCGGGCAGTGGGTGCCGACATTTCCCAACGCCGACTATCTGGTGACCGCGGCCGAGCACGCGCACTGGTGTGAGTTCACCGGTGAGGACCGGGTGGCGCCCGAATGCGTCGCACCCCTGGCGCAGCACGGCAAGCTCCGGTTGGTGGCCCCGGATCATCAGCTGACCGAGACGATCAGGCTCGTCCCCACCGCCGGTCACACCCCCGGTCATGTGTCGGTGCGCATCGAGTCCGCCGGCGACGTCGCCTACATCAGCGGCGACGTCGTGCACCATCCCGGCCAGATCGGCCGGCCCGAGATCAGTGCCCTGCCCGACGCCGACGCGAGCGCCGCTCGGGCCAGTCGGCTGGCCTTGCTGCGCCGTATCGCCGACGAGCGGGCACTGCTGCTCGGATCGCATTTCGCCGCCCCCTCGGGCGGCTACATCGACAGCGCCGGTGCAGGTTTGGCGTGGCAACCGCTGGTAGAGCGAGAGGGAGCACGATGACCGAGACACAGCACCTGTTGCCGGAGGGGTTCGACTTCACCGACCCCGCGCTCATCGCCGAGCGGATCCCGCACGAGGAGTTCGCCCTGCTGCGTAAGACCGAACCGATCTGGTGGAACGCCCAACCCTTCGGCGCGTCCGGCTACCCCGACGAGGGCTACTGGGTCGTCACGAAACACGCCGACGTACGGGCGGTGTCGCTGCACGACGAGGTGTTCTCCTCGCACGAGAACACCTCGCTGATCCGGACGAACACGACCGACAATCAAGAGCTCCACGACGCCAGCCGCGACAACATCATGCTGTTTCTCGACGGACCCAAGCACGCCAAGCTGCGCCGGATCGTCTCCCGGGGATTCACGCCCCGAGTGGTTGCCGGAATGCGGGATTCGCTCGACCGCCAAGCCCGAGAGATCGTCACGGCCGCCGCCGAGCACAACACCGGCGACTTCGTCACCGAGGTGGCCTCCCAGCTGCCATTGGCGACCATCTGCGAGCTGATCGGCGTCCCGACGGACGAGCGTCAACAGGTTTTCGACTGGAGCAATCGGCTGGTGGGCGGCGGCAACGGCGACCCGGACGCCGCGGCCGACGGGATGCAAGCCTCCGCTGAGCTGTTGGGTTACGCCTACCAGATGGCCGAAGACCGCAAGGCGCACCCGCGCGACGACATCGCGACGGCCCTGGTGACCGCGACCATCGACGGCGAAGAGCTCACCGCACTGGAATTCGGTTACTACGTGATGATGCTGATGGTGGCCGGCAACGAGACCACCCGCAACGCCACTTCGCAGGGCATGCTGGCGTTCTTCGACCACCCCGACCAATGGCGGCTGTTCGTCGCCGACCGCCCCGCTACCATGGCCGACGAAGTGGTCCGCTGGGCGACGCCGGTCATCTCCTTCCAGCGCACGGCATTGCGCGATGTCGAACTCGGGGGAGTGCAGATCCGCAAGGGACAGCGGGTCGGCATGTTCTACGGTTCGGCCAACTACGACGACGAGGTGTTCGACGACCCGTTCACCTTCAACGTCCTGCGAAGCCCCAACCCGCACTTGGGTTTCGGGGCTCCGGGAGCGCACTACTGCATCGGTGCGAACCTCGCCCGGATGCAGATCAACCTGATCTTCGGAGCGCTGGCGGACATCATCCCCGACATCCACCAGCTGGATCGACCGTCGCGATCCGTGCTGCCCTGGATCAACGGGATCGACGCCATGCCAGTGGAATTCGGCAGCGTCACTCCTTGATGATCACCGGGTCGCCGATGTTGACCCGGTCGAAGTACCACTCCGCATCGGTGGGACTCAGGCCGATGCAGCCGTGGCTGACGTTCTCCAGCCCCAGTGAGTGCAGCGCCCAAGGTGCGGAGTGGACGTAGAGCCCGCGCCGGGTGATGCGGACCGCCTGCTCCACCTCGAAGCGGTAGCCCTCGGCGGAGTCGATCGGGATACCAACGCTGCTGGAGTCCATCACGACCTTGCGGTCCTTGCCCAGCACGGTGTAGTTGCCCGTGGGTGTCTCGTATTCGGTCTTGCCCATGGTCGCGGGCAGGACGCCGTCTTCGCCCCAGTGCGGGCGGTGGTGCGGCGTGGGCAGCGGGCCGGCCTCCTCGCCGTCAACGGTCACGGTAAAGGTGTGCGCCGAGATGCTGGCGACGCCCACCACCTTTGCGCCCGTGCTGAAGTCGACGGACAGCTTGCCCACCGACAGGGCCACGGTGCTGTGCGCCGGCCAGTAGTGGTCGGGAATCCACTGCACTTCGCTGTCGTCGACCCAGTCAAAGGTTCCGGTCATCGGCGGGGTGCTCCGCACCGCGATGCTGCGCTCGGCGGCCCGGCGGTCGATCACCGGAGCGGAGAAGGTCACCACGACCGGGTGCGCCACGCCAACGACAGCACCCGATGCCGGCTGGATCGATGCGATCCCGGCGCCGGGCGGCTGGCTGGCCGCAGCCGAACTCGTTCCGGGCGGCGTCACGAGCGTCGCGACCGCGACCCCGATGACCACCATTGCAGAGCGCACCGATGTCCACATCCTCGGCATACCTTCCCGATCTTCTAACCTGGGTTACCGCCGTTGATGGTAGGGAGATTCGCGTCGATAGGCCTCGCGCACATGCCCACGAGACGGTCAAGGCTTCATTAAGGTTTGGACACGGCCCGGCCGGAGCGGTGTCAGCAGCAACGCGCCCCGGGATTGGCGTCGTGACGGCGCCGCCAGTAGTCCCGCTCGGAGAGCACCGGTTCGCCGGGATGGGCGCGGCGGCGATACTCCAGATAGCGGTGGTAGTGGTTGTCGCCCAACAGCGATGCCCAGTACCAGCCGACGTGGCGAGCGGCCCGGACTAATCCACGCAGCGGGCGTCCCATTGCGCCTGCACCTTTCGCTCGGCCGCGGTCGGGATCAGCCCGGCCGGTGCGAATCGTCGCGATGGCACCGGCGGCGGCTCGGCGGTAGACGCCGTGCCGCGGATCGCCCTTGCCGACACCAGAATTCCGGCGATGACCACCACCGCCACCAAGGAGGCGAAAACTATCGACAAGGTGCCCTGAATGAACGTGTTGCGGACGACGTCGTGCAACTGCTGCGCGTTGGCCGCCGATCCGAACGATGTCTTGCCGGCCCGCTCGGCGGCCCGGTAGGCGAAGTGCTGCGTCCAGTAGCCCACCCGCGGATCGCCGGAGAAGATCTTCTGCCACGACGCCGTCATGGTGACCGTCAGATCCCACAGCAGCGGAATGCCCGGGATCAGTGCCCATTTCAAGCCGGAGCCCGCCTGGCCCTTCTTGATCACGATCACCGTCACCACGGTCAGCGCGATCGCGGCCAGCAACTGGTTGGCGATACCGAACAGTGGGAAGAGGGTGTTGATCCCGCCGAGCGGATCGGTGACGCCCATCAACAGGATCGAACCCCAGCCGGCGACCACGGCCAGACTGCACACCCACGCACCGATCCGCCAACTCGGGTTGGCCAGCCGGCGCAGCGGCCCGCCCAGGTTGCTCAGTGCGTCGGCGAGCATGAATCGGGCCACCCGGGTGCCGGCGTCGACGGTGGTCAGGATGAACAGCGCCTCGAACATGATCGCGAAGTGGTACCAGAAAGCCTTGAGACCCGGCCCGCCGAACACCCGCCCCAGCACCTCGGCCATTCCCAACGCCAGGGTCGGGGCCCCGCCGGTGCGCGACACGATCGACTGTTCTCCGACAGCGGTGGCGGCCTCGGTGATCTGGTCGGCGGTCACCGGTGACCCGCCCAGTCCGAGCCCGTTGACGTAGGCGGCGGCGCTCGAGGCGGTGCCGCCGGTGGAGGCGACCGGCGCATTGAGGGTGAAGAACAGGTGCTGGTCCAGAATCGAGGCGGTGATCAGCGCCATGATCGCCACGAAGGACTCGGTGAGCATGCCGCCATAGCCGATCAGCCGCATCTGGCTCTCTTTTTCGAGCAGTTTCGGGGTGGTGCCCGAAGCGATCAGCGAATGGAACCCGGACAGCGCGCCGCACGCGATCGTGATGAACAGGAACGGGAACAGTGACCCGGCGAACACCGGCCCTTCGCCGGTGCGGGCGAACTCCGAGACGGCCGGAGCGGCCATCAGCGGCCGAGCGATCAGGATGCCGACGGCCAGCAGGACGATGGTGCCGACCTTCATGAACGTCGACAGATAGTCACGAGGCGCCAGCAGCAACCACACCGGCAGCACCGAGGCGGCGAAGCCGTAACCGATGATGCACCACGACAACGTCACCGGGGACAACGTGAACCACGCCGCACCCCAAGAGGTTTCGGCGACCCACTTACCAGAGGCGACGGCGCCCAGTAGCGCGACGACCCCGATCAGGGACACCTCCGACACCCGGCCGGGCCGCAGGAATCGCAGATAGAACCCCATGAACAGGGCGATCGGAATCGTCATCGCGATGGAGAACACGCCCCACGGACTGACCGCCAAGGCCCGCACCACGATCAGCGCCAGCACCGCGATCAGGATCACCATGATGACCAGCACCCCGACGATCGCGGCCGCACCACCGATGACGCCGAGTTCCTCGCGGGCCATCTGCCCCAAGGAGCGGCCCCGTCGGCGCACCGAGCACCACAGCACCAGGTAGTCCTGCACACAGCCGGCCACCACCGCGCCGATCACGATCCAGATGGTGCCCGGCAGATAACCCATCTGAGTGGCCAACACCGGGCCGACCAGCGGTCCCGCGCCGGCGATTGCCGCGAAATGGTGGCCGAAGAGCACCCGCCGGTCGGTCGGCAGATAGTCGGTCCCGTCCTCGAAGATCTCCGCAGGCGTGGCGTGGTCGTCGCGCGGGCGCACGATCTTGCGTTCGATAAGCCTTGCGTAGAAACGGAATCCGATCACGTACGTGCACACCGCGGCGACGACAAACCACACCGCGTTCACCGATTCGCCGCGCGCGAACGCGATCGATGCCCACGCCACCGCCCCCGCGACCGCGAGTGCGCCGAACACCATTTTGTGCCGTGCTGAGATGGGGGAGTGGTCGATGACTGCCACTGCGGGCAGCTCGGGGTCGGTGTGCACATACGTCACCGGCCCGTCGTGTCGCTCGACTGTCTCCGGCGCCGTCGGTGCGGCCACGGGTACCTCCTTGGCGCCTGTCTGATGCCCGAGGGGCAGCGGTTTCCGAGCGGAACGATAACTTGTCCTAGATTCTCAACTACTAGATTTTCTGTAACGGCCGCGAAGGGGTGTGCATGGACATCAACGGTAAGAAGGTCATCGTCGTGGGCGGCGCCTCCGGAAT
Organism: Mycolicibacter heraklionensis; assembly: GCF_001021505.1. Lineage (GTDB taxonomy): Bacteria > Actinomycetota > Actinomycetes > Mycobacteriales > Mycobacteriaceae > Mycobacterium > Mycobacterium heraklionense. The sequence continues at coordinate 133,611 of NZ_LDPO01000006.1, forward strand.
GGGTCGCGCCACCGCGGAGCTGCTGGCTGCCGGCGGGGCGGACGTCGCGGTGCTCGACCGGGAGGGCTCGGAGGGCAAGCAGGTCGCAGACGGTTTCGGGGGCGCCTTCTATCCGGTGGACATCACCGACTTCGACGCCACCGAGAAGACGCTGGCCGCGGCCGTCGAGGGCCTGGGCGGGCTGCACGTCATCGTCACCACGGCCGGCGGCGGGATCGCCAAACGCACCCTGTCCAAGTCCGGCCCGCACGACCTGGAGTCGTTCCGCGCGGTGATCGACCTGAACCTGATCGCCACGTTCAACATCAACCGGTTGGCCGCCGCGCACATGAGCACCAACGAGCCCGAGGACGAGGAGCGCGGCGTCATCATCAACACCGCCTCGATCGCGGCCTTCGAGGGCCAGATCGGCCAGGTCGCCTACACCGCCGCCAAGGCGGGCGTCGCGGGCATGGCCCTGACCATGGCTCGTGACCTCGGTTCGGTGGGCATCCGAGCGCTCGCGATCGCGCCGAGCCTGTTCGCCACCGGCCTGACCAAGGGCATCCCGGAGGAGTTCGCCAGTGCCCTGACCAAGGACGCGGCGTTCCCCAAGCGCCTCGGCCGGCCCGAGGAGTTCGCCAAGCTGGTTGCCGCCGTCGTCGACAACCCGATGCTCAACGGTCAGTGCCTGCGCCTCGACGCCGGGCAACGCTTCGCCCCCAAGTAAACGAAAGCCAGGAGACAGCCCATGGGCATTGGAATTACCGACGACCACCGCGAACTGGCCGAGGTGGCCCGCGGATTCTTGACCGCGCAGAAGGCCCGCTCGGCGGCCCGTGCGCTGCTGGACGCCGCCGAGGAGACTCGGCCACCGTTCTGGGGCGAGCTGGCCGCGCTGGGCTGGCTGGGCCTGCATATCGGCGAGCAGTACGGCGGCTCGGGCTTCGGGCTGCCTGAGCTGGTGGTGGTGATCGAGGAGCTGGGCCGGGCGGTGGCGCCCGGACCATTCGTTCCGACCGTCATCGCCTCGGCGGTGATCGCCGCCGCCGGCACGTCCGAACAGCAGGCCCGCCTGCTGCCCGGGCTGATCGACGGTTCCGTCACCGCCGGCATCGGGCTGGCCGGCGACGTCGTGCTGGACGGCGGCGTGGCCTCCGGGGACGCCGGGGTGGTGCTGGGCGCGGGCCTGGCCGACGTGCTGCTGGTGGCCGCGGGTGAGGACGTGCTGGTCCTCGAGCGGGACCGGGCTGGGATCAACGTGGACGTGCCCGGCAATGTCGATCCGACCCGGCGGTCCGGGCGGGTCACGCTGACCGGTGTCGGCGTGAGCCCCGACGACGTCCTGGCCGGCGCGCGCGAGTCGGCGCTGGCACGTGCCCGGGTCTTGCTGGCCGCCGAAGCCGTTGGCGGCGCGGCCGACTGCACCGACGCGGCGGTGGAGTACGCGAAGGTGCGCGAACAGTTCGGCCGGACCATCGCCACCTTCCAGGCCATCAAGCACCATTGCGCCAACATGCTGGTCGGCGCGGAATCTGCCACCGCCGCGGTGTGGGATGCCGCGCGGGCTGATGGCGAGGACGAGTTCGCCTTCCGGCTGGCTGCTGCGGTCGCCGCCACCCTGGCGTTCCCCGCCTACGAGCGCAACGCCGAGCTGAACATCCAGGTGCACGGCGGTATCGGCTACACCTGGGAGCACGACGCCCACCTGCAGCTGCGCCGCGCCCTCGCGGTACAGGCCCTGTTCGGCGGCGACGCACCGGCCCAGGCCGTCTTCGAGAGTGCCGCGGCCGGCATCACCCGCGCCAACAGCCTGGACCTGCCGCCCGAGGCCGAGGAGTTGCGCACCCGGATCCAGGCCGACGCGCTCGAGATCGCGGCGTTGGGCACCGACGACCAGCTGGACCGGCTGATCGCGACCGGCTACGTGATGCCGCACTGGCCCAAGCCGTGGGGCCGGGCCGCCGACGCGGTCGAGCAGGTGGTGATCGAGCAGGAGTTCACCGCCGCGGGCGTTCAGCGGCCCGACTACTCGATCACCGGCTGGGTGATCCTGACGCTGATCCAGCAGGGCACCGAGTCGCAGATCGAGCGGTTCGTGGAGAAGGCGCTGCGCCAGGAGGAGATCTGGTGTCAGCTGTTCTCCGAGCCGGGCGCCGGCTCGGATGCGGCGGCGGTCAAGACCAAGGCAACCCGGGTCGAGGGCGGCTGGAAGATCACCGGTCAGAAGGTGTGGACCTCGGGTGCGCATCTGTGCCGGCGCGGCCTGGCCACGGTGCGTACCGACTTCGACGTCGCCAAGCACGCCGGCATCACCATGGTGATCGTCGACATGAAGGCGCCGGGCGTCGAGGTGCGGCCGTTGCGGCAGATCACCGGTGGTTCGGAGTTCAACGAGGTGTTCTTCAACGACGTCTTCGTTCCCGACGAGGACGTGGTCGGCGAGGTCAACGGCGGCTGGAAGGTGGCCCGGGCCACCCTGGGCAATGAGCGGGTCAGCATCGGTGGCGGTAGCTCCTACACTGCCGGGGTCGACCAGAGGCTGATCGCACTGGCCCAGCAGCACCGGCAGTCGGTGGCCGATGCCGAGGTGCGGATCGGGCGGTTCGTCGCCGACGAGCACGCGTTGCGCCTGCTGAACCTGCGGCGCGCGGCGCGCAGCATCGCCGGTGGCGCGCCCGGCCCCGAAGGCAATGTCACCAAGCTCAAGCTCGCCGAGCACATGGGCGACGGCGCAGCGATTGGTGCGGCGTTGCTGGGCCCGGATGTTGCCCTCGATGACGGGCCGGGCGCGATGGCTGCGCGGATGGTGATGGGGGCCCGCGGTATCGCGATCGCCGGCGGCACCTCGGAGGTGACGCGCAACCAGATCGCCGAGCGAATTCTGGGGATGCCCCGCGACCCGCTGATCAAGTAGCGTTCTTCCTGCGCGAGCGGGCGTGTTTGCACGGCAACACGCCGCCCGTACCGGCATTCTGCGCACGCTCGCTCCGTGCTGAGGAGGACGCGAAATGGCAACCGTCGCAGACCATGTCATTGCCGTCCTCAAACGCAGCGGGGTGCAGCGCGTCTTCGGGATTCCCGGCGACAGCCTCAACGGGCTCACCGACGCGATCCGCCGGGACGGCGAGGTCAGCTGGGAACAGGTGCGCCACGAGGAGACCGCCGCGTTCGCGGCCGCCGCGGAGGCAGCGCTGCGCGGCAGCTTGGCGGTGTGCGCCGGTAGTTGCGGGCCCGGCAACCTGCACCTGATCAACGGCCTGTTCGACGCGCAGCGCAGCCGGGTGCCGGTGCTGGCGATCGCCGCCCACATCCCGCTGGCCGAGGTGGGCTCCGACTACTTCCAAGAAACCCACCCGCAGAACCTGTTTCGCGAGTGCAGCGTCTACTGCGAGCTGGTCAGCACCCCCGAGCAGGCGCCTCGGATCCTGGAGCTGGCCATGCGAGCGGCGGTGGAGGAGAACGGCGTCGCCGTCGTGGTGGTGCCGGGGGAGATCTTCGGCCACCGCCTCGACGAAACCGCCTGGGGAGCGCGCCCCGTGCGCGCAGGCGGATCGGTGTGTCGTCCCGACGAGCAGGGGCTGCGAGCGGCCGCGGCCATGCTCAATTCCGCCGCCAATGTCACCATTCTGGCCGGTGCGGGCGTGGCCGGCGCCCATGACCAGGTGATGGAGCTGGCGCGCACTTTGGCGGCACCGATCGTGCACGCGCTGCGCGGCAAGGAGTACATCGAGTACAACAATCCCCACGACGTCGGCATGACCGGGTTGCTCGGATTCGCCTCCGGTTACAAGGCGATCAGAGAAGCCGACGTGCTGCTGATGCTCGGCACCGACTTTCCCTACCAGCAGTTCTATCCCGAGCGTGCGCAGATCATCCAAGTCGACATACGCGGCCGAAACCTGGGCCGGCGCACGCCGATCGATCTCGGGCTGCTCGGCACCGTCGTCGACACCCTCGCCGCGTTGCAGCCATTATTGGCGAGCAAAAGCGACCACACCCACTTGGAAAAGTCGCTGAAGCACTACCGCAAGACCCGTAAGCGACTGGACGCGCTGGCGTCCAATGATCGCGACCGCACCCCGATACGTCCCGAATACGTTGCCGCGGTGGCTAATCGGTTGGCCGCCGATGACGCGGTGTTCACCGTCGACGTCGGCTCCCCGGTGGTGTGGGCGGCGCGCTACGTAAACATGAACGGGCGGCGACGGTTGATCGGGTCGTTCAACCACGGCACCATGGCGTGCGCGCTGCCGCACGCGATCGGCGCCCAGACCGTCGATCGGGAGCGACAAGTCGTCGCTTTCGCCGGCGACGGCGGGCTGGCGATGCTGTTCGGAGAGCTGCTCACGCTGACGCAGAATCACTTGCCGGTCAAGGTGATCGTGTTCAACAACTCGTCGCTGAACTTCGTCGAACTGGAGATGAAGGCCGCCGGCATCGTCAACTTCGGTACCGAGTTGGACAATCCGGACTTCGGCGCCGTCGCCACCGCGCTGGGCATGTTCGGGCGCCGGGTGGAGCGGCCCGCCGACCTGGAGACGGCCCTGACCGAGGCGTTCGCCTACGACGGCCCGGCCGTCGTCGACGTCGTCACTGCCCGCCAGGAACTGTCGATCCCGCCGGCGATCACCGCTGAGCAGGCCAAAGGTTTCTCGCTCTATGCGATCCGGACCATTCTGGCCGGCCGCGGCGACGAGCTGCTGGACCTGGTGACCACCAACGTGGCCCGCCGCATCTTGAATTGATCTCAATCTCGACGCCAGTCCATAAATGGCGTTGCGCGTCCAGCGGAGGCGCTACTAGCCTGGGTGACATCATGCGGTATCTAGTCGTAGTAGCCGGCACCCGCAGCGGGGTCTGATCCAGACCGACCCCCGCTGTGGGTCGGAAGCTACTACCCGTCGGTCGCTCTCTTCGAGCAGAAAAGACTCCGACCATGGCCAGCACATCCTTCGCAGACCAATTCGACACCCGACTCCCGCGTGAACTGCGCGACCCGGCCGCCCAGCTCACGTGGGAGGGCTTCGTGGCCACCTACGGCCGCTGTTCCGGGCCGCTACGGCTGGGCCGGTGGCGCTGCCTGGACGCCGACCGACCCGCGGCACGGCTGGGTCTACAGGGCCGCACGTACCAGGCGACGATCGCGATTGGGGAGCGGACCGGAACGTGCACCGCGGCGGCGCACGGTCCGCTGGCCGCGCTGACCGAGATGTTGTACGAACGTGGAATCACGTTGGAAATCCTGGGATTTCATCAGCTCGGCTGCGGCACCGAGACAGCGACGTTCATCCACGGTTCCAACGGCCGCGCGACGGCCTGGGCGGTGGGCTTCGCGCCCGACGCCGGGGCCTCGGCCGTGGACGCAGTCGTCACCTGCGTCAACCGTCTGCTGACGGCGGGCGGTTAGAGCCGGCGCAACACGATCGGCATCCCGTCCATCGGGATCGGCATGCCGCCGTAGTCCCAGCGCGGCTGGTAGCCGGGGTGGGACAGCTCAATCCGGTACTGGCGCAGCAACCGGTGCAGCACAGTCTTGACCTCGAGACGGCCGAACACCATCCCGATGCACTTGTGCGCCCCGCCGCCGAACGGCGCCCAGGCGTACCGGTGCTTCTTGTGCTCGGCCCGCGGCTCGAGGAACCGCTCCGGGTCGAACTGGCGCGGGTTGGTGTACAGCTCGGGCAGCCAGTGGTTCATTCCGGGCCAGGTGACCACGTTGGTGCCGGCCGGCACGTAATGGCCCAGCAGATCGGTGTCGCGGACCGTCTGGCGCATGTTGAACGGCAGCGGCGTCACCAGCCGCAGGGACTCGTCCATGACCAGGTCGAGTGTCTCCAGCTTCTCCAGCGACTCGATGTCCAGCGGGCTGTCGCCCAGCCGCGTCGACTCGTCGCGGGCTCGCTCCTGCCACTCCGGGTGCGCGGCCAGGTGGTAGATCATCGTGGTCACCGTTGAGGTGGTGGTGTCGTGGGCGGCCATCATCAAGAAGATCATGTGGTTGACGATGTCGGCGTCGGAGAAGCTGTTGCCGTCCTCGTCGGCGGTGTGACAGAGCACCGTCAGCATGTCGGTGCCCTCGGCGTTACGGCGCTCTTTGACCCGCTCGACGAAGTAGTCCTCGAGCAGCTTGCGGCCCTGCAGGCCCTGCCACCACTTGAACGGCGGCACCGAGGTGCGGATGATTGCGCCGCCGGCCCGGGTGGTCTGTTCGAAGGCGTGGTTGACCTTGGTGACCAGCTGGTGGTCGCTGCCCGGCTCGTGGCCCATGAACACCACCGAGGCGACGTCGAGGGTCAGTTCCTTCATCGCCGGGTACACCAGGAAACGGCCGTCGTCGGTGGGCCAGTCGGCCACAATCGCCGAAGCCACCCGGTCGATGTCCTCGACATAGCTGGCCAGCCGGGGCCGGGTGAAGGCGGACTGCATGATTCGCCGGTGCGCCATGTGCTCGTCGAAGTCGAGCATCATCAGGCCGCGGTTGAAGAACGGCCCGATCACCGGGAGCCAGCCCTTCTGCGAGTAGTCCTTGTTCTTGTTGGTGAAGATCGTCTGGGTGGCGTCGGGCCCCAGCGCGACGATCGACGGCAGGATGGGCGAGTCGGCGAAGGTGATCGGGCCGCGGGTGTTGTACAGGTGCAGGGGGAAGTCGGGTCCCTGGCGGAACATCTCGACGATGTGACCCAGCAGCGGCAGCCCCGAGTCACCGACGATGGGCTTCAAGTCGCTGCCCGCCGGCGGGGTGGCCAGCGTCCGCTGCGGCCAGTCGACCGTCATCAGCCGTTTTTCCAGCAATCCCATGCCCGGGATGGTGTTCACGGTCGGGACGAACCGGCGTTTTGCCTGGTCCAGCAGGTAACGCGGGGTGCTGATGGTGGTCACAGACGCTCCTCTAACGGCCCGGACAGGTTGTGGTAACCGTCACTTCGCCCTAATCCTTGGAGTAAGTTTGACGCCTGTCAAGTTTGAATCCGGCGCGGCGTGGTGCAAGGTGCAAAGGTGAATATCGAGGATGACGCGGGCGGGCGCTCTGCCGACGACCTGCCGCTGCGGCGGGGCGACAAGCAGCGTCAGGCGATTGTTCAGGCGGTGCGTGAGCTGCTGGAGGAGAAACCCTTCGCGGAACTGTCGGTCAGCACCATCAGCGACCGGGCCGGGGTGGCGCGCTCGGGGTTCTATTTCTACTTCGACTCCAAATACGCCGTGCTCGCCCACATCCTGGCGGAGGCCACCCACGAGCTCGAAGAACTGACCCACTACTTCGCACCGCGGGGCGCCGACGAATCGACCGAGGCTTTCGCCCAGCGCATGGTGGGCAGTGCCGCCGCGGTCTACGCCCACAACGATCCGGTGATGTCGGCGTGCAACTTGGCCCGCAACAGCGACGCCGAGATCCGCGAGCTGCTCGACGCTCAGATCGACGCGGTGATCAACCAGATCGTCGGCGTGGTCAATGACGAGATCGCCGCGGGGACCGCGAACCCGATCAGCGACGACATCCCCGCGCTGGTGCGGACCCTGGGCGCCACCACCGTCTACATGCTTTCCGGCGACAGTGCCTTCGTCGGGCCCGGCGGTGATGTGGGTCGCGGTGTGCAGGTGCTCGAGGCGTTGTGGCGCAATGCGCTGTGGGGCGGCGGTAAGGGCTAGCGGTGATCCCTGGGCGGTACCGCCGGTATCGTCTGCACCCATGACACGCGTAGCGCAGTACTACCGGGGCAAGCGGTGCTTCATCACCGGAGCGGCGAGCGGGATCGGTCGGGCCACCGCGTTGCGGCTGGCTGAGCATGGTGCCGAGCTGTACCTGACCGACCGCAACGCCGACGGCCTGGCTGAAACCGTCGCCGACGCACGCGCTCTGGGCGCGCTGGTACCCGAGCACCGGGTGGTCGACGTCGCCGACTACGACGACGTCGCCGCCTTCGCCGCCGACATTCATGAGCGGCACCAGCCCATGGACGTCGTGATGAACATTGCCGGGATCTCGGCCTGGGGGACCGTCGACCGGCTCACCCACGCACAGTGGCGCAAGCTGGTCGACATCAACCTGATGGGTCCGATCCACGTCATCGAGACCTTCATCCCGCCGATGATGGCCGCCGGCCGCGGCGGGCATCTGGTCAATGTCTCCTCGGCGGCCGGAATTGTCGCCTTGCCTTGGCACGCGGCCTATTCCGCCAGCAAGTACGGCCTGCGCGGAGTGTCGGAGGTGTTGCGGTTCGACCTGGCCCGGCACAAGATCGGGGTGTCGGTAGTGGTTCCCGGCGCGGTCAAGACCGGGCTGGTCCACACCGTCGAGATCGCCGGCGTGGACCGCGAGGACCCGCAGGTGGAGAAATGGGTGGGCCGTTTTGCCGGCCATGCCGTGTCGCCGGAGAAGGCGGCGGACAAGATCCTGGCCGGGGTGGCGCGCAACCGCTACCTGGTCTACACCTCCGGTGACATCCGGGCGCTGTACGCGTTCAAGCGGCTGGCCTGGCTGCCCTACAGCGTGGCGATGCGCCAGGCCAACGTGCTGTTCAGCCGTGCGCTGCGGCCGTCGCGCGATTCGTTGCGCAGCTCCTGAGTCGCCGCGTCGGCGCTCAGACGCGTCAGCGGCTGCCCCAGTCCCAGGCCGGGGTGTTGAGCAGGCCCAACCCGGCGACCCGCGTCTCGCCGAAGTCCTTGTAGACCTCGACCTCCGCGGTGTCGTGGCCGTCGGCTTCGGCGACGGGCACGGCGGCGAGCAGTTCGGGCATGGTGCGCGCGTGGGTGACCACCACGACCTGGGTTCGGGTGGCGGCGGCCCGGATGAGTTCGGCCAGCGGCGCCACCAGGTCAGGATGCAGTGACGTCTCCGGCTCATTGAGCACCATCAGCGACGGTGGCTGCGGGCTCAGCAGGGCGGCTGCCCACAGCAGGAAGCGCAGGGTGCCGTCGGACAGTTCGGCGGCGCGCAACGGCCGCAGCATGCCCCGCTGGCGCAACTGAAGGTCGAACATGCCGTCGTGCGAGCTGACTGACAGCGTCGCCCCGTCGAATGCGGCCGCAACCGCACGGGCCAGGTCGTCGTCGCCGGACTCGATGATGGTCTGTACCGCCGCGGCCAGATCGACGCCGTAGCCGGCGAGTACCGGTGTGCGCGTACCGACCTGCGGCCGTCGCACCGGTGCGCCGGCATCCACCCGAAAGCCGTCGTAGAAGCGCCAGTCCCGCAGCCGGTCCCGTACCGCGGCCAGTTCCGGATGCGCTGCGGGGTGGGCGAACTCGGCGAGCACGCTGCGATAGGTCGGCAGTGCCCGCGACAGTTCCTCGACCCCGGAGTCCGTGCTGGCCTGCGCGAATGCCCGGGTGCGGCTCACCAACGTGGCGCCGCGGCGCGGCACCGGTCCGGCGAACACGATCTCCCGTTTGATCTCCGGATCGTGGGCGAACGCCGAAGCCTGCGCCGGGTCCTGTGGTAGGCCCAGATCGACCAGGTAGCCGAAATCGTCGGAGGCGAAACCCAGCTCCAGTGAGACGGGTCGGGTGCGCACGCTGCCCTGGGCGGCTCCGCTGCGGCGCGCTTCGCCGAGCTGCTCCGGCCCGGCCCACAGCACCGACTCCAGGCCGCCCTCGCGGGCCAGTGAGCCGATCACCTCGCCGCGCCCGCAGTCGGCCAGCAGCCGCAGCGCCCGATACAGCGAGGACTTCCCGGTCCCGTTAGCCCCGGTGACGACGGTGAGCCGGTGCAGCGGCAGCACCAGGTCGCGCAGCGAGCGGTAACCCCGTACGGCCAGCGTCGACAGCATGCCCGGCAGGTTATCGGGTGCCTCCGACGTGCTGGGCGTCGTCAGCAAACCCGCGGCCTCAGTGGTGTCACAGCGGCGGCGGGTCACGATGGCGGGCATGCTGTGTCGGTATGCGACGAACCGGGAGGCGGCGTGAGCGGCAGCACGGACCGGATGCGGGCCGTCATCGAGCGGCTTCGCTCGCTGTACAGCGGTGTGCGGACCCGATCGGCGCTGGCCGCGGCGGCGGTGATGACGATCTGCCTCGCGATTGCGGGCGGGCTGCTCCTGCTGGTGCTGTATCGGTCGCTGGAATCGACCGCCGAGACCGCGGCGGGCCTTCGTGCCGAACATATCGCCGCGGCGCTGCGGTCTGACGATCTCGACGATCTGGAGTCGGCGCTGCTGGCCACCGATGCGCAGATCGCCGTCGTGCAGGTTGTCGGGGCGTCGGGCGTGATCCGGGCCGCCTCCAACGGCGCACCCCGATCGCCGCTGGCCGCGGTAGCCCTCGATGACGGTCAAGCGCGCTATGTGGGCCGCGTCGAATCCGCCACCGGCGACGAGTATTGGGTATCGGCCCGCGGCGCCACCGCCGACGGAGACCCGGTCACCGTGCTGGTGGGGGTGGACCGCGAACCGGTCGAGGAGATCGTGGCCGAGGTGGGTGTGTTGCTGGCGGTCGGTGCGCCGATTCTGATCGTGTTGGTCGCAGCGGGAACTTTCCGCCTGGTGGGCGCCGCGCTGCGGCCGGTGGAAGCGATCCGCACCCGGGTGGCGTCGATCTCCAGCGCTGATCTGACCGAGCGGGTGCCGGTTCCCCGAACCCATGACGAGATCGCCGAACTGGCGACGACGATGAACGCCATGCTGTCTCGGCTGGAGCATGGGAGGGCCGCCCAACTGCGTCTGGTCAGCGATGTGTCGCACGAACTGCGCAGCCCCCTGGCCACCATCACCACCGCGCTGGAGCTGGCCAGTGCCCGGCCCGAGCTGATGGACCGGGACCTGATCGACGAATCGCTGCTGCCGGAATCGCGGCGGATGGGGCAACTTCTCCAAGACCTGTTGCTGCTGGCCCGCTCCGACGAAGGGGCACTGGGACTGCGGTGGGAGGACGTCGACATCGACGATCTCCTGGAGGCCGAGGCGAACCGACTGGGCGCCAGCGGGTCGGTCAGCGTCGTCACCGATATCCGGGCCTGCCGGGTAACGGGTGACCGTGCCGCCCTGACCCGGGTGATTCGCAACCTGGTCGACAACGCGGCCCGGTATGCCCGCAGCACGGTGACGCTGAGCTGCCGTCCGGTCCCGGGCGGCGTCGTCATCACGATCGCCGACGACGGTCCCGGGATCCCGGTGGGTGAGCGGAAGCGGATCTTCGAGCGGTTCGTCCGGCTCGACGCCGCCCGTGCCCGGACGTCGGGTGGAACCGGACTCGGCCTGGCGATCGTAGCGGAGGTGGTGCGTGCCCACCGGGGAACTGTTGCCGTGGATGATGCCGGCGCCGGTGGGGCGGTGTTCACCGTGTCACTGCCCCAACAGGGCGGCCCGGATCAAGAGTCGGTGTCCGAACGCAGGCGGTAGCCGGCGCCGCGGACCGTCTCGATGGTGGCGAGTCCGAACGGCGCGTCGATCTTGCGGCGCAGATAGCCGATGTAGACCTCGACGACGTTCTCGTCGCCGGTGTAGTTCGAATCCCACACTGAGCGCAAGATCTCGGACTTGGTGACCACATCGCCCTGGTGCCGCATCAAGAACTGCAGTAGCCCGAATTCCCGGGGCGTCAGGGTGAGCACCGTGTCACCGCGGGTCACCCGACGGCGAGCCGGATCGAGCGACAGGGTGCCCGCAGTGAGCACCGTCGGACGTGCCGGGGCGCCTCGGCGCAGCAGGGCGCGCAGCCGTGCCACCAGGACGACGAACGAGAACGGTTTGGTCAGATAGTCGTCGGCGCCGATGTCGAAGGCATCCGCCATGTCGTACTCGCCGTCTTTGGCCGAGAGCATGAGCACCGGCGTCCACACCTGCTGCGCCCGCAGCTCGCGGACCACCTGGTAGCCACTGAGGCCGGGCAACATGATGTCCAGCACCACCACGTCGTAGTCGCCGGTGGTGGCGGCGGCCAGGCCGTCGGTGCCGTCGTGTTCGACGTCGACGACGAAGCCCTCGGCGACCAGCCCGCGACGCACGGTCTCCGCCAGCCGAGCCTCGTCTTCGACCAGCAATATCCGCACCACACCAGTACAGCAGAGCTCGACCACCGGGCCCGTGGCGTTCTCAGCGGTCCCACAGCGCCTGGCGGACAAGCTGGCGCCATGACCGGAATGACTACCAATCCAGATACGTTGATCGCCACGTTCGGTCTGCTGGGCGTGCTGGCGGTGGTGTTCGTCGAGACCGGTCTTCTGGTGGGGTTCTTCCTGCCCGGCGACTCGCTGCTCTTCACCGCCGGGGTGCTGGCCGCTCAAGTTCACCCGGCGGTTCCGATCTGGCTGCTGGTGCTGACCGTGCCGGCCGCCGCGATCGCCGGCGACCAGTGCGGCTACCTCCTGGGGGCCAAGGCCGGGCCGGCGGTGCTGGAGACGCGCGGCGCCCGACGGCTCGGCCGCCACCAGGTGGATCGGGCCCAGCGCTACTTCGCCACCCACGGCAAGGCCACGGTCTTTCTGGCGCGCTTCGTGGCGGTGGCGCGGACCCTGACGCCGGTGCTGGCTGGGGCGTCCGGAATGCGCCACCGAACCTTCACCGGCTACAGCATCGCCGGGTCCTTGGCCTGGGGTGCGGGCGTTCCTTTGCTGGGGTACCTGCTCGGCGGCATCGGGTTCGTCCGCGCTCACCTCGACCTGGTTCTGCTGGCCGTCGTCGCAGTGTCGCTGGTACCGGTCCTGCTGGGCGTCGTGGGCGGCCGCCTGAACCGGCACAACAGGCGTCCGGCTCCCGCCGATGCGGCGGATCTGCCGGAATCGGTACCTGCCGGGATGCGCTGATTCGGGGCCCGGCCGACTTTGCTGGCAGGCGGTCGACGGACGCCGGTACCGACCACTTGTCGGTGCTGGGTGGTAGACCTGCGGTTATGAAGCGAGAGTCGTTCAACTGTGAGATGCGACACGCCGACGCGGACGGCGCCGCAAGCTTACGACCAGCGAATTTCAACAATGTCGTTCAGAACATCTAGTATTAACCCCAAGGGATGACCACTAGGTGTAGTGTTCGGGGGACCGACAGGCCCGGGATCTTCCAGTTATCCGGACCGCGGCAACCGGCACCTAATCGGTGCTCTGCCACGGCTGCGGAGCTGGAAAACGGAAAGTCCTGGCGGCCCGCTGAACATAGTGCCCGATCTGTCATCCGTTCGTTGTCGACGATTCGCTGAGGAGTCTGCCGCCATGAGCATCACTGTCTACACCAAGCCCGCGTGCGTGCAGTGCAACGCCACCTACAAGGCGTTGGACAAGCAGGGCATCTCCTACGAGAAGGTCGACATCTCGCTGGACCCCGACGCCCGTGACTACGTGATGGCGCTGGGCTACCTGCAGGCCCCGGTCGTGGTCGCCGGCGACGAGCACTGGTCGGGTTTCCGGCCGGACCGCATCAAGGCGCTGGCGCAGACCGCGCTCAGCGCGTAGACCGGTCGCCGGTCGGGTACGGGTGGAGTCTGACTGAGAGCTGAAGGAGGTCGCCATGTCTGCCGATTCAGAATGCAGCCTGGTGTATTTCTCCTCGGTGTCGGAGAACACCCACCGCTTCGTGCAGAAGCTGGGCCTGCCGGCCATCCGGATCCCGCTGCACGGACGCATCGAGGTCGACCACCCCTACGTCTTGGTCCTGCCGACCTACGGCGGCGGACGTCAGCAGCCCGATATGAACGAGGGCGGCTACGTGCCGAAGCAGGTCATCGCTTTTTTGAACAACGAACACAACCGGCAATTGCTACGCGGCGTGATCGCGGCCGGCAACACCAACTTCGGTGCGGAGTTCTGCTACGCGGGCAATGTGGTGTCCCGCAAGTGCGGAGTGCCGTACCTGTACCGATTTGAATTGATGGGAACCGACGAGGACGTGCAAGCCGTCCGCGCGGGCTTGGCCGATTTCTGGAAGGACGAGGCATGCCACCAACCGCTGCAACTGCAGAGCAGGTAACCGCAACCACCCGCAGCGCTCCGGTGGGCGAGCTGGACTTCCACGCGCTCAACGCGATGCTCAACCTGTACGACGCCGACGGCAAGATCCAGTTCGACATGGATGTGCTGGCCGCCCGTCAGTATTTCTTGGAGCACGTCAACCAGAACACGGTGTTCTTCCACAATCAGGACGAGAAGCTCGACTACCTGATCCAAAAGGAGTACTACGAGCGCGAGGTGCTCGACCAGTACTCGCGCAACTTCGTCAAGTCGCTGCTGGATCGGGCCTACGCCAAGAAGTTTCGGTTCCCGACGTTTCTGGGGGCGTTCAAGTACTACACCTCCTACACCCTGAAAACCTTCGACGGCAAGCGCTACCTGGAGCGGTTCGAGGACCGGGTATGCATGGTGGCGCTGACCCTGGCGGCCGGTGACACCAAGCTGGCCGAGCAGCTCGTCGAGGAGATCATCGACGGCCGCTTCCAGCCGGCCACCCCGACCTTCCTGAACTCCGGCAAGAAGCAGCGCGGCGAGGCGGTCAGCTGCTTTTTGCTGCGCATCGAAGACAACATGGAGTCCATCGGCCGGTCGATCAACTCCGCCCTGCAGCTGTCCAAACGTGGCGGGGGAGTCGCGTTGCTGCTGAGCAACATTCGCGAGCACGGCGCCCCGATCAAGAACATCGAGAACCAGTCTTCCGGGGTCATCCCGATCATGAAGCTGCTGGAGGACTCGTTCTCCTATGCCAACCAGCTCGGCGCCCGTCAGGGTGCCGGTGCGGTGTACCTGCACGCCCACCACCCCGACATCTACCGCTTCCTTGACACCAAGCGAGAGAACGCCGACGAGAAGATCCGGATCAAGACGCTGAGCCTGGGCGTGGTGATCCCCGACATCACCTTCGAGCTGGCGAAGAAGAACGAGGACATGTACCTGTTCTCGCCCTACGACGTCGAGAAGTTCTACGGGGTGCCGTTCGCCGACATCTCTGTCAGCGAGAAGTACTACGAGATGGTCGACAACTCGGCAATCCGCAAGACGAAGATCAAGGCGCGCGAGTTCTTCCAGACCCTGGCCGAGTTGCAGTTCGAATCCGGTTATCCCTACATCATGTTCGAGGACACGGTGAACCGGGCGAACCCGATCGCCGGCAAGATCACCCACTCGAACCTGTGCTCGGAGATCCTGCAGGTATCCACCCCGTCGGTGTTCAACGATGACTTGTCGTACGCCAAGGTGGGCAAGGACATCTCCTGCAACCTGGGTTCGCTCAACATCGCCAAGGCGATGGACTCGCCCGACTTCGGCCAGACCATCGAGGTCGCCATCCGGGCGCTGACCGCGGTGTCGGATCAGACCCACATCTGGTCGGTGCCGTCGATCGAGCAGGGCAACAACGAGTCGCACGCCATCGGCCTGGGGCAGATGAACCTGCACGGATATCTGGCTCGGGAGCGGATCTTCTACGGTTCCGAAGAAGGCATCGACTTCACCAACATCTACTTCTACACCGTGCTGTATCACGCCCTGCGCGCATCGAATCGCCTTGCGCTGGAACGGGGTCAAGCGTTCGTGGGCTTCGAGCAGTCCAAGTACGCCACCGGTGAGTTCTTCGACAAGTACACCGACCAGGTGTGGGAGCCCAAGACCGCGCGGGTGCGCGAGCTGTTCGCCGACGCGGGCATCCGGATTCCGGACCAGAACGATTGGCGCCGGCTCAAGGAGTCGGTGCAAGCCCACGGGATCTACAACCAGAACCTGCAGGCCGTTCCTCCGACCGGGTCGATTTCCTACATCAACCACTCGACGAGCTCGATCCACCCGATCGTGGCGCGGGTCGAGATCCGCAAGGAAGGCAAGATCGGCCGGGTCTACTACCCGGCGCCGTACATGACCAACGACAACCTGGAGTACTACCAGGACGCCTACGAGATCGGCTACGAGAAGATCATCGACACCTACGCCGCGGCCACCCAGCACGTGGACCAGGGGTTGAGCTTGACGCTGTTCTTCAAGGACACCGCGACCACGCGCGACGTCAACCGGGCGCAGATCTACGCCTGGCGCAAGGGAATCAAGACGCTGTACTACATCCGCCTGCGGCAGATGGCGCTGGATGGAACGCAGGTGGAGAATTGCGTCAGCTGCATGCTGTGACGCCTGGTCGCTGAAGGCCGGGACGCGGTGCCCCTCGAATCGCCGGGCGGAGGCCTGATCTACGGGGTCAGGCTGCGATCGGATTCGCGGTATCGTTATGTCGGCCTCACGACGAAAAGGGCGCAAGTACGGCTTTGCCAGCATTTGAAGGAAGCCGCTGCCGGGAGGAAGACCCCGTTCTACGACTGGTTGCGTAAGCAGGATCGCGACAGCGTGATCGTGGATCAGCTGGATTGGACGGATGACCTCGATGAGCTCGGTGAGGCCGAGATCGCTTGGATAGCCCTCCTTCGGCATGAGGGGCATCCTTTGCTGAATATTGCTGCTGGTGGACTTGGGCCGACAGGAGTGGAATGGACCGCGGAGATGCGGGAGGCAGCGAGGATCCGATCGACCGGTCGTAAGGTTCCTAGCCGCTTCGGCGAGGAGAATCCGTTCTATCAACGGGAGCACTCTGCGGAGCAACGGGCGAAATGGTCAGCCGCACGTAAGGGCACAAACGTCGGCCCTGACAATCCGAACTACCGGAAGTTTGGTGCTGACCACCCCAGCTTCGGCCACGTAATGTCGGCGGAGGCGAAGGCCAAGCTCTCCGAGATGAGGAAAGGCGCCGGAAACCCAAATTTTGGGAGAACCGCGAGCAAAGAGACCCGCGCCAAGATGTCAGCGGCGAGGAAGGGTCGCCCAATGCCGTCGAGTCGACGCAGCGCTCATACGCGCTATCACACGAACAAGGGCGCCTTTAGGGACACGTGTCCGTACTGCCTTGATGAGCAGGCGCAGCTGCCACCGCCATCTGATTAGTTACTTTCGAAGGGGCAAGTGACCGGCTCGTATCCCACGACAGAGGTGTCGCAGGAGTTGAAGCTTCGCCAAACTCGACAAACGCCTTGCCCAAACAGCGGGGCCGAGCAGCCAGTGCGCCCGTCACAGAATTCGTCGGCTAGGGCGCAGGTGCAGGCTTTGCGGCCGGGGGATGTTCCATTCCCGCGGGGCACGGTTCTCCGGCGGCAGTGTAAAACGGTTGACCCGACGGGGCGTAGCAGGGCGGAAGGCCAGCGGTCTGCTGCGCGGCGATTTCATCGTGGCTGGCGAGTGGTCGGTCGATCGCACCGCCGACGGCACCGGCGGTGGCACCGGCGATGACATCATTGGCAACGGCGCCCAGCAGGCCTGGGCCGCAGGGGCCGGGCACGAAGATCGGGCCCAGGATGCCCGGGCAGATCCCGGCGTGTGCGAGCGGCGGCGCCGCGGTGGGCGCGATCGCCATGGCGGCGACCGCCATAGCAGCCACAGTCAGAAGATGTGTGACGCGGCGTTCGCCGTGCATGGCATCCCTTCCTGGTGAGGACCTGATCGGTCCCTAGATTACCCGAAACAAGATCAGCGTTACCCGAAACAAGATCAGCGCGCCCGTGCCCCGAACGTAGGTGACCCTGAACTCAACTGCTTTATCGTCGAATTCGCAACGTAGACAGCAGATTTCCGATGGACACCGCCAGTGCGTGAGGATCAGCCCTCGCGCGACCGCTCGGAATGCAGCGCCTTGATGCGCCGCTGCTCGCGCAGCACCGACTGGTAGTTCTCACGTTCGGCGACCAGCCACTCCGGCTTCTCCTCGAGCAGCTGACCGATCTGTTCGGTGGTCAGCACGTTGTTCACGCCGCTACGCGTGAGACCGGAGATCGAGATGCCCAGCTTGGCCGCCACCAGGTTCTTCGGGTGCGGCCCGTTCTTGCGCAGGTCCTTGAGCCACTGGGGCGGATCGGCCAGCAGGGCGGCGAGCTCGCTTCGGGTGATCGCGTTCTCTTGGAACTCGGCGGGCGTCGCGGGCAGGTACACGTCCAGTTTCTTGGCGGCCGTCGCGGGTTTCATGGACTGTGCGTTAGGCCTGCTCATGGCGTCAGCCTATCGGTAGCCTGATGCGGTGAACCCGCCTTCCCTCACCCTCGGCTACGTCCCCGGTGGTACGCCCGCGAAGTGGGCTCGGGTGTGGGCGGAGCGCCATCCGGACGTCCCACTGCTGCTGCACACCGTCGCTGCGGCGGACGCGCCCGCGGCGGTACGAGCGGGCACCGTCGATGTGGCGCTGCTTCGGCCGCCGGTCGACACCTCAGGACTGGCGGTCATTCCGCTCTACGAGGAGACGACGGTGGCCGTGGTGCCCAAGGACCACGTCTTCAATGCCGTTGATGAGATCACCTCAGCGGACCTCAGTGGCGAGCCACTACTGCTCCCACTCGACGATGTTGTCGCCTGGGCTGATGCACCCGGCAAGTCGATCGACTTTCGTCCTGAAACCACCAAGGACGCAATAGAACTCGTCGCTGCCGGGCTGGGTGCACTGATCGTTCCGCAGTCGTTGGCGCGGCTATATCACCGCAAGGACCTCACCTACCGGCCGATCACCGATGCGCCCACCTGCCCGGTGTCGCTGGCCTTCAGCCAAGGATCGCAGTCCACGCTGGTCGAGGAGTTCGTCGGCATCGTGCGCGGCCGCAAGCCCGGTTCCTCGCGGGGACAGTCCCAGCCGGCACCGAAACGCACCGCCCGGGAGAAGACCCTCGCCAAGCAGGCCGCCCGGGCAGCGGCGGGCAAGGTCGCCCGCCAGCCGGGTGGAGTCCAGCGCGGTCGACGCTGACGCAAACCGGCGGCGGCGAGTTCAGAAATCCCAGTCGTCGTCAGTCGTGGGTTGCTGAGCGCCGATGACGTATGAGCTTCCTGAACCGGAGAAGAAGTCGTGATTTTCGGCCGCCCCGGGGTCGAGGGCAGACATGATCTCAGCCGGTACCTGACAGTCGTCGGCCGGGAACAACGGGTCCAGGCCGAGGTTGGACAGCGCCTTGTTCGCGTTGTAGCGCATGTACGGCAGCACCGGTTCGGTCATGTCGAGCGGGCCGTATAGGTCACGCGCGTAGTCGATCTCATTGTCGTAGAGATCGGTGAGCATCGCGTACGCGAAGTCCGCCAGCTCGCGGCGGCGCTGCTCGGAGGCGGTATGCATGCCACGCTGGAACTTGTAGCCGATGTAGAAGCCGTGCACCGCCTCGTCGCGGATGATCAGCCGGATGATGTCGGCGGTGTTGGTCAGGATTGACCGTGACGACCAATGCAGCGGTAGATAGAACCCGCTGTAGAACATGAATGACTCCAGCATCACCGAGCTGATCTTCTTCTTCAGCGGGTCGTCGCCACGGTAGTAGTCGTGCACGATGTGGGCCTTGCGCTGTAGAAAGGTGTTCTCACGCGACCACGCGAAGGCTGCGGTGATCTCGGCTGTCGAACACAGGGTGGAGAAGATCGAGCTGTAGCTCTTGGCGTGAACCGACTCCATGAACGCCATGTTGGTATAGACGGCTTCCTCGTGCGGCGTGGCGGAGTCGGCAAGCATTTCGATGCACCCGACGGTGCCCTGCATAGTGTCGAGCAGCGTCAGCCCGGTGAACACCCGGATCGTCAGGGTCTGCTGTTCAGGAGTCAGGCGGTGCCAGCTGGGCAAGTCGTTGGACAGCGGCACCTTCTCCGGAAGCCAGAAGTTCGCGGTGAGCCTGTTCCACACGTCGAGGTCCCGTTGGTCGGCGATGTCGTTCCAGTTGATCGCCTCGATCGGATCAACGGCCACGATCTAGCCTTCGTCGACGGTAAACAGCGTCGCGGCGCGGGCGGCCTCGAACCGCTCGGACACGTCGGCCCAGTTGACCAACGACCATAGCCGCTCGATGTAATCGGTCTTGACGTTGCGGTACTGGAGGTAGAACGCATGCTCCCAGGCGTCGAACACCAGCAGCGGGGTGCTGGTCGGGACCACGGTGATGTGGTGGTCGTGGATCTGGTTGACGACCAACCGCGCCCCAAACGGATCCCAGGCCAGTGCGCCCCAGCCTGATCCCTGCACGCTGGCGGTGGCCGCCGTCATCTCCGCCCGAAAGGCATCGAAGTCGCCGAAGAACTCGTCAATCGCGGCGGCGAGTTCCCCGCCGGGCCGGTCGCCTCCGTCGGGGGACAGGTTGGTCCAGAACATCGAGTGCAGGCTGTGGCCGGCCACGTGAAAGGCCAGGGTCCGCTCGAGCCCGGGTAGCCGCGAGAAGTCGCGGGTCTGGCGCATCTCGCCGATCTGTTCCAACGTCGCGTTCGCGCCCTTGACATAGGCGGCGTGGTGCGCGCCGTGGTGCAGCGCCATGATCTCACCGCTGATCGCGGGTTCAAGATCACCGTAGTCGTAGGTCAAATCGGGAAGTTGGTAGACGGACATCGCGCGCTTCTCCTCATACGGCTGGGGTTGTTGCGCTTCATACCGTAGCCTGATTTCGGCGAGCCAAACAATTAGTTAAGGCTAGCCATAAATCTGTCCGGGTCGTTGGCCGCAGGGTGACCGCACCGCTGCCAGCGCCGTGGCGGCAGCATCGGTGTCACCGGCCGTGAGGCCGAAGCGGCAACGTAATAGCACTGGTGGGCTTGGGGATTCGGGTGCTGGACCGGCAACGACGAAACTCACCGGGCGGTGAGGCGTCGACGAGGGGTACTACGCCGCGCCGGCGTGCCGCGTCGTTAGATTCCCGTTGGCAACGTCAGTAGCGGTGCTCGGGCCGTCCCTCGGAATTGGCGTACAGCCGGTTAAGCATGACTTCGCGGAATCGCGCGTTGTCCAGCAACTTGAGTCCGGCATTCGCCAGCGCCGGCTTACCGGCCAGCTTGTGAAAGAACCGGCCGCGCTTGTACTCCCGGCCCCAGGCCGCTTCCATCCGCTGGGCGTAGTTGGTGAAATCGTCGGGCCCGCCGTTGGTCAACGCTGCGACCGCGCACTCACCGGCGGCCAGCCCCGACTCCAGCGCCTTGGAGATCCCGGCGCCCGAGGTCGGCCGGCCCGCACCCAAGGAGTCCCCGGTGAACAGCACCCCGGGCCGCCACGGCGGCCACGCGGTGAAGCCCATCGGCAGGCGCCAGGCCCGCACGGTCTTGGACTGCTTGAGTTCGGTGATCGACGGCAGTTCCCACTCGCGGGGCAACGTCTCGAGAAAGTCGCCGAGGAAGTGCGTGGCGTTGATGGCCTGCCAGTTCTTGTAGCTGTTGACGTAGCCCAAGCCGATGTTGACCCGGCCGTCACCCAACGGGAACACCCACCCGTAGCCGGGCAGCTGGTCGCCCTGAAAGACCAGCTTCATGTAGATGTCGAGGGAGTCGACGTCGGGCCGGACGGCGGGCATCTCGGCGCGGATCGCGATCGCGGAGTAGCCGTTGTAGTCCGAGTCGAGCTTCAGCGCCCGCTTGATCGGGGAGTAGGCGCCGTCCGCGGCGATCACCGCATCCGCCAGCACCTTCTCGCCGCCCTTGAGCATCACCCCGACGACCCGACCGGTGTCGTCGAGCACCGGTCCGGTCGCCTCGGCGGACTGCCGGACCTCGGCACCGGCCGATTCGGCGTGCTTGAGCAGCAACGTGTCCAGTTCCGGGCGGCGGGCGACGTAGCCGTGATCGGGCATGCCGGGCCGGCGCGGAAACGACAGCTCCCACTCGCTTGGGCTGAACACCTTCACCCGGTTGACCCGGTGAAACTTGTCGATCTGCTCGGCCAGGCCCATTTTCTGCAGGTAGCTGACCGCGCGCGCGGTCAGGCCGTCACCGCAGGGCTTGTCCCGCGGGAACTCAGCCTTGTCCAGGACGACGACGCTCGCGCCAGCCTGCCTGGCCTGCCAGGCGGCCGCCGACCCTGCTGGACCTCCGCCGACAACTGCAAGGTCGAATCGCTGCACCACAGCCGCGATGTTAGCCGACGGCCGGTCTGCCCAGGTCAGCGGCGGCAACGCTGTAAGGTGCTTGACGTGCGCGGAACGACGAGACCCAAGCCGGCCGAAAACGGCGGGCAGAAGGTCGACGCGCGCAGCGAGCGCTGGCGCGAACACCGCAAGAAGGTCCGCAGCGAGATCGTCGACGCCGCCTTCCGGTCCATCGACCGGCTCGGCCCTGAAGTGAGCGTGCGCGAGATCGCCGAGGAAGCCGGTACCGCCAAGCCCAAGATCTACCGGCATTTCGCCGACAAGGACGACCTGTTCGAGGCCGTCGGGGCTCGGCTGCGCGACGACCTGTGGACGGCGATCTTCGCCTCGATCGACGTCGCCACCAACTCGCTGCGCGACATCGTCCAGCGCAGCGTCGAAGAGTACGTCACCCTGGTCGACGAGCACCCCAATGTGCTGCGGTTCTTCATCCAGGGGCGGGCGCGAGCGCAGGCCGAGTCGAGGATGCGGGCACTCAACGAAGGCCGGACCATCACGCTGGCGATGGCCGAGATGATCAACAACGAACTGCAGGACCTGGACCTCAACCGCGGCGCGCTGGATCTGGCCGCATTCGCGGCCTTCGGCAGTGCGACCTCGGCCACGGACTGGTGGCTTGGGCCGGAATTGGACAGCCCGCGGCGCATGCCCCGCGACACCTTCGTGGACTACCTGACAACGATCATGATCAGTGTCGTCGGCGGCACCGCCCAGAACCTCGGCATCGTGATGGACCCCGATCAGCCGATCCAGGCGGCGGTCCGGAGTCGACCGGTCGCCTGATCATCCGGCGGACGGGTCCGGCGAACCCGAGCGGGCGACACGCTGAGTGCTGGACCTTTACAACCCGAGGTCGAGCAACACGCTGATGGTGTCCACGACCAGTGGTTTGGTGGCCTCCAGGAATTGGGTCGTGGTCGCGGTGATGAAGTCGGACAGCGCAGTGAACGCCTGCTGCAGCGGCTCCGGCAGCACTTGGTAGATCGCCGCGACGATGGCGTTGGGGATGATCAGCCCCTGGTTGATCACGCCGGCGACCATCGTGGCCAGCTGGAGGTAGACCACCTCGGCGTCGGGCAGCAGGGGGGCGGCGTAGTCCGGCAGGGTGCCGTTGGCGTTCGCGGCGATGAGGTTGGCCAGCACCTCGGCAGCCAGCTTCGGCGTGCCGTCGTCGGTGAACAGCCCGAAGTTGCCCTCGTGGTTGAGCGCCCCGGTCACCAGGTCTTGCGCGCTGTAGACGAACGCCGGCCCGGCGAAGGGGAGCTTGGACCAGGCGATCAGGAAGTCTTCGAGGAAATTGGCCTGCACGGTCTCGCTCACACCGAACACCGGGGTGGTGGCATTGCCGTACTCGGTGGCCCAGATCTTCAGATCGCCGTCACCATTGGCGGCCATGATCGCATTCAGTGCCTGGACCTGCTCCAGAGGTGAGTTGGTCACGCCCAGGCCCGCGGAGAACGGCAGCGTGTAGTGGTAGGGGTGGTAGCTCACCGCGTCGAAATAGCCGTGCGCCCCGCTGGCGTACATCTGCTCCAGGAACTCTTGGGGACTGACGCTGAGCCCGGCGATGGTGGTGGTGGCGCCCAACGCTCCCGCCAGCACGGTGGCGTCGGGGTCGGCCGCTTTGATCGCGGTGTAGGCGGCCTGCAGCACGGTGGTGTAGGTCTCGGCGCTGACCGGGGCGTAGAAGATCACCCCGTTGGGCTCGTTCCAGATCTCATACGACGAGATCTCGGCGCCGTAGCGTTCGGCGACCTCGGCGGCGAAGTTCGCATAGGCGGTCGGGTCGGGTGCGCCCGAGATGAGGGGGCCGTCCCAGGCGGGGTTGCCGGTGATCGCGGCGGTGATCGTGAAGCCCATCGAATGCGCCGTGTTGATGACGTTGTCCATCTGGGCCCAGTCATAGCTGGTGGCGGTGGGCTGAATGTAGAGCCACGGCACGCCCAGCCGCAGATCGGTGACCCCGAGGTCGCGGATCTCGCTGAGCTGGGCGACGAGGTCGGACTGGTTGAGGTTGTACAGATCGGAGTCTGCCACCCCGAAAACCTGGGTGGCGACATCGCTGGTCTCGGCGTTGACGAGGGTGATCGTCGCCAGCTGGATCACCTGCGGGGCCGGGATCGGCGGGGCGGCAACGACATTGGCCGCAGGCACGCTGGCGGCGCCGGTCAGGGTTGAAACGGCCAGGAGGGCCGCGGCGAGGGCCGTTTGGATGCGACGCACGGATATCAACTACGGGACCGCCTCGACAGTGATGGTGAGGCTTGAGGGTATCGCCGACGCGGGAGAAATTTCAGGTCAAGCAGAAGACGCCCTCAAGTGGGGTGGCCGCGCCGTTGACGGACTCAGGTCCGGCAAACACACTGAACATCGATACCCCTGAAGGGAGGGATGCGCGATGACCCTGGCCGACCCCACCGCCGAGGACACCGGACAACGTGCACCGGTGCACACCCGGGCGCTCATCATCGGGACCGGGTTTTCCGGCCTGGGCATGGCTATCGCGCTACAGAAGCAGGGCGTGGAGTTCCTCATCCTGGAGAAGGCCGACGAGATCGGCGGGACCTGGCGCGACAACACCTATCCCGGATGCGCCTGCGACGTGCCGTCGCATCTCTACTCGTTCTCGTTCGAGCCGAAGGCCACGTGGAGCAAGCTGTTTTCGCCGCAGCCGGAGATCTTCGACTACCTCAAGGGCGTCACCGACAAGTACGGGTTGCGCCGCCACATCCGGTTCGGTGAGCGCGTCGAGCGCGCGCATTGGGACGACGGCGAATACCGCTGGCATGTGTTCACCGACTCCGGACGGGAGTACGTCGCGCAGTTCGTCATCTCCGGCGCCGGTGGCCTGCACATCCCGCGCCTGCCTGAGATCGAGGGGATAGAGCAGTTCGAGGGTGCGATGTTCCACTCCGCCCAGTGGGATCACAGCGTCGAGTTGGCCGGCAAGAAGGTCGCGGTGATCGGCACCGGCGCCAGTGCCATCCAGATCGTTCCGGAACTGGTACGCAACGCCGACGTCGCGCAGGTGCAGCTGTATCAGCGCACCCCGCCGTGGGTGGTGCCGCGGCCCAACGCGCCCTTCCCGCGGGCGCTGCTCAAAGCGTTCGCGACGGTCCCGGGGTTGCGGCTGGCGGTGCGTTGGGGGATCTACTGGTGGCTGGAAGGCCTGGGCTACGCGATGACCAAGCGGCCCAGCCTGTTGCGTGCCGTCGAACTGGTCGCGAAGTGGAACATCAGGCGCAATGTGCGCGACAGGGAGCTGCGTCGTCGGCTCACGCCGAGCTACCGCGCCGGCTGCAAACGAATCCTGTACTCGCCCAACTACTATCAGGCGGTAGCCGACCCGAAGACGACGCTGATCACCGAGCGGATCACCCGGATCACTCCGACCGGGATCGTCACGGCCGACGGCGTCGAGCGTCCCGTCGACGTCATCGTGGGCGCCACCGGTTTTCACGTCACCGACTCCTACACCTACGTCGAGGTGAAGGGTCCGCACGGCGAAGACTTGGGGGACCGCTGGAACCGTGAGGGTGTGGTCGCACATCACGGCATCGCGGTGGCCGACATGCCCAATCTGTTCTTCCTGCTCGGTCCCAACACCGCGCTCGGCCACACCTCGGTGGTGTTCATGATCGAGTCGCAGATCCGCTACGTCGCGCAGGCGATCGCCGCGACCGACAAGCTCGGCGCGCAGGCATTGGCACCCACCCGCGCGGCCCAGGACCGCTACAACGCGGAGTTGCAGGACAAGCTCGCCGGATCGGTGTGGATCACCGGCGGCTGCAACAGCTGGTATCTCGACGAGCACGGTGTCAACCGGACTCTGTGGAGCGGCATGACCTGGCAGTATTGGCGGTCCACCCGCTCGTTGCGGCCCTCCGAGTACCACTTTTCCGGAGTCGGCTGACACGACACGCAGACACAACCTCTTGTGTTGAGGGGGATTGTCGGACACCAGGGGTAGTGTTTGTGGCCTAGGTGCTGGCGGATGAAATGAGGTTCTGGTGGCTGAGGGTGTGAAGCTGATCGACCGGACGTCCGCGATCAACTGGAACCGGGTGCAAGACGACAAAGACGCCGAGGTCTGGGATCGCCTGACCGGCAATTTCTGGCTGCCGGAGAAGGTGCCGGTCTCCAACGACCTGCCGTCATGGGGCACCCTGACCGATCACGAGAAGCAGCTCACGATGCGGGTGTTCACCGGGCTGACGCTGCTGGACACCATCCAGGGCACGGTCGGGGCGGTCAGCCTGATTCCCGACTCGCTGACCCCGCACGAGCAGGCGGTCTACACCAACATCGCGTTCATGGAGTCGGTGCACGCTAAGAGCTACAGCCAGATTTTCTCCACGCTGTGTTCCACCAATGAGATCGATGACGCGTTCCGCTGGTCGGAGGAGAACCCCAACCTGCAGCGCAAGGCCGAGATCGTCATGCAGTACTACCGGGGTGACGAGCCGCTCAAGCGCAAGGTGGCCTCCACCCTGCTGGAAAGCTTCCTGTTCTACTCGGGCTTCTACCTGCCGATGTACTGGTCGAGCCGGGCCAAGCTGACCAACACCGCCGACATGATCCGGCTGATCATCCGCGACGAGGCGGTGCACGGCTACTACATCGGCTACAAGTATCAGCGCGGCCTGGCCCTCGTCGACGAGGCGAAGCGGGCCGAGCTCAAGGAGTACACCTACGACCTGCTCTACGAGCTCTACGAGAACGAGGTCGAGTACACCCAGGATCTGTACGACGATGTCGGCCTGACCGAGGACGTGAAGAAGTTCTTGCGCTACAACGCAAATAAGGCGTTGATGAACCTGGGCTACGAGGCGCTGTTCCCGCGCGAGGAGACCGACGTGAACCCGGCGATCTTGTCGGCGCTGTCGCCCAACGCCGACGAGAACCACGACTTCTTCTCCGGTTCCGGGTCGTCGTACGTGATCGGCAAGGCCGTCGTCACCGAAGACGAGGACTGGGAGTTCTAGTCCGGCTGGGTTAGCGATCCGTGCATCCACACGACGATGTCGATGACACGCAAGGGTGTGACGGTTTCAGGTAGGTCCGCAGCGCGGTGGAGTTCGACCGCGTGGTTATGCAGTCGCCGGTTATCCGCAAGGAGCGCTTCACGCATGCCGAACCACAACCCGCGTGCATCTTTGAGGCCGTACTGAGCGCCGACCACAGAATCGTAGATCGGCAGCAATCGGGGCCGCTTGCGAGCCAGCAGCTTGCTCGTCGTCACTGGCCCGAAGTGCTTCCAGCGGGCGCCATCGGGACGGCATAACTTCCACAAGCGATCCGCGGGTGAGCCTTGTCCAAGGTGGGCGTCGGTTGCGTCGACCAAGTCGAGATCGGGGCTGATCTGCTCGAGAAGTTCGGTGAACTCTTGGGCAAGATCGGTGCCAAGGATCGCAATGGATGCCCATGCAGATCCCTGGACAGACAGGGTGTTCAGTGCCAGCAGGTCAGCGGCTGTCACCGTGTTGACCGTCGCCGGATCGTTCCACGGATGGCCGAGTGTCTCGAAATGCCAGCCCGTGTACTCCTGCCGGTATTGACGGAGTAGCTCTACTGCTTGGTCGGCGAACTCTTCTTGCAGCACAGATGGCATGCGCAGCGCGGCGTGCTGGATCACAGAGGCCTCCCAGGACTGGTCGATTCTTGGTCCGTACCGACTCTGAACGCCAGGCTAGTAGCCTGGTCCTACGAGCCTTCCATCAGTTCGCTGACTGGAACCCCAAGTGCATCGGCCAGGTCGAATAGCCGCTCGTAGAGCAGGCTGCGCCGGCCATGCTCTACGTCGATCAAGACATTGCGGGTAACCCCGGACTTGAGCGCCAGGGCTTCTTGAGTGATGCCGAGTTCGGTTCGCAGCGTGCGGATTCGGAAGCCGACGTCTATGCGTCGCTGCGCCCACGCAGCAGCCCGCTCGGGATCGGTGTGTCCGGGGCGCGTGGGCACCTGTACCACTAACCGGACAATGGCCGCGGGTGTCTGCCCTACTAGTGTTACATTCATCGGAATTGTGGTGCACCCAGGTTCGCCACAGCTGAATCCAAGGATCTTCAAGGAAGGCCGTTCCGACGAGTCGTCGTTACGGGCAGCGTTGCCCTGGCCGGGTGGGTACAGCAGGTTCGCGCGCATCGGGCGCCGTGGCTGCCATCGGTGCGTTCCTGGCTTTCGGAGTGGCGCCGGTGGCGGTCGCGCCGTCTGCGCAGGCGGAGGATTTCGACTGGTTTGATCTGTCGGGAGTCGATGGTCCGGGATCGGCGGATGTCATTGGCGATCTGCCGGACTGGTGGTCGGACTTGGTCCCCGGGCCCCCGACGACGACACCGGACTTCCTGGCTGATCTGTACAACTCATGGTTCTACATGCCGATCCACGAGCTGCAGCAGAGCTGGATTGCCAGTGATTTCGGGGCTTGGGTCAACGACAACCTGATCAACCCGCTGCCGCAGTTGCTGTTTGGGCAAGACCTGATTGGCAACGGCGCTCCCGGAATCAGCGGTGGTTCGTTGGCCGACGCAGCGGGCGGCAACGGCGGCCTGTGGTTCGGCGACGGCGGCGCCGGCGGCACCAGCGCCGACGGGTTTGGTGGCGTGGGTGGTTCGGCCCTGGGAATGTTCGGCAACGGCGGTGCTGGTGGCACAGGCGTTGACGGAGGTGATGGAGGTGACGGCGGCGCCGGCGGCTGGCTGATGGGCATCGGCGGCAACGGCGGCAACGGCGGAATCGGGCCGTCGGGGATCGACGGTGGAGATGGCGGCATCGGTGGTGCCGGTGTGGGCATGCTCTTCGGCAACGGTGGTGCGGGCGGCGCGGGTGGCCGCGGAGGTGCGGGCGCAATCGGTGCGTCCGGAGACACAGGTGCGAACGGCGGCGACGGCACCGCCGGCGGCGCTGGCGGCAACGGCGGTGCTGGTGGCCGTGGTGCCTGGCTGTTGGGATCAGGCGGCAACGGGGGCGCCGGCGGTAACGGCGGCGCTGGTGGTCATGGCGGGTTCGGCGGCCATGGTCAGGACGCTTCAGTAGCCGGTGGAGTCGGTGGGACTGCCGGCAACGGTGGTGACGGCGCGGCAGGCGGCGCGGGCGGCAAAGCGGGGGTCGGCGGCGCGAGCGGTCTGCTTGGCGCGGTCGGGTCGACGGCGCCCGCCGGCACGGGTGGCTCTGGCGGTTACGCCGGGCCCGGCGGTTACGGTGGACGCGGTGGCGATGGCGATGCCACCCACGCTGATGGCGGCGCCGGCGGGCATGGTGGTGACCCGGGTATCGCGGGTGCTGGTGGAGCGGCTGGTGGTCCCGGCGGGGTGGCTGGCACCGCTGGTGGTGAGGCCACGAGTGGTGGTAACGGCGGTGACGGCGGAGCGGGTTATAACGCGCGGACCGACCCCAATGCGGCACCAGGCACCAACGGCGGCAACGGTGGGCATGGCGGCAATGCCGGATCAGTCGGGCGCGGGGGTAACGGCGGCAACGGTGGTGCCGGCGCCAACAGCGACGTGTCCGGCGCGGATCCAGAGATCGTCGGCAACGGAGGCAACGGTGGCGACGGCGGCACCGGTGTTACCGGCGGTGACGGTGGAACAGGAGGTGCCGGAGGCAACGGTCTGAACGGCCCTGACCACGTCGGCGGCCGGGGCGGTGGCGGCGGCGACGGCGGTTACGGCATTGACACCGGCGGGGGCGGCGGCGCAGGCGGCAACGGCGGCTATGGCTGGGGTAACAACGCGGTCGGTGGCAGCGGTGGCAACGGCGGCAACGGCGGTGCCGCAGGCAATATCGGCGGCCACGGCGGCCTAGGCGGCAGAGGCGGTGTGGGTAGCCCCTACGGCGGCCTCAACGTGACCGGTGGCAACGGCGGCGCCGGCGGAG
The DNA here is from genome assembly GCF_001021505.1 of Mycolicibacter heraklionensis. GTDB lineage: Bacteria > Actinomycetota > Actinomycetes > Mycobacteriales > Mycobacteriaceae > Mycobacterium > Mycobacterium heraklionense. Next base: position 163,269 of record NZ_LDPO01000006.1, read on the forward strand.
ATGGCGGCAGCGCAGAGCGCATAGGCGGTGATGGCGGCGACGGCGGCGATGGGGGCTCCGCCGTCAACTACAACATTGGCCCGACAGACGACTTGCACGGCGGTGCGGGCGGGGCTGGTGGTAGCGCAGGTAGTGGAGGTGACCAGAACGGGTCTCCCGGTAGCGTCGGTCAACCGGGGGCGCCGCAGTAGGGTCGCGTACCAGCTGAAACAGGCGGAGCGCCAACATTTCCCGGCGGATTACCCCGCTCCGCTACCAGTACCGTGCTTACATAGCCGAATGACGGTTGTCGCCAACCCGGAAACCCGAACCCAGCAGTTCGTCAACCTGTTGCTGGCCACCGGTGTCTCGGTCATCTGCTTCTGGGCGTGGACGTTGATCGGCCCGCTGTCGACGCAATACACCGCCGCGATGAAGTTGAGCACCACCGCCCAGGCGCTGATGGTGGCCACCCCGATCCTGGTCGGCGCGCTGGGCCGGATTGCCACCGGACTGATGACCGACCGCTTCGGGGGCCGCACCATGTTCATCGGGGTCTCGCTGGCCTCGATTGCCCCGGTACTGGTGGTCGGGTATGCGGCAAAGATCGGTTCCTATCCGCTGATGCTGGCGGCGGGGTTCTTCCTCGGCGTGGCCGGCACCGTCTTTGCGATCGGAATCCCGTTCGCCAACAACTGGTTTGCCCCCGAACGCCGCGGCTTCGCCACCGGAGTGTTCGGCATGGGCATGGTGGGTACCGCGGTGTCGGCGTTCTTCACCCCGCGGTTCGTCAGGTGGTTCGGGCTGTTCACCACCCATCTCATAGTTGCGGGGGCCCTGGCGGTTTCGGCGCTGCTGTGTGTGGTGCTGATGCACAACGGCCCGCGCTTCGTGCCCAACACCACCCCGGTGCTGCCGAAGCTCAAATCCGCCGCACGGCTGCGGGTCACCTGGGAGATGTCGCTGCTGTACGGGCTGGTCTTCGGCGGCTTCGTGGCCTTCTGCAGCTACCTGCCCATCTACATCAAGACGGTCTACGACTTCTCCGCGGTCGGCGCGGGGGAGCGCACCGCCGCGTTCGCGCTGGCCGCGGTGCTGGCCCGGCTGCTCGGCGGAACACTGGCCGACCACATCGCGCCCAAGTACGTCGTGTTGGCCTCGCTGGCCGGTATCGCCGTGCAGACACTGATCTCGGTATTCAAACCGCCCGCCGATATCTGGTCGGGTCTGACGTTTCTGCCGCTGGCGGTCGCGCTCGGCATCGGCACCGGCGGGGTGTTCGCCTGGGTGTCGCGCCGTGCCCCGGCCGGTTCCGTCGGCTCGGTCACCGGGATCGTCGCCGCGGTCGGCGGTTTGGGAGGCTACTTCCCGCCGCTGGTGATGGGCGCAACTTACGATCCGGCCCGCAACAGCTACGCGGTGGGATTGCTGCTCCTGGTGGCCACGGCGGTGATCCTGTTCGGCTACACCGCGGTGTATTTGCGCGCGCAAGAACCTATCGCTTCACAATCACCGTCGAGTTGAGGGAGACACGATGACGACAAACGCCGACCCCACCACACCGCGACGTTCCCGGGCGTGGATCACCGGAGCCGCGATCACCGCTCTGCTGGGGCTTTTCTTCGCGTTCGACAGCATCCCCAAGATCCTGGGCGTGCCGTTTGCCCGCGAAGCCACCGAAGCGCTCGGTTTTTCGCCAGACAAGACCGCGGTGATCGGCTGGGTTCTGCTGGTGTGTCTGGCCGTCTTCCTGATCCCGCGCACCGCGGTGCTGGGTGCGCTGGGCCTGACCGCCTACCTGGGCGGGGCGGTCACCATCAACCTGCATGCCGACAAGCCGCTGGCGGGCTTCGTGCTATCCGGGGTATATGTCGGAGTGCTGATGTGGATCGGCCTCATCTTGCGGCGACCGGAACTGTTGCGAGTGTTGGGGCTCCGGCGCGACTGAGCATCTCAACGGGGCGGTAGCTGGTCCAGCAGTTCGTCGAGGAATCCGCCCGCCTCACGCCCGGCCGCCTCGACATCGGCGGCGGCGATCGCCTCCACCAAGCCCCGGTGCCGGATCTGGTCCGCCTCCACCGGTTTCGCGCTCGTCGTGGCCACACTGGCCATGACCACCTCGGTGAGCCCGCAGTACAGCTCGGTCAACACCGGATTGTGCGAGCAGCGGACCACCGCGAGATGGAAATCGGTGTCGGCCCGGACGAAGTCTTCGTGCCGGCCCTGCTGCTGGTGGCTGTCGCGGCGATCCAACAGCGCGCGCAGCTCGGCCAGATCCTCCTCGGTGCGGGCGGCCGCGGCCAGGCGTGCCCCTTCCACCTCCAGGCAACGCCGCACCTGGAGCACGTCGCGCAGCTGCGGGCCGCACAGCCGACGTACCGCGCCGGACACCTCGCTGGTGGCGCGCACGTAGGTTCCGTCGCCCTGGCGGACCTCCAGGATGCCGCTATGGGCGAGCGCCCGGACCGCCTCACGCACGGTATTGCGGCCGACGCCCAGCGCGTCAGCGAGCTCTGGCTCGGTGGGGATTCGCGTATCGACCGGCCATTCCCCACCAGTCACTGAGGCGCGAAGCTGCTCAATCACCTGATCTACCAAGCCGGTGCGGCGGGTGGTGACCAACGGCACAGCATCCTCCCTTCATCCAATCATAGGATGTATGCGATCCTACGTTAGGTGACCCGCACCGCCCGCACTGCGCGCACCGAAACGCTCAGCCAGTACGAGCACGACCTCGAGCTGGAGCTTGAGGGTGCCGCCGAATTCCGGCCCGCGACTATGGCAGCCGGCGGCGCACTGCTGACCGTTGCGGTGGTCTTGACCGCGCTGAACCTGCGTCCCGCGATTACCAGTGTGGGGCCCCTGCTCCCGGAGATGCGTGGAGCATTGGGCACCTCGGACACCTGGGCCGGCGTCCTGACCACGTTGCCCGGTCTGTGCTTCGCCGCCGCCGGGCTGGGTGCGCCGTGGTTGTCGCGGCGGATCGGGCTGGGGCGCACGGTTTCGGCGGCGCTGCTCATACTTGTTGCGGGACTGCTGATCCGGGTTTGGGACGGGCCCTTGGTGGTGCTCGGCGGAACACTGGTGGCGACCGCCGGCATCGCTTTGATCAACGTGCTAATCCCGGTGATCATCCGAGGATCCTTCCCGGCGCAGGTCGGGCTGATGACCGGCGTCTACACCGCGGCACTGCAAGGGGGAGGGGCGCTGGGCTCCGCGGTCACCCCGGTCCTCGACGACGCGCTGGGCGGCTGGCGCTCAGCCCTGGGCGCCTGGAGTGCGCTGGCGCTGCTGGCCTTGGCGGCCTGGGTGATCGGTGCTCGCGGATTCGACCGGCCCGGGGCCGCCGCGCCCGTGGCCACGGCGAAAGGCCGGTCGCTGCTGCGCAGCAGGCTGGCCTGGACGGTCACGCTGTTCTTCGGTACCCAGTCGTTCCTCGCCTACGTGGTGATGGGCTGGCTGCCCGAGGTGCTGATCGACAACGGAACCAGCGAAACGAGCGCCGGGCTGCTGCTCGGCCTGATCTCGCTGATCGCGGTGCCGATCAGCTTGATCGTCTCGCCGCTGGCCGCCCGCCGCGACAGCCAAAGCGGATGGATCGTCGGACTGGGGGTGCTCGGCATCGCCGGAATGCTCGGTCTGCTGATCGCGCCGGCGGCCGCACCACTGCTGTGGAGCGTGCTGGTGGGCCTGGGGATGAGCGTGTTCTCGTTGGCGCTCACCGTGATTGCACTGCGAGCCCGCGACGCGCAGGACACCGCGAGCCTGTCGGGGATGGCCCAGGGCTTCGGCTACCTGCTCGCCGGTGCCGGCCCGTTCCTGTTCGGCCTGTTGCACCACGTCAGTGGTGGGTGGACCGTGCCGTGGCTCATGATGCTGGCTGTCTACCTGGTGCAGACGGTGGCGGGTGCGCTAGCGGGGCGCAACCGCTACGTCTGAGCAGCCACCGCCGAACGTGCACTGAGACCGGGGATTTCGCGAACTTTTCGGTCTGATTACACGCTCGGCGAACGCTGGGTGCTAGATGGTGCGCAACGACTCGGTGTCGATGACGAAGCGGTAGCGCACGTCGGACGCCAGCACCCGCTCATAGGCGGTGTTGATGTAATCCGGTTCGATGACCTCGATTTCAGGGCGTACGTCGTGCTCGGCGCAGAAGTTCAGCATCTCCTGCGTCTCGGCGATCCCGCCGATCAGAGAGCCCGACACGCTGCGACGCATCCGGACCAGGGGGCCCGGCGGCACCGCCAGGGATCCTTCGGGCATGCCCAATTCGACCAGCGTGCCGTCCAGGGTAAGCAGGTTCAGGTACGCGCCCAGGTCCAGGCTCGCCGAGACGGTGTTCAAGATGACGTCGAAGTTCCCGCGCAGCTGCTTGAACGTCTGCGGGTCACTGGTGGCGTAGTAATGCTCGGCGCCCAACCGCAGGCCGTCCTCCATCTTCTTCAGCGACTGGGACAGCACGGTGACGTCGGCGCCCATCGCCTTGCCGAGCTTGACGGCCATGTGGCCCAGGCCGCCGAGGCCGATGACCGCAATCCGCTTGCCCGGGCCGACATTCCAGTGTCGCAGCGGCGAATAGGTCGTGACTCCGGCGCACAGCAGCGGAGCGGCGGCGTCCAGGGGAATCTCGTCCGGGATGCTCAGCACGTAGTTCTCGTCGACGACGATCGCGCCGCTGTAGCCGCCCTGGGTGGGCTGCCCATCGCGGCCGACGCCGGCATAGGTGCCGATCATGCCGCCGCCGGTGCAGTACTGCTCATGTCCGGCCAGGCAGCTGGGGCACTCGCGGCAGGAGTCGACGAAGCAACCGACGCCGACACGGTCGCCCACTTTGAACTTGGTCACCCCTGACCCCACAGCGGTGACCACGCCGGCGATCTCGTGGCCGGGAACCAGGGGGTACTGCGGACGGCCCCACTCGGCTTTGACGGTGTGGATGTCAGAGTGGCAGATGCCGGCGAAGGCGATGTCGAACACGACATCGTGCGGTCCGGGGTCCCGGCGAGTGATGGTGGTCTTGCTCAGCGGGGCGTCGGGCGCGGTGGCGGCATAGGCGGAAACGGTGCTCATAGTGGAGGTTCCTCTTCGGATATGCATCAACTCGTAAAAACATAGCTTAGCAAAGTTATTTGCTGCGAAGCTCGTCCGAATGCGGTGAGTTCGGTCACCGCGGGCGTCGGGAGTAGCGGCGCCGGCTCAGTTGATCGGCGCGTTCACCCAGCGCAGGTCCTCGACCACGCCGCGTGCGGCGACCGGTCCCTGCCCGGCCTGCCACACCTCGTTGTTGACGACGAACACCCGGCTGTCCCGGTTGGCCGCCAGCCGTCGCCAGGCGACGCTGTCAAACACCGTGGCTGCCCGGGCCTTAGCCGCCGGTGAGGTAAGGGACACGTAGATGATGTCGCCGTCGGCCGCCGAGAAGTCCGCTCGGCCGGCCAGATCGGCGTCGTTCGCGGGGATCTCGAGGTAGGGCTGGTCGGTGAACCGCTGCAACGGCGGCCGGTCCACCCCGACGGCCTTGAGCACGCTGGCGGCGAAGCCGGACGCCCCGTAGACCCGCACGCTGTTGTCGGTGAGTGCAACCACCGACACCTGGAAGTGGGTCGCGTCGGCGACCTCGCGGGTGTCGGCGGCATCCGCGCTGAACTTCTCGAGCACGTCGTCGGCGGCGCCGGTGCGCGCGGTCGCGGCGCCGACACCGCGCACGTTGTCCTCCCACGCCGCGCCCGGCGCCCCGGTGAACACGGTGGGGGCGATCGCGGCCAGCTCCGCATATCCCGGCGTCAGGCCCTGCGCACCCAGGATCAGGTCCGGGTGCAGCGCGGCGATGGCGTCGGTATCGGGCTTGCTGGCCGAGCCCACGGAAGGGACACCGTGCACTACCGCACCCAAGTAGGACGGCTGGTTCTCGGAGCCGTCCGGCACCGCGGCGCCGACCAACCGTGACTGCAGACCCAGGGCGCACAGCGTGTCCAGCTGGTCGCCGGAGAGCACCACGATGCGCTCCGCCTGCTCAGGTACCTCGACGCTCGCCGGTTCCACCTCGGCCGCGTTGTGAGCCCAGCGCATCGAGGGCCCGGGGTCCGGGTGCGCCGGCTCCGCCGCGCAGGACTCGTCGGGGCGTCGGTCATTGCCGAGCACACCGGCGCCGGCGACCATCGTCGTCGTGGTGGAGATCGAGGTGGGGGACGTTTCTGAGGCATCGCCCCCGCATCCGGCGGCCGTGAGCAAGGTCACGGCAAGCGTTACTGCGGACACCGCCCGCCGGTCCACCCTGGTCACGCCGTGACGTTAACACCCACGGCGGAGCACTCCTCGAGGAGACGAATACGACAGTTTGTAGGAGGCCTATACCGGCGGGGCGACGCTCGGGGTTAGGATTCGACCAAGTTTCCCGGGATGCCCATGTTTGGAGGAATCTTGACCGCCGAAGCACCCCCACGCGCAGAACTCGAGGCCAGTCGGCCCTTCCCTGCGTTGATGGGCCCCAAGGGCAGCCTGCTGTACAAGATGATCACCACCACCGATCACAAGCTGATCGGCATCATGTACTGCGTCGCCTGTATGGCCTTCTTCTTCATCGGCGGCCTGCTCGCGCTGCTGATGCGCACCGAGCTGGCGGTGCCGGGCCTGCAGTTCCTGTCCAACGAGCAGTTCAACCAGCTGTTCACCATGCACGGCACGGTGATGCTGCTGTTCTACGCCACCCCGATCGTGTTCGGGTTCTCCAACCTGGTGCTGCCGCTGCAGATCGGCGCCCCGGACGTGGCCTTCCCGCGCCTCAACGCCTTCTCGTTCTGGCTGTTCCTGTTCGGCGCGACGATTGCTCTGGCCGGCTTCATCACCCCCGGTGGCGCTGCCGACTTCGGCTGGACCGCCTACACCCCGCTGAGCGACGCCGTGCACTCGCCGGGCGCCGGCGGTGACCTGTGGATCATGGGCCTGGCCGTCGGTGGTTTGGGCACCATCCTCGGTGCGGTGAACATGATCACCACGGTGGCCTGCATGCGTGCCCCGGGCATGACGATGTTCCGGCTGCCGATCTTCACCTGGAACATCCTGGTCACCTCGATCCTGGTGCTGATCGTCTTCCCGCTGCTGACCGCGGCGCTGCTCGGCTTGGCGGTCGACCGTCACCTGGGCGGGCACGTTTACGACTCCGCCAACGGCGGCGTGATCTTGTGGCAGCACCTGTTCTGGTTCTTCGGCCACCCCGAGGTGTACATCATTGCGCTGCCGTTCTTCGGCATCGTCAGCGAAGTGTTCCCGGTCTTCGCCCGCAAGCCGATCTTCGGCTACGTCACGCTGGTGTACGCGACCCTGAGCATCGCCGGGCTGTCGACCGCGGTGTGGGCGCACCACATGTTCGCCACCGGTGCGGTGCTGCTGCCGTTCTTCTCGCTGCTGACCCTGATGATCGCCATCCCGACCGGTCTGAAGTTCTTCAACTGGATCGGCACCCTGTGGCGGGGTCAGCTGACGTTTGAGACACCGATGCTGTTCGCGCTGGGCTTCATCGTCACCTTCCTGGCCGGTGGTCTGACCGGTGTCATGCTCGCCAGCCCGCCGCTGGACTTCCACGTCAGCGACAGCTACTTCCTGATTGCGCACTTCCACTACGTGCTGTTCGGCACCATCGTGTTCGCGACGTTCTCCGGGATCTACTTCTGGTTCCCGAAGATGACCGGCCGGCTGCTCGACGAGCGGCTGGGGAAGCTGCACTTCTGGTTGACCTTCATCGGGTTCCACACCACGTTCCTGATCCAGCACTGGTTGGGCAACATGGGTATGCCGCGCCGCTACGCCGACTACCTGCCCACCGACGGCTTCACCGCGTTCAACATCGTCTCCACGGTTGGTGCCTTCATTCTGGGGTCGTCGATGATCGCCTTCACCTGGAACGTCTTCAAGAGCTGGCGTTACGGCGAGGTCGTCACCGTCGACGACCCGTGGGGCTACGGCAACTCCCTGGAGTGGGCGACCAGCTGCCCGCCGCCGCGGCACAACTTCACCGAGCTGCCCCGGATCCGTTCGGAGCGTCCGGCTTTCGAGCTGCACTACCCGCACATGGTCGATCGGCTGCGGGCTGAGGCGCACGTCGGCCGTCACCCCGGTGACGAGCTGTACGAACCCGCAAACGCTTGATGAGCCCGGCGGGGGAGAGGCGGCGCCCGGTCGAGCCGGGCGCCCGCTGCGGGTGAGCACGCCCAAGGTGCCGGTGTTGGTCACCGTCACCGGTGTCGATCAGCCTGGCGTGACATCGGCCCTCTTCGAAGTGCTGTCCCGTCACCAGGTGGAGTTGCTCAACGTCGAACAGGTCGTGGTTCGTGGGCGGCTCACGCTGGGCGTCCTGGTGTCCGTAGCGCCGGAGGTCGCCGACGGGACCGCGTTCGCCGACGAGGTCACCACGGCGATTCACGGCGTCGGTTTGGACGTCACGATCGAGCGCAGCGACGACGCGCCGATCATCGCCGCGCCCTCCACGCACCGGATCGTGGTCCTGGGACGGCCGGTGGCCGCCACGGCGCTGGGGGCACTGGCTCACGAGATCGCGGAGATCGATGCCAACATCGACATGATCCGCGGCGTTTCCGACTACCCGGTGACCGGTCTGGAACTGCGGGTCTCGGTGCCGGTCGGCGCCGCCGGCCGGTTGCAGTCCGCGCTGAGCAAAGTCGCCGCGGAGCAGCAGGTCGACGTGGCGTTCCAGGATGCCAGCCTGTCGCGCCGGACCAAGCGCCTGATCGTGTTCGACGTCGACTCCACCTTGATTCAGGGTGAGGTCATCGAGATGCTCGCCGAGCGTGCCGGCGCGGGGGACGCGGTCGCCGCGATCACCGAGGCCGCGATGCGTGGCGAACTGGACTTTGCCGAGTCGCTGCACCACCGGGTGTCCACGCTCGCCGGCCTGCCCGCGCATGTCGTGGACGAGGTGGCCGCACAGATCGAGCTGACTCCCGGTGCCCGTACCACGGTGCGCACGCTTCGCCGTCTCGGTTTCAAGTGCGGAGTGGTGTCCGGTGGCTTCCGGCAGGTGATCGAGCCGCTGGCGGATGAGCTGCAGCTGGATTTCGTGGCGGCCAACGAGCTTGAGATCGTCGACGGCAAACTCACCGGCCGGGTGATCGGTCCGGTGGTCGACCGGGCCGGCAAGGCCGAGTCGTTGCGGGAGTTCGCTTCCCAGGCGGGGGTGCCGCTGGAGCAGACCGTGGCTGTCGGGGACGGCGCCAACGATATTGACATGCTGTCCACGGCGGGCCTGGGTGTGGCGTTCAACGCCAAGCCGGCGTTGCGCGAGGTGGCCGATGCCTCGCTGAGCTACCCGTATCTGGACACGGTGCTGTTTCTGCTCGGCGTCACCCGTGCCGAGATCGAGGCCGCCGACGCCCACGACGGCGTGCTGCGCCGAGTCGAGATTCCGCCGGTCTAGAACAGGGCGCCGACCACGATCAACGGCAGTAGCCCGATGTCGACGGCAAGTGGGATGCCGATGGCATCGAGCAGATTGCCGTCGGCGAGCTCGGACATGAATATCTCGTAGTTGTACTGGGGCAGGGTGAACAGCACTGCGCTGAGCATGTCCAACGGCGGGAAACCGGTGTGCGGCGGGAAGGTTCCGAAGAGGTCCTGCCATGTGGTGGGCACGAAGGACAGCAGCGAGCTTTCGCCGCCTTCGATGGCTTCGCCCGTCTTGAGTAACTCTTCGGCCCAGTCCGGCAGCGAGTAAACGTAGTTGGCTGGGTCCATCAAGGTGTTGAAGGCGTCCGTGATGCCCTTCTGTACACCGTCGAACAAGGCTTGCGGAACTCGTTGCAGGACATCGAGATCCGGCAAGAAACCCACCCCGGTGGGTACGTCGGCGAACCCGGGACTCCAGCCGTGCTCGATGTTGCCGTAGCCCAGGTTCACCAGCACTTCCAGGGGCGGCCCCAGCAGGTCGGCCATCGGCGGGCCGACGTACGGCAGCGCTTCCAGCGGCGCGAGCAGGGGCAGGGTGCCGGCCGGGATCATGTAGTAGTCGGTCAGGACGTCATCGGAGGAGGTCGGCAGTTCGATCGCGTTTGCGATCTCCTCGGGAGTGACCCCCAGGTAGGTCGTGTGCTCGAAGATGATGCCCATCGCCGCGTTGAGGGTGGACAAGAAGTTGAGCGGATACTGCGGGAAGTCGGCAAAGCCGTCGTATTCGTGGGTGTAGACGGTGGTGGGGAACAGATCTGCCGGCTGTGGGCCACTGAAGGTCAGCCCCAGGCTGGGGATTTCCGTGTGGACACCGGCCGGCAGGTCGAAGCGGGACAGCATCCCGCCGTTGGGCAGGCTCTCGTCACCGATCAGCACGAAGTGCACGTAGTCGCTGGGCACGTCATCATCGGCGAGCCGCTGCATCAGCAACGAGGAAATCACCGCGCTCTGCGACCAGCCGAACACCACTACGGGGTTCTCGGCGTTGACCTGACCTCCGACGATCTGTCGTAGGATCTCCAGCTCCAGGATCTGGCTGCCCTCGGCGGCCGACTGGTCGAAGGTCCCGGTGAACGGGCCCAGGAAGGGGTACAGCGCCTCGGGGGTGCTCACGATCTGGGTGGTGCCGGTGAAGCCCAGCGGTGCCAGGTAGAGCTCGTTGACCATGTCCGCGTAGGTCTGCCCCGGTGTCGGCATGCCGCTGCCGCCCATGATCAGGGCCGTTCCGCTGCCCAAGGGTGAATCGGCGCCGGTGAGCTGTGGTGCCGGGACCGCGGCGTCCGCCGGAGCGGGGGAGGCGAGCAGGCCGGCACCGACAAGGCCGACCGCGAGAACGCCGGGAATACGGAACACGAAGCCCCCTGAACCAAAACCTAAGGATTAGTGAGCGTCAACCGTGGCAAACATTACAACAATGCATCTTCGTGGCGGTATGGAGAAGATCGCCCGGAAATGTTCTCGGGCTAGCGGCACCCCGGTCGGTCGCCGCGGGGCCCGGATACGGCACGATAGGGCCGTGCCCGATACCGGACGTCCCACTCCCGCAACCGGGGCCGATCAGGATCTGTTGATCCACTTCGAGGGCATTTCGCTGTGCCGCGACGGGCGCACTTTGGTGGGGCCGCTGGACTGGTCGGTCGAACTCGACGAACGCTGGGTGATCATCGGACCCAACGGGGCGGGCAAGACGTCGTTGTTGCGGATCGCCGCCGCCTCCGAACATCCGTCCTCGGGCGTCGCCTATGTGTTGGGCGAACAGCTGGGCCGGGTCGACACCACGGAATTGCGAGCCCGCGTGGGCTTGAGTTCCTCGTCGATCGCGCAGCGGATACCGGGTGGGGAAACGGTCAGCGACCTGGTGATCTCGGCCGGCTACGCGGTGCTGGGACGGTGGCGGGAACGCTACGACACCGTCGACCATGAGCGGGCGATCGACTTGTTGGAGAGCCTGGGCGCCGAGCACCTGGCCGACCGCACCTACGGCACTTTGAGCGAAGGCGAGCGCAAACGGGTGCTGATCGCCCGCGCGTTGATGACCGACCCGGAGTTGCTGCTGCTCGACGAGCCGGCGGCCGGTTTGGACTTGGGCGGGCGTGAGGAGCTGGTCGCCCGGCTGGGGGATCTGGCCGCCGACCCGGACGCACCGGCCATCGTGCTGGTCACCCACCATGTCGAGGAAATCCCGGTCGGCTTCAGCCACTGCCTGCTGCTGGCCGAGGGGCGCGCGGTGGCCGCCGGCCTGCTCGACGACGTGCTCACGGCCGAGAACCTGTCGGCCACGTTCGGCCAGTCGATCTCACTGGATGTCATCGACGGGCGCTACTTCGCGCGCCGGACCCGGAGTCGAGCAGCCCACCGGAGGCGCGCATGAACGAACCCCAGCCACCACCCTTGCCGACGCGACCTGCCGCGACGGTGATGTTGGTCCGTGCGGACACTCCCGGCGGGCAGGGCCTCGACGTGTTCCTGATGCGTCGCCACGCCGCGATGGAGTTCGCCGCCGGGGTGATGGTGTTTCCCGGCGGTGGAGTCGACGACCGTGACCGCAGCACCGAAATCGCCTGGCACGGGCCGGAGCCCACGTGGTGGGCGCAACGTTTCGGAGTGGACGTCGACCTGGCCGCGGCACTGGTGTGCGCTGCCGCGCGCGAGACTTTCGAGGAATCCGGGGTGCTGTTCGCCGGCCCCGCCGACGATGCGGACCGGGTTGTCTCCGATGCGTCGGTGTATGCCGACTCCCGGCGAGCGCTGAACGCCGGCGAGCTGTCGTTCGGTGACTTTCTGCGCACCGAGAATCTGGTGCTGCATGCCGAGCTGTTGCGGCCGTGGGCGAACTGGGTGACTCCGGAGGCCGAGCGCACCCGCCGCTACGACACCTACTTCTTCGTGGGTGCGTTGCCGGTCGGGCAGCGAGCGGACGGCGAGAACACCGAATCCGACCGCGCCGGCTGGCTTACGCCCGAAGCCGCGATCGAAGACTTCGCAGCCGGCAACAGCTTTTTGCTGCCGCCGACCTGGACACAGCTGGATTCGCTCATCGGCCGCAGCATCGAGGCCGTGATGGCGGTGGAACGTCAGATCGTGGTGGTGCAGCCGGACCTGGCTCGCCGCGGCGACAACTGGGAGATCGAGTTCTTCAACTCCGACCGTTACAACGCAGCGCGCGGGAAGCGTTGGGTCTGATGAGCGAATTCGTATCGGTGCACTCCTCGACCGACGAGCCCGGGGTGGCCACCCTGGTGGTCTCGCGGCCGCCGACCAACGCCATGACCCGACAGGTCTACCGGGAGACCGCCGCGGCTGCTGCCGAGGTGTCGGCGCGCGACGACGTCGCCGCCGTGGTGTTGTACGGGGGCCACGAGATCTTTTGCGCCGGTGATGATGTGCCCGAACTGCGCACGCTGATCGCCGCGGAGGCACAGGTGTTCGCCCGCGTGCGCCACGACGCCGTCCAAGCGGTGGCGGCCATCGGAAAACCGACGGTGGCAGCGATCACCGGTTACGCGCTGGGCAGTGGTCTGGCGCTGGCGCTGGCCGCGGATTGGCGAATCAGCGGCGACAACGTCAAGTTCGGCGCCACCGAGATTCTGGCCGGCCTGGCCCCCGACGGCGGTGGTCTGGCTCGCCTGGCCCGAACGATCGGTGCGAGCCGCGCCAAGGAATTGGCATACAGCGGCCGGTTCTTCGATGCCGAAGAGGCGCTGGCTCTGGGTCTGGTCGACGAGATGGTGGCCCCCGACGGCGTCTACGACGCAGCCGTCGGCTGGGCCCGCCGATTCGTCGACAGCCCGGCGCAGGCGCTGGCCGCGGCCAAGGCATCGATCGACTCCATCGAGACCGAGCGTCCGGCCGAGCGCGCCGCCGCTGACCAACGCCGCTACGGCGAGCTGTTCGCGGCTGGTATCGGGCCCACGGACAACGGTCGTTAGGCGCCACGCCAGAACGACTTGGGCGAGTGACGGTTTCTTTTCACATTTTTATCAGCTAACGTCCAGTCAGCGGCGAAGGCCGCCTCGATGCCGGCGTTAGGAACACACCATGCAGTCAGCTGCCCTCCGCCCCTGGACCACCGCGGCCGTCGCCTTGCTGGGTGCGGGTGCCATTGCGGCCAGTCCGGTCGTGATGCCGCAGGCCGGTGCGGTTGCGGTCGACATCCTGCTGGCCGCCCAGGACATCACGCTCGACCTGGTGCGCCACGGCCAGTCGGTGGACAACGCCGAGGGCATCTTGGGCACCCTTCCGCCGGGCGCTCCGCTCACCGAACTCGGGGAGCAGCAGGCCGCCTACCTTGCCGACGACGCCAACCCGCTGCACCTTGCCGCCCCCGACTTCTACAGCGGGATCTACGCCTCCGAGTTCCTCCGCGCGCAGGAAACCGCCGGCGGGTGGCTGAGCGCCGCAGGCGCTCCGGACACACCGCTGACGATCCTCGCCGGGCTCAACGAGATCAATGCGGGATGGTTCGACGGGCAGGACCTCAACATCCTCACCGAGATCGCCTACGCCCTACCGACGTTCCTGTGGGCCTTGGGTCAGTACTGGGTGCCGATGCTGGGATCCACGATCGACCCCAACGGGGTGGCTTTCAACGATCGCGTCTCCGACGCGATCGACGCCATTTACAACAACACCGTCTCCGACCCGGAGGGCTCGCTGAGCGACGTAGCGTTCGCCCACGCCGGCACGATCGCGATCTGGACGTTGATGAACGTCAAGAACCCCGACTTCGGGCTGGTCCTCTCCGAACTACTCGAGACTCACACTCCGCTGGACAACACCGGCCAGGTCGTCATCGAAGGCAACCCCACCGACGGCTGGACGCTGGTCAGCTGGGGCGGCCACGAGGTCTCGGCGACCCCGGACCTGCTCACCGGGCTGTTCGTCGACTGGCGGGACTTGAACGTCGCGCCGCAGATCGCGACGTGGCACATCCTGGAGGCGCTGCAGGGCGGGGACCAGGCCGAAATCGCGGCCGCCCTGCAGACCGGGTTCGACCAGGTCCTCGGGGCCATCACGGCGTTCCCGCAGGCCGTGATCGACACCATCACCGGCGCGCTGAGCGGCTAGCGCGCCGTCGCATGAACCCGGCGGTTCAGCGAGGCTCGACGGAGGAGAGGCGACGCTGGGACCGCCGCATGAATCCAGTGGTTCAGCGAGGCTCGACGGAGGAGAGGCGACGCTGGGACCGCCGCATGAATCCAGTGGATTAAGCATTGACATAGGAAAACCAACGGGATATTTTCAGCGAAGTATTGCGCTACGCGTCGGAGCGTAACGGAAGCTACGGACTCGCTGAAGGAGAAGGTCATGCACCACACTCGCCCGTGGATCACCGCCGGAGTCGCCCTCGTTGGTGCTGGCCTCGTTGCTGTCGGCCCGGTGGCTCCGATAGCCGGGCCGCTGCCCGCCGTCCATTTGCCGAACATCCAGCTGACCGCAACGGACATCCTGCTCGATCTGGTCCGGCACGGGCAATCGACGGAGAACGTAACGGACTACATCGGGACGACGGCGCCGGGTGCTCCACTGACTGAACTCGGCGAGCAGCAGGCGATCACTGTCGGCGAGCAGCTGTACAACGGCGGCGACAACGACATCGCCCGGGTCTACGCCTCGGACTTCCTGCGGGCCCAGCAGACGGCGTGGCCGCTGGTCCAGTTGCTGCTGGGCAACAACAACTACGACCAGATCCCGGGAGGCCCGACCCCGCTGCTCGACCCGAGCCAGATCCTGTCCGGGCTCGGTGAGATCAATGCCGGGTGGCTGGAAGGACAGAGCGGCACCCTTCCCGGCCTCCTCTATCTCCTGCCCACCATCGCGTGGATGACCGGGGCGTACTGGGTGCCGATGCTGGGTTCGAGCATCAACCCCAACGGGATGGCGTTCCAGGACAACTACAGTGGCGCCATTCAGACCATCTACGACGCCAGTACGGCAGACCCCGACAGCACCGGGACCGACGTGGCATTTTCGCACGGCGCGGCGATCATGGCGTGGACGATGATGAACGTCAAGAACCCCGATTGGGGGCTGTTCTTGGAGACGCTCGCCGGTGACCGCGGGCTCCCCAACACCGGCCAGGTCGTGGTCGAAGGCAACCCGACCGACGGCTGGACGCTGGTCAGCTGGAATGGAACAGAGGTGGCGGAGAACCCGGGCCTGCTCACCGGGCTGTTCGTCGACTTCCGTGACCTGGTCACCGCGCCACAGATGGCGAGCTGGCACATCTGGGAAGCCCTCCTGGGTGGCGACCCCTCCGAGATCCTCGCTGCGTTGCAGACCGGCTTCAGCGACGTCTTCTCGGCGCTCGTGGAGTTCCCGCAGGCGGTGTTCGACACCATCACCGGTGCCCTGGGCGATGTCGCGGGTAGCGGCGCAGGCGACGTGCTGGGCGACGCGCTGGCGTCCTTGGCGGCCTGAGTCACAGCAGCAGCAGCCAAGCCGGGCGCGGCGTTTCCCCTCGCTGCGCCCGGCTTCGCGCTGCAGAGACCACCGCTGTGCCGATGGCGGTGACCTGCAGCGCCCGACTTCGTCGTGCTCGCAGTCCCCGCTAGGCTGACCTACCATGACCAGTACGGACCCGACGCCGAACCCGCACGCCACCGCCGAACAGGTGGAGGCGGCTCGGCACGACAGCAAGCTCGCCCAGGTGCTCTACCACGACTGGGAGGCCGAGCAGTACGACGAGAAGTGGTCGATCTCCTACGACGAGCGCTGCATCGACTACGCCCGGGGCCGCTTCGACGTGATCGTGCCTGCTGCCGACCGGGACAAGCTTCCGTATGACCGGGCGCTGGAACTCGGCTGCGGCACGGGGTTCTTCCTGCTCAACCTGATGCAGGCCGGGGTGGCGCGGCGCGGCTCGGTCACCGACCTTTCGCCCGGCATGGTCAAGGTCGCCACCCGCAACGGCCAGGCCCTCGGACTGGACGTCGACGGGCGGGTCGCCGACGCCGAGGGCATCCCGTATGAGGACAACACCTTCGACCTGGTGGTCGGCCACGCGGTGCTGCACCACATTCCCGACGTCGAACTGTCGCTGCGCGAGGTGGTCCGGGTGCTCAAGCCCGGCGGCCGGTTCGTCTTCGCCGGCGAGCCCACCACGGTCGGCAACTTCTACGCACGCCGGCTGGCCGACCTGACCTGGAAGACCACGGTCGCCGCGATGAAGCTGCCCGGGATGGGCTCCTGGCGTCGGCCGCAGGAGGAGCTGGACGAGAACTCGCGGGCGGCCGCCCTGGAATGGATCGTGGACCTGCACACCTTCGAGCCGAGCGATCTGGAGCGGATGGCGACCAACGCCGGCGCGGTCGATGTGCGCACCGCCAGCGAAGAGTTCACCGCCGCCATGCTGGGCTGGCCGGTGCGGACCTTCGAGTCGACGGTCCCACCGGGCAAGCTCGGATGGGGCTGGGCGCGGTTCGCCTTCCGCAGCTGGACGGCCTTGAGCTGGGTGGACGCCAACGTGCTGAGCCGCGTGGTGCCCAAGGGCTGGTTCTACAACGTGATGGTCACCGGGGTTAAGCCGTCCTAGAGTTCCGCACCGACGACGTCGGCTATCTGAGCTCGCCGGTCGGTGTTGCCGCCCTGGCCGAGGTCGCGGGCTTCGCGCTGACCGACGCCACCCGGCTGGCCGACATCGCCGCGCTGCGCGGCCGCTTCGGCGAGCGGACAGCCGCGCTGGTCGAGACCGTCCTGTTGCGCCGGCGTGCCGCGGCCAAGCTGGCCGAGCTGGCCGAGACGTCGGGTTGGCTGTTCACCGACGAGGCGCTGCAGCAGGCCAGTGCCGCACCGGTGGCACGGCATCGGGCCCGCCGGATCGCAGCCGCGGCACCGGGTGCCGTCGTGCATGACGTGACCTGTTCGGTCGGTACCGAGCTGGCGGCGCTGTCGGAGGTGTCGGATCGGGTTCTGGGCAGCGACCTGGACCCCGTGCGGCTGGCGATGGCGCGCCACAACGTGAGCGGGGCCGCCGTTGTTCGCGCCGACGCGCTGGCGCCGGTCAGCCGCGACACGGTGGTGCTGGCCGACCCCGGCCGGCGCGGCGGCGGGCGGCGTCGTTTCGACCCGACCGACTACCAGCCCGCCCTGGACCGGTTGCTCGACGTCTACCGCGACCGTGACGTGGTGGTAAAGGTCGCTCCCGGAATCGATTTCGACAAGGTTGGGCTGCTGGGGTTTCAAGGCGAGATCGAAATCACCTCGTGGCGCACGTCGGTGCGAGAAGCCTGCCTGTGGTCGCCCGGCCTGGCCGAAACCGGGGTGCGCCGGCGGGCAACGATCCTGGACCGCGACGAGCAGATCACCGACGCCGAACCGGCCGACTGCGACGTGCGGCCGGCGGGGCGCTGGCTCATCGACCCCGACGGGGCGGTGGTGCGGGCCGGCCTGGTCCGCCAGTACGGCGCCCGGCACGGGCTGTGGCAGCTCGACCCCGATATCGCCTACCTGTCCGGTGACCAGCTGCCGGACGGGGTGCGCGGATTCGAGGTACTCGAAACGCTGGCCTACAACGAAAAACGCCTTGGTCAGGCGCTGGCGGCCCGCGACTGCGGTGCCCTGGAAATCCTGGTGCGGGGCGTACGCGACGTGCAGGCCGATCCCGACGGTCTGCGTCGCCGGTTGCGGCTGCGCGGGTCACAGGCCCTGTCGGTCGTGATCACCCGGGTGGGGACGGGGCCGGCGGCGCGGGCTATTGCGTTCGTCTGCCGTCCGTCGCGGTGAGGCGCCCGGTAGGCTGTCGTCTTCGGGGCCATTCCTGCTTGCTGCGGCAAGGCGAGACAAAGCGAGACAAACCGACAATGCGCATTCTGGTGGCCGCCCTGTTGGCGGGCGGTGCAGTGGGCAGCTGGCTGGGTATGACCGGTATCCCCTCGGCGGGCGCGGTCTCGCCCTGTGCCGAACTGGGCGGCACGCTCGAGTCCGGGCAATGCCACGTGCACTCGTCCAACGCCAACTACACCCTGGACATGCGATTTCCGGTCGACTACCCCGACCAGCAGACCTTGACCGACTATCTGGTTCAGAACCGCGACGGGTTCTTGACCGTGGCCAAGTCACCCGGATCGCGGGACATGCCCTACGAAATGGATGCCACGTCCGAGCAGCACCGTTCGGGTCAGGCCCCCAAGGGCACCCAGAGCGTCGTGTTGAAGATCTTCCAAGACCTCGGCGGCCCGCAACCGTCGACCTGGTACCAGTCGTTCAACTACGATCTGGCGACCCGTAAGCCGATCACCTTCGAGACCCTGTTCGCGCCCAACAGCAAGCCGCTGGAAGCGATCTTTCCGGTGGTGCAGCGCGACCTTGAGCGCCAGACCGGAGTGCCGGCAATCCTGATCTCGTCGGGCTCGGGGATGGACCCGGCGCACTATCAGAACTTCGCCATCACCAACGACGACGTGATCTTCTACTTCGCGCCGGGCGAGCTGCTGCCGATGAGCTCCGGCGCCACCTCGGTGAAGGTGCCGCGCACGGCGATCCCGCCGCTGGCCATCTGACTCCGCTACGCGGGGGCGAAGCTGAACACCTGACCGGCGCTGGTGGCGACCGCCACCCGCCGGTCATTGCCGACCGACACCCCCACCGGAAACCCGCGAGCTTCGGGCAGCGGATAGCTGTTGATGGTGTGGCCGTCGGCCGGGTCGAACACCAGCAGCGACAGACCCGCCGGGCCGAGACTGGTGCCGGCGACCACGGTGTAGCCCACCTTGCCGGCCAGACTCGACGAGGACAGCGGCACGGTGTCCTCGCGGCGCCACACCTGCTCGGCGTAGTCACCGCGGTCGGTGAACGCGACCAGTTCGGTGTCGGGACCACCGCCGGAGACGATCAATCCACCGGGCGTGACCGCCGGTGGTGTTTGGGCCAGGAACTTCAGCGGCACGGACCATTTCGCTTTGCCGTCGGCGGCGTTGATCGCCCACAGGCGTTGGTCGCGTCCGTTGACGTAGACCGTCGAACCGTCGGCGGACAGCACCGGGCTGGCCAGCACCCCGGCCGCGACCGCGTCGCTGCTCCACTCCTGGGTGAGCAGCGGGACGCCGCCCGGGTGGTATTTGAGGCCGACCAAGCCGGACTCCTTGGCGCCCGGCTGCCACAGGCTCACCACCGCGATGTTGCTCTCCGGGGAGAAGGCAGGTGCGGCGGCGACCGGGCAGTCCGGCCGGGCGGCGGCGCAGTCGGACAGGCCGCGCCGGAAGTCGGTCGGGTCGATACCGTCCACCAGGTCCAACGGGGTGCCGACGACGGCGCCGCGGTGCGCGTCGAAAACCAGCACCTGACCCAAGTGGGTCACCACCAGCAGCAGGCCGTCGCCGAGGATCCGCGGCGTTGAGGGCATACCGATCACCGGTGCACGCCAGCGGATCCACTGGGTGGGCGGAAACGACAGCATGGCGCCCGGCTGGCCCACATAGACGTTGTCGAAGCCGTCGATGAGCGGGCCGAAGAACCCGCCGCCCTGATGCAGCCGAGTGCACCAGCGTTGCCGGCCGCGGTCGGCGTTCTCCCACTGCATCAGC
The DNA here is from genome assembly GCF_001021505.1 of Mycolicibacter heraklionensis. Taxonomy (GTDB): domain Bacteria; phylum Actinomycetota; class Actinomycetes; order Mycobacteriales; family Mycobacteriaceae; genus Mycobacterium; species Mycobacterium heraklionense. The sequence continues at coordinate 183,233 of NZ_LDPO01000006.1, forward strand.
GAGCAGCCGGCCTCGGTCTGAGCGTTGAGCATCATCCAGCCGTGGATGCCCAGGGCGGGCTGGGCTCCCAGCTCACCTTTGACCGAGCGGATCCAGTCCAGTTGCAGGTCGCTGGCTCCCGCGGTGGCGGTATGACTGCTGTTGGCGGCATCGGCGTACTGGGCCGGCCAACCCGGCGCTGGCGCGGCCTGCACCCACGAATCGGTATTGGCGCAGCCGCTCAGGGAGCCCGCCACCACCACCATGGCGATTCCGGCCAGGACACCACGTCGCCGCAACACAGTGGCAATCCCCAATCCTCGGCCGGGTGTGTGAACGAGTCCAGGTGAGGGTAGCGCGTGGCAAGAACGCGCTCGCGTAGGCTTTCCGGCCATGACGACGATGTGGGGCGCTCCAATCCACAAACGCTGGCGGGGTTCGCGGCTGCGGGACCCGCGCCAGGCCAAGTTCCTCACGCTGGCCTCGCTGCGCTGGGTGCTGGCCAATCGGGCCTACACGCCGTGGTATCTGGTGCGCTACTGGCGGCTGCTGAAGTTCAAGCTGGCCAACCCGCACATCATCACCCGCGGCATGGTGTTCCTGGGCAAGGGCGTGGAGATCCAGGCCACCCCGGAGATGTCGTACATGGAGATCGGCCGGTGGGTGCACATCGGCGACAAGAACACCATCCGGGCGCACGAAGGTTCGCTGCGATTCGGCGACAAGGTGGTGTTGGGGCGCGACAACGTCATCAACACCTACCTCGACATCGAGCTGGGGGACTCGGTGCTGATGGCCGACTGGTGCTACGTCTGCGACTTCGACCACAAGATGGACAACATCGACGTGCCGATCAAGGACCAGGGCATTATCAAGAGCCCGGTGCGGATCGGCCCGGACACCTGGATCGCGGCCAAGGTCACCATCCTGCGCGACACCAGCATCGGCCGCGGCTGCGTCCTGGGTGCTCACGCGGTGGTCAAGGGCGTCATCCCGGACTATTCGATCGCGGTGGGGGCTCCGGCCAAGGTGGTCAAGAACCGCAAGCTGGCCTGGGAGACCTCGGCCGCCGAGCGCGCCGAGCTGGCCGCCGCCTTGGCCGATATCGAACGTAAGAAGGCCGCGCAGGGCTGAGCCTTGTGGTGACGCGACCGCGGGTGGTCATAGCGGGGCTGGGCGACAGCGGCGTTCTGACCGCGATCCGGCTGGCCAAGTACGCCGACGTGGTCGGCATTTCGGTGAAACCCGCTTTGGTGAGCGGCCAAGAGCTGGGCCTACGGCTGTCTCGCCCACGCGATTGGGCGCGCGACTACTGGTTGCCGTTCGACCGGTTCCCGCGGCTGGACGCGGTGCGCACCGTGCACGGCGCGGTGAACGGCGTCGATCTCGAGGCCAGAGCAGTGACCGTCTCGTGTGCCGACGGCGTGACCCGCGATGAGCCCTACGACGCCCTGATCATTGCGACCGGGGTCAGCAATGGCTTCTGGCGCCGGCCCACGACGCAGTCCGCCGGTGACGTCGCCGCGGAGCTGTCCGCCGCTCACGACCGGCTGGCCGCCGCCGGATCGGTCATCGTCGTGGGCGGCGGGGCCGCGGCGGTGAGCAGCGCCGCCAACATCGCCCGCGCCTGGCCGGACAAACGGGTCGACCTGTATTTCCCGGGGCAGCGCCCGCTGCGTGAGCACCACCCGCGGGTCTGGAGCACCGTCGGGCGCCGGTTAGCCGACGCCGGTGTGGGGCTCCATGCCGAACACCGTGCGCTGGTGCCCGCAGGGTTCGGGTGCGACCGCATCACCGATGAGCCGGTTCGCTTCAGCACCGGCCAGGACCCGGCATCGGCTGACGCGGTGCTGTGGGCGATCGGAAAGGTGCGACCCAATACCGACTGGTTACCGGCCGAGGTGCTCGACGACGGCGGCTTTGTCCGAGTGCTGCCCGACCTGCGGGTGCCGGGACATCCCGACGTGTTCGCGATCGGCGACGTCGCGGCGACCGACCCATTGCGCAGCTCGGCCCGCAACCGGGCGGACGGCCTACTGGCCCATAACGTGCGGGCCGCCCTCACCGGCCGGCCGCTCCGGCACTACCGGCCACCCACAAGGCGTTGGGGTTCGGTGCTGGGGGTACAGCCCGAGGGCCTGGAGGTGTTCGCGCCGTCGGGGTGGGCGTTCCGGTTTCCGGCCTGGTCGATCGAGCGGGTGCTGCTTCCCTGGATCGTCCGGCGGGGCATCTATCGCGGCGTGCGCTCCAACGACCCGCTGAAAACTGCCACAATCGAGTCATGACGACACCGGCATTCTCCGATGTGTACCGGGAAAAGTACTTACTGCTCACGACGTTCACCAAGGACGGCAAGCCCAAACCGACCCCGGTGTGGGGTGCGCCCGTCGGGGACAAGCTCTTGGTCATCACCGACGACGGGTCTTGGAAAACCAAGCGGATCAAGAACACTCCGCGGGTCACCATCCAAAAGTGCGGAGCCCTGGGCAAACCCAAAGGCGATCCCGTTGAGGCGGTGGCCCGGGTCCTGCCCAAGTCCGAGACCCGGCGGGTCTACGACGCCGTCGTCAAGCGGTACTGGTGGCACGCCTGGTGGTTCGTCCCGCACTCGCTGGTGCGCGGTGGAATAGACAAGGTGCACATCGGCCTGGAAATCACCGCGGTACCTGCGAGCAGCTGACCCCGCCTGGCGTTCTCAGGCGAACTCGAGGAGCGTGTAGGCGCCTCGCAAGTTCTTCGTGGGTCCCCACTGCCAGAAGGCCGGAAACAACGTTCCGAAGAACAGGCCACGCCCTTTCGGTATCGGGACATCATGCACCGCGCTGATGCCCGGCACCGTCTGTGCCAGCCTGGCGAGCTGACGCGGCGACAGGCTGAACGGCATCGGGGGCACGCGATAGTGTCTGGATGAACGCATCCCGCGCGGCGCCAGTCTCTTGACCAGGGTCGGTGGGAGGTCGAAGAACATCTGACCGCCGGGGAAGCGTTCGGCGCACGCCGCGATGAGGTCCATCGCCTGGTGCGGCTGCAAATACATCAACAGACCTTCGGCGGTGATGAAGACGCCGGCACTGGAGTCGACCTGCGCCATCCAGCTGTAGTCCAACGCCGACTGCGCGAGGTTGGTGATGCGCGGTGACGTCGGCAGCAACCGTTCGCGAAGCCGCATCAGCGGCTCCAAATCCACTGACACCCAATGAAATCGCGGATCGGGCAGGGCAGCGTTCAAGCGCCAGAAGCTGGTTTGGAAGCCTTCGGCAAGCGCGATGACCGTCGCATCAGGGTGCTCACGCAGATAGGCCGTCGCACATCGATCAACGGCCAGCGACCGCAACGCCATCTCCTGGCCACGACGTCCGAACTTCTCGAAGTCGAACGCGATGGACTCGACGAGTCGAATCGCCTCCGGGTCATCGATGATCGCGTTGGAGTGTCCGGCCTGATACGCCCGTCCGTTGAGCGTCATCAGGGCGGTTTCCGAAACTCCATTCAGCGCACGGGCGTCGACTTTGGATTCGGCTGGGCGGTCCATCGCGCCCATGGTATCGGAGAAAACCGTTGGGCCGGGCTGTCCCAGCTAGGGTTTCAGCGCCGGCAGCACCCGTTCGACCAGCAGCCGCAGGCTTTCCCAGCCCTCGTCGAGCGGCAGCCCGCCGATCAGCGGGTGTAGGGTCACCCCGGTGCGGCCGCTGCGGCACTGCGCGACGAGCTCGTCGGGGGTGAGCACCTCGACCTTGGCGGACGCACGCAGCTCGGCAACCGTCGCGGTCGGACTCTCATTGGGGCGAGGCACCTCCGCCACCGCCCACGAACTGTATTCGGTTGCCTCGTGCAGGAAATACTCACCACATCGGGCCCACGCCGCCTCTGAGTCGGTGGTCAGATGCGTCACCGTGTTGCCGTTCTCGGGACTGAACACGAAACCCTGTTTGCCGTGGCGCACCAGTTCATCCCGGTACACCGCTTCGATCTCGGGCATCGGCATCGGCGGCGAGAACGGCAATCCGAACCGGGCCGCTCGGCGGGCGGCCGCGGCGCTCATCCCGCCGATGAAGAACACCGGATGCGGTTTGGTGTACGGCTTCGGCGTCACATCGATCAACTGGCCGTGGTACTCGAAAGGCTCGTCGCCCCAGGACTTGAGCAGCACATCGAGGCATTCGTCCATCAAGCGGCCGCGCCGCCGGAAGTCCTTACCCACGGCGTGGTATTCCGCTGGGCGGTAACCGATTCCGGCGACGAAGCTGACCCGTCCGGCGGACAGGTGGTCGAGCACCGCGATGTCCTCGGCGAGGCGCACCGGGTCGTAGAGCGGTATCAGCAGTGCGTTGATGCTGATGCGGATGTTGGTGGTGCACCCCGCGACGGCAGCGGCCAACAGCAGCGGCGCGGGCAGCCAGCCGGTGGCCGCAAGATGGTGCTCTTCGCAACCGATCGCGGTGACTCCGTGGGCGTCGGCATAGGACGCCATCTCCAACGCCGCCCGGTACCGGTCGGCATTTCCGGCGCCGGGGGCGTTCGTCATATTCAGGCGTAGGGCGCTCAGTAGTGGCATGGGATTGACCGGTCACCTCCTGGGCGTCACCGTAGCGTACGAAATGATCAATCGATTGATTATGTCGGCGTCCCGCCGTTAGCCTAGGCACTGTGACCGGTCCGCTGACCCCGCTGCTGATCGACGGCGCGCTGGTCGCTGGTGGTGGGGGCGCCTTTCCCACCATCAACCCAGCCACCGAAGAACCCCTCGGTGCGGCTGCCGACGGCGACGCCGCCGACCTCGATCACGCCATCGCCGCCGCCCGCACCGCGTTCGACTCCTCGGACTGGGGTCGTGACACCGCGTTGCGCGTGCACTGCCTGCGGCAACTACGCGATGTGCTCAACGACGAGATCGAGACGCTGCGGGAGATCACGATCGCCGAGGTCGGCGCGCCGCGTTCGCTGACCTACCGCGGCCAGCTGCAGACCCCGGTAGACGACCTGGGTTTCCCGGCCGCCACCGCGGAGAGCTATCCGTGGCAGGTGGACCTTGGGATCGCGGCCCCGATGGGGATCACCACCGCCCGCACCCTGGTGCGGGAGCCGTTCGGCGTGGTCGGGGCCATCACCCCGTGGAACTTCCCGCACCAGGTCACCTTCGCCAAGATCGGGCCGGCGCTGGCGGCCGGCAACACCGTTGTGCTCAAACCGGCACCCGACACCCCGTGGTGCGCAGCCGAAGTCGGCCGGATCATCGCCGAGAAGACGGACTTCCCGGCCGGGGTGGTCAACATCGTCACCGCGTCCGACCACCGCATCGGCGCCCGGCTCGCCGAGGATGCCCGGGTCGATGTGGTCTCCTTCACCGGCTCGACGGCAACCGGCCGCTCTGTGATGACCGCTGGCGCACAGACCATCAAGAAGGTCTTCCTGGAACTCGGCGGCAAATCGGCATTCGTGGTCCTCGACGACGCCGACCTGGCTGCCGCCTGCACGGCCGCCGCGTCGACCGTGTCGATGCACGCCGGGCAGGGCTGTGCGCTGACCACCCGGCTGCTGGTTCCGCGTGAACGCTACCGCGAGGCACTCGACGCGGTGGCTGCCGCGATGTCGCAGATCGCGGTGGGTGACCCCAACGACCCGAAAACACTGTGCGGACCGCTGATCTCGGCCAAGCAACGCGATCGGGTGCAGTCCTATCTCGATTTGGCGATCGCCGAAGGCGGAACATTCCACTGCGGCGGTGGCCGACCAGCCGGCCTGGACCGGGGCTTCTTCATCGAGCCGACGGTGATCGCCGGGCTGACCAACGATGCTCGGGTGGCCCGCGAGGAGATCTTCGGACCGGTGCTGGTCGTGCTGGCCCACGACGGTGACGCCGACGCGCTGCGGATCGCCAACGACTCGCCGTATGGGCTGTCCGCCACCGTATTCGGTAGTGACGAGCGCGCCGCCCGAATGGCCTCGCGACTGCGTGCCGGGACCGTCAACGTCAACGGCGGCATGTGGTACTCGGCCGACGTACCGTTCGGGGGCTACAAGCAGTCCGGGGTCGGCCGGGAGATGGGGCTGGCGGGCTTCGAGGAATATCTGGAGACCAAGGTGGTGGCCACTGCGGTCACCGGGACGGAGCGCTGATGGCCGGCCAACCCGACCCGCAGGTGCTGGCGGCGTTGCTGGCGATGCGTGACGGTGCCGAGGCCGCGCCCCCGCCGGCGGTCGGTGACGTTGCCACCCGCCGGAGCAACGCGGGCCACATGTTCCGCCAGGTGCTGGCGTTGCGACCACCCGTCACCGGCGTTGAGACGCAAGAGTTCTCGCTGACCTACGACGGTGGCACGCTTGGGTTGCGTTGGTACCGGCGAGCCGGCGCGGATCAGCCCGGCAGCGCCGCACTGTATCTGCACGGCGGCGGAATGATCCTGGACTGGGGGCACCTGGGTCCGCTCTACGACGCGGCGGTGCGCGGCTACGTCGCCGCCTCCGGGGTGCCGATGCTGGTGGCGGACTACCGGGTCGCACCGGAATTCCCGCACCCGACTCCGCTGGAAGACTGCTACGCGGCCTTGCGCTGGCTTAGCGACCACGCCGCCGAGCTGGGTGTCGATGCGTCCCGGCTGGCCGTGATGGGCGACAGCGCCGGCGGGGGACTGGCAGCTGGAGTTGGCTTGCTGGGGCGCGACCGGGGCGGGCCGGCGATCGCGGCCCAGCTGTTGATCTACCCCATGCTCGACGACCGGAACCGCGAGGAAGGCGCCGCGGGCGCCACGTTGCTCACCTGGAGCTACGACGACAACGCCACCGGCTGGGCAGCGCTGCTGGGCGAGGGTGCCGCCGACGGCTATGCCGCGCCCGCCCGCGCCGATGACCTGACCGGCCTGCCGCCGACCTACCTCGACGTCGGCGGGCTGGACATCTTCGCCGAAGAGGACGTCGCCTTTGCCCACCGGCTGATCGCCGCTGGGGTGCCCGTCGAGCTGCACGTGTACCCGGGCTGCCCGCACGCGTTCGACCTGCTGGTTCCCGATGCCGATGTGTCGCAACGGGTTATCGCGCAGCGGGTGAGGTTCCTGGCATCGCTGTAGCGGCGAAAAAGGTGCGCACGGCGGATTCGTCACCGTCGATCTCGACCAGCGCGGCGACGTCGTCCAGCGACAGCACCCCCGCCGCGAGCCCGAGAACAAGCGGGGCCTCGGCTTTGAGCACGGCGTCGAGTTCACGCCCGTCGGGCATGCTGACGTCGACGCCGGACTCGGTGGCCTGCAGCTGCACCATTCCGCCGTCCACGGCGACGCCGACCGCCACCGATCGATCGGCGGGGATGCGACCGGCGAACAGGGCTGGAAGCGCCAGCAGCAACCACTCGGCGCGGAATTCATCGCCCTGCGGCCCGCGGATCATCAGCGGTGTCGACCAGCGGACCAGCGCATGGATGGGCTCGCGCAGTTGCGCACCCCATTCGGTGAGGGCGTAGGTGACCACGCCGCCCTCGTCGGACAATCGCCGCTCGACCACGCCCGCGGTTTCGAGATCGCGGAGCCGGTCGGCCAGCAGGTTCGTCGCGATCCCGGACAGCCCGTCGCGCAACTCGCGGTAGCGGGCCGGACCCATCAGGAGCTGGCGGACGATCAACAGGTTCCACCGGTCACCCACCACATCCAGGGCCCGGGCAAGTCCGCAGTACTGACCGTAGTCTCGACTCATCACCATCCACTTGCTAATTTAAAGTGCACTTGACTATATCAAGTGAGCCAGGGAGGTGGACATGACAGTCGCGGAACGGCCCGCCTGGGTCGACGACACGTTGTTCCCGTTCGAGAGCCGGTTCATCGACATCGACGGGAACCGCGTCCACTACGTGGATGAGGGATCAGGGCCGGTGCTGCTGTTCCTGCACGGCAACCCGACCTGGTCGTTCGACTATCGCAAGGTCATCGAGGCGTTGCGGCCGGAGTTCCGGTGCATCGCCGTGGACTATCCGGGGTTCGGGCTGTCGTCGGCGGCGCCGGGCTACCGGTACCTGCCCACTGAACACTCCGCGGTGATCGGCGCGTTCGTCGACGCCCTTGCGCTGAGCGGGGTCACCTTGGTGGTGCACGACTGGGGTGGCCCGATCGGGTTGGCCACCATGCAACAACGCCCCGGGGTCTTTGACCGATTGGTGCTGTCCAACACCTGGGCGTGGCCGGTCGGTGCCCCGGTCGTACAGATCATGTCGCATGTGATGGGCGGCGGAATCGGACGCCTGCTGATCCGGCAGTTCAATCTCTTCGTCAAGGTGATGATCCCCGTCGGGCACCGGCTGACCAAGCCCACCGGTGCGGAGATGGCTCACTACCAAAAGGCCCTCGACAGCCCCGCGCGGCGGGAGGCGGCGGCGGTCTTTCCCCGTGAGATCACCGCCAGCCGTGCCTTTCTCGCCGACGTCGAAGCCGGGCTGCCCGCCATCGCCGCGCTCCCAGCGCTGATCATCTGGGGTGACGGCGACTTCGCCTTCGGTGACAGGGAATTGCGGCAGTGGGAACAGACGCTGACCAACCATCGGACGGTCATCGTCAAAGGCGCCGGTCACTTCGTTCCCTCCGATGCGCCCGAGCAGTTCGCGGCAGCGATCCGCGACTGGCACCCGGGGTCATAGTGGCTTACGACGCGCAGCTGGCGGCCCGTGTGCGGGAGCTATTCGCCGCCGATGGTCCACCGGTGCTGGAAAAGGCGATGTTCGGCGGACTGGCCTTCATGGTCGCCGGCAAGGTCGCCGTCGCCGCCATCGCCGGCGGATTGCTGGTCCGCGTCGGAGCGGCACGCGCCGACGAGTTTGTGAGGACCACCGCCGCCCAACCCATGGAGATGGGTGGGCGGACCATGCGCGGCTGGGTCCATGTCGATGGCGAGCACGTGGACTCTCGAAGTCAGCTCGCCGAATGGATCGACATCGGAATAGCCGCCGCGGCAAGCGCTTAGAACGCGGGCGCTTAGAACAGCGCGCCCCGGATGAGATCTTCGGCGCCGCGCAGTGCGTCGCGGTAAGCCGCCGGTGGCAGGCGATCCGCCTGCTCGGCCAATCCTCGGGCCAGGGCGTAGACAGCGTCCGCGGCACTGTCGGGCTCGACGCCGGCCGCCAGCGCTCCGCCGCGCTGCGCATCGCTGACGATCTCTCCGATGACATCGCGTAACGGCGGCACCGTCCCCATCGCCCGATCGAACGCGGCCAGCTGTGGATTTTCCTGCGCCATCCGGTCGGCTTCCTCGAGCACCGCAGCGAGCTGGGCCACGACGTCGCTGTGGCGTCGTGCGGCGATGCGCAACCGCGGCAGCGCGGCCTCGCGGGCCGCCGCCACGGTCGCCTGTAGCAACTCGGCCTTGCTCGGGAAGTGGTGGTAGAGGCTGCCGCTGGTGATCTCAGCGGCGGCAGCGATCTCGCGGATGCCGGCGCCGGCGCAACCGGACTCGGCCACACACCGCATGGCCGCGTCGATGATCCGCCGCCGAGTCTCGTTGCTGTTGATTCCAGCAGGCCGCCCTCGCGGCGACGAACTGACGACCATGATTACCGGATTATGTCGGTCCTCGATTCGGTGGGTCAACCACTGCGAAGATTGATGCCATGACGACACCGCAGCTCGGTCGCCCGGTCGGCGCCGTCGGCGAGGAAACCCGCCAGCGGATCATTGCCGCCACCATCCGATGCGTGGCCGAATTGGGCTATTCGCGGACCACCATCCGTCAGATCGCGCGCACCGCGGGCGTCACCAGCGCCAATCTCTATAACTACTTTCCCAACAAGGCTGACCTGGTGGCAGCCGCGATCGCCGCCCGGGCCGAGATCGCGCTGCCGCGGCTGCGGCGAGCCGCCGAGCGGCCCGGCACGGTCGTCGACCGGATCGAGGCCCTGCTGGACGAGTCCGGCGACCTCATGCGCGAGCATCCCGATCTCGCCACGTTCGAGTGGGCGATTCGCGCCCAGAACGCCGTCACCGTCTACCCGGGGGAGGCCGGGAACGTCGGACTGCAGGAACTGCGCGACATCATCACCGGCATCGTTGCTGAGGACCGCAGCCGTGACGCTCCCGCAACGCGGTCGGCGGTCGAGGTGACCTACGCCCTGGTCTATGGCTTGACGGAGCTGGCGGCGACCGGTTCGCCGGCAACCTATCACGCGGCGCTGGCCGCCGCGAAGCGGCTGATCAGGGGCACTCTGTTCGCCGCCCGTTGATATGATCAATTGATTGATTATATGCTGAGCCCGTTGCTGGGCTGGCTTTGCGGCGTTCCGGAGGTGCCTGATAGTGACCGGTGTCCAGGATCCGGAGACTGCTGGGGGGCAGGACTTTGATCCGAATGCCCTGCGCGACAAGTACGCCCGGGAACGCCAGCGGCGCCTGCGAAACGACGGGATCGACCAGTATGTCGAGGTGGCGGGCCGCTTCGCCCGGTTCGCCGAAGACCCCTGGGCCGACCCGGGTTTCAGCCGGGAACCGCTGTCCGATGAGGTCGACGTCGCGATCGTGGGAGCCGGTTTCGGGGGGCTGCTGACCGGTGCCCGGCTGCGGGAGCTCGGCGTGAGAAGCATTCGGTTGATCGACAAGGCGGCCGACGTCGGGGGCACCTGGTACTGGAATCGGTATCCGGGCATCGCCTGCGACGTGGAGTCCTACGTCTACATGCCCCTGCTGGAGGAGCTCGGCTACGTGCCGACCGAGAAATACGCCAAGGGCCCGGAGATCTTCGCGCACTGCCGGCGCATCGCCCGCCACTACGACTTGTACTCCGACGCCTGCCTGCAGACCGAGGTCACCGAAATACGTTGGGACCACGCGGTATCGCGCTGGGTGATCACGACCAATCGCGGCGACGCATTCCGGGCCCGATTCGTGTCGATGGCCAATGGCTATCTGCAGAAGCCGAAGCTGCCCGGAATCCCCGGCATCGACGAGTTCGCCGGCCGAACCTTCCATACCAGCCGCTGGGACTACGACTACACCGGCGTGGATCTGGAGCGGCTGGCCGACAAGCGGGTCGGGATCATCGGAACCGGTGCCACCGCAATCCAGTGCGTGCCGCGACTGGCCGAAGCGGCCAGGCAGCTGTACGTCTTTCAGCGCACGCCGTCGACGGTGGACGTGCGGGGCAACCGGCCGACCGACCCGCAGTGGGCGGCGCAGCTGGAACCGGGCTGGCAACAGCGCCGGATGGAGAACTTTCAGATCCTGACCGCGGGCGGCCAGGCCGACGAGGACCTGGTCGACGACGCCTGGACCAGCCTGACCAAGAAGATGCCGATCGTCAATGAGGGTGGCCCGAACGCCGCCGAACTCGCCGACTTCGCCAAGATGGAGGAGATCCGCGGCCGTATCGACGCGCTGGTGGACGATCCGGCCACCGCCGAGGCACTCAAGCCGTGGTACGGCTACTACTGCAAGCGGCCGTGCTTCCACGACGAGTACCTGCAGGCGTTCAACCGCGACAATGTCACGCTGGTCGACACGAAAGGCCGCGGTGTCGAGCAGATCACCCGCACCGGCGCGGTGGTCGACGGCGTCGAATACCCGCTGGACTGCCTGGTTTTCGCGACCGGCTTCGAGGTGGGCACCGACTACTGCCGGCGCACCGGTTTCGAGGTCATCGGGCGCGACGGGGTGACGCTGACCGACAAGTGGGCCGACGGGGTGCGCACCTTCCACGGCCTGCACACCCATGGCTTCCCGAACTGCTTCATCGAGAGCATCGCGCAATCCGGGTTCACGGTGAACTTCCCCTACCTGATCGACACCCAGTCGCGGCACATCGCCTGGGTGATCGCCCGGGCGTTGCAGCAGGGGGTGACCGCGCTGGAGGCCACCGCGGACGCGGAGCAGAGCTGGGTCGACGCCGTGGTGGCGCGTTCCGGGGTTATCGCCGGCCGGCGCGAGACGTGCACCCCGGGCTACTACAACCGCGAGGGCCACGCGAACGAACGGCTGCGCCAGGACAGCTTCTTCTTCGGCAGCCCCACCGAGTACGCCGACATCCTTACTGCCTGGCGGGATGCCGGCACGCTGGATGGGTTCACCATCACCCGATAGGGGCGTGCGGAGCTACCGGCCGAAGTCGATGACGCCCCTGATCAATTCGCCGGCGGCCAGGTCTTGATACGCCTGGTTGACGTCCTCGAGCGAGTAGCGCCTGGTGATCATCTCATCGAGGTGCAGGCGGCCCGCCTCGTAGAGCGTGGCCAACAGCGGGATGTCGGTCCGCGGGTTGCAGGAGCCGAAGACGGTGCCGCACAGCGTCTTGTTCATCAGCATCATGTCCTGGGGGTCGATGCTGGTCCGGGTGCCCTGCACCGCCATCCCGGTCAGCACGCAGGTCCCGGCCTTTCGGGTCAGCCGCAGCGCGTCCTCGACATCGGAATCGGTGACGACGGCGGGGGACACCACCACGGCGTCGGCCATCACCCCGCGGGTCAGGTCGCGGACCATCTCGAACGCCTCGGCGGCGCTGGCCGCGGTGTGCGTGGCGCCGAACGTAGCCGCCGACTCCCGCTTGAAGGCAACGGGATCCACCGCGACGATCCGCACCGCGCCGTTGATGCGGGCGCCCTGGATGGCGGCTGTGCCGATGCCGCCCACCCCGATGACCACGACGGTGTCGCCGCCGCGCACCCCGGCGCGATACGCCGCCGAGCCGTACCCGGTCGGCACCGCGCAGGCCAATAGGGCGGCGGGAAGCAGGGGCAGGTGCGGATCGATCTTGACCAGCGAGGCCGCCGAGACCACGGTGTGTTCGGCGAACGCGCCAATCTTGGAGACATGAGCCAGGTCCCGGCCGTCCGCGTCGTGGTGCCGGAAGGTGCCGTCGGTGGGCATCCCGGGCAGCATGGTTCCCGCTCCGGCGTCACAGATGTACTCCATACCCGAAGAGCACCAATGACATTGACCGCAGACCGCGACGAACGACGTCACCACGTGATCGCCGGGGGACAGTGCCGTGACACCGTCTCCGACCTGCACGACCACCCCGGAGCCCTCGTGGCCGCCGATCGTCGGCGCAGTCGGGGCGAGCTGCGCCGGCGGGGCCAGGTGACCCTGGCGGATGTGTTCGTCGGAATGGCACAGGCCCGCCGCGGCCATTTGGACCAAGACCTCGCCGGCGCGCGGCGGATCGAGCTCGAACTCCTCGACCGACCAGGGGCCACCGTAGGTTCGCAGGATCGCGGCGCGACTTCTCATCTCGCCGGGTCTACCGGTCCGGCAGTGCGTGCTCGATGATCGGCCGGCGTGGCTGCGGGTCTCGCAAGCGACGTTTGGCCGCCAGGTACACCTGGGCGGTCTCGTCGGCGACGGTGTGCCAATCGAAGTCGGAGCTGAGCCGCTCCCGGGCAGCGACGGCGCGGCGCTGGGCTGCGGCCGGGTCGTCGAGCACGTGGCAGACGGCCGCGGCCAGGGCTGGTACGTCGCGCGGCGGGCAGGACATCCCGGTTTCGCCGTTGATCACCGCCTCGCCCAGTCCGCCCACGTTGGCGACCACCAGCGGGGTCCCGGCGGCAGCGGCCTCCAGTGCCGCCAGGCCGAACGGTTCGTAGTGGCTGGGCAGCGCCGCGGCGTCGGCCCGGTGCAACAGTGCCAACAGCTCGTCGTGGTCGACCCGGCCGATGAACCGGGTTGCCTTGAGTACCCGGTTCTTTCGGGCGCACTCGACCAGCCAGTCCTGCTGCGTGCCGTCGCCGGCGATGGTCAGCGTGGTTCCCGGGTGGGCGCGCCGGATCCGCGGCAGGGCCGCAATGATGTCGTGCACGCCCTTCTCGTATTCGAGTCGCCCGACGAACAGGATCTCCGGCGGGCCGCTGCGGGGCTGCCGGCTGGCGAACGGCCACCGCGCGGCGTCAATGCCGTTGCGGATCACGGTGGTTTCGGCCAGCCCGGGCCCGAACAGGTCGGTGATCTCATCTCGCATCGAGGCCGAACAGGTGATCAGCGAATCGGATTCGCGGACCAGCCACGACTCCACCGCGTGCACCTGACGGCTCAACGCCCCGGACACCCAGCCCGAGTGACGCCCCGCCTCGGTGGCGTGGATCGTGGAAACCAAAGGCACATCGTAGAATTCGGCGAGCGCAATGGCAGGGTGCGCCACCAGCCAGTCGTGGGCGTGCACCAGATCGGGGCGCCACACGCTCTGGCCGCCGTCGATCTTCAGCGACAGTCCGGCGCGGACCATCGAATGTCCCATCGCCAGCGTCCAGGCCATCATGTCCTCGCCGAAGGAGAACTCGTGCGGGTCCTGCGCGGCGGCGATAACCCGCACGCCCTCGCTGATCTCGTCGGACGACGGGTGAGTACTCGGGTCGGTGCCATAGGGGCGCCGGCACAGGACGACGACGTCGTGCCCGGCGGCGGCCAGCGCGGTCGACAGGTGATGGACATGTCGACCCAGCCCGCCGATCACCACCGGCGGGTATTCCCACGACACCATCAGGATCTTCACGCGGCGAGTCCATTCTCCGGCGAGCGTGCGTGTCCCCGGCCGACACGCCGAGACAAACACCGGGTTTGCGCACGCTCGCGCGGGAGGGGGCTCCGCTGGATGGGGGTCACCGTGGCAGCCTACGGGCATCGAGGGCGCCGAACAGACCGTCGGCCTTATTCCAGCCGTCGGCCAAGCGCTGCGCCGTGTCTCGGTGGCCGCCGGCCAGTGCGTCGGCGATCTCGCGGGTGGCGTGCGCGTGCAGCTGCGCGCGGTAGCGGGCGTAGTCGGCCGCGGAGTCCTTGCTGACCATGAACGGCCAGTCACTGGAGACGGTCAGCAGCGCCTCGCGCAGGATCTGGTCGGCGACCCGGTCACGGGGGGTGGGCCCCGATGGCGCGGCCGTCTGCGCCAGGGCCTTGTCGACGGCGCCCAGGGCGGTCTCGGTCACCTCGGAGTTGAGCTGCACCAGGTCGGCGACCTTCTCCCCGGACCACACTCGCCAGTCCTTGCCCGAGCCCCACGAGCTGGGCGGCAGTTCGACCGCCTCGCCGACGAAGCCGGAGTTGATCGCATCCGCGAGTGTCCCGACGCGAACCCCCGCTGCCGGCAGTGCCCGCAAGACCCGGGCCAGCCAGGTCGGTCCTTCGTACCACCAGTGGCCGAACAGCTCGGTGTCGAATGCGGCGACCACGTGGGCGGGGCGGCCGATCCGCTCGGACTCGGACTGCAGGCGGCCCCGGACCACCTCGACGAAATCGGCGACGTGGGCATCGATCGCGGCGTCGGCGCGCTGCGGGTCGTACGGCGCCTTCTGCTCGGGGGCGACGTTGCGGCCGGTGACCCGGGACGGCTTCAACCCGGTGCGGTGGTCATGGGTGTGGAAATCCCGGTAGGCGTCATGCCCCGGATAGCCGGACTTCGGCGACCACACCCGGTAGCTGACCGACAAGTCACGGCCGAACGCGATCACATCGGAGTCACCGACCGGTCGGCCCAGTGTGGTGTCGCCGTGCAGCGACGGGCCGTCGACCATGAAGTGCGAAATCCCGGCGGCCGCGTACTCGGTTTCCAGGCCGGGCGTGTAGGCGCATTCCGGCGCCCAGATTCCGGTGGGGGTGTGGGCCACCCGCGCCCGGGCGTCGGCCAGTCCCTCGTGCAGCGCGAACTGGCGCAAACGTGGCGCCAGCAGGGGCTGGAACGGGTGGGCCAGCGGACCGCCGAGCAGTTCCACCGTCTGCGCCTGCACCAGCTCCCGCAGCAGCGGGCTGGCGCCGTGGCGCCACAGCAGTGCGAACTCCTCGAGAGCCTGCTCGGCGGCGGCGCATTCGTGCAGCCCGAACGGGCGGATGTCGGCCAAGGTGGTGGCCTGGGCGGCGCGCAGCTGCCAGTTCGCCAGCCAGTGGTGCATCCCGTCCAGACAGTACGGGTCGTCGAGCTGGGCGGCGACCACCGGTGTCACCCCGAGCGTGAGTAGGTTTCGCCGGCCTTCGGCGGCCAGCGTCCGCAGCACCCGCACCAGCGGCAGGTACGCCGCCGACCAGGATTGGTAGAGCCACTCCTCGCCGACGGGCCAGCGGCCGTGGTGCGCCAGCCAGGGCAGGTGGGTGTGCAGCACCAGGGTGAACAGGCCCGGTACCGAGCCGTTGGATTCTTCGGTCACCGGCGCACCGCGATCGCCACCAGGTCCAGGCTGTCGTCGATGTCGCGTTCCGCAGCATCCAGGATGTCGAAATCGTCGCAGGTGACACCGGCGACATCGGCCAGCAAGTCGGCCGGCCAGGGCGCGTCGGCGACCGCCCGGGCGATCTGGGCGTCGATGATCGAGCCGCCGTGGCGCGCGTCCATCTCGGCCAGCGCCGGTCCATGGAAAACCCCGTAGACCCCCTCGATCTCGAAGCCGCCCTCGAGCAGCAGCTCGGTGAGCTCGGCGGCGTTGAGCTCGCGGGTGTGGAAGGGGTTGATCGGAGTGTCGCGACCGGGGGAGAAGGTGATCCGGTTGGGAGTCGACACCATGAGCAACCCGCCGGGC
Source organism: Mycolicibacter heraklionensis (assembly GCF_001021505.1). Lineage (GTDB taxonomy): Bacteria > Actinomycetota > Actinomycetes > Mycobacteriales > Mycobacteriaceae > Mycobacterium > Mycobacterium heraklionense. The sequence goes on from NZ_LDPO01000006.1 coordinate 199,665, forward strand.
CGCAGCACCCGGGCGCATTCGGCGATGAACTGCCCCTGGTCCCAGAGGTGCTCGATGACTTGGAAGTTGACCACCACGTCTACGGCCGCGTCGGGCAGCGGCAGCTCGGCGAGGTTTCCCTGGACGGCTTCGACGCGTGGATAGCGGGCCCGTACGTGGGCCACCGCGGAGTCGTCGTAGTCGACGCCGATCACCCGCTGGGCGACCCGCGCGATCAGGTCGGCGCCGTAGCCCTCGCCGAAGCCGGCCTCCAGGACTTCGCGGCCGCTGCAGCGCGGCGCCAGCCGCTGGTAGACCACCTCGTGACGCCGGAACCAGTAGTTCTCGACGTCGAGTCCGGGGATGGTGCGCTCCCCGGTCAGCGTCAGCGTGCTGTCGCCGGGCGGCGTGCCGGTGGGGTCTCCGGCGGCATTCGTAGATTTCATCGCACAGGCAGGCTAACGCGAAGGGCACGGTCCACGAACCGGCTACCCCACATGGCTTTATCACGACCCGCTACGCTGTACACGCGAACCGCACTAAGTTACCGATGAGTAACATTTCTCGTGCGGCTGCGTGAATCGCTGCCCCAGTCTTGTGGCTCGCCGCTGCAGGACCCCTTCGAGGAGGACGAACCACACTCATGACGAACATCGTGGTCCTGATCAAACAGGTCCCAGACACCTGGTCGGAGCGCAAGCTCACCGACGGTGACTTCACGCTGGACCGTGAGGCCGCCGACGCCGTGCTCGATGAGATCAACGAGCGGGCCGTCGAAGAGGCGTTGCAGATCCGGGAGCGGGAAGGCGCCGAAGGCACCGTTACCGTGCTGACCGCCGGCCCGGAGCGGGCCACCGAGGCGATCCGCAAGGCGCTGTCGATGGGGGCTGACAAGGCCGTGCACCTCCTCGACGACGGCATGAAGGGCTCCGACGTCGTCCAGACCGGCTGGGCGCTGGCCCGCGCCCTGGGCGCCATCGAGGGCACCGAGCTGGTCATCGCCGGCAACGAGTCGACCGACGGTGTCGGCGGTGCGGTTCCGGCGATCATCGCCGAGTACCTGGGTCTGCCGCAGCTGACCCACCTGCGCAAGCTCAGCGTCGAGGACGGCAAGGTCACCGGCGAGCGGGAGACCGACGAGGGCGTGTTCACCCTGGAGGCCTCGCTGCCGGCCGTGGTGAGCGTCAACGAGAAGATCAACGAGCCGCGCTTCCCCTCCTTCAAGGGCATCATGGCCGCCAAGAAGAAGGAAGTCACCGTGCTCACCCTGGCCGAGATCGGGGTCGAGGCCGACGAGGTCGGTGTCGCCAACGCCGGTTCCAAGGTGACCGCTTCGATCCCGAAGCCGCCGAAGACCGCCGGTGAGAAGGTGACCGACGAAGGCGACGGCGGCACCAAGATCGCCGAATACCTGGTCGGCCAGAAAATCATCTAAGCGATCCCCGGACCTGGAAGAAGACGGAAGAAATAGACATGGCTGAAGTACTTGTGCTCGTTGAGCACGCTGACGGAGCGCTGAAGAAGGTCAGCTCCGAACTGATCACCGCCGCGCGTGAGCTCGGCGAACCGTCTGCTGTCGTCGTCGGTGCCCCCGGCACCGCCGCCCCGCTGGTAGACGGCCTTAAGGAGGCCGGCGCCGCCAAGATCTACGTCGCCGAGTCCGACGTGGTGGAGAACTACCTGGTCACCCCGACCGTCGACGTGCTGGCCGGGCTGGCCGAGTCGGCTGCCCCGGCTGCGGTGCTGATTGCCGCCAACGCCGACGGCAAGGAGGTGGCCGGCCGGCTGGCGGCCCGGATCGGTTCCGGTCTGCTGGTCGACGTGGTCGAGGTCAAGGCGGGCGCCAAGGTGGTGCACTCGATCTTCGGTGGTGCGTTCACCGTCGAGGCCGAGCCCACCGGCGAGACTCCGGTCATCACCGTCCGCGCGGGTGCGGTTGAGCCTGCGCCGGTCGCTGGTGCGGGTGAGCAGGTCACCGTGGAGGTGCCCGCCGCCGCCGAGAACGCCACCAAGATCACCTCGCGTCAGCCGGCCGTGGCCGGTGACCGCCCGGAGCTCACCGAGGCCCCCATCGTGGTGTCCGGTGGTCGCGGTGTCGGCAGTGCCGAGAGCTTCTCGGTGGTCGAGGAGCTGGCCGACTCGCTCGGTGCGGCCGTCGGCGCCTCGCGTGCCGCGGTGGACTCGGGCTACTACCCGGGCCAGTTCCAGATCGGTCAGACCGGCAAGACGGTCTCGCCGCAGCTGTACATCGCGCTGGGCATCTCCGGTGCGATCCAGCACCGGGCCGGCATGCAGACGTCCAAGACCATCGTCGTGGTCAACAAGGACGAGGAAGCGCCGATCTTCGAGATCGCCGACTTCGGCATCGTCGGGGACCTGTTCAAGGTCGCCCCGCAGCTGACCGAGGCGATCAAGGCCCGCAAGGGTTAATTTTTTCTGCGTGAGCAGACGCGAAAGCCCCCATTTCGGACTCGAAATGGGGGCCTTTGCGTCTGGTGGGCGGCTGACCGGACGAGAGTCCGAGTGCAGCCAGCTGCGGGACACCCTCGCCGCCGCCCGGGCCGGCCGCGCTCAAGTGCAGATCCTGCGCGGCGAGGCCGGGATCGGCAAGACCGCTCTGCTGGACTACCTGGCCGAATCCGCGCCGGACTTCCACGTGATCCGGGCGGCCGGGGTGGAGTCCGACATGGAGCTGGCTTTCGCCGGCCTGCAGCAGCTGTGCGCCCCGCTGGCCGACGGCATGGGCCGGCTGCCCGAACCGCAGCGCGAGGCGCTGGCCATCGCCTTCGGCATGAGCAGCGGGCCGGCACCCGACCGATTTCTGGTCGGGCTGGCGGTGCTGGGGCTGCTGGCCGGGATCGCCGCCCGGCAGCCGGTCCTGTGCCTGATCGACGACGCCCACTGGCTCGATCGGGTTTCGGCTCAGACGCTGGGGTTCGTGGCCCGGCGACTGCAGGCCGAACCCGTCGCGCTGGTGTGCGCACTGCGTGAACCCGCAGACGGCCTGACCGGGCTGCCGAAGCTGATGCTGCGCGGCCTGGCTGAGGCCGACGCGCGCGCCGTGCTGGAATCGGCGCTGCCGAGCCCGATCGACCCCCAGGTTGCCGACCGGATCGTCGCCGAGACGCATGGCAACCCGCTGGCGCTGCTGGAACTGCCGAGGGGCCTGTCCGCGGCCGAACTGGCCGGCGGCTACTACCGCCCGGACGTGGTGCCGGTGGCCGGACAGATCGAACGCCACTACCTGGCCCGAGTCCGTGCGCTGCCCGACGACGCCCAACGGCTCTTGTTGCTGGGTGCCGCTGAGCCGGTGGGGGATGCGGCGCTGCTGCTGCGGGCGGCCGACGTGCTGGGCCTGGCCGCGCCGGCACTGGACGCGGCCGAGGAGGCCGGCCTGATCGAGGTGGGCGCGCGGGTGCGGTTTCGCCATCCACTGGTGCGCTCGGCGATCTACCGCGCCGCGCATCTGGAGGACCGCCGGGAAGCCCACCGTGCCCTGGCGCAGGCCACCGACCCGGCACACGACCCCGACCGGCGGGCTTGGCATCGCGCCCACGCGGCAGCCGGCCCGGACGAATCTGTCGCCGCGGAGCTGGAGCGCTCCGCTGACCGGGCGGCGTTGCGCGGTGGAACCGCCGCGGCGGCAGCGTTTTTGGCTCGTGCCACCGAGCTGACCCCCGACCCGCTGCAGCGCGGATCCCGTGCGCTCGATGCCGCCGAAGCCAAGCGGGCGGTCGCTGAAACGGACGCGGCGGCGGCGCTGCTGGCCACCGCCGAGCTGGCGCCCCTCGATGAGCGGCAGCGCGCCCGGCTGGCGCGGATGCGCGCACAGTTGGCCTTCACTCGTGGCCGCGGCAGCGGCCACGCAGCCACCATTCTCGATTCCGTTCACCAATTCTTCAGCGCTGCAAGTCGTTTGGAATCGATTGACGCGGCGATGGCGCAAGAGACCCTGCTGGAAGCGGTCAGCGCGGCGATGTATGCGGGCCGGGCGTTCGGAGCGCAGGTGCGCAACCACACCGCGGCGGCGCTGGCAGCTGGTGTGCGGACTGCCCCGAACCGGCCGGCCGACCTACTGTTGCTTGCGCTGACCACCCGCATCAGCGCCGGTTGCCGGGCCGGCCTGCAGCCGTTGCATGCCGCGGTCGCCGCACTCACCCCGCGCACCTGGTCATGGCAGGCATTTCCGATCGGATACGAAGCCGCGGTGCACGACCTGTGGGACGACGAGTCCTGGTATCGGATCGCCGACGACGCCGTGCGGGTGGCGACCGACACCGGTGCGCTGGCCATGCTGCCGGTCGCGTTGACGACCCGGGCCGGTGTGCACGTGCAGGCGGGCGACTTCGCGGCGGCGCGTGCGCTGATCGCCGATGCCGACGCCCTGTCCGCGGCTGCCGGTCAGACGCCGGTGCGCTACCACGCGTTGGCGTTGGCGGCGTGGACGGGCGAGGAAGCCGAGGCGACCGCGCTGATCGACGCCGCGGCGCGCAGCGGGGCCGCCCGCGGCGAGGGACGTATCACCGCGCTGATCGGCTACGCCTCCGCGGTGCTGTACAACGGCTTGGGCCGCTACCAGTCGGCGTGCGACGCGCTGCGCCGGACGCTGGACTACGAAGATCTCGGCATCTACGGGTGGAATCTGGCCGAGCTGGTGGAGTCCGGAGCCCGGGCCGGCGAGCAATCGCTGGCCGCCGAGGCGCTGGCGCTGCTGCAGGAACGCACCACCGTCAGCGGAACGGACTGGGGGCTGGGCGTGCTGGCCCGCTCGCGTGCGCTGATGTGCGACGGGCCGACCGCCGAGGACCACTATGTCGAGGCCGTCGAGCGGTTGGGGCGCACCCGGATCGCCGTGGACCTGGCTCGTGCGCACTTGGTGTATGGGGAATGGCTGCGCCGGGAGAAGCGGCGCGGCGACGCGCGTACGCAGCTGCGGACCGCCCACGAGATGTTCACCGGCTTCGGGGCACAGGCCTTCGCGCAACGCAGCCGGCGCGAACTGCACGCGATCGGGGACAAGAGCAGCGGCCGGGCCGCGGCCGGCGGTGACGCGCTGACACCTCAGGAGCAGCAGATCGCCGAGCTGGCCGGCGCCGGCCTGACGAATGTCGAGATCGGGGCGCAGCTGTTCATCAGTGCTCACACCGTCGAGTGGCACCTGCGCAAGGTCTTCGCCAAGCTGGGCATCCGCTCACGCCGGGAACTGCGCGACACCGCCGCCGGCCGGTGAGCCGGCCCGGATTCGCCGCAGCAGACTACGGACTTTCCAGGGTCCCCCACGGGCAGCGCAGTGCCAAGGTCGAGATATCGAAACCGTGCTGAACGAGAGGGTGTGTCGAAGATGAAGATCACTGTGATGGGTGCCAGCGGGCAGATCGGCACCAAGGTCGTCGAGCTGCTGCGTGCCGCCGGCCACGAGACCGTGGCCGCCGCCCGCAATACAGGTGTCGACGTACTGACCGGAGATGGCCTGGCCGAGGCCCTGTCGGGTGCCGACGTGCTGGTCGACGTGGTCAACTCACCGGACTATGCCGACGGGCCGGTGCTGGAGTTCTTCACCAAGGCCACCAACAACCAGGTGGCCGCGGCCGAAGCCGCGGACGTCGGCCACTATGTCGTGCTGTCGATCGTGAACTGCGACGGCCTGCCCGACAGTGGCTATATGCGTGCGAAGGTGGCCCAGGAACGCATCATCGCCGACTCGGGGCTGCCCTACACCGTCGTCCGCGCCACCCAATTCCACGAGTTCGCCGACGGCATCATCGCGTCGCTGACCGTCGACGGCGAAGTCCGGGTGCCCGAAGGCCTGATCCAGCCGGTCGCCGGTGCCGACGTGGCCGCCGAAGTGGCCCGCGCCGCTCAGGCCGCGCCGGTCGACGGGATCGTCAACATCGGTGGCCCGCAGAAGCTGACCTTCGGCGAACTGGCCGCCCTGGTGCTGGCGCATCGGGGTGAGAGCCTGCCGATCGTCGTCGACCCGGCTGCGGTCTACTTCGGCACCAAGGTCGGCGACACCGGCCTGGTCACCGGCGACGACGCGACCCTGGCCACCACCCGTCTGCTCGATTGGCAGGCGGCACAGTGAACGAACTGGCGGGCCAGACCGCGTTGGTGACCGGCGGGACCGCGGGTATCGGACTCGAATCCGCGCGGCTGCTGGCGCGGCACGGCGCCGCGGTGATCATCACCGGCCGCTCGGCAGCACGTGGTACCGCGGCCGTCGCCGAACTCGGCGGCGCGGTGAGATTTGTGGCTGCCGATCTGTCCGACCTCGATTCGGTGAAATCGTTGGTGGAGCAATGCGGCGACGGCGTCGACATCGTGGTGAACAACGCCGCCAGCTTCCCCGGGGCACTGACGGTCGACCAGGACGTGGCGTCGTTCACCTCGACGTTCGACACCAACGTGCGCGGCGCCTATTTCCTGGTCGCCGCCCTGGCGCCGGGCATGCTGCGGCGCGGGCGCGGCAGCATCGTCAACGTCACCAGCATGGTCGCCTTCAAGGGCGTGCCCGGGGCGTCGAGTTACAGCGCGTCCAAAGCCGCGTTGGAGTCGCTGACCCGCACCTGGGCCGCCGAATTCGGCCCGCACGGGGTACGGGTCAACAGTGTTGCTCCGGGACCGACCGCCACCGAGGGCGTCGTCGCCGAATGGGGTGACGTCAATGACGAACTGGGCCGGGCGCTGCCGCTCGGGCGCACCGCACACGCGGCGGAGATCGCCGAAGCCGTGCTCTTCCTCGCCTCGCCGCGGTCCAGCTTCATCACCGGATCGACCCTGCACGCCGACGGTGGTGGCGCCGCCGCCTGATCTCGCGCCAATAAGCGGCGCTAAGCGGCGCACAATTCGTCACCAAGCGTGCATCGACATGTCATGCCGTGATTGCCTCGTCGCTGCCTGGCTGCGCGACCGTGCTCAGTGTGAGCACTGGTTCTGTTCTCATCGCCCCTGAGCCCGCCACCGATTCTCCCGCTTCCGGGACCGACAACCCGCGCTACTCGCTGCTGCTGTCCACCGACCCCGCCATGATCGAAGCCGCGCAGCGGATGCGATTCGAGGTGTTCAGCACCGAGCCGGGCTTCTGCCTGACCGACACCGACGACCGACCCGGCCTGGACGCCGACCACTTCGACGAATACTGCGACCACCTGCTGGTGCGCGACGACGACTCCGGTGAACTGGTCGGCTGCTACCGGATGCTGCCGCCCACCGGGGCCATCGCCGCCGGAGGCCTTTACAGCGCAATCGAATTCGATGTCACCGCGCTGGACCCGCTGCGGCCGTCGCTGGTCGAGATGGGTCGCGCCGTGGTCCGGCCCGGCCACCGCAACGGCGCTGTCGTGCTGTTGATGTGGGCCGGGATCCTGGCCTACCTGGACCGCTACCAGTACGACTACATCACCGGCTGCGTCTCGGTGCCGGTGTGCGGCGAGGGCGCCCCCGGCAGTCAGATCCGCGGTGTCCGCGACTTCGTGCGGCGCCGCCACGCCTCCCCGCACCGGGTGACCCCGTATCGGCCCGTGGTGGTCGACGGTAAGAGCCTCGACGAGATCGCGCCGCCGACTCGCCCGACCATGCCGCCGCTGCTGCGCGGCTACCTGCGCCTGGGCGCGCGGGTCTGCGGTGAGCCGGCCCACGACCCGGCCTTCGGGGTGGGGGACTTCCCGGCCCTGCTGCGCCGCAGCGACGCCGACACCCGCTACCTGCGCCGGCTGCGGTCGGTGTCCGCGGCGTCGGTGGTGGCGGGGGCCCCTGAGGCGGCCGACACCGCCGCCCAAGCGTGAACCAAACGCCGGTGAACGCCTGGGCGCCTCAGGCGTTCTGCACCCCCCGGTGCATTCGTGGCGGTCGCGAGCGCCCGTTCCCGGGGGTGGTTGCCCTGCGGCTGGCCCTGGTGGTGCTGCTGGCGCCGCTGCTGCCACTGCTGGCGGTACCGGTTCCGGGCCGCGTCCGGCTGCAGCGCCGCTGCTGCCGGGTGGTGTTGCGCTGCTTCGGCGTGCGGGTGACCACGACCGGCGGGCCGGTACGCAACCTGCGCGGCATGTTGGTGGTCAGCCCACACGTGTCCTGGCTGGATGTGTTCGTGATCGGTGCGGTATCGCCGGGGACGTTCGTGGCACGCGCCGACCTGATCAGCTGGCCCGGCATCGGAGCGCTGGCCCGCATGATGCGGATCATCCCCATCGAGCGGGACAGCCTGCGGGGGTTGCCGGTGGTGGTCGACACGGTGGCGGCCCGATTGCGGGCCGGCCGCACCGTCGTGGCCTTCCCGGAGGGCACCACCTGGTGCGGACGGGCCCACGGCAAGTTCTATCCGGCGATGTTCCAGGCCGCCGTGGACGCCGCGCGGCCGGTGCAGCCGCTACAGCTCACCTACCACCACCAGGACGGGTCGCCGTCGACCGTGCCGGCGTTTGTCGGCGACGACAGCCTGCTGGCTTCGATGCGTCGCTTGATCACCGCGCGACGCACTGTGGCGCAGGTACATGTCGCGGCCTTGCAGTTGCCGGGAACGGATCGGCGTGAGCTGGCTGCGCGTTGCCAGGCGGCGGCGGGCTGGCGGGTGCCGCGGCGTCGACGAGCCCGCATCGTCTGTTGAACAGCGCAGCCGCCCGCCGCAGCGCCGGGGCGGCTGCGCGTGCCCGGTATCCTGGGCAGGTCATGGTCTATCTGGATCACGCCGCCACCACCCCGATGCACCCGCCAGCCATCGAGGCGATGGCAGCTGTGCTGGGAACCGTCGGAAACGCCTCCTCGCTGCACGCCGCAGGCCGCGCCGCGCGCCGCCGGATGGAGGAGTCCCGCGAGTCCATCGCGGCACGGCTGGGTGCGCGCCCGTCCGAGGTGGTGTTCACCGCCGGCGGCACCGACGGCGACAACCTGGCCGTCAAGGGCATCTACTGGGCCCGCCGCGACGCCGATCCGCGGCGACGCCGGATCATCACCACCGAGGTCGAGCACCACGCGGTGCTGGACTCGGTGGGCTGGCTCGCCGAACACGAGGGCGCCGAGATCACCTGGCTGCCCACCGACGCCGACGGCTCGGTGTCACCGGACGCGCTGCGCGAGGAATTGGATGCCGGCCGGGCCGACGACGTCGCCCTGGTGTCGGTGATGTGGGCCAACAATGAAGTGGGAACGGTGTTGCCGGTCGCCGAACTGGCTTTGATCGCGGCTGAGTTCGGAGTGCCGATGCACTCCGACGCCGTCCAGGCGGTCGGGCAGTTGCCGGTCGATTTCGGCGCCAGTGGGTTGTCCGCGCTGAGCCTGACCGCCCACAAGTTCGGCGGCCCGTGCGGGACCGGCGCACTGCTGATTCGTCGTGACGTAGCCTGTGTCCCGCTCACGCACGGTGGTGGGCAGGAGCGTGACATCCGTTCCGGCACACCCGATGTCGCCGGGGCAGTCGGAATGGCCGCGGCGCTTCAGGCCGCGGTGGGCTCGTTGGAGGCCACCGCCGACCGTGTTGCGGGCCTGCGTGACCGGCTCATCGACGGAGTGCTCGCCCGGATCGACAACACCCGGGTCAACGGGTCACGCACTCAACGGCTGCCCGGCAACGCGCACTTCACCTTCGCCGGCTGCGAAGGCGACTCCCTGCTGATGTTGTTGGACGCCAACGGCATCGAATGCTCCACCGGATCGGCCTGCACCGCTGGTGTGCCGCAGCCCTCGCACGTCCTGACCGCGATGGGTGCCGATCCGGTCGCCGCCCGTGGATCGCTGCGACTGTCGTTGGGACACACCAGCGTCGACGGCGACGTCGACGCCGTGCTGGCGGTGCTGCCCGGCGCGGTGGAGCGGGCCCGCCAGGCGATGCTGGCCGCCGCGGGAGTGAGCGCGATGAGGGTGGCCCGGTGAAGGTAGTCGTCGCGATGAGCGGCGGGGTCGATTCATCGGTCGCCGCGGCCCGCATGGTCGACGCCGGGCACGACGTGGTCGGCGTCCATCTGGCGCTGTCGCGCAATCCGGGCACCCTGCGCACCGGCTCGCGGGGGTGCTGCTCGCGGGAGGACTCCGACGACGCCCGCCGCGTCGCCGACGTGCTGGGCATCCCGTTCTACGTGTGGGACTTCTCCGAGCAGTTCAAGGACGAGGTGATCGACGACTTCGTCGACTCCTACGCCCGCGGCGAGACGCCCAACCCGTGCATGCGGTGCAACGAGAAGATCAAGTTCTCCGCGGTGGCCGCCCGAGCCCTCGCTCTGGGCTTCGACATGGTGGCCACCGGCCACTACGCCCGGCTCGCCGACGGTCGACTCCGGCGCGCGGTGGACGCCGACAAGGACCAGTCCTACGTGCTCGCGGTGCTGACCGCCGAGCAGCTCCGGCACGCCGCGTTCCCGATCGGGGACACCCCCAAGCCACAGATCCGCGCTGAGGCCGCCGAACGTGGTCTGGCGGTGGCGAGTAAGCCCGACAGTCATGACATCTGCTTCATCCCGACCGGCGACACCCGCACCTTCCTCGGCGGCCACATCGGCGTACGGCCGGGGGCCGTGGTGGACACTCACGGGTCGGTGCTGGCCGAACACGACGGGGTGCACGGTTTCACCATCGGCCAGCGCAAGGGCCTGGGCATCGCCGGGCCAGGCCCGGACGGCCAGCCGCGCTATGTGACCGGTATCGACGCCGCGACCGGCACCGTCACCGTCGGGCCCGCCGCCGAGTTGGACGTGGTGGAGCTCACCGGGCGGGCACCGGTATTCACCTCCGGGCGGCCGTGGCATGGCCCGGTCGAGTGCGAGGTGCAGGTGCGCGCCCACGGTGAGACCGTCGGCGCGGTGGCCGAACTGGTCGGCGACATGTTGCAGGTGCGACTGCGCACGCCGTTGCGCGGCGTGGCCCGCGGCCAGACCCTGGCCTGCTACCGCCCGGACGCGCAAGGCGACGAAGTGATCGCCAGTGCGACGATCGCAGCCACCGGCGCATAGGGTCAGCCTTTAGCGCCGAACGTGTACTGAGTGCGGCGATGTGGCGGTTTTTTCGCCCTGAATGCACGTTCGGCGCGGGGAATCGCGCCTAACCGGGCACCGCCGAAGCCATATTCGTCACCACCAGGTCGGCGTCGGACGCCGAAAAGCCGCAGTAGGTGACCTCCAACAGGACCACCGACTTGACCTGGTAGGCCCGGCCACAGTCCCCGGCGTGGGTGCGCAGGGACTCGTCGTCGGCATCCCAGTCGCTGACCAGTCCCGGCCCGGCCGAGGTGTCGGCGCACTCGGCCACCGTGGCCACCAAAGCGTCGAGAGCGTGGTGGGCTGTTTCGGCGTCGGGGTAGACGGCCGCGCCTTCGGAGACCATCGCCGCCTTGGGCGGGTACTGGTAGGTGGTTTTGTGGAAACGCGTCGGCGCGGAGCCGAACACCGCGGTCTCGACGAAGACGAAACGGCACGGCGGCGGGATGGTCGCGGCGAGGTCGTCGATGTCCGTTGGGGAGCTGGAATCCATGGTGGGGATCACCGTCAGCTGTTCGTCGGCGCCGACGATGGCCCGCATCCGGGGCGTGCCGAGCATGACCCGGCCGAGATCCACCGCGCCGTCGGGCGCCGGCAGCGCCGCGGGTGGCAGCGCCGTCCCGCCGACCAGCCGGGTACAGCCCACCACCGCTGCCGTCACCGCCCAGATCGGAACCAGCCGCGACATCTTCACCCTCGAAGGCTAGCCCGCCGTGCCCAGGGCTATGTCACTTCAATACGGTTGCCCGGTGAGTGCTTTCGCCACCGGGACCGGACTGGGGTCGTGGCCGGGCACCTCGGCCCGCGCGGCGGCCGAGGTGGTGGTCGGTGAGCTGGGCGACAGTCTGGCCCACCTGGTCGAGCTGCCGGGCCGCGGCGTGGGCGCCGACATGATCGGTCGGGCCGGCGCGCTGTTGGTCGACATCGCCATCGACACCGCCCCGCGCGGCTACCGGCTGGCGGCGCGCCCCGGCGCGGTGACCCGGCGCGCGGTGAGCCTGCTCGGCGAGGACGTCGACGCCCTCGAGGAGGCGTGGGAAGTCGCCGGCCTGCGGGGCAGCGGGCACCCGGTCAAGGTGCAGGCGGCTGGGCCTCTGACCCTGGCTGCGGAGGTGGAGCTGGCGAATGGGCACCGGGCAATCACCGACCCCGGCGCGGTGCGGGACCTCGCCGCATCGCTGGCCGAGGGGCTGAAGACGCACCGGGCAGGTCTGGCGCGTCGCCTCGACACGCCGGTGGTGGTGCAGCTCGACGAGCCATCGCTGACCGCGGCGGTGACCGGCCGGCTGGCCGGGGTGACTGCATTGAGCCCGGTGGCCGCCATCGACGAGGCGGTGGCCACCGCGCTGCTCGACGGCTGCGCCGAGACCATCGGCGGCGAGGTGCTGGTGCATAGTTGCGCGGCGGGACTCCCCTGGAATGTGTTGCAGCGCAGCTCTATCACCGCGCTGGCGCTCGACTGCACCGCGTTGGAGTCCGCCGACTACGACCAGATCGGTGCGTTCGTCGACGCCGGCCGCACCGTGGTGATGGGGCTGGTTCCCGCGCTTGCTCCGGCGCGGCGCCCGTCGATGGAGGAACTCGCCGCCGCGGTCGCGGCGATCACCGACCGGATCGGATTCGCCCGCGCGGTACTGGCCGAGCGAGTCGGCATCAGCCCGGTCTGCGGGTTGGCCGGCGCCAGCGCCGCGTGGGCGCGCACCGCAGTAGGGCTGGTGCGCAAGGTGGGCGAGGCGCTGGCCAGCGACCCCGAGGCGATCTAAGCGCCCCCGTCCAGGAGCCGGATCAGCCGCTGCGGCGCGGTCAGCCGAAACGACGCGTCCACCAGCTCGCCCACCTCGTCCCAATCCACTGAGGACGCAAGGAAATCCAGTCCCAGCCAACCGGACGGCCCCAGATACATCGGAGAGAAGAACCGCGGGTCTTGCTCCAGCGCCCGCCGCTCGGACTCGTCGACTTTGACCAGCAGCGCATGGGGGTAGGGCACCATCGCGCCGGTGGCCTTGGAGTTGCCGCCGTAGACCGCGAACATCTTCGGAGCGCAGAACACCGGGCGGCCGTGGGAGATCTTCTCGAACGCTTCGGGAAACCCCAGCGCGATGCGCCGCAGCTCCGCCAGACCAGGATCGTCATCGCGGTACATGATCGGGTGCGGCATGCCGCCAGCGTAGCCAGCAGATAACCTTCGGGGGTGAGCCCAGAGGCCGACAGCGTCACCCCCGACCTCCGGCGGCAGTGGTATGAACTGGCCGAAGAGGTGCGTGAACACCAGTTCCGTTACTACGTCAAAGACGCGCCGATCATCGCCGACGCCGACTTCGACGAGCTGTTCAACCGGCTGCTCGCGCTGGAGGACGCGCACCCGGAGCTGCGCACCCCCGACTCACCCACCCAACTCGTCGGCGGTGCCGGATTCACCACCGAGTTCACCCCCGCCGAGCACCTGGAGCGGATGCTGTCGCTGGAAGACGTGTTCTCACCCGAGGAGCTGACGGCCTGGGCGGGCAGGGTCATCGGTGAGATCGGCGGCGACACCGCCTACCTGTGCGAACTCAAGGTCGACGGGGTGGCGCTCGGGCTGGTGTATCGCAACGGCCGGCTGAGCAGCGGGGCCACCCGCGGCGACGGCCGGATCGGTGAGGACGTGACCCTCAACGCGCGCACCATCGTCGATGTCCCCGAATTCCTCAACCCCGACACCGAATTCCCCGTCCCGGCCGTGTTGGAGGTACGGGGTGAGGTGTACTTCCGGCTGGAGGACTTCGAAAACCTCAACGCCGGACTGGTCGCCGAGGGCAAGGCGCCGTTCGCCAACCCGCGCAACAGCGCGGCGGGCTCACTGCGGCAGAAGAACCCGGCGGTCACCGCCCGACGCAACCTGCGGATGGTCTGCCACGGCCTCGGCTACACCGAGGGATTCAGCCCCGACAGTCTTCATGAGGCCTACACCGCGATGAAGGCCTGGGGGCTGCCGGTCTCCACCCACACGGCCCGCGTCGAGGGGATGGCCGCGGTGGCCGAACGGATCAGCTACTGGGGTGAGCACCGGCACACCGTCGAACACGAAATCGACGGTGTCGTCGTCAAAGTCGACGATCGGGCCCTGCAGCGCCGGCTCGGCGCCACCTCCCGGGTACCGCGCTGGGCGGTGGCCTACAAGTACCCGCCGGAGGAGGCGCAGACCACCCTGCTCGACATCCGGGTCAACGTCGGCCGCACCGGCCGGGTCACTCCGTTCGCCTATATGACCCCGGTCAAGGTCGCCGGCTCGACGGTGGGACTGGCCACCTTGCACAACGCCTCGGAGGTCAAGCGCAAAGGCGTGCTGATCGGCGACACGGTGGTGATCCGCAAGGCCGGCGACGTGATCCCCGAGGTGCTCGGACCCGTGGTCGACCTGCGCGACGGCAGCGAGCGCGAGTTCGTCATGCCGACCCACTGCCCGGAATGCGGAACGCTGCTGGCCCCGGCCAAGGAGGCCGACGTCGACATCCGCTGCCCCAACGCCCGGTCCTGCCCGGCGCAGCTGCGCGAACGGGTATTCCACGTCGCCGGACGCGGTGCCTTCGATATCGAGGCACTGGGTTACGAAGCGGCGATCGCACTGCTGAACGCCGGCGTCATCACCGACGAGGGCGATCTGTTCACCCTCACCGAAGACGACCTGCTGCGCACCGAGTTGTTCACCACCAAAAGCGGTGCGCTGTCCAAGAACGGCCGGCAACTGCTGGCCAACCTCGACAAGGCCAAACACCAACCGCTGTGGCGGGTGTTGGTGGCGTTGTCGATCCGGCACGTCGGACCGACGGCAGCCCGGGCACTGGCCACGGAATTCGGCAGCCTCGACACCATCACCGCGGCGTCCACCGAGCAGTTGGCCGCCGTCGAGGGCGTCGGCCCCACCATCGCCGCCGCGGTCACCGAATGGTTCGACGTCGACTGGCACCGCGCGATCGTCGACAAGTGGCGGGCCGCCGGGGTACGGATGGCCGACGAACGCGACGCGAGTATCGAACGCACGCTGGAGGGGCTGAGCATCGTGGTGACGGGCTCGCTGACCGGCTTCTCCCGCGACCAGGCCAAAGAGGCGATCATCGCCCGCGGTGGCCGCGCGGCCGGTTCGGTGTCGAAGAAGACCGCCTACGTCGTGGCCGGCGATGCGCCGGGATCGAAGTACGACAAGGCCGTCGAACTCGGAGTCCCGATCCTGGACGAAGAGGGTTTTGTCCGGTTGTTGGCCGAGGGCCCCCAGGACCCGGAAGAAGAGTCGCCGCAGGCGGATTAGGCCGTCAACGACTTCTGCAGGGCCAGCCGGGTTTGTGCGATCGCTTCGTCTGGCGCGACGATTCCGCGGGCGATCAGCAGGGCAGCGCCAAGAACCTGGCCACCGAAGTTGGTCGCCGCGACGACGGGATTAATCCGCTGGTCGATTTCGCCGGCGAGCTGTGCTCGGTGGACGGCCGCTGCGAGCAGCCCGACGGCCTGGGCCTCGGGAATCAATCGTCGGGAGTCGGCGATCGGGGTCAGGATCAAAACCCGGTAGCGGTGGCCGGCTTCAATGGCGGGTCCCACCAACTCGATCAGGCTCGGTAACACCGGGCCGTCGGTGGGCAACGAGAGGTAAAGCGCACGCATCGCGGCGACCGCTGCGTCGTGGATCGCTGCGACCAGCTCTTCCCGGTTGGGGAAATGCCGGTACACGGTGGCTCGGTTGAGTTCGGCGGCATCCGCGATCTCCTGCACCGACGCATTCGGGTTTCCGGCGAGCAAATCCGTTGCCGCCTCGATAATCCGCAGCCGATTTTCGACGACGTCCGATCGCGTGCGAGCCCTGCCACCTGCTACGGAAGATCCAGCCGCCATGGTTGACAGCGTAGGTGACGCGTGGCATCGTCCCCCTCACGAAGTGCGACATTATGTTGCACTTACGGTGTTGGTGCGCTGGCGGTCGCACGTCAGCTCGAGCACTGAGCGAGGACGCAATGACCACCCGTGATCACGCCCGCTCGAAGCCCGAGCCGGGTGTCCGTACCCGGATCGGTGCCGCAACGGCCGCCGGCGCGTTGTTCACCTTGGGGTTGCTCCCGCTGGCCGCTCCGCCTGCAGCGCAGGCCGACCTCGTCGACGAGGTGATCGGTGAGGTGTTCTCGCCGCTTATCGAGCCGGCGACGAACACCCTTGACTGGCAGGCTTTCTCGTCCACCACGGCGTGGGACGCCGACTTGACCGCATTGTTCCAAGAGTTGATCTACACCCCGATTCACACCGGTATCGACCAGTGGCTCGACAGTGACGCCGGCCAGCAGGTCAGCGCCGTGATCAACCAGCTGCTGGGCTCCTACGCGATCGGCGATGGCGCTGCCGGCACCGTCGAGCATCCCGACGGCGGCGCCGGCGGGTGGCTGTTCGGTGACGGCGGCACCGGCTTTGACAGCACCACCGCGGGGGTTGCCGGAGGCAACGGCGGGGCCGCGGGGATCTTCGGCACCGGTGGGGTCGGCGGCGCTGGAGGCGCCGGGGCCGCCG
>NZ_LDPO01000060.1 GCF_001021505.1 Mycolicibacter heraklionensis
GACCAAGTCGCCGCCGAACTCAACGGCCGACCCCGCAAACGACTCGGCTGGCGAACCCCCGCCGAAGAACTCGACCGACTACTGTCAGACCCGTCCACATTTGTTGCAGCGACCGCCTGAATCCAGGGGTCGTCGGCCGACCAAAACGCACACTCGGCGAGCCCGTCACCAGGTTTTCTGGCAGCCACGGCCGATCAGGGCCGCCCCGACTCGGTCTAGGAACCGGTCCGGAGCCACGTGCAGCGTGCGACTGGTCAGCTTGATGTCGATCCAGCCCAGCTCGAGGAGGGCGTTGTAACGCTCGGCGTCACGTTCTCGCTGCTTGGGATCGGTCCAATGGTGCGCGCCTTCGAAGTCGACGCCGACCAGGTGCTCTTTCCACCCCAGGTCGATCACGGCGACGAGTTGCCCGTAGTCCCCGTACACCGGGATCTGGGTCTGCGGTCGCGGGAAGCCGGCGTGCACGAGGAGTAATCGGGTGAGCGATTCGTATGGGGAGTCGGCTCCGCCGTCGACGAGCTGCAACGTCTGGTCGAGCTGTCGCAGGCCGCGGGCGCCCCGGTGGGCGTCAGCCACCGCCATGACCTCCACCGCCTTGAGATCGGTGGCATTCATCAAGGCGTCGATGCGCTGCACCCCTTCGGAGAGACCGAGGTGTCTACCCAGGTCGAACGCTGTGCGCGCAGCCGTCGTCGTCGGCAGCCCGCGTACCTTCCGAGTCTCGCCGGGCAGCAGAGTGTCGCTGTGCACGGTGAGCAGCGGTGGCGCCCGCCGGTTGGCGTGGATGAGCTCGGCGGGCGTGTCCGCGTCGATCCACTTCGCGCCGAGCACCGCCGACGCGGACAGGCCGGCGAGCACCCCGTGGCGGCGTGACCACAGCCAGGCGGCGTGGGCCCGGTGGACGGGAGTCAGGCCCGCCTCGCGTGGCACCCAGACACCGGGATAGATGGTGACATAGTCGCGACGCAGCAGGTCAGGGGTCACGAGGTGAGCGTTCAAGGCTTCTGTCGCCCGAAACGGCCATCGTGGGACTTGCACCACCGCAGGGTTGCATCCAGGGGCGCGCCGGTGTCGACGTCAATCCACAGGCCATCGAGTGTGCGTTTTCGTCGAGAAAACGGCGCCTGGATTCAGGCGGTCGCTGCAACAAATGTGGACGGGTCTGACAGTAGTCGGTCGAGTTCTTCGGCGGGGGTTCGCCAGCCGAGTCGTTTGCGGGGTCGGCCGTTGAGTTCGGCGGCGACTTGG
>NZ_LDPO01000061.1 GCF_001021505.1 Mycolicibacter heraklionensis
GATGCGTTGTTGGCGCATGACGGGTTGGCGCCGGATGCGCGTCCGGGTCGTCGTGCCACCGCTGAGTTGGGTGGGGTTTCTAGTGTTGGAGAGTCGCGATGAGTCGTTTGATTTTTGAGGCCCGTCGTCGGCTTCCGGTGCCGCCTGTGGATCGGGGCACGATCACGGTTGAGCCGCCGCCGGAGTTGCCGCGGTTGGTTCCGGCGTCGTTTTTGCAGCGGGCGTTGCCGGTGGTGATCGTCATCCTGATCGTGGGCATGGTGATTGCCATGGTCGCCACCGGGATGCGGTTGGTGTCTCCGGTGATGCTGTTCTTCCCGTTTGCGTTGTTGGTGGCGGCGGCCGGGATTTATCGGGGTGGGGATAAGAAGGCCCGCACGGTCGAGGTCGACGCGGAACGGGCCGACTATCTGCGGTATTTGTCGGTGGTGCGCGACAACATCCGGGGTTCGGCCGCCAAGCAGCGGGCGGCGGCGGAGTGGTCGCATCCGGATCCGGTGGATCTGGCTGCGGTCCCGGGCTCGCGCCGTCAGTGGGAGCGCGACCCGCACGACGACGACTTCCTGGTGCTGCGCACCGGTCGGCATTCGGTGCCGTTGGCCAGTCCGGTGCGGGTGGCTGATACCGCTGATGAGATCGACTTGGAGCCGGTGTCGCACAGTGCATTACGCAGCCTGCTCGACACCCAGCGCACGGTGCGCGACGTGCCGGTGGGCCTGGACCTGACGAAGGTTTCCCGGGTTACCGTGCTCGGAGAGGGCGATGGTGCCGCCGATGATGTACGCGGTGCGCTGCGGGCCTGGGTCACCCAAGCCGTTACGTGGCATGACCCGACCGTGCTCGGGGTGGCGCTGGCTTCGCCGGAGTTGGAGAGCCCGGCCTGGTCATGGTGCAAGTGGTTGCCGCACGTCGACATTCCCGGCCAGGTCGATGGCGTCGGCCCGGCGCGCTACCTGGCGAGCAGCGCGGAGGAGCTGTCCGCGCTGCTGACGCCGGTGCTGGCGGCCCGTCCGCCGTTCACCGGTGGCCCGGCCGAGACGACACGGCATCTGTTGGTGATCAT
>NZ_LDPO01000062.1 GCF_001021505.1 Mycolicibacter heraklionensis
GCGTTTTTGGCGTTTGGGTTGTCGCCGTTGGCTTCGGCGCCTGTTGCGCATGCTGATGAGCTGGATTGGGTTGTTGATCTGGTTGGCGCGGATTTGGCTGGGGCTCTTAGTGATTTGAGTCAGGCGTCGTCGTGGGAGACGTTGTTTGATCAGGCTTCGTGGGAGCCGTTGCTGAGCAATGTGGGTTTGTCGTTTGATGCGTCGTTGGCGGGGGTGCCGGGTTCGGCTGCTGCTGATGATTGGTTTGGGTCGTTGTTCTATGACCCGTGGCATGACTTGGGTCAGGACTTCCTGAACAGTTCGTTCGGTTCGTCGGTTGCGGATTTCGTCAACTTGTTTGGTTTCGGTCAGATTCTGATCGGTAATGGTGCTGACGGTATTGATGGTGGGACGCTGGCGCAGGCTGCTGGTGGTGCTGGTGGTTTGTGGTTCGGTGATGGTGGTGCTGGTGGTACGGCCGCTGATGGCACTGGTGGTGTTGGTGGTTCGGCGGGCATGTTCGGCGATGGTGGCGCCGGTGGTGCCGGTGTTGATGGTGGTGACGGTGGCGCCGGTGGTAACGGTGGCTGGTGGATGGGTATCGGTGGTGATGGTGGTGCTGCGGGTGCTGGTATCGCTGGTGGTGCCGGTGGTGTTGGTGGTGCCGGTGGTGATGGCATTGGTTTGGCGTTCGGTTCGGGCGGTAATGGTGGTCTTGGTGGCGATGGTGCGGTGGGTGCTGCTGGGGCGGCTGTTGGTGCGGGGCTGAATGGTCTTGCCGGTGCTAATGGTGGTGCTGGTGGTAATGGTGGTGCCGGTGGTAAGGGTTCGTGGCTGATCGGTTCCGGTGGTAAGGGTGGTGCCGGTGGTGCCGGTGCCGACGGTGGTAACGGTGGCGATGGTGGCGACGGCATC
>NZ_LDPO01000063.1 GCF_001021505.1 Mycolicibacter heraklionensis
TCAGGCCCAGCTGGAGCCCACCGAGGCGTCGGTGTTGGCCATGTTGTTGCCGGCCGACTGCACCTTCTGACCGTGAGAGTTGGCCTGCTCGTAGATCACCGCGAAGTTGCGGCCCAACTGCGCCACAAACTCCTGGCACGCCACCGAACCCGCACCACCCCAAAAGTCACCGGCAGCCAGCACATCGTGCACGATCGCCTGGTGCTCAGCCTCCAACGACGCCGCCTGCGCACGAATCAACGCACCGTGGGCATCCACATCACCGAACTGGTAGTTAATCGACATCTGCGGTTCTCCTTCTAGCTCGACAGGATCTGCTGAGAAGCAGCTTCCTGCTGCTCGTAGTGGTTCGCGTCGCGAATCAACCCATCCCGCACCCCGTGCAGCATGTTCACGATGTTGCGAAACGCGGTCTGCATCTGACCCATGGTGTCCATCGACGTCCGCTCCGCCAGACCACCCCAACCCGCACCGGAGATGTTCGTCGACGACGCCCACATCCGACGCGCCTCGTCCTCCACCGTCTGCGCATGCACATCAAAACGGCCCGCCATCGAACGCATCGCGTCCGGATCAGTCATAAAACGTGTTGCCATG
>NZ_LDPO01000064.1 GCF_001021505.1 Mycolicibacter heraklionensis
GCCGCCATCAAGGCCGCCGCCACCACCGCCGCCGAGGCCCGGGAACCAGGAACTGCCGCCACGCCCGCCGCCTCCGCCGAGGCCCGGGAACCACGGGTTCCCGCCGCCGTTGTTGCCGCCGACGCCGGGCAGCCATGGTGACGGGTTGCCACCCTTCTTGCCGCCGCCATCGTTGTCGGGCAGCCAGGACGGGTTGCCGCCCTTGTTCCCGCCGCCGTTGTTGTTACCCGGCAGCCAGGACGGGTTCCCGCCGTTGTTACCGCCCCCGTTGTTGCCCGGCAGCCACGAGGGGTTACCACCGTTGTTGGACGGATTCTGGGCAGGCGGCCGCAAGATCGGCGGCAGCTGGGGTTGCTGGATTGGCGGTGCGGGTGCCGGAGCCGCGGGGACCGGTGCGGCCGGGGCTGGCACTTCGACCGGCGCCGGCACATGGATCGGCACCGGCACTGGTATCGGTGCCGGGGCCGCCGGCGCGGGAGCGGGAGCGGGAGCTGCCGGGGCGGGAGCCGGGGCCGCGGGTGCCGGCGCGGCCGGCGCCGCCCTGGCCGCCGGGACC
>NZ_LDPO01000065.1 GCF_001021505.1 Mycolicibacter heraklionensis
TCGGCCCGGCGCGCTACCTGGCGAGCAGCGCGGAGGAGCTGTCCGCGCTGCTGACGCCGGTGCTGGCGGCCCGTCCGCCGTTCACCGGTGGCCCGGCCGAGACGACACGGCATCTGTTGGTGATCATTGATGACCCGGACTTCGACCTGGCGGCCTCGTCGCTGGGGGCGGCGCGTGCCGGGGTGACTATCGTGCAGCGCGGCGCCGCAGCGCCGAGTCGGGAGCAGTATCCCGACCCCGAGCGGCCGATCCTGCGGATCAGCTCAGGTGGGTCGTCCCTCGACCGCTGGCAGACCGGTGGCTGGCAGCGGTATGTCGACGAGGCCGACCAGCTGGGCGCCGACGAGGCCGCGCACCTGGCGCGGCGGTTGTCGCGGTGGGACTCCAACCCGACGCATGCCGGGTTGCGGTCGGCGGGCACCCGGGGCGCCACCTTCACCACCCTGCTGGGTATCCCCGACGCCTCGCGCCTCGACGTTCCCGCCCTGTGGGCGCCCCGCAACCGCGACGAGGAACTGCGGGTTCCGATCGGGGTGACCGCGACCGGCGAGC
>NZ_LDPO01000066.1 GCF_001021505.1 Mycolicibacter heraklionensis
TGGTGGATGCGGTGTCGGCGCCGGTGACGTGCGCGCATTGGAGTAAGCCTGCGGGGGCGAGTACGAGTTCGTTGACGTTGTTGTCGGGTTCGACGTTGCCGTTGCGTGAGGGTGTGCGGACCTTGGACCTGGTGGGTGCTGGTGTGGGCGGGACCGCCGCCCGGGTCGCCTTGACGCCGGGATCGGGCTACTTCGCTCAGAGTGTCAACAGTGATCCGGCGGCCAATACCAGTGCGGGCCCACTGTTTTGGATTTCGGACACCGGTGTGCGCTATGGCATCAACACCGAGGCCGGCACCAATGGCGGTGATGGAGACACCATCTCCGCACTCGGTCTGAGCGAGCCCGCATTGCCGATTCCGTGGTCGGTGTTGTCGCAGTTTGCTGTTGGTCCTGCGTTGTCGCGTTCTGATGCGTTGTTGGCGCATGACGGGTTGGCGCCGGATGCGCGTCCGGGTCGTCGTGCCACCGCTGAGTTGGGTGGGGTTTCTAGTGTTGGAGAGTCGCGATGAGTCGTTTGATTTTTGAGGCCCGTCG
>NZ_LDPO01000067.1 GCF_001021505.1 Mycolicibacter heraklionensis
CGCGGACCAACTCCTCCATCGCCTGATTCCACTGCGCCTGCCACGCCTGATACGTCATCCCCGTATCGCCCTGCCACGCCGCCGACAACGCCGCCTGCTCACTGGCAATATCAGCACCCACCGCCTGCAACGTGCCCGCATACCCATTCATCTCAGCCGCATGGGCCAACATCGCCGGGTAGTTGTACATAATCTGCGACATCAGTCTGCTCCTTTTCCCTGGCCCGCCAGCTAGACCCCGGTGTAACCAGAAGCCGCAGCCGCATCAGCCGCCACATACGTCGAACCGGCATCCGCCAGATTCACCTGCGCCATATCCAGCAACGCATTCACCCGCGCCGCCATCGCCACAAACCGCGCATGCGACCCCTGAAACGCCGCAGCCGCCTCACCCACATGAAACGCCTGCGCCGACAACGCCGCCTGCTCCGCCTGCGCCATCGTCGACCGCATCAACGCCGCCTTGGCACCAAACGCCGACTCCGACGCCACCAACTGCGGAATATGCGCATCCAACA
>NZ_LDPO01000007.1 GCF_001021505.1 Mycolicibacter heraklionensis
ACCGCTGCCCACCTCGACGGCGGCGCCGCCTGCCCCGCCGGCCCCGCCGTCGAGGTGGGCAGCGGTACCGTCGCCGCCGGCACCACCGTTGCCGCCGCTACCGCCGTTACCGAAGAAGAACCCGCCGGCGCCACCCGCGCCGCCAGCGCCACCGGCGCCGCCGAACTGCCCGGCCGTACCGTCGGTTCCGTTGCCGCCATTGCCGAAAAGGCCGCCGCCGTTGCCACCCACTCCGGGCGCGCCGTTGATCGGAGCCGGGTCGCCGGCCAAGGCAGCGAACGTGACCATCCCAGGACCGCCGGCCCCGGAATCGCCGGCTCCGGTGTCACCGGCGCTGCCGGCATTGCCACCGTTGCCGAACAACCAGCCGGCGTTGCCGCCGTTGCCGCCGTAGCCGAAGCCGTCGCCCCCGTCCCCCAACAGCAGGCCGGCGTCGCCGCCGTTCGGGTTGTCCGCCGTACCGTCGGCGCCGTCGCCGATCAGGTAGACCCCGAACATGCTGTTGATCGCACCGTTGACCTGCAGGCCCAGCGGGCTGTTGATCCAGTTCTCGATGCTGGTGTGCATCGGCTCGTAGAACAGGGTGTTGAACAGGTCGGAGAACGGGTCACTGGCCGCCGCGGACATCGGGACCAGCGCGGCGTCCCAGCCGCTGTCGAGCTGGGCGAACAGCGGCGACCAGGAGTCGGCGTCGAAGATCGTCTGCCACGACGCCGTGTCGCCCAGGGTGGTGAAGGCGTCGGTCAGGTTCTGGCCGAGCAGGTCGGAGACCCAGTCCAGCTCGTCGGCGTGGGCCGGCGGCGCGGCGGCCAGCGGGCTCATCCCGAAGGCCAGGAACGCTCCCACCGCGCTTCCGGCTCCGGCGATGCGTTTGCGCCGACGCGCCCCGGTGGGGTTCGCCGTCCGCCGTTCTACACCGTCGTGCCTGCCGCCCATTGCTGTTTTCCGCCCTTGTTTCGTGAAGTGTTGGTAAGCCGAAGGATTGAACTCAGAAGCCGAACAGTCCGCCGAGCTGCCCGATGCTGACGGAGATCAGATCGGTGCCGGAGATGCCCATGTTGGAAAGCAGGCTGTCGAGGTCCAGGCCGCCGAGGCCCAAGTCGTCGATCACGTCGTTGACCGTCAGGCCGGCCAGGCCCAGGCTGGCCACCAGCGAGTCGACGGTGACGCTGCCCAGTCCCAGCGAGTTGGCGATGTCGTTCACGGTGACGCCGCCGAGCAGGCGCTGCAGGATCTCGTCCAGGTGGACGCTGTTGAGGTTCAGGTCATCGAGCAGGTCCCCGACCTTGGCGCCGCCCAGCAGGCTCTCCAAGAAGCCGTCCAGGTGAATGTTATTGAGCCCCAAGTCGTTTGCGATCGAGCCCAGTGTCATACCACCCAGCACGTGGTCGATGAGGCCACCGATGTCGACGTTGTTCAGGCCGAGGTTGCCCAGCAGCCCGTTGATCGTGACGTCCAGGCCCAGCCGGTCGATCACCGTGTCGATGTCCAGGTTGTTCAGGCCCCAGGAGCTCAGCATCGACACCACCGAGGTGTTCATCAGCCACGAGAAGCCGTTGTTGAGCAGGCCGCTGAGGGTGACACTGTCCAGCCCCAGGTTGTGCATGACGGTGTCGAAAGGCGTGCTCAGATTCAGGCCGGTGAGGAGCTCGCTGAGCTTCTCACCGCCCACACCGGTCGCCCCCAGCAGCTGGCCGATGGTGATGTCGGACAGCGGAGTACCGGGTGCCACGCCCAGGTTCGGGGCACCGGCACTGTAGAGCCGCTGCAGCGTTTCCAGCAGACTGTTGGGCCCCATCAGACTGTTGAGGGTTTGGTAGCAGGACACGTTGTACAACCCCGGCAGCAGGGGGCAGGTGATGTCCGGGACGGGGATCGCGCCGTCGGCGAGTTCGAGCAACGTCTTGTCGCCCATCCCGGCCTGGGTCAGCAGGTCGGTGAATTTCTGGTCGCCGATCTCGGTGCCTTCGAGCAGGTCACCCAGCGTCATGTTCGACATCTCGGCGCTCTGCAGCAGCTCGGAGAGCGACATGTCATAACCGGCGCCCTGCAGGATCTCGATCACCAGGTCGCCGACGGTCATGCTGCCGGCGCCGCCGCCACCGAACATGCCGCCCAGCAGGCTGTCGATCAGCTCGGCAAGGCTCTGGTCGCCGAAACCGGAGGCGTCCAGCGCCGGGTTGATGATGCTGCCGAGCGTCATGTCCGCACCGCCGAACTGACTGAGCAGGTCGGTGATGGTCGCGTCGCCGCCCACCGTGGTGTGCACGAGGTCCTTGAGCGCGTCGCCCAGGGTCAGGTCGCCGACACCGAGTTGGCCGAGCAGGCCGGTGATGCTGGTGTCGGTCATCCCGGCGGCGTGCAGCAGTCCGGTCGCGAGCTCGCCCACCGACTGGTCGCCGAGGCCGAACTGGTCGAGCAGGCCGGCCAGGGTCGGGTTGCCGATGCCGGCCTGGCCGAGCAGGCCGGTCAGCACCTCGGCGATCGACTTGTCACCCAGACCCACCTGGTCGGCCAGGCCGGAGATCGTCGGGTTTCCGATGCCCATCACGTCGAGCAGGTTGGCCGCCAAGTCCGCGATCGGCTGGTCGCCGATCCCGAATTCGGACAGCAGCGCGGTGACGCTCAGGTGGCCGAAGCCCAGGCTGTCGAGCAGACCGGTCAGCAGACTCTCCACCGACTGGTCTCCGATGCCGAACTGGCCCAGCACGTCGGCCAGAGTCGTGTTTCCGACACCGGCCAGGTCCACCAGCTGGCCCAGTTGCATGTCGATGGTCGCGGTGTGCGGTGCGACGAACAGCCCGTTGAACAGCGGGATGTTCATTCCCGCCACGTCGATGCCGGCCGTGCCGAAGAGGAAGGCGTTGATCAGCGTGCCCGGAGCGTTGAGCAGGATCATGAACGCGTTGGCCGGGTCGGTGGCGAGCTGATCCATGATGTCGTTCCACGCGTTGTTCAGCGTGATGAACGGGCCGATCATCGCCAGCAGGTTGTGCAGCGTCGAACCCAGCTCAATGTTGATCTGTGCGGGCAGCGGTACCGCGTTGACGGTGATCGTCGGCAGCAGTCCCCAGCTGGTCAGCAGGCCGGTGACGTCGTTCGCCGGGTCGGCGGTCAGGGTCACCGAGTGCTGCTGCGCAGCAAAGGACGTCGGAGTGACCGGCAGCGGTGCCACCGACGGAACGACGGCGATCAAACCGGCGCCGACGACGGCGATCCCGGGTGTGAGGTAGGGACGAAGGGTCTGCAGCATCAGGTTCTCCGAGTCGATTCGGTGGATGGGGGCGGTTACACGCCGCCGAACAGCGAGGCGAAGAATCCGCCGAAATCGCCGAGATGGGTGTTGATCAGCACCATGTCCGACAGCCCGAACTGGTCGAGCAGGTCGTTGAGGGTGTCGCTGCCCAGGCCCATGTTGGTGAGCATCGAGTTCAATGTCCCGTCGCCGAACAGGTCGCCGAGCAGCTCGTTCAGTTCGGTGGTGGCCAAATCGAAGCCGCTGAGCAGATCGGCGATGGTCTGTCCGCCCAAGAAGCCGCCGACCAGCTCGTCGAGGTCGGTGGTGGCGAATCCCAGGCCGCCCAGCACCGAGCCCAGCGTCATGTCGCCCAGCAGGCTGTGCAGCAGCGCGTCGAGGTGGGTGTTGCCCAGGTCGGTGCTGCCGAGCAGCGAGCCCAGGGTCTGGCCGCTGAAGATGCCGTCGAGCAGGTCACCCAGGTGCTGGTTGCCGATGCCCGCGTCGTCGAGCAGCTGACCCAGGGTGCCGGTGCCCAGCAGGTTGCCGAGCATCTCGTCGAGGGTGGTGTCGTTCAGCCCCAGGTCGGTGAGCAGCTGACCCAGGCTGGTGTGGTCCAGGCCGAAGCTGGCGACCAGCTCGTCCAGCGTCTGGGTGTTCATGCCCATACCGGTGAGCACCGAGCTCAGGGTCATCGAGAGGTTGGCTTCCAGCAGCTCGCTGAGCTTCTGGTCGGCCATCGGCCCGAGCAGCTGGGCGATGGTCTGGTCGCTCATGCCCTGGTCCGCCAGGATGCTGTTGATCGTGGTGGCGTTGAGCCCGCCGATCATGCCCTGGCCGCCGATCTTGTCGGCCACGGTCTCGCCGCCGGTGGCCCAGATCAGGTTGTTCAGGGTCAGGCCGCCGAAGCCGAGGTTGGTGAAGACGGTGCCCAGCGAGACGTTGCCCAGGTGCATCGCGTCGACGATGTTCTGCATGGTCAGACCGCTCAGGCCGGCGGCGTTCACCAGATCGCCGACGGTGGCGTCGCCCAGGCCGGCGCCGCCGAGGAAGTCGACGGCCAGCGACCCCACGCTGACGTCGCCCAGGCCCATCGCGTCGATCAGGTCCAGCGGGGTCCGCTGACCCAGGTCCAGCGCGTCGAGCACCTTGGGCAGGATGTCGCCGACGGTCAGGTCGGCCAGGCCCAGCGAGTCGAGCAGGTCCACCGGGGTCCGCTGCCCCAGGCCGAGCCCGTCAAGCAGGCTGGTGGCCAGGCCGGAGACGGGCTGGTCGGCGAAGCCGAGCTGGTCGAGCAGGCCGGTGACCGTCGGGTTGCCGATGCCGGCCGCGTCGAGCACCGCCAGCAGTGCGCCCGAGACCGACTGATCGGCCAGGCCGACGTTGCCCAGCAGGTCACCCAGCGTCGGGTTGCCGATGCCGATCGCGTCGAGCAGTTTGGTGCCCAGGTCGGCCACCGACTCGTCGCTGAGGCCGATGTTGCCCAGGATGTCGATCAGGTTCTTCTGCCCCAGGCCCATCGCGTCGAGCAGTCCGGTGGCGAGCTGCGCGGCGGACTGCGGCCCGATACCGATCGCGTTGATCAGGTCCAGCGGGGTCTGGTCACCCAGACCCACCCCGTCGAGCAGGCTGGTCACCATCGACCCGATCGGCAGGTCGCCGATCCCGATTCCGGACAGGATCGTGGTCAGGCTCTTGTCGCCGAGGTTGACGGTGTCCAGAACCTGGCCGAGGGTGATGTTGAGGTCGAAGGGCTGGGCACCGACCAGCAAGCCGTTGAACGCCGGGACGGTGATGCCGAACAGGTCGATGGTGTTGGTGCCGTTGAGCCAGGCGTTGAGCAGGGTGGCCGGCGCGTTGAACAGGATGCTCAGCGTGTTGGCCGGGTCGATGGCGATCGCGGCCCAGATCTCGTTCCACGCGTTGGTGACCGTCACGAACGGTGCGACCGACGACAGCAGCAGCCCGAGCTCGGACGGCAGCATCCCGGAGTCCACCTGCTGGCCCAGGTTGGCGAGGTTGGCGGCCGTGTTGCTGAACAGCTGATCCCAGGTGACCAGGACGTCGGAGGTGTTGGCCACCAAGCGCAGGTTGGACGGTTGCTGGACCGGCGCCAGATCCGGTCGCGGCGCCGGCGAGGTATGCAGGCTCACCTGCGGGATGGGCACAGCAGTGACGCTGACGAGACCGGCACCCACCAGGGCGACGCCCGTCGTGGCGTAGGGACGAAGTAACTGCTGCATCGGAAATTTCTTCCATCTCGGAGGATCAAACGTTCGCGACAGTACATGAGCATCGTCACATTTCAAATAGGGATTTCTCAGGGTCACAGGCGATTTTTTCAGGCCTCAAAAGACAACGTTTGTAGTCAAAATTCCGACAACACACGTAGTCACTAAAGTGACAACATGCGTGGTCAGGCCAGGTACAGACCCGCGGTACCGCCTAAACTTCCGGAGAATTCCAATTTTGTCGCCCCCATTAACATCTTTTAAGCGACGCGATTAACAACTTTTTGATCCACCATATGCTGATAAATCACTTAGGGATCACATATCGCGACTGGCGGCCGTGGTGGACGACCGTCCACCGACTGGTTACCGTGCGTTCCGCCTCGCCGGGCGCATTCCGGCGGCCGCGGACGGGTCGCGAGAGCGTCTTAGCTCGCCCGCCGACGCCTTGGTGCGGCCACCGCCGCGCCGCGGGCGGCACCGGCGAGATCCGGGTTTGCTGGACGCCGTAACCGCAACACCCGCGCGGTCTTGATGTGCGACACGCCGACGGCGCGTCGGTGGCTAGTCCGATTCGCGCCGCTGGCGCGCCAGCCCGCCTACGAACCGGGCCAGGCCGAGCGCCATCCGCTGTTTGGCGGCCGTTCCCGGGTCGGGGGCCGGGCTCGATGCGTTCCACTGGGCGACGGCCAACAACTCGCCCGCGCTGAATTTCTCCCGGCACGCGGCCCGCTGGATCTTGCCGCTGGACGTGGTGGGAATGCTCATCGGCTTGACCAGGAGCACGTCGTGCACCTCGGTCCGGTGGTGGCGCCGGACCGCGTCGCGGATCGCGGCCAGCACACCGTCGGTGTCGGTATCGGTCGACCGGTGTCGCTGCACCTCTTGGACCACCACAAGTCGTTCGCAGGCAAAGGGGTCCCCGGGCTCGCCGGTGATCGCGAACACCGCGCCGCGCCCGGCCAGCAACGCCGGGTCGCAGCCCTGCACGGTGCGCTCGATGTCGTTGGGATAGTGCACGACGTCGCCCAGCACGACCAGGTCTTTACAGCGACCGGTGACGAACAGTTCACCGTCATGCAGGAAGCCGCGGTCCCCGGTGCGCAGGAACGGGCCCTCTCCGGTGTCGGACAGGTGCGCGGCGAAGGTCTGCTCGGTCTCCGCACTGCGCCGCCAATATCCTTGTCCCACACTGGGTCCGGAGACCCAGATCTCCCCGACTCCGTCGGCGTCGCACTCGACTCGGGTTTCCGGGTCGACGATGATGACCCGCTGGCCGCCCCGCGGCCGCCCGCATCCCACCACCGCGGCCGCGAACGGATCATCCGGCGCGGCTTCGGCGACCCGGTCCTCGCCGAGTGCGCCGCGATCGACGTGCACGGTCACCGGCGACCCCTGCGCCCCAGCATCCGACCCACCCGACACCCCCAGCGTCGCCTCCGCCAGGCCGTACACCGGCAGAAACACCTCGGGGGCGAACCCGGCCGGCGCGAACGCCTCGGAGAAGGCCCGCAGCGATTCGGGATTCACCGGTTCGCCGCCGTTGAGGGCGACCTGCCAGTTGGACAGGTCGAGCGCTGCGCGCTCCTGCGGCGTGCTGCGCTTGACACACCAGTCATAGGCGAAATTGGGTGCCCCGGAGATGACGGCTCCGTGCCGCGACATCGCTTCCAGCCATCGCATGGGGCGCATCAGGAAGGCACCCGGCGACATCACCACCGTTGTCGTCCCGACATACAGCGTCATCAGCACACCCCCGATGAGGCCCAGGTCGTGGTACTGCGGCAGCCAGGTCACCGAACCCACCGGGCGGTGGAACACCGGGTTGTCCGGCGCGGGGTCCCAGGTCTGGCGAACGGTCTCCAGGTTGTGCAGGAAGTTGCCGTGGGTCAGCACCACGCCCTTGGGTGCCTTCGTAGTCCCCGAGGTGTATTGAATTGCCGCGACGGTCGCCGCGGTCACCGGCGGCAGCGCCCAGCGGTCGGCGGCGGCCTCATCGCCGCTCAGTTCTTCGGTGGCGAACCACTGCAGCGGCGCCAAGCCCGCGGCCTCGGCGGCGCGGTCCGCCGCAGCCCGGATCCCGTCTTGGGTCTTCGCGGTGGCCAAAGCGATCTCGGCGCGCGCATCGGGCACGACTGCCGCGATCCGCGCCGAGGTCCACTGCGCGTCCACCGGTATCGCGACGGCGCGGGCATACAGGCAACCGAAGAAACCGACGATGCTGTCCAGTCCCGGGCGGCAGAAGATCAACACCCGCTGGCCTGCTGCGCCGTGCTGCTGCAGGCCGGCGGCGACTGCCCGGGCCCGACGATCCAGCTCGCGATAGGTCAGCCGGTCGTGTTCCTCGTCGCCGTCGGGGCAGAAGAGGAACGCGACCTTGTCGCCATGGCGGTCAGCCTGCTGCTGCAGCAGGTCCACCAACGTAAATGCGCTGGGCTCTGTCATCGACATCGCCCAGCGCACCTACAGATCGAACGGAATTACTGCTGCTGAATTACTGCTGCTGGCAGAGGTTGTCCAGGACGTCGATCTGACCGCGCAGCTGGTCGCGCAGCGGCTGCTGGACGGCGTCCTCGGGCGAGTGCCCAGCCAGGTAGTTGATGCTCAGCGCCTCGAGTGTGTCGGCCATGTCGCCAACGGCCTTCGCCAGGTCAGCCGGGGTGCCCGGGTTGGCCTCGAGGTTCTGGTGCAGGAAGGCGCCGCCGGCGAACAGCGAAAGCCGCGCGTTGGTGCCGACCGCCAGGTCACCGGCCAAGTCACCCGGAACCGGGTTCTGCAGGTTGGTGTTGAACTGGGTGCCCTGACGCACGACGCTCTGCGCCTCGCAGATCTTGCCCTTGGCTTCGGCGCGCTGGTCGTCGGAGAATTTCTGGCTCGTCGACGGGTGGAACCAACCGAAGATGGCCAGAACGATGCCGATCACGGCCAACGCCAACGCGGCGATCGTGGGCACCGACAACGCCGACGCGGAGGTGGAAGATTGCGGAAAACCCGCGGTCTTGGGCTTGGCAGAGGAGGATTCGCTAGCAGAAGTCTCAGGCATTGCGCGATCGTAGCGGGACAGGTCGCAATAGTCACGCTGAATCGGGATCCGGCGCGTTGGCGGTACCCTCATGTGCGATGTTGAGCACCGAGTTGCAGACCACGCCGCGCCGGCTCACCGGCTGGGGCCGCACCGCGCCGAGCGTGGCGCAGGTGTTGTCGACCCCCGACGTCGAAGTCATCGCCAAAGCGGTGGCGCGGGCGGCCGACGACGGAAACCGCGGCGTGATCGCCCGCGGCCTGGGTCGCTCTTACGGCGACAACGCCCAGAACGGCGGCGGTCTGGTGGTCGATATGACCGCGTGCAACCGGATCCACTCGATCTCCTCCGACCGCGGTGTGGTCGACGTCGACGGCGGCGTGAGCCTGGACCAGCTGATGAAGGCGGCATTGCCCTTCGGGTTGTGGGTGCCGGTGCTGCCCGGGACGCGCCAGGTCACGATCGGTGGGGCGATCGCCTGCGACATCCACGGCAAGAACCACCACAGCGAGGGCAGCTTCGGCAACCACGTGGTGTCGATGGAGTTGTTGACCGCCGACGGTTCGGTGCGGCACCTGACGCCCGACGGCAGCGAATCGGAGCTGTTCTGGGCCACCGTCGGCGGCAACGGTCTGACCGGGATCATCCTGCGCGCCACCATCGCCATGACGCCGACCGAGACGGCGTACTTCATCAACGACGGCGACAACACCACCACTCTTGATGAGACCATCGCCTTCCACAGCGACGGCAGCGAAGCCGACTACACCTATTCCAGTGCGTGGTTCGACGCGATCAGCCCGCAGCCGAAGCTGGGCCGCGCCACCATCACCCGCGGGCGGCTGGCCCTGCGCGACGAGCTGCCCAAGAAGCTGGCCCGCAACCCGCTGAAGTTCGACGCACCGCAGTTGATGACGGTGCCCGACATCTTCCCCAACGGGTTGATGAACAAGTTGAGCCTGAGCGCCATCGGCGAGCTGTACTACCGTCGCGGCGGCCACTATCGCGGCAAGGTGCAGAACCTGACGCAGTTCTATCACCCGCTGGACCTGCTGGGTGAGTGGAACCGCGGCTACGGTCCGGCCGGCTTCGCGCAGTACCAGTTCCTGGTGCCCACCGAGGCCGTCGAGGAGTTCAAGAGCATCATCATCGACATCCAGGCCAGCGGGCACTACTCGGCGCTGAACGTGTTCAAGCTGTTCGGGCCGGGAAACGAAGCACCACTGAGCTTCCCAATGCCCGGCTGGAACGTGTGCCTGGACTTCCCGATGAAACCCGGCGTCAACGAGCTGCTCAACTCCCTCGACCGCCGCGTGCTGGAGTTCGGCGGCCGGCTCTACACCGCCAAGGACTCCCGCACCACCGCGGAGAACTTCCACGCCATGTACCCGCGGATCGACGAATGGATCGCGGTGCGCCGCAAGGTGGATCCCGACGGGATCTTCGCCTCCGATATGGCCCGACGTTTGGAGCTTCTGTAGATGGTGTTTGACGCGACCGGAAATCCCCAGTCGATTCTGCTGCTGGGCGGTACTTCCGAGATCGGCCTGGCGATCTGTGCGCGCTACCTGCGCAACGCCTCGGCCAGCGTGGTGCTGGCCTGCCTGCCCGGTGACCCCGGCCGGGACGGCGCCGTGGCCGCGATGGAGGCGGCCGGCGCCAAGTCGGTGCGGATCGTCGACTTCGACGCGCTGGACACCGCAAGCCACCCGGCGATGATCGACTCCGCGTTCAGCGCCGGCGATATAGATGTGGCGATCGTGGCGTTCGGCATGGACGCCGACGCCGAGGAGCTCTGGCACAACCAGGTCAAGGCCGTGCAGGTCGCCGAGATCAACTACACCGCAGCGGTTTCGGTGGGCGTGTTGCTCGCGGGAAAGATGGGCGCCCAGGGTTTCGGGCAGATCATCGCGATGAGCTCGGTGGCCGGCGAGCGGGTGCGCCGCACCAACTTCGTCTACGGCTCCACCAAAGCCGGGCTGGACGGCTTCTACCTCGGCCTGGGCGAGGCGCTCCGCGAGGACGGGGTGCGGGTGCTGGTGATCCGGCCCGGCCAAGTGCGCACCCGGTTCTCCGCGCACGTCAAAGAGGCGCCGTTGACCGTCGACAAGGAAGACGTCGCCGAACTGGCGGTGGCCGCAGCCGCCAAGGGCAAAGAGATCGTCTGGGCGCCAGGGGCGTTCCGCTACGTCATGATGGTGCTTCGGCACGTCCCGCGGGCGATCTTCCGCCGGTTGCCGATCTAGCCGATGAGTCGCGCCGGTCTCGTGCGTCACACACGTCACGCGGGGGAAGGTTGCGGTGAGTTGCCCACCTTTGCGCGACAACGGTTGTCGCTCAGAGGCGGGCAATCGCCATATATCTCTCGCCGGGTGACAGTTGGGGCTGGTGATGACCGTGCGTAACGCGCTGAACACAGCGGCTCAGATGATCCTGGCCGGCGTCATCGCCGGCGTCGTCGCGGTGGTCGCGCTGCTGGCGATCGCCCGGGTCCAGTGGCCCGCGTATCCGTCGTCGAACCAACTGCATGCGCTGACCACCGTCGGGCAGGTCGGCTGCCTGGCCGGGTTGGCCGTCGCCGGGTGGGCCTGGCGGCGGGGCCGTCGTGCCTTGGGCTGGCTGGCCGGCGTGGTGTTCACCAGCGCGTTCTCGGTGGTGACGCTGGCGATGCCGCTCGGGGCCACCAAGCTCTACCTGTTCGGCATCTCGGTGGACCAGCAGTTCCGCACCGAGTACCTGACCCGGCTGACCGACAGCCCGCGCCTTGCCGACATGACCTATCTCGGGCTGCCGCCGTACTACCCGCCGGGCTGGTTCTGGCTCGGCGGGCGGGCCGCGGCCTGGACCGGGCTGCCGGCCTGGGAGATGTACAAGCCGTGGGCGATCACCTCGATCGCCGTGGCCGTCGCGGTCGCGCTGGTGCTGTGGAACAAGATGATCCGCTTCGAATACGCGCTGCTGGTCACCCTCGCCGGCGCTGCGGTGACGCTGGCCTACAGCTCCCCGGAGCCCTACGCGGCGATGATCACCGTGCTGCTGCCCCCGGTGCTGATCCTGACCTGGTCGGGCCTGCGCGCCGGCCAACGCGGCGGCGGCTGGGGCGCGACCGTGGGCGCCGGGATGTTTCTCGGATTCGCGGCAACCTTCTACACCCTGCTGGTCGCCTACACGGCATTCACCGTGGTCCTGATGGCGCTACTGCTGGCGGCCATCCGGCGGCGTTTCGACCCGCTGGCTCGGCTGGCAGTGATCGGCCTGATCGCCGCGGCCATCGCGTCGATCACCTGGACGCCCTACCTGCGCCAGGCGCTGTACCACCCGGCTGGCGAGACCCGCAGCGCCTTCCACTACCTGCCCGGTGACGGCGCCGAGCTGAGCTTCCCGATGCTGCAGTTCACGCTGCTCGGGGCGCTGTGCCTGCTGGGCACGCTGTGGTTGGTGGTCCGGGCCACCAAGTCGACCCGGGCGGGTGCGCTGGCCATCGGCGTCGTCGGCGTCTACCTGTGGTCGATCCTGTCCATGGTGTCGACCCTGGCCCTCACCACGCTGCTCAGCTTCCGGCTGCAGCCGACGCTGACGGTGCTGCTGGCCACGGCCGGGGTGTTCGGCTTCGTGGAGGGCGCCCAGGCGCTCGGCCGGGCCGCGCAGGGCT
Source organism: Mycolicibacter heraklionensis (assembly GCF_001021505.1). GTDB lineage: Bacteria > Actinomycetota > Actinomycetes > Mycobacteriales > Mycobacteriaceae > Mycobacterium > Mycobacterium heraklionense. The sequence goes on from NZ_LDPO01000007.1 coordinate 12,141, forward strand.
GGCACACCATCGTGTACCCGGCCGCGACCGCGGTGGGACTGGCCGGGGCGCTCGCGTTCAGTCAGGACATTCCCGAGGTGCTGCGGCCCGACATCACCGTCGCCTACACCGACACCGACGGCCACGGCGACCGCGGCGACCGGCGCGCACCGGGCGCGGCGAAGTACTACGAGGCCGTCGACGCCGCTATCACGCAAGCCACCGGCAAGCCGCGCGACGAGACCGTCGTGCTCACCGCCGACTACAGCTTCCTGTCCTACTACCCTTATTGGGGCTTTCAAGGGCTGACGCCGCACTACGCCAACCCGCTGGCGCAGTTCTCCGCGCGCGCCGCCGCGATCGAGGCCTGGTCCAAGCTCGAGACCTCCGAGCAGTTCACCCGCGCGCTCGACGACTTGGCGTGGCCGGCGCCGACGGTGTTTCTGATGCGGTCCGGCGCCGGTGACACCTACACGTTGCGGCTGGCCAAGGACGTCTACCCCAACCATCCCAACGTGCGGCGCTACACCGTGGAGCTCGACGCGGCCCTGTTCGCCGGGCCGGCGTTCCACGTGCAGAAGATCGGCCCGTTTGTGCTTGCCATCCGCACCTGACGGACGCCGTCGAGGACACCGATAGCATCTGGTCCGTGACCGATACGCGCGCCGACTACCGGATCGCTCGGGCTGTCGCCGTCGTCGCCGGTGTGCTGGGCACCCTGCTGGCGATCCTGACCCCGTTGTTGCCGGTCAAACAGACCACCGCCGAACTCAACTGGCCGCAGAACGGTACGTGGGCCAGTGTGCAGGCACCGCTGATCGGCTACGTCGCCACCGATCTCGACATCAGCGTGCCGTGTCAGGCCGCGGCCGGGCTCACCCCGGCCAGGTCGGTGCTGCTGTCCACGGTGCCCAAGCAGGCGCCCAAGGCCGTCGACCGCGGGTTACTCATCGAACTCGTCAACGACGACCTGGTTCTGGTGGTGCGCAACGTGCCGGTGGTGGTGGCGCCGCTGACCCAGGTGTTGAGCCCGGCCTGCCAGAAGCTGACCTTCACCGCGCACGCCGACCGGGTCACCGCCGAGTTCGTCGGCCTCAAATACGGGCCCAACGCCGAAAAGCCCGGCTCGCCGTTGACCGGGACCCGCAGCGGCTATGACTTCCGGCCGCAGATCGTCGGTGTCTACACCGACCTGGCCGGCCCGGCGCCCGCCGGACTGGATTTCACCGCCACCGTCGACACCCGCTTCTCCAGCGCGCCCACCCCGCTCAAGCTGGCCGCGATGATCCTCGGGGTGGCGCTGACGATCGCCGCGCTGATCGCCCTGCACATCCTGGACACCGCCGACGGCACCCGGCACCGGCGCTTCCTGCCGGCCCGCTGGTGGTCGGCTTCGCCGCTGGACGCGCTGGTCACGTTCGTCCTGATCTGGTGGCATTTCGTCGGCGCCAACACCTCCGACGACGGCTACATCCTGACCATGGCCCGGATCTCCGAACATGCCGGCTACATGGCCAACTTCTACCGCTGGTTCGGTACCCCGGAGGCTCCGTTCGGCTGGTACTACGACCTGCTGGCGGTGTGGGCGCACGTCTCCACCACCAGCATCTGGATGCGACTGCCCACCCTCGGCATGGCGCTGGCCTGCTGGTGGCTGATCAGCCGCGAGGTGATCCCCCGGCTGGGCCACGCCGTCAAACACAGCCGGGCCGCCGCCTGGACCGCGGCCGGCATGTTCCTGGCGTTCTGGCTGCCACTGAACAACGGTCTGCGCCCCGAGCCGATCATCGCGCTCGGCATCCTGGCGACCTGGTGCTCGGTGGAGCGGGCGGTGGCCACCAGCCGGCTGCTGCCGCTGGCGATCGCCTGCATCATCGGCGCGATGACGTTGTTCTCCGGTCCGACCGGGATCGCGTCGATCGGTGCGCTACTGGTGGCGATCGGCCCGCTGCGCACCATCCTGCACCGGCGCTCCAAGCAGTTCGGGCTGGCGCCGCTGCTGGCGCCGATCGCGGCGGCGGTCAGCATCACCACGATCGTGATCTTCCGGGACCAGACCCTGGCCGGTGAGATCGAGGCCAGCACGCTGAAGTCCGCGGTCGGGCCCAGCCTGGCCTGGTTCGAGGAGCACGTCCGCTACGAGCGGCTTTTCCTGGCCACCCCCGACGGCTCGGTGGCGCGCCGGTTCCCGGTGCTGGCACTGGGCGTCGCGCTGGCGGTGTCGGTGGCGATGGCGTTGCGCAAGGGCCGGATTCCCGGCACCGCGGCCGGACCGAGCCGGCGCATCATCGGGATCACCATCATCTCGTTCATCGCGATGATGTTCACGCCCACCAAGTGGACGCACCACTTCGGTGTGTTCGCCGGCCTGGCCGGGTCACTGGGTGCGCTGGCCGCCGTCGCGGTGAGCGCCGCGGCCATGCACTCAAGGCGCAACCGGACGCTGTTCACCGCGGTGGTGCTGTTCATCACCGCGCTGTCGTTCGCCAGCGTCAACGGCTGGTGGTATGTCTCCAACTTCGGGGTGCCGTGGTCGAACGCCTTCCCCAAGTGGCATCTGGCGTTCGCCACCATGGGCGTGGCGCTGACGGTCTTGGCGGCGCTGGTGGCGGCCTGGTTCCACTTCGCCAACGGCGCCGAGCGGACACCGCGCTGGACGGCACTGTCCGGCTACCCGCTGGCCATCGCGTCCTGGGTGCTGATCGTGTTCGAGGTGGTGTCGCTGACCGCGTCGATGCTCGGCCAATACCCGGCCTGGACGGTGGGCCGCTCCAACCTGGGCGCGCTGACTGGCAAGACATGTGGACTGGCCGACGACGTACTCGTCGAGCAGGACCCCAACGCCGGACTGCTCGAGCCGGTCGACACCCCGGTTGCCGACGCCTTGGGCGCGACGTTCTCGGTCGGGTTCGCGCCCAACGGGATCCCCGCCGACGTCACCGCCGACCAGCTGATCGGTCCGCCCGGGTTGGGCCGGTTGGCCGACGACGACGCACAGGTCGCCGGCGGCGAGGCCGGCACCGAGGGCGGCGTCACGTCCGGCGAGGGGATCAACGGCTCGCGGGCCCGGCTGCCCTACAAGCTGGACCCGGCCCGGGTCCCGGTGCTGGGTAGCTGGCGCCCAGGCATTCAGGTGCCCGCGCTGCTGCGTTCGGCCTGGTATCGGCTGCCCGCCGACCGGGCCAACGCCGGGCCGCTGCTGGTGGTGACGGCCGCGGGCCGCTTCGACCGCGGCGAGGTCACCGCACAGTGGGCCACCGAGTCCGGCGCGGGCGGCACCGTGGAATTCGGTGACATCGGCGCGGTCCCGGCATGGCGCAACCTGCGCGCACCGATGTCGGCGATCCCGGCCGAGGCCACCCGCATCCGGCTGGTGGTACGCGACGACGACCTGGCCCCGCAACACTGGATCGCGGTGACGCCGCCGCGCGTCCCGCAGCTGCGCACCCTGCAGGAAGTGGTGGGCTCGTCGGACCCGGTGCTGCTGGACTGGCTGGTCGGCCTGGCGTTCCCCTGCCAGCGCCCGTTCGGTCACCAGAACGGGGTGACCGAGGTGCCGAAGTGGCGGATCCTGCCGGACCGGTTCGGCGCCGAGGCGAACTCCCCGGTGATGGACAACAACGGTGGCGGACCGTTGGGCATCACGGAGCTGCTGGTGCGCGCGACAACGGTGCCCAGTTATCTGAACCACGACTGGTTCCGGGACTGGGGCGCCCTGCAGCAGTTGACGCCGTACTATCCCGCGGCCACGCCTGCGCATCTGGATCTGGGGACCGCTGTGCGCTCCGGGCTGTGGAGCCCGGCACCGCTGCGGCACTGATCTGCGTCACCGGTCTCACTCTTCCGTCACGCGCCTCACTCGCCCCATCCGTCACCGGACCCGAGGTGTGTGGGAGTTGCCCGCCTTTGCGCGACAACGGCCACCGTGTCGGACCGCGGTGCCAGGGTTCGCCACATGACGAACCGGAAGCCGCTGCGCGGGATCGAGCTGCGTTACGTACTGACCCACTACCTGCAGCATCACGGAACGTGCAGCATCGGCGAACTGGCCGCGGAGCTGGACTCCCGGGGCTTCGCTGTCGCGGGCCGGCCGTCGAAGGCGATCTCGGACGCCCTGCGCTGGGAACGCGGACGCGGCCGGGTGTTCCGACGCGGCCGGGGCCGCTACGGGCCCGCCTCGATGCCACGCAGCACCGAGCACCGAATTCACCAGCGGGTGATGGCGCTGCGGGCCGAGGCGGCGCATGACGCACATGACCCCCGCCGCAACCCGACATAACGTGGGTTGTCGCTCAAAGCCGGGCAACTCTGTCGTATGGTCCGCCGCGGCGCCGACGCGGTCGCCTAACATCAGGGCTCGTGTCCTCCACCTACGACCAGCCCAAGCAGCGTTATCGGATCGCACGGCTGATCGCGGTGGTGGCCGGCGTCACCGGCGTGCTGCTGTGCGGCATCACCCCGCTGCTCCCGGTCAGACAGACCACCGCCACCATCGCCTGGCCGCAGGGCGTCGACGCCGACGGCCACGTCACCGACGTCACCGCTCCGCTGGTGTCCGGTGCGCCCCGCAGCCTGGACATCACCATCCCCTGCTCGGCAATCGCGACCGTGGGCGACAAGGGCGGCCTGGTGCTGTCGACCGTGCCGGCCGGCGGAGTGGACGCCACCGCGCACGGCCTGTTCGTGCGGGCCAACAAGGCGAGCGTGTTCGCCGCATACCGCGACCACGTGGCCGCGGCCACCCCCCGGAGCAAGCTCGCCGACTGCAGCGAACTGCACCTGTGGGCCGGGGCCGGCGGGGTCGGCGCGGATTTCGTCGGCATCCCCGGCGCGGCCGGCACCCTCCCCCCGGAGAACAAGCCGCAGATCGGCGGGATCTTCACCGAACTGGAGATCGGCCCCCAGCCGGGCCTGAACGCCCGCATCGACGTCGACACCCGGTTCATCACCGCACCCACCGCTCTCAAGAGCGCCGTGATGGCGCTCGGGGTGCTGGCGGTGCTGGCCTCGATCGTCGCGCTGGCGGTACTGGACGGACCGCGACGTCGGCAAGCCAGATCCAAGGTCCATGCGGTGACCCGACTCGCCGACGTCGGCGTCATCGGCACCCTGGCGCTGTGGCACGTCATCGGCGCCATCTCCAGCGACGACGGCTACAACCTCACGATGGCCCGCAACGTCGCGCATGCCGGCTATGTGGCCAACTACTACCGGTTCTTCGGCACTACCGAGGCCCCGTTCGACTGGTACCCGGCGCTGCTGGGCCAGTTGAGCACGGTCAGCACCGCCGGGGTGTGGATGCGGCTGCCCGCCACGCTGGCCGGCATGGCCTGCTGGCTGATCATCAGCCGCCGCATCCTGCCCCGGCTGGGCCGGCTGTCCGGCAACCGGGTGGCGGTGTTCACCGCCGCGGCCATGTTCGCGGCGGCCTGGCTGCCGTTCAACAACGGCCTGCGCCCCGAGCCACTGATCGCGCTGGGCACCCTGGTGGTCTGGGTGCTGGTGGAACGCACCATCGCCACCCGCCGGCTGGTGCCCACCGCGTGCGCGGTCCTGGTCGCGGTCTTCACCGTCACGCTGGCTCCCCACGGGCTCATCGCGCTGGCTCCACTGCTGACCGGCTCCCGGGCCATCGAGGCGGTGATCCGCAAACGCCGGGCCGCCGACGGTCTGGTCGCACCGCTGGCGGTGCTGGCCGCGGCCGCCTCGGTGATCGCCGTGGTGGTGTGCCGGTCGGCGACCCTGGCCGCGGTCGCCGAATCGGCCCGGATCAAGTACGTGGTCGGTCCGACCATCGCCTGGTACCAGGAGTTCCTGCGGTATTACTTCCTGACCGTCGAGGAGAACGTCGACGCCTCGCTGACCCGCCGGTTCGCCGTGCTGGTGCTGTTGTTCTGCATGTTCGCCATGCTGGTGGTGCTGCTGCGGCGCGGCCGGATCAACGGGGTGGCCAGCGGCCCGGCCTGGCGGCTGATCGGCTCGACCGCGGTGGGCCTGCTGCTGTTGACGTTCACCCCGACCAAGTGGGCGGTGCAGTTCGGCGGGTTCGCCGGACTGGCCGGGGCGCTGGCGGCGCTCACCGCGTTCACGTTCGCCCGGGTCGGGCTGCACAGCCGACGCAACATGACCCTGTATGTCACCGCGCTGCTGTTCCTGGTGGCCGTGGCGACCTCGGGCGTCAACGGCTGGTTCTACGTCGGCGGCTACGGGGTTCCGTGGTTCGACATCCCGCCGGTGATCGCCAGCAAGCCGGTGACGTCGATGTTCCTGGCGGCCTCGATCGCCACCGGTCTGCTGGCCGGCTGGCAGCACTTCCGGCTGGACTACACCGGGCACACCGAGGTGACGCCGACGCGGCGCAACCGGATCCTGGCGTCGACGCCGCTGCTGGTGCTCGCCAGCTTGATGGTGCTGCTGATGGTGGGCTCGATGGCCAAGGCCGCTGCCGGCCGCTACCCGGCCTATACCACCGCCCGAGCCAACATCGACGCCATCCGTTCCGGACTGTCCAGCTGCGCCATGGCCGACGACGTGCTGACCGAACCCGACGTCAACGCCGGTCTGCTGCAACCGGTTCCCGGCCAGAAATACACCGAGCTCGGCCCCCTCGGTGGTTCCGACCCGTACGGCTTCGACCCCAACTCCGTCGATGACGACCTCACCTCGCTGGCCGTCATCGCCAAGCCCGGTGTGCCCAACGCGGATGCCTCCCCCAACAAGCCCAGCGCCAACCAGAGCGACGCGGCGGGCACCGCCGGCGGCAAGATCCCCGACGACGCCCCCGACGGGGTGAACGGCTCCCGGGTGGCCCTGCCCTACGGTCTGGACCCGGCCGTCACCCCGGTGCTCGGCTCCTACAAAGAGCAGGTGGCCGCACACGCCACCTCGGTCTGGTACCGACTGCCGGAACAGTCGGCGGACCGGGCACCGATTGTCGTGGTCAGCGCTGCCGGCGCCATCTGGTCGCACGGCGAGGACGGCAAGCTCGACTACGGCCAGCCGCTGAAGCTGGAGTGGGGAACCAGCAGCCCCGACGGCACATTCACCGCGCGCGGGGAGGTGGAGCCGATCGACATCGGGCCGCAGAACTCCTGGCGCAACCTGCGTTTCCCGTTGGCCTGGGCGCCGCCCGGCACCGACGTGGTGCGCATCGTCGCCAACGACCCGAACCTGTCCACCGAGCAGTGGATCGCCTTCACCCCGCCGCGGGTGCCGGTGGTCAAGACCATCAGTGAGTTGATGGGCTCGCAGACCCCGGTGCTGATGGACATCGCCGTCGCGGCGAACTTCCCGTGCCAGCGGCCGTTCACCGAGCACCTGGGCATCGCCGAGCTGCCGGAGTACCGGATCATGCCCGACCACAAGCAGACCGCGGCGTCGTCGAACCTGTGGCAGTCGGCCGAGGACGGTGGACCGTTCATGATCACCCAGGCCATGCTGTGGACCACCACCGTCCCGACCTACCTGCGCAATGACTGGTATCGCGACTGGGGCGCGGTGGAGGCCTATCACCGACTGATCCCCGCGAAGGCCGCGCCCGACGCCGTCATCGACGAGGGCACCGTCACTGTTACCGGCTGGAGCCGGCCCGGACCGATTCGAGCACTGCCATGACGCCGCCTGTGACCGACCGTGACCTCAAACTGACCCGGTGGGTGGCCGTCGTCGCCGGCCTGGTGGGCTTCCTGCTGTCGGTGGCCACCCCGCTGCTGCCGGTGGTGCAGACCACCGCCACGCTGAACTGGCCGCAGCACGGTGAGCTGGGCAGTGTGACGGCGCCACTGATCTCCCAGACCCCGATCTCGATGTCGGTGAAGGCGCCGTGCGCCTTGGTGCGCGCACTGCCCGCCGAGGGCGGCACGCTGCTGGCGACCGCGCCGGCCAAGGGCAAGGACGCCGCCCTCAACGGGCTGTTCATCACTGTCACCGAGAAACGGGTGGACGTCACCGACCGCAACGTGGTGCTGGCCACCGCACCGCGGGCCAAGGTGGAAGGCCCCGGCTGCACCGACATCGAGGTCACCTCGTCGCACGCCGGAACCTTCGCCACCATCGGCGGGATCACCCAGCGCTACGGCTGGCCGGACCCGAACCTGCGCCCGCAGATCGTCGGGGTGTTCACCGACCTGGCCGGCCCGGCGCCCGACGGTCTTTCGCTGACCGCCGACATCGACACCCGGTTCTCCACCAAGCCGACGATGCTCAAGCGGGCCGCGATCTACGCGGCCATCCTCGCCACCGCGATCGCGGTGCTGGCGCTGTGGCGCCTGGACCGCCTCGACGGCCACCGGATGCACCGGCTGATCCCAAGCCGCTGGCGGTTCTTCTCGCTGGCCGACGTGGCGGTGGTGTTCGGGTTCCTGCTCTGGTACGTGATCGGGGCGAACTCCTCCGACGACGGCTACATCCTGGGGATGGCCCGGGTCGCCGACCACGCCGGCTATATGAGCAACTACTTCCGCTGGTTCGGCAGCCCGGAAGACCCGTTCGGCTGGTACTACAACCTGCTGGCACTGATGACGCACGTGTCCGACGCCAGCATCTGGATCCGGCTGCCGGACCTGGTCGCCGGGCTGGTGTGCTGGCTGCTGCTCAGCCGTGAGGTGCTGCCCCGGTTCGGCCCGGCGGTGGCGGCCAGCAAACCCGCCCTGTGGGCGGCCGGAATGGTGCTGCTGGCGGCCTGGATGCCGTTCAACAACGGCCTGCGGCCCGAGGGGATCATCGCGGTCGGGGCGCTGATCACCTACGTGCTGGTGGAGCGGGCGATCATCTCCAGCCGACTGACCCCGGCGGCGCTGGCGATCATCTGCGCGGCCTTCACCCTGGGCATTCAGCCGACCGGGTTGATCGCGGTGGCCGCGCTGCTGGCCGGTGGCCGGCCGCTGCTGCGGATCCTGGTGCGCCGTCACCGCCTTCACGGCACCTGGCCGCTGGTGGCGCCGCTGCTGGCCGCCGGCGCGGTGATCCTGACCGTGGTCTTCGCCGACCAGACCATCCGAACCGTGTTGGAAGCCACCCGGGTTCGCACCGCGATCGGTCCCAGCCAGGCCTGGTACACCGAGAACCTGCGTTACTACTACCTGATCCTGCCCACCGTCGACGGCTCGCTGTCGCGGCGGTTCGGCTTCCTGATCTGTGCGCTGTGCCTGTTCACCGCGATGTTCATCATGTTGCGGCGCAAGCGGATCGCCGGGGTCGCCAGCGGCCCGGTGTGGCGGCTGATGGGCGTAATCCTGGCGACGATGTTCTCGCTGATGTTCGCCCCGACCAAGTGGGTGCACCACTTCGGGCTGTTCGCCGCGGTGGCCGGAGCGATGGCGGCACTCACCACGGTGCTGGTTTCGCGACAAGTGGTGCACTGGTCGAGAAACCGAATGGCATTCGCCGCAGCCGTGTTGTTCATACTCGCGCTGTGTTTCGCCACCACCAACGGCTGGTGGTACGTCTCCAGCTATGGCGTGCCGTTCAACGCCGACATGCCGCGCATCGGCGGAATCACCGTCAGCACAATCCTGTTCGCCATGTTCGCTGTGGCGGCCGGCTGGGCGGCCTGGCTGCACTTCGCGCCGCGTGACCGCGGCGAGGGCCGGCTGGCCCGGGCGTTGACCGCCGCGCCCGTTCCGGTGGCGGCCGGTTTCATGGTGTGCGTGTTCGTGGCCTCGATGGTGGCCGGGATCGTCCGCGAGTACCCGACCTACTCCAACGGCCTGGCCAACGTGCGGGCGTTCGTGGGCGGCTGCGGGCTGGCCGACAACGTGCTGGTGGAGCCCGACCCCAACGACGGCGCGCTGACGCCGCTGCCCGGCGAGTACGGCGAGCTCGGACCACTGGGCGGGGTGGACCCGGTCGGCTTCACCGCCAGCGGGGTACCGGAGAAGGTGGTGGCCGAGTCACTGCGGATGCCGATCACCCAGCCCGGCACCGACTATGACTGGGACGCCCCGAAGAAGTTGAAGACGGCCGGGGTCAACGGCTCGACCGTCCCTTTGCCCTACGGACTGGACCCGGCCCGGATTCCGTTGGCGGGCAGCTACAGCACCGACGGCCAGCAGGAGTCCAAGCTGACGTCGGCCTGGTACGCCCTTCCTTCTGCCGATGACGGCCACCCCTTGGTGGCAGTGACCGCCGCGGGCACCATCGCCGGCAACAGCGTGCTGAAGGGCTACACCACCGGCCAGGACGTGCAGCTGGAGTACGGCGTGCCCGGGCCCGACGGCGCCCCGGTGGCCGCCGGACGGCTGGTGCCCTACGACCTGTTCGGCGAGTGGCCGCGGATGTGGCGCAACCTGCGCTACCCGCGCTCGCAGATCCCGGCCGACGCCGTCGCGGTACGCATTGTGGCCGTGGACAAGTCGCTGAACCCGCGGGACTGGATCGCGTTCACCCCGCCGCGACTGCCCGAGGTGAAGACCATCCAGGAGTACATCGGCTCCGATAAGCCGGTACTGCTGGACTGGGCGGTGGGCCTGGCCTTCCCGTGCCAGCACCCGATGCTGCACGCCAACGGGGTCACCGAGGTGCCTCAGTACCGGATCACCCCGGACTACAACGCCAAGAAGCAGGACACCGACACCTGGCAGGACGGGGTCAACGGCGGGTTGCTGGGCATCTCCGACATGCTGCTGCGGGCGCACGTGATGGCCACGTACCTGAACTACGACTGGGGCCGGGACTGGGGCTCGTTGCGTCAGTTCGACGTGATCACGCCGGCCACGCCGGCGGAGTTGGACCTGGGCAGCGCCACGCGTTCGGGCTGGTGGTCACCGGGCCAGATCCGCATCAAGGCCTGACGGGGCACCCCCCAACCCGCGAGCGTGCGCGTCTGTGCACGACACGCCGGGTGAAACCGGCATTCTGCGCACGCTCGCGGGCAGGGCCAACGGCTGCGTAGCCATCACCTCCGCCAGCTCTCGCTCCAGTTCGCCCTGCACTCCGGGGATCCCGGTACCGCGCAGTGAGCACCCGCGGGTCTCCGGCAGGAACCGCAACGCGACCAGCCCGATCACCGCGGCGACCACCAGGTACACCGCCGGGAAAAGCTGCCATCCGGTGTGCTCGATCACCGAGTCCGCCAGCACCGGTGCGGTGCCGCCGAAGACCGCGACCGCGGCGTTGTCGGCGATCGCGAATCCCGCATAACGCACCTGGGTGGGGAACATCGCCGGGAACGTCGCCGCCACCGTTGCCAGCGGCGCGGCGAACAGCACGCTGAGCACCGTGAATCCCACCAGCGCGAAGGCGAAGCCCTGCCCCATCAGCCAGTACATCGGCAACGCCAGCACAGCGAACCCGGCCAGCGACCCGCGCCACAGCGGCTTGCGGCCGATGCGGTCCGACCAGGCACCCGCGAAGGGTATGCAGGCCATCATGGCCAGCTCCCCGACCAGCACCACCGCCGTCCTGCTGCGTTCGTCAAGTCCGGCGGAGGCGTGCAAGTAGGTCGGTTGGTAGGTCACCAGGGTGTAGTCGATGATGTTCAGCGCGACCAGCAGCGCGAAGGTGACCACGATCGGTCGGGTGTAGTTGGTCAGCAGGTCGACCAGTCGGTCCCAGGCCGATCCCTTGATCGCGTCGCAGGCGACGCACTCGGCGAACACCGGCGTCTCCGGCATCCGACTGCGCAGGATCAGCCCCAGCACCCCCAGCGGCAGGGCCAACAGGAACGGGATACGCCAGCCCCAGGCCGCCATCTGCTCGTGGCTGAGCATCGCCTCCAGCGCCAACACCACGGCACTGCCGAGAACGAAGCCGCCGACGGCGCCGAACTCCAGGAAGCTGCCGTAGGTCCCGCGTTTGTCATCGGGTGCGCTTTCGGCCATAAATGTTGCGGCGCCGCCATATTCGCCGCCGGTGGAGAAGCCCTGCACCACCCGCAGGGCGATCAGCAGGCCTGGCGCCCACCAGCCCGCTGCGGCGTAGGTGGGCAAGACGCCGATCAATGTCGTCGCCACCGCGATCAGCAGAATCGTCGCCACCAGTACCGACTTGCGCCCGAACCGGTCCCCGATCGGGCCCCAGATCATGCCGCCCAGCGGCCGCAGCACGAAAGAGACCGCGAACCCGAGCATCGTTCCGAGGTTGCCCAGCGTGTCCGGAAAGAACGCTTCGGTCAGATAGGTGGCCACGACGGCGTAAACGCCGTAGTCATACCATTCGGTTGCGTTACCGATAGCCGAAGCTGTAATTGCCTTGCGCAGCAGGCGTTTATGTTCATCTGGAGCGCTCCGCGGTTTCGGCATGACCGGCGCCGACGGCCTCGCCGGCAGCAGTAGACTCATCGCGTCTCGCCGCTAGGGCACACGCTGCCAGTACACACGTCGGCCCCCTCGTCAGCCTCCGACGATTCGCACGGCGATCCGGGCAGCCGGAAACACGTTCCGGCCCCGTACAATTGGAACCTCGGCGGCTAGCCCATCATGGGATCGCCTGGGGTAAACGATAATTGGTTTGCAACAGAAGTGACTGGTGTTGCTGAAGCGTTACGCAACACTTACCCGCCTGAGACCGCCGGCCGGCGTTCCGGGCACGGCGGCGAGGGCCGCTAGGCCTGAGCTTCCCAGTAGGACGGGTCCAGGTACTGACCGACCAGCGATTCCCACATCAGGTTCGTCAAGCTGTTGAGCATGTCCTGCGCATCCGCGCCTTCGGCCAGGCCCACGCCATCCCCTGCTGCCAACAGTGGCGCCAGCGCAGGGTTGTCGAGCATGTCGACCACCTCATAGGTAGCCGGGTCGAAGATGTCGGCAACGAAGGCGCTCCAGCCGGTCTGCGCCGCCACCGCCAGCGCAGCGTTGACCTCGGTCCAGTCGATGTTCGGCTGATCCATCGTGAACATCGTCGGCTGGTCGGGAGAGCCCTCGTTCCACCCGTTCTCGATGCTGCCGTAGCCCAGATTCACCAGGATCCGCATGCTTGGTTCCATCAAGTCGTACAACGGCTTTCCAGTCACCGGAACGAACAGCAGCGGATACAGCAGCGGCAGGTACTCGCTCTGGATCATGTAAGAGCTGACCAGGCTGTCGGGGTCTGAATCCAGCAGAATCGCGCCCTCGATCTGCTCGGGAGTCAGGCCGAGGTAGGCGATGTGCTGGATGGCCATACCCATAACGGCGTTGAGATCGGCGAAGATGTTGCTGACGTACCGCGGGAAGTCCGCGTAGCCGTCGTACTCCAGGGTGTAGATGCTGGTGGGGTACAGATCGTGGGGCGTCGGGTTGCCGAGGGTGACCTCGCTCTGCCCCATGGCCTCGACGATCTGGGGCATGTTTTCGAAGCCGACCAGCATCCCGCCGTTGGGGTTGGCCGAATTGCCGATCAACACGAAGTGCACCGCAGAACTCGGCACGCCGGCGTCGTCGAGCTGCTGCATTGCCAAAGTCGTGAGAGCAGCGCTCTGCGAGTAGCCGAAGACCGTCACCGGGTGATCGGCGTCGACCTGGCCATCTGCGATCAGAGCCTGCACCCTGTCGGCCAGAATCTCCGCCCCCCTGGCCAAGGACTTGTCCAGAACGTAAGCCTCCTCGGGTGTGGTCAGCACCTCGAGTTCACCGGCGAAGCCGCGCGGCTGCAGGAACAGTTCATTGACCGTGTCGGCGAACTGCTGGCTCGGCGTGGGGATCATGCTGGGGCCCATGATCAGCGCGATGCCGGAGTCGGCGAGGGAGCCGACCTCGGCGGCGGACAGCAGCACCCCGGTATGGCCGGGAGCCGAGGTCAGCGAAGCGATCTGGGGAGCACCGGCGATACCGACAACCAGCGCGGTGGCGGCCAGTGCAGCTCGCAGGCCGGGCTCGCAGTGGGTGGACCGTGCCGCGACTGCATCAAACATCCAGGATTCCTCGCCAGATTCTCGAGGCCGCCACATCAGTGGGGCGTTGCCGAACCTGGATGATTTCAATCACACTCTGTTATGTCAAATTCAGGTTCACTATCCTGGAAACGCGCCCTCACCAGGAAAAAACGGCACGTACCCTGAGAACGCAGGCCACCTAATGTTCCCGCAATCTGAGCCAGGACTTAGCGGCGAAGTGGAAGCGCCGGCTAGATGGGCAGCAGACCGTGCTTACGCTGCACCTTCGGGAAGTTCTGCTTGTCCCGCAGCAGGCGCAGCGACTTACGCAGCAACAACCGGGTCTCGTGCGGCTGGATCACGGCGTCGATGTAGCCGCGCTCGGCGGCAGTCCAAGGGATCGCCATGTTCTCGTTGTAGCCGTCGATGAAATCCTGCTTGATCTTCTGCACCTCGGGCGCGGTCGGGTCCGGGAAGCGCTTCACCAGCAGCTGGGCCGCGCCGTCGGCGCCGATCACCGCGATGCGGGCCGTCGGCCAGGCGAAGTTCAGATCCGCGGACAGCTGCTTGGAGCCCATCACCGCGTAGCCACCGCCGTAGGCCTTGCGGATGATCACGGTCACCTTGGGCACGTCGGCCTCGACGATGGCGTTGAAGAACCGGCCACCGCGCTTGATGATCCCGTTCTTCTCCTCCGACACCCCGGGCATGGCGCCGGGGGTGTCGACGACGAAAACCAACGGGAGGTTGTAGGAGTCGCAGAATCGGATGAAACTGGCCGCCTTGTCGGATGCCTCGGTGTCGACCGCCCCGGACATGAACATCGGCTGGTTGGCGATCACCCCGACCGGATGCCCGTCCACCCGGGCGAACGCGGTGATCATCGCCTTCCCGCGCTGTTCGGAGATCTCGAAGACGTCGCCGTCGTCGAAGATCCGCAGCAGGATCTCGTGCATGTCGTAGGCGACGTTGTCGGCGTCCGGAACGATCGAGTCCAGCTCCAGGTCGTGCGGGGTGATCTCCGGCTCCAGGCCGGGGTTGACGATCGGCGCGTCGTCGAAGTGGTTGGACGGCAGGAACGACAAGTAGTCACGCACGTACTGGAACGCCGCCGCCTCGTCGTCGACCACCTTGTGGATGTTGCCGCGCTGCGCCTGCGCGTCGGCGCCGCCGAGCTCGTCGAAGCTGACGTCCTCGCCGGTGACGTCCTTGATCACGTCCGGTCCGGTGATGAACATGTAGCCCTGATCACGTACGGCCACCAACAGGTCCGTCTGGATCGGCGAATACACCGCTCCCCCAGCACATTTACCCAAGATGATCGAGATCTCCGGAACCAGGCCGCGCAGCATTTCGTGGCGCCGTCCCAGCTCGGCGTACCAGGCCAGCGATGTCACCGCGTCCTGGATCCGCGCGCCCGCCGAGTCGTTGATGCCGATGATCGGGCAGCCGACCATGGCCACCCACTCCATCAGCTTGGCCACCTTGCGGCCGAACATCTCCCCGACCGAGCCCTGGAACACGGTCTGGTCGTGGCTGAACACCCCGACGGGTCGGCCGTTGATCCGGCCGTGACCGGTGACCACGCCGTCGCCGTAGAGCGCGTTCGGGTCACCGGGGGTCTTGCACAGCGCACCGATCTCCAAGAAGCTGCCCGGGTCCAGCAGCGCATGAATGCGGTCGCGGGCACTGGGGATGCCCTTCTTCGCCCGCTTGGCGACGGCCGCCTCACCGCCGGGTTCCTTGGCCAGCTCCAGCTTTTCGCGGAGTTCGGACAGCAATTGCGCAGTGGTCTTTGGCGGGTGGGCGGGTGGGAACTCGGTGGTCACTGCTCTCCCTGGATCCGGTTGATCGCCTCGCTCATGTGGGCGCCTACCTTGGCAATGTACGGCTCATCGATGACCTGAACGTGCTCGCCCCCGATCGGCACGATCTCCAGGTCGCTGACGTATTCACCCCAGCCGCCGTCGGGCTTGCGGGTGGCGTAGGCGGGCTCGAACACGATGGCGTCATCGTGGTAGCGGTCAGCCATGTACAGCGCCACATAGCCGTCGTAGGGCTGGTATTCGGCGGTGTCCAGGGCCCGGTTGTCCAGGTACGACGTGCGCTGGTGCTCGATGATGCCGCCCGGGATCTGCACCCCGCTCTGGGCCACGACGTCCATCACGAAGCGAACCTGGCCCTCATCGTCGAGCTTTTCCAGCTCCTCGTAGGGGATCTCGGGAACCTCGACGTTGAAGGTGCGCTCGGCGAACCGCGCATAGCGGTCCCAACGGGCACGCATGCCTTCCTTGCTCTGGTCGATCGGCTCACCGGGCATCACCGCGTCGATCAGCCCGACGTAACGCACGTCGGCCCCGGCCTGCTTCAGCCCGATCGCACACGCGTAGGCCATCGCCCCGCCCAGCGACCACCCGGCCAGCACGAACGGCCCGTCGTGCAGTTCCAGCAGCTTGGGCACGTACTCGGCGGCGCGCTCCTCGATGGAGCCCTCCACCCGCTCGATGCCGTAGACCGGGGTGTCGGCGGGCAGCCGCTTCATCAGCGGCTCGTAGACCACCGTCGAGCCACCGGCCGGGTGGAACACGAACAGCGGAACCTTGTTCGAGCCTTCGGGTTTGGCGCGCAGAGTGCGGACGAATCCGTCCACCACACCGTCCTCGAGCTGATCGCGGACGATGGTCGCCAGCGCCTCGATGGTGGTCGCCGACTTAACGTCGTCGACGGTGATGATGCCCTCGGCCCGCTCCGACAGCCGCTCGGCCATCTTGGTCGCGGTGTCGTCGTCGAGAGCGGGCAGCTCGTTGAAGATGCCACCCGGCGACTTCCCGGTGACGATCGCCCAGGTGGCGAACGTGACCCGCTCGGCGGCGTCGCGCGGTGGCACGTCGGCGCCCAGCGCCTCGGTCACCGCTTCCTGGGTGAGCACCTTGGCGGCCGCCGCGGCGGCGGTCTTGGAACTCACGCCGGACGGTCCGGAGGGATCGGTCGGCGGGGGCGGAACCGCGGGCCCTGCCGGGTTGGTCGGCGGCGGCGGGATCGGGATGTCCGACGGGGGCGGCGCTGCAGCGGGCTCGGCCGCTGGTGCGGCGTCCGCCGCCTCGGCTGCCTTGGCCGCGGCGAGGATCGCGGCCTGCTCGGCGGCGATCTCCTCGGGCGTCTGGGTCTGCTGATGCTCGTGCAGTGCCTCGACCTCGTCGCGGTGCTCGACTGCGTAGCGGAGCATCTCTTCGATGTTGTAGAGGTTCGCGTCGCGGACCGCGGTCAGCTGGATCGGCGGTATGTCGAAGTCGTATTCGACCCGGTTCTTGATCCGCACCGCCATCAGCGAGTCCAGACCCAGCTCGATCAGCGGCACTTCCCACGGCAGGTCCTCGGGCTCGTAGCCCATGGCGCCACCGACGATCGCGCCCAGCCGATCGGCGACAGTCTCCCCGGATTCCGGGGACCACTTGGCGAACCCGGCGGCCAGGCCGGCGCCGGCGGTCAGGTTGTCGTGCAGGATCTCGGCGTCGTCAACCGGCTCCTCGGGCTGCGTAACGGGTGCCGCAACCGATGAAGACGCCACCGCGGTGCCGGCGCCGACCGCGACCGGCAGCGAAACCCCTTCGGCCCCACTGCGACTCACCAGTGCGTCGTAGACCAGCGTGAACGACTCGCCGATGCGCGAGTGCACCTGAACAGCAGCGCCGCCCGGGTGCCGGGTCAGCGTCGTCACCAGCCGAGAACCCTCCCCCGGCACCGCCCGCTGCTCGGAGGCCACCAGAGTCGAGTCCGGAATGACCGCAGCGGCAGCGGCTTTCACCAAGGCGGCCAAATCCGTCTCACCGCGACCGGCGTACTCGAAGACGTGCCGGCCGTCCGGCAACGCGACGTGCGAGCCGGGCATGACACCGGTGGCGTCCCCGGAGAACCGGGCGTCGAGCCAGTGCGGCTTGCGCTTGAAGCGCGTCGGCGGAATGTTGGCGAACTCCGCCGGGCTGACCGGCCCTTGGACCTCACGCGGGAACAACGTGCGGAAGTCCAGGTCGTGACCGTAGACGTAGAGCTGGGCCATCGCCATCGTCATGGCGTCGACATCGTCGGTCTTGCGGGCCAACGTGGCGATCAGTTGGGCATCGTGCAGCCCAGCGCTGGCCGTGGTCAGCCCCACCTGCATGAGCGCGACCGGGTTCGGCGCCAGCTCCAGGAAGGTGGTGTAGCCGTTGTCGACGGCGTTGCGGACCCCGTGGGTGAAGTAGACGCTGTGCCGCATCCCCTTCTTCCAGTAGTCCACATCGTGGATCGGCTCGCCCCCGGGCTTGACGTAGCTGCCCTCGTGCACGGTCGAGAAGATGCCGATGCTCGGCGTGTGCGGCTCGATGCCCTGCAGCTCCGCGGAGAATTCGCCCAGCAGCGGGTCCATCTGCGAGGTGTGGCCGGCACCCTTGGTCTGCAGCTTGCGGGCGAAGCGGCCCTCGGATTCGGCGCGCGCCACGATCTCGTCGATCTGCTCGGGCGGGCCGCCGATCACGGTCTGGCTCGGGGCGGCGTAGACACACACCTCCAGGCCGGGGAAGTCGGCGAACACCGTCTTGAGTTCCTCGGCGGAGTACTCGACGAGCGCCATGAACCGGATGTACTCGCCGAACAGCATCGCTTCGCCCTCACCCATCAGGTGCGCGCGTGAGCAGATCACCCGGGTGGCGTCGGCCAGGGACAGACCCCCGGAGAAGTAGGCCGATGCCGGCTCGCCCAGCGACTGGCCGATGACGGCGGTCGGACGCGCTCCGTGATGCTTGAGCACCTCGCCGAGCGCGATCTGGATGGCGAAGATCGCGATGTTGGACGTCTCGATGCCGTAGTCGTGCGAGTCGTCGAGGATCAGCTCCAGTACCGAGTAGCCGCGCTCGTCCTGGACGTGGGCGTCGACCTTCTCGATCCACTCGGCGAAGATCGGGTCGCGCAGGTAGAGGTTCTTGCCCATCTTGCGGTGCTGGGCGCCGAAGCCGGCCATCACCCAGACCGGTCCGTTGGTGACCGGGCCGTCGGCGGAGTAGACGTTGGGCTTCTGCTTGCCCTCGGCGACCGCCCGCAGGCCGGCGACCGCCTCGTCGTGGTCGTGGGCCAGCACCACGGCGCGGGAACGGCCGTGATTGCGCCGGGACAGCGACCGGCCGATCGACGTCAGCGGGGTGGCCCGGCCCTCTTCGCTGTCGATCCAGTCCGCCAGCTCGGCGGCGGCGGCTTTCTTGCGGGAAGTCAGAAACGCCGAGATCGCCAGCGGGATCAGGGGTTTCACCGGCTCCTCGGCAGCAAGCTCGGCCAGTGCCTCATCCCGCAGCCGCAACGCCTCATCGGTCAGGCCGGGCAGCTCGTACTCGGGCTCGTCGCCGTAGCCATGCGAACCCTCAGGCTGAATGAACTCGCCGTACTCGTCGAAGCGGGGCGCCTCGTGCTCGATCTCGGGCTCGGCGGTCTCGGAGGCCGCGACAGGCTCTTCAGGCTGCGGCTCGCGCTCGATCACATCGCGCGGCAGCACCTCGCGCACCACCAGGTGAGCGTTAGCCCCACCGAATCCGAAGCCGGACACCCCGGCAACCGCATAGCCGCCGTAGCGCGGCCAGTCGGTGGCGGTGTCGGCGACCTTCAAGTGGGTGCCGGCGAAGTCGATGTAGGGGTTCGGTCCGGCGTAGTTGATCGACGGTGGGATCTTGTCGTGCTGTAGGGCGAGCACGATCTTGGCCAGGCTGGCCGCACCGGCCGCCGACTCCAGGTGTCCCACGTTGGATTTCACCGCGCCCAGCAGCGCGGGCTTGTCGGCGGCGCGGCCCCGGCCGACCACCCGGCCCAGCGCCTCGGCCTCGATCGGGTCGCCCAGGATGGTGCCGGTGCCGTGCGCCTCGATGTAGTCGACGGTGCGCGGGTCGATACCGGCGTTCTTGTAGGCCTTGCGCAGCACGGCGGCCTGAGCGTCCGGGTTGGGCGCCAGCAGGCCGTTGGACCGGCCGTCGTGGTTGACCGCGGAGCCGGCGATCACCGCGAGGATCTGGTCGCCGTCGCGGCGCGCGTCGTCGACACGCTTGAGCACCAGCACGCCGCCGCCCTCGGCACGGGAGTAGCCGTCGGCGTCGGACGAGAACGACTTGATCCGGCCATCGGGCGACAGCACCCCGCCGACCTCGTCGAAACCGACCGTCACCAGCGGGGTGATCAGCGCGTTGACGCCGCCCACCACCGCCACGTCGGCCTCGCCGTTGCGCAGTGCCTGCACACCGGCGTGCGCGGCGACCAGTGACGACGAGCATGCGGTGTCGACGGTCACCGACGGGCCGCGGAAGTCGTAGAAGTAGCTCACCCGGTTGGCGATGATCGAGCTCGAGTTGCCGGTGATGGCATACGGGTGGGTGATGCTCGGGTCGGACAGCGCCAGGTTCTGGTAGTCGCCGTTCGACGAGCCCATATAAACCGCGACCGCTTCGCCGCGCAGGCTCGAGGCCGGGATGCGGGCGTGTTCCAGCGCCTCCCAGGTCAGCTCGAGCGCCATCCGCTGCTGCGGGTCGACGTTGTCGGCTTCCATCTTCGACAGCGCGAAGAACTCCGCGTCGAAGCCTTTGATGTCGGACAGGTAGCCACCGCGGGTGCGCGCCTTTTTGACGCGCTCGGCAACCCGGGGCTCCTCCAAGAACTCCGACCAGCGGCCCTCGGGCAGGTCGGTGATGGCGTCGAATCCCGCCAGCAGCTTTTCCCAGGTGTCCTCGGGTGAGTTCATGTCACCCGGGAAGCGGGTGGCCAGGCCGACGACCGCGATGTCGGCGACGTCGGCGTCCCGCGACCAGTCCTCGCCGGCCGCGTCGTCCTCCAGCACCGGCTCGCCCTCGACGATCACGGTGGCCAGCGCCTCGATCGTCGGGTGGCGGAACGCCACCGTCGCCGACAGCGTCACCCCGGTGAAGTCCTCGATGTCGGAGGCCATGGCCACCGCATCACGCGAAGACAGGCCGAGTTCGATCAGCGGGGCGGTCTCGTTGATCTTGTCCGGCGACTGTGCGGTGGCGTTGGCCACCCAGTTGCGCAGCCAGGCCCGCATGTCGGCGACGGTCAGGTCGGTGCGGCTGGTGCCGCGCAGGATTGCGTCGTCGCCGTCGCTCAATTGCGGAGCCTCACTCATATGGGGTTAAACCTCGTCGGGGTAGGCGTTCGGGCCGGTGGTGCCGCCGCGCAGGCTGCCGTCCAGGTAGGCGGCCCGGCAGGCGCGGCGACCGATCTTGCCGCTGGAGGTACGCGGCACCGTGCCGGCCGACACCAACAGCACGTCACGCACGGTCACGCCGTGGCGCACCGCGATGGCCGCCCGGATGTCGTCGGCGATCGGCTGGTAGTCCAGCTTGTGGGCGCCCGGGGCGCGCTCGGCCACGATCACCAGCTGCTCGGAGCTGTCCTCGGGGTCGTACTTCAGCCCGGAGTGCGGGTTGTCGAAGGCCGACTGCGGCAGCTGGTTGGCCGGCACCGAGAACGCCGCGATGTAGCCGGCGCGCAGCGCCCGGCTGGCCTCCTGCGCGGAGTACTCCAAGTCCTGCGGGTAGTGGTTGCGGCCGTCCACGATCACCAGGTCCTTGACCCGGCCGGTGATGTAGAGGTCGTCCTTGTAGTAGGCGCCGTAGTCGCCGGTGCGCACCCACAAGCCGTTCTCGTCGGCGCCCTCGGCGCGGGACGGGCTGGTGCGCGACTTGAGCACGTTCTGGAACGTGTCAGCCGTCTCCTTCTCGCGGTTCCAGTAGCCGACACCCATGTTGTTGCCCTGCAGCCAGATCTCGCCGATCTGGCCGTCGGGCAGCTCGGCGCCGGTCTCGTAGTCGACGATCACCGCCCACTGGTCCACGCCCACCCGGCCGGCCGAGGCCTGGCTGACCGCGTTGGGGGCATCAGCGGGCACCTCGATGAACCGGCCGCCGTTGTTGAGCTCCTCGCGGTCGACGTAGACCACGCGCGGTCCTTCGTCGGGCGGGGTGGTGGACACGAACAGGGTGGCTTCGGCCAGCCCGTAGGACGGCTTGATCGCCTCTTCGCGGAACCCGTACGGGCCGAAGGCCTCGTTGAACTTGCGCACCGACGCCGCCGACACCGGCTCGCTGCCGTTGAGGATCGCCCGGACGTTGCTCAGGTCCAGCGGCGGGTCGCCCTCCTTGGGCAGGCCGCGGGCCGCGGCGTGCTCGAAGGCGAAGTTCGGGGCCACCGAGAAGCACTCCCCGGTCTCCCCCTCCTTGCGCGACATCTCCTTGATCCAGCGATAGGGCCGGCGCACGAACGCCGCCGGCGTCATGAAGGTGAACTGCTGGCCCATCACGCACGACAGCAGAATGGTGACCAGGCCCATGTCGTGGAAGAACGGCAGCCAGGTGACGCCACGGTCGCCTTCGCGGCCCTTGAGCGCGTCCAGCAGCTGCACGACGTTGGTGGGCAGGTTCAGGTGGGTGATCTTCACGCCGGTCGGGGTCCGGGTGGAACCGGAGGTGTACTGCAGGTAGGCCACCGAGTTGCGGTCGACTTCCGGCATCACCCAGGTCGAGCCGACCTCGGCGGGCACCGCGTCGACGGCGATGACGCGCGGCCGGGCGTTGGCCGGGCGGCTGCGGAAGAACTTGCGGACTCCCTCGGCCGAGTCGCTGGTGGTCAGCACCGCCGACGGGGTGCAGTCGTCGAGCACCGCGTGCAGCCGGCCCACGTGGCCCGGCTCGCCCGGGTCGAACAGCGGCACCGCGATGCGGCCGGAGTACATGATCCCGAAGAACGACACCAGGTAGTCCAGGTTCTGCGGGCACAGGATCGCCACCCGGTCCCCGGGCTCGGTGACCTGCTGCAGCCGGGCGCCGACGGCGCGGTTGCGGGCCCCGAAGTCCGCCCAGGAGATGTCGCGGGCCAGGCCGTCACGCTCGGTGGAGTAGTCCAGGAACCGGTACGCCAGCTTCTCGCCTCGCAAGGCGGCCCAGCGCTCGACGGTCTTCACCAGGTTGGCGTTCTCCGGGAACCGGATCTTGCCGTCCTTGATGAAGGGGTTGTGGTAGGCGGCCTGTGTTGCCGGGGCCATCAAAATCTCCTGTCGCGAACATACGTTCTCATCGGCTGCCGGGCGCGTCGGGTAACACTGGTGCGTTACATCGCGCGGGCCCGGGACCTCCCAGATGGTAATGGGTTTCCGAAACCCGACGACGCGCTGCTGCCCTGCGGCCACGAGCCGCCGCTCTTAAATTGCTCTTAATGTTAGAGGTCGGTGCGGCCCATGCCAAATCAAACGGTACCGCGTGTGACGCCGGTCTCGGGGTCACGAGGCGGTCCCAGCTTCGCCTCTCCTTCGTCGAGCCTCGCTGAACCGCCGGGGTCACGAGGCGGTCCCAGCTTCGCCTCTCCTTCGTCGAGCCTCGCTGAACCGCCGGGGTCACGAGGCGGGTTCAGCCGTGCGGCGGATGCGGCGCGTTGTCGACGAGGTTGCGCGCCCAGTTCAGCGTCCACTGGGTGGCGGACTGTCCGTCCTGATTCCAGAAGTCGGTGGTGGCGTACATCGCGTGCACTGGCTGACCGGCGCCGCCGGCCAGCGTCTCCAGGGTGGCGGGCAATTTGCCGACGCTGAACGCCTCTCGCGGCGCGGCGCAGATCAGGTCACCACGGGCGCAGATCTCGTTGGTGCGCTGGGCGAGGTCGCCGAAACCGCCGTCGCGCGCACCGGTCATGGTCAGTCCCATCCCGGACAGGATGGGCAGTTCATGCAGGGTGACTTCGGCGCCCTGCCCCGGCGGGGTCGGCGGCACGTCGATGCCGCTGCCCGGCCCGACCTGGCGGCGGCCGTCGGCGATCAGGGTCACGCCCAGCACCAGGTCCTCGTCGACCGGGCCGCGCCCGTTGCCGATGTCGCTGGCGACGTCGCCGGCGATCACCGCGCCCTGCGAGAAGCCCACCAGCACGTAACTGGTCAGCGGGCACCGGTCGTTCATCTCGGTCAGCGCCTTGATGGTGGCGCGGGTCCCCTCGGCCCGGCTGTCGTTGTAGCTCATCTGCTTGTCGGCCGACAGTGGGTTATGGAACTGCGCGGTGTAGGGCACGGTGTAGGTCTGCACGCGGGACGGGTCGAACTGCTCGGCGATCGGGCGGGTGACGGTGAGCAGCAGCGCTATCGGGAACTGAGTGGGGTTCAGCGGGTCGTCGCTGGGCGACGTCTCCCAGGTGCCGGGCACCGACACCAGTTGCACGTCCGGGCAGCTGGCGTCCTGAAAGGCCGGGCGCGGCTTCTTGGTCCGCGACGGCACCGAGCTGGTCGGGGGGACGCCTTGGCCCGGCTGCTCGGCGATCGGCCGCGTGGCCGGATGACGGATCCAGATCACCACCGCCACGAGCACCAGCGCCACCACCAAGGCCATCGCGCCGGCGGCGATCCAGGCGAGGACGCGCCGGCGGTTGGCCGGCGACTTGCGGGGCGACTTCCGGGGGGATTTTCGCGGGGAGCTGGATGTCTTCTTCTTGGCCATATCGCCTTTCACGGTACAGATCGGCGACGGCACACACTGACTCTGCGTCCACGGCGGCCCTTACTCGAACTTTCCCGCCGTGGACGCAGAGCCAACGCAAGAGTTACCTAATCGCGCCGACGATCTCGCCGACCATCGCGCCCAGTTGCGACGACCACGACCCCCAGCCGTTGTCGCCGGGGGAGAAGTCGAAGTGACCGTTCTTGCCGCGCACCTGGCGGTACTGCATGTTGAAGTACCGGCCGCTGCCGGTCGCCTCGGACGGGTCGCCGATCATCGCGGCCGGGTTGGAGGCGCCGCCCATCGGGTTGTAGACCCACACCCGGGTGTTGTTCTGCGCCAGCAGGGTGGCGTGCACGGTGGGGTCGTGCCACTTCCAGCGGCCCAGCTGGGGTGCCCCCCACATGCCGTACGGGTCCACGCCGCCGAAGTTCTGCAGGCCGGCGCTGATGACACCGCTCTCGGTGGTGTTGGCCGGCCCCAGGAAGCCCGACATCGAGCCGGCGAAGCCGAACCGGTCGGGGTGGAACGTGGCCAGCGCCATCGCCCCGTAGCCGCCCTGGGCCGCGCCGACCACGGCGTGACCGCCCGGCGCCAGCCCTCGATTGGCCGCCAGCCAGTCCGGCAGCTCGCTGGACAGGAAGGTGTCCCACTGCTTGCTGCCGTCCTGCTCCCAGTTGGTGTACATGCTGTAGGCGCCGCCGGCCGGGGCCACGACCGAGACACCCTTGCCGGCCAGCGTGTTCATCGCGTTGCCCGCGGTCACCCAGTTACTCAGCTCGGGGTGGGCGTCGAACGCGTCGAGCAGGTACACCGCGTGCGGTCCCTGGTTGAGGAACGCCACCGGGATGTCGCGGCCCATCGACGGCGACGGGACCATCAGGTTCTCGAACTGTGCCGCGTGCGCGCCTGGGCTGACGATCGTGCCCCCGCCCCACAACCCCAGCATCAGCACGGCCACGCACAGCGCCCGCAGCAACTTCGACAGTCCGCTCATATCCACCTCGCTCGTCGGCACAGATTCTCCGGTGTTTCCACCCGCTGGTCGCGCGCCCAGACTCCGGGAGGTAGTCAATCACACGGCACTCGCGGGCAGGGCAGGAAACGGCCGACGGCGACGACCCGAAGGTCGCCGCCGTCGGCGGTACATCTCTACTGCTCTGGGACTACTCGCCCGAGCTGGTGCTCGCGCCGCCACCCGGCGTGGCGCCCAGGTGGGCCTGCAGGTCCGGCTTCATGGCCTGCAGCTGCTGACCCCAGTACTCCCAGCTGTGCGTGCCGTACTCCGGGAAGTTGAAGATCGCGTTGTTGCCACCGGCCGCGGTGTAGAGCTCCTGGAACTTCTTGTTCGCACCGATCATGAAGTTCTGCTCGAGGAACACGGCCGGGATGTTGTCGCCGCCCAGCTCGTTGGCCTTGCCGTTGCCGCAGAAGACCCACAGCCGGGTGTTGTTGGCCACCAGCTTGTCGACGTTGACCGTCGGGTCGTTGCGCAACCACGCCGGGTCGTTGTCGTCGCCCCACATGTCGTTCTTCTTGTAGCCGCCGGCGTCACCCATCGACAGGCCGATCCAGCCCTTGCCGGTGGACGGGTTCAGGTAACCCGACAGCGAGCCCGCGTAGGTGAACTGGTTGGGGTGGTAGATCGCCAGCGTCATCGCCGAAGAACCGGCCATCGACAGACCGACCGCGGCGTTGCGGCTCTGGCTCACGCCGTACTCCGAGGCCAGGTAGGCCGGCAGCTCGCTGGTGAGGAAGGTCTCCCACTTGTAGGTCTGGCAGCCGACCTTGCCGCAAGCCGGCTTGTACCAGTCGCTGTAGAAGCTGGACTGGCCACCGACCGGCATGATCACCGAGATGCCCGAGTTCAGGTACCACTCGAACGCCGGGGTGTTGATGTCCCAGCCGTTGAAGTCGTCCTGGGCCCGCATGCCGTCGAGCAGGTAGAGGCCCGGGGAGTCCGAACCACCGCTCTGGAACTGGACCTTGATGTCACGGCCCATACCCGCCGAAGGCACCTGCAGGTACTCGACCGGCAGACCGGGCCGGGAGAACGCGCTCGCCTCCGGGGTACCGCCGACGACACCGACCAGTCCCGCCAGCAGGGCCGCGCCACCGGCGGCGACCATCAACCTGTCAAGCAACTTCATCCTTGGCATCCTCATTCGTTCGTTGCCGTACTTTGCTCATAGCGTGGCCCGACTCGGACCCGATCTGTGCGTACCAACGCAACAGTGCCGGTGTAGTCAACCACAGAACGCCGGGAATCGAGAACCTCGGGGTTCTGCCTCCCGGTCCGCGAACCGGCCCGTTACCGGAATTTTCTGCATTTGCCGCGCTGCGCTCACAAGAGCATTCCAGCCGGTGAGACCGGACGCGGTCGGTAGCTGCGCGGGTCGGGGAATGACGTCCGTCACAATTTTTCCCTCGTCCCGTACCGGACAGTCAGGGAACCTCCGGCGGCATCCCGGTGTAGAGCGGGCGGGTCGGTTCGGGCACAGCCAGTCCGCAGCGGATCAATTCGTCGCGCGGGACCCGTTCGATCCGGTATCGGGTGAAGCCCGGCGAGTGCAACACGTTGGACAGGAACCGGCGCGGGCCCATCGGCGCGCGCACCGAGCCCAGCACCGCCGCGGTGTCGGGGCAGCGCAGGGCCGCCTCCGCCTGGGCGATCCAGTCCTGGTCCAGGTACCCCGGGATCAGCGGGTACCACTTGACCCAGGGGCCGTCAGCCACCACCCAGTCCCGGAACAGATCCTTGTCATGGCCGATCCGTCCGTGCTCCAGCCGTTCGGTGTGCGCCGCGATCGGATTGATCAGCCCGATCTGGTCCAGCACCCGGACGTCCAGGCCGGTGTTCATGCCCAGCATGCCCATGTTGGTGAAGAAGACAGTGTGCGGTCCGGTTCCGCCCGGGTCGGGTTCGGCGGGAACGCCGACCCCCGGGGGCACCGGCAGGATGACCGGCACCACGTCCCACTGGTCGTAGTTGCCCGACGGCAGCAGCAACGCCCCGTCGGGGGTGGCGGCGATCGTGGTCAACACCGCGCGCATCCGCGGATAACCGAGGTAGTCCGCGGCGGTCAGCGGGTGGGCGTTGCCGGTCGCCTGGGAGTAGAACCGACGCTCGTCGACGATCCCGGAGTAGGTGACACGGGTGGCGTCATCGCCCATCCCGTGCGAGTTGGCCGCCCACAGCGCCCAGCCGGCCACCGCCAGCCACAGCAGTCCGACGGCGCCGCTGAGCGGGTAGCCGGCCTCCCGGCGATAACGCGCGCCGTCGGGCAGCAGCACCGGAATGACCGCCACCGGGGCCAGCATGCAGAACAGCGGCGCCAGCAGCACCCGCCCGTGCATGAAGTCGCCGCCCTGGCGCACCCAGTAGGCCGCCTGCAGCAGCCCGCTGAACACGAAGAAGCAGACCACCGCACCGGGGCTCTGCACCAGTCGGGCCCACGGGCCGACGCCGGGCGGTACCGGACGGCGCGGCCGGTAGCGCACGGCGGAGCCCACCCACAGCGCCGCACCCAGCGCCACCAGCAGCACCCCGGGCACCCACAGCGCGTAGGGGGCGTTGAAGTTGGCCAGATAGATCATTCCCTGCGACCACTTGTCGCCGGCCGCGTCTTTGGCCAGCGCGGTCCCCGGCACCAGCAGGCCGTAGTAGCCCATCCGGAAGATCTGATACGCCACCGGCAGCGCGCCGCCCGCCACCAGGATCAGCACCCGGGGCCGCCATTCCCGGGGCGCGGCGATCAGCAGCATCACCAGCGCACCGCCGCCGATCAGCGCCAACTCGGGACGGACCAGCACACTGCAGCCGGCAATGAACGCCAGGCATGCGGTGAAAAGGGCTCCGCGAGCACGGGATCGGGGCATCCGCAGCGCCTGCGACCAGCAGACCAGCATCCACCACAGCAGGCCCAGGTAGGCCAGCACCAGACCGGCCTCCAAGCCGGAGGTGGCGAAGTCCCGCGCCGGGGGCAGCGCGATGTAGACCAGCGCACCGGCCGGCAGCAGCAGCGCGCGGCGACCCTGCAGGCTCGGCGCATAGAGCCGGGCGGCACCCAGCATCAGCATCGCCACCCCGGCCAGGCTCAGCACCAGTGCGAAGACCAGCGCCACGTACTCCATGCGCACCGGCCCACCGAGCCAGCTGCCGAGATACATCAGGTACGTCCAGGCCGTGGAGGTATTGGCCTCCACGCGTTCGCCGACGTTGAACACCGGGCCGTTGCCGGCCAGCAGGTTGCGCACGGTGCGCAGCACGATCAGTCCGTCGTCGGAGATCCAGCGCCGCCGCCACGCGCCGATGCCGAACATCAACAGCACCACCGCCACCCCGGCCCACGAGCTCAGCCGCACCGACGGGCTGTAGGAGACCGCGGGCCAGCCCAGCGGCCGGACCCGAGGGTCTGGCGCTCTGTTCCCCCGGGCCGAGCTAGCCGAAAGCGACGGCAGCACCGATGGTTCCGATCCAGGCCAGCGCCATCAGCTGCAGCACCCGGTCACGTCGCAGGATGTCCTCGGCTTCGCCCGCCATGCCCCCGTCGACGTCGACCGCGTAACGCAGGATCCCGACGACGATCGGGACGATCGACACCGCGTACCAAGAACCCGTGCCGTTGTCGCGCTCGAACGCGAACAGGCTGTAGCAGACCAGCATCGCGGTGGCCGACATCGTCCACACGAACCGCAGGTAGGTGCCGGTGTAGCTCTCCAGCGACTTGCGGATTTTGGCACCGGTCTGTTCGGCCAGCTGTTTCTCGGCGTAGCGCTTGCCGGCCACCATGAACAGCGAACCGAACGCCATCACCAGCAGGAACCACTGCGACAGCGGGATGTTCGCCGCTACGCCGCCGGCGATCGCCCGCAGCAGATACGCCGACGACACGACGCAGATGTCCAGCACCGCTTGGTGTTTGAGCCCGAAGCAGTACGCCAGCTGCATGGCAAGATAGATGGCGATCACCAGGGCCAGGTTCGGGGTCAGCCACCAGGAGACGCCCAGCGCGAGCGCGCCGAGCAGCGCCGCCAGGGCGTAGGCCAGCCCGACCGGCACCACGCCGGCGGCGATCGGCCGGAATCGCTTGGTGGGATGCGCCCGGTCAGCCTCGACGTCACGGGAGTCATTGACCAGGTAGATCGACGAGGCCGCCAGCGAGAACACCACGAACGCGATCAGCGCCTTACGGCCGACATCGGCGTAGTCGTACTGCACGTCTCCGCCGAGCGCGGCCATCGGGGCGGCCAGCACCAGGACGTTCTTCACCCACTGGCGGGGCCGCATGGCCTTGATCACCCCGGAGAGCAGGTTGGCCGGCGGGCCGAGCTCCGACGTTCGATCGTGCGTTTCTGCGCTCATCCCGAGTCTCCAGAGTTGTCCAGGCGGATCGCGGCGGCAGCGACCGCGGCTCCAATCAGCGCGCCGGCGGCCACGTCGCTGGGATAGTGCACCCCGAGCACCATGCGCGACAGTGCCATCGGCGGTACCAGCGCCGCAGGCAGTGCTCCGCGCCGCAGCCCGGCGGCGCGACCCAGCAGGATGGCCGCCGCCGCGGTGGAGGTGGCGTGTGCCGAGGGGAAGCTCAAGGCACTGGGAGTGCCCACATTGACCGCGATCGCCGGATGGTTCGGGCGTTTGCGGCGCACGATGCGCTTGATGACGACCGCCGCGGCGTGTGCGGCCAGCGTTCCGGCGCCGGCCACCAGCCAGCTCCGGCGGCGCTGCGGCTGGATCAGGGCGCCGAGCGCCGCTACCGCCAGCCAGCCCAAGCTGTGCTCACCGAAATGCGACATCGCCCGGGCCACCGGCAGCACGCCGGAGCGGCCGGTCAGTGCCGACTGCACCGCGACCAGCACAGCGTCCTCGCCGTGCGGGGGTACCGAGTCATCCAGATTCATGGGGTCCGGGTCGAATTCGGTCATGACGACGTGGCACCGTCGGGAAGCAGCACCGTCTCCCACTGCTGCTTGCTCGCCAGCGTGGGCAGTGCCCGGCGGTAGGTCCGGCGCAGGGCGTCGAACCGGCGCGCCAGCTGATACTGCCGCCGCAGGGACTCGCGCAGCAGCGAGAACATCTTCTCCCGGTCGCGCTGCCGGTAGACCACACCGCGCCCGTCGGCGGTGGTGACGGTGACGCCGTCCTGGGTGCACAGCAGGAACCAGCGGGCGTCCTGGGTGGGGACGTTGAGCTGCGGGCGCCGATGGTGCTCCGGCTCGGTGGCCTTGAGGTTGTGCAGAATGCCGCGGGCCAGCCGATAGCCGATGGACAGCGGCTGCACCGGGGGCCGCATCGGCTTGCGGCGCTGCGAGGGGGCGGGCAGCTCACTGGCCGCCGGCAGCACCACGGCATCGGGATAGGTCTTGCGCAGCGCGTGAATGTCCGGCAGCGCCGACTCCAGAATCGAGAAGATGTGGTCGGGGCCGGCCATGAAGTCGTCCAGCGCCTTGTTCTGCACGGCGACGGTCGAATATTCCAGGCAGGCAAGGTGTTTCAGGGTGGCCTTGAGGTGGCTGCGGATCAGCCCGGAGATGTTGCCGTTCCAGTGCAGGGCTGCCACCATCAACCGGTTACGCAGGTGGAAGTACGCCTGCCAGTCGATCGCGTCGTCTTTGTCGCTCCAGGCCATGTGCCAGATCGCCGCCCCCGGCAGCGTGACGGTCGGATAGCCGTGTTCACCGGCGCGCAGCCCGTACTCGGCGTCGTCCCACTTGATGAACGACGGCACCGGCTGACCGATCTCCTCGGCGACCGCGCGCGGGATCATGCACATCCACCAGCCGTTGAAGTCGACGTCGATGCGCCGGTGCAGATCCGGGGACTCGGCCAGCGCGTCGGTGGCGAAGTTGTGGTCGTACTCGGTGTGCGGGGCGTTGGTCCACATGAAGACGCCCGAGTCGACGACCTCACCCATGATGTGCAGGTGCGAGGGCTCCT
Source organism: Mycolicibacter heraklionensis (assembly GCF_001021505.1). GTDB lineage: Bacteria > Actinomycetota > Actinomycetes > Mycobacteriales > Mycobacteriaceae > Mycobacterium > Mycobacterium heraklionense. Next base: position 43,348 of record NZ_LDPO01000007.1, read on the forward strand.
GCAGGTTGAGCATGTGCCCGCCGACCAGGGTGGGCGTCTTGGCGAACCGGTTCAGTGCCAGCGCCCGCAGGATCGAGTCCGGCTCGATGCGGATGTCGTCGTCCATGAACAGGATCTGTTCGCAGCCGGTGTTCTTCAGCGCCTCATACATGACCCGGCTGTAGCCCCCGGACCCGCCGAGGTTGGGCTGGTCGTGCATCGACAGCCGGTCTCCGAGTCCGGCTGCCGCGGCGGCGAAGCCGGGGTGGTCGCGCACCTTGCGGGTGCCCTGGTCGGGGACGATCACCGCGCTGATGACTTCGTCGGCATCGGGGTCGGAGGTCAGTGCGAGCAGCGCGTTGACACAGTCGTCGGGCCGGTTGAAGGTCGGGATGCCGACCGCGATGTCGGCCCGGCCGGGGGCCTCGATCGGGGCGTACCAACCGCCGTGGGCCAGCGTGACCGCGGTGTCGGTGGTGATGTCGAACCAGATCCAGCCACCGTCCTCGAACGGCTGCAGACCGACCTCGAATTCGACCACCGTCGGGGTGTCACTGTTCTCGACAGACCCGAAAGGCTTGCCGTCCACCGCGATACGCGCACCGGTCGCCTTGGAGCGGTAGACGTCGACTCGCCCGGATCCGGTCAGCTCCAGACGCAACACCACCGATTCGAGGATCGACCAGCGACGCCAGTAAGACGCCGGGAAGGCATTGAAGTACGTGGCGAACGAGACTTCGGATTCCTCGCCGATCTCCAGGCTGGTGCGGGTGAGCGGGTGCGCCCGCCGGCTGTTGGTCTCGGACTCCTCGATGTAGAGCTTGCGCACATCCAGCGGCTCACCCTGGCGCGGCAAGATGATCCGCGAAAGCCGGCTCACCGCTCGCGAACTGTCAGTCATGCCTTACTGCCCTCCCCCAGCGCCACCCCGTCGGCCAGGTGCGGCGCCAGGATGTTGTCGTACATGTTCAACGCACTGGCGATCGCCATGTGCATGTCCAGATATTGGTAGGTGCCCAGCCGCCCACCGAAGATCACCTTCGCCGACTCCATCTCGGCCTTCGCGCGCGCCCGGTAGGACGTCAGCACCGCCCGGTCCGCCTCGGTGTTGATCGGGTAGTAGGGCTCGTCGGCGTCGTCGGCGAAACGCGAGTACTCCCGCATGATCACCGTCTTGTCGGCCGGGTAGTCCCGCTCCGGGTGGAAGTGCCGGAACTCGTGGATGCGGGTGTAGGGCACGTCGCCGTCGTTGTAGTTCATCACCGGCGTGCCCTGGAAGTCGCCGGTGGGCAGCACTTCGAGCTCGAAGTCCAGGGTCCGCCAGCCGAGCTTGCCTTCGGCGTAGTCGAAGTAGCGGTCCAGCGGCCCGGTATAGACCACCGGCGCGTCGGGGCTGGCCGCCCGGAGTTTGTCGCGAACGTCGAACCAGTCGGTGTCGAGCCGCACCTCGATGCGCTCGTCGGCCGCCATGTTCTCCAGCCACGCGGTGTAGCCGTCGACCGGCAGGCCTTCGTAGGTGTCGTTGAAGTAGCGGTTGTCGAAGGTGTAGCGCACCGGCAGCCGGGTGATGTTGGCCGCGGGGAGTTCCTTGGGGTCGGTCTGCCACTGCTTGGCGGTGTAGTCCTTGACGAACGCCTCGTACAGCGGGCGGCCGATCAGGCTGATCGCCTTCTCCTCGAGGTTCTGCGCGTCGGCGGTGTCGATCTCGGCAGCCTGTTCGGCGATCAGCGCCCGGGCTTCGTCGGGGGTGAAGTAGCGGCCGAAGAACTGCGACACCAGGCCCAGGCCCATCGGGAACTGGTAGGCCTGCCCGTCGTGCATGGCGAACACCCGGTGCTGGTAGCCGGTGAACTCGGTGAACTGTCGCACGTAGTCCCAGACCCTCTTATTAGAGGTATGGAACAGGTGCGCGCCGTATTTGTGGACCTCGATGCCGGTCTGCGGTTCCGCCTCGGAGTAGGCGTTGCCGCCGATGTGCGGGCGCTTCTCGACGACGAGAACGCGCTTGCCGAGCTGCGTGGCTACGCGCTCGGCGATGGTCAGGCCGAAGAATCCGGAACCCACGACAAAGAGGTCAAAACGAGCGGTCATCGGCGCCAAGGGTAGCCGACCAGCGCTCGCCCGCATCGTCGGCGCCCCGCCGCCCTCGCTTGCACGTTCACTATCGCCCGCCGATTCCGGGCACCTGGGCAATTGTCAGGGGCGTCGGGGCCGTCGTCACGCGCCGAGGAAGGGTTGGTAGCAGTTTCCTCACGATTCGATCTCGTCACTCTTTTCACACAAGTCACACGCGTACCGTCGGTCACGTAGGTCAGATGCAAGTGCAGTAAGCGCCACGATGGCCCCGAAGAAAGCGGGGCCGGACGGCAAAACATATTGAGGAGACTTCCGTGCCGAACCGACGTCGACGCAGGCTCTCGACAACCATGAGCGCAGTCGCCGCCCTGGCGGTCGCGAGTCCGTTCGCAGTTGTCGCAGTATCCGAGCTGGTCGCCCACAACAGCGCCCCGCAGCACCACGACTTCGTCGCGGCTTCGTCCGTGGCTGATCTCCCCGGTGAACTGATCACCGCCCTCACGCAGGGTCTGTCCCAGTTCGGGGTGAACCTTCCGCCGGTGCCGGGCTTCGGCAGCGGATCCGCCTCGACCGGGGCGTACCCCGGCCTGACGTCACCGGGCCTGGGCACCCCCGGCCTCACCGACCCGTCCCTGGGCACGCCGGGCCTCACCTCGCCCGGGCTGGGTACACCGGGGCTCACCTCGCCCGGGCTGGGCACGCCGGGGCTCACCGACCCGTCGCTGACCACGCCGTCGCTGTCGACGCCGCCGCTGGGCACGCCCGGTGTGTCCACCACGTCCGGCCTCACCACGCCCGGCCTGACCACGCCGCCGTTGACCGACTCGTCGCTGACGAGTCCCGGGTTGACCAGTCCCGGGTTGACCAGCCCTGGCCTGACCAGTCCCGGCCTCACCAGCCCGGGATTGACCAGCCCCGGCTTGACCAGTCCGGACACCGGGCTGCTCGGGTCTGACGGTCTGCCGCTCACCTCGCCGGTGGGCCTGGACCCCGGCCTGGACGGCACCTACCCGATCCTCGGCGACCCATCCCTGGGCATGCCGGAGGAGAAGGGTGGGCTGGTCAGCGACCTGATGAGCGCCGCCAACCAGCTGGGCGCCGGGCAGGCCATCGACCTGCTCAAGGGTGTGGTGATCCCGTCCATCGCGCAGGCCGCGCAGGGCGCCGGACCGGCGGTCGCCGCCCCGGCCCCGCCGTTGCCGTAACAGGACAAACAGCGGAGCTGTTCCGCCCAACGGCACCGCAGAGTCAGCCCGCACCGGCGGGCACCGGAAGACTCTGCGGTGCCGTTAACAATGTCCTGGTCCCGACCGACGCCGGCGGGCGCGTGTCGCATCACCAACAACACGTGACACATACGTAACATCAGCACGTGCCAACCCGTCGTCGTCCCCCGCCGACGATCAAGCTGACCGCGTCTCTCGCGACCCTGCTGATCCTGCCGTGGGCGTTGAACTCCGGGGCGGGCCCCAAGTCGGCCGGCATTTCGGAGGCAACGCCCAACGCCGCCGCGACCAAGCTGAACCAGCAGCCGCTGCCGGATCTGGAACCGGGCGACACCGTCCGCGAGATCAGCCAGGACGAACCGTTCACCATGGTTGCGCTCACCGGCGCCGACCTGAGCGGCACGTCGGCACGGATCCGCGCCAAGCGCGCCGACGGGTCCTGGGGCCCGTGGTATGCGACCGCGCACGAGTCCAAGCAGCAGACCCCGGCTCCCCGGCCGGCCGATGCGCCGGCTCCCGGGCCGGACGGGACCGAGCCGGTGTTCGTCGGCCGAACCACGGCCGTGCAGATCGCGGTGACCAGGACCGCTCCGAACGCTCCCGGCAACCCGGCTCAGCCCAAAACCCCGGCCAAATCCAAGGGCAAGCCCAGGGCCGACGGGCCGGCCACGACGAAAGGCCCGGCCAAGCCGGAGGCGGCCCCGAAGAAGTCCGCCCCGGGAGATCTCGGCTACCTGCCGGCCACCGCCGCGCAACCCTTTGCCCAGAACATCTCCGCGGTGCTGATCACACCGCCGAAGGCTCCCGCCGATTCGCAGTGGCAACCGCCGAAGGCCGTGCTGGGCCCGGGTCAGGCACCCAACATCATCCCGCGCAGCCACTGGGGCGCGGGCGCCTACGGCCGGTGCGGCAAACCCGTCGAGAGCGGCCCGGTCCACGCGGCCGTGGTGCACCACACCGCGGGCTCCAACGACTACGCCCCCGAAGACTCCGCGGAGATCATCCGGGCGATTTACGCCTACCACACCCGCACCCTGGGCTGGTGCGACATCGGCTACAACGCGCTGGTGGACAAGTACGGCCAGGTTTTCGAGGGCCGGGCCGGCGGCCTCGCCCGGGGCATCATGGGCAGCCACGCGGGCGGATTCAACAGCAACACCTGGGGGGTGTCCATGATCGGCACCTTCGACGACGCGCCTCCCCCGCCGATCCAGCTCGAGACGGTCGGCCGGTTGTTGGGCTGGCGACTCGGGCTGGACCGCACCGATCCGCGCGGTACCACGCAGCTGGTCTCCGCCGGCGGCTCGTTCACCCACTTTCCGCGCGGGGCGTCGCTGACGCTGCCCTCGATCATCGGCCACCGCGACCTCGACGCGACGGAGTGCCCCGGCGAACAGGGATATATCGCGCTCAACGAGATTCGGGAGATCGCCTCCCGGTTCAACGAACCGCCCGGGCCGGAAGACCTCGCCCGGGTGATGGAGGGCGGCGCCATCCACACCCGCTGGCTGGAAATGGGCGGCATGGAGGGCGTGCTCGGCGCGCCCACGTCGCCGGAGGCGATCGGCGAGGGTTCCACCAAGTACGCCACCTTCGAGCACGGCGCGGTGTACTGGTCGCCGGAGACCGGCGCGCAGCCGATCACCGGGGCCATCTACGACGCCTGGGCGTCGCTGGGTTACGAACGTGGCGTGCTCGGGCTGCCGACCAGCGCCGAACTCGCCGAACCGGAGTGGGTGGGCCAGAACTTCCAGCACGGCACCCTGAACTACAACCGGGCCAGCGCGAGGGTGATCCGCGTCGTCGACGGCAATGCCGAAGAGCTGCCCCCGCCGCCCCCGGAGGGCCCGCCGGTGCAGCTCGAGCGCTTCTCGCGGGTGATCGATCCGTTCGCGGTCGGTTAGCCCGCAGAATCAACGCAGAAAAATCCGCTCCAGCACTCGCGCCAGGCCGTCGTCGGTGTTGGGTGTGGTGATCTCGGCGGCCGCCGCCAGCACCTCGGGGTGGGCGTTGCCCATCGCCACGCCGTGTCCCGCACGCACCAGCATCGGCAGGTCGTTGGGCATATCCCCGAACGCCACCACCTGCTCGATGCCGATCCCCAGCGGCGCGATCAGCTCCTCGATGCCGCTGGCCTTGGTGATACCCGCCGGCACCACCTCGATCAGCCCGTGGTTGGTGGAGTAGGTGAGCTCGGCCGCGGTTCCGATGTGGGCCTGCAGCTGCGCCGCCATGTCGGCGCTGGATGCCCCCGTCTTGCGGATCAGCAGCTTGATCGCCGGTTGGGACAGCAGGTCTTCGAGGGACACCTCGGTGTTGTCCGGGTTGAGCCAGGCGTGCTCGTAGCCCGGTGAGCTGACGAACTGCGGGGTGGCCGCGTCGTGCGCGCTCTCGCCGATGCGCTCCACCGCCAGGCCCGCCCCCGGGATGACGCGGCCGACGACCTCGGCCAACTTGACCAGACTGTCGGCCGAGAGCGTCCGCGCCGAGATCACTCGGTCGGTGGCCGGGTCGTAGAGCACCGCCCCGTTGGCACACACCGCCATCGGGGCGAATCCGAGCGCGTCGACCACCGGCGCGATCCACCGCGGCGGACGTCCGGTCGCCAGCACGAAGCGCGCGCCGGAGTCCACGGCCGCGTGCACCGCGGCCCGGGTTCGCGCGGTGATGTTCTCGGTGTCGTCGAGCAGGGTGCCGTCGACGTCGCTGGCGATCAGCGCGGGAGGTCCGCTGTGCGGCTGCATCAGCGCGAACTCCGCCCGGCCAGCGCCCGCCGCAACCGTCCGCCCTGTGCCTGCGCCTGCTCCATACGTTTGCGCTCACGCTCGGCCAACTCGGCTGCGCGCATCTCCAAGGCTTCGGCCATGGTGGGCGCGCCGCCGCCCAGCCGGCGCGGCACCCAGTGCGCCCCCGCCGGGTGCGGGTACTCCAGTTGCGCCTCTTCGAGCATCGCCGCCATCGTGTTCCTCAGCTCGGCGGTGGTCGCCGCCACGTCAGCGGACGCAGCCATCGGCTGACCGATCTTCGCCAGCACCGGAATATTGTTGCGCCACAAATGCTTCGGATGGTCCTTCGTCCAGACCCGGTGGATTCCCCAGACGATCACCGGGATCAGCGGAACACCCGCGGCATGGGCCATCCGGGCCGCGCCCGTCTTGAACTCCCGCAGCTCGAAGCTGCGGCTGATGGTGGCCTCGGGATTGAGGCCGACCAACTCGCCTTGCCGCAACCGCTGCACCGCCTCGTCGTAGGCGCCGGCTCCGGCGGAGCGATCGACCGGGATCAACTTGACGTGCTTGATCACATAGTTGACCACCGGGACCTCGGTCATTTCGGCCTTGATCATGAACCGCAGCCGGCGGCGGCGGCGCAAGGCCGCCAGCGAGGCCGGATACCAGTCCAGGTAGCTGGTGTGGTTGAGGGTGAGCACCGCCCCGCCACGTTCGGGAATGTTCTCCAGGCCGTCGATGGTCACCTGCGGCCCGTTGGCGTTCACCAGCCGCGGGACCACGATCTCCAGCGCCCGGAAGAAGGGTTCGGCCATGGTTTACTACTCCGTGCTCGATGCATCCGGTCGGCCCCGGCCCGCCCCTTTGCGCATCCGTTCCGCCAGCTCCTGCTCTTCGGCAACCCTAGCCTCGTCGGGGGTGGGTGCGCCGCCGCCGAGTCGTCGGGGCACCCAGAATTGGCCGGCGGGATGCGGATAGTCCTGCTGCACCTGAGCCAGCATCGGCGCCATGCGCTCGCGCAACCGGGCGCTGAGCGCGGCGGCGTCACCGGACGGGGCCAGCGGTTCCCCCGCCAGGACGGTGATCGGAATCTTGCTGCGGATCAGCTTCCCTCTCGGATGGTCTTTGGTCCACAGCCGCTGCGCCCCCCAGACGATCAGCGGGACAATCGGCACCTGCGCATCGAGGGCCATCCGGGCCGCCCCGGACTTGAATTCCTTGAGCTCGAAGCTGCGGCTGATGGTGGCCTCCGGGTAGACGCCCACCACCTCACCCGAACGCAGTGCGTCCACCGCGTTCCGGTAGGCGTCGGCCCCGTCGCCGCGGTCCACCGGGATGGTGCCGGTGTGGCGGATCAGAAAGTTCACCACCCGCACCTGCTGCATTTCGGCTTTGATCATGAACCGCATCCGGCGGCCCCGCCGGTATACCGCCAGCGCCGCGGGCAGAAAGTCCACGTAACCGGTGTGATTGATCGCGATCACCGCACCACCGTCGGTCGGGATGCGTTCCAGGCCGAGGTAGTCGATCCGGGCGCCGGCGATCTTCACCGCGCTCAGCGCCGTGAGCTCCAACGCTCGGAAAACCGGCTGCATGCCAGCCCTACTCCGCGGTGCCCGTCGGGCTCGGCGGCTGCTTCTGACGGGCTGCCCGCTCCTCGGCCTTGCGGGCCGCTTCGGCGGCGTCGAGCTCAAGCGCCTCGGCGGGGGTGGGGGCGCTTCCGCCCAGGCTCCGCGGCACCCAGAAGGCGCCGGCGGGGTGGTCGTCGGGATAGGAGTCCTGCGCCTGCTCGAGCAGGTGCTGCATCCGGGTCTGCAGCAGGGCACGCAATTCCTCGACCGGAAGCGTGGGCGGTATCGGCTCGCCGATCGTCACCGTGACCGGCACTTTGGTCCGGCCCAGCCGCTTTGGGTGGTCCTTGGTCCAGAGCCGCTGGGCGCCCCACACGATGTGCGGGATGATCGGCACCTGGGCCTCGACCGCCATCCGCGCGGCGCCGCTCTTGAATTCCTTGAGCTCGAAGCTGCGGCTGATGGTCGCCTCCGGGTAGACCCCGACCAGTTCCCCGGCCTTCAGGTTGGAGACCGCGGCGGCATAGGACTCCGCGCCCTGGCTGCGATCCACCGCGATGTGCTTGCAGCCGCGCATGATCGGCCCGGTGAACCGGTTGTCGAACGTCTCCTTCTTGGCCATGAAGCGCACCCAGCGCCGTGGTTTCGCGTCGTAGGAGGCCACTCCGGCGAACAGGAAGTCGAAGTAGCCGGTGTGGTTGATCGCGACCACCGCGCCACCGGTGGCGGGAATGTGCTCCCGGCCGGTGACGATGATCTTCAAGCCCTCATAGCGCCACAGCGTTCGCGCAGCGGCAGCGACACCGCCGTACCAAGCCTCCACAGCGCTCAAGCCTAGGCGATGCGGCCGGGCGCGCCGCCGGTAAGCTCGGATGGGAGCTCGTTCAGCGTCGGGAGAAGGTACACGTGCAGGTCACCAGTGTCGGGCACGCCGGCTTCCGGATCGAGACCACCGCGGGCAGCATCCTGTGCGACCCGTGGGTGAATCCGGCCTACTTCGCGTCGTGGTTCCCGTTCCCGGACAATTCGTCGCTGAACTGGGATGCTCTCGGCGACTGCGACTACCTCTACATCTCGCACCTGCACCACGACCATTTCGACCCGCGGCATCTGGCGGCTCACGTCAACAAGGACGCGGTGGTGCTGCTGCCCGATTATCCGGTGCCCGACCTGCGCCGTGAGCTCGAGGCGCTGGGTTTTCACCGGTTCTTTGAGACCGCCGATTCGCAGCGGCACACCGTGTCCGGCCCCAAGGGCGATCTGGACGTGATGATCATCGCGCTGCGCGCCCCGGCCGACGGCCCGATCGGCGACTCCGGGCTGGTGGTCTCCGACGGTGTGACGACCCTTTTCAATATGAACGACTCCCGTCCGATCGACCTGGACGTGCTGAAAGCCTTCGATTCGATCGACGTGCACCTGCTGCAGTACTCCGGGGCGATCTGGTACCCGATGGTCTACGACATGCCGGCCCGGGCCAAGGAGGCATTCGGCACCCAGAAACGCCAGCGGCAGATGGACCGCGCCCGCCAGTACGTCGCCCACGTCGGGGCACCGTGGGTGGTGCCGTCCGCGGGTCCGCCGTGCTTTCTGGATTCCGAGCTGCGTTACCTCAACGACGATCACGGCGATCCGGCCAACATCTTCCCCGACGAGATGGTGTTCTTGGACCAGCTACGCCGCAACGGCCACCACGGCGGGTTGCTGATGATTCCCGGAAGCACCGCGAGTTTCACTGGAGCACAGCTGGATTCGCTCACCCACCCGCTGGACGACGCCGACGTCGAGGCCATCTTCACCACCGGCAAGGCGGACTACATCGCCGCTTACGCCGATCGGATGGCGCCGGTGCTGGCCGCCGAGAAGGCATCCTGGGCGGCGGCGGCCGGGCCGGCGATGCTCGAACCGCTGCGCGCACTGTTCGAGCCGATCATGGCCCGCAGCAACGAGATCTGCGACGGCATCGGCTATCCGGTCGAGCTGGTGTTGGACGGGCCGGCGCACACCGAGACGGTGGTGCTGGACTTCCCCAAACGCATGGTGCGGCAGCCGATTCCCGGTGAGAAGTTCCGTTACGGCTTCGGCATTCCGCCCGAGCTGGTGCGGACCGTGCTGCGCGACGGAGAACCGGACTGGGTCAACACCATCTTCTTGTCCACCCGGTTCACCGCGTGGCGGGTCGGCGGTTACAACGAGTACCTCTACACCTTCTTCAAGTGCCTCACCGAGGACCGGATCATCTACGCCGAAGGCTGGTTCGGCGAGAGCCATGACGACTCGGCGACCATCACACTGGCCGACTGGCAGATTCAGCGTCGCTGCCCCCACATGAAGGCCGACCTGTCCAAGTTCGGAGTGGTCGAGGGCGACACGCTGACCTGCAACCAGCACGGCTGGGAATGGGATCTCAAGACCGGTCGCTGCCTGACCGCCAAAGGCCACGAACTGCGCTGCGAGAAGCTGTGACCGACGACTCCTACGACGACGGATTGGTCGTCCTGGATCGCGAGGCGATCACGTTGCGCCGCTACCATTTCCCCTCCGGTACCGCGAAGGTGATCCCGCTGTCGGCAGTCCGCGGCTACCGCGCCGAGCCGCTGGGCATGCTGACACACCGATTCCGGATCTGGGGCAGCTCGGATCTGCGGCGCTGGCTGCCGCTGGATATCAGCCGGCCGATGCGCTCCACCCTGATCACCCTGGAGCTGCACGGCGACCCGTGGCCGCATCCGGCGTTCACCCCGGCGGACCCGGACACGTTCCGGGTGCTGCTCGACGAGCTGTTGGCAGCCCAGCGGTAATTGCCGCCCGGTGTGCGCTCAGCGGTCGGCCAAGACTTGATGGGCGGCGTTGTAGCCCGGGATGAACGTGATCCCGGGTCCGCCGTGACAACCCGCGCTGCCCAGATACAGCCCTGCCACCGGTAACGGCTGGCCGAGGAAGCCCCGCGGCCCGGGCCGGTTGGGGCCGATCCGATCCGGGTTGAGCAGGCCGTGGCAGTAGTCGCCGCCGGGCGCACCGAACATAGTGCCCATATGACGCGGGGTGAAGGTGGTGTGCCGGGTGATGCTGCGCTCGAAATTCGGTGCCAGCCTGGTGATCTTGTCGATCACCCGCTGCCCCATCTCGACCTTCATCTCGCCGTAGTTGCCGTCGCCCTCGATGGGGAACCACAGTGCGAATGCCGACGCGGCGTGCTTGCCGGGTGGGGCCAGCTCGGGATCGTGCAGCGACGGGATCTGCAGCACCACGGTCGGGTCGGCCGGAACGATGCCGTGGCGCGCATCCTCCCACTGCTGCTGAACCTCCTCGGGCGTGCAGAAGATCCCGACGGAGGCCTGCATGGCGGGGTCGTTCAGCGCCTCGTACGGCGCGGCGAACTCCGGCGCCTCCTCCAGCGCGAAATGCATCTGTAGATAGCTGCCGCGATGGTCGGTGCGGGCGTAGCGGGCGCGCACGTCGTCTGGGACCGAAGCCGGGTCGAGCAGTCCGGTGACGGTGACGTCGGGGGCGATGGCCGACACCACCACCGGTGCGCTCACGGTGTCGCCGGATTCCGTACGCACCCCCGAGACCCGGCCGTCGGCCACCACGATCTCGCTCACCGTGGTGCGCAGCCGCAACTCGCCACCGAGCCCGGTGAACGTATCGCGCAGATGCCCGGTGAGCGCGCCGATTCCACCGCGCAGCTTCTTCATCAGCACGGTGTTCTCGTCGGGCACCCCCAGGCCGTAGGCCAGCGCCGCGGCGCTGCCGGGGGTGGACGGTCCGCGGTAGAGGGTGTTGACGGCCAGCACGGTGAAGGAGCCACGCAACGCCGCGTGCTTCTCCCGGTCGGGCAGGTAGCGGTCCAGCACGTCGGTGACCGAACCGAACAGCATGTCGTCGATAGCTGACCGTTCGAATTCGTTTGTGGCGCAGGCATACATCTCGTCGAGTGACTTCGGCGGCCGGCCCGCCTCGAAGCGGCCCAACGCCCGGGTGGGGGCCTGACTCCAGCCCAGCAGCCCGGCCATGCCGTTGACCGCCTCGGCGCCGTGCACCTCGCTGAGGTGGGTGAACAGCTTCATCGGGTCGGTGTACTGGATCAGCGGGTCATCACCGACACCACGCATCGCCACCGACATGACCTCGAGGTCGATGCTCTCCAGACCGTCGAGGCCCAGCTCGGCGCTGACCGCGGCCGACGTCGGGAACTGCACCGAGCCGGCGATCTCGAACCGGTAGCCGTCGAACAGTTCCACCGTGGAGGCCATCCCCCCGGCGTAGCGCCCGGCCTCCAGGCACAGCGTGCGTAGTCCGGCGCGCTGCAGGATGAGCGCCGCGGCCAGGCCGTTGTGTCCGGCGCCTATGACAATCGCGTCGTAATCGGTCATCCACGCGCCCCTTCCCGCTTTCCGGGAACGCTGGCACGCGTGGATTGTTTTGTCAATATTGACGTAACTAAAGGTTGCTCAGCGAGTCCAGCGCGGTACGGCACATTCGGGCCAGCTCGGCCAGCGAGCGGTCCGCACCCAGCATCCAGACCTCCATCGCCGCGAACACCGCCGCTGCGATACAGCGCGCCGTCACGGCGACTCGCAGCGGGTCAGCGGGTTCGTGCGATGCGGTGTCCCGCAGCCGCTCGGCCACCGCATCGGCGAAATCGGCCTCCACCTGCCGGATGTGGCGAACGATGCGCTCCGGGTCGAGTTCCTCGGCGCGCAGCGCGGCGATACGGGTCACTGCCTCGACGTCGTAGGGGAACGCGAAGATCGCCGCCTGGACGGCCTCGATCATCGGCTCAGCCGGTGGACGGGCGGCCAGGGCACTGCGGAACCACTGCAGTCCGGCGTCGTAATCGGCGAACAGCAGATCGTGCTTAGAGGTGAAGTGCCGGTAGAAGGTCCGCAGCGACACTCCGGCGTCGGCGGCGATCTGCTCGGCGGAGGTGTCCTCCACACCCTGCGCTAGGAATCGGACCAGCGCGGCCTGGCGCAATGCTTCGCGGGTCCGTTCGCTGCGCGCGGTCTGTGGCGCTCGGGGCATGCCGGTAAACGTACCCCAGTGCCTCAGCTCCACGCGCGCCGAAAATGTCATTATTGACAAAACTTGCGGCGCGTGATGAGACTGGCCGCATGATCTCGCTCATCGTGCATGCAGTGCTGGGCCTGGCGACCATCTGGTGGATCGTGGCATCCAACCGAGCGGTCTTTGCGAAACCCGCTGGGGGCGGAGCGTTCTCACCCCTGGAGGTCGTGTACTACCTGATCGGTATCGCCTCGATTGTGCTGGGCTGGTACTTCAACATTCGCTTCGTTCAGGAATACGCGCACGGCCCCAACCACAATCCGATCTGGGGGCCGGGCAGCTGGACGCAGTACATCCAGCTGATGTTCACCAATCCGGCTGCCGGTTCGGCCAGCCAGGACTACACGATCATCAATGTCGTTCTGCTGCCGCTGTTCACCATCGTCGACGGCTACCGGCGTGGGTTGCGGCGCCCGTGGCTGTACTTCGTGTCGAGTCTGTTCACCAGCTGCGCGTTCGCCTACGCCTTCTACTTCGCCACCATCGAGCGCCAGCACCGGCACGTTAAGGCCGCGGCCTAGCAGGGTCGTTGCAGGACCACCTCCAAACGCACCGCGATAGGCTGGCCGCGTCGACAGGAGGAATGTCGTGGCCAAGCCGGTGGCGCCGCGCGGATCCGCGCGCGAGCGAGTGCTGCAGGCGGCGTTGGCCCTGTTCGTGGAGCACAGCGTGGGCGGTACGTCCATGCAGATGATCGCCGACCGGCTGGGTGTGAGTAAGCCGGCCGTCTACTACCAATTCCGGTCCCGGGACGACATCGTCGTTGCGCTGGTGGAGCCGATGTTCGACGACATCGGGCGGGTCATCAAGATCGCCCAGGCCATGCCGTCCCAGCAGGGCAAGCGGGACGTGACGGTCAGCGGCGTCGTCGAGCTCGCCGTCCGATACCGCCGGCTCACGTTCCTGTTCTACGACCGTGCCGTAGAGCACGCCGTGCGATCCCGCGAAGATTTCATGGCCGCGGGCCAAGACGTGGCGGCGATCCTGCAGGGGCCCGAGCCGGACGCGACAGCCCGTGTCATCACCACGGCGCTGATGGCGGGAACCTTCACCGCGGCAGCCGATCCGGAGCTCGAAGACATCTCCGACGAAGAACTGCACGAGCTCCTGCTGGCGACCGCGCGCAGGGTGATGGAACCGCTGACCTGAGGGTCCTCACCAAGTTCCGCGGTGCGCTCCGCCGCCGGAGCCGACGAACTCGTCGCGCGGATTCTCCGGCAGCGGCGCCGGCCACGGTACCGGTTTCGGCCGCTCGCGCGGCACCTGAGGCCACCAGAACCACTTGCCGAGCAGGGTGGCGATCGACGGGGTCATGAAGGAACGGATGATCAGCGTGTCGAGCAGCAGACCCAACCCGATGGTGGTGCCCACCTGGCCGACCACCCGCAGTTCGCTGATCGCCATCGTCATCATGGTGAGGGCGAACACCAGCCCCGCTGCCGTCACCACCGATCCACTGCCGCCCATGGCCCGGATCATGCCGGTGTGCAGTCCGGCGTGGATCTCCTCCCGCAGGCGGGACACCAACAGCAGGTTGTAGTCGGCACCCACCGCCAGCAGGATGATCACCGCCATGGCCAACACCATCCAGTGCACCGGCAGGCCGATGATGTGTTGCCACAGCAGCACCGACATACCGAAGGCCGTGCCGAGCGACACCACCACGGTGCCCACGATCACCAAGGCCGCCACCACCGCGCGAGTGATCACCAGCATGATGATGAAGATCAGGCACAGCGCCGCGACTCCGGCGATCATCAGGTCGTAGTTGGAGCCCTCCTGCATGTCCTTGAACATCGCGGCGGTGCCGCCGACGTAGATCTTGGAGCCCTCCCACGGAGTGGTCTTGATGGCCTCTTTGGCGGCGAGCTTGATCGCGTCGATGTGCTCGATGCCGTCGGCGCTCAGCGGGTCTCCCTCGTGGGTGATGACGAACCGCACACCGTGGCCGTTCGGAGACACGAACATCTTCATGCCGCGCTGGAATTCGGCGTTGTCGAAGATCTCCGGCGGCAGGTAGAACGAGTCGTCGTTGCGAGCCTTGTCGAAGGCCTCCCCCATCGCGGCGGGATCTCCCTGGGCCTCCAGCCGCTGCTGGGCCAGGCCATTCTGGGTGGCATAGGTGGACAGCATCATGTCCTTGGCGTTCTTCATCATCTGGATCATCGGCGGCATCAGCGTGAGCATCTGGGGCAGCTGGGCGGCCATGGCGTCCATGTCCGGAACGATCTGTTTGAAGCTGTCGGTCATCGTGTCGACTCCGTCCATGGCGTCGAACACCGATCGCAGCGAATAGCAGACCGGGATGTCGAAACAGTGCGGCTCCCAGTAGAAGTAGCTGCGCATCGGCCGGAAGAAGTCGTCGAAGTTGGCGATCTTGTCGCGCAGTTCCTCGATGTCGGAGACCATCAGGTGCATCTTGCCGACCATGCGGCCCATGGTGGCGTTCATCTGTTCCATCAGCTCGATCATCTTCGTCATGGTTTCGATCTGACCCTGCATATCCTCGGCCTGGGCCAGCATCTCCGCGGTGCGGTCGTCGTTGAACTTGCGCGTCATCTCCGAACTCACCGCCTGCATGCCCATCATGTAGCCGAAGGTGGAGTGCTCCATCGGGATGCCCTGTGGCCGGGTGATGGACATGACCCGGGAGATACCGGGAACCGCGGTGACCCGTTTGGCGATTCGCTCGATGATCAGGAAGTCCGCGGAGTTACGGACGTCATGGTCGGTTTCGACCATCAGCATCTCGGGGTTCATCCGCGCCGAGGGGAAATGCCGGTCCGAAGCCAGGAAGCCCTGGTTAGCGGGTAGGTCGGCCGGCATATAGGCGCGGTCGTTGTAACCGGGCTTGTAGCCGGGCAGGGCCAGGATCCCGACCAGGGCAACCGCGGTCGCTCCGATCAGAATGGGTCCCGGCCAACGGCTCACGGCCGCACCGATTTTACGCCAGCCCCGGCCACGATTAGCTCGCTTGGGCTCCAGCAGCGTGCCGAACCGGCTGGCCACCGTGATGACGGCCGCCCCCATCGTCAGCGAGGTGATGACCACGATCGTCATCCCGATCCCCAACGGAATACCCAGCGACCGGAAGTAGGGCAACCGGGTGAAGTGCAGGCACAGCGTGGCGCCCGCGATCGTCATGCCGGAGCCGAGCACCACATGCGCGGTACTGCGAAACATGGTGTAGTAGGCCTGTTCTCGGTCCTCGCCGGCGCTGCGAGCCTCCTGGTATCGGCCGATCAGGAAGATCGCGTAGTCAGTGGCCGCCGCGATCGCCAGGGTCACCAACAGGCTGGTGGCGAACGGCGAGAGCCCGATCAGACCGTTGTAGCCCAACAGCGCCACGATGCTGCGAGCCGACATCAGCCCCGTCATCACCATCGACAGCGCCAGCAGCACGGTGGTGATGGACCGATAGACCATCAGCAGCATGGTGATGATGACCACGAAGGTCAGCCCCTCGATCATGTGCATACTGCGGGTGCCGGCATTGTTCTGATCGGCCGACAGCGCCGCACCCCCGGTCACGTAAGCCTTGACACCCGGTGGCGCCGTGACACTCTCGACGGCCTGCTGGACCGCCTTGACCGATTCGTTGGCCAGCGCCTCGCCCTGGTTGCCGGCGGTGTAGATCTGCACGTAGGCGCACTTGCCGTCGGGACTCTGGGCGCCGGCCGCGGTCAGGCGGTCGCCCCAGAAGTCCTGGATGTGTTCGACGTGGGTGGTGTCGGCCTTGAGTTTGGCGATGATCGCGTCGTAATAGTGGTGGGCATCCGCGCCCAACGACTCCTCGCCTTCGATCACCAGCATGACCGAGCTGTTGGAACTGAACTCTTCGAACAGCTGGCCCTGGCGTTTGATCGCGATCATCGACGGCGCGTCGTCCGGTGTCATCTGCACCGCGGCCGTCTCGGCAACCTTCTCCAGTTGCGGAACGGTCGCGTTTGCCAAGACGATGATTCCGATCCACCCCAGCATGATCGGAATGGCCAGGCGCCGAATCCATTTGGCGATAAATCCGCGCTCGGCGCCGTGGGAGGGGGTGTCGGTCGGTGTGCTCATGCGGATTTCACCAGACAAAAGGTCAGGGCGCTGTAGCCGGTGGCGGTTCGTTCGTCTTTGAGCTCGTTGTCGATGCTGATGCGACAGCCCAGGGTGGAACCCTTGCCCTGGGCAAAGAGATTCGGCGACACCGCGGACAACGTGGTGCTCAGGGTCACCGACCAGGGCAGCGTTGCGGCATCGACGTGCTGCGGCCTGCTGTCGAGGTCGAGATAGCTGATGTCGGCGGTGGCGCCGGGTTCACCGAAGACCTCGTAGGTGACGACCTTCGGGTTGTACGGCTTGGTGTCGTCGACCTTGGTGCTGATGAGGTTGGAATTCTCGCCGCCGAAGTAGGTGCGCAGCCGCAGCACGGTCAGCGTCCCGACCACCACCACGGCAACGATGAGCAACGGCATCCACGCGCGCCTCAGCGGATTCGTCGAGCGACTCGACATCGGCAACACCCCCTCCTGCCTGAACCTGCGGTTAAGTACGACGAAAGGCAAAATTATACGATCGATAAAGTAGAATCAAGCGATCGGTCAGTCTTAGCGTGCGGCGTGGCTCACGCCGGTGAACGGTCGGCCCGACAGCAGGAGGCATGCAGTGGCGAAGACGATGGCGCCGAGGGGATTCGCGCGGGACCGAGTGCTGGAGGCCGCGCAAGGACTGTTCGCCGAGCACGGGGTGAGCGGCACGTCGCTGCAGATGATCGCCGACCGGCTAGGGGTCAACAAGTCGGCGGTGTACTACCAGTTCCACTCCAAGGACGACATCGTGGTCGCGGTGTTCCGCCCGGTGTTCTCCGACATCGCCCGGGTGGTCACGATCGCCGAGGCGATCGCCTCCCGCGAGGTCCAGCGCGAGGCCACCATCAGCGGCCTCATCGAACTGGCCGTCCGGCACCGCCGCACCACTGCCCTGCTCCACACCGATCCCGCCGTGGTAGGGGTCGTCGAAGCCATCGGAGAATTCCGAGACGCCTCCCGCCGGTTGCAGACCATTTTGGCGGGACCACAGCCCGACCCGGCCACACTCATCGCGATCGCTGTTCTGGTGCCCGGAATCCTCGGTGCGGCAGCCGATCCCGCAGTGGCCGACATTCCCAGCGAGGAACTGCACCGGATGTTGCTGGACTGCTCACGCCGGCTGTTCGCTGCCTGATACCACCGGGGCCCTGGTATAGCAGTACTGCTATACTTGACTGGGTGCGCGGGATAGGAAACGACCTGGTACGGGAGGCGCGTAAACGCGCTGGTCTCACCCAGCGCCAGTTGGCCGAATTGGCCGGCACGACGCAAAGTGCGCTGGCGCGGGTCGAATCCGGGCGAACTGCCCCAAGCTTCGATCAGGTGCTGCGGCTGGTGCGACTGTGCGGACTCGACCTCGACATCATGCTGGTCGAGCGCGATGACTCCGACTACGCGCAAGCATCGCGACTGCGGGATCTCACCGCCCAGGAGCGCTGGACCCGGGCCGAGCAGGTCGCCGATCAGATGCGGCAGTTCCGGGAAGCGGGGAGCCGGGGTGCCTGAAGTGCTGCAGCCAGGGCCGCTGCTGGAGGTGCTGCTGCGGCACGGCGTCCGCTTTGTGCTCATCGGAGGTTTCGCTGCCATCGCCCATGGGTCGCCGTTTCCCACCGAGGACATCGACATCACGCCCGAGGCATCGTCGGCCAATCTGAAACGGCTGTCCGACGCCCTGACTGAACTCGGCGCGAAAATTCGCACCGAGGGTGCTGACGGCGGCCTGCCGTTCGCGCGCGACGAGGTGTCACTCGCGGCGGGCGGAGTGTGGAATCTGGTGACCCGCTACGGCGACCTGGATATATCGCTGGTCCCGAGCGGAACGACCGGTTACCCCGACCTCGTCAAGGAGGCCACCGACCAGGCCGCCTTCGGCCTGCTGATCCCGACGGCGTCGCTCGCCGACATCATCCGCAGCAAGCAGGCAGCGAATCGGTTGAAAGATCAACGGGTGCTACCCGTGCTGCGGGAAATCCTGGCGTCGCGCCACGGCCGGCCGACCGATTGACCGGCCCAAACCACATATGTGGTTGTTGCCCGCCTTTGAGCGACAACCCACGTTATGTCGGGTTGGCGGTGGGGCGGCCTGGCCCGCCACCTCCGCCGGCAGTGCTATCGGGCTCGGTCACCGCGGTGGTTGTTGTCGCTCAAAGCGTTTCTGGGGGCTTCGCCCGTCCTGGGAGATGGAAAAATAGGCGCCCAGTGAGAATTTGACGACGTGACACGGGCGTGTCGCGTCGTCAAATTCCCACTCGCGGCCAGCGCACCTGTGCCGGGTCTCCGGCAATTTCCGAGTGAGGCGGGCAACTACCTATATGGTCCTGGCTGCGGACCGACGCGAGCGCTTAGGCGCTACGGCTCTAGCACTTCGGTGCCCAGATAGGGCACCAGCGCCTGCGGTACCCGCACACTGCCGTCGGGCTGCTGGTGGTTCTCCAGAATCGCCACCAGCCACCGGGTCGTGGCCAGGGTGCCATTCAACGTCGCCGCGATCTGCGGCTTGCCGTTCTCGTCCCGGTAGCGGGTCGCCAGCCTGCGGGCCTGGAAGGTGGTGCAGTTCGACGTCGACGTCAACTCCCGGTAGGTGCTCTGGGAGGGCACCCATGCCTCACAGTCGAATTTGCGGGCGGCCGAGGACCCGAGATCGCCTGCGGCGACGTCGATCACCCGGTAGGGGACCTCGATACGGGCCAGCATCTCGCGCTGCCAGCCGAGCAGCCGGTCGTGTTCGGCTTCGGCGTCCTCGGGCCGGCAGTAGACGAACCCCTCGACCTTGTCGAACTGGTGCACCCGGATGATGCCGCGGGTGTCCTTGCCGTAGCTGCCGGCCTCCCGGCGGAAGCACGACGACCACCCGGCGTAGCGCAGCGGCCCGCCCGACAGGTCCAGGATCTCGTCGGAGTGGTAGCCGGCCAGCGGCACCTCGGAGGTGCCCACCAGGTAGAGATCGTCGGCCTCGAGCCGATACACCTCGTCGGCGTGCGCACCCAGAAATCCGGTGCCGGACATGACTTCAGGGCGAACCAGCGACGGGGTGATCATCGGGGTGAACCCGTTGTCGACGGCCAGTCGCACGGCCAGCTGCAGCAGACCCAGCTGCAGCAGCGCGCCGCGGCCGGTCAGGAAGTAGAACCGCGAGCCGGAGACCTTGGCGCCCCGGCCCATGTCGATCAGGCCCAGCGCCTCGCCGAGCTCGAGGTGGTCCCGCGGGTTCTCGATCGCCGGCGGCTCACCGACCACGTCCAGCACCGCAAAGTCGTCCTCGCCGCCCGAGGGCACTCCGTCGATCACCACGTTGGCGATCGCCATGTGCGACGCGGTGAACGTCGTCTCCGCCTCGTCCTGGGCCGTCTCGGCGGCCTTGACCTGCTCGGCCAGCTCCTTGGCCCGCGCCAGCAGGGCGGGGCGTTCCTCGGGCGATGCCGCCCCGACTGACCGGCTGGCCGTCTTCTGTTCGGCGCGCAGCGAGTCGGCGGCCGCGATCGCGGCGCGGCGTGCGGTGTCGGCGGCCAGCAAGGCGTCCACCAGGGCCGGGTCCTCGCCGCGACCCACCTGGGAGCGGCGGACACGGTCGGGATCTTCACGCAGCAGCTTCAGGTCGATCACGGCAAAACCCTACAACCTGGCCGGCTGCATCACTTTCGCATCATTTGTCACGCGCCTGCGGCTGCCTGTCAGAATGGACCCGATGTCACAGGCAGCCGACCAGGAGAATCCACCCGCAACGCGGGTGTCTTGGCGGCGCACGCTCCCAGCCGCCCCGACGCGCCGCGGCTTGGTGCTGACCGCGCTGGGCGGGCTGCTGATCGCCGGCTTGATCACGGTCGTCCCGGTCCTCGGCGACGGCCCGGGCGGGCTGCTGGGCCATCTGAAGGCCGAGCCGGCGCCGGGGGCGGGCGGCAAAGGCGCCGGGCCGGGGCTGGGCCTCGGCACGGTCAAGGGCAACGAGGCGATCGACCACGCGGTTGCCGGCGACTGCCTGAACTGGCCGGAGAACGACCTGGACGCAGCGACGATCGTCAGCTGCGCCGACGAGCACAAGTTCGAGGTGGCCGGCCCGGTGGACATGAAGATGTTCCCGGGCGCCGAGTACGGGCCCGACGCCCCACCGCCGTCGATGGCCCGCATCGAGCAGATCACCCAGGAACAGTGCGAGTCGTCGGTGCGCCGCTACCTCGGCGCCAAGTTCGACCCGCACAGCAAGTTCGTGGCCAGCATGCTGTGGGCCGGCGAACGCGCCTGGCGCCAGCACGGTGAGCGCCGGATGTTGTGCGGCCTGCAACTGCCGGGCGTGGGCGGGCGGCAGACCGCGTTCGTCGGCAAGGTCGCCGACATCGACCAGTCCAAGGTCTGGCCGCCGGGCACCTGCCTGGGCATCGACCCGGCCACCAACCAGCCCAATGATGTTCCGGTCGACTGCGCCGCGCCGCATACCAAGGAGGTCACCGGCACGGTCAATCTGGCCGAGCGGTTCCCCGACGCGCTGCCGCCCGAGTCCGAGCAGGATGCGTTCATCAAGGAGTCCTGCACCCGGCTCACCGACGCCTACCTGGACCCGGTACAGCTGCGGGACACGACGCTGACGTTGACCTACGCCACCGTCTCCCTGCCCAGCTGGTCGGCGGGCAGCCGCGAGGTGGCCTGCAGCCTCGGCGCCACGCTGGGCAACGGCGGCTGGGCGGCGCTGATCAACAGTGCCCGCGGATCGCTGCTGATCAACGGTCAGCCCCCGGTCCCGCCGCCGTCGATCCCCGCGGAGCGGCTGAACCAACTGCCCGCCGGTAGCCAGCCGCGGTGAGTGTCGCGATGGACCCGCGCCGGTTCGACGATCTCGTCTCCGACGCGCTGGACCTGATCCCGGCCGAGCTGGCCGCCGCCTTCGACAACGTGGTGATCCTGGTCGAGGACCGCAACACCGAGGAGCCCGATCTGCTCGGGCTCTACGAAGGGGTGGCGTTGACCGAGCGTGATTCCAGCTATGCGGGGTCGCTGCCGGACACCATCACCATCTACCGGGATGCGCTGCTGGAGATGTGCGAGTCCGACGACGAGGTCGTCGACGAGGTCAGGATCACCGTGATCCATGAGATCGCCCATCACTTCGGCATCGACGACGACCGGCTGCACGAACTGGGCTGGGGCTGAGCGGCACCTGCCCGGCGTGCCGGAGCGATGTTGTCGGCGCATAGTGCTAGGAACAACCCATGGACAACCACTGCCGAGACTGCCGGGCGGGGCTGGACCACTGTCACGGCACGCTCATCCACCACGTGCAGCAGGCCACGGAGTGCACCGAGGACGGGTGCGCCGGCGAGGTGCTGCCGCACTCGTTCGCCCTGGATTGCGAGGCGGTCGGGTGCCGCTGCGCGGAGGTTTACGCGCTGGCGGTCTAGCCCATCGGGTCGGTGTCGGACCGCAACGCGTCGCCGACCGGGTCCGGCTGCGGTTCGGGATAGAACGGCGGCGTCAACGAGCCCCACTGCACGCAGCTCCAGCGGCCGTCGGTGATCGGCGCCAACACCACGGCGGTGGCGTTCTCCAAATGGTTCTCCAGCACGAAGCTGCCGTCCACGCCCGCCAGCGTCGCTGCCGCCAGGCGGATCGCCGCGCCGTGGCTGACCACGACGATGTCCCCGGTCCAGTCCTCATCGTCGAGGTAACGCATCCGCAGCTCGGTGACCACCGGTAAGTAGCGGTCGAGCACCTGCTCGGCCGACTCGCCGCCGGGCAATGCGACTCCGGGCTCGCCGGAGTGCCAGCGTTGGTAGATCGCGTTGAACTCGGCGATCGCGTCGTCGTCACTGCGGTTCTCCAGCGAACCGGCCTGCACCTCGTGGATGCCTTCGAGTGCGCGGGCGGTCACGCCGAGCCGGCCGCTGATCTCCGCGGCGGTCTGGACTGCGCGGGTGGCCACCGAATGGGCGACCAGCATCGGACGGTGCGTGCCGCCCGCCGCGAATGCCCGGGCCTGGTCCCGGCCCAACGGTGTCAGTTCCGAACCGGGCGGGCGGGTGTCGAGCCGAC
Organism: Mycolicibacter heraklionensis; assembly: GCF_001021505.1. Classification (GTDB taxonomy): domain Bacteria; phylum Actinomycetota; class Actinomycetes; order Mycobacteriales; family Mycobacteriaceae; genus Mycobacterium; species Mycobacterium heraklionense. The sequence continues at coordinate 66,096 of NZ_LDPO01000007.1, forward strand.
GGTCGACGTTGCCGTAGGACTGGCCGTGGCGCAGCAGCACCAGCCGCCCGCTCATGACGCCGCCCCGCATCGGCCCGCCGGCCCGATCGGCCAGGAGCCCAGGTAGCGGACGTCGGCGCAGCTGCGGCGCAACGCCTGCAGGGCATCGGCAACCGCGCCGTCGTCGATGTGTCCGACGCAGTCCAGGAAGAACAGATATGTGCCCAGCTCGGTGCGGGTCGGCCGGGACTCGATACGGGTCAGATCGATACCGCGACTTCCGAACTCGGTCAGGGCCGCCGCCAGGGCTCCGGGTGCGTTGTCCAGGCGCAGCACCACCGACGTCCGGTCGGCGCCGGTGCGCTGCGGCGGCGGCGCCGGGGCACCCACCAGAACGAAGCGCGTCCGGGCGTTGGGTTCGTCGATGACGCCCTCGGCCAGTGTCACCAACCCGCGTTGCTGGGCGGCCAGCGCGGTGCTCACCCCGGCGTCCACCTCACCGTCGTAGACCTGCTGCGCCGCAGCGGCGTTGGAATTCGCCGGCACGACGCGGGCCTGCGGCAGATGCTGGGCCAGCCAGCGCCGAACCTGGGCGCCGGCCACCGGGTGAGCGGCCACAGTGCGAATGTCGGCTTCGCCGCGGCCCGGCGCGACAACGACCGAGAACGAGACGTCCAAGGCGGTTTCGGCGAATATCTGCAACGGCGACCCGACCGCGAGTCCGTCCAGGGTGGGCGTCACCCCGCCCTCGATCGAGTTTTCGATCGGCACGCACGCGTAGTCGGCGGCACCGGAGCGCACTGCATCAAGAGCGGCCGGCGTGCTCTCGGCCGGCACCGGTTGCGGGTCGGCGCCGGGAACCCGTCCGGCGCCGGTCAACGCGAGCAGCGCCGCTTCGGTGAAGGTCCCCGCCGGGCCGAGATAGCTGATGCGGGTCACCGGACAACCCTATCGGCCGCAGCCCGCCGGCGCGCTCACCGGCGGCGCGACCCTCTCGAACGTGCCGCCACCTTCACGCTCGGCGGAGGTGGCATCGCGATCCGAATTCCACAATTCCTGTTGCGCCCGCCGCGGTCATTATTTAAGTTAGGCTTACCTCACTTCGAAAGGTGATCGATGGCCACGACTACAGCAGCAACCGTCCCGACGTCCGCCGAGCGGATTCGCAGCGCCTGCATCCGGGGCCAAGCACTCTTGGCGATCGCCGACTCCGCCGACACCGCGCCGGTCAACGCACCGGTCTGCCACCTGCTGCGGGACGGGTCCGTCGTGGTTGCGGTCCCCCTCGGGGACCCGGTCGCCCAAGCCGCCGTCGACTCCGGCGTGCAGGCGATGCTCGAGCTGACCGACCATGCTCCGTTGCGGCTGCGCGAACGGGTCCGTGCGCTGGCGTGGATCCGGGGCCTGCTGCGCCCGGTGCCCGACCGTGAGATCGCGATACTGCTCGACCGGATCGCGGCGGTCGACCCGAACCCCGCTCTGCTCCAGGTCGTCTCGCCTCGCTCGGCATCCCACTCCCGCGATATCGGTGCACCGGACGGCAGTGACTCCGACGTCGACTACGCGCTGTTGCGGTTGACGCCCGAGTCGGCGGTGCTGGCCGACGCCACCGGAGCCGAGGCGGTCGACGTGCATGAGCTGCTGGCAGCGCGCCCCGACCCGTTCTGCGCGATCGAGGCACATTGGCTGCAGCACCTGGACTCGGCACACCCCGACATGGTGGCCCGGCTCGCCGCCGCCAAACTGCCGCCGCAGCTGCGGCGCGGACAGGCCCGCCCGCTGGCGGTAGACCGCTACGGCATGTGGCTGCGGGTGGAGGCCCCCGAGGGAGACCGCGATGTCCGGCTGAGCTTCCCGCGGCCGGTCGAGGATGTGCTCAGCCTGAACCGGGCGGTGCGCGCACTGATGGGCTGCCCGTTTCTCAACGGCCTGCAGGCCCGACGCCAGGAGCAGTAGTCGCCAGGAGTCCAGCGGCTACCGTGGCTGGGTGACCGAGCCGGCGACCCCGCGACGCGCGCTGCGCCTGGAGATCGTCCTGGTACTGGCGGTCACCTACGGGCTCAGCGCCCTCACCGCGATCCTGCAGCTCACCGACGCGGTGCTGCGTGACCTCAGCTCCCAGCGGATTCCCCTGAACCCGCGCCGGTCCTATTTCGACCTGATCGATCTCGGTCTCAACGCCGCCTGGGCCGTGCAACTGATCGCCTGGGGTGCGCTGGCGCTGTACCTGCTGTGGCGCAGCGGATTCACACCCGCCCGCATCGGGCTGAACGGGTGGCCCCGCCGCACCGATCTGGCCGGCGCACTCGGCCTGGCCGCCCTGATCGGCTTGCCCGGGCTGGGTCTGTACCTGCTGGCACGGGCCCTGGGCCTCAACGCCGACGTCGTTCCCGCGGCGATCAACGACACCTGGTGGCGTGCGCCGATGCTGGTCGTGATCGCATTCGCCAACGCGTTCGCCGAGGAAGTGATCGTGGTCGGCTACCTGCTGACCCGGCTACGGCAGCTGCGGGTTTCGCCGCGGGTGGCGCTGGCCTGTTCAGCACTGTTGCGCGGCGCCTACCACCTCTATCAGGGGTTCGGCGCCGGGCTGGGCAACATGGCCATGGGGCTGGTGTTCGGCTACACCTGGCAGCGCACCGGACGGCTGTGGCCGCTGGTCCTGGCGCACGCACTGATCGACACTGTGGCGTTCGTCGGGTACGCGCTGTTCGCCGACAAGCTGGGCTGGCTGCGCTAGGCGCTCGGCTGACTCGGGTTCACCGTGACGCTGATGGTGCCGGCGCCGGCGTTGGACTCGATGACCAGCACCGAGGCGTTGGCCGCCGAGACGACGTGGCCGCCGGTGACACTGACCTGGTAGCCGTTCGGGAACTGGATCTCCGGGATGGAGATCTTGGTCTCCGAACCGGCGCCGAAGCTGCCCGAGCCGTCGGCCATCGCCGTGGAGTAGCTGAATGAGAAGACTCCGTTAGAGAACGACCACGCGTTCGGGACTCCGGCGATCACCTGCGGGTACGGCTGGGCCAGCGCCGCCACGATGGGCTCGTCGACGTTGTCGCCAGTCGGCGGCAGGTTGGTGTCGTGCACCAGCGAGCCCGCCTCGTTGGTGTAGCCCCAGTACAGCCAACCGAACATGTGCGGGTTGATCGAGTTCAGCTGGCTGACGATGGTGGGGACGTTGTGGGTGGCACCGAACTCGGTGACCACCGCGGGAACGTCGTAGCGGTCGATGTAGCGCTGGGCGCCTTCCATCATCATCCCGTCCCAGAGCGAGCATCCGGTGGCGGTGCCACCGCCCAGGGCGTCGAAGATGCAGTAGTCGTGGAATGCGAACACGGTGTTGTCGTCGTCGACCGGGCCCAGGTTGGTGCCCGCGGTCGCGTTGCCGAACAGCACATTCGGCTCGTAGTACACCGTGGTGGTCGAGTCGACCGACCGGATCGCCGAGGTCACCTGGTCGTAGAACGGCGTCAGCGTCTCGCGGTCGAAGGAGGGGAAGCCGAGGAAGCTGGTCAGCCACGGCGAGCCGGGCCACGGCTCGTTCATGATCTCGTAGCCGGCCACGCCGGGGGTGCCGCCCAGGTAGTCGGCGACGGTCTGCCACATCCGGGCGTAGGAGTTCTGCAGCCCGATGTCGTCCACCTTCTGGTTGGTCCAGAACGCATCCCAGGCCTGGTTCTGCGCGGGGTTGAGGGCGTAGGCGAACGGGAACGCGAAGCTGGTGTCGTTGTCGCTCGGGTTGAACAGGGTGGCCCAGTCCGGGGCGCCGTGGCCACCGATCTGCTCGTTGTAGAGGTCCTGGTGCATGTCGATGACGCTGACGATGCCGTGTGCCTTGAGAGTCTCGATGGTGTCCTTGACCGACTCCAGGTAAGCGAAGTCGTACACCCCGGGCTGCGGCTCGATCTCCGACCAGTAGACCCCCAGCCGCACCGCGGTGAAGCCGTTGGCGGCCAGGAATGCGGCGTCGTCGTCGCCGAAGCCGTCGCCGCCGGGTGTGAGCGGAGGCGACTTGTACACCTGGTTGACGCCCTGCAGGATGACCACCCGGCCGTCGATGTCGACGATCCAATTGCCGGCGGTGCCGAGTTCTGCCGCAGCCCTTGCCGGGGCGCCCTCCAGCGTGCCGAAGTGGCCCACCGCGCCGTGGGTGCCCATCGAGCCGGCGAGGCCGCCGGCCCCGCCCAGGGCCGGCAGGTCGCCCTGACTTTGGTAGACGCCGTTGCCGGCATCTCCGCCATCACCGCCGCTGCCGAACCACATCGAGCCGTTGCCGCCGTCACCGCCGTTGCCGCCGAGGTGACTGCCGTCGCCGCCGTCGCCCCCGGCACCGCCGATGCCCAGCATCCACCCGATCCCGGCGCCGCCGGCGCCACCGATGCCACCGTTCACGCCGTCGCCGCCGGCACCGCCGGCGCCGCCCACACCCATGTACCAACCGCCGGCCCCGCCGACGCCACCGGCACCGCCCTCGCCGCCGTCGCCACCGGCGCCGCCGTTGCCGAAGAACCCGGCCGCGCCCCCGGCACCGCCGACGCCGTTGACCTCGGTGTTGTCCCAGCCGGCCCCGCCATCACCGAACAACCAGCCGCCCGCGCCACCAGCGGCCGACTCCGCCGTACCGGCCGCGCCGTCGCCGAGCATCAGGCCCAGCCCCAGCGCCTCGCTGACCTGGTTGGCCCCGTCGACGATCGGCGCCGTCCAGGAGCTGTTGACCAGCCAATCGATACCGGTGTACAGCGGGGTGTAGACCCAGTTGTTCATCAACGTCGTCGGGTCCGGGAGGACGAAGCCCGGCGACGCCACCGCTGCCCCAGCCAGCACGTCATCCCAGTGGGCCGGGTCGAAAAACGCGTTCCATGCCGCCGGACTGAACACCGCATCCCAGTCCAGCCCGCCGGTAGTCGCATCCGCAAACGGCGCCAGCGCCAGGTCGAACACGTCGTCGAAGCCCTCGGCCGACGCCACCGGCGCCGGGGCCAGCGGGGTCATGCTGAGAGCCAGAAACGCCCCCACTGCCGTACTCAGCCCGACTACCCGACGGTTCCGCTTCGTGCTGCACTGACGAGTCATCTGCGGGTAGACCTCTCTTCATGATCGCGGCGGCGACTGACGTGGCCAAGATAACGATTTGTTCGGAAGATTACTAACAAGACCTGAGAAAAATGCGCCTCTACGGCGGTGACCTGCGGCTGTTCGGCGGCCACCAACCGGTTGCGCCGGCGGCGGAGATCGCCCTGTCGCTGCGCGGTACGTAGATTGGGCGGGTGAACGGCGATCGCGGGCCGGGCCAGCCCTGGCACCTTCCACCGCCGCCGCGTCGGGAGCCGCCACCGCTGCTGTACCGCGACCCCTATGGCCGGCCGGGCTCTGCCGCGCCGCCGCCGCGGGTCGTCCGGCCGCCGGTACCCCACCCCGCACCACCTGCTGCAGAATCGCGCCGGCGCCCTGCGCCCCCACCCGCGCCGCGCCCACCAATACCGCGCCCGCCCGCTTCGCGCCGGCGGCGATCCTGGCCGCTCCGGCTGACGGCGCTCGCTCTGCTGGGTGTCTTGCTCGCCACGGCGGGCCTGGTGGGGGCCGCGGCCTGGCTCGACACCGCGCTGCAACGCACCGTGGCGTTCTCCGATTACGCCGACCGTCCGGCGCCGGGCCGCGGGACAACATGGCTGTTGGTCGGTACGGACAGCCGCGCCGATCTCACACTCCAGGAGCAGCAGGACCTGAGCACGGGTGGCGACATCGGCGACGGGCGCACCGACACGGTGTTGCTCGTCCACCTGCCCGGCCCGGGTTCAGGGTCGCCGGCCACGGTGGTGTCTCTGCCGCGCGACTCCTACGTCACGGTCCCCGGCTACGGCGAAGACAAGATCAACGCCGCATATACCCTCGGCGGCGCTGCCCTGCTGACCCGGACGGTGGAGCAGGCCACCGGCTTACGGCTGGACCACTATCTCGAGATCGGATTCGGCGGCTTCGCCGCGCTCGTCGACGCCCTCGGCGGCGTGACCTTGTGCCCGGACGAACCGATCGACGACCCCTTGGCCGGGCTGAATCTGCCGGCCGGCTGCCAGCAGCTGGCCGGTGCGGCCGCGCTGGGCTACGTGCGTAGCCGGGCCACGCCGCGCGCCGACTTGGACCGGATGGCCCACCAGCGACTGTTCCTGTCGGCGCTGCTGGCCCGTATCGCCGATCCGGTCGTTTGGCTCAACCCGCTGCGCTGGTACGCCGTGCCGCACGCCGCCGCACACGCGGTGACCGTGGACCACGGCTCCGGCGTCGTGGACCTGGCGGCGCTGGGCTGGGCGCTGCGTGGCGCCACCACCATGCTGACCGTGCCGATCGGCGAGTTCGTTTACACCGACGTCGGCGACGCGGTGGTGTGGGACCACGCCGAGGCCGCCCAGCTATTCGATGCATTGCGTCGCGATACACCACCCGCATCGAGCGCCGACAATTGAGCCCAACCTAATTTCCACACACGATTACGCAATTTCAGCCTACCCTATCTTTACTTAGGCAATGCTGACCTGAGTAAGCCTCGCCTTGGATGCAAACCGGTGCTGACCAGGGGTAGCATCGCGTTCATGATCGAGACCGACAGCCATAAGACGAAATTCCACGCGCTGCTTCAAGAGCAGATCTACCACGAATTCACCGCGGCGCAGCAATACGTTGCGGTTGCGGTTTATTTCGACGGCGAGGATTTACCAGAATTGGCGAAGTTCTTTTACGCCCAGGCGGTCGAGGAACGCAACCACGCGATGATGATGGTGCAGTACCTGCTCGACCGCGGCATCCGCGTCGAGATTCCCGGCGTCGACGGGGTACGCAACCAGTTCGACGCGGCGCGGGATGCACTGGCACTGACGCTCGAGCAGGAGCGCACCGTCACCGAGCAGATCAGCCGGCTCACCAGCGTCGCGCGCGATGAGGGCGATCACCTCGGTGACCAGTTCATGCAGTGGTTCCTGCGCGAGCAGGTCGAGGAGGTGGCCCTGATGACCCGGCTGCTACGGGTCGCCGACCGCGCGGGGCACAATCTGTTCGAATTGGAGACCTTCATCGCACGCGAGATCACGGTGGGCCAAGAGAGCGGCGCGCCGCGTATCGCCGGCGGGTAAACCCCTCGCCCGCCGATCAGCCCGCCCGTAACCGCGCCTTGGTTCGGGCGGGCTGATTCGTCGCTATCCACGCGACCCCGATATCCCTACAGAAGTCGACGTCCTCGTTGCGGTCGACGGTCCAGCAGTACAGCGCGCGGCCCCGCGCGGCGGCCTGGTCCACCAACTCCGGATGTTCCCGCAGCGTGTCGATCGACGGACCGATCGCGGTGGCACCGACGGTCGTCGCCGCGCCGCCACCCAGATAACGGGCACCCGACCCGAGCAGGACCGTCGGGAGCAGGGGCGCGGCCCGGCGAATCCGCCATACCGCCGCCGCGGAGAACGACATGACCACCGCCCGCGACCGTGAAGCCGATGCCGGCGCGGCGAGCCCAAATCGATGCAGCAGTGCGAGCACCTCGCGCTCGACCATCGAGCCGTATCGCACCGGATGTTTGGTCTCGATGAAGATCTTCACCGGCCGGTGCCAGTCCAGAACCAGCGCAACCAGCGCGTCGAGAGTGAGCAGGCCGGTGTCGCCGATTCCGGCGCCCTCCGGCGAACCGGTCTGCCCATTGCGGTGCCACCCGCCGTAGTCGAGGCGCTGCAGTTGCGACAGCGTCATCTCGCTGACCACCCCGGCCCCACTGGAGGTCCGGTCCACCCGACGATCGTGCACGCAGACCAGGTGACCGTCACTGGTCAGCCGTACATCGCACTCGACGCCGTCAGCCCCCTCCTGCAACGCCAAGTCGTAGGCGGCCAGGGTGTGTTCCGGGCGGTCGATGGAGGCACCCCGGTGTGCGACCACGAACGGGTGTTCCGAGACGACATCACCGGCCGGTGTCATGGGCTTATGCTGCCGGTTCCCGCCCGTCGGACTCAAGAGCCGGGGCCGGTGTCGTGGCTTCTTCCGGCATCGGTGCGCCTGCCGGAGCCGGTGGCGACACGGCGGCGGTGTCGCGGCCATCGGCCACCACCACCCAATGGTGGGCGGGCCGGCCCATCGATCGTCGCTCGAATCCTTCGACCACCCGGGCCGCAGTCACCACGGCCGCCAGGCCGAGCAGGTACGCCACCACGGTCGCCACCATGTTGTTGGCAATGGCCTGGGCCCCGTCGGCCCAACTGGTGGCGGTGGCGAAGATCGCGGCGGCAGTGCTGGCCGCCCACACGGCCCACCACACCACGATGGGTTTGCGCAGCCGTTCCAGCCGGTCCTCCCGCTTGGCCAGCTCCATGACAAAGACCGGCGCCCAGGCCAGGTTGACTACCGGCACCAGGCATCCGGCCCATACCGCCCAGGCCGGGCGCGACTCGGGCAGACGCAATCGGGCGAAGGTCACCGAACGACGGGCGAGCAGCCACCTGGTCAGCACCACGGCACAGACGACCACCGCGGCGATCGCGGCAAGTCCGGCCAGCCGGCCCAGCCACACCGCGCCGCCGGCGATCAGGGGATTCAGCAGCCGGGTGCGATTGACGATCATCAACACATAGATCAAGACGTGCACCAGGGCCGCGACGCCCAGCGCGGCAATCGCGGCACCCAGCGTCTTCTCCAGCGAGCGCGCGGTGGGCGCCGGCCGCTCCCCGGGCTTCGACTGTGCCGCAGCGCGAATCGGCCCGCCCATCAGGGTCCAGCGCGGCATCACCGAGTAGCGCGGGGTGGGCCCGAGCGGGCGCCGCTGGGGTGGCTGCGGAGGCGGCGGACCGGGCCGCACCGCGATCCAGCGGTATCCGGGCCCCAGCCGCGGCGGCGCCTGCCCGGATGCCGCCGGCGGCGCGGGGGGCCCGGGTTGGGTCCACTGCAACTCGGCTTCTTGCTCGGGTGTCAGCGGCGCCCACAGCGCACCGTTGCAGCGTGGGCACCAGGCCCGCTGGCGGTCGCGCACGTTCCACCGCGTGTTGCAGCGGGAACACACCTGGATCACCGCACCAGCCTAGCGGCGAGCGCAAGGTCGGCGAAGCCGCCGCCGGAGCGTCCGGCGAACGGCGTCAAAGACGTTCCACACGGCCGCCTCGGCACCCGGGCAGCTACTACCGGCTATCCACAGTTTCCACAGGTTTATCCACACACCCATCGACAGCCGCACGCGGGGTGATGTGCTTGTTACATGCCGTAAGACGCATCGGTTGTGGATAACGCAGCATCGTCGAAGCGAACCGACTAACAACGTCGAGCGAAATCGCTTGATCGGCTAAGCAGCCGCCTGCGGCCCGCGCTCCGCGGCCGGCATCGCCGGGATCGCATCGGTGCAGGTAAGTCGGGTTATCCCGTCGAATTTTTCCACTGGATAGACAAAGCGCTATGATCGCCGTCACAGACCTGATGTGATGCGTCTCACGGGGGTGGGCCGCACGGTGAAGTTGGGGGAACCGGGATGTATGGGGTAGGGGAATGACGGCAGGACCGATCGGACCCGGACCCGTCGCAACGGCGTCGGGCTGGCATTCGGGATCGTCCACCTACAAGCGCGCCTACCTGTTGGCGTCGCTGCGCGCCGGAGTGATCGCCCTGGTGCTGCTGACATTCCTGCTGGTGCTCGTCCTGGCCTGAACCACGGCCCGTCGGCCGAGGTCGGCCGACGCCGCGCGATAGCCCGTCCCGTTGTTGCGGTACACCTGGCGTTGGAGCAATGTGGTTGAAGGTGGCCCTATCGCACCGCGACCGCGGTGGGAATGGGGTGCCGCTAGACCGTCAACGCTTGTCGACAATGATCAACGGTGATCGACACCGGATCAGTACTGACCGAAGGAAGGAACCCCGTGGCCGACTACACCTTGCCGGACTTGGACTGGGATTACGGAGCCCTTGAGCCGCACATCTCGGGTCAGATCAACGAACTGCACCACAGCAAGCACCACGCCGCCTACGTGTCCGGCGCCAACTCCGCACTGGAGAAGCTCGCGGAGGCTCGGGCCAACGACGACCACGGCGCGATCTTCTTGAACGAGAAGAACCTGGCGTTCCACCTCGGCGGACACGTCAACCACTCGATCTGGTGGAAGAACCTGTCCCCCAACGGCGGTGACAAGCCGACGGGCGAACTGGCCGCGGCCATCGACGACGCGTTCGGATCGTTCGACAAGTTCCGTGCGCAGTTCACCGCGGCCGCCAACGGCCTGCAGGGCTCGGGCTGGGCGGTGCTCGGCTACGACACCCTCGGCGGGAAACTGCTGACCTTCCAGCTCTACGACCAGCAGGCCAACGTGCCGCTGGGCATCATCCCGCTGCTGCAGGTGGACATGTGGGAGCACGCCTTCTACCTGCAGTACAAGAACGTCAAGGCGGACTACGTCAAGGCGTTCTGGAACGTCGTCAACTGGGCCGACGTGCAGTCGCGTTTCGCGGCCGCCACCTCGAAGACTTCGGGGCTGATCTTCTAGCCGCACTTCCGGCCGAGGTGGGGCGTCGCGCCGTTGGCGTGGCGCCCCACCTTAGTTCTTTCACCGTTTCGTTACCCACTCCCGCGCCGTGTCCCCTTGAATCGGCTTTGCGAGTGCCGCATGCTGCCAGACAACCCACCCGCTGAAATGCGAGCAGGCGAGTCAGCCAACAAGCCAAAATGTCGCGGAGGGTGCGCGATGGAGACGACAGGGTCCGGCCGGGCGATCGAAGTCGCCCCATTTCACTCCCGCGGCGAGCTGCACGGATTCGTGGTCTTCGGCCGCTGGCCTGATTCGACCAAGGAATGGACCCAGCTGCTCAGCATCGCGGTCCGCGTCGCTTCGATGCCCGGGTTGCTGCCCACCACAACGGTGTTCGGCACCCACGAAGAACTCCCCGACAACCCGGGCCCCGGCACGGTCGGATTGCTGCTGGCCGAGGGCACCGTTACCGGTGAGTCGGCGATCGCACCGGGGTATTTCGCCGGCCGTCAGCCCTCCGCGCTGCTGATGCTGCACCCGCCCTCGGAGACCATTCCCTCGCTGCCCGAATGTCGGGGCGCGGCTTCCGGATGCGTACTGCTGCCCGGCCTGCCCTACCTGGGCCTGGAGCACCGGGCGGCCTGGGTCGAAGCCGAATCCGACGGCACCGTCACCTCGATGGTGAGTCGGGTCGGTGTTGACCCGGTCAGCCACCCCGACACCGCGATATTGGCCATGCTGCTTGCCGCATAAGACAATTCGCCCCCAAATGTCCTGTCGCCGGATCCTTGGATTCGGCCAGCCGAAATTCCCTGCCGGCTGGCGGCCGGGCCGGGCAGTCACTAGCCTCGTCAGCTGACGAAAGGGCGTCCCGCATGCTTGCCGCCATGCTGATCAGCCTGGGCGTGGTCTTCCTCGCCGAACTCGGCGACAAATCGCAGCTGATCACCATGACCTACGCGCTGCGGCACCGCTGGTGGGTGGTTCTCAGTGGAGTGGCTATCGCGGCATTCGCCATCCATGGGATCTCGGTGACGGTGGGGCACTTCCTCGGGCTGACGTTGCCGGCCCGCCCGATCGCCGCCGTCGCCGGCGTCGCCTTCATCGGTTTCGCGGCGTGGACCTGGCGTGAGGGAACCAACTCCGCACCCGGGGAAGCCACCGTCCGCGAGCCTCGATTCGTGCTGTTCGCGGTGGTGTCCTCGGTGCTGTTGGCCGAGCTCGGCGACAAGACGATGTTGGCGACTGTCGCGCTGGCCAGCGACCGCAACTGGCTGGGCGTGTGGCTCGGTGCGACGGCCGGGATGGTGCTGGCCGACGCGGTCGCGATCGCGGCGGGGACGGTGCTGCACCGTCGGTTGCCCGAACACTTGCTGCATGCCGCGGCCGGACTGCTCTTCCTGGCGTGCGGCCTGTGGATCCTCTTCGATGAGGCGCTGGGCTGGCGGCCGGTGGCCATCACCGCGGTCGCCGGACTGGTTTCGGTGGCATCGGGATCGGCGCTGTGGCGGGCTTCCCTCCGCTGTTCCGGACAGACCGCCGGAGACGATTCCACCACTCGGTAGCAAATCTCTCAGACAGCCCAACGCGCGGTGGAAACTTCACTTACCCGGAGGGGCTTCCAGTAGCGAGGACTAACGGGGTGATGTTGGTGGGTCTCTTCGTTCACCGATGACGACGCAATTGTGCTTGGTACGACAAGAAAATCCGGCCACAGCGATCTCTACGGTACGCCGAATGAACTGCACCAAGCCCGATCTCGTGGTTCAAGATCGAATTCGCTCCGGAAACACCCTTGGTTGTGTCGGTAACTATCGCTACGATGATCAGCAAATCATCAGGCGCTACCGCTTCCCCCTCGCGGAGCGCCTGTCGGTCGCCTGCCTACCCCCTGGAGGTCCTATCGATGAGCGCGACGTTCGCTGTCCGCTTGAATCGCCTTTTCGATGTGGTCTATCCACCCGGCCGCGGACCGCATACGTCCGCCGAGGTAATCGCGGCACTCAAAGCGGAGGGCGTCACGATGTCGGCCCCCTACCTCTCGCAGTTGCGCTCGGGCAACCGGACGAACCCGTCCACCGCCACCATGACAGCGCTGGCCAACTTCTTCCGGATCAAACCGGCGTTCTTCACCGACGACGACTACTACGCCAAGCTCGACGCCGAGTTGTCGTGGCTGGACAGCATCCGCGACGCCGGGGTGCGGCGCATCGCGACCCAGGCCGTCGGGCTCTCGCCCGAGGCCCAGGAGGACGTCCTGGCCCGCATCGATGAGCTCCGCCGCAAGGAGCACCTCAGCGCCTGAGGCGCCGGCGCCGCGATTAGGGTGGCTTCATCGGTTCCAGCGAGACACCGGGGAGGCGGCCGCGATGGGCCTGTTCAGAAAACGCAAGAGCCGCGCGACCCGACGTGCCGAAGCACGGGCGCTGAAGGCCGGCGCCAAACTCGAGGCGCGGCTGGCCGCCAAGGGCGAGGCGAAACGCTTCAAGGCCACCCAGCGCGCGGACGCCCGCGCACTGAAAGCCCAGATCAAGTCGGACCGTAACCGCGACCGCACCGCGCGCAAGGCCGCCGAAAGCCAACTCAAAGCCGCCCGCGACGGCCGGATTCTCTCGCCCGCCCGCGTCCGCCGGACGCTGGTGGTGACCAGAATGCTGGCGCCTGTCATCGTGCCGCTGGTGTACCGGGCCGCGATGGCTGTGCGCGGCCTGATCGACGAGCAGCGCGCCGCCCAGCTCGGGGTGCCGGTGGCTCGCATCGGCGAGTTCTCCGGACCCGCAAAAAACACCGCCCGGCTCTCGGCGCGGATCGCCGGGGCGGAGAAGACCCTGCGCCTGGTCCAAGACCGCAAGCCCAAGGACTCCGAGACCAAGCAGTTCGTCTCGGCGATCACCGAACGGTTGTCGGACCTGTCGACGGCCGTGACCGCCATCGAGACCATGCCGGGAGATCGTCGCCGAGTCGCCTCCGCCTCGATCAGCGACCAGCTCGATGGGATCGACGCCGATCTGATGGCCCGGCTGGGGCTGCCGTCATGAGCGCTCGGATGCGCGCGTGCGCGCTGGCCGCGGCGATCACCGCAGGCTTCTTTGCCGGCGCCGCACCAGCCTGGGCGCATGTCCACGCCAGCAGCCCCGGCGCGGTGCGCGGCGGGGTTGCGATGGTCACCTTCGAGGTCCCCAACGAGTCGCCGAGCGGTTCTGCCACAACGGAACTCACGGTGACACTGCCCGACGTGGCCTCGGCTCGCACCGAAACCAAGCCCGGTTGGACAGCACGTCTGGACCGCGACCCCAAGTCCGGGGCGGTGCGCTCGGTGACCTGGACAGCCACCGCCGGAGCCGGCATCGGCGCCGACCAGTTCGGGCTTTTCCGGATCGCGATGAGACTGCCCGATGCCGACACGGTGGACTTCCCGTCGGCACAGCGATACGCCGACGGCACCGAGGTGCGCTGGGACCAGACGCCCCCGCCGGGCGGCGGCGAGGCGGAGCACCCGGTGCCCACACTGCAGCTGGGGACCGGCCCGGCGTCGGCAGCCGAGCACCACGCCCAGCACCCGGAGCCGGCTGTCTCCGCCGGTCCGGCGCCGGAGGTCGAACCCGAGGCCAGCGAGCATCACGCCGACAATCCGGCCCGGCTGCTCGGCGGCGCCGCACTGCTGGTCGCCGCGCTGGCGGCCACGATCGCCCTGGGCAGGCGGCGGGCGTGAGGCGGGCGTTGCGCGGCGTACTGGCGGGCGTGTTCCTGCTGGGGATGCTGTTCGCGGCCAACGGGGTAGCCGCCGCGCATGCGGTGCTGGTGTCGACGGACCCGGCCCGTGGCGCGGAGCTGTCGCGTGGGCCGGAACGCGTCAGCGCCACCTTCAACGAGCAACTTCAGTCCGACTTCGCGGCCATGACGGTAGTGGGTCCCGACGGGCATCTGTGGTCCACCGGGGACACTCGGGTGGACGGCGCGGTCGCCAGCGTCGCGGTGCGTCCGCTGGGACCCACTGGCACCTACACCGTCCACTATCGGGTCACCTCCGCCGACGGGCACGTGGTGTCCGGTTCGTGGCCGTTCCAGCTGACGGTAGCCGGCAACGGGGAGCCGGGCCCGGCTGTCACCGACCGCAATGACGCGGCACCCGCCATTCCGCGCCGCCACGCCGATCCCCAGGGCGACCTGCCGATTTGGCCGTTCGTTGCCGGCGCGGTGGCGCTCGTCGGGGCCGGTCTGTGGCTCAACCGGCCTCGATCCTGACTTCTGGCCGGCGCCCACCGCTGGCAGATGCTGGCATGATGGGAACGTTGCCGGTGTCGCCGAGTTGATCCGAGACGAGAACCCCGCCAGAGGAGCTGCCGTATGACCGAACCGCAAGGCCAGCCCGACCACGAGTCCGCCGCTTCGCCCGAACCGGTGGCGCCAGCCGGCGCTGACCTGCCGGCCGACCCGCAGGCCCCGGCGCCGCCGAAGCCTCCCGCGAAGAAGGCCGCCGCCAAGAAGGCACCGGCTAAAAAGGCCGCCGCCAAGAAAGCTCCGGCCAAGGCCGCCAAGAAGGCACCGGTGAAAAAGGCGCCCGCCAAGAGTGCACCCGCGGCGCCGGCCCCGACCCCCACGGCTCCCACCCCGCCCGCGGTCGCCGCCAACGGCTCGGGCCAACTCGCTGAGCGCGCCAAAGAAGCGGCTGCCCAGGCGAAGTCCACGGTGGACACCGCCCCCAACCCGCTGAGCCCGTCAGCGTCACCGGCACGACGTTCGCCCGGCCCGCTGCTGGCCGCCGGAAT
Organism: Mycolicibacter heraklionensis; assembly: GCF_001021505.1. Lineage (GTDB taxonomy): Bacteria > Actinomycetota > Actinomycetes > Mycobacteriales > Mycobacteriaceae > Mycobacterium > Mycobacterium heraklionense. The sequence goes on from NZ_LDPO01000007.1 coordinate 81,325, forward strand.
CCTCGGAGTGCTTGCACTGCTGCTGCTTCGCCGGCTGCGGCGCGCGCGCCGAGGCTGACCGGCGGTGACCGCCCGCTTCCGGCCGACCGCTGACCTGGTCGACGAGGTCGGCCCGGACGTACGCAGCTGCGACGTTCAGTTCCGCCAGCTCGGCGGCCGCACCGAATTCGCCGGGCGCATCAGCACCGTGCGCTGCTTCCAGGACAACGCACTGCTCAAATCGGTGCTCTCCGAGCCGGGCGACGGCGGGGTGCTGGTGATCGATGGCGGCGGCTCGCTGCACACCGCGCTGGTCGGTGACGTCATCGCCGAGTTGGCCCGCAGCAACGGATGGGCGGGGCTGATCGTGCACGGTGCGGTGCGCGACGCCTCGACTCTGCGCACCCTCGACATCGGCATTAAGGCGCTGGGCACCAATCCCCGCAAGAGCACCAAGACCGGCGCCGGCGAGCGCGACGTCGTCGTCGAGTTCGGCGGCATCGCCTTCGTGCCCGGCGCGATCGCGCACAGCGACGACGACGGCATCGTCGTCGTCTAGGACGGCACCTGATGGACGCGACCTTGCGGACGCGCTGGGAGCAGCTCCGCGCGCGCGTCGACGACGCGTGCCGTGCCGCGGGGCGTTTGCCGAGCGATGTCGACGTGCTGCCGGTGAGCAAGACCTTCGGTCCCGAGCTGATCCGAGAAGCGGTCGGCCTGGGCTTGCACCGGTTCGGCGAGAACAAGGTCCAAGAGATCAAGGACAAGGCCGGGCCGCTGGCCGACTGCGGGATCGACTGGGTGATGATCGGGCACCTGCAGACCAACAAAGCCGGCGTGGTGGCGCGGCTGGCCGCCGAGGTGCAGTCCCTGGACCGTCCCAAGCTGGCCGTGGCGCTGGACCGCCACCTGCGCGCCGAGAACCGCGTCATCGACGTGCTGGTACAGGTCAAGACCTCCGACGAGCCCAGCAAGTACGGCCTGGATCCCGACCAACTGCTGCCGTTCCTCGATGAGCTGGCCGGCTACTCCACTATGCGGGTGCGCGGTTTGATGACGCTGGCCATCAACACCGCCGATCCCGGCACGGTCCGCGGCTGCTTCCGCCGGCTGCGGGTGCTCCGGGACACCGCGGCCGAACACGGCCACCACCTGCCGAGGTTGTCGATGGGGATGAGCGGCGACTTCGCGCTGGCGATCGCCGAGGGCGCCACCGAAGTACGGATCGGGACCGCGCTGTTCGGGTCCCGACCGTACCCCGACTCCTACTATTGGCCGGAGCGCCGCTAGGAGATGGCGGCGACCCTCCCCCGCAAGCGGGAGGTGCCCCCATTCGCCCGGCTCCGCCGTCCTCGCGATCGCCGCTAGGCGCTTACCGCGGCGCGGTGCTTGCTGAACTGCAGCGACTTCTCGTCCACCTTGCCGTACCGGATCAGCCGCAGGTCCAGCAGATAGTTCTGCTTGAGCCGCCACGGGGCCTCGGAACCGGACCGGGGCAGAGTGTCCATCGCCCGGCGGAAGTACCCGGGGCTGAAGTCCATGAACGGCCGCTCCTCCACCGCATCGCCGGGGTGCTGGGCCTCGACCCGGTCGAAGCCGTGCTCGTCCATGTAGTTGAGCACCCGGCAGACGAACTCCGAGACCAGGTCGGCCTTGAGCGTCCAGGACGCGTTGGTGTAGCCGAAGCTGACGGCCGCGTTGGGCACGCCGGAGAACATCAGGCCCTTGTAGGTCATGGTCTTGGGGAGCTCGATGGCCTGGCCGTTGCGCGACAGCGTCGCACCGCCCAACAGCTGCATGTTCAGGCCGGTCGCGGTGATGATGATGTCGGCCTCGAGTTCCTGCCCGGAGTCCAGCAGGATCCCGGTCTTGGTGAACTTCGCGATGGTGTCGGTGACCACGTCGGCCTTACCGTCGCGGATGGTCTTGAACAGATCACCGTTGGGCGCCAGGCACAGCCGCTCGTCCCACGGGTTGTACCGCGGGCCGAAGTGCTTCTGCACGTCATAGCCCTCCGGCAACCGGTGCTTGGCCATCGTCATCAGCGTCTTGCGCATGTACTGCGGGAACTTCCGCGACAACTGGTACTGGAAGGTGCTGAACCCGATGGCCTTCCAGCGGTTGACGAAGTGCGCCGCCTTCTTCGGCAGGAACCGGTTGGCCTGCACCGCGATGGGGTCCACCAGCGGCAGCGCCCCGACGTAGGTCGGCGAGCGCTGCAACATCGTCACATGCCCGGCCCCGGAGTTGGCCAGCGCGGGAATCAGTGTCACCGCAGTGGCGCCGCTGCCGATCACCACGATCTTCTTACCGGCGTAGTCCAGATCCTCCGGCCAGTGCTGCGGGTGGACGATGGTGCCGGCGAAGTCCTCCGAGCCCGGGAACTCCGGCGAATAGCCCTCCTCGTAGTTGTAATAACCGCTGCACGCGAACACGAACGACGCGGTGATCTGCTCCTGCTGGCCGTTGTTGTCAACGGTCACCGTCCACTGGTTCTCGTCGTCGGACCAATCGGCGGCGACCACCCGGTGGCGGTAGCGGATGTGCTTGTCGATGCCGTTCTCGACGGCCGCCTCATTGATGTAGTTCCAGATGTCCGCCCCTTCGGCGATCGAGTGGGCCGACCGCCACGGCTTGAACCGGAAACCGAGGGTGAACATGTCGGAGTCCGAGCGGATGCCCGGGTACTTGAACAGATCCCACGTGCCGCCGAGGTTGTCCCGGCCCTCCAGAATGACGTAGCTCTTGTTCGGGCAGCGGTTCTGCAGGTGCCAGGCCGCGCTGATACCGGAGATGCCGGCGCCGACGATCACAACATCGAGGTGTTCAGTCATGGCGCCAGATTATCAACGGTGTGTCGAGTGAGTCAACACCCTGTTGATTAAATCGACGTCGTGTAAAGTAGCCGCCATGGCCAGCCCAAATGCGACCCGTCATGGGCGCCGTGCAGCGCGGCCGTCCGGCGACGATCGGGAACTCGCGATCCTGGCCACGGCCGAGCGGCTGCTCGAGCAGCGTCCCCTGGCCGAGATCTCGGTCGACGACCTGGCCAAGGGCGCGGGGATCTCGCGACCCACTTTCTACTTCTATTTCAAGTCCAAGGACGCGGTGCTGCTCTCACTGTTGGAACCGCTGATCGCGGCCGCCGACTCGGAGTTCGTCGGGGCGGTGCAACGGCTGCCCACCGACCCGCGCCGGATCTGGCGCAGCGGCATCAAGGCGTTCTTCGTCGCGTTCAGCTCGCACCGGGCGATCGCCCGGGCCGGCACCGAGGCGCTGGCCACCAGCCCGGAATTCAAAGCGATGTGGAATGGCTTCATGCAGCGATGGATCCAGCAGACCGCCGCGATGATCACCGCCGAACGCGAGCGCGGCGCGGCGCCGGCGACCATCGACGCGCTGGATCTCGCGACGTCGCTGAATCAGATGAACGAACGCACCATGATGGCAGCGCTGGTGGCCGAGCAGCCGTCGGTGCCCCACGAGAAGGTGGTCGACACGCTGACCCACGTCTGGGTCAGCAGCATCTACGGTCAGGCGTCCTGAGGCCTGCTCAGAACTGAGCGGCGCCGAATCCGGCCAGCAGCACCGAGAAACCGCCGATCTCACCCACGATGAGCAACACCATGCCGACGCGCAGGAACCAGCCGCCCGACTCGAATTGGTTCGTGGTGTCGCGCAGTGCGCCGTGCAGCATGTAGCTGCCGATCGCGGTGACGAAGAAGTACACCACCACCATCGCCGCGGTCATGTTGACCCAGGTCGGCCAGCCGCTGAGTTCGACGAACACCGCGACCAACAGCGTGGCGAAGGAGTACATCAGCGCCGCTCGGTGTGCGATGTCAACGTAGACGTGCGCCTGGCGATTCTCCGAGGTGGCGATCTGCTGGTACTTCCATACCCCCAGCAGCAGCGCCAGCAGGAAGATCAGGCCGGCCGCCAACAGGGTCACCTTGGTGTCGATCCCCAGGGTTATGTCCACCGGGTGAGCCTACTTCCCGCCACCTGAGTTCGCGGATTCACCGACCCGGTGATCGCCGCTAGGCTCGGCGGGATGCGCTTCGCGTTCAAGACCTCACCCCAGAACACCACCTGGGCCGACATGCTGGCGGTCTGGCGAGCCGCGGACGATATCGACGTCTACGAGTCCGGCTGGACCTTCGACCACTTCTACCCGATCTTCTCCGACCCCACCGGGCCGTGCCTGGAGGGCTGGACCACCCTGACGGCGTTGGCCCAGGCGACCACCCGGTTGCGAGTGGGCACCTTGGTGACCGGGATCCACTATCGCCATCCCGCCGTGCTGGCCAACATGGCCGCCGCCCTCGACATCATCTCCGGCGGACGGTTGGAGCTGGGAATCGGCGCGGGCTGGAACGAAGAGGAGTCCGGCGCCTACGGAATCGAGTTGGGCAGCATCTCCGAGCGCTTCGACCGCTTCGAGGAGGCCTGCCAGGTCCTCATCGGCCTGTTGAGCGCGGACACCACCAGCTTTTCCGGCACCTATTACCAACTGACCGACGCCCGCAACGAGCCCAAGGGGCCGCAGCGCCCACACCCGCCGATCTGCATCGGCGGCAGCGGCGAGAAGCGCACCCTGAAGATCACGGCGAAATACGCCCAGCACTGGAACTTCGTCGGCGGCACTGCCGCCGAGTTCGCCCGCAAGCGCGACGTGTTGGCCGGCCATTGCGCCGATATCGGACGCGACCCGAAGCAGATCACCTTGTCGGCGCACCTGCGGTTGCAGCCGGATCTCGATTACGGCCGGTTGATGGAGGACGCCGCAGCCCTGGGCGCCGAGGGCTTGGACCTGGCGATCGTCTACCTGCCGGCGCCCTACGACCCGGCGGTGCTGGAACCGTTGGCCGAAGCGATCCGCGAGTCCGGCCTGCTGGCGCAGATTACGAACTGATAACAGTCAGCAAACTCCGCTCGGGAATCCGCTCCCGCCGGTTCGGTCGAACCTACGTCGCGAAGCGCAAGAGTTCGTCAGCGGTGATCAACCGCTCGTGCTTGGCTGGGAACTCCCGGCTCCTGCGCGGATGCCGCAGCAGTGACCAGGCCATACGGCCCATCCGGTATCGGTATATCGGGTTGATGTACACGGCGCTGACCCCCGCCCCGGTTCGGACCAGATTGGAATAATGCGGACCATGTTAACAAGCTGTTAACGCGGATCACATAGCTGACCATTAGACACCCGTCGCATGGCAAACAAGACACGACGCGCCGACACTTGAGGCAGAAGTTGTTCAAGTGACGTGTGGGGCTGTAGTCGTGAGTCGTTCGGCGGCCAGCCGACGAGCTCGAACGATCGGCGCGACGGACCGTTCGACTTTGGAGCCCACCAATGCGCCGTCATAGAGCAACTGCAGGTCGCCCGCCCGCTCCTCGGCGTCGGCAACACCGGCTTGAGCGAGTAGACCCGCCAACGTCGTGTGCATCCAGCGACGATGCGCCACCACCGGCTCGAGTTCGGTCCCCGCGTACGCGCCGGCCGCGTTGACATACAGGCACCCGCGGTAGCGGCGCTTCTTGGCGGCCACCGCGGCCAGGTCGAAGAACAACAGGATCTGCTCGACGGGATCGTCCAGTCGAGCCGCGGCACCGTGATAGCGCTTGCGATCAGCCTGATCCAAAGCATGGAGGTAGGCCAGCACGAGCGCGTCCTTTGAACCGTAGAGGCTGTAAAGGCTCGCCTTGGCGACCCCGGCTTCGGCCAAGATCCGGTCTATACCCACTTCCCGAATGTCTTGTGCCGCAAAGAGTTCGGTTGCCTTCTCAAGCAGACGTTGCGCGGGCGGCGCGCCGCGCGTGGCGTGCGAGGCCTGGTCCCGGCCCGATCCGGTCGTGCGCGTCATGGCAGCAGATTAACCCAGTCGCTTCGATAGACAGGGTTGTCTATCGCTGGCACCGTCGAAGCCATCCGACGGCGAAAGGACAACCCCATGACTCTGTACCTCTACGAGATCGCTCCGCTGCGCCTCGACCGCTCCGACGCCGACCGGGCAATCAAGGAACTCGACGCCGTCATCCACCGAGACGGCGGCGAACTGATCGAGGCCCAGGTGACCGGTGAGGCGCACCGGATCTTCGCGATCGCGGAATTCGGCTCCTGTCAGGCGCCTTCGATCGACGCGGCGACGTTGTCGGTGGCCGAGGCCAGCGGTCCGCACCCGGTACGACTGGTCGGCGCCGAACTCGCGGAACTCAAGGCCGCCCGCCCCGCCGCAGGCTATCTCGTCGAATGGGACCTGCCCGCCGATTTGGACATGGACACCTATCTGGCCCGTAAGAAGGCCAAGTCGCCGAAATACGCCGATGTCCCCGAGGTGACCTTCTTGCGCACCTACGTGCGCGAAGACATGGACAAGTGCCTGTGCTTCTACGACGCCCCGGACGAGACCGCGGTCCGCCGGGCTCGCGAGGCCGTCACCACCCCGATCGACCGACTGCACCGGCTGGAAGGCGAGCAACGGTGAGCGCTCCGGTGCACCTCGTGCACACCGCGCTGGCCGACCTCACCGCGATCGTGGCGGACCGCGCCGAGGCGCTCGACTCCGGTGGCCTTGACGTCCGCGACGACCTGACCCGCTTCGGGTCGGCGGGATTCTTCGAGGCGGCACTGCGCGACGACGGCCTGCCGGAGTTGGTTTCCATGATCGAACACACCGCGGCGGCGAGCCTGGCGGTCGGATTCTCCTTGTGGGCGCACACCATGGCGGTGACCTACTTGGCCCACGCGCCGGCGCCGGCACGGGAGGGCAGGTTGGAGGCGCTGAGCACCGGCGCCCGCGCTGGAGTGACGGCGATGGCCGCCGGGCTCAAGCAGGTCGCCGGCCTGGGCCCGGTTCCGCTGGTCGCCGAGGGTTCCGGTGACGATCTGCGGATCACCGGACCGATTCACTGGGCGTCCAACGTCTTCGACGATTCCCTGATCGTGTTGCCGGCCCGCCGCCCCGACGGTGCAACCCTGGTTGCGGTGGTCGATGCGAATCTTCCGGGCATCACGATCAACCCGGCTCCGGACTTGATGGCGCTGGAGGCCACCGCCTCGACATCGCTGCGCCTGCACGATGTCGCGGTCTCACCGGAGCAGATTCTCACCGACGACCTGGCGTCCTTCGTCAGCACGATTCGACCGACATTTCTGTTGCTGCAGACCGCCTTCTGCGTCGGAGTGGCCGCCGCCGCGCTCGAGGGCGCCGGTCAGGCCGGCGGCAGGCTGGCCGAGCAGTTCGGTACCGAGCGCGCCGAACTCGGCGAACAGCTCCACCAGCTGCGCGACAAGCTGTTCACGCTGGCCGGCCGCTCGCACGCAGCCGGCCTCGCCGAGATCATTCGGCTGCGCCTGGACGCCGCGACCACCGCGGTGAACGCCACCCGGCTGGAATCGACGTTGGCCGGCGGCGCCGGCTACGCCACCCGCAGCGCGGCCAACCGGCGCTTTCGGGAAGCGGCCTTTCTCCCCATCCAATCGCCATCGGAAGGACAACTGCGGTGGGAACTGAGTCGGTACGTGTAGCCCAGGGCAGCAAGCGGTTTGGCTCCGTCACCGTCTTGCGCGATATCAATATCTCGGTCGGTGACGGTGAGTTCGTCGCGGTCCTGGGCAGCAGTGGCAGCGGCAAGTCGACACTGCTGCGGGTGCTGGCCGGGCTGGAGTCGCTGGACGGCGGCACTGTCACCTGGAATTCCGACGGCAACCGGCCACGTACCGGTGTGGTGTTCCAGCGGCCGCTGCTGATGCCCTGGCTCACCGTCGCCGAAAATGTCGCCTACGCACGGCGATTCGCCGCCCACCGCGCTGACTTCGACCCGGCGCGCGCCGCTGAGTTGATGGCCCGATTCGGTGTCGACCAGCTGGCCGATCGCTACCCCGATCAGCTGTCGGGAGGTCAGGCGCAACGCGTGGCCATTCTGCGCGCGGTGGCCACCAACCCGCGGTTGTTGTTGCTCGACGAACCGTTCAGCGCCCTGGACCCGACCACCCGCACCGACCTACAGGGCTGGCTGGCGCAGTTGGCAGCGGAGCTGGGGGTGACCGTTGTCCTGGTGACTCACGATGTCGACGAAGCACTGCGGCTGGCCGAGCGGGTTGTGCTGCTCGGCGCCGACGGGCGGCTGCGCAACGAGTGGCTGGTCGGCGGCACCGCAGCGGACGATCACGCCGGCCTGCGACAGGAGATCTTGGCGCACTACGACGCCGACCGCGTTGGCGACGTAGGAGTGCGGGCGTGACCACGCTGACACGGCGCGGCCTGCTGATCGGCGCGGCGGCTGCCGCGGCGGCCGGCGGCGTCTTCGGGATCGGCGATCTGGCCCGCAGTGCCACCGTCGGCCGCGCCTCCGACAGCACCGGCCCGCTGCGCATCGGTTACCTGCCGATCACTGACGCCGCCCCACTGTTGCTGGCGCACAGCGCCGCGTTGTATCCGGCCGGGCTGGTCAGTTCGGCCAAACCCGTGCTGTTCCGCAGCTGGGCAGCGCTGGGCGAGGCCTTCGTCACCGGCAAAGTGGATGTGGTGCATCTACTGATGCCGATGGCCGTCCAGCTGCGCTACGCCCTGGGCGGCGGCGTTCGGGTATTGGGCTGGAATCACACCAACGGCTCGGCGCTGACCGTGGCGCCGCACATCAAGGACCTGGCGGACCTGGCCGGCACCCAAGTGGCCATCCCGTTCTGGTGGTCCATCCACAACATCGTGCTGCAGCAGCTGCTGCGCGCGCACGGATTGCGACCAGTCGTGCGACGCAGCGCTTCTCGCGCCGCACGCACCGTGGAGCTGATCGTGATGAGCCCATCGGACATGGTGCCCGCACTGGCCAACCGCTCGATCGGCGGCTACGTCGTGGCAGACCCGTTCAACGCGGTCGCCCAGATCAAGAAGATCGGCCGCATCCACACCTTCCTCGGCGACGTCTGGCGTGACCACGCCTGCTGCGTGCTCATCACCCGCGACGACGTGATCGCCCAGCGACCCACCGCCATCCAACAGGTGACCGACGCCGTGGTCGGCGCCCAGCTGCTGCTGAACTCCGACCGCGTCAAAGCGGCCAAAGCCCTTGGCGGGGGCCACTACCTGCCGCAACCGGTGCCGGCGGTGCAGCTGGCGCTCACCTATCCCGATCCCCCGTATCCGCTGGCGCATCCGGACTGGCAGCCGCAGCGGTTGGGCTTCACCCCGTTTCCCTTTGCCGGCTTCACCCACCGCCTCGTCGAGGCCATGGGTGAGACGGTCATCGACGGCGATCGCCGCTTCCTGGACCGATTGGATCCCGCCCGGGTGCACGCTGACCTCGTCGACGACCAGTTCGTGCGATCTGCCCTGGCGCAACACGGCGGGCCCGGCGCGTTCGGCCTGGCCGCATCCCTCACCCGAGAAGAACAGGTACTCGCCTCATGACGACCATCGCAGTGCAGCGCAGTGACCAGCCCGGCCCCGGTGCCGATGCGGGCGGGCGGTCTCGGTGGTGGCCGCGGGTATGGCCGCCGGTCGCCAGTGTCGGCGTTGCCATCACGCTGTGGTGGGCGGCCACATCTGCACTCTGCGCGCCGCAGTCACTGCTGCGGCAGACCGCACCGCAGCATGTCCTTGCGGCGCTGGCGGACCTGGTCAGTCGGGGCGTGCTGCTGGCCGACACCGCCGTGAGCCTCTACCGTCTGCTGATCGGTCTGCTGATCGCCGCGCTGGTCGGCATCCCGGCCGGCCTGCTCATCGGCCTGAGCCGCACCGCGGAGCGGGCGGCCGGGCCGGTGGTGGCGTTCCTGCGGATGATCTCTCCGCTGTCGTGGACCCCGATCACCGTGGCGGTGTTCGGTATCGGCAGCCAGCCGGTGATCTTCCTGATCGCCGCCGCGGCGGTCTGGCCGGTGCTGCTCGGAACGGTCGCCGGGGTACATGCGATCGACCCGGGATATCTCCATGTCGCGCGGTCGTTGCACGCCAGCCGGTTCGAGCAGTTGACCGCGGTGGTGCTGCCGGCGGTCCGCGTACAGGTACAGAACGGTCTGCGGCTCGCCCTCGGCATCGCCTGGGTGGTGCTGGTGCCTGCCGAAATGCTCGGCGTGCGGTCCGGTCTCGGGTACCAAATCCTCAACGCCCGCGATCAGCTCGCCTACGACCAGGTGGTCGCGGTGATCGCCGTCATCGGTGTACTGGGCTACCTGCTCGACCTGGCGGCCCGCATCCTGCTCGCGCCACGCCGCCACGCGCAGCGCTGATACCTGACCAGCTGCCCGCTACCGAATGGGTGCCGCCGTCGAAACGATCGGCAACGGCAATGCGGTGCGACCCATCAGATAACGGTCCACACTGGCCGCTGCGGAGCGTCCCTCGGCGATCGCCCAGACGATCAGGGACTGGCCTCGACCCATGTCCCCGGCGACGTAGACACCCGGCACCGCGGTGGCGTACTCCGCGTCGCGTGCCACGGTGCCGCGTTCGGTGAACTCCACACCCAGGTCGGCCAGCAGCGGCGAGCGTTCCGGCCCGACGAAGCCCATCGCGAGCAGCACCAGGTCGGCTTCCAGCTCGAAGTCGGTGCCGTCCACCTTCTCGAAACCGCCGCCCCGGCGGCGCACCTCGTGGGCCCGCAACCCGGTCACCCGACCGTCGCGTCCGGTGAACGCCTCGGTGTTGACCGAGAACACCCGCTCACCACCCTCCTCGTGCGCTGACGTCGTCCGCATGATCAACGGATAGGTCGGCCACGGCGTGGAGGGGTCACGAATCTCCGGAGGGCGCGGCATGATCTCGAACTGGTGCACGCAGGTCCCGCCCTGGCGGTGCACCGTGCCCAGGCAGTCGGCGCCGGTGTCACCACCACCGATGATGACCACCTTCTTGCCGTGCGCGGTGATCGGGGGCTCGGCCAGATCGCCGGCCTGCACCCGGTTCGCCCACGGCAGGTATTCCATCGCCTGATGGATGCCGTCCAGCTCCCGGCCCGGAACCGGCAGGTCGCGCCAGGCGGTAGCACCGCCGGCCAACACAACAGCGTCGAAGTCCGCGCGCAGCTGCTCGACCGTCAGGTCCACGCCGACGTTCACACCGGTCTGGAACGTCGTGCCCTCGCCGACCATCTGCTCCAGCCGCCGGTCCAGGATTCGCTTCTCCATCTTGAATTCTGGAATGCCGTAGCGCAGCAGCCCACCGATCCGGTCGTCGCGCTCGAACACCGTGACGGTGTGCCCCGCCCGAGTCAGCTGCTGGGCAGCAGCCAAGCCTGCCGGACCGGAACCCACCACCGCGACGGACTTGCCGGTGAGCACCGACGGCCGGATCGGCTCCGCCCAGCCCTCTTGGAAGCCGCGTTCGACGATCTCGTATTCGACCTGTTTGATGGTCACCGGCGGCTGGTTGATGCCCAGCACACAGGCCGGCTCGCATGGCGCGGGACAGAGCCGCCCGGTGAAGTCCGGGAAGTTGTTCGTGGCATGCAGCCGATCGAACGCCTCACGCCAGCGCCCGGTACGCACCAGGTCGTTCCACTCCGGGATGAGATTGCCCAACGGGCAGCCGTTGTGGCAGAACGGAATACCGCAGTCCATGCAGCGGCCCGCCTGCTGACGCAGGGTGTCCTCGGCGAAATCCTGATACACCTCGTTCCAGTCGCCCAGCCGCTCCGAGACCGGTCGACGCAGCGGCAGGATGCGCTGGGTGTTGGTGAGAAATCCTCTCGGGTCAGCCATGAGCCGCCGCCATAATCGCCTCCTCTGGATCTGTGCCGCTGGCTTTCGCCTCGGCGACCGCGGCGAGCACCCGCCGGTAGTCGCGCGGCATCACTTTGACGAAGTCCCTTCCGCGGTTGGCCCAATCGGCCAGGATCGCGCGGGCGGGCACCGAGTCGGTGGCGGCGGCATGCGCCGCCAGCACGTCACGCAGCCAGGCCACGTCGTCGGCGTCGAAATCGTCGAACGTGTCGAGGTCAACCATCTCGGTGTTCAGCCGGGCACCCAGCTCCCGGTCCGGGTCATAGACGTAGGCCACTCCCCCGGACATGCCGGCGGCGAAGTTGCGCCCGGTCGGGCCCAACACCACCACTTTGCCCCCGGTCATGTACTCACAGCCGTGGTCGCCGACTCCCTCGACCACCGCCACCGCACCGGAGTTGCGGACCGCGAACCGTTCGCCGACCACGCCCCGCAAAAACACTTCGCCGGACGTGGCACCGAACAGAATCACGTTGCCGCCGATGATGTTTTCCTCCGCGATGTAGCCGACCGGCGCATCCAGCGGGGGGCGGACCACGATCCGGCCACCGGACAGGCCCTTGGCGACATAGTCGTTGGCGTCGCCAAAGACCCGCAGGGTGATGCCCGGAGGGAGGAATGCACCGAAGCTGTTGCCGGCCGACCCGGTGAAGGTGATGTCGATGGTTCCGTCCGGCAACCCTTGGGCACCATAGGCTTTGGTGACCTCATAGCCGAGCATGGTGCCGACAGTCCGGTTGACGTTGGATATCGCGCTGGTGAATTGCACCGGGGTGCCCGAATCGAGAGCCTCGCGGCTCATAGCGATCAACTGCTGGTCCAATGCCTTGTCCAGACCGTGGTCCTGACTGGAGGTGCAGTACAGATCCTGGTTCATGAACGCTGACTCCGGTTCGTGCAGAACCGGTGCGAGGTCGAGCTTGTGGGCCTTCCAGTGGGCGCGGGCCAACGTGGTGTCCAGCGCGTTCACTTGCCCGACTGCCTCGTTGATGGTGCGGAATCCCAATGCCGCAAGGTACTCGCGAACCTCTTCGGCGATGAACCAGAAGAAGTTCTCGACGAATTCCGGCCGGCCACTGAACCGTTCGCGCAGCTCCGGGTTCTGAGTTGCCACCCCCACCGGGCAGGTATCCAGATGGCAGACCCGCATCATGATGCAACCCGAGACCACCAACGGCGCAGTGGCGAAGCCGAATTCCTCGGCCCCCAGCAGCGCGGCGATCACCACGTCGCGCCCGGTCTTGAGCTGGCCGTCCACCTGCACCACAATCCGGTCCCGAAGTCCGTTGAGCAGCAACGTCTGCTGGGTTTCGGCCAGGCCCAGCTCCCACGGAGCTCCGGCGTGCTTGAGTGAGGTCAGCGGCGCCGCCCCAGTGCCGCCGTCGTGACCGGAGATCAACACCACGTCGGCGTGCGCCTTGGACACTCCCGCCGCCACTGTTCCCACACCGTTCTCGGCGACCAGCTTCACGTGGATGCGAGCCTCCGGGTTGGCGTTCTTCAGGTCGTGGATCAGCTGCTTGAGGTCCTCGATGGAGTAGATGTCGTGGTGCGGCGGTGGAGAGATCAGCCCGACGCCCGGGGTGGCGTGCCGGACCTCGGCGATCCACGGATACACCTTGTTGCCCGGAAGCTGACCGCCCTCGCCGGGCTTGGCCCCCTGCGCGATCTTGATCTGCAGGTCAGTGCAGTTGACCAGGTATTCGCTCGTCACGCCGAATCGCGCCGAGGCGACCTGCTTGATCGCGCTACGCCGCCAGGAACCGTCGGCGTCGGGAAGGAAACGGTCGGCGTGCTCGCCGCCCTCACCGCAGTTGGAGCGGCCGCCGATCCGGTTCATCGCGATCGCCAGGGTCTCGTGTGCCTCGGCGGAGATCGATCCGTAACTCATCGCGCCCGTCGCGAACCGTTTGACGATCTCGGTGGCCGGTTCCACCTCCTCCAGAGGAACCGGTGGCCGCTCCCCGGCCTTGAACCGCAGCAGACCGCGCAGCGTGGCCAGGCGTTCACTCTGGTCGTCGACCAGCTTGGTGTACTCCCTGAAGACCTCGTACTGGCCGGTCCGGGTGGAGTGCTGCAGTTTGAACACCGTCTCCGGGTTGAACAGGTGGTGTTCGCCCTCGCGACGCCACTGGTACTCCCCGCCCACCGGCAGTTCGCGGTACGCCCGCTCTGCTGGGCGGTCCAGATAGGCCAGCCCGTGGCGGGCGGCGACATCGGCGGCGATGTCGTCGAGGGTGATACCGCCGATCGGGCAGTACAGGCCGGTGAAGTACTGGTCGAGAACGTCTTGGGAGATACCGATGGGCTGGAACAGCTGCGCCCCGGTATAGGACGCCCGCGTCGAGATCCCCATCTTGGACATGACTTTCAGCACACCCTTGGCGGCGGCCTTGGCGTAGTTGGACAACGCCTTGTCACGGTCTTGGGGCCCCTGCAAGCCTTCGATCAGGCCCCGGTCGAGCATGTCCTCGACGGACTCGAACGCCATGTACGGGTTGATGGCGGCGGCACCGAACCCGATCAGCGCCGCCATGTGATGCACCTCGCGGGCGTCACCGGACTCCACCACCAAGCCCACCTTGGTGCGGGTCCGCTCGGCGACCAGGTGATGATGCACCGCGGCCGTGGCCAACAGCGACGGGATGGGAGCCATCGTCTCGTCGGACTCCCGGTCGGAGATCACCAGGAAGCTGGCACCCTCGGCGATCGCCTCCGAGGCCCGAGCGCACACCTGCTTGAGCGCTGCGCGCAGTCCGGCACCGCCGGCGGCAGGCGGATACAGGCAGCTGATGACGGCCGTGGACAGCCCGTGCGGCCCCCGGGAACCGATCCGCTGCTGCGGGTCCAGCTTTACCAGCTTCGCCAGCTCGGAGTTGCTCAGGATCGGCTGCGGCAGCACGATCTGCCGCCAGGTGGGTTCTTCGGTGTTGAGCAGATCACCCTCCGGGCCGAGCGCGCCCTGCAGGCTGGTGATCACCTCTTCACGGATGGCGTCCAACGGTGGGTTGGTGACCTGGGCGAACAACTGCTGGAAGTAGTCGAACAGCAGGCGCGGGCGCGCCGAGAGCACCGCCACCGGGGTGTCAGTACCCATCGATCCGATCGGCTCGGCGCCGGCACGCGCCATCGGCGCGAGCACCAGATTGAGCTCTTCGTAGGTGTAGCCGAATATCTGCTGGCGCAACAGGACCCGGTGACGCTCCATCCGGGCTGCGTCACCGGGGGGAAGCTCGTCTATGCCGATCAGGCACTCATCGATCCACTGCTGGTACGGCCGTTCGCCGGCCAGCGTCGACTTGATCTCACGATCGGAGATGATCCGCCCGGCGGCGGTGTCCACCAGGAACATCTTCCCGGGCTGCAACCGCTGCCGGTGCACCACAGTGGCCGGGTCCAGGTCGAGCACACCGGCCTCGGACGCCATCACCACCAGCCCGTCTTCGGTGACCCAGATACGCGATGGCCGCAAGCCGTTGCGGTCCAACACCGCGCCCACCACCGTGCCGTCGGTGAAGGTCATGGAGGCCGGGCCGTCCCAAGGCTCCATGAGCGAGTCGTGGTACTCGTAAAAAGCCCGGGTGGGCCCGTCCATGCTTTCGTGCCGTTCCCAGGCCTCCGGGATCATCATCAGCACCGCGTGCGGCAGGCTGCGGCCACCCAGGTGCAGCAGCTCGAGCACTTCGTCGAACCGAGCCGTGTCGGAGGCGCCCGGCGTGCAGATCGGGAACAGCTTGTCGGCGCTGCGCTGGCCGCCTTCGGGGCCGAAGACGTCGGTGCGGATCAGCGCCTCGCGGGCGCGCATCCAGTTCTCGTTGCCGGTGACGGTGTTGATCTCGCCGTTGTGCGCGATACGGCGGAACGGATGGGCCAGCGGCCACGACGGGAAGGTGTTGGTGGAGAACCGAGAATGCACGATGCCCAGCGCGCTCTGCATCCGCTCGTCGGCCAGGTCGGGGTAGAACGCCTTGAGCTGCGGCGTGGTCAACATGCCCTTGTACACCATGGTCCGGCTGGAAAGGCTTGGGAAATAGACGGACTCCCGTCCCGGACCATCCTGTCCGGGACCCTTGCTGCCCAGCTCGTGCTCGGCGCGCTTGCGCACCACATAGGCCCGGCGCTCCAGGGCCATGCCCGACGCCCCGCCGATGAACAGCTGCCGGAAGGTCGGCATCGCATCCCGAGCCAGCGCGCCCAACGACGAGTCGTCGATCGGTACCTCGCGCCAGCCGAGCACCTGTAGGCCCTCGGCCTCGACGATCTTCTCCAGGCCGACACACGCTGCCGCCGACTCTTTGGCCGACTGCGGCAGAAAGGCGATCCCGGTGGCGTAACTGCCTTCGGGCGGCAGGTCGAAATCGGTTACGGCGCGCAGGAATAGGTCCGGAATCTGAATCAGGATCCCAGCGCCGTCACCGCTGTTCGGTTCGGCTCCGGCAGCGCCGCGGTGCTCCAGGTTGAGCAGCGCCGTGATCGACTTGTCGACGATGTCGCGACTGCGCCGGCCATGGATATCGACCACCATGGCCACCCCACACGCGTCGTGTTCGAACGCGGGGTTGTAGAGCCCCACCCGACTGGGTGCCATCGCCACCTGACCCTTCGCACGTCCTTGCCCGTTGCCCGGTATGGACAAGCGGTCAAGGGGATTGGTCCGTGCGACGTTGAACGGCGTTCCTGCCTGAAAAATCTCACAGGCAACGCCACGATATACCCCGACCTAGCAAACATGCTAGTTCGCAGGACAGCGAGCTTCCCGTGAGGTTTGTGTTACGCCAACGCAATAACTGGATGATGTCCAGGAAATGTGTGCTGCCTATCGTTTGGCTGTCTGCACGTGAAGGAGACCAATATGGCCGCCGACATTTTCAAGCTCGTCGCCGACGAGTCCGTTGAGTACGTCGACATTCGATTCTGCGACCTGCCGGGGGTTATGCAGCATTTCACGATCCCGGCCGCTGCGCTCGATGAAAGCGTATTCGAGGATGGCCTCGCCTTCGACGGCTCATCGATCCGCGGCTTTCAGTCCATCCATGAGTCGGACATGCTGCTGCTGCCCGACCCGGAAACCGCCCGCATCGATCCGTTCCGGGCCGCAAAGACGCTGAACCTCAACTTCTTCGTCCACGACCCGTTCACCCGTGAGCCGTATTCGCGCGACCCGCGCAACATCGCGCGGAAAGCCGAGAGCTACCTCACCAGCACCGGCATCGCCGACACCGCCTACTTCGGCGCCGAAGCCGAGTTCTACATCTTCGACTCCGTGAGCTTCGACTCTCAGATCAACGGCTCGTTCCACAAAGTGGATTCGATCGCCGGCTGGTGGAACACGGGCCGCACGACCGAAGCCGACGGCAGCCCCAACCTCGGCTACAAGGTTCGCCCCAAGGGCGGCTATTTCCCGGTCGCGCCGACCGATCAATACGTCGATCTGCGCGACGCAATGGCGACCAACCTCACGAACGCCGGTTTCACTGTCGAACGCGGCCACCACGAGGTCGGCACCGGCGGGCAAACGGAGATCAACTACAAGTTCAACACCCTGCTGCACGCCGCTGATGACCTGATGCTGTTCAAATACATCATCAAGAACACCGCTTGGGCGCACGGCAAGACCGTCACGTTCATGCCGAAGCCGCTTTTCGGGGACAACGGTTCAGGAATGCACGTACACCAGTCGGTATGGCAGGACGGTGAGCCACTGTTCTACGACGAGATCGGCTACGCCGGACTCTCCGACACCGCCCGGCACTACATCGGCGGCATCCTGCACCACGCGCCGTCGCTGCTGGCGTTCACCAACCCCACGATCAACTCCTACAAGCGCCTGGTCCCGGGCTACGAGGCGCCGATCAACCTGGTCTACAGCCAGCGCAACCGCTCGGCCTGCGTGCGTATCCCGATCACCGGCACCAACCCCAAGGCCAAGCGGCTGGAGTTCCGCTGTCCGGACTCGTCCGGCAACCCCTATCTGGCGTTCTCGGCCATGTTGATGGCCGGCATCGACGGCATCAAGAACAAGATCGAGCCGGCCGCCCCCATCGACAAGGACCTCTACGACCTCCCTGCCGACGAGGCGGCCGCGATCTCGCAGGCCCCGACCACCCTGGCCGAGGTGATGGACAACCTCGAGGCCGACCACGAATATCTCACCGAAGGTGGGGTTTTCACCCCGGACGTCATCCAGACCTGGATCAACTACAAGCGGGACAACGAGATCACCCCGGTCAACCTGCGCCCGCACCCCTACGAGTTCGCGCTGTACTACGACTGCTGACCCGGGCGCAAGCGCGACTCGCGCTTCTCGGGCAGGGCTCACCGGTGATCGGCACCTCCGCGACTAGGCTGCGGTGTTGTTGGGCCAGCTGGCCGTGCCGCTGCCGTATGCCTCGAGGAGCCGATGAACGCAGACGACGACTTTCTGCGGCAGCGGGTGCCGCCGCAGCAGCAACAGCCGCGCCCCTGGACGCCACCTCCACAGCGGCCGCCGGCGGCCGCGCCCTACCCGCCGTCGGCCCCGATGCCGCGGCCTCAGCCGACCCGTGGCTGGCGGCGCGTGGTGCTGTCCGCGACGCTGGGGCTGGTCAACTTGGGCCCGTCACCGGCCGAGCGGGAGGAAATGGCCTACCAGGCGGCCATCCGGGCCATGCCCAACGGCAGCTTCAAGGTCGGTGTACTGGGTAAAGGCGGTGTCGGCAAGACAACGGTGGCGGCCAGCGTCGGGTCGGTGTTCGCCGCACTGCGCCGGGCCGACCATGTGGTGGCCGTCGACGCCGACACCGCGTTCGGCCGGCTCGGCAGCCGCATCGATCCGCACGCCACCAGTTCCTACTGGGATCTGGCCGCCGATCAGAGCATGCAATCGTTCGCCGACATCAGCAGCCGGGTGGGCGCCAACGCGGCGGGACTCTACGTGCTGGTGGGTGAGCCGGCCGCGGGACGTCGCCGGATCCTTGACGCGGCGTTGTACCGGGAGGCCGCGCTGCGCCTGGACCGGCACTTCACCATCTCGATCATCGACTGCGGTTCGACGATGGACTCGCCGGTGACCCAAGAGGCGCTGCGTGACCTGGACGCCCTGATCGTGGTCTCGTCACCGTGGGCAGACGGTGCCGGCGCGGCCGCCAAGACCATGGAGTGGCTCGCCGACCACGGCCAGGGCGGGCTGCTGCAGCGCACGGTGGTGGTGCTCAACGACTCCGACGGCCACGCCGACCGACGCACCCGCTCGGCACTGGCGACGCAGTTCCTGCAGCACGGCCAGGCGGTGGTTGAGGTGCCCTTCGACCCGCACCTGCGCCCGGGCGGGGTGATCGACGTGATGACCGAGATGGCACCGGCGACCCGCCGCCGATTTCTGCAGATCGCGGCGATCGTCGCGCACTACTTCGCGTCCCGACCCCGGGGCCGGGACGCGAAGCCGGGCCGTACTCAGAGCACGTAGCGCACGACACTCTCGGCGACACAGGCCGGCTTGGCGCTGCCATCTATGGAGACCGTGGTCGAGTAGGTCACCTGGTGGGCGCCGCCGCCGACATCGGCCACCTCGACCACCGAGGTCTCGGCCCGGATCTTGGAGCCGACCGGTACCGGCGCCGGGAAGCGGACCTTGTTCAGCCCGTAGTTGATCGCCAACTTGACCCCGTCGAGGCGGCTGATCTGCGCCATCAGCTGCGGCAGCATGGCCAGGGTCATATATCCGTGGGCAATCGTGGTGCCGAAGGGCCCGGTGGCCGCACGCTCGGGGTCGACGTGAATCCACTGATGGTCGCCCGTCGCGTCGGCGAACAGGTTGACGGCGTCCTGGGTGATGGTCACCCAGTCGCTGTGCCCGATCACCTGGTCCTGGCATGCGGCAAGTTCATCGATCGATCGAAAAGTACGCACGTGCTCGAAGCTCCTTTGCTAATCCGTTGCCACCGCGCCGCTTTGGCGCAGTCGGTCGATATCTTCGGCGCTCATCCCCAGGCGGTCGGCCAGCACCTGCTCGGTGTCGGCGCCCAGCGCGGGTGCCGCGACGGCAGGCGGGTGAGCGCCGTCGATCGACGCCGGCAGCCCGGCCGCCAAGTACTCCCCCACCCGGGGCTGATGCAGCGGCGCGAACATCGGATTGTCGCGCAGACGCGCGTCGCCGGCCACCTCGGCAAAGCTGCGGTAGCGGTCCCACAGCAGCGACGTCTCCGCCAGGGCGGCTTCGATCTGCGCCGCCGGCCGCTCGGCGAACCAGCCGCTGAACAGCCCGGTCAGCAGGTCGCGGTGGCGGTAGCGCTGTCCTTCGTCGCCGAAATCGATACCGCGCGCTTCGGCCAGTGCGGCAAGGACTTTCGTCGAGCCGGTCAGCTCGGCCAAATCGCGGAAGTGCCGGTCGGTCAGCGTGACGACCATGAACGACACCCCGTCGCCGCTGGTGAAGCTCTGCCCGTATTGCCCGTAGACCGCATTGCCGATGCGTTCCCGCCGGGCGCCGTTGACCATGGCCTCGGTGAGGAAGCCCAGGGCGCTGGCGGTGCCCAGCGCGACGTCCTCCAGCGCCAACCGGATCCGGCAACCCTCGCCGGTGTGGTCGCGGCGGTGCAGCGCGGCGGATACTGCCAGGGCGGCGTGCAGCCCGCAGGCGATATCCCACGCCGGCAGCACGTGGTTGATCGGTGCGGCGTAGTCGCCGGGGCCGGTGACCAGCGGAAAGCCGACACCCGCATTGATCGTGTAGTCCACCGCGGTAGAGCCGTCGGCACGTCCGAGCACCTCAAGATGGATCAGGTCGGGACGCTGCGCCGCTAGCGTGTCGTAGGAAAGCCATTGTCGGCCAGACATATTCGTCAG
Organism: Mycolicibacter heraklionensis; assembly: GCF_001021505.1. Lineage (GTDB taxonomy): Bacteria > Actinomycetota > Actinomycetes > Mycobacteriales > Mycobacteriaceae > Mycobacterium > Mycobacterium heraklionense. Next base: position 101,846 of record NZ_LDPO01000007.1, read on the forward strand.
CAATACACCACTGTCGGCGATCAGTTGCTGCACCACACGCTGGCCCTCGGGCGCGCGCAGATCGGCGACCACCGAGCGCTTGCCCTTGTTGAGGCCCGTCCAGTAGATCGAGGTGCCGTCGTCGGTGACCGGCCAGCGCCGGTAGTCCGCCGCACCGCCGATCGGGTCGATACGCACCACGTCGCAGCCCAGCTGCGCCAGCGTCATTCCGGCGAGCGGGACGGCGACAAAGCTGGCGATCTCGATGACGCGCACTCCGGCCAACGGAGCCCCAGCGGTCCCCAAGACCCGAGCACTCGCCTGCATGACCTGCCCTTCGTCGATGATTACGTCGACTATATGCCCACCCCCAACGCCCGCCCGGCCGGTGGCGAGTCCGCGCCGAATCTCAATCGTTGCCGAACCGCGATATGAAAACCCGTGGCGGCGAACAGGTCACGGCGGCGCACCGTGTTTGACTCCGTTCAGAAGGGCAAGACCGCACGACATTCGGATGGGAAAGAGCTATGAAGAGCGTTGAGAAGTTGCGTAACGCGGCCCGTCGGCTACCGCGCCGGCTGATGGTCGCGGCGGTGGGGGCCGCGCTGCTGAGCGGCCTGGTAGGGGTTGTCGGTGGTTCGGGCAACGCGTCGGCGTTCTCCCGCCCGGGCCTGCCGGTGGAGTACCTGCAGGTGCCCTCGGCTGCGATGGGCCGTGAGATCAAGGTGCAGTTCCAGCCCGGCGGCACCCACGCCGTCTACTTGCTGGACGGCCTACGCGCCCAGGACGACTTCAACGGCTGGGACATCAACACCCCGGCGTTCGAGGAGTACTACCAGTCCGGGTTGTCGGTGATCATGCCGGTGGGCGGGCAGTCCAGCTTCTACTCCGACTGGTACCAGCCGGCGTGCGGCAAGTCCGGCTGCCAGACCTACAAGTGGGAGACCTTCCTGACCCGGGAGCTGCCGTCCTGGCTGCAGGCCAACAAGAGCGTGTCACCGTTCGGCAACGCCGTCGTCGGCCTCTCGATGGCGGGTAGCTCGTCGCTGACACTGGCGGCCTACTACCCGCAGCAGTTCCCCTACGCGGCAGCGCTTTCCGGTTTCCTGAACCCGTCCGAGGGCTGGTGGCCGACGCTGATCGGGATGGCCATGAGTGACGCCGGCGGCTACAACGCCTCCAACATGTGGGGTCCGTCGTCCGACCCGGCGTGGAAGCGCAACGACCCGATGGTGCAGATCCCGCGGCTGGTGGCCAACCGCACCCGGATCTGGATCTACTGCGGCAACGGCACGCCCAGCGAGCTCGGCGGCGACAACCTGCCCGCCAAGTTCCTGGAGGGCATGACACTGAGCACCAACAAGACGTTCCAGCAGAACTACACGGCGGCCGGCGGCAACAACGGGGTCTTCAACTTCCCGTCCGACGGCACCCATGACTGGCCGTACTGGAACCAGCAGCTGGTCGCGATGAAGTCGGACATCCAGCGCGCGCTGGGCGTGGGCATCGACCCGACCTGATCGACCCCCAACACGTCGGCGGCAGTGCAATCGAGCACTGCCGCCGACGTGTTTGTCGGGAAAGCGGCGACCGGCTAGAGCGGGCGAGCGGTCAGCGCCACAGCCCGCGGCGGTCGACGTAGCGGTGGCTGTACCAGGTGGCCAGCAGGCAGATGACGGTGGCGGTGGCCAGCATCCAGGTACCGCCGACGAACAGGCTGATCACGCCACCGATAGCCGCCCCGGAGATGTACCCGGTCAGCAGCATGAAATTGAAGAACCAGTCGTGAATGGATCCGCCGCTGATGTGGCGCTCGATGCCCTGCCCCAGCTTGACGACCGTTCCGGTCACGTAACTCAGGGGAATCGACACTTCGCCGTCGCGGACGAAGGTGGTGTTCAGCGCGCCCACCCCGAACGCGACGAGCAGGATCGGCAGCAGTGGCACCGGCAGCGCCGGCCCGCCCTCGACCCAGTCGGTCAGGGTCGCGGCCAGCAGCGACACGGCGGTCAGCCGCAACGCGCCGTGCGGCCGGCTGCGCCAAACGTGACGATGGCACAGCGAGGCGATCACCACACCGGAGATGAAGGACACCAGCAGGGCCGCGGCGGAGATCGACATCCACTGACTGTCGGTGAACAACCCCAGCGCCGCACGCCCGGCATTGCCGGTCATGAAGGTGACGAAGTAACCCTCGGAATGGGTGAAGGCCGTGGCGGCCAAGACCCCGGCCAGCCCAGCAAGCACCCATGACAGCCTGGCTTCGCTGCCATAGCGTTGATCTAGCACGCGCGCCTAGTGCGTCAGCCGACCGGGCCCGGCACCAGAGTCACGGTGGCGCTGTGGTCGCCGCCGCCCGGGTTGCGCCACGTCAGCGTGACGGTGTCACCCGGGTGTTGCTGGTCGAGCACGTCGGTCAGGTCGGTGGCCGAGTTCACCGGCCGGCCGTTGACCGAGGTGATGATGTCGTCCCGGGCGATACCGCTGCCCGCGGCCGGGGTGCCGTCGAGCACCTGGGCGACCCGCGCGCCGCCGTTGCTGTCGACCACGCCGACACCCATGAACGCCGTCTCGCCGATGTGCACCGTGTTCGACGAGACGCCGGCCCGGATCTGGCCGGCGATGGCCATCGCCTGGTCGATCGGGATGGCATAGCCTTCGCCGCCGGGCTGGGCGAACTTGTAGTTGTCCGAGGCCGCGGTGTTCATCCCGATCACCTGTCCGGCGGCGTTCACCATCGGACCGCCCGAGTCACCGGGGCGGATCGCGGTGTCGGCCTTGATCATGTTGGTCAGGGTCTCGGTGCTGCCGGTCAGCTCATCGGCCGCTGAGACGGTCTGGTTCAGCCCGATGACGCGCCCGGGCACCGCACTCGGCGTGCCACCGTGACCGCCGGCGTTGCCCATCGCGACCACCGGGTCACCGATGGCGACCCGCGAGGAGTTGCCGATATTCGCGGCGGGCAACCCATCGGCGCCGCGCAACTGCAGCACCGCGACGTCGTGGCTGCGGTCGAAGCCGAGCACGTCGACGTCGTAGCTCTGGCCGTTGGCGACCGAGACCGCCGTCAGGCTGGTGGCGCCGGCGATGACGTGGTTGTTGGTCAGCACCACGCCGCTCGGGTCCAACACGATGCCGGTTCCGGCGCCGACCGCGCTCTGGTAGCCCATCTGGGCGTCGATGTTGACCACTGCCGGACCGACCTGGGCAACCATCGCCCCCGGGTCGAGCGGCGGAGCGGGCAGGGTGGGCGACGCCTGGACCGGCACCGCTACCAGCCCCGCGGTGGCGATCGCCGCGGTCGTCACGCTGAGCAGCCGCCACCGGCCGGGGCGATGCGCTCTGCTCATACGTCATACCTCCTGCAGTCGGGCCACACTGACTCGCGAAACAAGAATGCCCAGCTTACCGGAACCGCCGATCCGGCCGGCAAACGCTATAGACCGGCCGGGCAGATGTCGCCGCGGCGCAACTCTTGTGCTCAGCGCCTGTTGAGGGAAGGCTGATCTGCGGAGGAGGCTGCCATGGCAGACAAGACCGGGACATCACGGGGCGCCGGTTCCGCCCCCACCGCGGCCACCCCGGCCGCCATCCGCAACGTCGTGCTGGTCGGTCCGCCCGGCTCCGGCAAAACCACGCTGGTCGAGGCGATGCTGGTGGCCGCTGGGGTGTTGCCTCGAGCCGGTTGCATCGCCGACGGCAGCACGGTCTGCGACTACGACGACGCGGAGCTGCGTCAGCAGCGTTCGGTCGGGGTCGCCTGCGCCTCGCTGGCGCACGACGGTGTCAAGGTCAACCTGATCGACACCCCGGGCTACGCGGACTTCGTCGGAGAACTGCGCGCCGGGTTGCGGGCCGCCGACTGTGCACTGTTCGTGATCGCGGCCAACGAAGACATCGACGACGCGACCGCCGCGCTGTGGCAGGAGTGCAGCCAGGTAGCCATGCCGCGCGCGGTCGTCGTCACGAAGCTGGACCACGCGCGGGCCGACTTCCCCGCCCGCCTGGTCGCCGCCCAGGCGGCGTTCGGCGACACGGTGCTGCCGCTGTATGTACCGGCACCGGCTGAGGGTGGCGGCCTGATCGGGCTGCTGGCGGCCGACTCGATCGACCTGCCCGGCGCGGAGCAGCAGCGCGGCGCGTTGATCGAGGCGATCATCGAGGAATCGGAGGACGAGTCGCTGCTGGACCGCTACCTGAGCGGGGAGCAGATCGACCGAGCGGTTCTCACCGCCGATCTGGAGCGGGCCGTGGCCCGCGGTTCGTTCTTCCCGGTCATCCCGGTGTGCAGCGTCACCGGCCTCGGCATTCCCGAACTGCTCGGGGTCATCGCGACCGGCTTCCCGGCGCCGCCGGAACATCTGCTGCCGGAGGTGTTCAGCCCGAACGGCGTCGCGCGCGCCGGGCTGAGCTGCGACCCGGACGGGCCACTGCTGGCCGAAGTCGTCCGGACGACGTCGGACCCCTACCTCGGCCGGGTCAGCCTGGTGCGGGTGTTCTCGGGAACCATCAAGCCCGACAGTGGAATCCACGTCAGCGGTCATTGCGCCGGGTTTTTCGGCGATGGGACCGGTCGCTGCGACCACGACGAAGACGATCGGATCGGGACCCTGGCGTTTCCGCTCGGCAAACAACAGCGCCCGGCCACCGTCGTGATGGCCGGGGATATCTGCACTGTCGGCCGACTCAGCCACGCCGAGACCGGAGACACCCTGTCGGGCAAGGACGAACCCCTGGTGTGCAAACCCTGGTCGATGCCCGATCCGCTACTGCCGGTCGCGGTCATTCCGCACGCCAAGACTGACGAGGACAAGCTGGCGGTCGGGTTGGCCCGGCTGGCCGCCGAAGACCCCAGCCTGCGCATCGAGCGGAACCCGGAAACCCATCAGACCGTGCTGTGGTGCATGGGCGAGGCGCACTCGGGCATCGTGCTGGACGCGCTGGCCCACCGCTATGCGGTATCGGTGGACACCGTAGCCCTGCGGGTGGCACTGCGAGAGACGTTCTCCGGCAAGGCCAAAGGCCACGGCCGGCATGTCAAGCAGTCCGGAGGACACGGCCAGTACGCGATCTGCGATATCGAAGTGGAGCCGGTAGCCCAAGGCGGCGGCTTCGAGTTCGTCGACCGCGTCGTCGGCGGAGCCGTGCCCCGCCAGTTCATCCCCAGCGTCGAGAAGGGCATTCGCGCCCAGATGGAGCGCGGGCTGACCAACGACACCGGCGGCGGTTATCCGGTGGTCGACATCCGGGTCACCCTGACCGACGGCAAGGCGCACAGCGTCGACTCCTCAGACTTCGCCTTCCAGATGGCCGGCGCGGCCGCGCTGCGCGACGCCGCGACCAACGGGACGGTGCGACTGCTCGAGCCGATCGACGAGGTCACCGTGTTGATACCCGACGAATTGGTAGGCGCGGTGATGGGCGATCTGTCCGCCCGCCGCGCCCGGGTGCTGGGCACCGACAAAGTCGGCGCCGACCACACGTGCGTGAAGGCCGAAGTGCCGCAGACCGAGCTCATCCGGTACGCGGTCGACCTGCGATCGTTGACCCACGGCGCCGGTTCGTTCAGCCGCGGCTTCGCCCGCTACGAACCGCTGTCGGAGGCGGCGGCCGCGCACGCCGCCAGCACCGCCTGATCCCCGCAGAGAGGACGTCCATGTCGACCATCGCCGGGTTGCCCGCGCACGTCCTGCTGCTGCACGTGGTGGTGTCGCTGGTTCCCCTGACCGCGGTCCTGCTGATCGTGTGCGCGGTGTGGCCGGCGGCCCGGCGCCGATTGGTCTGGCTGGTGGTGACGTTTTCCGCCATCACACTGCTGGTGACGCCGTTGACGGTCACCGCCGGCGAGTGGCTGGCCGACACCGGCAAGTTCGCCCCGTCTCCCAAGCTGGACGCCCACATGGCCGCCGGCGAGTACGGCCTCTATATGGCAGTGGGCCTGGCGGTCGCCGCGACGTTGCTGGCAGGGCTACACGTGGCGTTGTCGCGCGGCAGCAAAGTCGGCTCACTGCTGCGGCTGGGGATCGTGACCGTGGTGATCGCGCTGGCCGGCGGGTCGATGTTCGCGATCCACACCATCGGCTCGACCGGGACCGAGGCGGCCTGGGGAGACCTGCTCAGCGCGTCGGACGACGGCTAAACCTGCGCTGATGACGTTGCAGTTGGCACAATGGACGCCATGCGCAACGTGAGGCGGGGAATTGTGGCGATTGCCGGGTCGGTGGCCCTGGCTGTCGTATCTATAGGGGCGTCGGCCGGCATCAGCGAAGCGGCTCAGACATCGCCGGCACGGGGGCTGGCCGTCGCGGCGATCGAGCCGGCCGCCGGCTCTGTCGTGGGAGTGGCCTACCCGGTGATCGTGACCTTCAACGGACCGGTCGAGAACCGGGCGGTCGCCGAACGTGGGATCCACATCAACTCCACGGGCAACAATGCCGGTCACTTCGAGTGGACGAGCAGCGACGTCGTGCAGTGGGTCCCGGACGGCTACTGGTCACCGCACAGCAAGATCAGCGTCGACGCCCACGGGATGTCAACGGGTTTCGAGACCGGCGACGCGGTCGTGGGGCTCGCCGACATCTCCGACCACACTTTCACCGTGAGCGTCAACGGCGAGATCCAGCGGATCATGGCGGCATCCATGGGTAAACCCAAGCGCCCCACGCCGATCGGTTCCTTCACCGCACTCTCGAAAGAGCGCACCATCAAGTTCGATTCGCGCACCATCGGCATCCCGCTCAACGACCCGGAGGGTTACCTGCTCAACGGCGAGTACGCCGTTCGGGTCACCTGGAGCGGCGTCTACGTGCACTCCGCCCCGTGGTCGGTGGGCTCGCAGGGCTACTCGAACGTCAGCCACGGCTGCATCAACTTAAGCCCGGACGACGCCGCGTGGTACTTCAACTCGGTGCACCTGGGCGACCCAATCATCGTGCAGGCCTAAGGCGAAACGCGGCGGAGCCGGCGCAACCGGATGGTGGTTGCGCGCGGCTCCGCCGCATCGCTTCAGCAGGCGCCGAGCACCGCCGTCGGCATGTGCGCCACGTAGCGCTCAGCGCGCTGCTCGCGCCGCATTTCGCGGCGAGCGGCCAGGCGGTTACGCAGCCGGCTCACCATGCGGTCGCCCGCCTGGTGCTCGATCGAGCTGTGGAGAGCCAGAACACTGATGGTGATGAAAGCCATGATTTTCTCCTGCCGGGATATTCACCGGCCGACACAACCCGTACGGGTTGGCGGAACTCGAGGTTCAGGCCCTGAAAGATACTGAAAAACCTTCAGCGGAGGTGCCGGAGCCGGTGAGGAACAAATCGATCGTGGAACACGGATACGGATGCGGACCGTCACTGGAACTCACTTTGCCCTCACCTCCTTCCGGCCGAGACACACGGGCATGTCGTGGCAATTTCCACCATGGTGGCATCGAAACACCGGACCGTCAAACGCAAACGGGCCGGGACGGCTCCGGCCGCCGGGCTGGCGGTGGCCGGAGCTGTCCCGAAACCGCTTCGCGGAGCGGCTGATTCACTGCTGCGTTTAGAGCAGCCCGAGCAGTTGCAGATCGGTGATGTACTTGACGATCACCGCCGGCGTGACATGCGGGATGTCGGGATGCTCGGGGTCCGGCCCGATCCCGGCAGACTGCACGGCAGCCCGGAACCTGTCCGTCGGGGCGATCGACCCGCAGATCGGCGGCTGCGGCTTCTGGTAGTTGTGCAGCAGCGGCAGCAGCGACGCCTGGCGCTGGTGTTCGGGCAACGCCCGCAGCGTGGTCTCGAACCGCTGCAACCAGTCGCCGTAATCGGCGATCCGCCGGATCGGGTAGCCGGCCTCGATCAGCCAGTCGACGAACTCGTCCATCCCCAGACCGTCGTCGTACGGGTTCATCACGTGATAGGTGGTGTACCCGCCGCTTGCGAAGGACCCCAGCGTGGTGGACGCCTCAGCGATGAACTCCACCGGCAGGCCGTCGTAGTGGGCGCGCTGCCGCTGGCCGTCGGCGCTCAGTTCGTAGAACGAACCGGGTGCCACGCCGGTGGCGACCAGGCTGAACATCATCCGGGTGAACATGTCGGGCAGGTTGAGCTGGCCGGCGTAGCTGGTGTCGGCCAGGATCATGTCGCAGCGGAACACCGCGACCGGCAGGCCGCAGAGGTCGTTGGCCTCACGCAACAGCACCTCGCCGGCCCACTTGCTGGTGCCGTAGCCGTTGGCGTAGCCGTCGTTGATCGCACGGACCGAGCTCATCACCCGCACGTCGGCGTCCTCGGTGAACTTGCCCAGCGGAATCTGGTCGCCGACACCAATGGTGGAGAAGTAGGTGAACGGCTTGATCTTGCCGGTGAGCGCCACCCGGATCAGCTCGGCGGTGCCGAGCGCGTTCGGGCCGAACAGCTCGCTGTAGGGCAACACGTGGTTGACCAACGCCGCCGGGTCGACGATCACGTCGACGGTGTCTGCCAGCCGCTGCCAAACCTCTTGGTCCAGACCGAGATTCGCCTCGCCCTTGTCACCCGCCAGCACTTCCAGGTGCTTGGCGGCCAGTTCGGTGTAGCGAGCCAGCAGCCGCGCGTCTCCGCTGTCGAAGACGCTGTCCAGCCGTCGGCGGGCATCCTCGTCGGACTTCGCCCGCACCAAACAGATCAGCTTTCCGTCCACCGGGGCCAGCCGCTGCAGCCATTCCAGCGCCAGGTAGCGACCGAGGAAGCCGGTCGCACCGGTCAACAGCACGGTGCGCACCTGCTCGGAGGGGCCGGGCAGTGACGGGGCCGCGGCCAGGGTCGCCGCGTCGAGGAACTTGTCCAGGGTCAGGTCGGCGGCAGCCACTTCCACCGCGTCCCGGCCGTGCACCGAGGCGAAGCTGGGCCGTCCGGAGCCGTTGCGCTCGGCGGTGATGTAGTCCGCGATCGCCGCCAAATCGTTTGCCGGGCTGACGATCACGCCCACCGGCACGTCGACCCCGAAGATGTCACGCAGCAGGTTTCCGAACGTCAGCGCCGACAGGGAGTCGCCGCCCAGGTCGGTGAAATGGGCGTCCGCAGACACCTCACCGGCCGAGGCCCCCAGCAGCGCCGCGGCGGCGCGACCGACGGTCTCCAGCGCCGGGCGCTGCGCACCGTGCTGACGCAGTTCGCTCAGCTCACTGGCCTGGCCCTCGGCCAGCTCGGCGTAGCGGCGTTCGAGGCGATCGCCGTAGTGCGCCTTCAGCTTCGGCCAGGCCAGCTTGCGGATCCCGGTCAGCAGTCCGTTCTCCAGTGTGAACGGCTCGGTCTCGACGATGAAGTCGCGCGGAACCTCGTAGGACTGCAGGTCGGCGTCTTTGGCCACCTGCTGCAGCGACTCGGCGATCCCGGCCTTGAGGGCGGCGTCGGAATCGAAGCGCGCCTGAGCTTCCGGCGTCGGGACCACCACGGCCAGCAGGTAGGGCTGGGCGCTGTTGCCGTAGACGTAGATCTGGCGCACCAGCGGGCTGTTGCCGAACACCGCCTCCAGCTTCGCCAGGGTGACGAACTCGCCCTGGGCCAGCTTGAGCACGTTGTTGCGCCGGTCGACGTAGACCAGGTGGTCCGGTGCGACCTCGGCCACCACATCGCCGGTCCGGTAGTAACCGTCGGCGTCGAAGACCTCGGCGGTCACCTCGGGACGCTTGTAGTAGCCGGGGAACAGGTTCTCGGTCTTGAGCAGCAGCTCACCGCGCGGGTGCGGGGTGTCGGTGCCGAAGTAGCCCAGATCCGGGACGTCGACCAGCTTGTAGTCGAGGACCGGCGGCCGCTGCACTTCGCCGTCGAAGAGCACCATGCCCGCTTCGGTGGAGCCGTAGCCGTTGAGCACGTGCTGCTCGGTGAGCTGATCGACCCAGGACCGCAGCTCGTCGGAGATCGGCGCGGAGCCGGTCATCGCGAAGACGCACCGCCCGCCGAGCAGCTCGGTGCGCATCTGCGCCAAGACCTGTGCTTCGGCGGCGGCTCGATCTCCCCCGAGCCCGTCGACCTCACTGCGGAAGTGCTGGTAGAGCATCTCCCAGATTCGGGGCACGAAGTTCAGTTCGGTCGGCCGGACCAGGGCCAGGTCTTCGAGGAAGGTGGACAGGTCACTGCGTGCGCTGAAGTAGGCGGTACCGCCGTTGCCGAGGGTGCCGTAGAGGATGCCGCGGCCCATGATGTGGCTCATCGGCATGAAGTTCAGCGTGATCGAGACGGCGGTCGGGCCGAACCAGTTCTTGGTGGACCGCACCCACATCCGGGCCACGTTGCGCTCCGGGTACATCGCACCCTTGGGGGCGCCGGTACTGCCCGAGGTGTAGACCAGCAGAGCCAGGGGGTCGGCGTCGTCGCCGGAGTCCACCTGGGTCGGCAAAGACAGAGAGCGGCCGCGGGTCAGCAGGTCGGCGAGCGGCTCGACGACCACCTCGACGCCGGCCAACCGGGCCCGGGCGTCGGCAAGCGCCTCGCGGTGGTCGTCGACCTGCTCGTGGTAGTCGAAGACCACCAGGCGGGTGGGCGCCGGACCCGTCCGCACCAACTCGACCGCATCGGGCAGCGAGTCGACGCTGGCGGCGATGACGCGGGGCTCGGTCTCGGTCACGATCGGCACCAGCGTGCTGATCGCCGCGGAGGTCTGCAGCGGCACCGACACAGCGCCGATCTGGCCCAGCGCCACGTCGATGACGGTGTAGTCGACGCTGGTGAAGCCCAGCACCGCGACCCGGTCACCGGGCCGCACCGCGCCGGCGACCAGGGCGGCGGCCGCGGCGCGGACTCGCTCACCCAGTTCGGCGTAGGTGATGGTTTCGTAGTGCGGGAGTAGTGCGGCGGCGGTACGGCCGGTGGCCGGATCGGTGACGTACTCGACGGCACGCTGGCCGAGCGCCGGCCGCTCGGCGTAGCCGTCGAAGACGGTTCGGGCGATCTGCGCCAGCCGCGACTGCCCTTCGACAGCGGCGGCGACGGCCGGGTCAGGCCGGGCAGCGGCGAACTGCGGGTCGGTGGCGACTAGATCGGCGATGCGGCGGGCGAGTTGCTCCTCGTCAGCAGTGGGGGAAACAGTGGACATGTTCAAACCTCTAATGAATATCTCGCGAAAGTGATTTTTCTGGGCTTTCATGGGCGCGGTCTGCACCGATGTAAACTACGTTAGCAAAACTAACTTAATTGAGGATCCCCGAGCGGGTGTGACGTTGCACTCACGCCGCGTTTGCCCGCGGTGGTCAGCTCAGCGATTCCTCCAGCCACGGCAGCAGCCACTTCACCCCTTCGGGCGTGAGGTGAATACCGTCGCTGCGGACCTTGATGCCGTCGACTTTGGCGGTGTAGGTGCCAGCCGGCCCCAGCTTCTTATTCAGGTCCATCACCGTGACGGCACTCCGCCCGGAGACCTCCCGGCGCAGCAGGGCGTTCCAGCGGTCCACCCGCTCCGGATTGTCCTCGGGCCACAGACTGCCGTCGGGCCGCTCGCCGTAACGGCTGTAGGGCACGGTCGTCACCACGACCCGGCTGCCGGCGGACTCCAGCACGTCGAGCGCACGGCGCAGCTCCGCGATCAGGTAGGCGTCGAAGGTCGGGTCGCCGATGTGCGACCACTGGCCCTCGTTGACTCGGTCCACGGTCTCCCAGCGGCCGACGAACAACAGCACGACGTCGGGCTGGTCGGCCTTGACCTGCCGCGTCCAGCGGGCCGGCCATCCGTCGCACTCCTTACCCTGATCGATGGTCTTGCCGGCCCAGCGGTACGGGCCGGCTCGCACGATGCTGCAGCCGACGACGGTGTGGTCGATGAAGTCATAGCCGGGGGTTTCCGGCAGATAGTGCATCAGCGTCCAGCCGATCGAATCCCCGAACACCGAGACGGTGCGCGGCCGGTTCGGGTCGTGGCGCACGGGCTGGGGCCGTGGCTTTTTGGGATCCGACAGCCGCGCCGGAGGCGACGGGGACACCGCCGCGGCCGCGGCCACATCCGGAGTCACGCCGTTCTCGGCCGTGGGCAGCTCGACGACCGGGACCACCAGCACGGTGACCGCCACCGCGGTGCCGCTGACCGCCGCCCCCAGCGGCAGCAGCGACACCCGCGCCGGCCGCCACCGGCGGATCGGTTCCTCGATGGCCCACCACGACAACGCAGCCAGCAAAAGCGTGGCGGCGCACCGCACGCCGAAGAGCGCCCACCCCGTCCATCCGGTGCGCTGGCCGTTGAGGACCAGGAAGACCGGCCAGTGCCACAGGTACACGCCGTAGGAGATAGTCCCCAGCCACACCAGCGGAGACCAGGCCAATGCCCGGGCGACCAGGCCGCTCTGGTGTAGGGCGACCGGGGCGATCACCGCGATCCCGGCGACGGCCACCAGGGTCAGCAAGCCGCCATGGAACTCCGCGGCCGTGCCGGTGGCGCGGTGGGCCGCCGTCGCCAGCACGGCCAGCCCGGCCAGCGGCAGCAGGCGAGCGACCCACAGCGCGCGGCGGGTCCGCACCACCGACCAGCCGGCGGTCAGCGCCGGCCAGTCCCCCACCAGCAGGGCCGCCGCCGCGGCACCGATCAGCAGGGCCTGCGCACGGGTGTCGGTGCCGAAATAGACGCGATCGCGGGTGGCCTCAGAGGCCAGCATCTCCGCGGCCGTCGCCGACGCCGCCGCCCCTGCGCTGGCCAACAGGAAGACCGTCAGCCGCACCCCACCGACGGTGGGCAGGCGGCCGCGGCGCCGGGCGAGGGCCCCCAGCAGCAACGCGATCGCGATGAGCAGCAGCGGCCAGAAGAAGTAGTACTGCTCCTCAACGCCCAGCGACCAGGTGTGCTGCAGCGGCGACGGGGTGCCGGCCTCGGTGAAGTAGTCCGTGTGCTGCGCGACGAACCGCCAGTTGGCCACCCAGAAAAAGGCGGCGATCGCATCCTCGCGCAGTCCCACCACCGCCTCCGACGGCAACAGCTCGTGCGCGATCGCGACAGTCAGCACCATGAGCACCAGGGCCGGCAGCAGACGCCGGATGCGCCGGATCCAGAACCCGGTGAGGTCGATCCGGCCGGTCCGGCCCAGCTCGTCGATGAGCAGCGAGGTGATCAGGAAGCCGCTGAGCACAAAGAACAGGTCCACGCCCAGGAACCCACCCGACAGCCCGGGGATGCCGCCATGGTCGGCCAGCACCAACCCGACGGCCAGCGCGCGCAGACCGTCCAGCGCGTGAATGCCCGGACGTCGTCGCTCCCGCCGAATCCGATCCGCGGCGCGCGCGGTGGCCAACCGGGCGGCACGCGGGGCCGGCGCAACCCAGCGGGACTTACCCGAGGTGCGCATCGAGGTGGCCCGGCGAGTCCGGTTCCCGGCCGGTCGACTCATGTCATCTTGGTCGCCGTGGGCGCCGATTGGTCGATCCTCTCGCTGGTGGACCACCGAAAGCTTAGGGGGCAAGCAGGCGTCTCAGCGGGATGACACGCTCGCGATCAGGAGACCAATTCGGCAGTGCGCCACCAGATCAGCGCGATGAACAGTGCCAGCAGCGCAAGACTGGCCACTGCCTGAATCCGGGTCCGGTTGGCCTGCGGCGGATAGACGTAGGCGAACGCGACCAGCACCCCGGTGATCAGACCACCGACATGTCCCTGCCAGCTGATGTGCGGAATGGTGAAAGTGAAGATCAGGTTGACCACGATCACCGCACCCACCGCGCGGACATCCATCCGCAGCCGGCGTCCGATGACCAGCGTGGCCCCGAACAGGCCGAAGATGGCGCCCGAAGCGCCTGCGGTCGCGGTGGTGATCGGCGCCAACAGGTAGACGGCAACCGAGCCGCCCAGTGCGCTGAGCAGGTACAGCGCGCTGTATCGCACCCGACCGAGCAGGCCCTCGAGTTGAGGTCCCACCACATACAGCGCCCACATGTTGAGCAGCAGATGCATCGGGCCGTAGTGCAGGAACGCCGACGTCACCAGGCGATAGATCTGCCCGTCGGCCACCGCCGGTGTCCACAGCACCAACTCGGACTCCAGCTCGTGCGACGACAGCTGCGCGACGAAAGCCAGCACGCTCAGCGCGATCAGCCCGTAGGTGACCACCGGTGTCCCCGAGGCAGCGCGGACCAGCGGCCGCGCCGCCCGGCGCACCGGCGTTCCGCCCGCCTGCGCGCACTCCACGCAATGCTGGCCGACGGCGGCGCTACGCATGCAGTCGCCGCAGATGTAGCGATCACAGCGGGTACAGCGCAGCGCGGTGGCCCGGTCGGGGTGCCGGTAGCAGACGGTCATGGCTATACCTTCTCAGAGCGGCCCGCTCAGGGCGCACTTGCCGGAGCGCTGGCGGTAGATTTCACGCCATGTCGTCTCAAGCTCCGCGCCAAGCGTTCAATGACGTCGTCACCCGGTTCTGGAGCTTCGCCGCTCCGGCCTATGACACCCGCTTCCTCCAACGTTGGGTCTATCGTCCGGCCCAGGACGAGCTGATTGCCGCGCTGCGCTCGCGCAAGCCGGCCCGGGTGGCCGACATCGCCTGCGGCACCGGCATCCTGGCCGACCGTATCGAACGTGAGCTGTCCCCCGAGGCGGTCTACGGGGTGGACATGTCCGACGGCATGCTCAACGAGGCACGGGAGCGCTCGTCGCGCGTGCACTGGCTGACCGGCCCGGCCGAAGCGCTGCCGTTCGAAGACGGGGCGCTGGATGCGGTGGTCACCAGCTCGGCGTTCCACTTCTTCAACCAACCGGCCGCGTTGCGGGAGTTCTACCGAGTGTTGGCGCCGGGCGGAATGGCGGCGGTCACGGGGATGAGCCCCCGGCTGTCCGATCCGCTCAAGGCGCTGACCGGGATCCGGTGGAATCCGGCGCGCCAGCCGACGCCGGCCGAGATGCGCACGCTGTTCACCGACGCCGGTTTCACCGTTCCGGACCAGCATCGCGTGGCGCGTCCGGCCTGGACGCTGGTGGTGTCGGATCTGATCACGGTCGGCGTCAAGCCGTAACGCTGCGGCCGTAGGTACCCTCGCCTGGTATGAGACCGAACAAGCTGGCCGGGACCGCGGCGGTCATGCTGGCCACGGCCTGGACAGGCTGGACGGCCACGGGGATCGCCGGGGCTGATCCGACCCCTGCTCCCCCGCCCGCGCCCAAGCAGGTGATCGACGGCGACGGCACCTACGCGGTCGGCAAGGACATCGTGCCCGGCACCTACCGCTCCGACGGGCCGCGTGACGGGGCGGCCTGCTACTGGCGCCGCATCGGCGGCGACAAGACCCTCGACAGCGCGATGACCAAGAAGCCGCAAGTCGTGCTGATCGAGCCGAGTGACACCGCGTTCCGGACCGACCGCTGCCAGACCTGGCAGCTGACCGAATGCCCGCCCACCTGCGCGCCGGTACCGCAGCAATCGGTGGGCCTGCCCGATGTCTTGAAGGGCTTCGTGCCGACGGCTCGGCCGCCGGCCCCCGCTCCCAGCGGCGGCTAGCGCTCAAGCCGCCGGCTCCACGCGCGAGTGTGAAACTCACGACGTGACACGCCGTGGACGCGTCGCCAAAGTCACGCTCGACCGGGCGCCTCAGTCAGACGACGATCAGAACAGGTCCTGCAGGGTGCTGCTGATGGACGAGGCGGTTTCCTGCAGCACCATGAATTCGATGCCCGCAGCCAGGGTCATCAAGCCCGTGCTCGCCGCGAGCGGCAGGCCGAAAGCGTCCAGCGGATCGGTCGCGATGTTGTCGGTGAACAGGGTGGCGGCGTAGGCCGGCAGGTTGAGCGTCAGCGCGGTGAGGATGTCGGCGGTCGGCAGCAGCGTGGCGTAGGCCTGCGAGAACGCCGAGGACAGCCCGTTGACGATATCGGTGAACGACGGCGTGCTGCCGGACACCAGATCGCCGACCATCGACGACGGATCGGCCGCCGCTGGGTGCTCCAGGTCGTTGAGGAACGCCTGGAAGCCCTCCTGCAGAGCGGGGCCCATGTTGTTCATCGCCGTGGTCAGTTGCTCGGTCGACGGGAACAGCCCAAACGTGGTGGGCACGTTGGCCTGGCCGACGTCCCAGCCCTGATTGTCGGGATTGTCGTAGCCCAGGTTGACGATCTGCGTCAGGGCCGGGTTCAGCAGGTCGACCAGCGCTTTGCCGATTCCCGGGATGCCCTCGAAGGGCCGCAGCAGCGGCAGCACCTGATCGTCGGCCATCGGGACCATGTAGTAAGTGGTCTTGCCGTCGTAGCCCTCGGTGGTCGGCAGCAGGATCGCGTTGTTGAGCTGGTCGGGCGTCAGATCCTGATAGGTGGGATGCACGTACTCGATGCCCAGGAACGCGTTGAGGTCGGCCAGGAAGTTCAGCGTGAACTTGGGGAAGTCGGCGAAGCCGTCGTACTCCTGGGTGTAGATGGTGGTGTCGTAGATGGTGTCCGGCGGGGTCGCGCCACTGAAGGTGATGCCCAGGCTCGGCAGGCTCAGCCCCTCGAAGCGCTCCAGCAGCCCGCCGTCGGGGTTGCTCGGGTCACCGACCAGCACGAACTTGACCGCGTCGGCGGCGACGCCGTCCTGTTGCAGGTGGGGCATCACCATTCCGGAGATGGTCGAGCTCTGCGATTCGCCGTAGACGGCGACGGTGTTGCCGAGCGCGACCTGCTGTTCGATGTCGCTGGTCAGGATGGTGGTGCCCTGAGCGAACGAGGTGTCGAACGGCAGGCTCTTGACCCCGGTATAGATCGGCGATCCGCCCTCGGGCGTGAACACACCCTGTGAGACGGCGCCCGGCAGAATCCGCTGGATGTAGGCGTCGCCACCGGCGATGTAGTCGGGTCCCGGGATGGGGGTGCCGGTGCCGCCGACGACCAGACCCACATCTTGGCCGGCGGCCAGCTGTACCGCTCGTAATACCAGTTCAGGCCCAGCCGACACCACCGGTGTCGCGGCGAGCATTCCGGCGCCGATCAGGGTGACACCGGCGGTGGCATAGGGACGAAGCGCTGTACGCATGGCATGTCCTCGGGACGCGGCAGAAAAACTCGATATCGCCAAGCCTATGACCGCCCGAGCTGAGCATTCAATGAAAATTGCCTGTAAGTCGCGAGGGCTTCCACAGTGGCCACGGACAGCTCACCGTGGTCGTCAACTCAGACGCGTTCGGCCTCGGCCAGCAGTAGCGTCGCACCGTCAACCAGCGTTCCGATCACCTCGTCGGTGCTGAAATTACTGAGCCACAGATTCGGTGTGTCGGTGCGATGCAGCATCGCGACGCCGTGCAGCGCCACCGACAACGCCGCGGCGATCCGGTCGGAATCGGGGTCCGACGCCGAATCCGGCGTCTCACCGCGACAGGCCAGCAATCCTCGGGTCACGACGGCCAGCGCCCGGCGAGCCGCAGGCGGGGCGTGGCCGTCCTGGGTCATCAGGGCGTAGCGCAGCGGATGGCGCTGCGCGAACGACACATACACCCGGCAGCCGATGAGCAGACGTTCCCGCGGGTCAGTGGCTTGCTGGACGTGCTCGGCGATCTCGTCGGAGACCTGAACCCAGCTCGACTCGGCTACCGCCTCGAGCACCCGCTCCAGGTCGTCGAAGTGTGCGTACACCGAGGGCGCGGCGATACCGGCCTCCCGGGCGATGCGCCGCAGCGAAACCTCGGCTTCGCTGTCCGCGCCGTCGATGACCCGAACAGCGGCAGCCAGGATCTCGTCGCGCAGCAGCGCGCCGTGACCTCGCAAATTGCGCCGACGAGGGGGAGTGGGCACGCGGTGATCCTAACGGTTTGTTAGTTGCCCTCACTTGCGTTCTGCATAACACATCTTCCGCGCAAGTGTGAGCTGGCACCATTTAACTTTACACTCGTTTCTTTACGATCGTAAGGTTAACGGCTATGAGCGCAATGAAAAAGCTTCGCGGACCGCTCGAACGGCTGTGGATCGTGCTGGTGATCATCCCCGTCGCCGCGATCGGCGGACTGGTCATCTACCGGTTCCACGGCGTGTTCGGCGCAGCCGGGGCGGCGGTTGCCGGGGGCACCGGTGGCGAGATCGTCTCCACCGTGCCGAAGTACGTCACCTACGAGCTCTACGGCCCCGCATCGACGTCGGGCCTGGTCAGCTACGTCGATGAGCGCGCCCAGTCCCAGGAAGCCCAGTTCCACTCGCTGCCCTGGTCGCTGACGCTGACCACCACGCAGCCGAGCGTGTTCGCCAACGTCATCGCCCAGGGCGACAGCCACGAACTGGGCTGCCGGATCACCGTCAACGGAGAGCTGCGCGACGAGCACCGGGCCGACGGCCACAGCGCCGCCACCTTCTGCGTGGTGAAAGCGGCATGAGCAGCCACCACAGCGCGACCGGCACAGGAGCACCTCGGTTCCCGCGGCTGATCCGCGCGTGCGCCATCCCGATCATCCTGTTCTGGCTCGCCGCGGCCGCCGCGACCAACCTGCTAGTGCCGCAGCTGGAGGTCGTCGGTGCCCGCAACGCCGTCTCGCTCTCCCCGCAGGACGCGCCGTCGGTGATCGCGATGAAGCACATCGGCGAGAAGTTCGGTGAGTTCACCAGCGACAGCGTGCTGATGATCGTGCTGGAGAGCGATGCCGAGTTGGGGTCCGACGCCCACCAGTACTACGACCGGCTGGTGGCGACCCTGCGAGCCGACACCGCCCACGTCGAACACGTGCAGGACTTCTGGGGCGACCGGGTCACCTCGGCGGGCTCGCAGAGTGAGGACGGCCGGGCCGCCTACGTGCAGGTGCATCTGGCGGGCAATCAGGGCTCGGCGCAGGGCGTGGAGTCGGTGGACGCGGTGCGCGAGATCGTCGAGGGGTCCGACCCGCCGGCGGGACTGCGCTCCTATGTGACCGGTCAGGCGGCGCTGGTCGCCGACACCAACGAGGCCGGTGACGCCTCGATGGTGAAGATGACCGGTATCACCATGGCCGTCATCGCGGTGATGCTGCTGGTGGTCTACCGCTCGATCGCGACCACACTGATCGGGCTACTGGTGGTGGTCACCGAGATGAGCGTGGCCCGCGGGCTGATCGCGGTACTGAGCAACTCCCACGTCTTCGCGATCTCGACATTCGTGGTCAGCATCCTCACCGCGCTGGCCATCGCCGCCGGAACCGACTACTGGATCTTCCTGATCGGGCGCCACCACGAGGCACGCAATGCCGGCGAAGACCGCGACACCGCCCAGAACACAACGCTGTCCAGCGTCAGCCACGTCATCCTGGGCTCCGGGTTGACGATCGCCGGGGCGATGCTGTGCCTGCACTTCACCCGGCTGAACTACTTCAACACCCTGGCGGTGCCGTGCGCGCTGGGCATGTTCACCATCCTGGCGATGGGGCTGACCTTCGCGCCGGCGGTGCTTGCGGTCAGCAGCCGGTTCGGGCTGCTCGACCCCAAGCAGGTCACCAAGACCGGCGGCTGGCGCAAGGTGGGCACCGCCGTGGTGCGCTGGCCGCTGCCGATTCTGGCCGCCGCCAGTGCCGTTGCGGCCGTGGGCGTTCTGGTGTTGCCCGGTTACAAGACCAGCTACGACAACCGGCACTACATCCCGGCCGGCGTCCCGTCCAACATCGGCTACGCCGCAGCCGAGAAGCACTTCAGCTCCGCGCGGATGAACCCCGACATGCTGATGGTCGAGTCGGATCACGACATGCGCAATCCCCGCGACATGCTGGTGCTGGACCGCATCGCGCGCAACATCTTCCGGGTGCCGGGCATCGAACGGGTGCAGAGCATCACTCGCCCGCTGGGACCGCCCATGGAACACGGATCGGTGCCGTTTCAGATCAGCGCGCAAGGCGTCACGATGGCCGAGAATCTGCAGTTCCTCAAGGCGCGCCTCGATGACACCCAGACGATGGCCGACCAGCTCTCGTCGATGGTCGCGGTGATGGACCGGCTGCACGGACTGACCGTGCAGCTCTCCGATGCCACGCACGGCACCGACGAGGCGACCCACGAGATGGAAGGCACCATGGCCGAGGTCCGCGACCGCATCGCCGACTTCGACGACCAGTTCCGCCCGTTGCGCAACTATTTCTATTGGGAGCCGCACTGTTTCAACATCGGCATCTGCAATGCGTTCCGCTCGGCGTTCGACGCCACCGACGGCTTCGACCAACTGGCGGAGAACACCGCCACGCTGGCCCAGCAGCTGGACCGGGTCGACGGGATCACCCCGCAGATCGCCGATCAGATCCCGCCGATGATCGCCATCACCACCACCATGCGTGACCTGATGCTGACCATGCACAGCAGCTTCAGCCAGGTGGTGACGCAGCTCGAGCAGATGACCGACACCGCAGCGGTGATGGGCCAGGTGTTCGACGACGCCAAAAACGACGACATGTTCTACCTGCCGCCGGAGGCGTTCGACAGTCCCGACTTTCAGCGCGGGATGGAGTTGATGATGTCGCCGGACGGCTCTGCGGCCCGCATCCTGATCACCCACGACACCGACCCGGCGACCGTCGAGGGCATCTCGCACGTCGGCGCCGAGCTCCAAGCCGCCAAGGAAGCCGTCAAGGGCACCCCGCTGGCCAAGGCGAAGTTCTATCTGGGCGGCACCGCCGCCACCTACGCCGACATCCAGACCGGTGCGCACTACGACCTGTTGATCGCGGCGATCGCGGCCATCGTGTTGATCTTCGTGGTGATGCTGCTGATCACCCGGGCGCTGGTGGCCTCGATCGTGATCGTGGGCACCGTGGTGCTGTCGCTGGCATCTTCGTTCGGGCTGTCGGTGCTGTTGTGGCAGTACGTGTTCGGCATTGAGTTGCAGTGGCTGGTGATCGCGATGAGCGTGATCGTGCTGCTGGCGGTCGGGTCGGACTACAACCTGCTGGTGGTCTCGCGGATGAAGGAGGAGATCTACCGCGGGACCGCGACGGGGCTGCGCACCGGGCTGATCCGGGCGATGGGCGCCACCGGCAAGGTGGTGACCGCAGCCGGCATGGTGTTCGCCTTCACCATGATCGCGATGATCGCCAGCGACCTGCGGTCTGTCGGCCAGATCGGCACCACCATCGGGCTGGGCCTGCTGTTCGACACGTTCATCGTCCGCAGCCTGATCACTCCGTCGATCGCGGCGCTGCTCGGCCGGTGGTTCTGGTGGCCGATCAACGTCCACCGGCGGCCGGCGCCGATCCCGGCTGAGCCGCCGTCCCCCGCCCGTGCGGACAGCGTCGCCGCCGCGCCAACGCCGCAGGTCTTCGCATCGACACCGACACTTCCGATGGCGCCGCCACCCGTCCCGGCGGGCTAGGAATCTTACTGTTACGCCAAGATACTCTTATTTTTCTTAATTTTCCTGTATCGTGGGTCCCTTGCGTCACGGAGAGGGGCTTGCGATGGTCAGTTCGGGTACGTCAGCGGTGGTGTTGGGAGCCGGGATAGCCGGGTTGCTGGCGGCCCGAGTGGCGTCGGAGTCCTACGACTCCGTCACCGTCGTGGACCGCGATCGGCTCCCCGATCACCCGGCCCAGCGCAGAGGGGTCCCGCAGGGACGGCATCTGCACAGCTTCCTGACCCGAGGCACGGGCATCCTCGGCGAACTGTTTCCCGGGATCCTCGACGAGCTGGCCGCCGCCGGCGCGGTGGTGATCGACAACGGCGATCTGTCTGGGCGCTACGCCCGCATCGGCCGCCATGAGCTCAACCGCACCGGCACGCTCGCCGATCCCCAGGCCCTGGCGATCTACAGCGCGAGCCGGCCGTTCATGGAGTTCCACGTCCGCCGGCGCGTCGACAAGCTCAGTAACGTCGCGTTTCTCGACGGCCACGACGCGGTCGAGCCGGTGCACGATCGGGGCGTCGTTCGCGGTGTGCGGGTCACGAATCGGGACAACAAGCTCACCCAGGTTCTGCACGCCGACCTCGTCATCGACGCGACCGGACGAGCCTCGCGGACTGCCGAATTCCTGGCGGCAAACGGGTTCGGCTGCGTGCCGGATCACCGCCTTCGCCCCGCTTGGGCCTACTCCAGCCAGCTCCTACGCATCCCGCCCGGACTGCTCGACGACCAGATGGTCTTCGTCAACCAGGGGCGCGCCTATCCCGGTCTGCTGCTGGTGGCCTACGAGCACGACACCTGGATGCTGTCGATTGCTCGGCACAGCGACTATGGCTCTCCCCCAAGGACCTTCACCGCCATGCAGGTCGCGGCCAAGCAGATTCTCCCGGCATCGATCATGGCTGGGTTGCGCGACGCCACACCGGTCGGCGACATCGCGGTCTCCCATGACACCGGGGCACGGTGGCACCGCTACCACCAGATGCCGCGCTTCCCCGAAGGGCTGGTGGTGATCGGCGACGGCCTCTGCCGGCTCAATCCGCTGCACGGGCAAGGCATGACGGTGGCGGCACTGCAGGCGCTGGCCCTGCGCGACTGTCTGGCAGAGGGTGGGCCAGACCTGTCGCAGCGCTTCTTCCGCGCGGCGGCCACCCAGATCGCACCGATCTGGGCGGCGAACGCAGCCCAGGATCGTCCCGTGGCCAACGATCGCCCGCACCCGATCCGCCGCCGACTGGGCGGGTGGTTCACCGAGGCGGTGGGGACCGCCGCGTCCCGCGACATCGCCGTGACCGAGCGGTTCCTACGAGTGCGCAACCTGGTGGATTCCCCATCACGGTTGCGCGATCCGGTGCTGCTGGCCCGCATCCTGCTGGCCAACCTGCGCGGCACGGGATTCGCGTCATGACGCACCGGCGCCACGACACCGGAGGCTCCCATGCTTGACGCCATATACCGGGCCGCGCGCGGCAGGATCAGCACCCTGGCCGCCGGACTCACCGATGACCAGCTGCGCATTCCGGTTCCGGCGACTCCGGGCTGGTCGGTGCACGACGTGCTGGCACACCTGGCCGGTGGCGCCGCTGACGTCTTGGCGCAGCGGCTCGACGGCGCGCCGGGTGAATACTGGACCGCACGGCACGTCGCCGAACGACGCGAACGCACGGTCGGCGACCTGCTCGACGAGTGGGAGCACGCCTCCCCGGCGGCCGAAGCGAGTCTGCCCGAACGGTTCACCGGCCCGAACCTGGCCGCGGACGTGATCTGCCACGAAGGAGACCTCTGCGAGGCGTTGGGCCTACCGCGAACCGACCGCGAGCACTGGCAGCCATTCCTGGACGTGTTGGGTCGCCTGCCTGGCCGGCTGCTAGGCGACACCGCGACGCTGGTGATCAGCGATGAGCTGGGACAGCAATGGCGTTGCGGCTCCGGAGAATCCGTGACCACTTTGCGGGCCGACGGCTACGAGCTGATGCGCGGCCTGTTCAGCAGACGCTCCCGCAATCAGATCGCCGGATGGGACTGGTCTCCCGAGCCATCGGCGCAACTGGTCGACAGCTTCGGTGTTTTCGGGCACCGCGACGACGATCAGCCGATCCCGGCCTGCTGACCTCAGGCGGCGCAGGAGGTCAACCGCGGCGGAGAGAACGCCACCGACCCGACCCCGCCGTCGACGGCTCCGTTGTTGGCGAGTTGCATCGTCGTCACGTAGGTACAGGTTTGAATCTCGGTGGATAAATTGAGGTAGACCACGTTGTAGGTGTAGGCGAACCTGCGGACCAACTGCTTGGCATCCCAGGGCACATCCAGCACGAAACCGAGCGATGAGTCGAGTGTCCGGATCCAGATTGCCCGCTCACCGGTCTCACCGAGCGACGGCACCACCGAAAACGCCGAACCGTCCGGTTTGGTGCCGGCGATGCTGAGGCTGTCGATGCGGTAGCCGGTGGCTTCCGCCGGTACCGGCGGCCCGGGCTGAATCCTGGTGGTGAACTGGATGGAGTAGTTGGTGCCGCCGCCAATCGCCCTGGTGGTGGAGAAGCTGGTCCAGCTGAATTCCTCCGGCAACTCCACAGCGCAGTTGTCGACCACCTGGTACGGATCGCCGCACCCGGGTGAGCCGGCCGGCGCCGCCAGTGCACGCGGGCCGGCGAGCGCGGCGCCGAAGACCGGCACCGCCCAGGCGGCACCGCGCAGGAAGATGCGGCGCGAGATCGCCGTCTTCGCACTGCTGGTCACGAGCCTCACAGTAGGCGATCAGAGCGCATCCGGTTGTTCGGCCAAAGTTTCGTGCGATGCTCGCCGGATGGTTTGGGAGCGATTGTCCGCCGCCGTCAGCGGCCGCCGATCCTGGCTCGTTGCGCTGGTGCCGATCCTGATCGCCGTCGCGCTGATGGTGCTCAGCAACGACAACGGCGCCGCCACCCAATCGCCCGAGTCACTGCCGGCCAGCGCCGAATCAGCCCGCGCCGCCGCGGCGCTGTCCACCTTCGCCGGCGGGGAGCAGGCGACCGCGCTGCTGGTCGCCACCCGCACCGACGGTGCGCCGTTGACACCAGACGACCTCGCGGCGGTGACTGCGGCCCGCGACCGTATGACGAAGGTGCCCCAGGTGCTCACCGGGCCGGCCCCGCCGGTGCTGCCGTCCACCGACCACCAGGCGGCCCTGGCCACGGTGCCGTTGAACGCCGAGTTGTCCGGTTTCGGGCTCACCGATGCGGTCAAGGCCTTGCGGGCCGCTGCCGCCGACGGTCTGCCACCGACGCTGTCGACCCACATCACCGGCGGGCCGGCGTTCGGCGCCGACATCGCCGACGCCTTCACCGGCGCCAACGTCACCCTGTTGGCGGTCACCGCGCTGGTGGTGGCGCTGCTGTTGATCGTCACCTACCGCTCGCCGGTGTTGTGGCTGGTGCCGCTGATGGTGATCGCGTTCGCGGATCGGGTGGCCACCGTGGTGGGGTCCGATGTCGCGCGCGCCGCGGGGGTGACCTTTGACGGCTCCACCGCGGGCATCACCAGCGTGCTGGTCTTCGGGGCCGGGACCAACTATGCGCTGCTGCTGATTTCGCGCTACCGGGAAGAACTGCGCACCGAGCACGAGCATCGGGTGGCTCTACGCCGCGCGGTGGCCGCCGCGGCCCCGGCGATCCTGGCCAGCAACGCCACCGTGGTGCTGGCTCTGCTCACGTTGGTCTTGGCGGTCACTCCGAGCACCCGCAGTCTCGGGATCTGCGCCAGCTGCGGGCTGGTGGTGGCCGCGGTGTTCGTGTTGTTTCTGCTGCCCCCGCTGCTGGCACTGTTCGGCCGAAAGGTGTTCTGGCCGTTTATTCCTCAAGCTACGGGCGACGCGGACACGCCCGCCGGCCCGTGGCACCGCGTCGCCGATGCCGTTTCGCGCCGCCCGGCCGTGGTGTGCACAGCGGCGGTCGCGGTTCTGGCGGTGTCGGCGGCGGGACTGCTGGGTGCCAAAATCGGGTTGTCGCAGACTGAGCAGTTCCGGTTGCAGGCCGACTCGGTGACCGGCTTCGATACGCTGGCAGAACACTTTCCGGACGGCGCCGCGAGTCCGACGGTCGTGATCGGCCCCACCGCCCGGTCTCGGCAACTCAAGCAGGCGATCACCGCGGTCCCGGGCGTCGTCTCGGTGGTCCAGACGGGTGTCTCCGAGACCGGACGAACCATGTGGTCGGTGGTGCTCAACGCCGCACCGGCGACCGATGCGGCTTTCAGCACCATTGCCGGACTTCGAGATTCGGTTCGTGCGGCGGACGCGCGGGCGTTGGTGGGTGGCGCCGACGCACAGGCCCTCGATGTCCGCGACGGGGCGGTGCGCGACCGCACGGTACTGATCCCGCTGATCCTGCTGGTGGTGCTCACCGTGTTGTTCGTGCTGCTTCGGGCGGTGTTGGCCCCGCCTGTCCTGGTGGCGGCGA
The DNA here is from genome assembly GCF_001021505.1 of Mycolicibacter heraklionensis. Classification (GTDB taxonomy): domain Bacteria; phylum Actinomycetota; class Actinomycetes; order Mycobacteriales; family Mycobacteriaceae; genus Mycobacterium; species Mycobacterium heraklionense. The sequence continues at coordinate 127,481 of NZ_LDPO01000007.1, forward strand.
CGGTGCTCAGCGCGGTCGCCGCGCTCGGGTTGGGTTGCTGGGCCAGCCTGCACCTGTTCGGGTTTCCGGCGCTGGACAACAGCACTCCGCTGTTCGCGTTCCTGTTCCTGGTAGCGCTGGGAGTGGACTACACCATCTTCCTGGTGACCCGTGCCCGCGAGGAGACCCCCACACACGGCACCCGCGGCGGCATGGTGCGCGCGGTGTCGGCCACCGGCGGGGTCATCACCAGTGCCGGCATCGTGCTGGCCGCGGTGTTCTGCGTGCTCGGGGTGCTGCCGTTGATCGTGCTGACCCAGCTGGGCATCATCGTCGGTCTTGGAATCCTGTTGGATACGTTCGTCGTTCGCACCTTGGTGATTCCGGCGCTGTTCGCACTGATCGGCGATCGAGTGTGGTGGCCCAATCTGCCGCGCTGACCTCTACAGCGCCGCCCAGATCGACTTGGTCTTCAGATAGCCGTCGATGCCCTCGTAGCCGAACTCGTGGCCCATACCGGACTGCTTGTAGCCGCCGAAGGGCACGTTGTGATCGAAGACCAGCTGGCAGTTCAACGTCACGGTGCCGGCCTGCAGGCGCTTGCCCAGGTTGTGGGCGCGAGCCAGGTTGGTGGTCCACGCCGTGGCCGCCAGGCCGTAGCTGGTGTCATTGGCCATCGCCACGGCCTCGTCGTCGTCGTCGAACGGCAAGATGGTGACCACCGGCCCGAAGATCTCTTCCCGGTACAGCCGGCTGGTGGCCGGGTCGATGTTGGTCAGCACGGTCGGCTTCACGAAGTAGCCCTTGCGGTCCACCCGGTATCCGCCGGACACCACCTCGACGCCGTCCTTGCGCCCCTGGTCGATGTAGCCCATGACGCGCTCGAGTTGCTTGGCGCTGACCAGTGGGCTGATCATGGCGCCCTCGTCCTTGGGCCCGCCGAGTACCAAGTTTTCCCCGATCATCGCGATGCCCGCGACGACGCGCTCATAGACGCTGCGCTGCACGAAGATCCGGGAGCCGCAGACACAGCCCTGACCGGAGTGCACGAAGATACCCATCGCGGCCATCATGATTGCCATGTCCAGGTCGGCGTCTTCGTAGATCAGCACCGGGGATTTGCCGCCCAACTCCAGCGTCACCTTCTTCAGGTTGTCCGCGGAGTTGCGCATGATCTCCTTGCCGACATCCGTCGATCCGGTGAACGCGACCTTCTCCACATCGGGGTGGCTGGTGATCGCCGCACCGGCCGTGGCGCCATAGCCGATGACGAAGTTGGTGACGCCGTCGGGAACCCCGGCTTGGGCGATCAGCCGTTCCAGCAGCACCGCCGACAGCGGCGTCTCCTCCGCCGGCTTCACCACGCTGCTGCAGCCGGCCGCCAGCGCCGGGGCGACCTTGGCGCAGGCGTTGAACAGCGGGCCATTCCAGGGATAGATCAGGCCCACCACGCCGTACGGTTCCTTCAAGGTGTAGGCGTGCATGTTGGCGTAGGTGCTGTTGACCCCGCCCTCCATCTGCACCTGGTAGCTGCTGCCGTTGAGCTTGGTGCACCAGCCCGCGTAGTACCGGTAGAGATGCTGTGCACCTGCTTAGCATTCGGGACACGACGCGGTCAACAGCGGGCGTTGCGCCGGCGGGCGGCGCCCGGGGTTACCGTTCCGGCTATGAATCGGCGGCGCACTCCGGCACTGCGGTTCTGATGCGTACCCGCGGTTGGGGCGGGAATGTGCCCGCGAGCGACGAGGAGGCGGTGGCACGGATTCTGCGGGCCACCCGCCAGACCATCGACGAACGCGGCGAGCAGACCAGCATCGCCGACGTCGCACGCACCCTCGGCGTCACCCGGCAGACGGTCTACCGCTATTTCCCCAGCACCGAGGAGCTGCTGACGGCCACCGCGGCCGACGGCGCCGGCGCCTTTCTGGACCAGCTCGCCGAAGCGCTGGCCGGAATGACCGATCCCGGCGAAGCCGTCGCCGAGGGCATCGCGCTCACCCTGGAACGCCTCCCCCACGACCCTTATGTCGGTCTGCTGCTGCGCACCCAACAGGCCAGCGCCTTCGCCGTCACCGTCACCACCGACACCGGCCGAAGCTTCGGGCACTCCCTGCTGGAGCGCCTGGATGTCGACTGGACCGGCTTCGACGATCAGGGCATCGACGACATCATCGAGATGGTGCTGCGCACATTGCAGTCGTTCATCCTGGCACCGCTGCCGGCATCGGGCGAAGAACTGCGGCGTCTGCTGCGCCGGTGGATCGCCCCGGCGGTGAGCGCAGCGCGCAGCGCTACGCCGGATCGCGCGTCAGCGAGTAGGTGACCCCGGTGAGCTCTTCGGCGACGGTCCACAACCGCCGCTGCGCGTCGGGGTCACAGGCTCGGCCGGCGGCCCGAACCAACACCGGCGGGCCGATCTGCTCGAAACGCCCGCCCGGGCCGTAGAACTGACCGCCCATGGCGGCCGGGTCGGTCGCTGCCCGCAACATCGGCAGCGCCCCCTCGGCCGGCCCCTGGGTGAACCACCCCGTCACATAGCGAGACCGGCTGTTGAACACCCAGCGGACCGCCCGGGACTGCTCACGCAGGATCGAGGTGCGGGTGCCCCCGGGGTGCGCCGCCAGCGCGATCGCCGGGCTGGCAGACGATTCCAGCCGCCGCTGCAGTTCGAAGGTGGCCATCAATTGGGCAAGCTTGGACTGGGTGTAGGCCACCGCGGGGGTGAACGACTTCGCCAACTGCAGATCGTCGAACGCGATCCGGCCACTGCGGTGGGTCTTGCTGCTCACCGCGATGATCCGTCCCGCCGCGGAGGCGAGCACCCGATCCAGCAGCAGTCCCGTCAGCGCAAACGGCCCGAGGAAGTTCGTGCCGAAGTCACCCTCGAAGCCGTCCACCGTCAGCTGCCGAGTCTGATGCATGACACCGGCGTTGTTGACCAGGATGTCGATGACGGGATAGCGCGCCCGCAGCTCATCCGCGCAAGCCCGCACCGAGGCCAGGTCACTGACGTCCAGACGAACCACGTCGACGCGCGCGGCCGGAGCCGACTGCAGAATGTCTTGCCGGGCCGCCGTGGCCGCGTCGGTTTTGCGGCAGGCCAGCACGACCGTGGCGCCGAGGATCGCCAGCCCCCGCGCGACTTCCAGGCCGACCCCGGTGTTGGCCCCGGTCACGACCGCTACCCGGCCGGCCTGCGGAGCACCCTGCTCCGGTGACCATCCGGACGCGCTCATCTACCCGCGGTCCGCCGTCGCGAACCGCTGGTCGGTATAGCGGCGCAGGTTGGCCAGGAATCGGCGAAACCCCAGATTCATCAACGGCCCGCTGATCGGCGAGAACCACGCTGCAGGGCCGGTCAGCCGATTGGCCAGCGTCCAGGTGAGCCGGCAGCCCTGGGCGGTCGGCTCGATGATGTAGTCCTCGACGAACACCGCCAGCGCCGAGGTCGAGCTCGCGTTGAAGCGAAATGCCATGTGCCGTCCCGGTTCCCAGGCCAGGAACTCCTCATCGCCGACGATTCCTCCCCGCATGTCCACGAGCCGGGTGGTGCCGACACCATGCGGCTCGGGGCTGGTCCAGGTCACCTTGGTGATCACCGACGCCCAGTGTGGCCAGGCTTCGGCGTCGGCCAGCACCTCCCAGATCTCGTCGGGCGTCACGGCCAGGTCGACGCTGTTGCTGAACCGCTGCGGGGCGCGCTCGAGGAAGTCGAGGCCGACCTGCTCACACGGGTGCATCCGAGACAACTGTTGATTCCCTTCCAGTCTTACTGGCGCGCTCCGCGCACCAGCCGCCCCGGCCGCGCACCGGTGTCGGCGCCGTTGCGCCGGGTGACGGTACCGCTGACGATCGTCGCAACATACCCGCTCGCCCCCTGCAGCAGACGGCGCCCGCCGGCCGGGAGGTCATAAGCCATCCGAGCCGGATGCAGGGTCAGCGACTCCATGTCGATCACGTTGATGTCGGCCTTCTTGCCGACCTCGATCACCCCGCGATCGTTGAGGCCGAACAGCTGCGCGGTGTCCCGGCACTGTTTGCGCACCACATACTCCAGGGGCAGCTTGTCGCCGCGATGCCGGTCGCGCGCCCAGTGTGTGAGCAGGTAGGTGGGATAGGAAGCGTCGCAGATCATTCCGCAGTGCGCGCCACCATCCGAAAGCCCGAGCACACCGGCGGGGTGGGTGAGCATCTCCCTGATCGCGTCGTGGTTGCCGTCGGCGTAGTTGAAGAACGGCAGCATCAGCATCGCGCCGGCGTCGGCCGCCAGCATCAGGTCATACAGGGTTGCCAACGGATCCTCGCCGCGCGCCGCGGCGATCGCCGCGACCGAGCGGTCCGGCGTGGGCTCGTAGTCCGGCGGGTCGCCCAGGTCGTAGATGCGGTGCAGCGAGTGCTGCACCAGCGCGAACATGGCGTCGAACTGCACCGCGGCGTCGACGGGCAGATCCTCTTCGGACAGGATCGCCGCCTTGACAGCCGGATCGGCGAGCCGCTGCGCCAGTTCGTCGCGGCGGCATTCTTGCTTCAACCGCCGATAGGTGGGCCGGTGGGTAAAGGCGTGATGCCCGGGAAAGCCCAGCAGCATGCCGAAGGGACGCGCGGCGATCTGCGGATACAGCGCACTGCCGGCCTGATGTGCGGCCGCGGAGATGTCGAGCTGCTCGCGCCACAGGTTCGGGTCGGCGTCGACCTGAATCAGTGCGAACGACACCGGCCGGTCGATCTCGGCGCCGAGGCGCTGCATCCATTCGAGTTCTTTCTTCGGCGCGATGATGTCCTCACCGGCCGCCCCCTGCGGGGCCAGCTCGAAGACCGCCTGGCCACCGGCGGCCATCGCCCGGCCCATTCCGAACAGTTCGTCTTCGGCGGCGAAGGTGCCCGGCACCGGCTCGCCGTCCATCGCCCGGTGCGCCAACGTGCGAGACGTCGAAAAGCCCAGTGCCCCAGCCTCGATCGCCTCCTGGACCAGTCGGCTCATGGCCGCGATGTCGTCGGGGGTGGCCGGCTCGTTGCGGGCACCACGGTCGCCCATCGCATAGGCGCGAATCGCTCCGTGCGCCACTTGGCTTCCGACGTCGACGGCGAGGCTCTGGCGGTCGAGTACGTCGAGGTACTCGGGGTAGCTCTCCCATCCCCAAGTGATGCCTTCGGTCAGCGCGGTGCCCGGAATGTCCTCGACACCCTCCATCAGCTTGATCAGCCACTCCTCGCGGCCCGGCCGGACCGGGGCGAAACCGACGCCGCAATTGCCGGTGACAACCGTCGTCACGCCGTGGCCGCTGGACGGTTCCAGCAGGTTGTCCCAGCTGACCTGTCCGTCGTAGTGGGTGTGGATGTCGACGAAGCCCGGTGCGACGACTTTGCCGGTGGCGTCGATCGTTTCGGCCGCGTCACCGGTCAGACCCGGATCATCGGTTCCGGTGCGGCGGTGGACCGCCACGATCCGCCCGTCCCGGACACCGACGTCGGCGAGGTAGCGGTCCGCCCCGGTCCCGTCGACGACGGTGCCACCGGTGATCGTGAGGTCATACACAGCCAACTCCCTTGTTCGTGGCGCCCGACACGGCTGAAGTGATGTTGATCAATTTGTACACATATCGATAATGTGTGCAAGTGCCTGGTGAAAAAGGACCGAAGACGCTCCCGCCGCCACTGCTCATGGCTGCCACCGAGACCCTGCGCCAGCTCGGTCCCCGGCGCTTCAGCCTCACCGCGGTCGCCGAAACGGCGGACGTGTCACGCGGCACCGTGCACAACGCCTTCGGCACCCGCGATGAGGCCATCGCCGCGGCGCTCGACCAGCTGTCCGCGGCGTTCATCGAGACGATGGCCGCCGAGGTCAACGAGTTGGGCACCCTGGCCGAGCAGGTCGCGGCCGCGGCTGTCCTGATTTCCGCGCATCGTCGCAGATCGGCCGCTGAGCCGCGCACGATCAATCAGAGCGTGCTGGTCCTGTTGCTGGAACACGGCGGCGACGACTTGATGCAGCGCTCCGTGGCGCTGTGGATGCCCCTGGTGCGCGCCGCGCAACGCCGAGGTGAAGTGGACGGCACCCTCGACGCGGGCCGCGCCGGTGAATGGATCGTGCGGATACTGTTCAGCTTCGAGCTGCTTCCGCCGATGCGGGTGAATCTGGACAATCCCCGCGCCGTGCGCCGCTTCGTCAGCGACCACATCATTGCCGGTCTGGGCCCGCGATCTGCGCCGCGGGTCTAGCGGGCCGCTGCCGCAGTGGCCGCTGCCGCACGATCGTCGGCCACCAGAACCACGGCCCGTACATCCGCACCAGCGACGGCACGATGAACGACCGCACGATCAGGGTGTCGAGCAACAGGCCGATGCAGACGGTGGAGCCGACTTGGCCGATGGTGCGCAGATCGCTGGCGAGCATGGCCAGCATGGTGAAGGCGAACACCAGGCCCGCCGACGTGACCACCCCGCCGGTACTGCCCAGCGCCCGGATCAGGCCGGTGTTCAGCCCGGCCGGAAGTTCCTCTTTGAGCCGGGCGATCAACAGCAGGTTGTAGTCCGATCCGACGGCCACCAGGATGATGAAGGTCAGCGGCAGGATCAGCCAGTGCAGATGCAGACCGATCAGGTGCTGCCAGATCAACACCGACAGCCCGAACGCCCCGGCGTAGGAGAACGCCACGGTTCCGGGAATCACCAACGCCGCCACCAGGCTTCGGGTGATGACCAGCATGATCAGGAAGATCAACACGAAGGCTGCGATCGCGGCGATCAGCAGATCCGATCGTGAGTATTGCTGAATGTCTTTGTTGTTCGAGCCGGATCCGCCGATGTAGATCTTCGCGCCGGCTAACGAGGTCTCCTTGAGCGCGATCTTGATGGCGTCGGGGAACCTCTCGACATGCTCGATACCCTCGGGACCCATGGCGTTGCCCTCATGGGTGACGATGAATCGGGCGGCCTTGCCGTCCGGAGACATCATCAGCTGCATGCCGGTCTTGATGTCCTCGTTGTCGAAAGCAGGCCGGGGTATGTAGAAGAAGTCGTCGCTGCGGGAGGCGTCGAAGTCATTGCCGACATTGATCATGTCGTCGAAAGTCTGGTCGGTGTTCTCGGCCTGAATGCTGGTGGGGCCGTAGGTGTTCACGATCAGAGACCGTAGGGCGATCTGGTCGTCGACCATGATGTTCAGCTGTGCGACCATCTGCGGCAACAGGGAGTCGACGACCTCCAGCGACGACACCGCGTCCTTGATGTTCTCCGCCAGCTTGTCGACGCTGTCCATCATGTCCCACAGCGACCGGAACGCCCAGCAGACCGGGATGTCGTAACAGTGCGGCTCCCAATAGAAGTAGCTGCGGAGCGGTCTCATGAAATCGTCCAGATTGGACAGCTCCTCATCCATCTGTTCGGTCAGCGCCTGCATCTCCTCCATGGTCAGCACCGTGGAATGCATTTCATCGGAGAGCTTCTGGGTCAACGCGATCGTGGTCTGCAAAACCTCGACGGTGTGCCCCATGATCTGTGCTTGCTTCTCGGTGTTGGCGTTCTGTTCCCGGGTGAACGGCAGTTGCTGGCCGTTGGCGCTGCCCTGCACGGTGAACAGGTAGGGCAGCGAGGCGTGCTCGAGTGCGCGTCCCATCGGTCTGGTGATGCTCTGCACCATCGCGACCCCGGGCAGGCGGATCAGCGCCTTGGCCACCCGGTCCAGCGAGATGAAGTCGGCCGAATTGCGCATGTCGTGATCGGCCTCGACCATCAGCATCTCGGAGAACAGCTTGCTCTTGGCGAAGTGCCGGTCGGCGGCGGCGAATCCCAGATTCGCGGCGGAGTTGCGCGGCTGGTAGGTACGGTCGTCGAAGCTGACCTGATAGGTCGGCACGAACACCGCCCCGGCCGCCACCAGCGCGGCACTGGCGGTCAGGATCGGCTTGGGCCAGCGCACCACGCTGGTAGCGATCCGGCGGTAGAGCCGCGCCTTGACGGTTCGTTTCGGATCGAACAGCCCGAACAGGCTGCCCACGCTCAAGATGGCCGGGCCGAGCGTCAAGGCGCCCACGACGGTCAGCACCATACTGATCGCCACCGCCGGCCCCATGGTGTTGAAGTAGTTCAGCCGCGCGAAACTCAGGCAGAACGCCGCACCGGCGATGGTCAGGCCGGAGCCGACGATCACGTGTGAAACACCGCGATAGGCGGTGTAATACGCGTCTTCGCGGCTTTCGCCGTTCAGCCGTGCCTCGTGATAGCGGCCCATCAAGAAGATGCCGTAGTCCGTCCCCGCACCCAGCGTCAGCGAGACGACCATGTTGACCGCGAACGACGACAGCTGGATGTAGCCGAAGTGCCCGAGTGTCGCGATGACCCCCTTGGCGGCCAGCATCAGGATCAACACCCCGAACAGCGGCACCAGCATGGTGATGAAGGAGCGGTAAACCAGCAGCAGCATGAAGATGATCAGGAAGATGGTGGCGATCGTGATGTTGTTCAGGCTCGAATTCGCGGTCGCCACCGTGTCGGCGGCCAGGGGCGCCGCGCCACTGACATAGACCGTGAGCCCGTCCGGCGGGTCGGAAGTCGCCACGGTGTGCCGCACGGCGGCAACGGAGTCGTTGGCCTGCATCTGGCCGATGTCACCGGCCAGGCGCAGCAGCACGTAGGCGGCCTTGCCGTCGAGACTCTGGGCGCCGGCCGCGGTGATCGGTTTGCCCCAGGTGTCCATGACGTACTGGACGTGTTCGGTGTCGGCGCGCAGCGTGCGCACCAGTTCGTCGTAATAGCGGTGGTCCTGATCGGCCAGGGGGCGGTCCGCCTCCAACACCAGCATGGTCATGCTGGTCGAGGTGGACTCCTCGAACTTCTCACCGATGGCCAGCATCGCGGCCTGCGAGGGCGCGTACGTCGGCACCATCGGGCCGGCGAGTTCCTCGGCGACCTTCTCCACCTGGGGCACAAAGGTGTTCGTCGTCATGGCCAGCAGGCCCCAGCAGACGATGATCGGTATCGCCAGCAGGCGGACCATGCGCGCGACCAGGGGCCGCTTCTCGGGACGCTCGCTCATGCGGACTTCACCCGGCAGGTGACGTCGGCGTTGGCATGGGTGTTGGTGTGCTCGTCGCGGATCACGTCGTCGACCAGGATCCGGCAGCCGACGAAGTCACCGCGCACCTGCACCGAGATGCTGCCGGACACCACGGTCAGCATCGTCGTCTCGTCATGCGTCCATGGCAGGGCGTCCAACTCGACGGTGTGGGGATGGGAGTTGATGTCGAGGTAGGAAAGCAAGGCGCCGTCGCCGACCGAGCCGAACACCTCATAGGTGAGCTTCTTCGGGTTGAACTGCTCGGGCGCCTGCGGCGGGTTGACAGTCAGAACCGGTCCCGGAGCGGACATCTGGTGGACCTTCCACATCGACAGCGCACCCAGGCTGAGCGCGATCACGGCGACCAGGGGCATCCAGACTCGCGCCAGCACAGATCTGCGCCGCGGCTGCGGGCTCACTCGACTTCCCCTGCCGAAGCCGCCGGAAGCCGCTTCTTGAGCTTTCTGACCCGCACGATCTGAGCTGTCATGTTCAACGATCCGAGCATCGGGATCACCCCGATGAACGTCCGCTCCGACGGGGTGGCGCCGTGCAGCTGTTCCAGGCTGCCGAGCACGTAGAGACAGCCCAGCGAGAACGTCGCGGCGGGAATGCAGAATGCCAGCGGTGAACGCAGATCGGTGATGGCGTGCGTCGCGAACTCCAGCTCATCGGGCGAGAGGGGTTGACGCTTGCGGAGTTTGGTCAGCACCGCCCTTCTGGCGCCGATTCCTTCGCTGATCGGCAGTGGCGGCCGGCTTTGCAGACGCCGGATGTACCAGAACAAGCCGGCGCCGAAGGCCAGCAGCGCTATGAAGACGATCGCCGCCAAGTCGCCGAACAGACGCCAGTTCGTGCCGAACATATTCCAGTTCATCGCTGACGCCCGCCCCCAATCCCTCGCTCGCGTTAGCCGCAGCCAGATGGACCTGGACGGCTGATTAGGGATGCTAAACGTCTGTTAATGAGACGTCAACATCCCACAAACGGACGTTGCTGTGGTTATGATGGGAATCATGAATGTGGAGTGCCCGGAACTCACCGGTGCGCAGTCGCGTACGCGGGCGGCCATCCTGGACGCGACGGCATCGGTGCTCGCCCGTGATCGCACCGCCACACTGCCCGAGATTGCGGCGGCCGCCCAGGTCGCCCGTTCCACCCTGCATCGCTATTTCGCCGACCGGGAACGGCTGATCTACGAAGCCACTCTGGATTCGATCCGCGTCATCAGCGACATCCTCGCCGCCGCGGCGACTGCTGAGGGCCCGGCGATCGACGCGATGCGACGCGTGATCACCACGCTCGCTCCAGAGGGTGACCGGATCGTGTTCCTGTTCGCCGACCCCGCCGTACTACGCGACATCCCCGCCGAGCACCTGCCGAACTCCGCTCCCATCCTCGACCTCATCGTCCGCGGCCAGCAGGAGGGCGTCTTCGACCCGGAGCTGAGCCCGGAATGGATCCGTATCGCCCTGTTCGGACTTCTGGTCAAAGCCTGCAGCGAGGCTGCACACGGCGCCGTGCCGCGCCACAGCATCGTGCCGGCACTCACCCGAATCTTCGAGCGCGGGGTGACATCGGGCCCCCAGTAAGGCATCTCAGTCTGGCGACGGCGCGCGCAGTGCCGGCAAGACCAGCGTGTCGAGGACTTGACGGACGAAGGTGGCGTCCAGGGTCTGACCGCGGACCACCTGCAGCAGCCCCATCGCCAAGACGACGTCGGCGACCAGTGACCAATCCCGGTCGGGATCGATTTCCCCGCGTGCCGCGGCTTGCGCCAAGATCTTGGCCACCAAGCCTTTGCCCTTGACGAGCACCAGGTCGTCGACGGCGGCGGCCAGGTCGGGCTCGTGGACGGCTTCCAAGGCCACGCGCAGCACCAGGTCGTTGGGAACCGGGTCCTTGTCGTTGCGGCCGATCTGTTCGATGAGCGCATCGAGGTCACCCGCCAGACTGCCGGTGTCCGGGGTGTCTTTGGTGAGCAGATCGGGCCGCCAGTAGATGAGCGCGTCGGTGACCAGCGCCGCCTTGGAGGCCCAGCGCCGGTAGATGGCGGCCTTCCCGACCCCAGCGCGTGCGGCGATGTCATTCATATTGGCGGCGTCATAACCCTTTTCGGAAACAACCGCCAGGGCGGCGTCCAGGATCGCCGGATCGCGGGATCGGTCGAGCCGTCCGTCGGTGCGTTGCCGAAGTCGTGACTCCATAGCGTCACACCGTCGTCGGCTGCGGGATCGGCGCGGTGTCGGCGGCCGGCTCAGGCGCCGGCCGGTCCCGCATGGCGAAGGTGTTCAGCGGCCACCAGAACCACCGGCCCAGCGCCGCGGCGATCGACGGGGTCATGAAAGCCCGCACGATGAACGTGTCGACCAGCAGTCCCAACGCGATCGCGGTGCCCAACTGCCCGATCACCCGCAAGTCACTGACCATCATCGACGCCATGGTCGCCGCGAACACCAGGCCCGCCGCCGTGACCACCCGGCCGGAAGCGCCCATGCCGCGGATGATCCCGGTGTTGAGGCCGGCCCCGATCTCTTCTTTGAGTCGCGAGACCAACAGCAGGTTGTAGTCCGACCCGACGGCCAACAGGATGATGACCGTCAGCGGCAGCACGATCCACTGCAGGCCCAGCCCGAGGATGTCCTGCCACAGCAGCACTGACAGCCCACACGCCGTACCCAGCGACGCCAGCACCGTGCCGACGATCACCAGCGACGCCACCAGGCTGCGGGTGATCAGCAGCATGATCGCGAAGATCAGGATCAGCGTGGACAGGCCGGCGATCATCAGGTCGATCTTCACGCCGTCCTGCATGTCGCTGTACATCGACGCGGTGCCGGCCAGCGACACCTTGGACCCTTCCAGCGGAGTTCCCTTGATCGCATCCGCGACGGCTTCCCTGATGCCCTGGACGTGCTTGATCCCTTCGACCGAGGCCGGGTCGCCCTGGTGGGTGATGATGAATCGCACCGCGTGGCCGTCGGGTGAGACGAACATTTTCAGGCCCCGGATGAAGTCGGGGTTGTCGAAGACTTCCGGCGGAAGATAAAAGGAGTCATCGTTTTTGGCTTCGTCGAAGAACTTGCCCATCAGGGTCGAGCCTTCGGCGTTCTCCTGCAGGTGGCGCTGGATGCCCGACATCGAACTGTGCGTCGCCAGCATGAAGCCGCGCATCTTCTTCATCGAATCGATCGTTTTGGGCAGGTCCTCCAGCATCTGCGGCATCAAGACATCGAGCCGGTCGACATCCTTGACGGTGACGCCCATGTCATCGGTCATGGTGTCGACGTCGTCGAGCATGTCGAAGATCGACCGCATGGACGCGCAGATGGGGATGTCGAAACAGTGCGGCTCCCAATAGAAATAGCTGCGCAGGGGACGGAAGAAGTCTTCGAAGTCCGCGACGTGTTGACGCACCGTCTCGATGTCGTCGAGCAGCATGTGCATGTGGCCGGTCATGTCGTGCGTGGTGTCGACCACTTGCTGCATGACCCCGTACATGTGCTCCATGGTGGCGACGGTCCGCCCCATCTCGTCGGCCTGCTCGAGCATCGACGCCATGCTGTCGTTCATGAACTTGGCGGTCTGTAACTGGCCGGAGGCCTGCATGGCGATCTGAAACGGGATGGAGCTGTGCTCGATCGGCGCCCCGAGCGGACGAGTGATGGTCTGCACCCGGCCGATACCGCGCTCGTGAAAGACGCTCTTGGCGATCCTGTCGATGACGAGCATGTCCGCGGGATTGCGCAGATCATGGCCGGCGTCGACCATGAGCAGCTCCGGATTCATCCGCGCTTGGGAGAAGTGCCGCTCCGCCGCTGTTTGCGCGACGTTCGCGGGAATGTCTTCCGGAGTGAACTTCCTGTCGTTGTAGTTCGGCACATAGGTCGCCAGGCTGATGAATCCGATGACCGCGACGAAAGTCGTGATGACGATGATGGGTTTCGGCCACCTCGTCACGGCGGTGCCGATGATGCGCCAACCACGTTCCGAGACTTCCCGTTTGGGGTCGAAGATCCCGAACTTGGACGCGACCACCAGCACCGCCGGGGCCAGGGTCAGTCCGGCCAGCATGGTGGCCACCAAAGCGATGGCGCACGGCACGCCCATGGTCTGGAAATACGGCAGCTTGGTCGCGGTCAGGCAAAGACAGGCGCCCACGATCGTCAGGCCCGAACCCACGATCACGTGCACCACACCGTTGTAGGCGGTGTGGAACGCGTCTTCTCGATCTTGGCCGCGGGAGCGCGCTTCGTGATAGCGGCCCAGCAGGAAGATGAAGTAGTCGGTGCCGGCGGCGATGGTCAGCATCGTGACCATGCTGACCGCGTACGGGGTCAGGCCGATGATGTCCAGGTTGCCGGCCGTGGCCACAATGCCTTCGGCCGCATACAGTTCGAAGCGGACCAAGATCAGCGCGACGATCGCCGACCGCAACGAGCGGTAGATGACGAGCAGCATCACGAAGATGACGCCGATGGTGACCGCCGTCATGAGTTCCATGCTGTTGTGGGCGGCGATCAGGGTGTCGGTGTTGAGCACCGTGTTACCGGCGACGTGGGCCTGCACGCCCGGTGGCGCGGGCACGCCGTCGACGATCTTGCGCACCGCCGCCACCGATGCGTGACTGGGCGTGGTGCCCTGGGCGCCGTCGAGGAACACCTGTACGTAAGCGGCCTTGCCGTCCGGGCTCTGGGAGCCGGCGGCGGTGAGCGGATCGCTCCAGAAGTCCTGCACGTTCTGCACATGCTTGTCGGCTTTGAGCTTGGCGACGATCTCGTTGTAGTACTCGTGCGCGCTGTCGCCCAGCTTGTCGTCGCCCTCCAGCACGACCATGGCGGTGGAGTCGGTGTCGAACTCCTCGAACTTGTGACCGATGGTCATCATGTCCTTGAACGCGGGTGCGTCCAGCGGCGCCATCGGCACCGAGTGCTTGCCCGCCACCACGCCGAGCTCCGGGGTGAACACGGTGGTGCCGATCGCGATGAGCAACCAGAACAAGATGATGGGCACCGCCAGGACCCAGAGCAGCCGGGCGATGCGGGACCGCGGCGGGTGCGGCAGTTGGTCGCTCATACGGATTTCACCAAGCAGTAGATGAAGGGCTTGTATTCGTCGATGCTGCGGTCATCCCGGACGTTGTCGTCGACGATGATCCGGCAGCGCAGATGCTGCAGGCCGACGTCACCTTGAGCGACGATGTTGGCCGACATCGACGGCAGGGTGGTGACGATGGTGTGCGACCACGGCAGGGGGGCGTCTTCGACGAGGTGCGGCTGCCCGTTCTCGTCGAGGAAGTTGACGTTGACGGTGCCACCCGAGGGGGCCGTCAGTTCATAGGTGATGTGTTTGGGGTTGAAGGGTTTGGTGTCGTCGGCGTTCGCGTCGGAGGTCGCCATCCGCGCGCCGGCACCGAAGCTGTTCCGCACCCGGACAACCACATAGGCGCCCAGCGCAATCACGACGACAAGAAGCAGCGGTATCCACAGCTTCTTGAGCAGAGCGAACACGCACCATCTCCTTGCCTTGCCCACCGCCGGGGATAGGGCCACCGCGCCGAGAGAAAACGTCCGGCGGAACCCGAGTTCCGTGTGGGCCGCAACGGACTGTACCGCATCGCCAACGGCGCGCGGAAGGTTCTGCGGCGGGCGGATCCGAGCGGGGACCGGCCTCGGACAAACCCCCACGCCGGGACCGATGTGGCTAGGCTGGCCAGAAATTGCGGGGACAGGTTGTTGAGGTGAGTCATGGGCAAAGTCCAACCCGACCTCGGCGAGGTCCAGGAAACCCTGTTGATTCCGCTGTACGGACGCGCACGCGACAACGCGAAGAGGCATCCGATCCTGCATGACGCGCGGGCCGCTGAGCTGGTCGACGACCTGGATTACGACTTCGCGCGTTTTCGTGGCGGCTCGTTGCCGGGCTCGGTTCTGCGCACCGCGATTTTCGATGTCTGGGTCCGCCAATTCCTGCGCGACCACCCCAGCGGCACGGTCGTCGAGATCGGCACGGGGCTCAACACGCGCTTCGAACGAGTCGACAACGGACGGTTGCGCTGGTTCGACCTGGACCTACCCGACACCATCGAACTGCGTCGTCGCTACTTCGCCGACACCGAACGCCGCACCATGCTGGCGGGCTCGGTCCTGGAGACCGATTGGTTCGACGCCGTCGCCGCCGCACCGGCCCCGTATTTGTTCGTCGCCGAGGCCGTACTGCTGTACTTCCCCGAAGACCAGGCGCGCGGCGCCATTCGCAATCTCGCCGCGCGGTTCCCGGGATCGCACCTCGTCGTCGATACCGGCGGCCGCAAGATGATCGAGAACCAGCACCGCAACGGTGCGATGAAGGCACTGACGGCCCGGATGAAGTGGGTCTGCGACGACCCGCGTGAACTCGACACCTGGGGTATGGAGCTGCTGGACAGCCGCACCCTGGCAACGCCGCAGCCCGAGCTGGCCACTTCGCTGCCCGCGCGCTACCGCTACGGCCTGCCGGCGCTGGCGCGGATTGCGCCCGGAATCGTGAACGCCTACCGGTTCAACCTGTTCCGCCTGGGGAACCCGTCGTGAGCACCGTCGTCGTCAGCACCGAGCTACCGATTTCCGCGCAACGCGCCGCGGCACTGGCGCGCAAGCCTGCGTTGATGCAATTCGTGCTCGCCCCGGCCCTCAAACTGCCCGGACTGGAAGCACCTGATCGCATCGAGGTGGGCACCCGCGCGTCGGCGCGACTGTGGTGGTTCGGTGTCCTCCCGGCCTGGACTCATCACCTCGAAATCAAAGAGCTCGACGACCTGACGATCTACACCCACGAACACGGCGGGCCCGTGCACACCTGGAACCATCGCCTCACGTTCACTCCCCTCGACGAGCATCGCTGCCGCTACACCGACGAGATCGAGACCGATGACGGCATCAAAGGCTTAGGTACACGTCTGTTCATCCGGCTGATGTTCGCCCATCGGCACCGCCGCTGGAGCACGCTGGCCGCCATCGTCTCCTGACCGGCGAACCGGCAAACCTGTCACGGAAAACACCTAGTGCCACCCCAACGCAACTACTACACTCAGTCGTAGCATCGGCTCCGCAGCTCCGGGAGATCGCCCATGGATGTAGTCGACTTATCGCGGTGGCAGTTTGGCATCACCACCGTCTATCACTTCATTTTTGTGCCGCTGACCATAGGTTTGGCCCCGTTGGTCGCGATCATGCAGACGGTATGGGTGCTCACCGACAACGTCGCCTGGTACCGGCTCACCAAGTTCTTCGGCAAGCTGTTCCTGATCAACTTCGCGCTGGGGGTGGCCACCGGGATCGTGCAGGAATTCCAGTTCGGGATGAACTGGAGCGAGTACTCCCGGTTCGTCGGCGACGTGTTCGGCGCACCGCTGGCCATGGAGGGGCTTGCCGCCTTCTTCTTGGAATCCACCTTCCTGGGGCTGTGGATCTTCGGCTGGGGCCGATTGCCGCGAATGGTGCACCTGGCGTGCATCTGGGTTGTCGCCATCGCCACCAACCTCTCGGCGTTCTTCATCATCGCCGCCAACTCGTTCATGCAGCACCCGGTCGGCGCCCACTTCAATCCGCAGACCAAACGCGCCGAATTGGACAGCATCATGGCGCTGTTCACCAACAACACCGCCCAAGCCGCCCTGTCGCACGCGGTCGCCGGCGCGTTCTTGACGGCCGGGACATTCGTCGCCGCGGTGAGCGCCTGGTGGATGGTCCGGTCCCGGGCCGGCGGCTCCGCGCAGACCGCCGACGGTGACGCGGCCACCATGTACCGGCCGGCGACCATCCTCGGGTGTTGGGTCGCACTGGTCGCCGCGGTCGGGCTGTTCTTCACCGGCGACGTACAGGGCAAGCTGATGTTCGTCCAACAGCCGATGAAGATGGCGTCGGCGGAGTCGTTGTGCGACACCGCCACCGACCCGAACTTCTCGGTCCTGACCGTCGGACGGCAGAACAACTGCGACCATCTGACCCGGGTGATCGAGGTGCCGTATGTGCTGCCGTTCCTGGCCGAGGGCCGATTCAACGGCGTTCGACTCGACGGCGTCCGTGACATTCAGCAGCACTACGAGCAGAAGTTCGGCGCCGGCGACTACCGGCCGAACCTGTTCGTCACCTACTGGTCGTTCCGCGCGATGATCGGCCTGCTGCTGATTCCGGTGCTGTTCGCGATGGTCGCGCTGTGGCTGACGCGGCGCGGACAGATCCCGCAGCAACGCTGGTTCTCCTGGTTCGCGCTCGTGAGCATCCCCATGCCATTCCTGGCCAACAGCGCCGGCTGGATCTTCACCGAGATGGGCCGTCAGCCTTGGGTTGTCGCCCCCAACCCGACCGGCGACCCGAATGTGCGGCTGACCGTCGCCGAAGGTGTGTCGGGAAACAGCGCGGGCTTGGTGGTCACCTCGCTGGTGATGTTCACCCTGGTCTATGCGGTGCTGGCGGTGATCTGGTTCTGGTTGATCAGACGCTACGTGGCCGAGGGCCCACAGGAGCACGACGCCGAACCCGCGCCGCCGGCTCCGCCCGGCGAAAACGACGTGGCGCCACTGTCATTCGCCTACTGACTGAGAAGGAGGTCATCGCGGTGGGTCTGCAACAGGTGTGGTTTGTACTGGTCGCGGTGCTGTTCCTCGGATTCTTCGTCTTGGAGGGCTTCGACTTCGGAGTCGGGATGCTGATGGCGCCGTTCGGCCGCGCCAGCACCGGTGGTTCAGCGGAAGCCCACCGGCGTGCGGCGCTGAACACCATCGGCCCGGTTTGGGACGGCAACGAGGTCTGGCTGCTCACTGCCGGCGGCGCGATGTTCGCCGCATTCCCCGGCTGGTACGCCACCGTGTTCTCGACGCTGTACCTGCCGCTGCTGGCGATCCTGTTCGGCATGATCGTGCGCGCCGTCGCGATCGAGTGGCGCGGCAAAGTCGACGACCCGAAATGGCGGGCGTGGGCGGACCTCGCGATTGCCGCCGGTTCCTGGCTGCCCGCGATTCTGTGGGGGGTGGCGTTCGCGATCCTGGTCCGGGGCCTTCCGGTGGACGCCGACCACCGTGTCCATCTGGCGTTCGGCGACGTGATCAACGCCTACACCCTGCTGGGTGGGCTGGCCACCGGCGGGCTTTTCCTCTTCTACGGTGCGGTCTTCACGGCGTTGAAGACCGCCGGGGCGATCCGTGACGATGCGCACCGCTTCGCGAACCGGCTGGCGCTACCGGTGACCGCGCTGGTCGCCGCCTTCGGGGTATGGACCCAACTGGCATACGGCACCACCTGGACCTGGCTGGTGCTGGGCGTCGCGGTGGTCGCCCAGCTGGCCGCGGTGGCGCTGGTGTGGCGCCGGGTCTCCGACGGCTGGGCCTTCACCTGCACCGCGGTGGTGGTCGCGGCGGTGGTCATCCTGTTGTTCGGCGCCCTGTACCCGGCGCTGGTGCCCTCCACCCTGGATCCGCAGTGGAGCCTGACGATCTACAACGCGTCGTCCACCCCGTACACCTTGAAAATCATGACCTGGGCGGCGGCGATCTTCGCCCCGCTGGTGGTGGTGTACCAAGGCTGGACGTACTGGGTTTTCCGGCAACGGATCTCAGCGGAGCAGATCCCGCCGTCCATCGGGTTGGCGAGGCAACCGTCCTGAGCGCCCGGGCCTCTCGGGCGCCGCTCGACCCGCGGCTGTGGCAGGCATCGACGGCGGTGCGCCGCTTCCTGCTGGCCATGGTCGGCTGTGGAGTGGTGATCTCTGCCTGCGCAATCGGATCCGCGATCATGTTGGCCGACATCGTGTCTCACGTGATCACCGAACCGTCGACACGCAACGTCGCGCACTGGTCACCGCTGCTGGCAGCGCTCGCGCTGCTGTGGACGGTGCGCACGGCTGCGCACTGGCTGCAGGCACGCCTGGGTCAGCGCGGAGCCAGCGCCGCGATCGCCGAGCTGAGCGGACGGGTGCTGACCGCGGTCACAGCGCGTTCCCCCCGCCGGCTGGCCATCGAACGGGATCCCGCGGCGGCCGTGGTCACCCGGGGACTGGACGGCCTGCGCCCCTACTTCACCGCCTACCTGCCCGCGCTGTTACTCGCGGCGATTCTGACCCCGGTCACCGTGCTGGTGATCGCCTGCTACGACCGGCGCGCGGCGGTACTCGTCCTGATCACCCTGCCGCTGATCCCGGTCTTCATGGTGCTGATCGGCCTTGCCACCGCCGACCGCTCGGCGGCGGCCTTGGCGGCCATGACGACCTTGCAGGCGCGGCTGCTGGATCTGATTGCCGGCATCCCGACGCTGCGCGCCCTCGGGCGAGCTGACGGGCCGCAGCGCCGCATCGCCGAACTGTCCGACGCGCACCGGCGGTCGACGATGGCCACGCTGCGGATCGCCTTCTTGTCGGCGCTGGTGCTCGAATTGCTGGCCACGCTGAGCGTGGCGGTGGTGGCCGTCAGCATCGGCCTGCGCCTGGTGTTCGGCGAGATGAGCCTGACCGCCGGCCTGACCGTGTTGCTGCTGGTGCCTGACGTGTATTGGCCGCTGCGCCGGATCGGGGTGGAGTTCCACGCAGCCCAGGACGGGCGCGCCGCCGCCGAGAAGGCCTTCGCGCTGATCGGCGCACCGGTTCGCCAGGTGCCGGGAAGCCGCCGGGTAGTCGCACGTGCCGCGGAGATTCGCCTCGATCGGCTCAGCGTGGCCGGCCGGGACGGCGATGCGCCGGCCGGCCTGACCGCGGTGATCGCCCCCGGCCAGGTCACCGTGCTGACCGGAGCCAACGGTGCCGGCAAGAGCACCACGCTGGCGGCTATCGCCGGCCTCACCGAACCCAGCTCCGGACGCATCACCGTGGCCGACGTCGATGTCGCCGCACTCGACCTGCCGGCATGGTGGGCCCAGCTGTCCTGGCTGCCGCAGCGTCCGGCGCTCATCCCGGGCACGGTGGCGGACAACCTCGCGTTGTTCGGCGATCTCATCGATACCGAAGCCGCGTGCGCCGCGGCCGGATTCGACGAGGTGATCGCGGAGCTGCCGGACGGGCTGCACACCGCGTTGGGCCGCGGCGGTGTCGGCTTGTCGTTAGGGCAGCGGCAGCGGCTGGGGCTGGCGCGCGCGCTCGGGTCGGCGGCGCCGGTGCTGCTGCTCGACGAGCCGACCGCCCACCTGGACGCCGCCACCGAACAGCGGGTCCTGGCCGCCCTGGTGCGACGCGCTCACGCCGGCGCGACGGTCGTGGTGGTGGGCCACCGCGCGCCGGTGCTGGCGATCGGCGACCGGGTCGTCACCGTGCGCAGCGAGGGAGCCGCAGCTCATGCGCCGGCCTGATCCGCTGTGGGAAGCCGTCGGGTTACTGCAACCGCGCCTGCCCCGGTTGCTGTGGGCCGGCCTGCTCGGGACGTTGTCGCTGTGCAGCGCGCTCGCGTTGGCCGCGACGTCAGCATGGCTGATCACCCGGGCCTGGCAGATGCCACCGGTACTGGACTTGTCGATCGCCGTGGTGGCGGTACGGGCGTTCGCGATCTCACGCGGCGTATTGCACTACTGCGAGCGGCTGGTGAGCCACGACGCGGCGTTGCGGGCCGCGGGCAACGCCCGCAGCCAGCTCTACCGGCGCCTGGCCCGAGGGCCGGTAGAGACCGCGGTGCGGCTGCCCAGCGGTGAGTTGGTGGCGCGGGTGGGTTCCGATGTCGACGAGCTGGCAGACGTCCTGGTACGCGCCCTGCTCCCCATCGCAGTGGCGGCGGTGCTGGGTGTGGTGGCCTCCGCGGTGATCGCGGCGATCTCGCCGGCGGCCGCGGCGGTCCTGGCCGCCTGCCTGCTGGTCGCCGGCGTCGTCGCACCGTCGCTGGCCGCGCGGGCCGCCGCAGCACAGGAGAACACGGCCCGCGACCACCTCGCCGAGCGTGACGTCTCGGCGATGGAAGCGCTTGACCACGCCCCCGAATTGCGGATCGCCGGCCTGCTCCCCGCCGTCATCGGTGCGTCCCAGAATCGGCAGCGAGCGTGGGGGGCAGCCCTGGATGAGGCCGCCAAACCGGCCGCGATCGCCGCTGCCCTGCCCACCGCCGCGGTCGGGGTCAGTGTGCTGGGCGCCGTGGTAGCCGGGATCGGGCTCGCCGATGCCGTGGCGCCCACCACCCTGGCCATTCTGATGTTGTTGCCGCTGTCCGCGTTTGAGGCGACCACCGCGCTGCCGGGCGCCGCCGTCGCGCTGACCCGTTCACGGATCGCGGCGCGGCGCCTGGTCGACCTGGCGCCGACGGATCCCGTGGCTGCGGCCGCGCCGGCGGCGCCACGGGCAACTTCGGCCGCTACCGCGCCGCTGCACGCCGACCTGCGGTCCGGGTATCGCGGGGATCGGTCCGTCCGGGTGCGGCTTGATTTGGCGCCCGGCGACCGGCTGGCGATCACCGGCCCCAGCGGAGCCGGCAAGACCACGCTGCTGATGACCCTGGCCGGTCTGCTGCCACCGCTGGCCGGTCGTATTTCGTTAGGCGGGAGCGCACCGCAGGAGCTTTCCGAAGCCGACCTGCCATCCGCGGTCGGTTTCTTTGCCGAAGACGCACACATCTTCGCGACCACAGTCCGAGACAACCTGCTTGTGGCGCGCGGAGATTGCCGCGACGACGAACTGACCGCCGCCTTGAGCAGGGTGGGCCTCGAGGGGTGGCTGGCCGGTCTTCCCGACGGTTTGGCGACCGTGCTGGCCGGCGGCGCCGAAGCCCTGTCGGCGGGTCAGCGACGGCGCGTGTTGCTGGCCCGGGCGCTGCTCTCGCCGGCCCGGATCGTGCTGCTCGACGAACCGACCGAGCACCTCGACGCGGCCGACGCGGACGACCTCCTGCGGGACGTATTGGCCGCGCCCGGCCTGTTCGGAGCCGACCGGACGGTGGTGGTGGCCACCCACCACCTGCCTGACGGCGCCGCTACGCCCGGCTACGCCGCGCTCGCAATCCCCGCTGAGCCGACGGCGGCGACCCGCAGCGCCCGGCTTCGCCGCGCTCGCGATCCCCGCTAGGGTGCTTTAGTCGGCTTCCGCAAACCAGCCGATAGAACGGTTGAGCTAACTCATGACCGCAGCAGAGACGTCGGCGATCGAATCCCGGGTCGGCCATTACTACCAAATGGACGGCACCTACCTGGTGGGCCGGGAGAAGGTTCGCGAGTACGCACGCGCCGTGCAGGACTATCACCCCGCACACTGGGACGTCGCTGCCGCTGCGGAGATGGGCTACTCGGACGTAGTGGCACCGCTGACGTTCACCTCGACCCCCGGCATGAATTGCAATCGCCGGATGTTCGAATCGGTGGTCGTCGGCTACGACACCTACATGCAGACCGAAGAGGTCTTCGAGCAGCACCGCCCGATCGTCGCCGGCGACGAGCTGAAGATCGACGTGGAGCTGACCTCGGTGCGCCGCATCGCCGGCCGCGACTTGATCACCGTCACCAACACCTTCACCGACACCGCCGGCGAGCGGGTGCACACCCTGCACACCACCGTCGTCGGGGTGACCGCCGAGGACATCGACCCGACCGTCAAGACGGCCGTGCACAACGCGATGATGCACGACGTCAACATTCTCGACGTCGGCGAATCCGATGCCGCCTACGAGAAGACGGTGCGTCCCGAGGGCGAGGTTCGGATCTCCGAAGGCGGCCTGACCCGAACCCCGGCGACCCCGTCCTTCGACGACGTCAAGGTCGGCGACGAACTTCCCGTACGCCACACTCGGCTGGCGCGCGGCGACCTGGTGAACTACGCCGGTGTCGCCGGCGACGCGAACCCCATCCACTGGGACGAGGACATCGCCAAGCTGGCCGGCCTCCCCGATGTGATCGCGCACGGCATGCTCACCATGGGTCTGGGCGCGGGATTCGCCTCCGCATGGACCGGTGACCCGGGCGCCGTCACCCGCTACGCCGTACGGCTGTCGGCGCCGGCGATCGTCTCCGCCAAGGAGGGCGCCGACATCGAGTTCAGCGGGCGGATCAAGTCGCTGGACCCGGCGACCCGCAGCGGTACCATTTTGGTCGCCGCGAAGTCTGACAACCGGAAGATCTTCGGCCTGGCGACCTTGCACGTCCGGTTCCGCTGACCTGCGGTCAAGGCGGCGCCCGCAAGCCTGACAGGCCGCCTGCAGCACAGCGACAGGGAAGACCCAGTTCGCTGACAGCTAGTTTCCAGCTAACCCTGCGTACTATCAGTCGACTGAGATGACGATTGTGAAGAGAATTCCGCCCGAACAAAAAGGCGTGGACGGGTTTCGGCAATCCGGCTGATGGCGCAGCCGGAAAACTCGAACCGGCTGCGCTTTCTTACGTTTGGAATTAACGGCATAAAAGTCGTCAAAAAGCTTGATGTAAGCGGGGAATCGCTGCGGATAGCTTGATGACAGCTGCCTCACAACAGTTTTCAAAGATCCACTGGTACCACTGTCAATTGAAAAAGTCGCACGCTGTTTACATCGCAGGAACCTTGAATAGACAACGGCCGTCTAAGGTTTGGGTTCCGACGGCGAGTTTTCAGCGTCGGCAGTCAGAACGCGTGACGTAAGGAGTCACCCGAGATGGATTTTGCTGCATTGCCGCCGGAGATCAACTCCGGCCGTATGTACGCGGGTGCGGGCTCCGGCCCCCTGCTGGCGGCCGCTTCGGCTTGGGACGCGCTCGCGGCCGAATTGGGTTCTGCGGCTTCGTCCTATGAATCCGTGGTTTCGAGCCTGACCGGGGAATGGTCGGGGCCGTCGTCCACTTCGATGGCCGCGGCAGCCGAGCCCTACGTGACCTGGATGAGCACGACCGCCACACAGGCCGAGCTCTCCGCCAACCAGGCCCGCGCCGCCGCAGCGGCTTACGAGGCGGCCTTCGCCGCGACGGTGCCGCCACCGGTGGTCGCGGCGAACCGGACGCAGCTGGCAACCCTGATCGCGACGAATTTCCTCGGGCAGAACACGCCGGCGATCGCGGCCACCGAGATTCACTACGCGGAGATGTGGGCCCAAGACGCCGGGGCCATGTACGGCTACGCCGGATCGGCCGCCGCGGCGACGCAGCTCACCCCGTTCAACCAGCCACCGGAGACCACCAACCCGACCGGCACGGCCAATCAGTTGGCGGCATCGGCAGAGGCGACCGGAAACTCGGCGGCCTCCAACATCTCGCAGCAGGTCTCCCAGCTGCTGAATTCGATGCCCCAGGCGCTGCAGTCGCTGGCCTCCAACCCCGTGGGGACCGCGGCGGCGACAACATCGACTTCATTCCTGGACAGCTGGAACACGATCTTCTCCACACTGGTCGGGCCCACGACCCCGCTCGGCTGGTCGACCATCCCCGGTGGCTATTGGCTGGCGTTCGGGCAGATGTACTCCTGGATCATGAACGGGATGGCTGCACAGTCCTTCTTCGCCGGCCCGAAAGCCATCACCGGAGCGCTGCTGCCGCTGGCACCTCTGGCGCAAACGGCATTACCGGCGGCAAGCCTGAGCAGTGCCACGGGCGTGCTGGGCAACGCCGCGACGGTCGGGAAGTTGTCGGTACCGGCTTCCTGGGCGGTCGCGGCGCCGGCGACCAAGCTGGTCAGCATGGCTTCGTCACTGCCGGCAACCCTGGAGGCCGCCCCGATGGCGGCGGTCGCCGGTCAGGACGCCATGTTCGGTGAGATGGCCCTGTCCAGCCTGCTGGGCCGCGGCATAGGCGGCACCGCAACCCAAACCGTCGGCGCGGCCACCCGTTCCATGCGCAACAGCGGCGGATCCGATGCCTTCGGTCCCATTCCGCCGGGTGAAGCCGATCCCGCGGCGGCCACCATCATCGTGATCCCGGCACTGGATGAGTGACCCAGCGATGACGAAACGTGGCCTCCCCCAGCTGACTCAGTCGCACTCGACCAGATAAGGGTGTCGAAATGTATTTCTCTTTGCTCCCGCCGGAAGTCAACTCGGCCAACATGTACGCCGGCCCCGGTTCCGGGTCGCTCATTGCCGCCGCCACGGCGTGGGGGCGTCTTGCCAGCGAATTAAGCACCGCCGCATCCGAATACAACGCGGTGCTCGCCTCGCTCGCGAGTGAATCGTGGACCGGTCCGTCGGCAACGGCGATGACGGCCGCCGCCCAGCCCTTCACCGCCTGGATGTCGACGACCGCGGCCACCGCGGCTCAGGCGGCCGCCCAGGCGCAGGCCGCGGCCACCGCCTACGAAGCGGCGCACGCGGCGACCGTCCCGCCGGAAGTCGTTACGGCCAACCGCACCCAGAACCAGATGCTGTACGCCACGAACTTCCTCGGCCAGAATCTCGCGGCCATCGCGGCCAACGAAGCCCAGTACCTGGAGATGTGGGCACAGGACGCCGCCGCCATGCAGACCTACGCCGCATCGGCTGCCGCGGCCACCAAGATCACCGCGTTCACCGAGCCTCCGCAGACCACCACCGGGACCGCCGCAGCCACGTCAGCGGCCAACGCGGGGTCGGCGGCAGCCACCTCGGGCAGCAACTCGATCCTGGATTTCCTGGCCAACCTGGCGACCCAGTACAACACCTTCGTCAACAACCTGCTCACCCAGCTGACCGGCAATCCGAGTGCTCCGGCCAACTTCGCGTCGGTGTTCTCCGCCCTGAAGGGTCCGGCGGGGCTGACCACGCCGTTCAACGACATTTCGTTGCTGACCAACTTCCCCATCCAGAACGCGCTGAAGTTCGGAACTCCGGTGGGCCGGGTTTTCGAAGGCCTGCCGCTCAGCGGTCTCGGCGCCGGGCTTCGTGCCGGAACCGCCTCCGCAGGCCTGGCGTCGACGGTGTCGGCCACCATGTCCGAGGCGAACCTGGTGGGCAACCTGTCCGTCCCGCCGAGCTGGGCCTCTGCCAGCCCGGCAATCCGGCTGGCGGCCACCGGCGTTCCCGCCGCAGGCCTGGCTGCCGCCCCCGCCTCGGGGATGGCCGGCGGCCTGATCAACCAGGCGGCGCTGGGCAGTATGGCCGGCGGCGCGCTGGGAAGCGCCAGCCCCCGCACCGTGCCCAGCGGGCGCATCCGGATCCAGGGCGGCAAAGCCAAGACTCCCGTCAAGCTCGACGCGGTGATCGCCAAGCTGCAGAGCCAGCCCGAGGCGGTCCAGCACTGGAACGTCGACCAGGCCGGACTCGACGAACTGCTTGACGAATTGTCGAGGAAGCCCGGCGTTCACGCCGTGCACCTCAAGGGCGCCAAGAAAGCCGCAACGCCCCTCAGCTGACGCCCAACAGCGGCGCCAAACCTTTCCCCACCTCCCCCGAAAGAGAGAGACATGCTTCTCGAGTTTTGGCAGAACTTCACGCACAACCTGTTCAAGCCACTGTTGTTGTTCTTCTACTTCGGCTTCCTTCTCGCACTGGCCAAGGTGCCGTTCGAGTTTCCGAACGCGGTCTATCAGGGCCTGACGATGTACCTGTTGCTGGCCATCGGCTGGCACGGTGGCGAGGAACTCGCCGGCATCGACCTCTCCCAGGTCGGCGGAATCCTCGGGTTCATGGTCACCGGCTTCGTGCTGAACTTCGTCATCGGCACCATCGCCTACCTGTTGCTGAAGTACCTGACGAAGATGCGAGAGGTCGACCGCGCAACGGTCGCCGGGTACTACGGCTCCGATTCGGCCGGAACCTTCGCCACCTGCATGGGCGTGCTGGCCACCATCGGCATGGCCTTCGACGCCTACATGCCCGTCATGCTGGCCATCATGGAGATCCCCGGCTGCTTGGTGGCGCTGTTCCTGGTTGCCCGGTTGCGCCACCGGGGTATGGACGCTGCCGGAAACATGCCGCACGAGCCGGGCTACACGGTGCCGGCCGGTTCCGTCCCGGCAGCCGTCGGTGCCGCGCAGGCCTCCGGTGACCCGACCGGCGGTCTGGCCATCGAGATGACCCCCGAACGTCGTGCGGAGACCGAAGTGACCTCGAACGGGCGCCTGATCAGCCCGGAATTGCTGCGGGAGGTCTTCCTCAACCCGGGCATCTGCCTGCTGCTCGGTGGTATCGCGATCGGCTTCATCAGCGGTCTGCAGGGCTCGAAGGTCACCGGCGTCGACGACCCGGTCTTCGTCACCGCCTTCCAGGGAGTCCTGTGCCTCTTCCTGCTCGAGATGGGTCTGACTGCGGCGCGCAAGTTGAAGGACCTGAAGTCTGCCGGCCGTGGCTTCATCGTGTTCGGCCTGCTGGCTCCCAACCTGTTCGCAACGCTGGGACTGTTTGTCGCACACACCTACTCGCAGCTGACCGGCGTCCACTTCCAGCTGGGCACCTACGTCCTGTTCGCCGTGCTGTGCGGCGCGGCGTCCTACATCGCCGTGCCGGCCATCCAGCGGCTGGCGATTCCGGAAGCCAGCCCCAGCCTGCCGCTGGCCGCATCGCTGGGTTTGACGTTCGCCTACAACGTCACCATCGGTATCCCTCTTTACATCGAGATCGCCCGTCTCATCACGTCGCAGTAGAGGAATTGCACAGTATGGAGACGCCAGGCAGCCGAGTAAAGAGTAGGAGGAACGGCATGCGCAGTCTGTTATCGGTCTTGGGCATTGCCGCCGTCATCGGGTGTGCCGCGCCGGCGTACGCGGATCCCGATGATGGCGACGGCGGCGGCGGCGACGCCGCCTTCCTGACTGCCCTAAAAGCCGCGGGGCTCACTTTCGCCAGTAGCGATCAGGCCATTGTGGCCGGCCATGCCGTCTGCAGCATGGCTAACAACGGCGAGTCGGGATTGAAGGTCGTCAAACAACTGACGGCCGACAACCCCGGGCTGACCATGGACGGCGCCGCGCAGTTCGCGGCGATCGCCGCCAACGCTTACTGCCCGCACCACTTGCAGAAGTAGCCGGCCCCGGCTACGCCTTTGTCAGCTCTGCGTAGCGGGCCAGGTGGGAGTCGGTGGTTCCGAACTCGTATTGAATTGCGGTGAGCCGCTTGAAGTAGTGGCCGATGGCCAACTCCTCGGTCATGCCCATCCCACCGTGCAACTGCACCGCCTGTTGGCCGACGAATCGGGCCGCCCGGCCGATGGTGGCCTTGCCCGCCGACACCGCACGGGCACGGGAGGCTTCGTCGGCCTCGAGGTTGAGGATCGCCAGGTAGACCGCGGCAGCTGACTGCTCGACCTCCATGAACATGTCGACCATACGGTGCTGCAGCACCTGGAAGCTACCGATCGGCTGCCCGAACTGCTGGCGTTGCTTGCAGTATTCGACGGTGTCCGCCAACACTTTCCGCATGCAACCGACCGCCTCGGAACAGATCGCCGCGGCACCCTCGTCCCGGGCCTGAGCCAACGACGGCCATGCGCCGCCCCGCTCACCCAGCAACGCCTCAGCACCAAGCCGCAGATCGGTGAAGGTGACATCGGCCGCGCTGCGGTCGTCGATGGTTCGATACGGGTGCAGCGTGATGCCGGCGGCGTCGGCCTCGGTGAGGAACAACGAGATGCCGTCCTCGCCCTCGATGCGCGCGGTGACCAGCAGATGCGTCGCCAGCGGTGCCGCCACGGCCATGATCTTCGAGCCGTTCAACACCCAGCCGTCGCCATCGGGACGCGCCAGGGTCACCGCGTCCTGCCAACGATCGGCCGAATCCGGCTCCGCGGCAGCCAATGCCGCAACCGCGGTACCGGCCACGATTTCCTTGAGCAGGCCGGTTGCCACCGGGCTGCCGGAGCGGTGCAGCAGTCCGCCGGCGACGACGACGGAGTCGACATAGGGTTCGATCACCAGCGCGTGCCCCAGCGCTTCGGTGATGACCATGAGTTCTACGGCGCCGCCACCGATTCCGTCGAACTCTTCAGAGAACGTCGCACCCAGAATGCCCAGTTCGCCGGCGAAGGCGCGCCAGATCTCGGGCTGCCAGCCGGCGCCGGTCTTGGCTGCGGCGCGGCTCGTCTCGAGGTCGTAGCGCGCGGCGAGGAACTTGGTGATGCCGTCACGCAGCATCTGCTGCTCATTGTTCAGGTTGAAGTCCATTAGAGCCCCAATGCCGCCTTGGCCAGAATATTCCGCTGAATTTCGTTGCTACCGGCGTAGATCGAGCCGGCCCGGTCGTTGAAGTAGCGCAGCGGGGCCACCGCCTGCCACGGTTCGCCGGACGCATATCCGTCGGCGGGAGGCTGGTAGTCGGCGATCGGTCCGCCGGGCGCGGTGACATGCGGCTGATAGATGCGCCCCCGCGGTCCGGCCGCCTCCAACGCCAGCGCCGTCAGTTCCTGGCTCAGCTCGGTGCCCAAGATCTTGAGCATCGACGACGACGCCCCGGGATTGCGTCCCTCGGCGACGGCGGTGAGCACCTGGTATTCCAGGATCTCCAAAACCTCGGCGCGAATGCGCGCGTCCGCGAGCTTGCGCATGAAGGCGTCGTCGTCGGCGAGCTTGCCACCGCCCGGCCCAGGCTGACTCTTTGCCGCCGTAGCGATCTCTTCGGCCACCACCTGCAGGCCCGGCGCCACCGCGCCGCCGCCGCGCTCGAACTCGAGCAGATATTTCGCGACCGTCCAGCCGCTGTCGATCTCGCCGATCACATTGGTCTTGGGGACCCGCACCTCGTCGAAGAACACCTGGTTCTGGATCTCTTCGCCGGAAGTCATCACCAGCGGCCGGATCTCGATACCGGGCGAGTTCATGTCGATCAGCACGAACGTGATGCCCTGCTGTTTCTTGCCGGTCCGGGAGGTGCGCACCAGGGCGAACATCCAGTTCGCCTCGCCGGCGTGCGTGGTCCAGATCTTGCTGCCGGTGCACACCAGGTCATCGCCGTCGACGGTGGCCGCCATCGACAGGGCCGCCAAGTCCGATCCGGCCTCCGGCTCGGAGTAGCCCTGGCAGAAGAACACCTCACCGGTGAGGATCCGGGGCAGGAAGTAGTCCTTCTGCGCGTCCGTTCCGTACCGGACGATCGCGTGCGCGACCATCCGGATTCCCATCGGCGACAGCGACGGTGCGCCGGCAAGCGTCGACTCGCGACTGAAGATGTAGTGCTGGGTCAGGCTCCAGTCGCAGCCGCCGTGCTCCACCGGCCACGCGGGCGCCGCCCAGCCCCGCTCGTGCAGAATCGCCTGCCACGCCATGCTGGCCTCGTGATCGGCGTAGACACTGGTCATGAGCCGGCCCGCGCGGCGCAGCTCAGGGGTCAGTTTCTGGTCGAGAAATTCCCGAACCTCAGCTTGAAATGCCCGGTCTTCCTCCGACCACCGCAGATCCATTAATCTCCCCTGCCGTGCCGGCGGATAGGCGCTTTTCCGCGCAGTCTAGCCGCCGGGTTGTGCGGACCGACTTCGGCCGTCTCGGCCGCTACGCCGTGGGCTTCTCAACGGATGCGCCCGGCAACGCCGTCCACCAGTAACGCGCGACTCTCCGCGGCGCCGTCCAGCATCCGGGTGATCCGCGTGACAATCTGCCACTGGCCGGGCGAACCGGCCACCCGTTCGAAGTGAAAATAGTTGGCGCCGCCGCGCGCGACGCGAAACTCGCTGCCCTGTTTGACCAGCAGCGTCGACTCGCACACGGCGACCGCCTCGTCGCCGTTCACGGTGACCACTGCCGGCCCCAGGAAGTGCGTACATCCGCGAGCGATCAGCTCCTGGTGGCCACGAGAGCGCACCATGGCCGCAATCTCCTCGCGGCCGTTCATCAGCCAGTTTTCGACGTCGTAGACGCCGTCCTGTCGCCACAGCGCGGCGACCGATTCGGGGTCGCCGGCGTCCACCAATGGACCGTAGGACGCGATCAGCCGCTCGATCGCGCGCTCGTCCTCGATCTTCTGCAGACGCCGCTCCAAGTCGGCCAGCCGTTGCTCGCTCATCGCCGCTCCCGCTGCCGGAGGTCGGCCAGCTCGGCAAGTGCGG
Organism: Mycolicibacter heraklionensis; assembly: GCF_001021505.1. Classification (GTDB taxonomy): domain Bacteria; phylum Actinomycetota; class Actinomycetes; order Mycobacteriales; family Mycobacteriaceae; genus Mycobacterium; species Mycobacterium heraklionense. The sequence continues at coordinate 158,351 of NZ_LDPO01000007.1, forward strand.
CCAGTTGGTCGCAGAAGTGCGCCGAAGAGCGCGCCGAGATCACACAGCTCACATCGGTGGCCCCGATGTCAGCCAGCCTGCCGATCCGATCGAGGGCCTGCTGCGGGGCGTCGATCGGGTCCAGCGGAGGCGTCGACAAGACAACCGCGAACTCGTCCGGGAGGTCCACGGAGCCAAGATATTTCGCCAGTTCGCCGACGCTGAGGCCGAACGGCGCCCAACCGTCAGCCAGGCCCACCGCCCGCCGAAGCGAACGGCGGGTGCGGCCGCCCACCCAGATCGGCACCCGCTGTTGTACGGCGCACGGCTGCACCACCATCGAGTCGAACCGGTAGAAGGCTCCGTGATAGGCGGGGCGGGTGTCCGACAGTGCCGCCCGCAACGCCTTCATCGCATCGTCAGCGCGGGCGCCGCGGTCGTCCCACGCACAGCCGAGCAGGTCGAACTCCTCGCGCAGCGATCCCACTCCGACACCCAGGGTCAGCCGGCCACCGCTGAGCCGGTCGAGGGTCCCGTAACGTTTGGCGATCTCCAACGGATGGTGATAGCCCAGCACCACAACCGATGTCACCAACCGGATCGAGCGGGTACGGGCAGCGAGAAACGACAGGGTGGCCAACGGGTCCCAGTAGGTCGTCCCGCGCCCGGCCGCGGCCTCGTCGGGCACCGCGACGTGTTCCGAGCAGGTGAGGTAGGCGAACCCGAGTTCGTCGGCGGCCGAAGCGATCCGGCTGATGTCCTCGACACCGCCTTCGGCTTCCCAGTCCGATGCCGTACCGGGGATCTGGATGACGACCGGTGTGGCCAAGCCGAGCCGCATCAGCGGGACCGAATCCGGGGGCCGTTGTACCGCAATGGCTCTGCGCCTTCCGTTGCACCACGAGGGTGAGGTAACCTCTTCCGAGTAAAACTAGAATGAATTTTAGTTATGGAGGCGTGCCTTGTCCAGCGGTGATCAATCCGAGTGGGCCCAGCAGTACGGCCCCTGGGCTGTGATAGCCGGCGGCTCCGAAGGTGTCGGCGCCGAGTTCGCATTCCAGCTGGCCGACGCCGGCATCAATCTGGTCCTGATCGCGCGCAAGGCAGAGCCGCTGCGTGACACCGCCGATCGGTGCCGGGCACGCGGCGTGCGTGTCCGTGAGCTCCCTTTGGATCTGGCCGGTGCGGACGCGGTCACGCGGATCGTCGAGGCGACGACGGAGCTCGAGGTTGGTCTGCTGATCTACAACGCGGGAGCCAACACCCACAGTGCGGAGTTCCTCGACGGCGATCCGGCGGCCTTCGGGCGCGTCCTCGACCTGAACGTGCGGACACCGCTGGCGCTCATCCATCATTTCGGCGGGCCGATGCGCGTCCGTCGGCGCGGCGGTCTGCTGCTGGTCGGGTCGCTGACCGGCTATCTCGGTTCGGCCCGGCAGACCGTTTACGGCGGCGCGAAGGCGTTCACCCGGATCTACGCCGAGGGCCTCTGGCTGGAGTTGCGCGACTACAACGTGCACGTACTGGAATTGGTGCTCGGCGTGACCAGGACTCCCGCCATGGCACGAGCCGGCCTCAACTTCGACGTGCCGGGGTTGCGGGTGTCCGATCCGGCTGATGTCGCGCGCGAAGGACTCAGCCGGCTCTCCCAGGGCCCGGTGCACGTCATCTCGGCCCACGCCGACAGTCCTGCCCTGCGCGCCACCTCAGATCGTGCCGAAGCCGTGCTCGCCTCGCATCGGCTGATGCAGAAGTTGCTCCGAACAGCCCCCCCAAGCCACTGATGCCCCGCCCGCCGGTTGAGCGCGAGGCGGCTACCCCCAGCACGACCGCGCAACGACAACGCTGCGAGCGCATCCTTGCCACCGCGGCCCGACTCGGTGCCCGCGACGGGCTGGAGGCCGTCCGGATGCAGGACGTGGCCGATCAATCCGCGGTATCGATCGCGACCGTCTACCGCTACTACCCCACCAAGCATCACCTGTTCAGCGCCTTGTTGTTGCACTACACCCAGACCGCCGGTCCGTCGCACCCGCCGACGGGCTGTCCGGCGGCCGACGTCACCGACCTCATGGTCAGTATCTGTCGATCGATGCTCGCGCGTCCGCGGCTGGCCCGCGCAATGATCACCTCGGTCAACGCCCGGCGATCCGAATCAACGGCGAGCGGTGACTTCGACCTGCGCGCCGCCGTCTTGGCCGTCGCCGGCATCGCCCGGCCCGCACCGGCCGACACCCAGCTGGCACTACTGGTGGAGCAGTGCGCCTACGGCATCTTGTCCTGGGCCGTGATGGGTGAAACGACCCCTGCACAGGCCGAGCGCGACATGCGGCGCGCCTGCGAGCTACTGCTAGCGCCCTGGCGAGGTGATACGCGCGCCGGACCCGCGACGCGGCGCTGACGCCGCACCCGGGGCTGCGCCATCGCCGGCGCGTGGCATCGCCAGCGCTGTCCCGAGGATCCAGGCGAACAAGAACGCCGGCATTGCGGTGATCGCATATCCCTCCAGGGACAGCGGGCCGCCGCGGAAGACGAAGGTCAGCAGCAGCACCGGATGGACTACCGCGGCAGCGAGCGCGAGGTGGCCGGCGTACGACGGCAACGTCTGCCGGGCATACACCGCGATCACGAACGCGCCCAGCGCCACCACCAGGGGCATCCCCGACATGGCCAGCAGTCCGAACGTCAGGTCGTAGAGCAGTGCCGCCGCGTCGGCACTGCGGCGCCGGTACAGCAGCAGGTCAAAGGCGGTGAATCCGCTGAGCAGCAGCGTTACGCATCCGATGAAGCCCGCGGCGAAGCAGGTCGGCAGGATCGATTTCATCGGAACGCGATCCCGCAGGTACGTCCACACCGCGGCACCGAAGACGAACCAGAGCGTGACGCCGACGGTATTGAGGGCCATCGTCAGGACCAACCGATCGTGGTGCGCGGCGGCCCACCGCGCCACGTCGACCGACTGCGTTCGGGTTCCCGGGAAAGACCAGATCGGGTACACCAGCAAGGTGATCGCGGGCAGGACGACACCGAGGACGCCGGACCATCGCGCCACTCGTGGTGCGTCCCAGGATGTGCCGATCACGAAAGTTCTCCCTATTGTCGGGCGAGGTCCCATTGGCCGAAGTCCGCGGCGAGGACGTCGTTGACGTCGACATGTACGTCGTCGATGACGAAACCCGGCTCGGTCGCGGTGACGATTTCTCGTTGGAAGAGTACGGCCGCCGGTTCGCGGTCCCCATGCGACCACGCCCGGGTCTGCCACGCCCACCGGTGACCCGGGCTGGTCGATTTTCCGACGACGCCGTCGTTGATCGCCCAGGTGCATTGCCGGGCGCCGCCGTAAATTCCGGTGCGGTCAACGCCCAGTACGGAATTGATCCCGCGAAACCATTGGACCGCCAGACTCTTCCATGATGTGGCGTCGATGTCCTCGTCGACGCTGAAGAAGATCGGCGCGGACGGCGGTCCCCCGGCGGCGGCGTGCAACCGTAGCGCCGTCCGCGCATCGGCCACGCCGCCGTCGTATCCCCGGGTGAAGTCCGACGGCGACTGCGGCCAACCTGGCTTGCCGAACTGGTAGCAGCTGGCGACCTGCAGGCCGGCGGCGCGGAGGCCGTCGGCGTAGTCGCGGGTGACGGGCTTGAAATCGAAGGTGGCGCCCGGCCGGAGCTCGGAGACGTAGACCAGCGCCCCGTCGAAACCGGCGGCCTTGATCTGTTCGGGCGACACCAGCCGGTGGGCGAAATCGATGACTTGCAGCCCGTTCGCACCGGCCCGCGGCGCGCCGACCGTCGCCCCGAGGGCACCGGGCAATGCCAGCGCCGGGCCGAGTAGCGCGGCATACCTGAGCACCTCGCGCCGCGAAGCGGAACGCGTCACAACTCCGAAGAGTACTGGCCGGACGTTCCTAGAACGTCCTGATCACCGATTCACCGAAATGCGATAGGGCCTCCACGGCCCGGCCGAGGCTGTCGCCGGGGACCGCGACCTGGACCCAGGTCACGCCGATCTCGGCCAGGCGGCCCAGACCGTCCAGATAGGCGCCGGGATCGAAGTCGTCGTAGCCGAGGCGGCCGCCGGCGAGGTTCGAGAAGCAGACGTCGATGGTGGACCAGTCACGGTCTGCTTTCTCGCAGCGTCGTCTCAGGTCGTCGATGCCTGCTGCCAGGGCTTCCAGCGAGTTCATCTCGGCGGTGCGGGCGGTGCTGGCCAGACCGGGCGGCGCCGGGAACGGCGCCCAGCCGTCACCCCGCGTCGCCACCCGCTGACGTGCCTTTCCCGTGTTGCCGCCGATCCAGATCGGCGGATGGGGGTTGCTGACCGGTCGCGGATGCGCGGTGATCCCGTGCGCCCGGAAATGTCGGCCCTCGAACGAGACGTCATCACCGGTCCAGATAGCTCGGATGACGTCCAGGCTCTCTTCGACCAGTGCGGCGCGCTCATCGAAGTCCACCCCCAAAGCGGCGAACTCGCCCTTGAGGTAGCCGACACCAACGGCCAGGGTGAACCTTCCTCCCGACAAAAGATCCAGCGTCGCACCCGATTTCGCCACGACGAACGGGTTGCGGTAGGGCAAGACGACGACATTCGGGATGAACCGGATCTTCTCGGTGTGCGCTGCGGCGAATCCCATCGCCACGAAGGGATCGAGGCTGTCGTGGCCGCCGGCGTCGAGCCAGCGCTGGGTCGGCGCCGGGTGGTCCGTGAAACCCATGGCGTCAAACCCGGCGGCCTCGGCCGCCCGCGCAACGGTGGTCACCCCGCCTGCGGAGGCCAACTCGGGATCACACGGATGGGTGATGATCGGATAGGTGAAAGCGAACCGCATACGGCTCTCCTTCGCGTGGAGTTGCTAAGTGTTGGTAGGCCGTGACGGACCGAGTACGTAATCGCCACTGTCGGGATGGTGGTACCAGCCGCCCGCCGCGTGCGTTCCGCCGTCGACATGCAGCGTCTGTCCGGTCACATACGAACTCAGGTCTACCGATCCTCGGGCTTCTGTCGTCCGGGCGCCTCGGCTATCGGCCGGACCAGGACTTCTTGAGCGGTGCTGGCCACATGGCGACCGGCGGCATCCACCATGGTGCCGTGCACCAGGGCGCGGTGGCCGGCCGTGGCGACGGTCTGCTGGGTGTAGAGGTGCCATCGATCGAAATGGACCGGACGGTGCAGCCAGACGCTGTGGTCCAGGGTCAGGCCGGTGTGCGTGGCATGGTCGACCGGCTCCGGGTGGGCACGAAATGCGGTGTCCACCAGTAGGTAATCGCTGGCATAGGCAAGCAGCACTGCGTGCAGCTGCGCGTCGCGGTCGATCTCGCGTGGCAACCGCATCCAATGTGTACGCGGGCCCGGCGCCTGTGCGCCGCCGAGGAAGACGGGCGCTTCGGCGGTGCGGACTTCCAGTGGTGGGGGTCGTTCGATCCAGGTGTTACCCCGCCCGGCCAGGTACGGCGGGGCGTGCTGTACCCAGTGCTGCAGCAGCGGCAGGGCTTCCGGTGCGGGTCCGGGCAGCGGCACGGGGGTGGTGTCTGTGCTGTCGGGGCTGGTGTCGAAGGACACCGTCGCCACCATCAGGGTGCGACCGTCCTGCTGTACGGTGACCTGCCGCGCCGACATGGTGCGCCCGTCGCGGGTGCGGTCGACGACGATCTCCAGAGGTATGGCGGAGTCGCCTGGGCGCAGAAACGACGCATGGATCGAATGGGCGGTGAGCCCGGGCACCGTGGCCGCGGCCGCTGCCATCGACTGGGCGATGAGCTGGCCGCCGAAGATTCGGCCGAACCGGCCGGCCTCGTTCCCCGCCCGGAATCGGTCAGCGCCCATTGGGTGCAGGGTCAACACCTGCTGCAGCCTGTCCAGGGCGTCGTGCGTGGCGCGTTCCAGGTGGCTGCCGGACCCGAGCAGGGGACCGCAGTAGTCGGAACCAACGGAGACCTCGGACGCCGACGTCTGCACAAGTTCCTCCGTAGTCGCTGATGTGACTGCTAGCCCATTTAAGTAAATGGGGTGATTCAGGTCAAGGGCGGACGCGATCCGTGCTCAGGAAACCACGTGCGTAGGGATCGGCCGCCGGCCATTTCGAAGGTAGCACGGCTTGATTCACCGAATCGTCGGTCTACGACACCGTCCGAGCATTCGGTCGATCAGCTGGGCTCGGGATCCGTTGGTATTTCGTGTGGTTCACCACCGTCGCCGTGTCGAGGCTTTCGCCGGTATGGCGTGTTCCTGCGGCGGGCAAATTTCTCTACATTGCGAATAGCACTGTCATACAGTGCGTTTCGGGGTGCATTGGCCTTTTTGGGCAACGCAGTTGGGTATGCGGAGCTGCTCGTTCGAGTTGACTACCCCCACCGTTGATGCCACCATGGCCGCGAACGCACCTCGCTAGGTGAGGCGTCTGTACGGATACAGGCCACTGACCTCAAACGTCGAGAGACGCCCAGGGTCAGGACAGCTCTTCCCGGCTTAAGGGTTGAGCCCAAGTGGCTTTCGGCCTATGGCTGGATACGCCGTGCAGTGCCAAAACTCTGTCGAGAGGGGTGCCGTCCGGCCGACTCCGCGCTGGTTCGGTTTGTCCCGATGTGCCCGCCGCAACGGCATCCCCGTGTGCCCTGGCCGTGAGGAGGTGAGAGCGACATTGAGTCCGAGCGATAGTCCTTATCCGAGTTCGACGATCATTTCGTTCGAATCCTGCCCCGGCGCTGCTTTCACCTTCTGAACCGGTTCGCGCCGTACCGTATCAGCGCTGTCCTCATCGTGGACGTGCGCTGCCGTGACGCGCGAATATCCGCTTTTAGCAGCGTAATTCGTCATGCCTTCTCGAGGGAGATTTCCGATGTCTTTTGTGTCCGCCTTGCCCGAAGAACTGGCCGCGACAGCGGCCGATCTGCGCGGCGTCGGATATACGGTGGCCGCGCAGAGCGCCGCCGCCGCAGCGCCGACTACCGGCGTGATTCCCGCCGCCGCCGACGAGGTCTCGGTGCTGACCGCGGCTCAGTTCGCACGGCACGCCCAGGTGTACCAAGCGATCAGCAAGCGAGCCGCTGCGGTGCACGAGACGTTCGTGAACACGCTGCAGCGCAGCGCGCAGTCATACGCAGCGACCGACGCCGCGAACGTCATCTCGTTCTACTGAAAGGATTTTGGGTAATGGACTACGGATCAATTCCACCGGAGATCAACTCGGCACGGATGTACGCCGGACCGGGATCGGGGCCGATGTTGGCCGCTGCGGCTTCCTGGAATCTGCTGGCCTCGGAACTGCGCTCGGCAGCAACATCTTTCGAGTGGTTGGTGGCTAGCCTAGCCAGTCAAGGGTGGTGGGGGCCATCGGCATCGGCGATGGCGGCGGCGGCCGAACCCTACTTTGTGTGGCTGGGCGTGACCGCCGAGCAGGCCGAGCAGGCAGCGGCACAGGCGTACGCCGCGGCCGAAGCGTATGCCACGGCCCACGCCATGACCGTGCCGCCCGCGGCCATCGAGACCAACCGGGTGCTGCTGGCGTCATTGGTCAAGACCAACGCGCTGGGACAGAACACCGCGGCCATCGCAGCGGCCGAAGCTCGTTACGGCCAGATGTGGGCGCAAGACGCCGTCGCGATGTACGGCTACGCCGCGGCTTCCGCTACCGCCACACAACTGATCCCCTTCGCAGATGCTCCCGAAACCACCCATCAAGACGAGGGCGGGCCGGCCGCCGGCGGTGTAGACCCCACCGATGCCCACGCCCAGCTGCCCAATGCGTTGCGGAGCATGGCGTCGCCGGCGGAGGGCACCTCGCCGTCGTCACCCGATTGGGACTGGACCAAATTCTTCGACGGCCTCTTCGGGGATACCTGGGGCAGCGACGATGGGTCGGGTCTGAATATCAATGCCCAGTTGTGGAACACCATCGCCGCAACCGGCATTTTCGACCCCGGCGGCAACATCGAGGGATTTTCCGGGCTGGCCACGCTCGGGTTTCTGGCACGCGGCATGGATGGCGGCACAGCCGCCCTGTCCCGCGCCGGGCTCGGCCCGGCCTCCGGTATGACACTGGCGTCGACGGCCACTGGTGGGCTGGAGGCCGCCGGCCGCGCTGCCGGCGGCGCCAGCTCCCCGGTGGCTGCCGGTGTGGGCCGCGCCACCCTGGTCGGTTCGTTGTCGGCGCCACCCAGCTGGGCGGCGGCCACCCCGACAGGTGCTCCCACCGCCGGGACGGGTAGCGGCTGGACCGTCGCCCCGGAAAGCAGGTCGATGACCGCCATGCCTCCCCCGATTCCTCCGGGTGGCGCCGGCCGCCACGGCGGCTACGGTCTCGGCACACCGCGCTATGGGGTCAAGCTCACCGTCATGCCGCGTCCCATCGTGGTCGGGTAGCGGCCCGTGTGCGCCTTTAGTCGGCGGTCTCCGGCGACGCCGCCGGCGTGCCTTGATAGAGCCGGACCACGCTGACGACCACGACCAGGCCCATCATGAACCACGTCATCTCAGCGCATGTCTCATAGATGTCGGCCAGTGCAACGGGTGTGCCCTGGATCGTCGTCGTGGCGTCGCCCGCGCGCAGCAGCCCGAGGTTCACCTGCAGGCCGAGTCCGAACCAGATGACGGCCGGCATCAACAGCGCCGACCGGGTGACGGAGGTGGGTTCCCGTCGCCACCGTCGTTCAATCAAGGCAAATGTCTGGAACAGCACCCACCCGGTGATCACCCAGCCGACGTAGTTGCTCAACGGCACGCCCAGAACCCCGCTCGGTGACCGGTAGGAGTACATCTGACGCACGTAGGCCCCGATCGGGTCGATCACCAGGTCGTAGCCGCCGACGATCAGGGTGGCGACGACGGGTGTCACGACGACCGACAGCGTCCGGCTCCGGAACTCGCCCACAATCACCCGGGCCAGAATCCAAGCCACCCAGGCCAGAATCGCCCAGGCCGCCACCACCGTGAACGGCACGCCGAACGCACGGGGTCCTTCCACGTGATGGGTGTAGAAGCCGAACGGGAAGCCGGTCGCGATACTGCACGCCTCCAGGCCGAATCCCACAGTCACCGCGATGGCCAAGTAGGCGACGGCGCCGGCGGGTTTGTAGAGCGTCAGCGTATGGAGCAACACGAACACCGCCAACGCCGCGCCCGAGATGGCTTCGGCGACAGCCGATATCGATGATCCGCCAGTCAAAGCGGTCGTTACCATCGCAGCGAAGCACGTCGCGACGACGCACCAGCCCGCGACCACCAACAGGACCTCGGGTGCGCGCGGAGTCGTCGGCGATGTATTGCTGACCGGCGTCGACACGCACGAATCGTATCCGCCGACGACTCGCCTTCCGGGCAAAGCGACGATCTTTGCGGAAAAGCGTCCGAGCGCTCTCGGCGCGGGCAACACCATTAACAGCAGCCACATTGTTAACATCGGCCCGTGCCTGACTCTCCGCGGACTTCCCGCCCTCGGAACCACGTCTCCCGACGTGACGCACTGCGGTACGCATCCGCCGCGGCGCTCACCGGGCTGGGCGCAGCGACCACCGGAATGCCGACGGCGTCGGCTGCGGCTCCCACGCTCATCGACTACGCCATGCGCCAGATTCCGGCGCAGGACATCCGGGCCGCCGGCCATGCCGGAGTCATCAACTACGTGTCGACGTCGCGGCCTGGTTCGCACTTCGGCGCCAAGCCGATCACCCGGCCCTACGCCGAATCGCTGACCGCCGCGGGACTGGTGATCGTCAGTAACTACCAGTACGGCAAGCCGGGCGGGACGGCACCGTCGGATTTCACCCGGGGATACCCCGGCGGTGTCTCCGACGCGCAGACCGCCTGGCAGCTGCACACCGCGGCAGGCGGCGGGCGCAGTGCGCCGATCTTCTTCAGCGTCGACGACGACATCGACCGCAACACCTGGAACACCGTGGCACTGCAATGGTTTCGGGGAATCAACTCGGTACTGGGAGTGCAGCGCACCGGCGTCTACGGAGGCGTGAACGTGTGCCAGTGGGCGGCCGCCGACGGTGTCATCGGGGTCTCCCGCACACCCGGTAAGCGGTGGGCCTGGCAGACCCGATCCTGGTCGCGCGGCCAGGTCGACCCCGGTGCAGTGCTCTATCAGCGGATAGTGAGTACCGCCTCGAACCCGGGGCCGATCGTCGGGGGGATCGAAGTCGACGTCAACGATGTCCTGGCCCAGGACTGCGGCCAGTGGAATTTACATCCGTGAGGTCGTGCGACCGATCAGGATTTGCTGGACAAAAAGAGTGCCAGGGTAAGCAACACGACACACGCGAGGCACGTGTAGACGCCCAGAGATGCTGACGCCATAAGTGGGCTCCTGTCTGCGAAGACTTGGTTGGTCACGATTCGTTGAAGGCCGATCTACGCCCAGCTGCGCAGCTGGACGGCCGTGCCGCGATCGCCCCTAAGCTAGCCGCCCGCCTCGGCCGCCGTCAACAAGGCTCCGGCGAGGCCGGCACCCAGCCTCTGAGTCAGGACGGACTGAACTCATCCGCCTTGACGGTCTCCCAGTCATCGTCGGTGACCAGGTTTCGCCAGTCGACGGGCAGGGAATCCAGCGCGTCCTCGATGCAGAACCACACCGACTCCAGCGGCGAGGCGCCCGGGGCAGCGGCGGTAATCCGGCTCTCCACATCGTAGTTCGGTGGATGCGGCGCATCGCTGAACGGTGCGAGCGCGTTGATGGCATCCATCACGTAACGCCGCAACTCAGCGTAGGGCCGACCGCGCAGCTCCTCGGGCAGGATCGGCCTGCCGAAAATGTAGTCCTGGGCGGCATGGCCGTAGGGAACTTCGAGCTTGTGCGGCAACGGCTCCTCGGGTAAACCGCCCGCGAAGTACACCGGCACGATCGGCATCGACATCTCGATCGCCATGTCCAGCAATGTCGACGTCAGCCGCTCGACCCGCTGGCCCGAGCTCACGCTGCGGGTCCCGTCGGCGTGCACCATGACCGACACTCCCAGGGCCGCGGCTTCGCGCTTGAGCTCATCGACCAGACCGAAGAACTCCTGGGGCTGCTGCTGGTCGAAATAGCGAAGATGCCCCAGCTCCTTGCCGGCCGCCGTATCGATCATCCGCAAGAGATTGCCGACCCAGCCCGTTTCGTGTTTGGCATGGCCGATGGTGACGACCTTCGTACCGGTCAGCCACGATCCGATGGTGGTGCCCAGCAACGACTCGACCTGTACCTGGTGATTGGCCAGCAAGAGGACGGGCCGGCCGCGCACCGCCGCCATCGCCGCCGGATCGGTGACCACGACGTGTCGTACGTAGCGCGACAGCACCGCCCCCAGGGCCAACTCCCCGAACCAGCCGTCCGGCATCCCCGCGCTCTCGGTCCACCAGGCTCGGACCGGTTCCCAGTCGGTCACCGATGACGCGCTCGCGCGACACGCTCCCGGCCGCAGTTTCTCGACCTCGACGGTGATGCGCTCCAGCGGCAGCGCCGGGCAGCTCACCTGCCCGTCGACGATCTGAACCCGGGAGGGATGAATCGCGTTGTGGACGGCGTCTGCCACCGCCTCCTTGGTCACGATGTCGACCATCAGCGAATCACCTTGGCTGTCCGTGCCGTACACGGCCTGCAGGGTGCCCTTGAACCAGTCGAGTGTTGCCATCCGGGCAGTGTCGAGTTCGAGGACGCCGCGCCCGAGCCGCTCGCTCAGCGACAATCCGGGGACGGGCTGGCGGTCCCCCATGAACGCGCGGCGCTCCGGACCGCCGACCTCGGCCAGCGGGCCCTTGCTCAGCAGAAACTCGGCCATCCGGATGCGCGCCCAGGGTTTACCGTCGGCACTGAGCCACAGGTCGAATGTCGGCATGCGGCCTTCGTCGTCGTCGAAGCCCACGAATCGGGCTTCGACATCAACGGTTCCCGCCACGGGAGCGTCGGCGTAGAACCGGGCCGAGAGAATGCGGCGCGGGAATCCGACATCGGGGTCGCGGGCATCGGCATACGACGCGGGGTCGGTGTCGGTGGTCCACACGCTCATAGCGGTGTGCGGTATCACGTGCAACGCGCCGTCCAGCAGTCCCGGCTGCAGTTCGCCGGCCGGAACGGCGCAGCGGTCGATCGCGAGCGTTCCGGTTGAGCCGTTGCGGCCGATGCGGGCGCCATCGGTCAGGGCCGCGAAGGCCGGACCGTGAAACACGGTTCCGTCGTAGGGGTTGGCGTAGGGCACCGCACCTTCCAGCGGGGCCGGCGGTTCCGGTTCACCGGTGTACTGCGCGGCCGTGGCGACGACGGCGTGCGCGTGAATCTCCCAGCGGGACAACTCTGCTCGCGGAGCATCACGCCAGACCTCCAGTCGGCCCTGGAAACACCCGGCCTGCTGCGTCTGCTCCAGCACCACCCGCAGCTGCTTCGGGGAGTCGACCACGACCCACCGAACCATCTGGACATCGGTGACCTCGACAACCTTGGCTCCGCCGGTGGCGCGGGCTGCCGCCTGTGCGAACAGGTCCATGACCGACATCATCGGCAGCGAGGGGATGACATAGGTCGGGCAGTGATCGACGATCCAGGAGTCGCTGACCGGATCCAGGGTGACTTCCATTGTGGTGGTCGCGGCCGCCGCGACTGCACCTCCCGCCGACACCGCGGCCGGAGCGGATGTCGTGATGGTGCCGGCACCGGCCGAGGAGCGCCCTTCCCCGGTGCCGGCGACGATGCGCATGCCCAGGTTGCTCGCGGTGTAGATGCGCTTGTTGTCCACCCACAGCGATGCCTCGGCGACCGCGAGGACGCCGGCGTCCTCGCGGACGATCCGGGTGATCTCCACCTGCGCCGTGATCTGCTTGTTGGTGGGGATGATCTGGCCGCGATACCGCCAGGTCATGGCGTCGTGCAGGGCGGCCGGCTCGAAGCGTGCGGACGGGCCGGCTTCCTTGCCGAGTCCGAGGTCGAGCATCCCGAATTGCAGGACCTGCAACAGCATCTCGATGCCCAGGGATCCCGGTTGGACCGGGTCCTGGAAGAAGTGCGCTTTGAAGTACCACTCGCCGGGGTTGACGTCTTTGACGCCGCGCCACTGTCCCAGTCCGGCGGCGCCGCCGGTGGGCCAGCGGCCGGTGATCCGGTCGACCATCAGCAGCATCGGGTCCGCCAACCGTGCACCCGCGCCGAAGAACTCGGCCGGTTGGGTGGTCAAGTCGACCACCGGGGCCTCGCAGGCCTGCGCCAGTGCGGCACGTTGTTCGTCGCTGACCGGGAGCCCAACTTGGTTCTGCAGCGCTTCGCGTTTGAAGTAGCCGAACACGGTGTCGAAGGTGTAGACCGGTCCGTCGTCGGCGGTGATCTCCCCGTCGAAGCCGACGATGATGGTGCCCGCGGCTTTGGCCAGGCTCTTCAGCTTCACGTGGATTCGCAACGTTCCGGTCGCCGGAGTGACCTCGCGGTGCTGGGTCCCGGTCCCGTCCAGGTTGCGGAAGAACAGGTCCGCCTCACCGTCCAGCGGGCAACCGACGTAGCTGGCCAGCCAACCGCAGGGCTGCAGGGCGACCTCCATGAGCACCGCGTTGGGCATCGTCTCGTGCCCGTTGGCGGCGCCGTTCTCGGCGAAATACCAGGCGTCGGCGGGGACGTCGTACTCCACGACGACCTCGGCGCCGGCCTTCATCACGCCGGTCTCGCCGACCAGTTCGGTGACCCGCGACATGAAGTGATACGGCGGGCCGGGCAGCCGGGCCGCCTTGCGGGGCGAGTCGAACTTCTCGAACAGCGGCCCGAACGCCATGGACGGCTTGGCGATCGCGCTGGCGAGCATCGCCTGGTAGTCGTAGCGGAACCCGTTGACTTCGGCGACCGGTTTGGGCTCGACGTAGCCTTCGAGCTCCTTCGCGCCGGAGTCCATCGGCCATCCCGGTGTCAGTTTCAGGCCCATCCGCTCACAGTGGAAGGCGGGCAGCCCGTCGACGGTGCACAGCAGGTCGGCGAACAGGGTCGGCTCGGGTCCGGCGATCACCTCGCGAACGAAGACTTCGTAGACGACCTCCCGGGACTGCGGCGTGACCTGACCCCGGCAGCGCAGCTTGTAGGTCTCGAAGGGAACGGGTTCGAAGCGCCAGCCGTCGCAGTCGAGGGTCATGCCCAGGGCGGTCATGTAGATCGCCATGGTCTGCATGGTCGCCTCGTACATCAGCGTGCCGGGCATGCACGGGTCGTTCTTGAAATGACCGGCGAAGAAACAGTTCTCCGGCGTGACGGGCGCGACGGCCCGCAGATACCCGCGGCCCCACGGTCCACCGGTGAAGTCCAGATCGGTGACTTCGTCGACGAAGAGCATGTCGCCGGCGTGGATGCTGGGGGTGCGGGTGTGGCTGCCTGCGCGCTCAAAACCCTCGCCGAACGTGCGCCAGATCTCGCCGGACGCCATCGCCTCCAGATCGGCACGCTGCAGCGAGCTACGCGACGTCTGGGCGGGCGTCTGCTCCATCGGTCCGCTGACGGTGTGATCCTCAGGGCGCCACAGGATTCCGCCGGAGGCCGCCAACTCCTCGTCGGTGAAGAAACCGGCTTGGCCGTTGCGCATCGACATCCGCTCGACACCGTCGATCGTGCAGTCGTAGTGGAAGAAGAAGAGCCGAACGTCACCTTGCCGGGCGTGGCCGTCCACATGGATGTCGAAGCGCAGGGTGTCGCCGATCTCGGGCAGGCCGCCCAGGTAGGTCACCTCGCAGCCGAGCAGCCGGTAGACCCGCTCGCCCTTGTTGAGCAGATCCGCGCCCATCCAGGAGATGAGCATCAGGTCGGCCTGCCCGCTTTCGATCATGATTCCGGCGGGCATCCGGCCCTGCTGTAGCCACCAGGAGTCGGCGGTGACATCGGTTTCGGTCCAGAGCGTTCCGGTGCCGTTGCGGGCGGGCTCCGCGTCGATGCCCAGCAGCCGATCTGCCAGCAGCAGTGGCGGTTCGGGCATCCGGACCTGTCGTGCGTACTGGTCCTGCTCGGCGAACGCCGGGCCGAAGATCTCGGAGATGTTCCCCGAGGAGTGCACGAGCAGTCCGTCTTTGTCGAGCTTGAGTCCGACCGGCTCGCGCTTGACCGTCGGCGTCGGGACCACCTTGTCGACCGGCTTGGCGGGCTGGATTGCCCGGCTGGCGCCCGCGGGCATGGTGACGGTGGCGGGAGTCGGCGCGGCCGCTGCGGCGGGCTGCGGCTCCGGCGGCGGCGTAGCCGCGGCCACACCCAACGGCAGCCGGGCCAGCGACTCCGCGACCGTTGCCAGAGCCGGAGGCATCGGGAGTTGTGTCGGCATGAATTGCTCCAGTTGGTGAGGGGGGTTGGTTCCTGGGGCCGGAACGCGTGGTGGAAGTTGGACCGCGGGCAGGTGCGCGGGAAAGTTGAGGTGGATGGGTTTCCCGGCAGCGTTGGCCGCTGCCGGCGCCATCAATGTCGTGGCCTCGGGCCCGGTTGCCGACGACACCAGCGTGATGTGTTGTCGCTGATCGGCCATTCCGGTGAGCTCGACGGCGACGCGCCGTTGCTCGGAGGTCCAGGGCTCGCCGTCGGGCCACACACCGAGGGCTCCGTAGAGCACGCCGGCGGCCACATGCAACAGTCCCGAGGCGGCGTGCGCGTGACCCAGCAGGGCCGAGAGGTTCACCGCACCGGGAACGGTGCCCAGGTGCAGACATTCGGCGTCCACCGATTGATCGGGAAGCAGGGTCGCGTACACCGGGTCACCGTCGCGGCGCGCATCGGCGGCGCGCTTGAGCACGAGAACGACGGCCGCGTCGGCGGGTACCTGCTCGTCGGCGGGCAGTAGTGCACGAGCCGCTGCCTGGTGCACGGGTTCGCAGCTGAGATCCACCGCGCCCACCACGGCCGCGTCGACCTCTCCGCGCCGCAACGCCCGCGCGGCCATCTCGAGGGCCGTGGTGCCTGAGAGCTGTTCCCGGGACACCGTGAAACTCGGCCCCCGTAAATCGAATTGGCTGTTGAGACGATTCGCCACAATGTTGGGCATGGCGCCCACGACGCCCGCTGCGGTCCACCCCGCAACGACGCCGTCCCGAGCCGCGGCGAGCTGCTCGGGGTCATCGAATTCGTCGGCCAACCGCCAGCGCAGCCCGAATCGGTTGACTTCGGCGTCGCAGCCCATTCCGACGACGACGCTGGTGGTGTCCGGCGGCAGGCTCTTGATCAACTCGCCGATGTTGAGAGCCGCACCGAGCAGGGCCAGCTGTTGGGGCTGAGTCTGTTTGAGATCGGCTGGCGGGAAACGGGTTTTGGTTAGATCCAGACAGACCTCACCCATGCGTGCGCCGCGGATTCCGTCGCCCGTGCCGGTGGGTATCGGCTGACACGTCGTCAAGTGCTCAGCGACGGAGGCGGTTCCGTGTCCGTCGCCGACCAGCAGGCTCAGGCCGACGATCGCGACCTCCTGCTCGGGCCGGGGCGCGGCAGCCGGGGGAGCCGGCGTTGGACCGCTCCCTTCGACCCATTCTTCGAGCAGCAGGTGGGCGTTGTTGCCGCCGAAGCCGAAATTGTTGACCGCGGCGCGGCGCGGACCGTCGCTGTCCCACGGCTCGGCATCGGTGAGCAGCCGGAACGGCGAGTCGGCGAGGAAGGGCAGCGGATCATCGGCATGCAGGGTCGGGGGACGTACCCCGGCCCGCATCGCTGCGAGCACTTTGATGGCACCCGCAGCGCCGGACGCCGTGATCGAATGGCCCAGATTGGATTTCAGCGATCCGATGGGCACGTCGGACATGCCGGTGAAAATGCGCGCCATGCTCATCAGTTCGGTCAGGTCGCCGCGCGATGTCCCGGTGGCGTGGCATTCGATGAGCGAGACGTCGCGCGGCTCGAGTCCGGCCATCTGGTAGGCCAGACGCATTGCGCGTTCTTGGCCGTCCTGGGAGGGCACCAGGAATCCGTGTCCCCGACCGTCGTTGCTCAGGCCGACACCCCGGATCACGCCCAGGATGGCGTCGCCGTCGGCGATCGCGTCGTCAAGCCGCCGCAGCGCCAGGATGGCCGCGCCTTCGGCGGGGACCAGCCCGTCGGCGCCGTTGTGGAACGGCCGCGACCGGCCCGTTCGGCTGAGCGCCTGTAAGGCGGTGAAGCCGATATGCAGCAGCAGGTCACTGGCGCCGTTGACGCCACCGGCGAACATGATGTCCGCGGTGCGGTCGTGCAGCCGATCGCAGGCCAGCTTGATGGCATACAGCGATGAAGCGCAGGCAGCGTCGAGGGCCGCGGCTCCGCCCGTCAAGCCCAGTGCCTGTGCGATCAGATGTGCCGGCAGCCCGGACATGAAGCGATTGCGCCAGTCCACCCCAGACTCGACGCCGGGTTGTTGTCCTCGCCAGACCGTTTCGGCGAGATCGGTCATCTTCTTTGTCGGGTAGCTCAGGTTGCCCAGGACTATCCCGGCGGAACCCGGGACTTCACCCGCGCGCCATCCCGCACTGACCAGGGCTTGTCTGGCCGCCTCGATGCCCCACCGGTAGAGCGGGTCGAGCCCGGCGAGAACGTCAGCGTCGAGAAGCAGTCCGCGGGGGTTGAACACGTCATCGAAGCCGCGGACATAGCCGCCGCGATCCGACCAGGTGCGGTCGAGTTCGGGTACGTCCGCCGGGGCACACCGGACACGAGCCGGCGATACGCCCCAGTAGTCCGGGCCGGCCGAGCCCAGCACGTCGCGGCCGTCGTGCACGGTTGTCCAGAGCTCACCCGCATTCAGTCCCCCGGGCAGGACACAGCCCTGCCCGACGATCGCGATGGGATCAAACTTCACTTCGAATCAGCCGCCGTACGGATACAACTCGAGTCGTCTGAGACTGAGCACCAGCTGGTTGTCGGCGTCGATCAGATCGAGGTCGCAGACGGCGCGGCTGGTCTTCGCGTCCCCGCCGGTGAGGACGCACCGCAGGCCGGCGCTGAGCGCACCGGATCGGTAGCGCACGATCTCGCCCACCCGCAGCGGCAGGACATTGCGGCCGAGCAGCTCGTAGCTCCAGACCAGTGCCGCCTGAAGGCATCCGTCGACGGCGGCGGGGTCCGTCGCCCAGCCCTCCCCCACCCAGCCCACGGACGTCAATCCGGACAGCTGTGCCGTCGCGGTTGTCTCGGCGCAATCCATGCTGTCGAGCACCTGGAATGCCGCTCCGTGAAACAGTGCCCCACCGGTGTAGCAGGCTTCGCGGTCCAGCCTGCGGTTGCCTGGTGTCGACGCCGGGGCGCTCGGGACGACGGCTGCGCCCGAACGCATCTCGAGTTTGGCCGAGTAGTACGCGGTCGAGTCCTCGATGTCGGAGAGCGTCAACGTCAACAGCTCGGGCCGATCCTCGACGGGCACGCAACGCACCAGCAGGGGGTTGCCGTGCCTTTCGAACTCGTAGAGCGTCACGCCACGCAACACTCTGAGGTCGAGCACCCGATCCACGTGGTAGCCGGGCCGGCACGCCTCGGCCATCCGGATGAACCATTCGAGCGCCTGCACGACGGGCAACACGACATTGCCCTGGACCCGGTGGTCCAGCAGGTAGGGCTGCTGCGCCACGTGAGCGAGCACCCGCGCGACCCGGCCCTCCGGCGGTATCGGATGCGTGGGCAGCCCAGCCAGCACACCGTCGCCCAGGGTCACCTCGGAACTGCCGGTCTCGCCGTCGAGGACCTCGGCGACGAACGCACGCGCGCCGTCGGCGAGCGGGATCAACGAGATGCCACGGGACTCGAACATCGCTTTGAGGCCCGGCGTTACCATTCCGGAATCCCAAGGGCCCCAACCCAACGCCCGCACCAAACAGGACGGGCCGCGACGAGCCTGTTCTGCCAGGGCCACCTTGTTGAGGATTTCGTTGGCCATGGCGTAGTCGCTTTGACCGACGTTTCCGCTGCGCGCGGCCACCGACGAGAACAGGCAGATCACCTTGAGCGCATCGTTGGCCGTCGCATCCAGCAGCGCGCAGGCGCCGCCGACCTTGGTCTCGAAGACCCGGTCGAACCCGTCGAGGGTTTTCTTGTGCAGTGGCGCATCGGCCAGCACGCCGGCACCGTGCACCAGGCCGGTGATGGGACCGAGCTCGCTTCGCACGCTGTCCAGCAGCGCACTCAGCTGCGCGGCGTCCCGGACATCGGCGGCGGCGTAGCGGACCCGGGAACCGGCCGCCGTCAGCGCGGCCAGGCTGGCCCGCACCTCGCGGTCGGCCAGGATGCGCTGCGCCTGCTGCTCCAGCTGCTTCGGGGTGACCTTGAGCCCTTGAGCCGCAGCGCTGGCGAGCAGCGCCCGCTTGAGCTCCGCATCTGTGGTCAGCCCCTGCGCCTCCGGCGGCTCGTCGGTGAGTTCGGTGCGCCCGATCAACACGAAAGCGGCCTGGGTCTGCTGCGCCAGGGCGATCACCGAACCGGCGGTCACCCCGCGAGCGCCACCCGAGACCACGATCACGTCTTGCGGACCGATGCGGTGCGTGCGGGCGGTCACCTGCTGCGCGTCCGCGACGACCGTGGTCCGTCCGTGTGAGCTACCCAGGCCCACTTCGAGTTCCACTCCACCGGCCAGGACCTCGTCGGCGATCTGCTCGGCGATGACGAGCGGGGAACGGTGGCCCACGGCGATGTCGATCGCCTTGACCTGCGCGCTGGTCCACTCCTGCGCGGCGGTCTTAGCCAGTGCGCCGATCCCGCCCGACCAGGCCCGCAGGCCGGGATCGGAGAGCAGACCGAACGTACCGCCAGTGTCTTGAACGGTGACGAAGACACCGCCGCGCTCTGCGAACTGCGCTGCGACGCAGTGCGCGTCGGCGAACAGGACCCGATTGAGGGCAAGCGCCTCGGCACGAGTGGCGATTGGCCGCAGTCCGCCGAGATGGATGACCGCCTCGGCGTCGGCGCTGGGTTTGGCCACGATCACCGCGCGAATGCCGTGGGTGCGCAGAACTGCGGCCAGGGCCTCGGCCGTCTCCGTCAGCCCGTCCTCGGCTGCCTCGGCCGTCACGATCTCGACGGTCTTGGCGGCATACAGGCCGGGCATGCCCATCCCGCTCACCGGAGCGGCGGTGGCGCGTACCGCGTAGCGCGCCACCTCCGCTCCGGTTAACTCAAAAGGGGCGCGATCACCTGCCGATAATCCGTTGGGCGCCACCAAATCCGGTGGTGGTGAACCTATCAGTGATTGCAGGTAGTCGACGATCTCCTGCAACGTCACCAACGCCGCCATCGTCGCCGTGTCCACCTCCGGCAACGACGGAACCCGATCCTGCACCGCCGACAAAATCTCAACCCGCTTAATCGAATCGATCCCCAGATCCGCCTCAAGCGCCATCGACAAATCCAGCATCTCCACCGGATAACCAGTCTTCTCGGCAACCACCGCCAACATGTCCCCGACCAAATCCACACCCACCGCCGGCGCGACCGGCGCAGACGCGACAACCACCGGAGCCGGGGCCGGCGCGGCCACAACAGGCGCAGCCGCCGGACCCAGCAGCGACTGCAGATAGTCGACGATCTCCTGCAACGTCACCAACGCCGCCATCGTCGCCGTGTCCACCTCCGGCAACGACGGAACCCGATCCTGCACCGCCGACAAAATCTCAACCCGCTTAATCGAATCGATCCCCAGATCCGCCTCAAGCGCCATCGACAAATCCAGCATCTCCACCGGATAACCAGTCTTCTCGGCAACCACCGCCAACATGTCCCCGACCAAATCCACACCCACCGCCGGCGCGGCCGAAACCGGTGCGGCCACCGGTGCGGCCACCGGCGCAGCCGGCGCGGGCGCGACAACCACCGGAGCGGGGGCGGCCGCAACAGGCGCTGGCGCAGGCGGCGCCGGCATGGTCGCGACCGCAGCAGGAGCGGCCACCGGCGCAGGTGCGGCAGGCACAGGTGCGGGCGGGGCGCTGACGTGGGCAACGGGAGCCGCCGGCGGCGCGGGCGGCGGAGCGGCCACCGGCGGAGCGGGCGGGGTCGCGACGCCATACGGAGCGACCGGCTGAGTCGGCGCCACCGTGGCTGCGGCGGGGAAAGCCAGCTGAGTGACCGGCATCGGGGTCAGGCCGGTGCTGGAAACCAGGGTCTGCAGCAGGCCCTGCAGGTGGGCGATGGTCTGCTGCATGCTGCCCAGCGCGCCGACCATGTGCGTCACCATCTCGGCTCCGGGCCCGGACATCAGCGGCGTGGTGACCATCGGAACCGGGGCGGCCTGAACCGGCACCGGGACGTGCGTCGGGACATGTGCCGGCAACCCGTTCGCGGCGGGAACGAATGGATCAGCTGTCATGGTGGGCTCCGATACGGTCGCGTGTCCGTTGTGGTCACTGCGGGGGGTGGATTTCACAGACTTTTCGGACTTCTCAGCGGGCCGGGACACCGGCTCGTCGTTGATGTCGGGCCGGCCGAAGTTGGTGCCGGTGAGCTTCATCGTCAGCTTGGGCGCCGGGCGGGTGCGTGGATCGTCGCCGTGGCGGTAGTCCGCCCACAGGCCTTCGAAGTTCATCGGGACGCCGGCGGCGACGAGCTGCGCCAGCCCCATCCACAGCGATCGAATCCCATTCCTGCCCTTGGCATCCAGGGAGACCGCGAAGTGGTCCTGGCCGGCCAGGCATTTGCCGACGAGGTTGGTGAGCACGCTGCCGGGGCCGACTTCGACGAAGGTTCGGGCGCCGGCGGACCACATCGCCTGAATCTGCTCGACGAAGCGCACCGGCTGAGCGATCTGGTTGGCCAGCGTGACCTGCATCTGGTCAGCGCTGCCGACGTACGGCTGCGCTGTTGCGTTGGCGTACACCGGCACCTGCGGCACACCGAACGGGATGCCCGCCAGGTACGCCGCGAACGGGGCCGCCGCCGAGCTGACGATCTCGGAGTGGAAGGCGGTGGCGACGTCGAGGAGCCGGGCGTTCATGCCCGCTGCGCTGAAGCGCTGCGCGGCATCGGCGATCGCCGCGCTGTCGCCCGAGAGCACGACCTGGTTGGGGGCATTGTGGTTCGCGATGACCACCGACAAACCCCACTCGCCGAGAAGTCTGCTGACCTGCTCGGCGGGGGCGGTCACCGCGCACATCGCTCCGTCGCTGCTGGCGGCGGCCTGGGCCATCAGCGCACCGCGTGCCCGGGCGATGAGCAGCGCGACGTCGTCACTGATCACTCCGGCGGCGCACAGCGCGCTTACTTCACCGAAGCTGTGACCGCCGACGGCGACCGGCGCGATGCCCAGCGAGCGGACGACGGACAGCAGGCTCAAGCTGTGCGCGCCGATACCCGGCTGCGCCCATTCGGTCTTGGTCAGCTCGGCGGCCTGAGCCGCGCGGTCTTCCTCGGTGAACGCCGTCTTGGGCCAGACCACCTCGTGCAGGTCTCGGTCTGCGTTGAGCAGGCCGGCCCGCGCGAGTTCCCAAGGCGCCAAAGCCGGTTCGTAGAGTTGCGGGATGTCGGCACCCATGCCGACGTACTGACTGCCCTGCCCGGGAAACAGCAGTGCGACCGGGCCGGCCTGCCGGCAGGAGTAGTAGTAGCCCTTGGGCGAGCTGAATGACGTCTCCCCGCTGGGTGTTTGAAGCTTCGCCGCAGCTTCCCCGAGCATCGCGCGCAGGCTCTCGACACCGTTGGCGACGACGGCGAGGCGGTGCGGTTGGCTGGCGTCATACGCCGATTGGGTGCTGCGTGCGAGGTAGCTCAGCATGTCCGGCGAGTCGACCAGCGAGGCGGCCAGCTCCCCCGCCTGCGCAGCCAGCGCCGCGGCGGAGTCCGCGCCGAGGACCACCAGCTCGGAGTCCCAGGAACGGTAGCGCGGTGCGTGCTTGCCGGCGCCGGCGTACTCCTCGAGCGTGATGTGGAAGTTCGTACCACCGAAGCCGAACGCGCTGACCGACGCCCGCCGCGGCACGTTCTGGTCGGCGATCCACGGCTTGGTCTGCGTCGACAGGTAGAACGGCGACGATTCGATCTCCAGCCCGGGGTTGGGCCGGTCGATCTTGATGGTCGGCGGGAGGACCTTGTGGTGCAGTGCCATCACGGTCTTGAACAGGCCGCAGGCTCCGGCGGCTCCCTTGGTGTGCCCCACCTGGGACTTGACCGACCCGACGGCGCACCATTGGCGGTCCGCCCGACCCGACTCGTCGAATACCCGGCGCAGGGCGGTGAACTCGGCGACGTCGCCGGCCTTGGTGCCGGTGCCGTGGGCTTCGACGAGTCCGACCGTTTCCGGTCCGTAGCCGGCGGCCTCGTAGGCGCGGCGCAGGGCCTTGGCCTGACCATCCGGGCTGGGGGCGTAGATGCTCTTGGCCCGTCCGTCCGAGGACGTGCCGATGCCGCGGATCACAGCGTAGATCCGGTCGCCGTCACGCTCCGCGTCGTCGAGGCGCTTGAGGGCCAGCATCGACAGGCCCTCACCCAGCATGGTGCCGTCCGACTGGTCGGAGAACGGCCGGCAGTCGCCGGTGCGCGACAGTGCGGTGACCTTGGCGAAGCACATGAACATGAAGATGTCGTTGAAGGCGTCGACGCCGCCGGCGATCACCATGTCGGCCTCGCGCAGGTACAGCTCGTGCAGCGCGATCTCGATCGCGGCCAGCGAACTGGCGCACGCGGCGTCGACGACGCAGTTCGTTCCGCCGAGATCGAAACGGTTGGCGATACGTCCGGCGATGACGTTGCCGAGCAGGCCCGGGAAGGTGTTCTCCTGCCAGGGGGTGTAGCCCGACGCCACGCGTTCGCTGAATGCGGCCAGCTCTGAGTCGGAGAGGCCGGCGGCGCGCAGGCCGCGTTCCCAGATCGGCCGGTGCAGGCGACCGCTCATGTAGCCCGACATCTCGGTGCCGCCGGACGAGCCCAGCACCACGCTGACTCGTTCGCGATCGATGCCGGAGATGTCGCCGCCGGCGTAGTCCTCCAGCACTTGCTGCGCGACCCGCAACGCCAACAACTGGGCGGTGTCGGTCGCGGGCACCACGTTCGGCGGAATGCCGAAATCCATCGGCGAGAAGTCGATGGCGGGCAAGAACCCCCCGCGGCGGGCGTATACCTTGTCAGGCGTGCGAGGATCTGCGTCGTAGTAGTCGTCGATCCGCCAGTGCGACTCCGGTACGTCGGAGAACAGGTCGGCACCCTCGACGATGTTGCGCCAGAATCGCTCGGCTTCCGGGGACCCGGGAAACAGTGCGCTGACGCCGACCACTGCGACAGGTGGATGTTTGGCTACCACAGGTCTCCTTAAGAGCGGCCTTGACGCAAAGCATCGAATGCCTAAGTTTTGCCATCAGAGACGTTTAATCGCAGCTGGGGGTCCGCTGATCATCCCGATGGCCAGACGCTGCCGGGACCATATCAGAGTGTTGCAGCCATCACACGGCGAGATGCCCGGCCCAGACTCCCGCATGCATTACAGTCGTCCGCCGAAATGTTACGGCGGGGAGCCGCTGAACAGCCAGAACATGCCCCGTCAGCGCATTTGACGACCGCGTCAGACAGCCAGCGGCCGCGGGCTGTAGGCGAATGCTTTGGCCGGAACGGGCACCCCGCAGGAGCGGGCCGCGCTGGCGCGGGTCACCTGCGCCGCACCTTCGAGCAAGTTAAGTGCCACCTGGACGGCCTGGCGGTTCTCGCACGGCTCCAGGTGGCTGCCGGCCACCCAGCTGTTGTACGCGCCCATGGCCGGGCCGCACCAGATCTGGTAGTCCAGCACACGCTCCGGAACGCCGCTGATGGCCCACCGGCTCGACTGCCCCAGATACCACCGGAACACCAGTGCCATCTGGTACTTCGGATCCCGCGAGGCCAGCTCGAGCACCGCCGGGTCACGCTGTTGCCAGTACCGCTGGGTGTCCGCCCACACCTCGGCGACGGTGGTGCCCAGGATCTTTTCCAGCTCGGGGCCGTGCTTGGCGACCACGCTGGCCAGGTCGGGGTTGCCCGCGTACCACTCGTAGAGCTTCTTGCCGCGGGGGGCGAACATCGTTCCCCGCTTGAGGACCTGCAGGTTGACGCCCATTTCGAACATGTCCGAGGCGGGGGCCATCATCACGTCCGCGATCCCGGCGGTGGCCAGCATGGCGCGCCCGGGCGCCGAAAGCCCCGACTCCACGCAGGCCTGGTTGACCGACCCGGTCAGCACGTAGGCCGCGCCCATCGCGAAGGCGCCGGCGACCGCCTGCGGGGCGCCGAGACCACCCGCCGCGCCCACCCGCACCCGGCAGTTCAACGCGTGCTGCTGGGCCAGCGAGTCGCGCAGCATGGCGATTTCGGAGAACAGCGCCGGCAGCGGCCGGTTATCGGTGTGTCCACCGCTGTCGGATTCGACGGTGATGTCCTCGGCCACCGGCACGTAGCGAGACAGCTCGGCTTCACGCTCGGTCAGCTTTCCGGCCGCCACCAGGGCCGACACCAACGCCGCCGGCGCCGGCTCGATGAACATGCGCGCCACCTCGGGCCGCGACACCTTGGCCATCACGTGGTTGCGGCGCACGATGTTGCCGGCCGGATCGGTGTCCAGGCCCGACAGCGCGTAGTGCACCACCGCGGGCGTCAGCTTCATGAATGCCGAGGCCTCGACGACGGGAACACCGCGCGCGATGAACAGCTCGGCGACGCGCGTCTCCAGGGAGACCTCGTTGGGCGAGTGGATCAGGTTGGCTCCCCAGGCGAGCCCGGGCCGGCCGGCCAACGCGGTCTGGATCTCGTCCAGCCCCCGCTCCACCGCGTCATAGGACAGCCCGCCCGCACCGAAGAAGCCCATCATCCCGGCCTCGGCCATCGCGATGACGAGCGCCGGTGTCGCGATGCCGTTGGCCATCGCTCCGGTGACATAGGGGAAGCGGACGCCGTGTGCCTCGCAGAACTCGCGGTCCCCCAGCCATTCGGGGTAGATCGGGGGCAGCGTTCCCACCAGGGACAATTCCGATTCCCCGGCGCCGACCAACTCGCCGCCCAGGGCCAGGCCCAGCATTCCGGTGGCCGTTTCGCGCACCACATGAACGGGGTGGCGCAGGTAGCCGATGATGTCGGCGATGTCGTCCGGGGCGAACGCGGCCGGCGCGGTGGTGGGCCGCCACCCCAGGCCCGGGCCGGCGCCCGCCCCGGTCTGCTGCTCCAGTACTGCGCCAGGTCGCTCGTTCACAGTCGGTTCCTCTCGATCACCGGTGCTGTGAGCGCTCGCGCCGAGGGGCCCTGCGCACGAACCGGAGAAAACCATGAGAGTTTCTCATGGACCGCGGTGGCGGGGAGTCTCCCCACCGTCAAACGGGTATAGAGCTGCGGTACGGCGCCAGCGGCGGCGCCGCTGGACGGAGGAATACTGCCGTGGGTCAGCTGCCGATGGCGCCCTTGCCGCGCCGACGTTCCGGTCTGCGTCAGATCACCGAAGGCCTCGGCAAGCTCGACGCCGAGGTGTTCGAGGCGATCGCACAGTCGCCCAGCCGACTGCTCGACACCACCATGCCGGTACTCACCCGCGCCGCCGACCACTCCAAACTGTGGCTGGCTCTCGCGGCCGCCATGGCCGTCACCGGCGGCCCGGCCACCCAGCGCGCCGCCGCCCGCGGGGTGGCCAGCCTGGCGCTGACCAGCCTGGTGACCAACCAAGTGGTCAAACGGATCCGGCATCGCGCGCGCCCCAACATCGCGCTGGTGCCCCTGCTGCGTCGTGCCCGCCGCCTACCGTTGTCGAATTCGCTGCCCTCCGGTCACTCCGCGAGCGCGGCGGCGTTCGCCACCGGGGTCGGCCTGGAGAACCCCCTGCTGGGCCTGCCCATCGCCGGGCTGGCCGGCCTGGTCGGCCTGTCCCGGATCGCCACCGGCGTCCACTATCCCGGGGATGTGCTGGCCGGGTTGGGCATCGGCGCGTCGGTCGCGGTGGTCGGGGCGAAGCTGGTGCCGCCGATTGCCTCCCCGCCGACGCCGCACGCCGCTGCGCTGCGACTCCCCTCCCCCACACGCCCCGACGGCGCCGGGGTGACGTTGGTGGTCAATCCGGATTCCGGCGCCGGGCGGGCGGGCGAGGTCGCCGCCCAGGTGCGCAAAGCCCTGCCTGCCGTCACCCTCGTCGAGCTCGGCCCCGACGACGACCTGGCGGAGTCGTTGCGCCGCGCCGCCGATTCCGCTGAGGTGCTGGCGATCGCCGGCGGCGACGGATCGGTCGCGACCGCGGCGCACGTGGCGGTGGAACGCGACCTGCCGCTGGCGGTGTTTCCGGGTGGCACCCTGAACCACTTCGCCAAGGACATCGGCTGCGACACCACCGCGAAGGCCATCCGGGCCGTCGCCGACGGCAGCCTGTCGCGGGTGGACGTGGTGCGGTTCAACTCCGAGACCACGGTGATCAACACGGTGAGCATCGGCGCCTACCCGACGTTTGTTCGTCGCCGAGAACGGTTGCAGGGCAAGCTCGGTAAGCCCGTCGCCAGCGCCTACGCCATGCTGATGACACTGCGGCGCGAACAGCCGGTGCGCATCGCCTACGACAACAAGACACTGCAGACGTCGCTGTTCTTCCTCGGCAACTCGGCGTATCAGCCCGACGGCTTCGCGCCGGCCGTGCGGCACCGGATGGACGACGGGCTGTTGGACGTGCGGATCCTGGAAACCGGCCGGCCGTGGTCCACGCTGCGGATCCTGGCGGCGCTGCTGACCGGTCGACTGCAGCGCAGTCGGCTCTACCACGAGCTGCGGGTACCGCAATTCCGATTCACCGCGGTCGACGGACCGGTACCGATCGCTCACGACGGAGAGGTCGACACCGCTTGCGAGGAAGCCGAATTCACCGCGTGCTACCGCGCGTTGCAGGTGTTTCGGCCGATGCCGTCGGGCGCGCGGTAACCGCGCTAGACCAGCGGGAACCAGTAGTCGAGGGTGTCCTCGACACCGCCCCAGTCGATGCCCATCCAGTCGGTGAAGAACTCCTCGATCTTGCCGAAGGCGTTGTAGATCATCTCCACGATCGAGTTGAACAGTCCCACGAACACACCACTTTCGATCAGCCCGCCGCTTGTCAGCGCACTGATCCAGGTGCTGAACTCGTCGATGTCACCGGAGAGGTCGATGTTGGTGATCAACCCGTCGGTGCTGAGGGTGTGGTTGGCGACCTCTTCCGGCGTGAGGCCCAAGTACATGACGTGCTCCCAGAGCAAGCCGAGCATGGAGTTCGACACGTAGTCGGCAACGGGGTCACCGGGGAACTCGTAAATGGTGGTGGTGAAGGCGTCGTTGGGGGTATGGAAACCGTTCAGCAGGGGGTAAAGGTCGGAGGTGTCGGTGGCGCCGGAGGGATCCGACCACACGCCGGTCGTACTGGACGGATCACCGATGAAAACGAAGTGCAACGCCCCCGACGGGATGACACCGTCATGGGCCAACTGGGCCATCGCGATCGAGCCGGCCGTGGCGCCCTGCGAGTAGCCGAAGATCCACAGCGGGTGCTCGGCGTCGTAGGCGCCGGGGTTGGCGGCAAATTCGGCCTCCACCGCCTGGACGATCAGTGCCGCCCCGGCGAAACTGCTGTGCCCCTGCAGGATGAGTTGCGGGGTGGTCAGCACCTGCAGCGCGGAATCGCAGCCGGCGGAGCCGATCACGCACACCGTCGCGTCGTCGCCGGCGTCGAAACCCAGCGGCTGCAGGAACAGGTCGGCCGCGGTCTGAGCGAAGGCCGCCGACGGCGTGGTCAACATGGTCCCGCCGACGAAGATCGCAGTGTCCGACAGCAGGGCTACTTGGTACGCGTGCGCCGTTTGGACGACGGGGGTTCCGACGACGCCGGCCGCGATCACGCTCGCGGCAGCGAGCGGCGCGAAAACCTTGGTTGCGTTCATGCCGAGCACCCTAAGGTGTCTGTATGAGCTAGTAAAGAAACGCCGAAGAACCCCCGGTGGTGGCGAAGCCTCAACGAATGGGAGCCGCGCAGTGATGCTGACCAACCTCGTCGCACCGATCGCGATCGTCGGCGCCGTCGCCGGCGGTGTGCTTGCCGCACCGGTGGTGCACGCCGCGCACGCCAGCGTCGACCTGCACGTCGACGTCGACCTGCTGGCCGACACCGCGATCTTCGTCGGTCCGACGGTCTTGTCGACACCGTCGGCGACCTTCGCTCAGACCGCGGCGGACCTCTTCCTGCGGCCGCTGGGCTTCGACGTCGGCGATAACCCTGCCTCGTGCCTGGTCGGGTCCGCGGGATGTGACGCGCCGCTGCAGCTGCTGACCACCCCCGCCCTCATCCAGGTCGGCCACAGCAGCTATTTCGGTGCAGCCGAGATCGTGCGGGCGGTACAGGCCGAGCTCGCCGCCAACCCGGACGCCTACGACGCCGAGCACCCGCTGTGGATTTTCGGCTACTCGCAGGGCGCCACGGCCGGCTCGATCGCGATGGCGCAACTGGCCCACGACGGCGTCGACCCGGCGCTGCTGCACTTCGTATTCATCGGCGACCCGACCGCTCCGGACGGCAAATATCCCAATATCGAGGACGACGGCTCGGCGCACACCAACTTCTCCGACACCTGGATGCTGTACGGCAAGGAGACCCCCAGCGACGCATTCCCGACCACGATCTACACCATCCCCGGTGACCCCAACGCCGACCACACCTCCACCTCGCCGTACGGCGATTTCTACGAGCACATGATGTATCTGGGGCTCACCCCCGATCAGGTGGCCAACCACACCGCCACCACCGACGACATGCTCACCACCATCAACATCTCTACGGATTTCGACCAGTTCGGCGCCTGGCTCAACGCGTGGGGCCACGGGCTGGCCGACAGCAGCTGGTGGGAAGGCCTGTTCTACTCGGCTGTGGCGTTTGTCTACAGCGCCTTCGGCAACATCGAGGGCTTCTTCGGCGACTGGATGGGCCTGGACTGGGGCGGGGTCGAGGAAACCCTGGACTACTGGTTCCCGACGACCTAAAGCGGTCCATTGACTCGCGCCGGGCGCCCCTGCCATGATCGCCCTCAGGTTTAGCTTTGGCTTTACTCTCGTGATTTTTAGCTAGTGCTGAAGGGGCACCCCGTGACGCTGACCAAGGCCTTGGCGCCGCTCGCGGTGGCCAGCACCGTGGCCGGCGGGGTGCTCGCCGCACCGGTGGTTCACGCCACCCACGTCGACGTGAGCCTGCTGGCCGACACGGCGATCTTCGTCGGTCCGACGATCTTGTCGACGCCGTCGGCGACCTTCGCCGAAACCGCGGCGGATCTCTACCTGCGGCCGCTGGGCTTCGACCTCGGTGACGACCCGGAAGCCTGCGTGGTCGGATCCGCGGGATGTGACGCGCCGCTGCTACTCCTGTCCACCCCCGCACTGGTTCAGCAGGGCCACAGCAGCTTCGTCGGAGCGGCGGAGATCGTGCGGGAGGTGCACGCCCAGCTCGCCGCCAACCCGGACGCCTACGACGCCGATCACCCGCTGTGGGTGTTCGGCTGGTCGCAGGGTGCGACGGCCGGTTCGATCGCGATGGCCCAGCTGGCCCACGAGGGCATCGACCCGGCACTACTGCACTTCGTATTCATCGGCAACCCGGTGGGCTCCGGCACCGAGATCCCCGATTTCGACGGTTCCTCCGGCGACTTCTTCGACACCGCTCTGCTGTCCGGCGTCCAGACCCCGACCGACGCGTTCACCACCACCGTGTACACGATCCCGGGCGACCCGGTCGCCGACCCCACCTCGACCTCCGCGTTGGGGATTTTCTACGAACACATGATGTACCTGGGGCTCACACCCGATCAGGTGGCCAACCACACGGCGACCACCGACGGCATGCTCACCGACATCAACATCTCCGGCGACTTCGACCAGTTCGGCGCCTGGCTCAACGCGTGGCCCCACGGGTTGATCGACAGCGGCTGGTGGGAGGGCCTGTTCTACTCACTCGTGGCGTCCTTCTACAGCGCCTTCGGCAACATCGAAGCCTTCTTCGGTGACTGGCTGGGCATCGACTGGGGCGGGGTGGAGCAGACGCTCGACTTCTGGTTCCCGGCGGAGGTCTAGCGTCTTTCGTTCGCTCAGAACGCCTTTGGTCGTGGCGCCATGCCAGCGGCGCAGACGGTCACGACGAGCGTCGTCGAGGGCGGTGCAGGCGGACCGTGCCGCAGGGCCCGATCGACCTAGCCCGCTATCGAATCGCGTGTGTCGAGCACTGCCATATCTGCCGCCACGCGGCCGGCACCCCAGCCGGCGCCGCTGGACACTGCCACCGAGCGAGGCACCGTCGACGGGAAGAGCCGTTCCGTGAGTTCGTCGGTCGCCCGACTGTTAGCAGCCAGCACGGGAAGCAGTCGACCCTCGCGCTTCACCTCTGCGGTGACAGATGCGCTCGCGCTGTCGAGCCTTTCGCCAATGCGTTGGGCGTACGCGACGAGAAACGACTGGCGAAACGACCTGGACCGTGCTTGCACACCGGTGCCGCGTCCGGCCCTGAGCATTGCTCCGTTGGCTTGCACGCGCAGCGACGTGGTGAGCAGCTCGACCAGGTTGAGGTCGGTTTCGCTGCCGATGATGGTGACGAATCCGAGGCGCTCCGCCCACACCGCGCGACAACGGTTGCGTTCGACGCCGCCCACCGCCACATCTGTGGCGGTTGTGTCCTTGCGCCCCCGACGCTGCCTGTGAGCCCGGCGATGTCGGCTCGCCATTTCGGGTGCAGTGTCGCAGCGGCGTACCGCCAAGACTCTCCGACGATGGCCTCGTCGAGGTACCGCACCTCGGCCGGCTTCAGCCGGCGACGGGCGACTTCGTGCAAGTCGGACGGTTGCCAGCCGTGCTCCCACGCCGCTCTGATGGCCTGGTTCATCGCGAGGTCAGCCGCCACGTCTAGCTCACGTGCGAAGCCCCGGTACTCGCCGAGCAGTTCGGTGGCACGACGCGGCAAGTAGTCGGCGGGACACGAAGCGGCCGCGCTCAACGCCACGACGAGGCTTTCAAGCAGCGCCGCGCGGTCCGGGCCGGCATCGAAGCCGGCGTGCTCTTGCTTTGGGGGCGTCCGGCGCCGGTTCTTGTGTTTCGCCGCCCTCTTCTCTCGGTTGCGCCTGCTCATGCGGCGCAGTCTTCCGCAGGGGTCCGACCTTGCTTCAGACGCGCCGAACTGAGCGCGAGCTGGTCAGTCGACGAACTGGTATTGCACGTCGAGTGCACGATATGTGCGCTCCGCCCGACGGTCACGGGTGAGCAGGATGCGCCGATGCGTCGAGGCGGCCTGACCGACGAGCGCGTCATAGACCGACCCGCCGACAATGCCGAGGTCGGCAAGCCGCTCGAACAGATCGCCGGTCGCAGGTGCGTCGAGCCAACACTCGGCCGGGAATGCCTTCGCCAGTACCAGGGCCGCTTGAGTTGCGTTCAGGCGGAGTGGGAGGGGGAGTCGGGTGAGCACCGAATACGTCTCGAACGCCGCGTGGCCCGCGAGGGCGGGTCGACGTTGCACAAGGACTTGGCGGCAGGCCGCGTGGGCTTCGTGGGTCGAATCAAGCGCAGCGACGGCAACGCTGGTGTCGCAGGCCCAAAGGTCATCGTTGGATGTCATCACGAAGCCGGCGCACATCGTCATCGGTCAGCACCGCCCCCTCCACCGGGCCAAGTACCGGAAGACCGTCTCGCGTCTCGATCGGGCGAGCATGCCGCTGGACGGGCTCAATCCGCAGACCAGATCCGTCGGGAATCAGTTCGAGCTGTGTGTCGGGGGTGATTCCCAGCGCCACTCGCAGCGCTTTAGGAATGACTAGCCGTCCTAGTCGGTCCACCGTGACAGTCATGGCACCAGATTACCATTGAATTGGCAAAATGGTCGATGGCAGCCATAGCTCCCATCGGCCAGGATCCAGCTCAACGCAATAATGGCCGGATGGTCGACCGCAACGCGCCCGCTATTCCTGTCATCGCGCTGACGGGCTACCTCGGGGCGGGCAAGACCACACTGCTCAACCATGTGCTGCGGGCGCCGGGCGCGCGAATCGGGGTCATTATCAACGACTTCGGCGAACTCAACGTCGACGCCGGCCTGGTCACGGGCCAAGTCGACGAGCCGGTGTCCATCGCCGGTGGGTGCATCTGTCACCTGCCGGATGAGGGCGGGCTGGACGAGGCGCTGGAGAAGCTGGCCGACCCGAAGCTGGCGCTCGACGCGATCATCATCGAGGCGAGCGGGGTGGCCGAACCCGCGGATGTATCGCGAGTCATTCGGTTCAGCGGGGTGGAGCGGATACGCCACGGCGGTGTCGTCGACGTCATCGACGCGTTGGAGCATTTTGACACCGTCGACACCGGGGCTGCCCCGCCGCAGCGCTACGGCGTGGCGTCCCTGGTGGTGGTCAACAAGCTGGATCGGATCCCCGAGGACACCCGCGACGAGGCCCTTGCTCGCGTTGAAGCCCGGGTGCGCGAACTCAATCCCCACGCTCATGTGGTGGGCGCGGTGGCCGGCCGCGTGGATCCCCGGTTGCTCTATGACGTCGGCGACGGCGGGGAATCCGGGCAGATGTCGTTTCGTGAGCTGCTCCTCGACAGTCACGACGAGCACCACGATCACGTGCACGCGGCCTCGGTCACCGTCGTCGGAGATGGCGCCGTTGACCCGGGACCGCTCATCGACCTGCTGGAGCAGCCACCGCAGGGGGTCTACCGGATCAAGGGCACCGTCGCGATCGGCAAGCGTCACTACCTCTTTAACGTGGTCGGGACGTCGGTCCATGTGGCGACCGCGCCTGCCGGAGCGGGAGCCAGCCACCTCGTCGCGATTGGCACGCACCTCGACACCGCGGACGTTCGGGCACGTCTTGAGGAGGCGCTGCGCCCGGCCCCGGAGAAGGTGGCCGCCGCCGGCATGCGGCGGTTGCAGCGGTTACGGCACTACAGTATTTAGGCGGTGGCCTTGCGGCCAAGCGCTTTTCACACCGATGCGGGTCCGATGAAGTCGACGCCCGCGCGAATCGCGGGGCGATGCCGCAAGATTCGGAAATGTGCCAGCCGGCCGAGGCCCGCCGTCGTCATCAAGCGTGCGCCTGGCCATGACGCGACGACCTTCTCGCTCGTCACGTAAGGAGTGTCGGGGTCATCGGGGTCGTGGATGAGCAGCAGCGGCGGATAGTCGGTGCGCTCAGCGATCCGGACCATATTGGTGTCCTCGAGCGGCATGCCGATACGGCGTTCCAGGCGTCGATGCAGGCCGGCGCGTATCCGTCGGCCGAAGTTGTGGCGCGCCGCGAACAGATCCAGGTAGATCGGGAACTCACCCATCGGCGCGAGGAACACCAACCGGCCGACCGTCGCGCCCCAGGACGCCGCGAATGCGGTCGCGTTAGCACCGAGGGAGTGGGCGACAACCGCGCGGGCCGGCCCATGTGTCCGGATCATGGCGGCAACCGCTTCGGCGCACTCGATGGCCGTGGTGCGACCGGGAGCGAGGACGCCCGGCTCTGACTCGTTATGGCTGGGCAGGTCGAACGCGATGACACGGTGCCCGGATTCGACGAGCGGTTTGATGAACATGCCGAGGTGGGGGCGGCGCCCGCCCCAGCCGTGCACGAGATAGACCGGCGGTCCCTCGCCCCAGGACTCGCCGACGATCCGGTGCCCGTCCCAGTGCGCTTCCAGCGGCTCGCCGGGTGGGACGCCGGGCGGCATGCGCAGGCTGGACTCGAGGACCGGTGGGGTGCACCACAGCTCAAGCGCCCAGCGCGACCCGATGGCGGGCGCGACTCGCTCCAGTAGCCAGAACAGCCGACGCACCCGAGGGGAAACCGGCGGTTGGACACCGGAGCCCTCAACATCGAGAACGATCGGGCTGGGAGAGCCGCCGCCCTCAGAACTGGCTCGATCTTCGCGAGGACGCTGCCGCTCGGACGGGGGTTTCGGTGACTCCGGCACATATCGAGGTTAGCGAGAGAGTATGGTCTACAGCCATTATCGCGTCGGTTAGCCGGTGAAGCCCTCTCCCGCCGTCGAACGGTCGTGGTGGGCACCGCCCGCCATCCCCCTGGAACCGCCCCGCCCGCATGGCACGCGTTGGGATGCATGGGCCCGAGCCCCTACAGCTTGAGCCTCACGCACGGCCAGTATTCCAGGGAAGCCCTTATTCTGTTGAGCGGAAATAAGGTTCAACCGTGCCGCTGAGCTTGACGACCATAGGATTTCCGCGGCGGTCCTTCGCAGTGGGGACTTCGACGCGCACCCAACCCTCGGCCACGTTGTATTCGCACACATTGGTTCGCTCGACGCCGTTGAAGCGAATACCGACGTCACGGCGGAGCACCTCTTCGTCATAGAAGGCGCTCCGCGGATCGACGGAGAGTTGATTCGGTGGAACGTCTGCGCTCTGGTCTTCGGGCATGATGGCTTTCGTCGAATGCTTGGGCTTGATTCTCAAAGAATCTACGCGACTCGGCAGTGGCGGGGAGCGCGCGTAGGTCCTAGAGCTGCGCCAGACGCCGCTCCCGGGCGATGAGAAAGAGTGGAACGGCCACGCTGATATCGACGACGAAACCCAGCAAGACGTATACCCACAGGTACTTGAGGCCGATCCTGCGTGCCTCCACCACCATGCCGACCAGCGCTGCGATGGAGACCAGTGTCAGGTCGATGGTCATGGAGCTGACCGCGTGATTGGCGAAACAGCTGGCGAGGAAGTCGAGCGGGCCTCCGCCGGCCGAGAAGTACGCGGATGTTGTGCGCCCAGGTGGCGATGAGCGCCACCAGCGCGATCACACCGTAAAGGATGCAGAGGTTTCTTCGGGCAGCAGTCATGCCCGTCAGTTATGCGGTCATCGGAGCAATTGTCAATACCTGTGTATCTCACGGGCGGACTCCTGCGCATTCTCCCTGGTGTGTCTCACATCTACTGCACAAGTGCAGTCCCGGTGCAGCCGAACTTGAGAAAGTGCAGGGGGACTGCCCCCGGTTTGGTTGATTCCTGACCTGTGAGGATTCGTCCTTGCTGGAAGGATCAATCTCGTGCCGAAGCCGTTTCCTGCTGAGTTCCGTGCTGACGTGATCGCTGTGGCCCGCAAGGGCGAGGCCCCGTTGCGCCAGATCGCGAAGGATTTCGGGATCTCCGAGGCCTGCCTGCATCGCTGGCTCAAGATCGCCGACCGTGACGAGGGTGTCGACCGGCCCGGGTCTGCGGCCGCCGATGGTGATCTGTCGGCGCAGCTGCGCGAGGCGCACAAGCGGATCAAGCTCCTGGAGCAGGAAGCCGAGGTGATGCGCCGCGCGGTGGGCTACCTTTCCCGGGACGCCAACCCAAAATGATGTACCCGCTGGTTGGCACAACACAACAGATTTCCTCCTGGGCACATGATCTTCAAACCGCCGGACTGGCGCAGGACTTCCTCATAACCGGGTCCAGTAGCGTGCATACGGTTGAAGGCGCGGTGCGCTAATGCCACGCATGGGCTTGATCGCCATCACGGTCGCGCTTCTCGTTGCCCAAGTCCCGACCGCTTGCGGTTTCGACAACGTCACGAAGGTATCGACTCAGGACATTCCCATCGACGACGCGGTGCAGAAGATCAACGGTGCCGCCAAATGGGCATACCTTCCAACATCTCTGGTTCCGTTGGAAGCCACCGCACACCAGACCAACGCGCCTATGGAGACCGACACCAGCATCACACTGGCGTTCAAAGCTCCCCGAGCTGACATCGACAGCTACCTGGCCGCCATGCACGCACGCAGGGACTACACTCTCGTGCGGCCCGTGAATGGCTGTCCCCCGCCGCCGAGCGGACAGACCTTGGTACGGGAACCACCGCCGCCATCACCCGAGATGTGGTCTGTCTCCGGAATCTTCGAACGCTGCGCCGCCCTCGAACAGTGGGAAATGTCCAGCGATGAATGGACTACACGAGGAACAACGGTCGGAACGTTGTACCGTCAGGCGGGCCTTCACCCAAGCGGCACAGAAACCATCAACGTACTTTTGACGCTCAGCGGGCACAACCTGTAGCCCCTCAGCAGCGGTTGCGGTGCACATGGAGAACGGCAAGATGGTCATCGACGGCAGATGACACCGAGCTGAGAATAGGACACGCAGCGTGAGACGCCACAAGGAAACCCTTGTAGGGTTTCAGGCT
This sequence comes from Mycolicibacter heraklionensis, assembly GCF_001021505.1. Classification (GTDB taxonomy): domain Bacteria; phylum Actinomycetota; class Actinomycetes; order Mycobacteriales; family Mycobacteriaceae; genus Mycobacterium; species Mycobacterium heraklionense. Next base: position 195,320 of record NZ_LDPO01000007.1, read on the forward strand.
CCGTGTCATACGGCATTGTCCCGAACTGCGACGATGCAGGTTGTCTCACGTGATGTCACCGCGCTTTGTCTCAAGCTAGTGTCATTTCTTCGGCGGTGCCTCGTCGGCGACCTAACCGGCGCGACCGAGATCATTTACGCCCGCGCGCCGTCTGCCCTTGCTCTGTCCCGTGACGGTGCTGAAATCACGCCATGTCGGATCTATCCGAGCCTCTGGCCGCATCTGCTGGCCGCGGTCAAGTCTTGAGGGGTCGCGTAATTGAAGCCGGCGCTTCGCGTGAGGCTGCATGAAATTCTGCGGGGTCTAGCGTAGGCGGAATGGGTTTGTTCAGTCATGAGGAGTTCCGGGATCCGGCCGGCGGCGTTGGTGGCGGCGATCGGGGTGGGGTTGTCGAGCGAGCTCGGGGTGCTGAGGTGGACCAGTACGAGGCTGATGAACCTGTCGTGGTGGGTCCGGGGTCGCCGCCTGAGGATGGTTCCTGCGGTCAGTTCGCTGTTCAATTTCATGTGTCCACGTCAATGCTGTTCGGGCTGAAACGTATCGCGGATATACGTGGGGTGAGCGTGCCGGAAGTATGCCGGCAGGTAATCGGTGTGTTTGTCGCCCAGCAGGAGGGTGAGCTGGGTGCGTTCCTTACTGCCGAGTCCGAGGCGGCTGACTACCGGCCGAGCTTGGGGCAGGCGTAATCGTCGCTATCGCCGCGTAGGGTCGTACGCTGCGTGTCATATCCCGCTACCCTCACCTCCGGTGATGCAGGTTGTCTCACGTAGTGTCGGGCGGTTTGTCTCGACACGGGTCATTTCTTCGGCTTGTTCAGGTGCCCCCGACGCCTGCCAGCAGCTTTCGGCACGGCGACATCGTACGGATGCTGATTAGGCTGAATCAGTGATTGTGGAACTCAATGGCAGCCAGCGTGGGGGGTGGCTCTACGCCGACGGCACCCCCTATCCGCAGCGGTCACTTCCTCCCAATCTGGTGATCAGGGAGTTTTCTCGGTTTGAGCTTGCAAGTGGCGGCAAACTTCCCGACGGGTGGCAGATCGAGTCGTTCGTTGTTGCTCCGTGGTTCGGCCAGCCTGGCGGTGGCACGGCGTTCCGGCTGCTCGATCAGAACGACCGCACCGGCCCTTTGTTGCGCCTCATCGACGCCGGGTTGGCGAAATCGATACGTCCCGAGGTAGCGTCGCTCCCCGCGCCGCCGGGCCCCATCGCAGCCCCCACCGTCGATCTTGGTGACTACCCTGAGCCGTATCGCCCTGTCGTCCGAGCGTGGTATCAATGGCGGATCATCGCGACCGAGGGTCGGCGGCCGTTTGTTGACGCCGAAAGGTTCCCTTGGCCGGACCTTCCGCTTTTGCTGACCACCAGCGAGAGGCTTTGGGGCGAACAGCGGCCGGAGGTCACCGATGGTGTGCTCACATTCAGTCTCGGCGGTATTGCGTTCGGGTTTTTTCTCAACACCAGCGACAAATGGGTGGTGCAGCAACGTGACCGCAATTCCTGGCACAAGAACTGGGGGTTCCTCCTACTGGAAGACGCCCAGAAGTTCCTGCTGTTTCTGATCGCCGAGGAAGCCCGAACCTTGCGCGGTCTACCGAACATCGGCACCGGGTGGCATCGCGACAAACCAGCTAATGGAATCGAATTCGCTCGATACCCGCAGGATTCCCGCGCGGGTGCGGTGTTCGTGTGCCATGCGGGATCCAAGAGCGAGTATCTGGCATGGATGGATGAGTGGGAGGCGACCCGATTCGCACCGGCTTTCGAGCACGGCTACAACGACCTGCACGCGATCCTCAGCGAAGACATCCCACCCGCGTGGTTCGTCGAAATCGAGTGATCCACCGGAAGGACCGGAAGGAGATGAGAGGCTCCGACACCCACGCGAGCGGAGCCAGCTGGCAGTCCCGCTCGAAAGCAATCTTCCCTGAGCACGGACCATGGATGCGCGGCAGAGTGATGGCCGGTCAGTTGGTACCCGGCGACCGCGTGTGCCCTGTGATAATTGCTGCGATGACCGCAACGCCCTTAACCGACATCCACCTGCCGATGCTGGGGACGACCCAACTGCGCAGCGTCGATGTCGCCGAGTGGATCTACGGCCACGCGATCCCTGCCGACCGCCGGTGGTGGACCCAGGCCTTGGCGGCGCACGGCTTCGCCGACACCCTCATTGGCGACACGATTTGCCGCGCCGACATCTTCGCACTGGCAGATGCCGCACCGTCCGATCCACAAGCGGCGCTGACGTTGCTGTGGAACTCGCTGGCGTGGGGAAGCGGCGACAAGCTCCGCAACAATAGGGCACGTATCGCTTCGATCGCGGCCGACCGCGATGGCGCCGCCGCCGTGCTGCAGCAGGCAGCCGCACTGAGTCGCACCGATCCGCAGGGCGCATACCACCTCCTCTACCCACGCAACCGCACAGCGATCTGCAACCTCGGCCCGGCGTTCTTCACCAAGTACCTGTATTTCGCCGGCGGCGGCGATCCCTGCCACCCGTGCTGCATCCTCGACGAGAACGTGGCCCTAGCGTTACAGAAGACATGCGGCTGGAAGTCGTTGCCGCTCAGAGGATGGCTGGCCTCGGCCTATCAGCGGTACGCAACGCTGCTCGGCCTGTGGGTCGACGAACACAGTCTCGGACGCCCTGATGTCATCGAGCGCTGGCTGTTCGAGGAGGGCAAGCGCGTGCGAAACGACACCGCGTCAAAGCCAGTCCGCTCTATGCGCTATGCCCCCGACGAGAAACAGTTGGTCCCTGAATGACGACACCGTCACCGATTCCCGGCTGGTATCCCGACCCATCGGGTAAGAACTTGCGATACTGGGACGGCACGGCCTGGACCTCGGCGGTGCGGCCGGCAACAGTCTCCCGCGTCTTTGGTTTGCCGGGCCGGCGGTGGGCTCTGATCGCAGTCGTTGTGGTGGCAGTTCTGCTGGGTGGCGGCGTAATCCGTTGGTGGCAGCACCATTCTGTCAAGCAGCAACGGTGGTCTTTGTGGCCGCACACGATGGGCTGTGCCACGGCAGCTCGTCCTGACTTTCCGGCTCCGCTTCCGCTCGCGTCGGTGCGCGCCGAGCAGGTCACGGTCGAGCGGCTCGAAGGGGCGCACGTTGCAGTGTCTGTGAAATTTGCGGCACCGCCGCCCGGGCCGGCACGGCAGGTCCGCTCACCGTACGGCGGCATGATGGATGCGCCGGGAAGCCTACACGTTGAGTTCTTCCTTACTGCCCCGCATCTTGGTTCTCCCACTGCGGATGAGATGAAAAGGAAGGGCATCGTCATCGAGTCTCTCTTCCTTGGCAGCGGTGAGCCGTGGAGGGCATGGCAAAGCAATCTCAGCCCGTCCGGCCAAGACCGTGAGGTACCGGTTTCGGTGACAACGGCGGGCCGGGTCATGCGCATTGAACTTGATCTCGCGGGTCAGGATCGGCTCTTCGCCGATGGGCCCTTCACCCCGACAGTGCTTGTTGACAGCTTTATGAACACACGGCCGACACGCGAAATGAACAACGGGGAGCTGAAATACTTTCAGGATCAGCTGTGTTTGTGGGACACAACCGCCGCTCTCGACGAGCCTATCGAGTCGACGGTGCCCCCGGCCCCGCCCGCCACCACTCCGTCTAGCGCCCCCGGAGCGCCGTGCGGCCCCGACCAGGAAGCCGCCGTGCGACAGGCGCTGTCGCAGCTGGGACCTGAGCCGACGACTACGGCCGCGTGGGATCCGACACCGCTAGAGAGCAACTACGATCCGTGCGCTGATCTTTCTACCGTGTTGATAACGGTGGCCGGCGGCACCGGCAGCTCGCCCATGCAGGCGCTGATGTTTCACCGTGGCGAGTTTCTAGGAACGGGCACGTCGAAGGCCTACTCGTTCACGTCGCTCGACGCCGGTGCATCGACCCCCGACACCGTCGTTCTGCGATACAGGTCGGGGCAAAGCTGCACCGCGTGTAACGACGGGGTGGTGACGACGGTTCGTTACCGCTGGGATGGAGATTCGGTGCAGATGTTGGATTCACCACCGCCTGAAAGCTAGCGCTGACGGTCCGCACACGAGTTGGCTTGACGGTGACCACCGCTGGGAGACTGTCAGTCTCAATTCCGTGTCATATTCCGATACCCCAGGCTGAGGCGATGCGGGTGTTTCACGTGGTGTCATCCCAGCTAGATTCCGTGACGGCCGGGCCCAAGCACTTTATCGAGCCCGTCATAGCATCCCTCAAGAAAGTCCTCGTAGCCATAGTCCTCTTGACCTGAGTTCGAATTCGCTATCCCCAAGTAGTGCATGCACAAGCTGAATCTGTTCAATCCTCCTGCATTCCAAAGCCGCTGTGTGGATACAGGATTCGCTGTGGCACTACCGTAGCCAGCCTTGTAGTCACGCATGTTCTTGAACCCGTGCGTCGAGACTCCGATGATCGCGGTTATACAAAGTCCAACGCAGGCCAGTCCGACAACGAGCCAAGTCACAACGTTCTGCTTTTGCTGCCTTGCGGGTAGCGGTGCCCCAAGTCGACGCTCTGTCCATCGGCTGCCATCCCAATATAAGAACAGACCCGGGTTCTGCGGATCTGGATACCACCCCGGTGCCGTCATCGCTCTCCTTTATGCATCTCGTCTGGCTCGATGTATCGATGCGAGCGTATCCGGCCCTCTGATTGGCGACGGGTTTTCATGGTTCCCGATTCGACAGCCGCTCTAGCCGACGCTGGCCCCCTTAGGAGTCAGCGTGCAACCTGACATATGCGCTATCTGTATGACACGTTCGTGAGACACATGACAACGCCTGACACCACCGAGAAAATGACACGCAGCGCGAGACCCAACAAAAGCGCTGTGGGGTCTCACTCTCGGTGTCATATGGCGGAACTTCGACCTGCGGAGATCCGCCTTGTCTCACGTGGTGTCATCTGGTTTTGTCTCAAAGTCGTGTCATTTCCTCGGCCATGCTCACGATCCACAGTTGGGGCAGAGATATAGCGGGTAACCGGCAGGAACTGGTGGTGTCTTTGTTTCGTCACGTGACCCAGCTAACTGCCTGCATGGAACGTGCGCTGGTTCGGCTCGACGTAAGCCCTACTACCCTAGGTTCGCTGCACCGCCGGGCACGGGGCTCACGACGACGTTGACGGTGGTTGTCCCGGCGTGTGAGGCGATGATCAATTCGGGTGCGTTGGGCGCCGAGATGACCTCGCCGCCAGTAACACTCACTTGGTAGCCGTGGGGATAACCGACGTCCGGAACTGCGATTGTGGTGGTCGAGCCGGCGCCGAAAGCGCCTGAGCCGTCGGCCATCTGGGTGGAGTAGCTGAGATTGAAGATACCGTTGTCGAACGACCAGGAAGTCGGGGTGCCGGCGACCAGCTCTGGATACGGTTGAGCGAGGGTGGCCAGTTTGGTGGCGTCGACGTTGTCGCCGACCGGCGGCTGGTGGGGGTCGTACACCAGTGACTCGATGCTCGTGGGTGACGCGGTGGTGGTGATGTCGTCTTGGCCGGTGTAGTTCCACTCGGTCCAACCGATCAGGTGCTGATTGGCGGCCTTCATCGTCGCGGTGAGGGCGTCGTAGTTGTTGGTGGCCCCGAACTCGGTCAACATCATCGGAATACCGTGCGCCTGTGCGTAGGCATCGGCAGTGCTCATGCTTGCGTCGCACACGGCGAAACTGCTGCAGTAGTCGTGAATCGACAAGACAGTATGCGGAGCGTCCACTGTGCCCAAACCTATTGGCAGCGCGGGTCCGCCGAAGATGTTGTAGGCGATGTTCATGTCTGGACCGAAGAAGATCGGTGTGTTGGGGTTGACGGAACGGATCGCCGAGGCCACTTGGTTGTAGAACGGGGTCAGTTGCTGGCTTTCGAAGAATTGACTGCCGAACAGGGCTTGCGGCAACATTTGCGAGCTGGACGGTGCTGGTTCGTTCATGATCTCGAAGCCGGCGACGTTGGGGTTGCCACTGAAGTAGTGCGCGACGTACTGCCACATCTGGGCGTAGTGGTTCTGTAGCCCGGCTCCGTCCGACGCTGGGGTGTTGGACCAGAACTGGTCCCAGGCCTGCAAGCTGCCGATGAATCCGATTCCCCGCGATAACAAGTCGTCGGGGTCAACGCCGGGCCATCCGCTCGGCGCTGCCCAATCCGGCGCACCCTCGCCACCGAATACGCTGCTGTAAAGATCCTGGTGCATGTCGAGGATGGCGACGATGCCGTGGTCGTGCAGGATTTGTACGGTTTGTGCGATGGAGGCCAGGTAGGCGTCGTCATAGACGCCGGGCTCTGGCTCAACACCGGCCCAGATGACGCCAAGTCGTACCGCGGTGAAACCGTTAGCGGCCAGGAATGCGGCGTCGTCGTCGCTGAAACCACTAGCAGCGGGCTCATATGGCGGCAACTTGTACACCTCGTTGAGCCCGTGCAGGATAACGACTTTCCCGTCGCTGTCGGTGAGCCAGGTTCCGGTGGTTTCGATCGGAGAGGGCGCTGCGCCGGGCGGGCCGCTGGCCAGGGTGCCGTAATCACCGACGGTGCCGTGGTGGCCCAGCCAGCCGGAATTACCGCCGGCCCCGCCCAGCGCCGGCAAGCCGGCTCCACCGTCACCGGCACTGCCACCATCACCGCCGACGCCGAACATCAACCCACCGTTGCCGCCGTCGCCACCATGACCGGCAGCGGTCAGATCACTGGCAGCAGCACCGCCATCACCACCGTGGCCACCGATGCCGAACAGCGAACCGCCGTCCCCACCGGCCCCACCGGCAGCGCCCAGGCCACCATTGCCGCCGTCACCGCCGTCGCCGAACCAGCCCGCAGCGCCACCGTCGCCACCGGCCACACCGGCCTGGGTGCTGTCCCAACCGGCTCCACCGTCACCGAACCACAGTCCACCGTTGCCGCCGTCGGGATGTTCTGCGGTGCCGTCGGCGCCGTCGCCGATCAGAAACTGCCCCGAGATCTGGTTGAGGAAACCGCTGACTTGCTGACCGAGATCACTGGCGATCCAGTCATCGATGGCGGTGTGGACCGGATCGTAGAAGAACTGCTGGAACCATGCGTCAGCAGACAGCGTGTCGGTGAACACCCCGGATGTGGCGGCGGCAGCGGCAGCGTGATCGAGCCCGGCATCCCCGCCGGCCAGATCCCCCACCCCGGTCGAAGCACCACCGAACAGCTCAGCAATCACCTCATCGAACCCGAAATCATCGGCATGAGCAACCGGCGCCCCCACCCCCAACACCACACAAAGCCCAGCGGTCGCGCCGAAACCGAGCGCACGCCCACGACCCCGTGTTCGCTGCCGACCAGTTGGGCATCCCCCGTTGGTTGCACTCATGACTCGCCTACTCTCCGGCAGCACATTCATTGCAGGCATCGGGACCTCTACCCAGTTGTTGTGACCGCGGCGCCAGTGGCGGCGCTGACTGTGACACTGACGGTGTCTGCGCCGCTGTCGGACGCGATGATCAGTACCGGGGCGTTTGCCGGTGAGACGACGTGGCCACCGGTGACGTTGACCTGATAGCCGTCCGGGTATTGGCCGGCGGGAACCGATATTTCCGTCTGTGCGCCGGCGGCGAAGCCTCCCGAGCCGTCAACGCGCTCGGTCGAGTAGCTGAACTGGAAGGTGCCGTTGTCGAACGACCAGGAGTTGGGGGTGCCGGCGACCACCTGGGGGTAAGGCTGAGAGAGCGTGGCCAGGTTGGCGGTATTGACGTTGTCGCCGACTGGTGGCTGGCTGGGGTCATACACCAGCGACTCCGAGCTTGGCGGTGAGGCGTGGGTGGTGATGTCGCCTTGGCTCGTGTATGCCCAGTTCGTCCAGCCGATGAGATTTTCGTCGGCACCATGTATCGGGGCATACAGTTTGGCCTGATCGCTGGTCGCGCCGAACTCGCTCATGAAGACCGGCATGTTGTGCGCCTGCCCGTAATCCATTGCGCCGCCGACGATTGTATCGACACTCGGCAGACAGCCCAGTGGGCCGAGAAGGATCTCGCAGTAGACGTGGAAGGACAACACAGTGTGCTCTGCGTCCACCGGTCCCAGGTTGAGGGGCAGCCCGGCATTGGATAGGAGATTGGGCTCAAAGAAGATTGGCGTGTTGGGGTTGACGGACCGGATCGCCGCGGCGGCCTGGTCGTAGAACGGGGTCAGCTGTTGGGCTTCGAAGAACGGGTTGCCGAAGATGGTCGACCAGAAGGTTGACGCTCCAGGTGACGGCTCGTTCATGATCTCGATGCCGCCCACCCCAGGCTGGTCTTTGAAGTAGTAAGACACGTACTGGAGCATCTGGGCGTAGCTGTTTTGCAGGCCGACGCCGTTGGGTCCGGGAGAGTTGGACCAGAAAGCGTCCCAAGCGTGCTGCGCGGCCGGGTTGAAGAAGATGTTGTACGGGAAGGGCAGATCAGGGTTGGGTGCCCCGCCGTCCTGCACCGCCCACTCCGGAGCGCCTTCACCACCGAACGTGGTGCTGTAGGCGTCTTGGTGCATGTCGAGGATGGCGACGATGCCGTGGTTGTGCAGGATTTGGACGGTTTGTGCGATGGAGGCCAGGTAGGAGTCGTCATAGACGCCGGGCTCGGGCTCAACACCGGCCCAGATGACGCCGAGTCGTACTGCGTTGAAGCCGTTGGCGGCCAGGAATGCGGCGTCGTCATCGCTGAAACCACTAGCAGCGGGCTCATACGGAGCGACCTTGTACGCCGAGTTGACCCCGTGTAACAGGACCACCCGGCCATCGGTGTCGGTGAGCCAGGTTCCGGTGGTTTCGATCGGAGAGGGCGCTGCGCCGGGCGGGCCGCTGGCCAGGATGCCGTAATCACCGACGGTGCCGTGGTGGCCCAGCCAGCCGGAATTACCGCCGGCCCCGCCCAGCGCCGGCAAGCCGGCTCCACCGTCACCGGCACTGCCACCGTCACCGCCGATGCCGAACATCAGCCCACCGTTGCCGCCGTCGCCACCATGACCGGCAGTAGTGAGATCACTGGCAGCAGCACCGCCATCGCCACCGTGGCCGCCGATACCGAACAGCGAACCGCCGGCCCCGCCGGCCCCACCGGCAGCGCCAAGACCACCATCACCGCCGTCGCCGCCGTTGCCGAACCAGCCCGCAGCGCCACCGTCCCCGCCGGCCACACCGGCCTGGGTGCTGCCCCAACCGGCTCCACCGTCACCGAACCACAGTCCACCGTTGCCGCCGTCGGGATGTTCTGCAGTGCCGTCTGCACCGTCACCGATCAGAAACTGCCCCGAGATCTGGTTGAGGAAACCGCTGACTTGCTGACCGAGATCACTGGCTATCCAGTTGTCGACCGCGGTGTGAATCGGGACGTAGACGAACTGCTGGAACCATGCGTCGGCAGACAGCGTGTCGGTCAACACCCCGGAGGTGTCAGCGGCGGCGAAAACATGATCGAGCCCAGCGTCGCCGCCGATGACATCCCCAGCCCCGGCCGAAGCACCGCTGAACAACTCAGAGATCACCTCACCGAACCCGAAATCATCGGCATGAGCAACCGGCGCGCCCACCCCCAACACCGCACACAGCCCAACAGCGCCTATCCCAAGCCAGCGCCTAGATGTTGGGCGCCTACTCAAGGAAGAGAGACGGGCCGTCCGCGACATAAGCGTCCCCTGTGTCCAGGTTTACCTATTACCTAGTAGGTAGTAAGTAGTGGTCGCTGGGGTACGTTAGCCGAATATCGATCCCTCGACAAGAGCACGCAGGTGCGGAAACGGCAGATGCACAGCGAAACGCCGACCTACCGTCGGGATCGGGCACGATTGCCGGCGGCCGAAAGGCGGCTCCAGATCATCGAGGTGGCGACCGAATTGATCGCCGACCGGGGCTTTTGGGGGTTGTCGATTCAAGATGTGGCCGATCGGTGCGGGCTGACCGTGCCGGGCGTGCTGCACCACGTCAGCTCCAAAGACGGGCTGCTGATCGCGGTTCTAGAACACCGCGATGCCGAAGACACGCGGATGCTCGCTGCCGCCTTGGCGAACGACGACGAGCTGATCCTCGAATCCGTAGGGCCGGTTCACAATCCGGTGCCCAGGCTAAGGCGGGTGTGCTCCGCGGTCGTTCGCCACGCCGCAACCCAGCCCGAGATTGTGCGGCTCTTCGCTGTGCTAGAAGCTGAATCGCTTGCGCCGAATCATCCCGCACACGATTACTTTCAGGAGCGCCAAGCAAAAGTCCTGTCGGTGTTTGCCGAGATGGCCGCAGGGCTGACCGACCACCCAGAAACCCTTGCCCGCCAGGTGATGGCACTCATGGACGGGTTACAAATGCAGTGGCTACGCACTCCCGACAGCATCGACCTGGTGAACGAGTGGGAGACCGTCTCGGAAGTGCTGTTTTCGTCGCGGCTCCCTCAATAGTCTTCAGGTCTTCCTGACACGGCAGCTGCGGCCCTGGTACCTGTTGTCCGGACCCCGCACGAGTGCCCCGCCAACCACCACTGGGTGGTTTCCACGGAGCACCAAGCTCGTGCCCTTACAGCGGCCGATGCTTGCGATGCTGACCACCTTGTCCCAGTAGATATCGTCGGTCGCGAAATCGTGGAGGAGCGGGCTCGCCAAGACGTTCGATAAGCGACGGAGCCGCTCTCGACCGGGACAATGCGTCCACATACGCGGGCCGTCAAATCTTGTGTTTGTCGCCAGAGCGAAGTCCTCGTCGGACCAGTTGCGTTCTGCCATTAGTGTTTTCACGTGACGCCACACCTCGACGGGGATGGTGTCGTTGCCCGGTCGCCTTGCCCGGCCTGCCAGTTCGGCGACAACCTGCTTTGCCGCATCGCCACGCGCGCCGTGAACACCGACTTGGGTGAGGAACTTGACTTGATTCACCGCTCGATCGATCGAAAGGAACCAGCAGTCACGGTAACCAGCCTTGCTGGTCCGCGTGACCCTCGCTTGCACGCCGACCCTGAGGAGCAAGTTCACCACTCCATCGATGAGCTGGCGGCTGGTCGAGGCATAGTAGACCCTGGCTTGCGCCGTCTTACCGTCCCAACGCACCGAGCCATCGGTTGCCCACAGATGCCGCAAGAACAAGCTCACTTGCTCGGTCGATAGTGCGAAAACTGCATCCGGGATGTACTTCTCGTAGCTTCGGAGCCCGAATAGGCCGAGCCGATCTAGCCATTCCGCGATGGGATTGCGTTTGCCATGCGTCAATCGGTACGGCGCGGGTAGACGTAGCGTAGTAACCCGCGCAGCTGCGTAGTCATCACGAATCGGTGTCACACCGAAGTGGGCCGCGGCTAAGGTCACCGCCGCAAGGTTCGCCTCGTCGACGGACGCATAGCGGATCGGTTGACGCCGCACGCACGATCCGTCACCGATCATATGCGCCAACATGATTACCTCAGAGTCATCCATCGGCAGCGGGCTGGAGGGGGTACGCAATCGTCGCAAGACACCAAGGCGGCTCCCCTTTTACCAGCTCCGACACTGGCGACCAGCTATCGAACTTGAGGAGCTGCTGGTCCGAGGCGAGGTCTAGCTGGCGACCGGAGGCGAGCTTAAGCCGGTACACGTCGCGGCTCTTCGTATCGACATGACCCGCAACTTTCCGGCGGATCAAACGCCTTCGGCCGTCTACCGACCACAACAGCGGTATGGCGCCAATGCGCGCCAATTCAGAGAGCGAAATCTCAGAACCATTGTCCGCCCGGAGGACACAGGCATGCGATATCTCAGACGCAGCGTCTCGCGCGCACAGTGCCGTGCACCGACCGTTATCCGCTGTCATGACACCAAATTATCGGTGTCCACCGACATCAAGAGAAGGAACAATGACCGGCGCGAGCCGGGCATAACGACTGTAGGTTCTCACCCACGTTGCGTGTCACACATTCGTGAGACATATGACAAGGACATGGCACCACCGCTGAGAATATGACACACAGCGTGAGACCCTACAAAAACTCGACCCCGTCAGTGCGCCATATTCGTAAACCGCGACAAGTGCAGCTGGTGGGCCACCGTCACCGTCTTCGTCGGCCCATTACGGTGCTTGGCCAGAATCAGATCCGCTTCCCCGCCGCGCGGATCGTCACGCTCAAAAGCATCCGGCCGGTGCAAAAGTATAACCATGTCCGCATCTTGCTCCAAACTTCCACTTTCGCGGAGATCTGCGAGCATCGGCTTCTTGTCGGTGCGCTGCTCGGGACCACGGTTGAGCTGGCTCAGCGCGATCACCGGCACCTCGAGCTCCTTGGCCAGTAGCTTGAGGTTCCGGGAGAACTCCGACACCTCCTGCTGGCGCGACTCGACTTTCTTGCCGGAGGTCATCAGCTGCATGTAGTCGACCGCCACCAGTCGCAGATCCGCCTTCTGCTTGAGCCGGCGGGCCTTGGCGCGGATCTCCATCATGGTCAGGTTCGGCGAATCATCGATGTAGAGCGGCGCCTCGCTGATCTCACTCATCCGCCGCGCCAACCGGGTCCAGTCGTCGTCTGTCATCCGTCCCGAGCGCATGTCGCCGAGTTTGATCTTGGCTTCAGCGGAGAGCAGTCGCATGACGATCTCGGACTTGCTCATTTCCAGCGAAAAGATGACGCTGGCCATCCGGTTCTTGATCGAGCACGACCGCATAAAGTCAAGTGCCAGTGTGGATTTCCCCATACCGGGCCGCGCCGCGATGATGATCATCTGTCCCGGGTGCAGCCCGTTGGTCACCTCGTCCAGATCGGTGAAGCCGGTCGGCACACCTCGCGCGATACCGCCGTGCGAGGCGATCGCGTCGATCTCGTCCATGGTGGGCTGCAGCAGGTCTTCCAGCGGGACGAAGTCCTCGGAGCTCCGCCGCTCGGCGACCTCGTAGATCTCGGCCTGGGCGCGGTCGACGATCTCGGCCACATCGGCGCCCTCAGCGCCCGCGTAGCCGTACTGCACCACCCGGGTGCCGGCCTCCACCAGCCGGCGCAGGATGGCCTTCTCCGCGACGATCGTGGCGTAGTAGCCGGCGTTGGCCGCCGTGGGCACCGTGGAGATCAGCGTGTGCAGGTACGGGGCGCCGCCCACCCGGCGCAGCAGGCCGCGACGGTCGAGCTCGGCGGCCACCGTAACCGCGTCAGCAGGCTCACCGCGCCCGTAGAGGTCCAGGATCGCGTCGTAGATGTTCTGGTGCACCGGGCGGTAGAAGTCGGCGGGCCGCAACCGCTCCAGCACGTCGGCGATCGCGTCCTTGCTCAGCAGCATGCCTCCGAGCACCGACTGCTCCGCGGCGAGATCCTGGGGCGGCTGGCGGCCGACGTCCTCGCGTGGTGGCTCTTCGAGCTCAGAGTGACCACGGTCGTCGACTACTGCCATGCGCCCCTCCTCCTCCACTGGCACGATCGAACGTCTATTCGGCGTTAATGGCCCGAACATATCCGTTGGCTCCGACACTCCCCGTTGTGTCGTGCCGCGTTGACGGTAGGCGTTGCTGGCGGCCGTACAAAACGAGCCTGTTCACAAAGCTGTGGATCAAGTGTGCACACCGGTCCCCCATTTGTTTGGGACGGTGGGGAAGACTTGTGGATTGTTCTTCTAACCGGGGTTATCCCCGCAGGTAAAGGCCATAGCGAAGGGTGTTTTGATTGTGGAAGACAATCTCTTCGGCGTGTCGTCGCAGGTTGCCATCTTGGGCGTGTTGCTTTGCAAGCAGGTAGACGCGATTCCACAACAAGGTAAACGGCCCCGCACTCACAGACAGCTCAAAAGTTAGCCAGAACTCACCGGACCGAACCCGATCCACACACAGCAAGGCCCCGGCGGCGCCGATCAGGGCGCCGCCGGGGCTGCTGAGGTACGTGCTTAGTTTGCCGCAGCGACGTCGAGGGTGACGTCGACGTTCACCTCGGGGTGCAGGTGCACCGACACCGGGTGGTTGCCGACCGCCTTGATGTGGGCCTTGGGCAGCCGCACGATCCGCCGGTCGAGGTTGGGCCCACCGGCCTTCTTGATGGCGGCGACCACGTCAGCGGCGGTCACCGAGCCGAACAGCTTGCCCGAGTCGCCCGAGGTCTTCACCGGCAACGTGACCGTGCCCAGCGCCTGCAGAGCTTCCTTGAGCTCCTTGGCGTGGTCCAGGTCGCGCACCTGCTTGGTCTCGCGGGCCCGACGGATGTCGTCGGCCTGCTTCTGCGCGCCGCGCGTGGCGACGATGGCCAGCCCCCGCGGGAGCAGGTAGTTGCGGCCGTATCCGTCCTTGACCTCGACGGTGTCTCCGGCCGCTCCGAGGTGGTCCACCTCGGCGGTCAAAATGAGCTTCATCGTTTCGTACTTTCTGGAGATCGAATGGTCGGCTAGCGCGCCGACGAGGTGAAGGGCAGCAACGCGACCTCGCGAGCGTTCTTCACCGCGAGCGCGACGTCGCGCTGGTGCTGAACGCAGTTGCCGGTCACACGACGGGCGCGGATCTTGCCCCGCTCACTAATGTAGGTGCGCAGCAGCGAGGTGTCCTTGTAGTCGATCACCTGCTTCTTGTTGGAGCAGAATGCGCACTTGCGAGCCTTGATCGGCTTCTCAGGAGCCGGACGCCGCTTGTTGGATTTGGCCATCTACCTATCTCTTTCGTGCTGTGGTTCGGTTGTCTAAAAGGGCGGCTCGTCGTCGGCGCCCCCGAAGGAGCCGGACGCCGGAGCACTGCCCCACGGGTCTTCCGCGGGCGGGCCGGACGGACCGGCCGAGGCCGGCGCGCCGCCGCCTCCGCCGAAGCCGCCTCCGCCGCCGCCACGGCTGACCTTGTTGATCTTGGCGGTCGCATACCGCAACGAGGGGCCGACCTCGTCGACCTCTACCTCGTAGACGGTGCGCTTCTCGCCCTCGCGGGTCTCGAAGGACCGCTGCCTCAGCCGCCCGGTGACGATCACCCGCGATCCGCGGGTGAGGCTCTCGGCAACATTCTCGGCGGCCTCGCGCCAGATGTTGCACCGCAGGAACAGCGCGTCGCCGTCCTTCCACTCACCGCTCTGCCGGTCGAAGACCCGCGGAGTGGACGCCACCGTGAAGTTGGCGACCGCCGCCCCCGAGGGGGTAAACCGCAGATCAGGGTCCGCGGTCAGGTTTCCGACGACGGTGATCGTGGTGTCACCTACAGCCACGGGGCCCTCCTAGGATCGGTGTCAGCGCTGGATGCTGCATTCGCAGCATGAGCCTACGCAACGGCTGCGACAGCCGCCTACGACTTGTCGGTGCGCATCACCTTGGTGCGAAGCACCGACTCGTTCAGGCTGAGCTGACGGTCGAGTTCGGACACGGTGGCCGGAGCGGCCTTGACGTCGATGACCGCGTAGATGCCTTCGGCATGCTTGGCGATCTCGTAAGCCAGGCGGCGCTTGCCCCAGATGTCGACCTTGTCGACCGTTCCGCCGTCCTTGCGAATGACGTTCAGGAACGTCTCCAGGGACGGGGCGACGGTGCGCTCGTCGAGAGTGGGGTCAAGGATGACCATGATTTCGTATGGACGCATGGGAACCTCATCACCTCCTATGGTCGTAGTGCGGCCGTGGAGGTGTCCACGGCAGGAGGGTCGCCTGCGTCGGCAACCGGGTCAGGTTACCGGAGGCTGGGCTTCCTCACGAAATCGGCCGCCTCGGGCTGGACCGCAACCAGGTTCATGCGGCGGTCCCAGCTTCGCCTCTCCTCCGTCGAGCCTCGCTGAACCGCCGGGCCGGCAGCCACGGTGGTGGCGCATCCGGTGCCCGATCGAACACCCCGCCGGCCGGGTCGTCGGCCCACCCGTGGGCGCGCACCAGATCTTCCTGCGGGCGGTAGATCTGCCGAACCACCAGCGCGCACAGCACCAACACCACCAGATCCCGCACCAGCACCGTGGTGGTGAACCACTGCTCGGGCAGGCTGCGGTCGGCAACGCTGTAGAGGTAGTACATCCGCGGCACCCAGACCAGCGCGTCGACGGTCATCCACACCAGCAGCAGCCGGCGGTGCGGCAGGGCCAACACCGCCAGCGGCACCAGCCACAGCGAGAACTGCGGACTCCACACCTTGTTCGTCAGCAGGAACGCCGCAACCACCAGGAACGCCAACTGCGCGACCCGCGGCCGCCGCGGCGCGGTCAGCGCGACATAGCCGATCCCGGCGCAGCACAGCGCGAACAGTGCGGCCACGACGCTGTTGAGCACCGTCGGCGGCTGCCACATCCCCAGGTCGCCGTCGAAGCCCGACCAGCCGGTCAACGACCTCACCACGTTGTAGAGCGAATCCATGTCGTCGCCGCGGCGGGAGTTGAGTCGGAAGAACTCGCTCCAGCCACGCGGTGCGTACAGCAGGACCGGCAGGTTTACCACCAGCCAGCTCACTGCGGTGGCCACCGCGGTGCGTTTGACCTCCCGCAGCCGGCCGGTGCGCAGCCCCAGCGCCAGCAGCGGGAACAGCAGCAGCACCGGGTACAGCTTGGCGGCGGTGCCCAGACCGAGCAGCACCCCGGCCGCCGTCGGCCGGCGCCGCGCCCAGGCCAACAGACCCGCCCCGGCGAACGCGGTGGCCAACGCGTCGAAGTTGGTGAAGATCTGGAAGATCACCAGCGGCGAAGCCGCCACCAGCGCCGCGTCCCAGATGCGCCGGCCGGCCAGCCCGGCGGTGGACCAGACCGTCGCCAGCCAGGCCAGCGCCAGACCGAGCGCGACGATGTCAAAGAACACCACCACCTCGGCGACCCCACTCAACGCCGGGATCTTCACCACCTTGGTGATCGCCGTGTACGTCTTCGCCAGGGCCATCGCCGAGTACTGGTACAGGCCGGTCAGCACCGGATATTCCATGTAGCGCACGGCGGGCAGTCCGTCGTAGCGGGTCTGTTCCTTGCCCGACGAGTCCTTCTCCACCCAGCTGGACTTGTAGGGGAACTTGCCCTGATCCAGTAGCTCCGCGGTGTAGAGCGGTACCACGTCGGAGTAGCACAGCTGGAAGTACGCGCGCTCGTTGTCCCAGTTGGCCACCCGCTGGTCGGGGCTTCCGCTGCCGGTGCTCTGCAGGCAGGCCGACTTGGTGGTCCAGCCCAGGGCCAAGAACAGCACGGCGATCAGGAACATCACCCGCAGCGGCGTCATGAACCGGGTACGCCCGATCAGCGCATGGCGGCCGACCGGCCCGCCGATGGTGTTCGACAGCGCATGACCGACGACGTCGGTGCGGCTGGGCAGGTCGCGGTCGTCGGCGCTGCGCAGGTCCGCCGCCAGCCGGCGGGGTGAGCGCATAGGGCGTTCGGTTGTCTCCTCCGTCACGGCAGAGCCTCCGGCGCCGGCGGCGGGGGCTCTGCCGTGACGGAGGAGACAACCGAACGCCCTATGCG
>NZ_LDPO01000068.1 GCF_001021505.1 Mycolicibacter heraklionensis
GCCGACTGCACCTTCTGACCGTGAGAGTTGGCCTGCTCGTAGATCACCGCGAAGTTGCGGCCCAACTGCGCCACAAACTCCTGGCACGCCACCGAACCCGCACCACCCCAAAAGTCACCGGCAGCCAGCACATCGTGCACGATCGCCTGGTGCTCAGCCTCCAACGACGCCGCCTGCGCACGAATCAACGCACCGTGGGCATCCACATCACCGAACTGGTAGTTAATCGACATCTGCGGTTCTCCTTCTAGCTCGACAGGATCTGCTGAGAAGCAGCTTCCTGCTGCTCGTAGTGGTTCGCGTCGCGAATCAACCCATCCCGCACCCCGTGCAGCATGTTCACGATGTTGCGAAACGCGGTCTGCATCTGACCCATGGTGTCCATCGACGTCCGCTCCGCCAGACCACCCCAACCCGCACCGGAGATGTT
>NZ_LDPO01000008.1 GCF_001021505.1 Mycolicibacter heraklionensis
CCGCCCACCCGCCCAGATCGAGGCGCTGCGGCCGACCGAGCAATCCGAGCACGCCACCCAGCACGAAAACCACCGCGGCAACGGTGTTCGCGGCCCAGGCGGTACCGCCCAGACGGCGCTGGGCGGTCTCGCCGCCCAGCCCTGCACCCCAGCTGATCCCCGCGGCCGCCATCAGCAACGCCAGTCCGACCGCGATCACCGGGCACGCTCACTTCCCGACAGCGGTACTCGGCCCAGCGCCAACAGAATGCCGTGCAGCACGCTGAACGGAGTGGCCGGCGCACCCGGCACCCACACGTCGACCGGCACCAGGTCGGCGACACCGGTCCCGCCGGTGTAGCCGCGCCCGATGAGTCCCCCGCTGATCGCGTCGCCGCCGACCGCCACCACCACCGTGGGCGCCGGCATCGCATCCAGCGTTCGGCACAGCGGCTCCACCATGCCGGTGGCCCCGATCCCGGTGACCAGCAAGACATCCGCGCTGCGCGGGCTGGCGGTGAAGAAGATGCCCAACCGGTGCAGGTCATAGACCGGGTTGGTCAATGCCTGGATCTCCCATTCGTCACTGCCGTCGGATCCAGTGTCGATATGACGCAGATGCACGGACCGGCGCAGTCGGCGCACCCGCCGGGCCAGCGCCGCACGCAGCTCGGCCAGGGCTTCGTCGCTCTCCTCGACGTCGCCGACGACCAGCGCGGAACGACTCAGGGTGGCCGTGGCCGAACCTGTTTCCCAGGAAAAGAATTCCGGCGCGACCGTGGCGCAACGTCCACACAGGATGCAACGGCCGCGGTCCAGGCGCAGTGCGGGCCGAACCGAGATCGCCGCGGTCGGGCAGGCGGCCGCAGCGGCCTCGACGTCGGCCGGCGCTGCGGCTTCGATGCGATCGGACACCCGTAGTGTCGCGGGGAATTCGTCGAAGTAGTCGTCGGCGTGCCGGGGCCAGCGGGTGGTGAGCACCCCCTCGCGCAGTCCACGAAATACCCACGGCATCTACATCGCCACCCCGGCGTAGCACAGTCCGAAACTTGCTTCGATGAAGGGAAAGTCGGTGAACACGTCGCCGCCGAACACATCGTGGAACAGCAGCATGTTGTGCAGAGATGCGGTTCGGGCGAAGCACCGCCCGATCACACCGTCCCGCACCTCGAGCCCGTAGAGCACCTCCCCCTGCGGCGCCTCCGCCCAACCCAGGGCGAAACCGTCGGGCACCGCTGTCGGGACCGTGGCAATCGGCTCGGCCGCGGCCTCCAGCCGATCGCAGGCGCGCCGAATCAAGCCGGCGGCGGCATCGATTTCGGCCCACCGCACCCGCAGCCGAGCCAGCACGTCGCCGTGATGCTCGACCTGCGCAACCACCGGCAGCTCGGTGTAGCCGTCATAGCTGCGTCGTCGTGCGTCGTCGTCGCAGCCTGACCCGCGACCCACCGGCCCCACCGCACCGTGGGAAGCGGCCAGCGCGGGATCCAGCCGCCCGGTGCCGCGGAGCCGATCGAGAAACGACGCGTCGACCATCAACGCATCACGATCGCCACGCATTCGGTGCAGGATCTCCGCCAGCCGGTCCGATACCGTCATCGGGGCCAGTCTCGGCTCGGCCGCGATCCCCCCGACGCTGATCACCGAACGCCCGAACCTGTTGCCGCACAGCGCGGAGACCAGCCGCATCACGCGTTCCTTGTGCCAACCGAATCGAGCCAGCGGTACGGCCAGGCCCGCGGCGTCGCACAGCCGCACCACGATGTCGAGGTGGTTGGCGATACGTTCCAGTTCGGCGTGGATCAGCCGGACCAGCTGGGCCCGCCGTGGAACGCTGACTTCGGCCAGTGCCTCGGCGGCGTGCGCGAACGCCAGCGCGTGGGCAACCGACGCGATCCCCTCCACCCGTTCTGCGACCAGGACCCCGTCTTGGACCGGCAACGTCTCGAACCGCTTCGCAATGCCGCGATGCTTGTAGTGCGGGCGGATGTTGAGATGCGGGATATCTTCGCCGGGCGTCTCGATGAGGAACTCGATCGACTCGAAGACCCCCGAACGGACCGGGCCCAACGGCAACGTGAACACGCCGCCGCCGCCCACGTCGACCGGTCCGTGTTGTTCGGTGGCGCTGGAGTGAATGTGGCGATCCAGCACGGTGAGGTCGACGTGCCCCGGCCGTGGAGTCGGCTGGCCGGGTTCGCGGGCCAACAGCAGCGGGTCCAATCGCGGATGCCCGATCGGAACCACACCGGACAGGTCGTGCAGGGCCCGCTCATACCAGAATGCGGCCGGCACCTCGGGTGTCAGTGACCGGTACGACAACGCACCGGGCCCGGACTCCAACCGCGTCCGCAGGCAGCCGACCACCGGCCCCCCGACCACCAGGGCGTGCAGCAGCACGGTGTCGCCGCTATGACTGGCGTACACCCCGGCGAACCGGTCACCGGAGCCGACCCGGGCGCTGACCTCCGCGTTCCAGCGATCCAGTGGCAGATCGATGACCGTGGTCGTCGCCGCGGCGGTCACCGGGCACCCGCCAGAAGTTGGTCGGCCCCATGGTTCAACAGCTCGACCAGGTCCGACGGCGGCGCCACACCCAGCACCAGCAGCGCCAGCACCCCCGCCACCACGGGTATCACCATCCAGCCGCTGGGCTCGCCACGCTCCGGTGGCGTCATTTCACCGATATTGGGGCGGAACAGGATTCGCGTCGTCGACAGCGCCAGCCCGAGGAATGCCAGGGTGATCAGACAAACCAGCGCGGCAGCGGCGACATACCTGGTATTCGCGAAGCCTCCGTACACGATCTGGAACTCACTGCGGAACAACCCGAACGGTGGCATACCGGACAGTGCCAGGATGGCGACCAGAAACAACGGGCCCGACCAGGGCAGCACCGCGATGCCATCGGCCATTCGGGTGAGTTCCTTGGTGCCGAACTTGCGCACCAGCACACCGGCACCCATGAAGGCATTGCCCTTGGCAGCGGCGTGGGCCAACACGTGTAACAGCGCCCCGGACAAGGCGATCGGCGCACCGAAGCCGACACCGATCGCCAGAATGCCCATGTGCTCCACACTCGAATAGGCCAGCAGTCGTTTGATATCGCGCTGTTCGAGCAGGTACAGGGCGGCCAGGAGCAACGACAGCACCCCGAAGACCAGCAGTACCGTCTGCGGGAATCGCGGCCCAAGCGCGGCAATGCCGATCTGGTAGTAGCGCAGGATCGCGTAGAAACTCACGGCCAGTAGCGATCCCGACAGCAGTGCGGACACCGGGGTCGGGGCTTCGGCATGCGCGTCGGGAAGCCAGGTGTGTACCGGGAACAGGCCGACCTTGGTCCCGAAGCCCACGACCGCCAGCACGAAGGCCAGCCGGACCGGTGTCGGCGGCAGCTGACCGGCGGCGTCGATCAACGGGTCGAAGGCAAGGTCGTAGTACTGGCCCACCACCTGGGCACCCGCGTAATACATGAAAATGGTGGCCAGCAACGCGATCCCCAACCCGGATGACGCGATCAGCACGTACTTCCATGCCGCCTCGGTGGCACCCTCGGTGTTGTCCAGGGCGACCAGCAGCGCGGAGACCACCGTGGTGATCTCGATCGCGATCCACAACAGAGCTAACCCGTTGACCAGCGGTGCACAGATCATCGACCAGGCGAATGCATTGAGCGCCAGATAGAACCGGGCGCTGTGACGGGCGAACATCAGCTGTTCCTGCCGACCTTCGGCGCGGGCGGCGCGCTCCTCGTCGGCAAGGTAGCCAATGGAATAGATCCCCACCGCGGCGTACAGGAAGCAGGTTGCCAGCAGGAAGATCACCGACAGCGCGTCGGCGCGCAGATAGCGCAGCGCGGTCACCGTGTGGTCTGCGGCGGCCGGTACCAGTGCCGCGGCCAGTGCGAAGGTGAGCACGCCGGTCAGGGCGGTGACCGCCGCGGCGACGTGGTGCGTGGCGCGCGAACACACCAGCGTGGCGATCAGCGGCAGGAGGACCAGCAGCACCATCAGCATCGGCATCGGCTCACCCCCGAAGCCGATCGAGCGTGATGGTCGACAGTGAGCGGGTGCGCCGGTGGTGGGTGCGCATCAGCACTCCGAACACCACGACGGCGACCAGCAGGTCAAACAGGAACGCGACCTCCAGGATGAGCGGCATCCCGGCTGCCACCACCAAGCTGGCCACCGACACCCCGTTTTCCAGGGAGAAGAATCCGATGGCCTGGCTGACGACGTCACGCCGCACGATCATCAGGATGAATGCGACCAGCACCACGGCTACCGACAGGCTCAGCGCCGCGGAGGGCAGGACGTCGGAATGAATACCGAGCACGCCGACGGCAAAGAAGCCGAACGCCGACACGGCGATCGAGATCAGCACCTCGTTGGCCACCCCGAGAGCACCGCTGCCCGCGATTTCCTCGCTGGCTTCGCGCAGCAGCCGCAACACCACCAGCGGCACCACAATCACTTTGAGTAACAGCGAAAGAACCGCCAACACGTACAGTTCGGGAACATGGTGGCCGAAGGCCACCACTGCCGCCAGTGCGCTGACGGCCAGCGACTGCCCGGCGTACAGGCGCACTTGTGCGCGTAACAGCGCCGCCCGCAGCATCCCGAACTCCAGCAGCAGCACGATCAGCGCCACCGTATTCGCGACGCTGTCGAAGACGCTGGGAACTATGGGGTTTGGCTGAAATCCCATCAGCCGCCCCCGAGATAGAGCGAGAACACCGCCAACACGATCAGCAGCAATGCGGCCGAGACGAATTCGGTGATCTTGAACAGCCGTAGCTTGGCGTAGCTGTTGTCCAGGACGGCGACCACACATCCGAGCACGGCGACCTTACCCAGCACAGCCGGAATCGCGGCCAGAACCGCGATCGCCGAGGTGTCGGACGCCAGGCCCCACGGTGCGACGAAGGCATTGATCAAGATGACGTACAGCACCAACTGCTTGGCGGCTGAACCCCAATGCAACAAGGCCAGGTCGGGACCGGAGTACTCAAATGCCCGACCGGTCTCGATCATTCCGAATTCGATGGTGCCGGTATGGGTTTCGACTGGGATACGGGCGGTGTCGTAGATGATCACCATGAACAGCGCCGCCGAGGCCAACAGATGAGCCGGCCGGACAATCTGGTCGGGACCGCTGCGGACTGTCGCGCCGATGGCGTATGGCAGGTCGGTGGAGGTGATCAACGCCACCGTGAAGAACACCAGCAGCATGACGGGTTCGGTGATCGCCGCGAACGTCTTGGCTCGGCTGGATGCCAGCTGGGCGTAACTGTCGCCGGTCTCGGCTGCGGCGGCTGCCACCAGAAAGCTGGCGAACGCGAGAATCAGTCCGCCACCGAGGATGTCGCCCATATATCCCAGCGGCAACGGATAGCTGGTGAGTACCGGAATCAACATCGGAACGGTGAGATAGCACGCAAGAGCGATGACCGGTGCCAGCCGGAAAATCGGCCCGGCGCCGGTAGGGGCCAGCGTTTCCTTGCCGAACAGCTTGAACAGATCGAAGTAGGGCTGCGCGATACGCGGACCGCGGCGTCCTTGAAGCCGGGCTTCGAACCACGCGATGAAACCGCTCAGCCCGGGCGCTCCCCCAGCCACGGTGAGCACTTGCAGTCCCTGGATGACGGGCAACGGCAGGCCCGTCATCTGCGGACCTGAGCGGGCCGGAAAAGGACACACGCCACCTGCGACTCCCTCGTTCGCAGGGGCCATCAGCCGTGTGGCGGTTCGGAAGTCAAAGCTTCCGGGCGGGACCCATCGCCGAGCTCAAGTTAACCAATCACGGTTCTGTTTGGTCAAGCAGAACATGCGCCCGGTGTCGACGGTGTGCAGCTGAGTCGGTGATATCCCAGCATCGTCAGGTTGACCACCACCATGTTGTTGTCAATAGGTTCGGCGTTCTTGCCCAGACCGTCGATCACGGTCCGGTACCGGCCACCGTCGAGCAGCGCTTGGTAGCGGTGATGAAAGTGACCGTGCCACAGCCGCGCTGGCTGGACTGCGTCGACGATGGCGCGCAACAGCGCCCGGTGCTCCTCGGACCGTTCCAACTCAGCGGCGGGGAAACCGAGCCGGTCCCGCGCCGCACCTGGGACGGTGATCCCGGCGGGGCAGTCGTGGCAGAACATGGCGTCGGCGTGGCCCTGCGCCACGATCGCGCACGCCTGCTGGGTCGTGATGGACTCCTGCGCCCACCATGATCTGCCGGGGATCCGAAGGCAGCGGTCGATGGAGTAGGCGCCGCCGACCGCCAGGCACCGAGTCGTTCCCCAGTGCCATCGGAATCCGCGCGGCAGGTGTACCACCCGCGCGCGCAGGTGACGCAGGCCGTCGTCGGCGACTGGCCAGCTGTACAACCGCTCGAAATTCTCGTGGTTGCCGTCTACGAACCCCAACACCATGTCGTGTAGGAGTAGCTCCTCATCGAGTGCGTCGAGATACTCGTCGGTGCAGTTGTAGCCGAAGTCACCGAGCTGAATCAGCACATCGGCGTCCCGCTGGGCGGCATGTTCGATAGCCGCCACCGCGTAATGGATGTCGGCGTGCCAGTCCCCCGCGATCGCGATCCGGTCCGGCGGATCCAGGAAGCTGGGCGTGACGGGAGGGGTGTTCTGGGGCTGGAATTTCATGATGGTCGGCTCCTGGGTCCGGCCCACGATCCGGGCCGCTCGCGCAGACCGAATCGTCGGCTTGGTCAATTCCCAGGGACCGTTGTCAATCGCTGAACGGCGACTGCGGCGTGGCAAGCCCCTCCGCCTACTTACCCACGACGCTACGTCTGCGCGCCGTGACAGGTCAACACTTTGACGGTGGCGATTGGTCGCGCGTATCGCTTAAGCTGGGGACGCGCGATGGATCTCCGCCGGGGCACTTGAGTGCCCAAACCGCCGTTCTGGCTGATGGTTCCTGCCCGGACCGGACGCGAGGAGGTCGCGGTGGCCACGACGACACGGGTATATCTGGCACGGCACGGTCGTACCGCATTCAATGCCAACGGACAATTGCGCGGACTCAGCGATCCGCCTCTCGATGAAGTCGGGCTGGCCGAAGCTGCCCGGCTGGCCGGCCAGCTCGCCAGCCGGCATCCCTCGATAGTGATCTCCAGCCCGTTGCAGCGGGCCGTCGCCACGGCGCAGGCCATCGGCGCCGCAGCGGGGATCCCGGTGCAGATCGACCACCGGCTCAACGACCGCGACTATGGGCCGCAAACCGGCCTGATCCGGGCCGACGTGGAACGCCAGTACGGCAGTGTCGATGCGGCGCCGGGTGTGGAACCTGTTGCGGCCCTGGCCGAGCGGGCTCGACAAGGCTTCTTCGAGCTGGTGGCCGAACTGGGGCCAGACCCCGTCGTCATGGTGTCCCACGACGCGTTCAACCAAGCCCTGCTCAAGCAGCTCGACCCGGCGCTGGATCACGTCGAGCAACAGACCGCGTGCTGGAATCAGCTCAGCCTGGTCGACGGCGCCTGGCGGGTGGACGCCTACAACCGCATCACCGACAGCTGAGCTCAGGTGACGGGGAACCAAGCCCTGACGATGCGGGCGATCTCGATATAGAGCGGGATTCCGATGGTGACGTTGTAGGAGAACGTCAGGCCCAACGACGCCGCCAACGGCAGGGTGGGACTCGCCTCGGGGATCGCCAGCCGCTGGACCGCGGGCACGGCGATGTAGGAGGCCGCGGCGCACAACACGGCGAACAGAACGTAGGTTCCCGGCTTGAATTCGGTATGGGTGAGGTGCGCGTAACTGTGGGCGACCGTGATGCCGATCGTCGCGAACAGATTCGGGGCAACGAGACCGAAGATGATGAAGCCGGGCCCAGCCGACTTGAGGTCGACCAGCCGGCGGGAAGCGGTCATGCCCATCTCGAGCAGGAATAGGCAGAGCACGCCTTGGAACGCCGCGACAAAGACTACGTCGTTGTCGTGCAAGACCTTCTCGCCCTGCAGTCCACTGATGAGACCGATGACGATGCCCCCGATCAGCAGTACCAGACCCGGGTTGAGGAAGACTTCTCGGAGGAGCTCTCGTGACATGAAAGGCGCCTTCGTCTCGGTCGCGATGCGGACGCCGGGTTCGGAGACCGGTGGGGTGTAGCCCGACTCACCCGGCATCAAGCCCGCCGCGTCCATCCCGCGGTAGCGCAGGCGGGAAACCAGGTACAGCGCCACCAGGCAGCCCGGGATCTCCATGACCGCCAACATGACCGGCATGTACGCGTCGAACGCCATGCCGATACTGGTCAGGACGGCCACGCAGGTCGCGAACGTTCCCGCAGAGTCGGACCCGTAATAGCCGGCGACGGTTGCCTTGTCGATTCGCCGCATGCTGGTCAGGTAGTTCAGCAAGACGTACGCGAGGGTGCCGATCGCGAAGTTCAAGACGAAGCCCAGGAGCATGAATCCGGCAATGTTGCCGATACTGGATGCCTGGATCGCGGCGAGCTCCTCCCCGCCGTGCCAGCCGATGGCCAGCAGCAGATACATCGTCAACCCTTGGTAGATGACGAGTGGAAACTCGAACTCGATCTTCAGTATCGGAATCAGGAATCCGAGGTAGAAGAACAGCAGCAGCGGTTTGAACAGGTTGTGCGTGAAGTTCTGCCAGAACTCGTACAGCATCTAACTTCTCCTTCGGTTCGCACGGCGACCAGAACAGTGACGGCCCGGGGTGGGAACGGTGGCCGATACGGCCGTCGACGCGATGGCGAGGGCGGCTCTGCCGCAAAGGAGATCGGTCAAAAGAGCAAGTGCGTTTCGCTGGATCTGTGGATACGTGGCGACTTTCATGGCGAACTCCTACCAGACGCGACGTGCGCCGTGTCGGTCACGACACACCGGGTAGGAGCCATCAGCGCCGGCCGATCAAAAGACCGGGGATCAGCGCGTTAAGCGAGCTCCATCGCTTACTGCATTCTGGGCAAAGAATACACAGCGACCCGCCCCGTGAACACACCTTCGGCAGACTTCTCTCCCTGGACGCGACGGTCGTCCGGAGTATCATCCAGGCAGGCGATGGAGCTCGCCTTTAACCGCCGCACCGGCTGATGGCTTCTACCAGGGCAACACCCATGGGTAGAAGGGCGGGTGCGATCGATGACGACGTTCAACAGCATCCTGTTCCCACACGACACGGCGATCCGGGGCGACGGCCCGGCAGCGCCCGGTTGCTGCGCCGATCTGCACCTGGACCAAGTGTTCGACGCGGTCGTCGCCGACGCTGACGCTTCGGTGCGGAACTTTTTCTATACACCGCTGCATGACGTCGCGGACGTCGCCTACCGTCACGATGTCTTTCGTGATCTTGAACGGTCCGAAATACGCTGTTCGGTAAACAATTTCGTAGACACCATGCGCACGGTGCGAGACCGGATCCACCAATCCGAGAATCTGTACCATCCCCTGCAGCAACACGGCTGGTTCGTCTATGCGGTCGAAACCTATTGCAGTGCAGTGCGGAATCTGGCAGCAGACCTCCCGAAGACCCCGCCGACCTCGATCGGACTGCGTGGATTCGCCGAGTACATTGCGCGATACGTCAACACCGGCGCGTTCCAGACACTCGAGCGCGAGGCGCAGGCCGTCCAGGAGGAACTTCACCGCGTGAGATATCTTGTCCACATCGACGGCCTGCGAGTGCATGTTGAGAAGTATTCCGGTCAAAGCGATTACAGCGCAGACATCGCAGGTACCTTCGAGCGGTTCGCGGCCGAATCAATCAAGGACTATCACGTTCGTCTGCCGACGTTCCCCGACATGGATCACGTAGAAGAGCAAGTCCTGGAATGTGTCGCGAAACTGTATCCCGAGTCGTTCGCCCGGCTTCGCGACTTCTACACCGGCCATGCGGGCTTCGTCGAGCCGGTGATCGCGCGGTTCGCGCGTGAAATTCACTTCTATCTCTGCTATCTCGGCGTTGTTCGTCGACTTGTGGAGGCGGAGCTGACGTTCAACTACCCGCGGGTCACCACCGAACCCGGCGTGGTGTCGGTCGAGCACGCCTTCGACCTGGCATTGGCGGTGAAGGCGCTGGACGACAAAACGAGCATTGTGCGCAACAGTTTTCACCTGTCAGGTCCGGAACGGATTTTCGTCGTCACCGGCCCCAATCAGGGCGGCAAGACCACCTTCGCCAGGACCATCGGACAATGCGCCTACCTGGCGGCGCTGGGTTGTCCGATACCCGGCACCCGCGCCGCGTTGACCCTCCCCGACGAGGTCTACACCCACTTCGAACGGCAGGAAAGCCTGACGACGCTGCACGGCAAACTCGACGACGAACTGGTGCGCATCCACGACATCCTGTCGCGCGCAACCGCCGCGAGCCTGGTGATCATGAACGAGAGCTTCGCCTCCACCACCGTCAACGACGCGTTGCTGATCGGTGCCGAGGTACTGCGGCGCATCATCGATCTGGGATGCGTGACGGTCTACGTCACCTTCCTCGACGAACTGGCCGGCTTCGACCCCGCCTGCGTGAGCATGGTCGGCGAGGTCGCCGCGGACGACCCGACGCAGCGCACATTCCGGTTCACCCGCCGCCCCGCCGACGGACGGGCTTACGCCGCCGCGTTGGCCCGCAAGTACGGGCTCAACCACGACGTTCTACTGCAAAGGATCGCGCGATGAAAGTCAGGCTGCTGGACCCCGACCGCGATTTCGACATGGCGCCCCGGCTGCCGTGGCACCTATCCGAGTTGATCGAAGAGGATTTGGAGTTGCGCCGGCTGTACCGGGCCATGGCGGACGGCGACGCGTTCCTCCTCGATATCGCGGGCAAAGTGCTGCCGTCGACCGTGTCGAACCCCGAAGTCATCCGGTATCGGCAGCAGATTCTGGCCGATTGTCTGGCTAATCATGCTGTCGTGCAAGAGATCTACGACCTTGCCGTCGGCGGGGTCGAGGTACGGCGCAAGGTGTTTCTGGGCGGGATGCTGTTACGCGATCCCGAAGCCGTCCTGCGCCGCTCGGTCCGGATCCTGGAATACCTGGGCAATAGCCTGAGGCAGTTGCGCGGGTTGGCGGACCAGCATGCCGATAAGTTTCGTTCGGTGGGGTTTCGGCGCCTGCTGGCGGCAGTCGGCAAGCAGCTGTCCGACGACTATCTCCGGGTGCTGGACGAGCAACTGTCCGAATTGCATCTGCCACGCGGGGTGTTGCTCTCCGCTCGGCTTGGGTTGGGCAACAAGGGCGAACAGCACGTGCTGCACCAGCCGCCGCGGCGCACCTGGCGCGACAAACTGGCCGGAGGGCACAGCGGGTGTGGCTTCGTGGTGGATGAGCGCGATGAGGCCGGCGCTCAGGCCCTCACGGAATTGGCGGGACGCGCCGTGAACGACATCGCCAACACCGTCGCGCAGTCCGCCGAGCATGTCGAGCGATTCTTCGGCCGGTTGCGCACCGAATTGGCGTTTTATCTGGGGTGCTCGAACCTGCATGCCCTGCTCGTCCACTCGGGCGTGCCGACCTGCTTTCCGGTCCCGGCCCCCGTCGATGAACAACGCCTGAGCTGCCACGGCCTACGCGACCTCGGTCTGTGCCTGGCCGCCGGTCGTGACGTCACGGGCAACGACATCGACGCGGACGGTAGGTCATTGATCATGGTGACCGGCGCCAACGAAGGCGGAAAGTCGACGTTTCTGCGCAGCGTGGGCGTCGCTCAGCTGATGATGCAGGCCGGGATGTTCGTCACCGCGGAGTCGTTCTGCGCCAATGTCCGCGATGGCGTCTTCACCCATTTCAAGCGGGAGGAAGACGCCACCATGGCGCACGGCAAGCTCGACGAGGAGCTGGCCCGGATGAGCGAGATCGCCGAGTACATCGGGGCGAACTCACTGCTGTTGTGTAACGAATCGTTTGCCTCCACCAATGAACGCGAGGGATCGCAGATCGCCCGGGATATCGTGGGCGCCCTGCGCGAGACCGGTGTCAAAGTGGTGTTCGTGACCCACCTCTACGACCTGGCCCACGGCCTGTACGCGATCGGCGATCCGACCAGCTTGTTCCTTCGCGCCGAGCGCCGCTCCGACGGTGTGCGTACCTTCCGGCTTCGGCCCGGCGAGCCCGAACCCACCAGCTACGGCGAAGACTCGTTCCGGCGGGTTTTCGGACTCTCCGCACCCAACGACACGGAACCGGTTCAGCCGGCGTGTGCGCCCGGTGCGCGAACGATCAACGGCACGCCGGGAAAGTAGGCCGCCATCTCGGCACGCGCACGGCGCAACGCGGCGGTGCCGTAGCCCTTCTTGCGGTGTTCGGGATGGATCCAGATCCGCACGTTCACCTCGCCGTGGTTGAGGTCGCCGAAGACCATCCCCACCTTCTGCCCACCGTCGATGGCGACGAACAGGGCCGCGTCCTCGTCCTCGACGCGCGCCAGCGCCGAGCTGATCTCGTCGCCGATGTCGTCGGCGGGTCGGCCGGTCCCGTCGGCGCTGGCGCCGACGTCCGCTGTCCGATCCGCCAAAATGTCTCGGTCCTGTTCACCGGAGAACACCCGAAGCGCCAACGTCTCGCCGGAACTGGCGGGCCGGTCACCGAGGGTGAAGGTCAGCTCGTTGTTCAAGTCGTTGAGCTCATCGGCGATCTTGTCGCGCGACGCCTTGGTGAGCTGATCGAGCGACATTCCGATCACCGCTTCGCAGCCCAGCGGCGAGACGCCGAGCAGGTCCGCGATCGCCTGTACCGCCGAGGAACGGTCGTCGGAATCGACGATCACGTCGAGCACCTCGTGGCGGCGTTCCATGGCCTTGAGCAGGGCATCTGTGATTTCACGGCGGGAGACGGCACGGTCGACAGCGGTCATAGCTGTCAGCCTAGACCGAAGCGGCCCGCACCGGTGCGGTGTTTATTCGGGCAGCCGCAGCTCGGGCTTCTCGACCTCTTCGATGTTGACGTCTTTGAAGGTGACCACCCGCACCTGCTTGACGAATCGGGCCGGGCGGTACATGTCCCACACCCAGGCATCGGCCAACCGAAGCTCGAAATACACCTCACCGTCGGCGTTGCGTGGCACCATCTCCACGCTGTTGGCCAGGTAGAAGCGCCGTTCGGTCTCCACGACGTAACTGAACTGCCCCACGATGTCCTTGTATTCGCGGTACAGCGAGAGTTCCATCTCGGTTTCGTACTTCTCGAGATCTTCGGCACTCATCTGCTCAGCCGTCCTTCTGCTCGGTTCGTCGACCCCATTGTCCCCGCAACCGGGGCGGCCGCGGCAGCCATCGCCACGCTGCGCACGTTGATAAACGAGAAGCGATGCTGGCTGCACGGCCCCAAGGCGGCCAGGGCCGCGGTGTGTGCCGCGGTGCAGTAACCCTTGTGCACCGCGAAGCCATAGCCGGGGTGATCGGCGTCCAGGGTCGCCATGTAGCGGTCCCGACTGACCTTGGCCAGCACGCTCGCCGCGGCGATACACGCCGCCGCCCCGTCGCCGCCGATCACCGGAAGCGAGGGCATCGGCAGTCCCGGCACCCGGAACCCGTCGGAGAGCACATATCCCGGCCGCAGCGCCAAACCCGCCACCGCACGCCGCATGCCCTCGATGTTGGCTGCGTGCACCCCGCGTACATCAACGTCGGCGGGCTCGATGAACACCACGTGGTAGGCCAGTGCGTGCCGGCGGATCACCGGGAACAGCTCCTCGCGGGCCTTCTCGGTGAGCTTCTTGGAGTCGTCGAGCGCAGCCAGAGCCGCGGGTTTGCCCGGTCCGAGCACACAGGCGGCCACCACCAGTGGTCCGGCACAGGCGCCGCGACCGACCTCGTCGACGCCGGCGACCGGTCCGAGCCCGCTGCGGTACAGCGCCGACTCCAGAGTGCGCAGCCCCGGTGAGCGACGGATCACCGTGCGCGGCGGCCAGACCGGGGCCATCGCCTAAGGCCCCTGCTCGGCCATCTTCTGGGGATTTACCGATTTTACCGGTCCCCAGCGCGACGGCGGCCATGCGATGAACCTGGTCTTGCCGATCACGTTGGCCACCGGCACCGTGCCGGCATCCACGTCGTCTCCGGTGCACAGGATTCGGTGCTGCAGGTCCGGCTGGACCTGCACGGAGTCGCAGTGCGCGCGCGAGTCCGACGAATGGGTGCGGTTGTCACCCATCACCCACAGCCGCCCCTGCGGCACGGTCACCGGACCGAACTCGTTGCCGAGGCAGGGATAGACCATCGGGTCGACCATCAGGGTGGCCGGGTTCAGGTAGGGCTCGTGCAGCGGCTTGCCGTCGACGGTCAGGCCGGTGTCGTTACGGCACTGAACCGTCTGACCGCCTACCGCGATGACCCGCTTGACCAAGTCGTTCTCGTCGGGAGGAACGAACCCGATGAACGACAGGGCGTTTTGCACCCAGCGCACCGGTGTGTTGGTCGACCGGATCGACTTGTAGCCCACATTCCACGACGGGGGGCCGCGGAAGACGACGACATCGCCGGGCTGCGGTGCGCCGAACCGGTAAGTGACCTTGTCCACCATGATCCGGTCGCCGACACAGCCGTGGCAG
This sequence comes from Mycolicibacter heraklionensis, assembly GCF_001021505.1. Lineage (GTDB taxonomy): Bacteria > Actinomycetota > Actinomycetes > Mycobacteriales > Mycobacteriaceae > Mycobacterium > Mycobacterium heraklionense. The sequence continues at coordinate 14,501 of NZ_LDPO01000008.1, forward strand.
CCGTGCAACGTCGGCTCCATCGACTCCGACGGAATCAGGTACGGACGTGCCACGAACGTCAGCATCAGGTAGTAGAGCACCAGTGCGATCGCGATCAGCACGGCCGACTCGCGCAGCGTGGTGTGCTTGCCGTCCTCGGCTGTCTCGGCCGTCTCGGCTGCCTCGGGGGAACTCTCGGGTGACGAGCCCGTGGTTTCGGTCACGAGATCAGGGTAATGACCGCGTCAGCGGTACCGGGGACCGACCGGATAAAGCCCAGCGCGGGCAAGGTCAGCGCTTTTCCTTGATCTTGGCCTTCTTGCCGCGCAGCTCACGCAGGTAGTACAGCTTGGCGCGCCGAACGTCGCCGCGGACCACGACATCGATGTGGTCGACGTTGGGCGAGTGCACCGGGAAGGTCCGCTCCACGCCGACGCCGTAGCTCTCCTTGCGGACGGTGAACGTCTCGCGAACGCCGCCGCCCTGGCGGCGGATGACCACACCCTTGAACACCTGGATGCGCTCCTTGGAGCCCTCGATCACCTTCACGTGCACGTTGACCGTGTCGCCGGGGGCGAAGGCCGGGATGTCGTCGCGCAGCGACGCCTTGTCGACGATGTCCAGCGTGTTCATTGCGGAAACACTTCCTCGCGGGTCGCGGCTGCGGGCCAACCGGCACGCGTTGTGAGCGTGCAGACGGCTACCGAGCCGATGGGTTCGGGCATGTTGTCGCGCTGCGCGGTGACCGGGACGCCAGGACCCCGCTGCAATATCAACTGCCGGGCGACAACTGCTCAATTGTGCCAGACGCAGCGCAACCAGTGAAATCGCGCAAATCGCCGCTGGTCGTTCCACGCCGGACGCCGCCGCCATGATAAGTCTGGAAGCGACCGAACTGCGCAATCCGTAGGTCCACGCGGTAACCTATCCGGCGGGCCGATGGCAGCAGTGTGGCGAGCCCGTAACCCCATGTCGGTGCAATTACGCGACTGATACCTGTTGAGGAGGCCACCCGCCGTGCGGCCATCGATGCTTCTGCTGACCATCGTCATGGTGATCTCGACGGTGGTATTCGGCTGCGACGAGAAGGTCTACGGCGCTGCTGCCACCGCACGGCCGGCGCAATACCGCACCCCCGAGGTGACGCCGGTGGCCACGGCGATCGAGGCTCCCCGGGCGCCGGCGATTCAGCCGGCCGCAGTGGTCGACGGGCTCGCGGCGCGCATGCAGGAAGCCACCGATGAGGCCGCCAAGGTCGGTGCCAACATTTCGGTCGCCGTGCTGGACCGGATCTCGCACCAGCTGATCACCAACGGCAACACCCGGCCGATCGCCACCGCCTCGGTGGCCAAGCTGTTCATCGCCGACGACCTGTTGCTTCGCCAAGCCGACGGCAGCCTGTCGGCCGACGACCGGGCTGCGCTGGATTCCATGCTGCGCGCGTCTGACGACGGGGCGGCCGAAACGTTCTGGAACCAGAACGGCCGCAATGCGATCATCACTCGGGTCGCCGGCCGCTACGGCCTGGCCGGCACCTCGCCGCCGTCGAACGGTGCCTGGTGGAACACCATCAGCACCGCACCGGACCTGGCGCGCTACTACGACATGTTGCTCAACGGCTCCGGCGGTCTGCCGCCGGCCCAGGCCAGCGTCATCCTCAACAACCTCGCGCTGTCCACCCCGAGCGGCCTCGACGGCTACCCGCAGCGATTCGGGATCCCGGAGGGCTTGTACGACGAGCCGGTGGCGGTGAAGCAGGGCTGGATGTGCTGCATCGGCAACAACTGGATGCACCTGTCGACCGGTGTGATCGGGGCAGATCGTCGCTACATCGTCGTGATCGAGTCGCTGCAGCCCAGCGACGACGCCACCGCTCGCACCACCATCACCGAGGCCGTCAAGACCATCTTCCCCGGCGGGCGGGTCTAGTCCAGCAGATCCGGGCGGCGTTCGCGGGTCCGCTCGAGCGCAGCCTCGTGCCGCCAGGCGTTGATCCGGGCGTGGTCACCGGAGAGCAGCACCTCGGGCACATCCAGGCCGCGCCAGCTCGGCGGCCGGGTGTAGCTCGGCCCCTCCAGCAGCCCGTCGCGGTCCGGGGAATGCGAATCGTCCCGTTGCGACGCCGGATTACCGAGCACACCGGGCATGAGCCGCAGCACCGCCTCCAGCATCACCAGGACGGCGGGCTCGCCACCGGCCAACACATAGTCACCGATCGACACCTCTTCGACCCGCATCCGCCGCGCGGCGTCGTCAGCCACCCGCTGGTCGATGCCCTCATAACGGCCGCAGGCGAACACCAGGTGCTCCTCGAGGCTCCAGCGCTGCGCGGTGGCCTGGTCGAACAGGGTTCCCGCCGGGGTCGGGACGATCAGAACGGTCCGCTCCGAACAGATTTCGTCCAGCGCTTCACCCCAGACCGGCGCCTTCATGACCATTCCGGGACCGCCGCCGTAGGGCGAGTCGTCGACCGAGCGGTGCACATCGTGGGTCCAGCGCCGTAGGTCGTGGACCTCGAACTCGACCATCCCGGATTCGATCGCCTTGCCGGGCAGTGACTGACGGATCGGAGCCAGGTAGTCGGGAAAGATCGTGACGACATCGATTCTCATGCCGCGTTTTACCCGTCCAGCTCCAGCAGCCCGTCGGGAGGTTCGATCACCACGGTGCCCTCGGCCAGCGACACCGACGGCACGAACGCGGCGACGAACGGCACCAACAGTTCCCGGCCGTCGGTCCGCTTGATCGCGAGCAGCTCCCCGGCGGCGGTGTGCAGCACCTCGGTCACGGCGCCGATCTCCTCCCCCGCCACCGTGCGCACCTGCAGACCCTCGAGTTGATGGTCGTAATAGGTGTCGGGCTCGGTGATCGGCGGCAGTTCTGCGGAATCGACGACGAAAACGCTACCGCGTAATGCGTCGGCACCGTCGCGGTCATCCACTCCGGCTAACCGCACCAACAGGCGCGCACCGTGCGGGCGGGCACCCTCGACGACGTAGTCGCGTTGCGGCGCACCGGATTTACGGGCGTGCAGCGTGGCACCCGGTGCGAACCGGAGTTCGGGATCGTCGGTACGGACATCGACGACGAGCTCGCCGCTGATGCCGTGGGCTTTGACCACGCGCCCGACCGTCAGCTCCATGAGCCGGCCGACTACCGGTCGGTGTCCACCACGTCCACGCGGATGCCGCGTCCGCCGATACCGGCGACGAGGGTGCGCAACGCAGTGGCGGTGCGACCGCCGCGGCCGATCACCTTGCCCAGGTCGTCGGGGTGCACGTGCACCTCGACGGTGCGGCCACGGCGGTTGGTCACCATGTCGACCCGTACGTCATCGGGGTTGTCGACGATGCCGCGCACCAAGTGCTCGACAGCGTCTGCCACCACGGCACTCATGCCGCGATCAGCTCTCGGTGGCCGGCTCGGCGGCCTCAGCAGCGGGCGCTTCAGCAGCGGCGTCCTCGGCGGCCTTCTCGTCGGCGACTTCTTCCTTGGCCGCCTGCTCAGTCTTTTTTGCCGGCGCCTTCTTCTTCTTGGCGGTGGTGGCTTCGGTGGTCGGACCGCCCTCGGCCGCGGCCAGCGCGGCGTTGAAAAGCTCCAGCTTGCTCGGCTTGGCGGGCTTGACCTTCAGCCGGCCCTCGGCGCCGGGCAGGCCCTTGAACTTCTGCCAGTCACCGGTGATCTTCAGCAGCTTGAGGACCGGCTCGGTGGGCTGGGCGCCGACCGACAGCCAGTACTGGGCCCGCTCCGAGTCGATCTCGATCAGGCTCGGCTCTTCCTTCGGGTGGTAGCGGCCGATGACCTCGATCGAGCGGCCGTCCCGGCGGGTGCGCGCGTCAGCAACCGCGATGCGGTACTGCGGATTGCGGATCTTGCCGAGCCGGGTGAGCTTGATCTTGACAGCCATGAATTACTCCTGGGGTAGCACGCTGCAATTCAGCGACGGGGGCGGGTTTGCCCCCATCCGGTTTTGCCTCGCATGTTGCGCCGTGGGACCGCACGCCCTCAAAGGGCACAGTCACGCGGCGGACAGCCGCCCATTGTGCCAGAACGGGGCCGGTCAGCTGAAATCGCCTCAGGGCAGCTTCTCGAAGCACTTGATCTCACAGCGCCGGCTGATCCGCCAGCCGTCGACGGTGCGGACGAACTCGTCGTCGTACCACAGGCCCAGCAGCATGGTGGCCGGCTTGTCCCCGCCGAACACCATCGGGTTGAAACAGAAGGTGCGCGCGGTGGCGGTGTCGCCGTCCACCCGGATCGACGGCAGCCCCAGCATGTGGGCGTAACCCGCGAAATTCGGCAGCACCTCCGCCAGCCACGCCTTGACCTCCGGGAAGCGCCCGTCGATACCGCCCATCGCGCGGTAGTCGATGTACGCATCGCCGGTGAACACCGCGTCGAGGCCGTCGAAGTTGTGGGTGTCGATCGCGGTGGAGTAGTCGACCAGCAGCTGCTGGATCTGCCACTGATCGGAGATCTCCTGTTGGCTGAGCATTCCTCGATTCAACACTGGAGCGGTAAGGGGCGGTAGGGTAAGCCGCCATGCGGAAAACCTTGGCCGCAATCGCGGCTCTCGCGACCATGCTCGCCTCCCCCGCCCTGACTGCCCACGCCGATGCAGCCCAGCCCCTCGGCTCGGCACCGATCCCAGCAGGGCCGGCGCCCAACTGGCTGATCGCCGACTTGGACTCCGGGCAGATCCTCGCCGAGCAGAACGGCTACGCCGCGACTCCGCCGGCCAGCACCATCAAGGTGCTGCTGGCGCTGGTGGTGCTCGACGAGCTGAACCTTGACGACGCCGTGGTCGCCACCCCGGCCGACACCCAGGTGGAGTGCAACTGTGTCGGGGTCAAGGCCGGCCACAGCTACACCGCACGGGACCTGCTGGAGGGCCTGCTGCTGGTGTCGGGCAATGACGCCGCCAACGCGCTGGCGGACATGCTGGGCGGGCCCGAGGCGGCGGTCGCGAAGATGAACGCCAAGGCGAGTGAGGTCGGCGCGACCGACACTCACGCCAGCACGCCGTCCGGGCTGGACGGTCCGGGTGGCCCCGGCACGACCACCCCGCACGACCTGGCGGCCATCTTCCGGGCGGCGATGGCCAACCCGGTGTTCGCCGAAATCACCGCGCAGCCGGCGGCGACGTTCCCCACCGATTCCGGCGAGCGTCCGATCGTGAACATGAACGAGCTGCTGGCCCGCTACCCGGGGGCGTTCGGCGGCAAGACCGGCTTTACCGACGCCGCCCGCAAGACCTACGTCGGCGGGGCAGCCCGCGACGGCCGGCGGCTGGTGGTCGCGATGATGTACGGGCTCATCCGCGAAGGCGGCCCGAACTACTGGGATCAGGCGAGCGCTCTGCTGGATTGGGGCTTCGCGCAGGGCCCGACGTCGGGCGTCGGCAGCCTGTAACCGCAGCTAGTACACCCGGCCGCGCAGCATCACCAGGTCGGGACGCCCCAGCACCTCGGGGCCGCTGCGCGGGTCGTCGGCGAAACACACCAGGTCGGCTGGAGCGCCGTGCTCCAGCACCGGTGCGCCCAACCAGCGCCGGGCATCCCAGCAGGCCGCGCCCAACGCCTCGGTCCGGCTGAGGCCCACCCCGGACAGGGCGTCGACCTCGTCGGCGATGCGGCCGTGGGCCACCATGCCACCGGCATCGGTGCCCGCATAGATCGGCACGCCGGCTTCCCGAGCAGCACCGATCCGCGACCGACACGAGGCGTGCAACGCGCGCATGTGCGCGGCGTAGGTCGGGTACTTGGCCGCCGACTCGGCAATCCCCGGGAAGTTGTCGATGTTGATCAGCGTCGGCACCAGGGCCGTGCCATTGGCCAGCATCAGCTCGATGATGTCGTCGGTGATGCCGGTGCCGTGCTCGATGCAGTCGATACCGGCATTGATCAGACCGGGCAGTGCGTCCTCGCCGAAGACGTGCGCGGTAACCCGGGCGCCGTTGGCGTGCGCGGCGTCGATGGCCGACTTCAACACCTCATCGGACCACAGCGGCGCCAGGTCACCGATGCCCCGGTCGATCCAGTCCCCCACCAGCTTCACCCAGCCGTCGCCGCGGCGGGCTTGGGCCGCAACGGCTTCCGGCAGTTGCGTCTCGTCGTCGACGTCGATCGGCAGTCCGGGGATGTAGCGTTTGGTGCGGGCCAGGTGCTGTCCGGCGCGGATGATGCGCGGCAGGTCAGCATGGTCGTCGAATGCGCGGGTGTCGACCGGTGAGCCCGCGTCACGGATCAGCAGGACACCGGCGTGGCGTTCGGTCTCGGCCTGGCGCACCGCCTCGTCGACGTCGACCGGACCGCCGGGCCCGATTCCCACGTGGCAGTGCGCGTCGACCAGGCCCGGGATGATCCAACCATCGGAGAAGACGGTCTCAGCGCCGTCGACCGGCTCGAGGCTGATGGCGCCGTCAACGATCCAGTAGTCGACGGGCTGTTCATCGGGCAGCCCGCGGCCGCAGACGTGGAGCGTCAAATTACTTCTGGCCCGGGAAGTTCAGCTTGGACAGGTCGAAGTCAGCCAGGCCGGGGGGCAGCTCGTTGAGGCCTTCGGGCATCTGCGACAGGTCGGGGAAACCGGCAGGCATGCCAGGACCACCGGGACCGAACAGGCCCCGCACCTTCGGCGGGGTGGGGCCGCGGCCCTTGCCCTTCTTACCGGCTTTGCCCTTGGCTTTGCGGCTGGAGCTCTTGCGTCCCAGCCCGGGCAGGCCCAGGCCGCCCATCATCGACGACATCATCTTGCGGGCCTCGAAGAACCGGTCGACGAGCTGGTTGACCTCCGAGACGCTGACACCCGAGCCGTTGGCGATGCGCAGCCGCCGGGAGGCGTTGATGATCTTCGGGTCAGCCCGCTCGGCCGGCGTCATGCCGCGGATGATGGCCTGCAGGCGGTCCAGCTGGCTGTCGTCGACGGCGGCCAGCGCGTCCTTCATCTGGCCGGCTCCGGGCAGCATGCCCAGCAGGTTGCCGATCGGGCCCATTTTGCGGATCGCCAGCATCTGCTCGAGGAAGTCCTCCAGGGTGAGCTCGCCGGAGCCGATCTTGGCGGCTGCTTCTTCGGCCTTGCGGGCGTCGAAGACCTGCTCGGCCTGTTCGATCAGGCTGAGCACGTCGCCCATGCCGAGGATGCGGCTGGCCATCCGGTCGGGGTGGAAGACGTCGAAGTCTTCCAGCTTCTCACCGGTGGACGCGAACAGAATGGGCACGCCGGTGACTTCCCGCACCGACAGGGCCGCACCGCCGCGGGCGTCGCCGTCGAGCTTGGTGAGCACCACTCCGGTGAAGCCCACGCCTTCGCGGAACGCGTCGGCGGTGGTGACCGCGTCTTGGCCGATCATGGCGTCCAGGACGAACAGCACCTCGTCGGGCTGCACGGCGTCGCGGATCGCGGCGGCCTGGGCCATCATCTCCTCGTCGATGCCGAGGCGCCCGGCGGTGTCGACGACGACGACGTCGAAGTGCTTGGCCTTGGCTTCGGCCAGGCCGGCGGCGGCCACGGCGACCGGGTCACCGGGCGCGCCGGTGTCACCGGCGACCGAGGTGCCCGGGTGCGGGGCGAACACCGTGACCCCGGCGCGCTCCCCGACGACCTGTAGCTGGTTGACGGCGCCCGGACGCTGCAGGTCGCAGGCCACCAGCAGCGGGGTATGCCCCTGACCGCGCAGCCAGGTGGCCAGTTTGCCGGCGAGTGTGGTCTTTCCCGCGCCCTGCAGGCCGGCCAGCATGATGACCGTCGGCGGGGTCTTGGCAAACGCCAGCTGCCGGGTCTGTCCGCCGAGGATGCCGATGAGCTCTTCGTTGACGATCTTGACGACCTGCTGAGCCGGGTTGAGCGCACCGGAGACCTCGGCGCCCTTGGCGCGGTCCTTGATCCGGCCGATGAATGCGCGCACCACCGGCAACGACACGTCGGCTTCCAGCAGGGCCAGCCGGATCTCCCGGGCGGTGGCGTCGATATCGGCGTCGGTGAGACGGCCCTTGCTGCGCAGGCCCTGCAGGGCCCCGGTCAACCGGTCGGAGAGCGATTCAAACACGCCGCCAGCCTATAGCGCGGGTGGCGGGCCAAGGCGACATCGGGCGGCCCGACCGGACAGCCGGCCGCCACCGCAAACGCTATTCGTGCGAGTCGAATTGTAACCGCGACGTTAGATAAATTGCACAGTTAATGCCGCAATTCTCATCCGTTAAACGGCTGTTTCAGAGCTTTCACAACCCGTCGATTTCCGTTAAGGATTAGCGCTCTGCCGCTAAGAAACCGTTACCGATCGACTTAGCCTCTCCAATTCCTGCAATGCTTCACAGCATCGATGACCGGCCCGTCGGACCATCCCATTCTGGTCCGGCTTCCTGCGAGGAGGATGCATGTCCTTTGTGAAAACGCTCCCCGAATCAATGACGCACGCCGCGGGTCAACTCGCAGGTATCGGCGAAGCGCTGTCCGCCGAGAGCAGCGCGGCGGCGATCCCGACTACGGTGATCGCGCCGGCCGGCACCGACCCGGTCTCTGCGCTGCAGGCCGCCGTGTTCGCGACCTACGGAAGCCTCTACCAGTCGATCAGCGAGCAGGCGGCAGCCGTACACCAGCAGCTGGTGCAGGTCCTCGGGCAGAACGCCGGGGCCTATTCCACCGCCGAGGCGACCAACCAGGCGACGTCCTCGATGGACTCCGGACTCCAGTGGTTCCTGACCAACATCCTCGGCGTCCCGTCCAGCGGCAGTACTTCACTGCTGTCCAGCAACCTCGGCAACATCGCCAACATCGGGACGGGTAACTGGGCCTCGGCCGGCTCAGCACTGCTCGGCTTGGCCGGTGGTGGCCTGCTCGACTTCCCCGAAGAGATCGCCGCCGAAGGAGCCGCCGGTCTCGTGGGCTACGAGGCGCCCATGGTGGGCGCACCGATGGCCGGCATCGGCGCGATGCCCGTGGCAGCCGGCATGGCCCAGGCCACCACAGTCGGGGCTTTGTCCGCGCCGCCGACCTGGGCTGCCGAGGCCTCGGCAGCCACGACCGCCGCCCCAGCCCGGTTGGCGGCTGCGACCGCGGGCATGGCTACCCCGCACGCGGTTCCCGGTATGGCGGCCGTGCCGGCCGCTATGGGTGCAGCGGCAGCCGGCGACCGGGGCGTCGGGCGGTTCGGTGCGCCGCGCTATGGGGTCAAACACACCGTCATGCCCAAGCCGACCGCCGTTTAGCAACCTGCCCCCGACGAGAATGGGATTACGCAAATGCCTTTTGATTTTGGAGCGCTACCCCCGGAGATCGTTTCGGCGTGGATGTACAGCGGCGCCGGGTCCGGTCCGCTGATGTCGGCCGCCTCGGCGTGGAGCAGTCTTGCCGCCGAGCTGGAATCTGCAGCGGCGTCCGCCCAGTTGGTGGTTTCCGAGCTGGCCGGCGGAGACTGGACGGGCCCGGCCTCAGCGGCGATGACCAGCGCCGTCACCCCGTATCTGACGTGGTTGCACACCACCTCGGCAGCCGCCCACCAGGCCAGCTCGCAGGCGATGGCCTCGGCAGGAGCATTCGAGGCCGCCCGCGCGGCCGTGGTGTCGCCAGCGATCATCGCCGCCAACCGGGCCCAGCTGGCGGCCCTGGTTGCGTCGAATTTCCTGGGCGTGAACACGCCGGCGATCCTGGCCACCGAAGCCCACTACATGGAGATGTGGGCCCAGGACACCTTGGCCATGTTCGGCTACAGCACCGCGTCGTCCAGCGCCGCTGCGCTGACCCCGATGTCTCCGGCGCCTCAGACCACCAACCCGGTGGGCGCAGCCGTCGCCACCGCCGGCAGTGCTACCGGCGGGCTCCAGCAGGAGCTGACTCAATCACTTTCCTCGTTGCAGGGCGCGCTGCAGGCGGCTGCGTCGCCCCTGTCAGCCACGGCGTCGATGCCGGACCTGGGGACTGCATTTGACCTGTTTCTCGGGACCCCACTGTTCGGCAATGCCATCAACGGCGGTGTGAACACCGCAGCCTGGTTTGTGTGCACCGCCATCCCGACTGCGGTGTCGCTGGGCCACACGCTGGCCCTCGCGGGACCGGCAAGCCTGGCGTCCGATGTCACCGGGGTCGACGGCCTTGCGGCCGGACTGGGCTCGGGCGTCTTGGCGGGCATGACCCAACCGGTCGGCGCGGTGGCTGCAGCCGGGACGCCGGTGCTGGCGGGCCTGGGGCAGGCATCCACGATGGGCGGCATGTCGGTACCGGCCGGCTGGTCGGCCGCGGCAGGCACGCAACTCGCCGCATCGACGGGTTCCGGCTGGACGGTCGCCGCCGAAGAGACCGCGCAGATGCACGCCGCGCCGGCCGGAATGGCGCCGGTGGGCGCAGGCGGCCGCGGCGGTCTCGGGTCAGGTGGCCCGCGTTACGGCTTCAAACCTACGGTGATGCCAAAACAGGTGCTGGTGTAAAGCCGGGGGCGCCCTCTTGATCGCCGGCAACGGCGGGAGCATCGCTGGCGACGACGGGAGCGCCGTCAAGGCGCGCTTCAGGAGGGTGCACCGCATGCCTGCGCCGGTCACCGGGGCAGGTGCGGCCCCGGATGCAGCCACAGTTGAGGCCGATAATGCAGACCTGGGGGCTGAGGGAGGTCACACCCGGCACGGGAGCCACCCCGCCAATAGGGACAGGCGCTGCCTGCGCGATGCCGGCCGTGCCGGCTCCGGTGAACCCGACCGCCAGGGCGACGCCCGTAGTTCCCAACAATGCGGCGGTCATCCTGGCGAAGTGTCTCATCGCAATCCCTATGTTTCGTCCGTGTTTCACCCCCTTCACACAAGGTAGTTCCCGTTCCTGGCATCCATCTGAAACTTCCTGACATCTATCTGAGTCTCCACAGCTCTCCGCCCCGGGGCGCGGGGGCGGTCGTGCGGTAAGCCGGCTGCCCCGGGCTTACGACGGCGATGCCGATAATCGAGGCCCAATTTCGGTGGCCGCCCGCCCATCTATATCGTCTGACGTCCTAAATTCTGCGAAAAACCAATTCCGATCGAATGGCAGAAATGCACGCTTTCGCTATCTAAAGGGCGGGAAGACCACGATTGCGGGCCGTTCGCCCCGATCGCGGCTGATGTCGAGGCGGGTATGTTTCCCAACGCAGCGGGAACGAACAATGGTGGTAACAGGTCCATGCCGGCCGTACCAAGCACTGCCAGCAAAGCTGATAATTCCGCGGAATATCACACCCGCAGCGCTGACATCCCCCGACGTGACCATACGTTGGCAGCGGCCCGCAGTTCGGCGTCGACGCGCTGGCTGATCGTGTGCGCCGCATCAAAGAGGCTGGTCGCCAAGTCGTACCTGTCGCCCAGTCCCAAGGCGCCGCTGATTTCTTCGACGTACTGGGCCGACAGCAGATCATGTCCGCGCCCGCAGGCCCGGTGAAGTTCGGTGCGGACGTCCAGCACCGTGCGACAGGCGCCGCGCAACGACGTGCCACGGTCCTTCGGCCGACGCACGGCCAAGCGGCCGGGACCCTGTGCGGCAGTCAGCGCATCGAGCAGCTGAACATCGCGTAAGCCGCCGCGGCCACATTTCAGATCGGGTTCGGCGCTACCCGCTATCTCCCCGCTGCGCTGCCACCGGGCATGTGTCACATCGACGAGCTCGCCGTAACGGATGCCGATTCTGTGGCGCCATTGCTGTCGGACCCCGGCGATGAGGCGTGTCGACAGCAGCTCGTCGCCGGCGATGTGGCGTGCGTCCAGCATGGCCAGGGCGGCGAGGATATCGGAGTCTGCAACGCGCAGCGCCTGCGGAATTGTGCGCACGCTGTGATCGAGACGAACATTGGCGTCCCACAAGGGATACCAGAGCAGTTCCGCCGTTCGCCGGACTGCGTCGGCAGGCATGCCGTCGTGCACCAGCAGCAGGTCCAAGTCCGAGTGCGGAAGCAACTCGCGGCGGCCCAGCGAACCGGTAGCGACAACCGCGAAACCACTTCCGGCCACCACCCCGATCTCGCTCGCCTTGGCAACCAGCCACGACTCGTGCACCTGGCGCCACATTTGCCGCAGGGCGACCGAATCCCATTGCGCTGACGTGGCACACCGCAGTGCCGCTCGAACAGCAACTAGGTCGGTTGCGGAGCAACTACGTCGACGCTGCTCAGGGCTCGTGGTTGGACCCCCGCGGTTCATGGCGGTCTACATCGACTCGGATCGCACTACCGGCTCATACCGCGTCGGCGCCACGTTCACCGGTGCGCACCCGGACCACGGATTCCACCGCGCTGACCCACACCTTGCCGTCGCCGATCTTGCCGGTGCGTGCCGCCCGCACGATGACCTCGACGATCTTGTCCACCGCGAAGTCGTCGACCAGCACCTCGATCCGCACCTTGGGAACGAAATCGATCGAGTACTCGGCACCGCGGTAAACCTCGGTGTGGCCCTTCTGCCGCCCGTATCCCTGGACATCACTGACCGTCATCCCCAGCACTCCGGCCTCTTCCAAGCCAGTCTTGATGTCCTCCAACGTAAACGGCTTCACGATCGCGGTGATCAGCTTCATCTTCTCTCCTGTCTTCAGCCGAGTGAGCAAGAACCGCACTGCCGGCACTCACGAGGTCATAACCGCTTTGGAGGTGCTCGGCCTCATCGATGCCCGAAGCTTCATCCTCGGCATCCAGTCGCAGTCCGATGGTGTATTTGAGGATCAAGGCCAAAATCGCCGTTCCGACGGCCGAATACACCGCAACGCTCGACGCCCCGATGGCCTGGCGCCACAGCTGATCGAAGCCGCCACCGTAGAACAAGCCGGGCGACACGTCGGACGCACCGTCGATGGCCGCCGTGGTCGGCGCCGCGACCAGGCCCACCAGCAGGGTTCCGACGAGGCCTCCGACCAGGTGCACTCCGACAACATCAAGCGAATCATCAAAGCCGAAGCGATATTTCAGGCCCACTGCGAGTGCACAGGCTACGCCGGCAACCGCGCCGACAACCAGCGCGCCGACGACATCGACCGACGCGCACGCCGGGGTGATCGCCACCAGTCCGGCGACAATGCCCGACGCTGCACCCAACGAGGTGGCGTGGCCGTCGCGGATCCGCTCGGCCAGTAGCCAGCCCAGCATCGCAGCGGCTGTCGCGACCGTCGTGGTGACGAAGGTCGAGCCGGCAACACCGTTGGCGCTGACCGCCGATCCGGCGTTGAATCCGTACCAACCGAACCACAACAGGCCGGCCCCGAGCATCACCAACGGCAGATTGTGCGGCCGTATCGGAAGGGTCGGCCAGCCTTGGCGTTTACCCAGGACGATCGCCAATACCAAAGCGGCCATGCCGGCATTGATGTGGACGGCGGTGCCGCCCGCAAAGTCGATCGCATGGAGCTTGTTGGCGATCCAGCCGCCGTGCGGCGCGGTGGTGTCGTCGAATGCAAACACCCAGTGGGCGACAGGGAAATACACGACGCTGACCCACAGGGCGGCGAACAACAGCCAACTGCCGAACTTCATCCGATCTGCCACCGCTCCGGAGATCAACGCGACCGTGATGATCGCGAACATCATCTGGAATCCCACGAAAACGGTCTGCGGTACCGTGCCGACCAGCGGAATCTCGACCGCAGGTGTGCCGCTGAGCGGATCGGCAGCGACCGCGTTGACGCCGATCAGACCCTTCAATCCCCAATAGTCCGTTGGGTTTCCCGCCAGGTTGCCAACATCATCGCCGAAGGCGAGCGAGTAACCGTAAAGCACCCACAGCACGGTCACCACGCCCATGGCGCTGATGCTCATCATGATCATGTTCAAGACACTCTTGACCCGGACCATGCCGCCGTAGAAGAACGCCAGACCGGGCGTCATCAAAAGCACCAGGGCGGCGCTGGTCAGCATCCAGGCAGTGTCGCCGGTGTCGGGCACCCCCATCGTCGGGAACTGATCCATGCACCAAACCTCCTCCGCCGCGACCGGTTGCCATATGAACCAGGCTGGTCATAACCATGCGCAACAGTTGTTTCGGCACTAGCGCCGCTCCGTTGCAGATGTGTGACCACCTGCTCACAGCTGTGAGCCAGCAAGAGCGCAGGAAAGGGCCCGACACGCCACCGAGGCGCAGAAACTGAGGTTCGCTGCCGGGTTAGGCGACCGCGCTAGGTACCTGCACCGGGCGCGCCCCCGGCGCCCCCGGCACCCCCGTTACCGCCGACGTTGGACTCGCCGGGCCGGCCCGCACCACCGGGGGTGCCTCCGCCGGACCCACCGTCGCCACCGTCGCCTCCGGCACCGCCGGAACCGACAGAACCGTTGCCGCCGGCACCACCGTTACCGCCGCGGCCACCCGAACTGCCGGTCTGGTCGGCGGCTGCGCCGCCGTTGCCACCATCACCGCCGTCCGCGCCGATCCGGCCGCTGCCGCCGGCACCACCGACTCCCCCGGCACCACCGTTCCCACCGGTTGTTCCGAAGCCGCCGGCGCCGCCCGCGCCGCCGTTGCCGCCGTGGCCTCCGGTGCCGAACGGGTTGGTCAGACCTGCGCCACCCGCACCACCGGCGCCGCCGTCGCCGTCGTCGCCGGCCTGTCCGGCCGCGCCGATCCAGCCGGCACCGACGCCGGCGGCACCGCCTCGCCCGCCGTCGCCACCGTCACCGCCGTTACCACCGTTGGGCTGGCTGGCGGTGCCGACGCCGCCGGCGGCCCCCACCCCGCCGACACCACCGGCGCCGCCGTTACCGCTGAAGCCCAAGAGCCACCCGGCGTTACCACCGACGCCGCCGTTGCCGCCGAGACCACCGTTCAATGCGGTCACGTCGGGGCCGTTGACGCCAGCCCAGCCGGAGCCACCGCGCCCACCGGTTCCACCGAAGCCCCAACCGGCCAGGGAGTTGCCACCCGCACCGCCGGTACCCCCGGCATGCGTCACCAACGACGTGCCGTCGAAGGTGTCATGGAAGCCGGTACCGCCCCGGCCGCCGACACCACCGTCGCCGAACCACATTCCGCCGGTGCCGCCCTGGCCACCCTCGCCGGCCTCGATCACCACGCCGCCCGTGCCGAGGTAGGCGGCGGCGCCCTGACCGCCAGCACCACCGTTGCCGAACAATCCGGCGTCGCCGCCGTCACCACCCACGCCCCCGTTGACCCCGGCGACGCCGGCCGCACCGTCACCGCCGTCGCCGAACAGGAACCCGCCGTCACCAAGGTTTCCCAGACCCAACCATCCGAACAACGAGTTGTTGACCCCGTTGAAGCCGTCTATACCGTCGCCGATCAGGTCCCGGCCGAACGTCAGCACAAAGGGCGTGTTGATCAGGTCGATCAGCAGCTGGTTTCCGGCGTTGTGCAGGAAGCTCTCCAGGGCGTCGTGGATCGGGAGATAGAAGCTGTCCTGATAGAGCTGAGCCCAGTCAGCCGGTACGAACGCGTTGAAGTCGACGCTGCCCGGGTCGGCGCTGGCCACGCCGACGTCGCCGAGATCGACGCCGGCCGGGTTCATGTCGGCCGTGTCGAACCAGGTCCCGGGGTCGAAGAAGTCGAAATCCGCCTGGGCCGACGGCGCGGCCGCCAGGGGCGCCACGGCGAGCATCAGCGCCGCCGCCGCACCGCCCATCGCGCGACTCATCCGACCAGTTGCGCTACCACCCCGGTGCCCGGCACGACGGCGAAGACGACGATTCATTGCATTGACCTTTCTACGACTAATCCGTATTGACTGGCCGAAGCCGACTTAGGCGGGGGTGATCGTGTCGAGGCCGAGGAAATCGCCGATCCAGGACAGATCGGGATTCCCATCAACAAATGACCCGAGGGAGTTCAGGAAATCCGACGAGTCCCCCGCGTCGGTCGCCATCGCCGAGCCGCCGAACAGGCCACCGAACAGCGGGGTCGGGTCCTGGATATCGAAAAAGACGCGCTGGGCGGCGTTCCACAGGATCGAGAACGGCTCCTGCTCCATAAACGACCCCCACACGTAGTTCGCCGGGTCTCCCAGGTCACGAAATGCCGCCTGAACGCCCTGCGACCAGGCATCGCTCAGGGCGGCATTGATCTGGTCCCAGCTGATGTTGCTGGGCAGCAGCTCGAAGCTGAACGAGGTGGGCACATTGGCCGGTCCCTGGTTCCAGCCTTCGGTGAGGCTGCCGTAGCCCAGGTTCACCAGGATGCGCATGCTCGGCTCCAACAGGTCGGCCAGTGGGTTGCCCCAGACCGGGTTCAGCCGCAGCAGGTCCAGCAGCGGCAGGGACTCGCTGGGGATCATGTAGTAATTGGTGAGACCGTTCCCGCCGGTAGTTTCCAGCGGGATGGCGTTGGCAATGTCATCGGCGCTCAGTCCGAAATATCCGTCGTGCAGCAAGAACATGCCGGCAACCGCATTGAGATCGGCCAGCAGATTCAGCGGATAACGCGGAAAATCGGCGAAGCCGTCGTATTCCATGGTGTAGACGTCGGTGGTGAAGTAGTCCGGGGTCGGATGCCCGAGGGTCATCCCGTTCCAGAAAGTGAGATCCCCGCCCCAAAAGTTCAGCAGCTCGATCAGGCCACCGTTCGGGTTCGCGGAATTACCGACGAGCACAAAATGAACGTCTTGGGCCCCCACTCCCTCGTGGTGAAGCTGTTCCATTGTCATCGACGACATCGCCGAACTCTGCGAGTAGCCGAAGACGTACACCGGGTTGTTGGCGTTGACTCCTCCACCGGCGATCTGATTCTCAATCGCCTCGGCAAGGATCTGGGCGCCTTGGACTTCCGAGACATTGCCCGGGAAGTACAGCTGGGGCGTGAACAGAGACTCCGCAGTTCCGGTAAAGCCGTGCGGCTGTAGGTACAACAGGTTGGCGGCGTTGACGTAACCCTCCGACGGCAACGGAATACCGCTGCCGCCCATGACGAACGCGATGTCACCCGCGGCGAGCGCTATGTCCGCC
Source organism: Mycolicibacter heraklionensis (assembly GCF_001021505.1). Lineage (GTDB taxonomy): Bacteria > Actinomycetota > Actinomycetes > Mycobacteriales > Mycobacteriaceae > Mycobacterium > Mycobacterium heraklionense. The sequence goes on from NZ_LDPO01000008.1 coordinate 31,362, forward strand.
GACACCGCGGCCGACACCCGCGCAGACAGCGGCGATACCGTGGCAAGCCCCGCCATGCCGGCGAAGACTGCGAGAACGCTTACGACAGCGAGAACTACACGACCACGGCGGAGCGAACGCCCCCCCTGTGGACCGGTCATCGCGACGACACCAGCCATGGAAACCCCTTGAAATGCCCTTCAACGCACCGCCGAACGCGGAAACCCACCCGAAATTAGATCACCCGCAACAGTTTTAGTCAGTAGTTCCGCGGAAAGCCAGCCAGATTGACATAACTGTCGTTATTGCGGCGTGATAAAAAAGCGGCCTTTCGCCTTCCCCGAATCATGAAGCGGACGGCGGTCCAAGTAAGGTGCCCTTCGTGGATATTAATGGAGCAAGCGCGATCGTCACCGGTGGCGCATCAGGAATCGGCGCGGCCACTGCCCGCCAGCTGGCCGACAGGGGTGCACGGGTCGTCGTCGCCGACCTGCAGGCAGACAAGGGTGAGGCGCTGGCCCACGAGATCGGCGGCGTGTTCGTGTCCGTCGACGTGACCAGCACCGAGCAGATCATCGACGCGGTCAACACGGCGACAGACCTCGGCCCACTGCGGGCGCTGGTGAACTCGGCCGGTATCGGCTGGGCCCAGCGCACCATCGGCAAGGACGGCGAATTCGAGTCGGCGCACAACCTGGACGCCTACAAGAAGGTGCTCGCCATCAACCTGGTCGGCACCTTCGACTGCATCCGGATCGCCGCCACCGCGATGAGCCGCAACGAGCTGACCGACACCGGCGAGCGGGGCGCAATCGTCAACATGACCAGCGTTGCGGCTTTCGACGGCCAGATCGGCCAGGCCGCCTACTCGTCGTCCAAGGGCGGCGTTGTGGGCCTGACCCTGCCGGTTGCCCGTGACCTGTCGGCGGCGGGCATCCGGGTCAACACCGTGGCTCCCGGCCTCATCGACACCCCGATCTACGGCGAAGGCGAGGCCTCGGAAGCCTTTAAAGCCAAGCTCGGCGAGTCCGTGCTGTTCCCGCACCGGCTCGGCAAGCCCGAAGAGCTGGCATCGATGGTGTTGGAGCTGCTCACCAACTCCTACATGAACGCCGAGGTCGTCCGCGTGGACGGCGGCATCCGGATGCCACCGAAGTAGTTCGCGCACCTGAGGTTGAGATTGCGTCCAGGGTCGCGTACACCGCAGAATGTACAGCCCTGGACGCAATCACAAGCAACGTCTAGGGGCGTGTGGGAGCGCGCCGGCGCGTGGCGCCCCAGAGCCCAACGCCGATGCCGACAACCGCCCCGCCGAGGCCGACGATCTGCTGTCCGCGCTTGAGGTCGGCGTGCACGCTGATCCCGCCCAGCAAGTCGGCCGCGTCGGCGCCACCGGATGCCAGGAACCAGCCGCGCGTGTCGCGACCGCGCAACGCCGCGTTCAGGAGTAACCCACCGATCAGCGCGTCGCGGTAACCCATCGAACGAAGCAGCAGGCGCGCGGAAGGCCCGGGATCGTCCGGCTCTCCCCACAACCGATTCGCCCGAAGAGGATCTACCAGAACGAGATCCCCGACGCCAGCCGGATACTGCCCGCGACCAGCGCGGCACGGTCTTTGATCATGGACCGCAGCCTAGGGCCCGACGCCTGCGCCCGAACCTACTTCCAGGCGAACACCGGTTGCTCCAACTCGTCGACTCGGTCACCTCGACCCTCCAGGCACAGCCACCGCACTTGCAACAGCACCGCGCCCGTCGGCGCGTGAATGAGGTCGTTGCCCAATGGGATCTGCACGACCGGACGCGGGCTCTCCGGAATGCTGACGAAGCGCGGCGAATCATCGCGTTGCAGCTGATGCAGCCCCACGCGATAGACCGCCACCACTTCAGCCGGCTCGGGACGGAGATCGAGCCGACCCCCGCCCCAGATCACCACGGGCGTGATGACGTATCCGGAGCGAGTCGGATAGTCGTCTAGTACGCCCAGCACAGCCGAGTCGGGCAACCTGATGCCGACTTCTTCGTCCAACTCACGCAGAGCCGCATCGACCGCGGTTTCGCCGGGATCCAGGCGGCCGCCGGGCAGCGCCCATTGAGCAGCATGCGAGGTGAGACGAGAGGCCCTGCGGCACAAGAGAAAGGCAGCTCCCCCGGATACATCGACCATGCGGCCATCAAGACCAGCTTCCGGCAGGGGCCGCCCGGCGATCCAGTCGTCCACGGGCGCAGGGTCGACCCGGTCTTCGGCGACTTCGGAGTCCACGATCACCACCGCGACGGCCGCGTGCCGCTTCGACGGGTCGGTCACGGCACGGCGGTCGTGCCCGTCCAGATGCGCCCGGATCCGTTCCCGCAGCGCCTCGTCATAACTGATCGTCACCGCTCGACCATAGGCGGCGTGGCGGGAACGATCCTCAGCCGGCGGCCCACTCCTTGGCGCGTTCGACTTCGTCGAGGCCGAACACCTTGAGCTCGCCGGGAATCATCCACTCCAACGCGTGCAGGACATGAGCGACCCAGTCCTTGTCGGACACCACCGCGATGCGCTTGAACGCCGAATGATGCGGCAGAACGGCGCCCAGCCCGAGCTTGATGTCCTCGGCCAGCCCGCCGGGCCCGAAACCCTCGTAGTCGGAGTCGATGACCTCGACGATGCGGACATCGCCGCCCTGCAGAAGCTCGTGCAGCGAAGGCTTGATCTCACGCAGTTCGTCACCGCGAAGTCGCCCGGAAACACGAAGCCCGGTCACTCCCTGCGGCATGTCTGGCAGTAGCTCGATCATAGGGACGCTCCTTTTCGGCCGATGCCGCCACTGTAGTCCGGGGACCGTCGACTATTCGAAGTCGTTGCCGTGGGACTGGTGTTCGCGGAGCCGGGTCGCGAAGGCCATCCAATCGCCGGCCTCGGCATCTTCGAGCAGACTCCGATGTTCGGCGAGCACGAGGTCTGGCTGCCCGCGGACCGTCGAGTTGCGCACGATCGCGAGGTGCTGTCGATCTTGCAGCCGGTCGTAAAACGCCAGCATCGTGGCGTTGTTCGCGAGCTCCACAAATGCCCGATGAAACTGCATCGCCAGGGCCGCAAAGCCGGGATAGTCGCGCCGGTACAGCGCCTGCTCTTGTCCGTCGAGGTTTTCCCGCAGACGCGCGGCCAATTGATGCCGCGCCTCAGGGTTGCCCAGTTGTACACCGGCGCATTCAAAGGCATGCCGCACCTGGTCTGACTCGCGGATCTCATCGACGGTCAGTTCACGTACCAGCGCACCGCGCTTGGGGTAGATCCGCACCAGCCCCTCATCTTGCAGACGCCCCAGCGCCGCACGCACCGGTGTACGGCTCATTGACATCGACGCCGCCAGAGTCGACTCGCTGAGCATGGCCCCGGCGGCGAACTCGCCGCTGAGAATGCCCGCGCGAATCAGGGCGTGAGCGCGCTGCGCGGAATTGACCGTCACGTCGCGCACGTGGACCTCCTGATCGCCTGGGGGACACTCTAGGATACCGCTAGTATCCTAGTTGCATCTGGCGCAGAAAACCTCAAGGAGTGCAGTGACAACACCAGTGAGCGGGCACCAGCCGACGGAGCCTCCTGCGCAGGTACTGGCATTCGCCGATCGCGTCACTGAAGCGCTGGACGCCGCCAGCCTCGCGCTGCTCTTGAGCCTCGGACACCAAAGCGGCCTGTTCGATGCCTTGGCCACCCTGCCGGAACCGGCAACCAGCACCCAGATTGCCCGGCTCGCCGGACTCAACGAACGCTACGTTCGCGAGTGGTTGGGCGGCACGACCGTGGCCGGCGTTGTGGAGTACGACCCCGCCAACGAGACGTATCGATTGCCGCAGCACCATGCCGCGGTGTTGACCCGCGCCGCCGGGGCCGCCAACTTGGCGCGCGTCGCGCAGTACATCGCACTGATGGGCGAGGTCGAGCAGAAAGTCTTGGGCTGCTTCCAGCGCGGCGGCGGACTGCCCTACAGCGACTATCCCCGCTTTCATGCGGTGATGGCGGAGCGAAGCGGGGAGGTCTTCGACTCAGCTCTGATCGACGTCGTCCTCCCCCTGGTCGAGGGCTTGCCGCAACGGCTCCACGAGGGTGCAGATGTGGCCGATTTCGGCTGCGGCAGTGGTCACGCCGTCAACGTGATGGCCCAGGCGTTCCGCAACAGCCGGTTCACCGGCATTGACTTCTCGTCCGAGGGCATCGCGCGAGCGACTCGGGAGGCGGCTCAACGGGGACTGGCGAACGCCACCTTCGAGAGCCACGATCTGACGACGTTCGACCGACCGTCGGCGTACGACCTCGTCACCGCATTCGACGCCATCCACGATCAGGCTCAGCCCGCACGAGTCCTGGAGAACATCTATCGATCCCTGCGGCCGGGGGGCATCTTCTTGATGGCTGATTCGAAGGCGTCAAGCAACCTGGCAGACAACATCGGTATTCCCATGAACACCTACCGCTACACGGTCTCCCTGATGCACTGCATGCCGGTGTCGTTGGCCTTGAACGGCGCCGGTCTGGGCACCATGTGGGGCCGCCAAGCCGCGATGTCGATGCTGGCCGACGCCGGTTTCACCCACGTGGAATGCACCGAGATCGACGCGGATCCGTCGAACTACTACTACATCGCGACCAAGCGCTGACGTGAAGGAGACCCAGCCATGCTGCCGGTGGTGAACTTCGCGCTGCTCGACCGTTCCGATGAACGCATCCGGCTCCGTGAAGTCACCCACACCATTGGTTTCTTCTACCTCGTTGGACATGGTGTTCCGGCGGAGCTGGTCGGTGGACTGGACGCCGTGGCACGCGAATTCTTCGCCTTACCCGAGCCAGACAAACTGGCGATCGAACTCGCGCGCAGCCCACACTTTCGCGGCTACTCGAGAGTCGGCGGTGAGTTGACCAATGGCGAGGTGGACTGGCGCGAGCAGATCGACTTCGGCCCCGAGGCCGACGCCATCGACGGCGCTGCCGGCCCGCAGTGGTTACGGGGACCCAATCAGTGGCCGTCGGCTATCCCCGCGATGCCGGAGCTGATCGGGCGCTACCAGCAGGAGATGAACAGAGTCGCGCGTGAGTTGTTGCGGCGCTGGGCGCAAGCTCTGGGCTCGCCGTCAGAGATATTCGATTCCGCTTTCGGCGCCCAACCCGCGTCGTTGATGAAGCTGATCCACTACCCGCGACGGCCCGCGAACTCCAGTGGCGACCAGGGAGTTGGCGCGCATAAGGATCCGGGAGTCATGACGCTGCTGCACCTGCAGCACGACTCGACGGGATTGCAGGTGCAATCGCTCGACGGCGAATGGCTGGATGCCCCGCCGCTAGACGGCGCATTCATCGTGAATATCGGTGAGCTGCTGGAAGTCTCAAGCCAGGGCTACCTACGTGCCACACCGCATCGGGTGCTGACACCGGCGACCGCCCCGGCACGCATCTCGATCCCCTACTTCTTCGGCCCAGCGCTCGACGGCGTCGTACCCACCCTGGCACTACCGCAGGATCTTGCCGCCAAGACCCGGCCGATCAGCCACGACGCCAACAATCGGCTCCACAGCACCTACGGCGAAAACATGTGGAAGGCCAAGAGACGCGCCCACCCCGACGTGTTCGCGCGGTGGCATGACGGTGACCCGGAGGCCTGCTAGCCGTGTCCGATCAGCCCGCGTTGCGCGCCAGGTTGATCGCGTAGTCGCTGACGAAGTGTCCCGCCGCGGGTTCCCCGGAGCCGCAGCTGCCGTCGGACTCCCCGACCCGCTTGACCCACAGGTAGGCGTCGGCGTGCTGCCCGGCGGTGTCGGCGGTGGGCGGCGTGCCCAGCGCGCGTCCGCTGGGGTTGCACCAGCCGAACGGGTCTCCCTCGGCCGGGCCGTTGCCGTTGCGGGAGGTGTCGATGACGTAGTGCGCGCCGCCGGTCATCCCGGAGATCTCTTCGCCGTAACCGATTTCCTCTTCGGTGCTGAAGTAGTTCGTGGAGTTGAGGGCGAAGCCCCGCGCGCGGCCCACCCCGGCCTGGTTGAGGCGGTTAGCCATTTCACCGGCGTTGACCCAGCGCGAGTGCCCGGCATCGACGTAGACGGCGGTGGCCGGGTTGCGGCCCAGCGTGTCGACGGCGTAGCTGATCAGGTCGAAGCGCTCCTGGCGCTGGTCGCCGGAGAGGCAGTCGGCCATCGCGAGCGCGTCGGGCTCGAGGACGATCGCGGCCGGGTTGCCGCCGATCCCGTCGGCGATGCTGTCGATCCAGGCGCGGTAGGACGCGCCGGAGGAGAATCCGCCCGCGGCGTAGCTGCCGCAGTCACGGTGCGGGATGGCGTAGAGCACCAGCACCGGCATGGCACCGGCCGCCGCCGCCGCACCGGTGTGACGGGCCACAGTCGAGCCGACCGAACCCGCACCGAACGCGTGGTCCAGCCAGTACGCCTGCGGCGTGTTGGCTACCCGGGCCAGCTCGGCGCTCTCCGGCTGGGCATTGGAGGCATGCATCGCCTTCGAGATGGGATCGACATAGAAGGGCATGCCGGCCAGCGGGTTGTCCCCGTCGGCGTGGGCGGGGGCTGCGCCCGCCAGGGCCGCAGCGGCAAGGAGGGGGGTGAGGCAGCGCGCGACTGCACCAAATGCTGAGGGGATCACAGGCAAAAATTACCTCACCGCCGACTTGAGGTCACAAGAAGGTCACGATCGCGGCCGGATCGCTCAGCCGAGCAGCGCGTCGACGAAGGCGCCCGGCTCGAACGGAGCCAGATCGTCGGGTCCCTCACCGAGCCCCACCAGCTTGACCGGCACTCCGAGCTCCTGCTGCACGCGGAAGACGATCCCGCCTTTGGCGGTTCCATCCAGCTTGGTCAGCACCACCCCGGTGATGTCGACGACGTCGGCGAACACTCGGGCTTGGGCCAGGCCGTTCTGCCCGATGGTGGCGTCCAGGACCAGCAGCACCTCATCGACGGCAGCCCGGCGTTCCACCACCCGCTTGACCTTGCCGAGCTCGTCCATCAGACCGGTCTTGGTGTGCAGTCGTCCCGCGGTGTCGATGACCACGACGTCGGCGCCTTCGGACACGCCCTTGTCGACGGCGTCGAAAGCGACCGAGGCCGGATCGGCGCCCTCGGCGCCGCGCACCACCTCGGCCCCCACCCGCGCTGCCCAGGTCTGCAGCTGGTCGGCCGCGGCGGCCCGGAACGTGTCGGCCGCCCCCAGCACCACGCGGCGGCCGTCGGCCACCAGCACCCGGGCCAGTTTGCCGACGGTGGTGGTCTTGCCGGTGCCGTTGACCCCGACCACCAGCAGTACCGACGGGTGGTCGTCGTGCGGCAGGGCCCGAATGGAGCGCTCCAGACCGGGCTGCAGCTCGGCGATCAACACGTCGCGCAGCACGGCGCGAGCCTCGGCTTCGGTGCGCACCTGACCGCCGGCCAGCCGTCCGCGCAGCTGAGTCACCACCGATTCGGTGACGACGGGGCCCAGATCGGCCACCAGCAGGGTGTCCTCGACGTCCTGCCAGGAGTCCTCGTCGAGGTCTCCGCCGCCCAGCAGCCCGAGCATGCTGCGGCCCAAAGCGTTCTGCGACTTGGCCAACCGACCGCGCAGACGTTCCATCCGGCCGTCGACAGGTTCGATCGCGGGTGCTGCCGGTTCCGCTTCGGGCAGTTCGACGTCGGTGATGGTCCGTTTCGGCGCGTCACGCGGAACGGTCGCGTCGTCTCCGATGACGGGGGCCGGTGGCTCCGAAGCTTCAGTCCGGCTGAACGTGATGCCCGATTCGGCGGCGTAGCCCCCAGAGCGGTCCAGGCTCTCGCGTTGCGGCGCCGACAGATTGATACGCCCTCGGCGGTGACGCACCAGACCGAAGATCAGTGTGGCGATGACGACGAGGGCGGCGGCGACCGCTAGGGCAATCCAGAGACCTTCAGACACTTCGCCATTGTTTCAGGGCTGCGAAGGGCAGGGCTTGTCGGTGGTGCCCGGCAGACTGCGGTCAACACGCCTTGGGGCGTAACCTGCGAGTATTCGAGTTGCCATCCAGAGGGGGTGTCATGTCCGTGCTGGCAGATGATCGGCCGTTCGACCTGATGACCCTGGAGCAGTGGGACGCACTTGAGGTCGCCCACACGCGACGGTGGGAGCTCAGCGAGGGAAGCATCATCATGTCGCCGCGCCCACAGGTCACCCATCAACGGATTTCACGACAACTCATCGGCCTCCTACAAGATCACCTGCCCGACGGGCTCGAGCCGCTGGCCGAGATCGAGGTCACCACCATCGCGTCGTTCCCGCCCAGTGTCCGAGACCCGGATATCGCCGTGATCCGCAGCGAAGCGGTCGAGGGACGTACTGTTCGTGTCCCGGCAACCGATGTGGTGCTCATCGTCGAGATCGTCTCGGCGGGCTCGCGCAGCATGGACCACGTGATGAAGCGGTACGAGTACGCCAAGGCGGGCATCGAGCACTATTGGATCGTCGACCCCGAAGCGCCGTCGGGCGAGTGGTTCCTCGCATACCGTCTCGACGGCGAGGAGTACCGGCCGATCGCGGCCGTTGCCGGAGAACAGGTACACATGCACGAGCCGGTCGACATACGGTTCACCCTCGGCCAGTTGGCCGGCTAGCTCTGGCTGGAGACCAGCTCCTCGCCCCGGATGCGTTGGGAGATCACCGCGGTGATCCCGTCGCCCTGCATGGTCACCCCATACAGCGCGTCGGCGACCTCCATGGTCGGCTTCTGGTGGGTGATGACGATGAGCTGCGAGCGGGCCCGCAGCATCTCGAACAGCGACAGCAACCGGCGCAGGTTGGTGTCGTCGAGCGCGGCCTCGACCTCGTCCATGATGTAGAACGGCGACGGGCGGGCCCGGAAGATCGCGACCAGCATCGCGATCGCGGTCAGCGACTTCTCCCCGCCGGACAGCAGCGACAGCCGCTTGACCTTCTTGCCGGGCGGACGGGCTTCGACGTCGACGCCGGTCGTCAGCATGTCGCTCGGGTCAGTCAGCAGCAGCCGGCCTTCCCCACCTGGGAACAGCGCCGCGAACACCTCGGTGAACTCGCGCTCCACGTCGGCGTAGGCGTCGGTGAAGACCTGCAGGATGCGCGCGTCGACCTCGGAGACCACGTCGAGGAGGTCTTTGCGGGCCGCCTTGACGTCCTCGAGCTGGGTGGACAAGAAGTTGTAGCGCTCCTCGAGCGCCGCGAACTCCTCAAGCGCCAGGGGGTTGACCCGGCCCAGTTCGGCCAGCTCGCGTTCGGCACGTTTGGCCCGGCGCTCCTGGGTGGCGCGGTCGTAGGGCATCGGGGCGGGCGCGGTCACCAGCTCGCCGCGTTCGCGGGCCTGCTCGAATTCGGCCATCTCCAGTTCGGTGGGCGGCAGCGCGACGTCCGGACCGTATTCGGCGATCAGGTCTGCCGAACTCATACCGAACTGTTCGAGCACGGTCTGTTCGAGCTGCTCGATGCGCAACGCGGCCTGCGCCTTGGCGACCTCGTCACGGTGCAGCGACTCGGTGAGCGCGGTCAGCCGGGTGCTCAGGGAGTTCACCTCGTCGCGGACGGCGGCCATCGCGGCGGCCCGCTGCTGGCGCTCGCTGGCCAGGCCGTCGCGGATCCGCGCCGCCGCGATCACCACATGGTGCAGGCGCTGGGCCAGCGCGCTGCCGGCGTCGGCCACCGCGGCCGCCGTCGTCGCCGCGCGTGCGCGTGCGGCACGGGCCTGCTCGGCGCGTAGCCGCGCCTCGCGTTCGGCCGCGGCCGCCCGGCGCAGGGAGTCCGCCTTGCCGCGGACCGCGTTGGCGCGTTCCTCCGCGGTACGCACCGCCAGCCGGGCCTCCACCTCGACGCTGCGCGCCGCCTCCGCGGCTGCCGCGATCTGTTGGCGGTCCACCGGTTCCACGGCTTCGGTGGGCTGGTCCTCTTCGGCGTTGCGCAGCCGGGCCTCGAGCTCGCCGAGCTCGGTGACGGTCTGGGCTCGGCCGGCCTCGAGCTCGTCACGCTCGCGCAGCCGGCGGCGCCACTCGGCCTCGGCGGCGCGCGCCTCCTGCCCCAGCCGGCCCAACTGCTCGTGGGTCGCGGCGATGGCGGCGTCGGACTCGTTGAGCGCGGCCAACGCCTGCTCGGTGGCGTCGCGGCGCGCCGATTGCTCGGCCAGTGCTCCCGCCAGGGCCGCGCCGAGTTCGCCGGCCTGCGTCTCTGCGGCGGCCAGCTCGGCGCGGGCCTTGTCGATCTCGCTGTTGATCTCCAGGGTGGACGGCTTGCGATCCGATCCGCCGCTGACCCAGCCGGCACCGACCAGGTCACCGTCCAGCGTCACCGCGCGCACCCCGGGGCGCGCAGCCACCAGGTCCAGCGCCGTGGGCAGGTCGGCGACCACCACCACCGCCGACAGCATGGCCGTCATCGCGCCGCGCAGCCGATCGGGGGCCTCGATCAACTCCAGTGCCCACAGCGCTCCGTCGGGCAGTGCCGCACGCTGTTCCGTGGCAGGCAGCGGCCAGTCCCCCAGCACGATCGCGGCCCGGCCACCGTCGCCGGTCTTCAGCGCGTTCAGCGCCGAGCGGGCCGCGCCGGCGTTCTCCGCGGCCAGCGCGTCGGCAGCAGACCCGAGCACCGCGGCCAGCGCCGCCTCATAACCCGAGCGCACCTTGACCAGCTTCGCAATCGACCCGAACAGCCCGGGATCAGTGTGGTTCGCCGCGAGCCAGGCGGCGCCGTCCCGGCGTTCCAGCCCCATCGACAACGCCTCGATACGGGCGCGCAGCGAAGCCACCTGTCGCTCGGCGGCGCGCTCGGCGGCCTGCAGTTCGGCGACGCGCTCCTCGGCCAGCTGCAAGGTGGCCACGGTCCGCTCGTGGTGCTCGTCCAGACCGACCTCGCCCTGATCGAGCTCGGAGACCCGGCCTTGAACCGTTTCGAACTCGGCCTGCGCGGCCTGGGCCCGCGCGGCGGCCTCCTCGATACGCGTCGACAGCTGCCCGACGTGAGTGTCGATCGACTCGACCCGCGCCCGAATCGTCTCCACCTGACCGGTCAGCCGGGCCAGGCCCTCACGCCGGTCGGCTTCAGCACGGACCGCCGCCAGATGCGCCTTCTCCGCCTCGGTGCTGCGGCGCTCCCGTTCGGCCAGCTCTGCGCGGGCCGCCTCCAGCCGGATACCGGCCTCGGCCAGTTCGGCCAGGAGTTGCTGCTCGGCCGCAGCCACCTGCTCGGCCTCGGCCTCCAAGGCGTCCGGGTCGACGCCGGCGGTGGTGATCGGCTCCTCGTCGAGATGTTGGGCGCGTTCGCTGGCGATTCGCACCGTGGCGCTGACCCGCTCGGCGAGCGCGGAGAGCGAGAACCACGTCTGCTGGGCGGCCTCGGCGCGATGGGTCAAGCTGGCGACCGCGGACTCGTGAGCGGTCAGTTCGTCGGCAGCCACCGCGAGGCGTTCGGTGATCTGGTCGTGTTCGCGACGCAACGTCGCCTCGGCGTCGGTGGTTCCGGCGAACTCGGCCTGCCGCGAGACCAGGTCGTCGGCGGTCAACCGCAGCTTGGCGTCGCGAAGGTCGGCTTGGATGGTGGCGGCTCGCCGGGCGACTTCGGCCTGGCGGCCCAGCGGTTTGAGCTGGCGGCGCAGCTCGGTGGTCAGGTCGGTCAGGCGGGCCAGGTTGGCCGCCATCGCGTCCAGCTTGCGGACCGCCTTCTCCTTGCGCTTACGGTGCTTGAGCACCCCGGCGGCCTCTTCGATGAAGGCCCGGCGGTCTTCGGGCCGCGACTCCAGGATCTGCGCCAGCCGGCCCTGGCCGACGATGACATGCATCTCACGGCCGATGCCGGAGTCGCTCAGCAGCTCCTGGACGTCCATCAACCGGCAGCTCGCGCCGTTGATCTCGTACTCGCTGGCTCCGTCGCGGAACATCCGCCGGGTGATCGAGACCTCGGCGTACTCGATCGGCAGGGCGTTGTCGGAGTTGTCGATGGTGACGGTGACCTCGGCGCGACCGAGCGGGGCGCGCGAGGAGGTGCCGGCGAAGATGACGTCTTCCATCTTGCCGCCGCGCAGCGTCTTGGCGCTGTGCTCCCCCATCACCCAGGCCAACGCGTCGACCACGTTGGACTTGCCCGAACCGTTGGGTCCGACCACGGCGGTGATACCCGGTTCGAAGCGCAGAGTCGTCGGCGCAGCGAAGGACTTGAAGCCCTTCAGCGTCAGACTCTTGAGGTGCACGGGGTGTGAGACTACCGGTCTAGCGTTCGGCGAATCCGTCGATCGGGTCTCCGGCGTCCGTCCAGTCGGCGACGACGGTGTCCACCCGGCCCGGCGTGGCGCCACCCTGCAGCAGCTCCAGCAGGCGCTGGCAGTCCGCGCGGGGTCCCTGAGCGACGACGTGCACGCGGCCGTCTGGGCGGTTGGCGGCGTACCCCGTCAGACCCAGCTCCAGCGCCCGCGAACGCGTCCACCACCGAAATCCCACGCCCTGGACGTGGCCGTGCACCCAGGCGGACAGGCGGACGTCAGGACCGGTCACCGGAGTCGACCTCGAAGCGCACCTCGGTGCCGGATTTCAGGGTGCGGCCCACCGTGCAGACCTGATCGATCGCCCGGTGCACGACGGTCAGCAGGCGCTGCTTGTCGGCGTCCTCCAGGCCCGACAGATCCAGCTCCAGAATCTCTTCCAGCAGCGGATAACGCTCCTGCTCACGATCGGCGGGCCCGGACACCCGGATCGTCGCTGAATAGTCATCGCCGAGCCGGCGGGCCAGCGGTGCGTCACTGGACATTCCGCTGCACGCGGCAAGCGCGATCTTGAGCAGCTCCCCGGGGGTGAAGACGCCGTCGACGTCTTCGCTGCCGACCAGCACCTGTGCGCCCCTCGAACTGCGTCCGGTGTAGCGGCGGGTTCCGGTTCGTTCCACCCATAGTTCCGTCATGGGGACATCTTGGCAGCCCCAGGCTCGCCTTCGCCGAATGTGAACTCAGCGCGACAAAACTATCGATTTCTCGGCGTCATTACACGCTCGGTGAACGGTGCCAAGGCGCGTAGTCTCATCTGGATCATGCAGGTAGCGATCCCACTCTTCCCGCGATTCACCGCCTTGGACGCGATCGGGCCCTATGAGGTGCTGCAACGGATTCCGGGTGTCGAGGTGATTTTCGTCGGGCACCACCGCGGCGAGGTTCGCAGCGACAACGGCATGCTCGGAGTCCTCTGCGACGCCCGATTCGACGAGCTGACCGCACCGGATGTGATCGTCGTCCCTGGCGGTATCGGGACGCGGGCATTGCTCGACGACGCGGAGTTACTCGACTGGGTGCGCACTGCCCACACCCACACCAGGTTCACCGCCTCGGTGTGTACCGGCTCGCTGCTCTTGGCCGCCGCGGGGATCCTGGATGGCCTGACCGCGACCACCCATTGGGGGGCCGTCGAGCTGCTGGAACACCTGGGCGCCCGCTATGTGGAGCAGCGCGTGGTCGAGCATCTGCCGCAGCGGATCGTCACCTCCGCGGGGGTCTCCAGCGGCATCGATATGGCGCTGCGGCTCGTCGAACTGCTGGTGGACACCGAAACGGCGTGCGCCGTCCAATTGCTGATCGAGTACGACCCGCAGCCCCCATTTGACTGCGGATCGCTGGCCAAGGCCGGCGAGGGCGTCCGGCGGCGGGCCGCGCAGCTGCGGCGCTGACGCACCCGGCAGTCGCGGGCATACTGGTCCGTTATGGCCACCGTCGTCGCCTTCCACGCTCACCCCGACGACGAGGCGATCCTGACCGGGGGAACCTTGGCGCGAGCGGCCGCCGAGGGGCATCGCGTGGTTGTGGTGGTAGCGACCGACGGACGGGTCAGCAATGACGACGGCGATCGTCTCGTCGAATTGCGTTCGAGTGCAGAGATTCTCGGCGCGCACCGGGTCGAATGTCTGGGCTTCGCCGACAGTGGCTTCGGGGCGGAGTTCTATCCCGACCCGCCGGGGCGGGTCAGGTTCGCCCGCGCCGACATCGAGGATGCGGCGCAGCGACTGGCAGCCATCCTGCGTGACGAAGACGCGGATCTGCTCCTGAGCTACCAGCCCAACGGCGGCTACGGCCACCGCGATCACGTGCGGGTTCATCACGTCGGCAAGCGGGCCGCGCAGATCGCGGCGACACCGCGGGTGCTCGAGGCGACGATGCCCCGGGAACTGTTGGCCCGGATCGCCCATGCGGCGCGACTACTGCGGCTGCCGGCCCCCTACGAGCGCGACGTGGTGCGCACCGCGTACGCGCCGGGGGCGAGCATCACCCACCGGATCAACGTGTTCGGGTTCGCCCGGCAGAAGCGGGATGCCTTCGCCGCGCACCGCTCCCAGATCGGCGCCAACCCGGCCGCGGCCCGCCTTTTCGCAGTGTTGCTGCGGCTTCCCCCGCAGGTGGCCGGCCTGATGTTCGGCCGGGAGTGGTTCGTCGATCCGGCGCTGCCGCCGGGGCGGGTGTGCCGCGACATCTTCGAGTGAACTGGGGCCACCGCGGCGCGGGACGACGACGGCGCGAGCGTGCGCAGAATGCCACGATTTGCGGCGTGTTGGCGTGCAAACATGCACGTTCGCCGAAAAGAGAACGACAGTCAGCGTTGGCAATTCGGGCAGAAGTACGACGATCGGTTCATAAATTTCACCCGGCGGATCGGCGTCCCGCAACGCCGGCACGGCTCGTCTTCACGGCCGTAGGCGTCCAATGACCGGCTGAAGTAACCGGATTCACCGTTGACGTTGACGTAGAGCGAATCGAACGAGGTACCCCCGACGGCCAGGGCGTCGTTCATCACCTCTGCGGCGGCGCCCAGCAGTGCCCGCAGCCGCGGCCGAGACAGCCGATCGGCCACCCGGGTGCCGCGAATCCCGGACCGCCACAGTGCTTCATCGGCGTAGATGTTGCCGATACCCGAGACCACGGTCTGGTCGAGTAGTTGGCGTTTGATCTCGGAGTGCTTGCGCCGCAACACTTCGACCACCGCTTCGACATCGAAGTGCGGATCCAGCGGGTCGCGGGCCAGATGGGCGACCGGAACCGGCAGCACGCTGCCGTCCACGGCGACCAGGTCGGTGAGCTGCCACCCGCCGAACGTCCGCTGGTCGACGAAGCTGACCTTCGTACCGTCGTCGAGCACCGCGGCGATCCGCAGATGCCTGCTGTCGGGCAGCTCGCCCAGCAGCATCTGACCACTCATCCCCAGGTGCACCACCAGCGCCTCGTCCGTACTCAATAGCAGCCAGAGGTATTTACCGCGCCGGTCGGTGCCGGTGATCCGGGCGCCCAGCAGTCGGCCGGTCAGATCGGCGGGGCCGGCGTCGTGCCGGCGCACCGCCCGCGGATGGTGCACTCGCACTGCGGTGATCGTGCGCCCGACCAGGTGCTCGTTCAGGCCGCGCCGAACCACCTCGACCTCGGGGAGTTCGGGCATGCTCAGGCCTGCGGCGCTTCGTTCACTGCAGCCGGGGTGTCCGAGGCGTCCAGGGCCTGCCAGGCCGCTGCCGCGGCCTTCTGCTCGGCTTCTTTCTTGGTCCGGCCGACGCCGGTGCCGTAGGCGGTCTCGGACACAACGGCGGTCGCGGTGAACTCGCGGTCGTGGTCGGGTCCGGTGGAGGTGACCTGATAGGACGGCACACCCAGACCGCGGGCGGCCGTCAGTTCCTGCAGGCTGGTTTTCCAATCCAGGCCGGCGCCCAGCGTGGCCGCGGTGTCGAGCAGCGGACCGAACAGGCGCAGGATCACCTCCCGGGCGGTGTCGATGCCGTGCTGGAGGTACACCGCCCCCAACAGGGACTCCATCCCGTCGGCCAGGATGCTGGATTTGTCGGCGCCGCCGGTGTTTTCCTCGCCCCGGCCGAGCAGCAGGTGGGCCCCCAGTCCGTCCTCGGTCAGGCCCCGCGCCACATCGGCCAAGGCGGCGGTGTTGACCACGCTGGAGCGCAGTTTGGCGAGGTCGCCCTCGGGCCGGTCCGGGTGGCGGTGGAACAGCTCGTCGGTGATGGTCAGTCCGAGCACGGCGTCGCCCAGGAACTCCAGGCGCTCATTGGTGGGCAGGCCGCCGTGCTCGTAGGCGTAGCTGCGATGCGTGACGGCCAACGTGAGCAGGTCGTCGGGCAGGTCCACGCCGAGTGCGTCCAGCACGGCTTGCCGGGGACGGCTCACCGCTCACCGTCGTCGCTCGGCCCGGCGCCGTCCTGCGGTTCCAGCATTCCCGCCAATTTCGCCCAGCGCGGATCGATCTTGTCGTGGTGATGGCCGGCCTCGGCGGTGGCCAGCACCACCCCGCAGTCCGGGCACAGTCCCGGACAGTCCGGGTCGCACAACGGGGACAATGGCAGAGCCAGGCCGACCGCGTCGACGATGGCCTGTTCGAGGTCTACCGCGTCGTCGACGACCCGGCCCATCTCGTCGTCGTCAGTGGTGGCATCGGTGGTGCTGTCGGGGTAGGCGAACAGCTCAGTCAACTCGACCTCGATGTCGCCGGTCAGTGGTTGCAGGCAGCGCGCACATTCGCCCGCAGTGTGCGCCGAGACCACACCACTGACCAGAACACCCTCGGAGACCGACTCCACCCGCAGATCCAGATCGACTGCGCCATCCGCCGGAATCGCCACCAAATCCAGCCCGATGCGGGTGGGGCTGATCCGCTGCTCGTGCAGCGGCATCAACGCACCGGGGCGCCGCCCCAACCGGGAGACATTGACCACGAACGGCGCAGGCTGCTGTCGTCGTGCTGCCTTCATACCTGCGCCGGGGTGCCTCGCCATGCCGCGATTCTACGCAGCGCGTTAGTCGGCGTTCTCGGGTCAGCGAGTCGCGTAGTCGTGAGTGCCCGCGGCGGTACGCAGTTGGTGACGACCACGATTGATCGAGCGCAGCGTGCCGTTGAGGAAGTCCTCGAATTCGGCCAGTTTGGCGTCGACGTAGATGTCGCATTCGCCGCGCATCCGGTCGGCCTCGGCGTGTGCCGAGTCGATCAGCCGGGTGGATTCGGCGCGCGCCGACACCACCACCTCGTTCTGCGACACCAGCCGCTGCTGTTCCTTGATGCCCTCCTGCACGGCCTTCTCGTAGGCAGCGTTGCCGTTCTCGACCAGTCGGTCGCATTCCGCCTGGGCGCGGCTGGTGGCGGTCTCGAACTCGCGCTTGGCGGTGGCGCTCAGCCGGGCCGCTTCCTCGCGGGCTTCGCCGAGCATCCGCTCGCTGTGTCCGCGAGCCTCGGCCACCATCCGGTCAGCCTGCCCCTTGGCGTCGGCCAGCAACCGGTCGGCCTCCGCGCGAGCATGGCTGACCAGCGAGTCGGCTTCGGCGGTGGCCGAGCTGACCATCGAGTCCGCGTGCTCCTTGGCCTCGTTGAGGACCGAGTCGCGGGCGTCAAGCACATCTTGGGCGTCGTCCAGTTCCCCGGGGATGGCGTCGCGGATGTCGTCGATCAACTCCAGGACGTCACCGCGGGGCACCACGCAGCCTGCCGTCATCGGCACGCCACGGGCCTCTTCGACGATGGAGCCCAGTTCGTCAAGGGCTTCGAACACTCGGTACACGGCAGCACCCTCCAGGCATAGTTGTTGTTACTAGTGTGCCCTGTGTTACGTGTGTGACTGTGTTAGTCGCCCGGTGTGTCGGATTCTCGTCCACTCCACCGGTAGCCTGACCCGTTGAAGTCGGAGATCGGCGAAGGGCGGCCATGACGAACGGTTCTGGGGGCCACGGAGGCACCGCGACACCAGGGCAGGCTGCACAGGGCTATCCGCAACAGTCCGGCACCCCGGCGACCACCGATATCGGCCGGCTGCTGCTGAGCTGTCAGGACAGCCACGGCATCATCGCCGCGGTCAGCGCCTTTCTCGCCGAGGCCGGAGCCAACATCATCTCGTTGGATCAGCACTCGACCGCCCCCGAAGACGGGACTTTCGTGCAGCGGGCGATCTTTCACCTGCCCGGTCTGCCGGCGGCCCTCGACGGGCTCCAAGAACGCTTCGGTGCCACGGTGGCGAGGCAGTTCGCGATGGACTACCGGTTCACCGAGGCCGCCAAGCCCAAGCGGGTGGCGATCATGGCGTCCAAGACCGACCATTGCCTGCTGGACCTGTTGTGGCGCAACCGCCGCGGCGAGCTGGAGATGAACGTGGCGATGGTGATCTCCAATCACCCGGAGCTGGCCGAGCAGGTACGCCCGTTCGGGGTGCCGTTCTTCCACATCCCCGCCACCCGCGACATTCGCGCCGAAGCCGAACAGCGTCAGCTGCAGTTGCTCTGCGGCAACGTCGATCTGGTGGTGCTGGCCCGGTATATGCAGATCATCACCGGCGACTTCATCGAGGCGGTGGGCTGTCCGCTGATCAACATCCACCATTCCTTCCTGCCGGCGTTCATCGGTGCAGCGCCCTATCAGCGAGCCCGGGAACGCGGCGTGAAACTGATCGGCGCCACCGCGCACTACGTCACCGAGGTGCTGGACGAGGGCCCGATCATCGAACAGGACGTGGTGCGGGTAGACCACACTCACACTGTCAGCGATCTGGTGCGACTGGGCGCTGATGTGGAACGGGCGGTGTTGTCGCGCGCGGTGCAATGGCACTGCCAGGACCGGGTGATCCGGGTGGGCAACGAAACGGTGGTGCTCTAAACGCTGGCGGTGGTCGTGATTTCGCCGGCCTGACGCCAAGCGCTGCGCTCCGCGGCGAACGCGGCCGTTTGTTGGCGGCGGAACCCGGCGATGCTCTCGGCATTGCCGTCCAGAAACCGGCGGTAGGCCGGCAGCGAGAACTCGCCGTCGGCGATATCGACCCGGCCACGTCCGGCGGCCATCTCAGCACGTAACTCCAGTAGCTCCTCGGCTTCGACCGGATAGAAGCTGATGCGGTCGAAGTAGCGGAGCAGCCAAGGAGTTTCGGGGTCGAACAGCCCGGCCGTGGCGTGCCGGTGGTTCCACACCTGAGTGGTGCGCCCGACGAACTGGTACCCGCCGGGCCCCTCGATGCCGTAGATGCACAGGTAGGCCCCGCCGATCCCGACGGCGTTCTCCGGCGTCCAGGTGCGGGCCGGATTGTATTTGGTGGTCACCAGCCGGTGTCTGGGATCCAGCGGGGTGGCCACCGGCGCGCCGAGGTAGATATCGCCCAGGCCCAACACCAGGTACTGCGCGCCGAACACGATGTCATACACCTGGGCGATGTCGTCGAGTCCGTTGATGCGCCTGATGAACTCGATGTTCGACGGGCACCACGGAGCGTCGGCCCGCACCCCGTACATGTAGCGGCGAATGGCCTCACGGGTGGCGGGGTCGTCCCAGCTCAGCGGCAGGCGCACCGAGCGGCTCGGCACAATGAGCTCGTCGCAGGGCGGCAGGGCGTCGTCGATGGCGGCCACTTCGTCGATCACCTCGGCACACGAGAACTGCTCGGCGTCGAACTGGATCTGCAGTGATCGCACACCGGGAGTCAGTTCGGCCAGCCCGGGCAGCCGACGTTCACGGAGTTGGTCGTAGAGCACCTGTATCCGCGCCCGCAGCGCCAAATCCAATGCCATCGGCCCGTATTCGAGCAGGACTCCACTGTCACCGGCGCGCCGCAGCGTGACGGCCGTCCCATCACGTCCGGTGTAGCGCTGCAACACTCCGCCGTCACCGTCGCCGGAGCGGGAGACCACGACGGGCCATGCCGCGCGCCGCTGCAGACTCAGCGCTGCCTCCGGTGGAGCGTGGTCGGCACGGATCGGCACCAGCCGCACGGTGTCGCCGGGCGAGAGCTGTCCCAGTTTCCATCGGTCGCCGCGCACCACCGTCACCGGGCAGACGAATCCGCCGAGGCTGGGCCCGTCGGGGCCGAGCAGGATCGGGGTGTCGCCGGTGAAGTCCAGCGCCCCGATGCTGTACGCGGTGTCGTGAATGTTGGACGGGTGCAGGCCGGCATCTCCCCCGTCCGGACGAGCCCATCGTGGTTTCGGCCCGACGAGTCGCACGCCGGTGCGGTCGGAGTTGAAGTGCACGGTGTAGTCGGTGGTGGCTCCCAGTGCCGGCCGATGCTGGGCTGGCTCTGGCTCGGGGCGCGGGTGAGGGACGGTGGGGCACCGCCCCGGCCGACGGCGCTGAGGCGATCCGATTCGCGCAGCGCCCGGCCGTGGTGACCGCCCAACACGCCGTGGGTGAAGGTTGCTGCGCTGCCCAGGAATTCCGGTGCGGCGATGCCTCCCTCGACCAGGACGTAGCAGCGCATCCCGGGCCCGGGAATCACCCCGATCTCAAGCATTCCACCGGCGGGGACCCGCACCGACTGCCATTGCGGAACCGGCGCACCGTTCAGACTGACCGGCACCGCGGCGCCGGTAACGCATACCCAGGCGGAGCTCGAAAACCGCAGGGCCGGTCCGGCTTTGGTGCATTCCAACCCGGCTGCGCCTTCGGGATTGCCCAATACCCGGTTGCCGACCCGAAACGACAGGTCGTCCATCGGCCCGGACGGCGGCACCCCGACGTGCCAGTAGCCGACGCGCCCGGGCCAGTCCTGCACCGTGGTGAACATGCCCGGGGAGACCACCTCGATGCCGATCATGGCCGGCTGATGACCATCCGCACCGGTGTCGGGTCGAAGCCGTTGCACGGGTTGTTGATCTGCGGGCAGTTCGACACCAGCACCAGAGTGTCGGTCTCCGCGCGCAGGGTCAGGCTCTTGCCCGGGGCCGAGAGGCCGTCGACGATGCCCAGCGTGCCGTCGGCTTCGACGGGGACGTTCATGAACCAGTTGATGTTGGAGACGAGGTCGCGTTTGCCCAGGCCCCACCGGGCGCCTTCGACGAGGAAGTTCTCCACGCAGGCGTGCTGGTGGGCGGTGTGATGCCCGTAGCGCAGGGTGTTGGATTCCTGCGAGCAGGCCCCGGCGAGGGTGTCGTGGTTGCCGACGTCGTCGGCGACGACCGTCATCAGGGCGGTGCCGTCGGCGCTGCGCAGCACCGATCCGGTGCTCAAGAAGATGTTGCGCTCGGCTGCGACGGTGGCCTGGGCGCTGTAGCGGCGGGTGCGGTCGGCGGCGTCGTAGAGCAGGCAGTCCACCGCCTGGTTGCCGTGCAGGTCGATGATCTGCAGCAGGTCTCCGGCGCGCACCACCGCCGACCACGGTGCGCGGGCGGCCACCACCTCGTCGGAGAGGATCTGCGCGGGGTTCGTCATGATCGCGTCCCCGATCCGGCGGCCCAGGCCGCCTCGGTGTTCTGCACCGCGCGTTGGTATTCCGGGTCCTGGTTGGCCAGGTCGGCCAACTGCTCGCCGGCTTGCCAGCCGAGCACGTCCAGCGCGCCCTCAGGCGGGTCGGGATCCAGCGGGTGGGCAGCGTTGGCCAGCACCAGCACCACCGGCAGGTGGACCAGCAGGTCGACCGCGGCGCCCGCACCCGCGGACCCGGTGAATTCCAGTGCGCCGCTGGCGGGGTCGACGCGGACTCCGCGGAACAACGACACCGACGGTGCCACGTCTCGAATGTCCATGCCGTGCTTGGTCGCCCCCAGCAGCAGCAACTGGCGGCCGGTGGCTTCCGGGCCGCAGAGCATGTCGTGGTGGCCAGAAGAGTCGGCGACGACGGTGGCCAGCACCCGGCCCTGATCGGACAACAACGGATGGCCGACGCCGAGGTATGCCTGCCACGGCACCTTCATGGTGTCGGCGACATTGAGCCGTTCCCAGGGGGCCTCGGCGCGGTACAGCAGCAGGTTCGCGCACGCGCCGCCCTCGATGTCGATGAGCCGGACCCGGCTGCCACGGGCCAGCACCTTGGTGGCGTAACCGCCTCCCGGGATCGACTCGGCCCAGATCATCGTCGCCGGGTCGACGTCGCCCGGGGCCGTCGGGATGCGCATCGACGCGCGCTGCACCTGAGCGCGCGCATGTGAACGCGCCCCGTCGGTGGAATCGGTGCGTGGATTGTCCATGACAGGAAGCTAGCACATTTCCTATCAACTGACAGGTTTTAGTGCGCCAGACCTCGCGCGTGATAGGCAGTAAGGCGTGCAGACCGATCGACGAGGGCGTCCCCGCCTGGTGGCTTCCAGCAGGCCGGGCCGCAGCGCGCGCGACGAGATCCTCGATGCCGCGGCGGAGTTGTTCACCACCGTCGGCTACGCCGCCACCTCGACCCGGCGCATCGCCGAGAGCGTCGGGATTCGGCAGGCCTCGCTGTATCACCACTTCGCCGCCAAGGACGACATCCTCGACGCGCTGCTGGCCGACACCGTCGACACCTCCGTGCAGCTGGCCGCCGAGCTGTTGGCCGAAACAGGGCCGAGCGCTCCGCGGTTGCACACGCTCGTGGTCGCCGATACCGCGCAATTGTGCGGCGGTGCCTGGAATCTGGGCACCCTGTATCTGCTTCCGGAGCTCCGCCTCGAGCGCTTCGCCGCCTTCCGCCGGCGCCGCAGCGAGTTGCGCAGCCACTACCAGGAGCTGTCGCGTGCGGTGATCGCCGACCATGGTGGTCCAGCCGATGCCGACGACCTACCGTTCCGGTTGGTGGAGGCGGTGATCAACCGCCGCTCCGACGACGGCTGCTGTCCGCCGGATTATCCGTGGACCATCGCCGAAGCGGCGCTACGGGTGCTGGGCTGCACCAGCGGTTTCACCACGATGCGCCCGCTGACTTCGCAGCGTTTGGGAGTGCAGCCGGGATAAGCCGCTCGGGTCCAACGACAGGCGGCGTTTCTGCCCCTGGCAGATCACCGGTCGATGTGTTTCGAGGTCAGGGCCTAGTGGTAGCCGACAGCCTTCGTCTCCAGGTACTGCTCGAAACCTTCGAGGCCGTTCTGGCGGCCGTTGCCACTCATCTTGTAGCCGCCGTATGGGGAGTCCGCGCCGTAAAACAGGCCGCCGTTGACCATCATCGATCCGCTGCGCACCCGCCGGGCGAATCCCATTGCGCGCTCCCGGGATGCCGAGAACACCGAACCGGACAACCCATAGGGGCTGTCGTTCGCGATCGCCAACGCCTCGGCCTCGTCCGAGTACGGCAATACCACCAGCACCGGACCGAACACTTCGTCTCGGGCAATCTCGAAAGAATTGTCCACACCCACGATGACCGTCGGCGACACGTAGTTTCCCCCCGCCAGTTCGGGGTCGAGGCCGGCCGGAACCGACCCTCCGACCGCGACTTCGGCACCGGCACTGTGGGCCCTGTCGATGAATCCCAGGATGCGCTCACGCTGCTTGACGTTGATCACCGGACCGATGAACGTTTCGGGGCGGGCGGGATCGCCGGGAACCATCATCGCGAAAAGGCCGACGGCCCTTTCGACAAACTCGTCGAACCTGTTCTGGGGCACCAGCGCCCGGGAGGTGACCGCACACCCCTGTCCGGCGTGCATGCACACCGCCAGCGAGCCGGGAATCACCGCATCGAGGTCCGCGTCGTCGAGCATGACCAGAGCAGACTTGCCGCCGAGTTCGAGGAACAGCCGTTTGACGGTGTCGGCGCCGAGCCGGGTGATCAGCTTCCCCACCTCACTGGATCCGGTAAAAGAGACCAGGTCGACTCTGGCGTCGGTGACCAGCCTGGACGCAACCGAGGTGTTATCGGTCGGCACCACATTGACCACGCCGGCGGGGATGTCGGTGTGCTCCGCGATCAGCCTGCCGATTCTGGTGGCATTCCAGGGCGTGTTCGGGTCCGGTTTCAGCACCACCGTGTTCCCGGTGGCAAGCGCCGGGCCGAGCTTGTTCAGCACGATCTCGAACGGGAAATTCCAGGCGGTGATGGCTCCCACCACCCCGGCCGCCTCTTTGTAGACGACGCGGTGGTTGCCCTCGGGCATCGCAGTGCCCGGGCCGAGCTCACGCTCCCAGGCGTAGCTGTCGATGAGCTCGGCGGGATAGGTCAGGGCATCGGAGAGCGGCCAGTCCAGTTGCGCCATATACGTAGTCAGCAGCGGCGCGCCCGCCTCGGCGATCAGCTCCTCCCGGAGATCCCCACTCTCCCGCTCGAGCGCCTCCTGCAGTTGAAGTAGGCAGCGTTTCCGGAAGGCGTGATCGCTCGACCACGAAGTGTTGTCGAACGCGTTGCGGGCCGCGGCGATAGCCGAATCCATGTCGTCTTCGGACGCCGACGCGGTACTCCCGAGCACCTCCCCGGTCGCCGGACTGATGTTGTCGAACCGTGCGCCTGAGGCAGCCTCACGCAGCACGCCGTCGATCAACATCCGCGGTTCAGCCCGCGTTGCCACTCGGGCGTTGAGTACCGAGCTCGTATCCGGACCGGCCGATGCCGCGTCTTCCGATCCCCCAACAGTAGGCGCCGTTGTCATGTCTGGTCCTCCGATTCCTGTGGTTCAGGCCCTCTTTGACCCGCACGGCCAACGAAAGGTCCTGCGGCGAAGCAAGATAACGCCGGGCGACCTCCGCGAGTTCTCGGCGATCGTCGGCGATCGCAAATCCCCACGGTCAGCCCTTCGCAGGTTCCGCACGGTTCTTGCGTACTTGGTTGAACGGCACACCCCGGTCGGCGGCGTACTCACGGGGAAAACTCAAGATCCGCTCGCCGATGATGTTTCGAGCCATCTCGGTACTTCCGCCGCCCAGACACACACCCTGCCGGGACAGATACCGCAGCCCGATGTCGATGGATCCGCCGACCACACCCGCCGGCCCCGCTATCGCAAGCGCGGTGTCGAGACCCAGGTTGTCGGTGTCGGCGTGAAAGAGGCGGATGATCGAACCCGCCGTCGGCGGCAGTGCTCCGTCCACGACGCTGCGGTAGACGTGGTCGCTGAGTTGGTCGCGTACCGCCCGGTGTGCCAACGCCCGGCCTGCCATCTCCCGCACCCTGTCGCTGCCGTTCTGCCCGGTGCGGTCAACGAGCCCAACGAGGTCAAGCACCGGCTCGGAGCCTTCCGCCCCGATCCCGCTGGAGAACTCCGAACTCTGCCCGACGGCCCGGCGTTCGTGAAACAACTGTCGGGTGGCGACGGCCCATCCCTGGTTCACCTCACCCAGCACCGCGCTGTCATCCAGTTCCACGCCGTCGAAGAATTCTTCGCAGAACTCGGTGGACCCGTTGAGCTGTTTGATCCTGCGCAGGGTGATACCTGGGGCGTCGATCGGGACGAGGAACATGGTGAGTCCCTCGTGTTTGGGTACGTCCCAGTTGGTGCGCGCCAGACACAGGCCGTAATCCGCGGCAAATGCGCTGCTGCTCCAGGTCTTGGCGCCGTTGAGGATCCATTTGTCGCCACGCCGGTCGGCGCGCGTGATGACACCGGCAAGATCCGAGCCGCCGCTGGGCTCGGACAGCAACTGCACCAGGATCTCCTCACCGCGTAAGGCAGCAGAGATGTGCTCGGACTTCTGCTGTTCGCTTCCGGTGTCGAGAATTGTGGCGCAACAGATGGCGAACGACGGGACGTTCAGGATCAGCGGCATCTCGTATCCCAGCGTCTCCTGGTCGAGTGCTCGCTGGTAGGCGATGTCGAGTCCCAGACCTCCGTATTCACGAGGAAAACAGACGCCGGCGAACCCGCCCTCGAACAGTATGGCTTGCAGTTCGCGCGCGCGCTGCCACGCGGCGTCATCGTCACGAGGGGCGACCGCAGAGGCGCCGGCGTCCAGGCGCGGCATATTCGCGGCGAGCCATTTTGCGGCCCGGTCGCGGAACTCGGCGACAGACTCGCCAACCTCGGCGGGAGACTTCGAATCGTTCATATCACGGCCCTCAAACCCTCGTGATGCGAGTAGATGCGGAGGTTGTGCTCCTCTGGCGTACCGAGCAGGGACCGGTATAACGCGGCCCGCCGCAGGTACAGATGAAGGTCGTGTTCCCAGGTGACACCTATTCCACCGTGCAGCTGGATGCAATCCTGCACGATGGGGCATGCGCGTTCTCCGACATAGGATTTGGCAATGCTCGCCGACAGTCCGGCTTGCGGCGATCGAGCTGCGATGTCGGATACCGCCGCGGCTGTCGTGGCGCGGCAGGCTTCGAGCCACATCTTCATGTCAGCGAACCGATGTTTCAACGCCTGGTACGAGGCCAGTGGGCGCCCAAAGGTGTGACGGTCGAAGGCCCATTGCACGGTAAGGGCCAACACCGTGTCGAGGATGCCGACGGTCTCCGCGCATTGCAGCAGCAGGGCGATCTGTTCCTGGCGCTCGATCTGGCGTTCCGCCTCGCCGGCCGTCCCAACCGCGGCAGACCGAGGGATGCGGACACCGTCGAATTGCACACGGGCGTAACGCTTGACGAAATCGAGTGTGGGTTCCGGTTCGATCACCACTCCAGGTGCGTCGGTCGGCACCAGGACCTGACACACTCCGTCGTCGCCGCGGGCGACTACCAGCAGCAGGTCGCTTTCTCCCCCGGCCTCGACTCGGTCTTTCACACCATCGACCCGATAGCCGGAGTCGACGGCCGTCACGGTCACAGCGGGATTCAGCGGAGCCCAAGGCCGGTCCGGCTCGTACGCCGCCCAGGACGCGGTCAGCTCCCCGGACACCAACGCCTCGATGGTCTTCTCGTGGGCGGAGCCGTCCGCCGCCTCGACGAGCCCGGCCAGCACGGTGCTGACCGGATGAAGGGGCCCGGGCGCGATGTTCCGTCCCAGCTCGACGGCGATCATGGCCAGGTCCGCAACACCGTTGCCGGAGACCGATCCCCCGCCCAGTTCCTCGGGCACCAACAAACCGGCCCAACCGAGTTCGGCAGCACGGCGCCACCAGGCCGGCTCGATGGGCGCACCGACGGCATGCAGCTCGCGCAACCGACTCAGCGGCACTTCCTTGTCGAGAAACGACCGCGATGTCGACGCGAAAAGCGCCATTTCCGCAGAATCGACCTCAGTCATGTTCTGGCCCTTCGACTTTCTCGCCCGGCAGCGCCCGTACGGTCGCGGGGAGGCCGTATAACGCCGTCGCGTTGCCGCGCATGATCCGCTCGCGCTGATCCTTCGGGAATCGGTTGATCGCCCAGGTAGGCGAGTCATAGCTCCAGTGCGGGTAGTCGGTGGAGAACATGATGTTGTCGCCCAGGTCCATCATCTCCAAGTACTCCCGGTAGACCGTGACATCGGCGTCCTCGATCGGCTGGGTCGTGAAGCGGACATGCTCGCGCACATAGTCTGACGGTCGACGGCGAACGTGGGGTAGGTCAGCCCGTCGTTCCTCCCAGATCCGATCCATCCGCCACATCACCGGCATCGCCCAGGTGAAGCCGCCCTCGACGAATACCACTCGCAGGTCGGGATGCCGGTCGAAGGCACCGTCGAAAACCAGGCTCATCAGATGCGACACGTACAGCAGCGGCCAGGACGCGAAGAAGTCATGCCAATGCGCCGGATTGCCGACCGGATAGTACGGGATCAGTTCAAACGGCGTCTGCCCCATCAGGTGGGTGGCGACCGGTAGGCCATTGCGGGCGGCCGCGGCGTAGAGCGGATCGAAATGCGGGTTGCCGAAAGGTATTCCGCGGGTCTGGGGCGTCATCAGTACTTCCGCCATGTACGGATGCCCGGCCCATCGCTCGATCTCGCGTGCCGCGTCGTCGGGGGTCTGCGCGCTGACGCTGATCGAGCCCCGCCAACGTCCGTGCGCATTGTGCTTATCCAGCCAGACGTCGGCAAGCCAATCGTTGTATGTGGACTTCAGTACGTGCTCGGCTTGCGGCAGCTGCGCGTCGCACATCGGCTCAAGGACCGCAATGCTCACCCCGGCCTCGATCAGCAGCTGCTTGGCCGCGTACTCCGGGTCGGACCCGGCGAATCCCCCAGTCGGAGGGGTGGCGTCGACCCGCATCGACATCGACTTGTACGAATCGGCGGTGTCGTAGAAGTGCGGCACCGGGATCACCGCATTGCCGGTCGGCCAGATCTTGTCCACCCACTCGGCCGGCGCATATCCCTTGAGCTCCTCAACCGATGCCGCAACCGGGTGAACGTCGGTGTCGACCAAACCGACCGCGACATGGCCCGGTTCCGATAGGTCCACGCTCGTCTGCTCAATCGTGGTCATCGGACCATTCCTTCCATCACCGACGTGAGCCCATAGAGGTCGGCGGCGTTGCGCCACATGACTTTTTCGCGTTGCGATTGCTCCAGCCCGGCAGCTATAGACCGCGGCGGCGACGTGGACCAATGTGGGTAACTCGACCCGTACATCAGCAGATCCGCCTTGCCCGAGAAATCAATCCATCGTTCGACGAGGGCGGAGTCGGTGGGACCGTCGAGCGCCGATGAACAGAACCGCACGTGATCGGGCAGGTACTCGCTCGGGGGCCGGTCGACCCAGGGCGTCTGGTCGCGCATCGACATCCAGAACATGTCCAGGCGCCACATCAACGGCGTCAGGATGTCGTAGCCGCCGTCGGCGAACACGAATCGGAGCGTGGGGTGCCGCCCGAAGACACCCTCGATGATCAGCGTCGCAAGGTGGACGAAGTAGTTCAGCGGCATGAAGGCCGCGTAACCGGGGTAGGTGTGCGCATGACCGGCGAACGTCGGAGGCCGGTCGACGCCGTTGCCGCCGTTGATGTGAACCGCGACCGGTAGACCCGCCGCAGCGGCGGCCGCCCAGATGGGTTCGACCATCGGCTTGCCGTACGGCTCGCGAGACTGCATGGGCACCCCGACTTGAACCATCTTGGGGTGGCCCGCCAGTCGCTCGATCTCTGCGACTGCTCCCGCCACGTCTTCCGGATTGACGCGGATCGTGCCCCGCAATCGACCCGTGGTGTCTGCGTCGAGCCACCGGTCGATGAGCCAGTCGTTGGTCGCCGCACAGATTCTGCTGTTCAACAGGTAGTCGGCGATATTGCCCCGGGTCAACGGGTTGAGGATGGCGTAGTCGACTCCGAAGTCGTCGAACAGGTGGCGGCACAGCGTCTCCCGATCCGAACCCGGGTAGTGCTCACCGTAGAGATCCTGGCGATAGTCGCCGCGGGGCGCCTGATACCACTGCTGCTCGACGTCCGGGATCGCGCGGAGCTTCGAGGCGGGGTCGAGATACCTCCGGATCTCCGCGTTGTAGCGGAAGTGTGGTTGTACGTTCGTATCGATCACCGGACCGGAGTTCGTCATGCTGTGAGATACACCTGCCCGTCGATCACATCGACCTCGTAGGTCCGAACCCGCTTGCGTGGATTGGCCAGCGACTTGCCCGTGGTGATGTCGAATTCCCACTGGTGCCAGGGACACCGGACGATCTCTCCGTCACGCACATATCGCAGGAAGCCTGGTTCCTCGGGCGCGTACTCCGTGGTGCCGCGGACGGCCCCCAGACACAATGGGGCGCCTTCGTGTGAGCAGTAGTTCGCAATCGCATAGACCGTGCCGCCGACGTTGTAGACGCCGACGCCGAACTTTCCAGCCGGCACGAGCTTCATCGTCCCCGGCGGTAAATCCTCAATCGCACACACCAGCACCCGTTGCATCGTCGTCAGCTCAGATCACCGATACGGGCCCGGTCACTGACCGCGTCACAAACACGGCGATCCGATCGAGCCCAGCGCCGCGCGACGGCGCTCAGGGTTTTGCACAAAGGGCTCCCCACTGGATACGGTTTTTGTTACCGTGGACATTACCGTTGTGGCGGTCCGGGAACAAGCGTCCAACCGGTGGTCACGTCCCTGGGCAACCCGCCCGCACCCGCCGCAAGAGCCCCGATCGGTTGTCAACAGCGCGCCTGAACGGCGCACGGAGGAGGAACTCGGTGACAACGTCCAAGGTGGTCTTCGACCCGTTTTCCGAGGATTTCTTCAACAACCCCTATGAGACCTACCGGCGGATGCGCGACGAAGCCCCGGTCTACTACAACGAGAAGTACGACTTCTACGCGCTGACCAGGCATAGCGATGTGGCGCCCGGGTTCAAGAACTTCGAGGTCTACTCGTCGAAGCGCGGAGTCGACCTGCAGATGGTCAAGTCGGGCGAACCGATGCCGCCGCTGATCATCATGATGGACCCGCCCGAGCACCGGCGGATGCGCAGCCTGGTGAACAAGGTGTTCACCCCGCGCGCGATGGAGGCCCAACGACAACTGGTCAACGAACAGATCGCACGATTCCTCGCCGCGGTGAACTCGGACGAGTTCGACGTCGTGCAGGACTTCTCGGCGCTCTTTCCCGTCGAGGTGATCACCAGCATGCTCGGCGTTCCGGCCGAACATCGTCAGCAGATCCGGCTCTGGCTCGACATCCAATTGGAGCGCGAATACGGCAATTTCGAGATGTCGCAGGCCGGGATCCAGGCCGGGATCGACACCGGGATGTTCTACTACAACCTGATCCAGGAGCGCCGCGCAAACCCACAGGACGATATGATCAGCCGGCTCATCAGCGTCGAGGTCGAACGCGACGACGGAACGATGACCAGCCTCGACGACATCGAAATCGCCGGCTTCCTGTCGTTGTTGGGCGGCGCGGGCGCCGAAACCGTCACCAAGTTGATCGGCAACGCCGTGGTCACCTTTGCCCAGCACCCCGACCAGTGGCAGAAGCTCCTCGACGACCGCAGCAAGATTCCCGCAGCCATCGAGGAGCTACTGCGCTGGGAGGCGCCGGCCCAGTATCTGGTGCGCTGCAGCACGACAGACGTTACGTTGCATGGCACCACCATCCCCGCCGGCAAGCCGGTGATGCTGATCGCCGGCTCGGCCAACCGCGACGAACGGGCCTTCACCAATCCCGACGTTTTCGACATCGACCGCGATCCCGCCGAAGCGCAGAACCTGGGCTTCGGATACGGCACGCACAGCTGCCTGGGCGCCGCGCTCGCCCGGATGGAGAGCGCGATCGCGCTGGAGAAGCTGCTCGACTTCATGCCGCAGTATGAAGTCCAGGAGGCCGGCCTGAAGCGGGTGGCCATGACCAACGTCGCCGGCTGGTCGAACGTGCCGGTACGGATACCGCGGTGAGAGTCGAAGTCGACTACGACCTGTGTGAGAGCAATGGCGTGTGCATGGGGATCAATCCCGAGGTTTTCGATCTCGGCGACGACGATGTCTTGAGGATTCTTCGGCCGCAGATCACACCGGCGACCGAAGACGATGTCCGCGAAGCTGTCCGCCGATGCCCCAGGCAGGCACTTTGCATCGTGGAGACCGAAGGGACGGACGATTAATCGATCTGCGAACCCGGCCGCCACAATCGCCGCTCTGGTACGTGCCCGCGCCGCGGACGACAACGTCGCCCTCGTACACGCCGGCCGATCATGGACGTGGCGCGAGGTCGTCGGCGAAGCCGCCGGCCGGGCGGCATGGATGCGCGCCACGCTGGACGGCTCGCGTCCACCCCATATCGGGGTGCTGCTGCCCAACGTGCCCGAATACGTGTTCCTGATCTACGGCGCCGCCCTGGCCGGCGCCTGCATCGTCGGGGTGAATTCAACGAGACGAGGTGCGGAACTGCAACGCGATGTCGAGCACACCGCGTGCCAGCTCGTACTGACCGATGCCACTTTCGCAGATCTGCTTCCCTCAGCGCTGCGCGTCGAGGACCGCCCGTGGGCCGACTACGACGCGGCACCGCTCCCGTCGACCGATCCCCCGGCGTCGTCGAACATGTTCCTGCTCTTCACATCCGGGTCGACTTCAGCACCCAAGGCGGTGCAGCGCAGCCAGGGCCGCCTGGCCGCGTCGACGATGACCGGATTCGGCCCGAATGACGTCCTGTACTGCCCGATGCCGTTGTTCCACGGAAATGCGTTGAGCTCCATCCTGTTGCCGGCGGTCGCCGGCGGGGCGCGCATTGTTCTGCGGGAGAAATTCTCGGCAACCGCATGGCTGGACGACGTTCGCCGCCACGACGTGACGTTCACCAACACCGTAGGGCGAGCGCTGGGTTACGTCCTCGCCACCCCGCCCACCGAAAACGATCGAGACCATCGGCTACGTGTTGTGCTCGCGCCCGAGGCATCACCGCGCGATACCAAGGCGTTCGAGGAGCGGTTCGGTGTCACGGTGCTTGCGGGCTACGGCTCCAGCGAGGGCGGGGTCATTCTCATGCCGTCGCGCAAGCCCGGCTCACTGGGCACGGCTCCGCACGGCGCCGACATAGCCGTCGTCGGTCCCACGGGGGCCGAGTGCGAGCGCGCCCGATTCGATGACCGCGGCCGGCTCCGTAACGCCGAAGCGGCGATCGGTGAGCTGGTGCGCCGCAACGCCGCTGGTTCGTTCGAGGGGTACTGGAACAACCCGCAGGCCGATGCCGAACGCCTACGCGACGGCTGGTTCTGGTCCGGAGATCTGGCCTATCGCGACGACGACGGGGTGTTCTGGTTCGCCGGCCGAGTGGGCGACTGGCTGCGGGTGGACTCGGAGAACTTCGCCGCCGCACCTATCGAACGAATTCTCGCGCGATATCCGGATGCCGCGGCGGCGGCCGTGGTGGGTGTCCCCGATCCGGCGGCCGGTGATCAAGTGCTGGCGGCGCTGGAGCTCACCGCGGGGCGGGTTTTCGAACCGGAGAAGTTCGCCGCCTTTCTGGCCGACCAGGCCGATCTCGGTACGAAATGGCGGCCCCGGTTCGTCCGTATCACCCCCCGGCTGCCCCAGGTCGGCAATGGAAAGCTGGACAAGAAGCCGCTCAAACGGGACGCCTGGCTGTGTGCTGACGAAATCTGGTGGCGCCCGGATCGCTCCGAAAGCTACCTGCCGATGACAGACGCTGATAAAGACCGGCTACGTCGCGACTTTCTGGCCCACGATCGCATCGACGCCTACCCGTCGCCCGCACCTGCGGTGCGACCACAGCCCGAGGAGAACTGATGCCCGTTCACTATGAGCTCGGCGCCCGCCCAGGCGCAGACCACGTCGCGCTGATCACGCTGGACCGGCCGGAAGCCAAGAATGCTTGTGACCTTGAGCATTTCCACCAGCTCGCGCAGACCTGGAAGCGTTTCGCCGCCGACGATGCGGCCTGGGTCGCCATCTTCACCGGGGTCGGGCGGTCGTTCATGTCCGGCGCCGACCTGAAGACCTACGTCCCGGAGATCACCGCGCTCGCCAAGAAGATTCAGGCCGGTGAAGCCTCCTCGATCGGTGAGTATTCGCTGTCCGACGGAACCGAGGCCGTGCTGCGCGGAACCAAGATCTACAAGCCGATCATCGCTGCCGTCAACGGGCCGTGCGTGGCGGGCGGCATGGAGATGCTCGGCGGAATCGACATCCGGGTTGCCAGCGAGCAGGCCACGTTCGGTGTCTTGGAGCCCGCGCGCGGCCTGTTCGCCGGTGGCGGCACCACTGTTCGACTCCCCCGGCAGGTACCGTTCGCGCAGGCGATGGAGTTCCTGTTGTGCGCCGACCAGATCGACGCGCAACGCGCTTACGAGATGGGTCTGGTCAACGCGGTCGTACCCGAGAATGAGTTGCTGGACACCGCATTCCAGTACGCCAGCCGGATCACGAAGAACGCCCCGCTGGCGGTGCAGGCCACGAAACGTAGCGTGCTCGAGGGATTGAAGGTGGACATGAGGGAGGCGTACCGAATCGAGTCGCGCATCTCCAAGGAGATCTTCGCCACCGAGGATGCGAAGGAGGGGCCGCGCGCATTCGCGGAGAAGCGGCCGCCCCGATGGTCGGGACGGTGATCAAGGCGGTCAGTCGTTGACGATCACGGTTCGGATACCGACTCCGCGCGTGAGGTCGTCGAACGCCTCGTTCACCTGTTCCAGCTGTACCCGGCGGGTGATGAGTTTTTCGAGCGGGAGCCGACCTGCCCGCCACAGGTCCAACAGCATCGGGAAGTCACGCTCGGGAACCA
This sequence comes from Mycolicibacter heraklionensis, assembly GCF_001021505.1. Taxonomy (GTDB): domain Bacteria; phylum Actinomycetota; class Actinomycetes; order Mycobacteriales; family Mycobacteriaceae; genus Mycobacterium; species Mycobacterium heraklionense. The sequence continues at coordinate 65,038 of NZ_LDPO01000008.1, forward strand.
CCGAACCGTATTGACAGCCGACCAGGGACTTGCCGTTCATGAACAGGTCGTAGGCCGACAGCGCGACACGCTCCTCGGGCAGCGCAGCGCCCACCACACAAGTGGTCCCGCCCCGGCGGGTGGCCGCGATCGCGGTCTCGATCGTTGCGGCGCGGCCGACGGCTTCGAAGACGAAGTCCGCGCCGCGGCGGCCGGTGAGCGAACGGATCTGCTTGGCCACGTCACCGTCCGCCGGATCCACCACGTGGGTGGCGCCGAGCTCGCCGGCAACCGCACGCCGCGACGCGACCGGATCGACCCCGATGACCACCGCCGCCCCGCGGAGCGTGGCCGCCATCAGCGACGCCAGGCCGACGCCGCCGAGGCCGATCACGGCCACCGAACTGCCGTGCGCGACGGGCGTCGTATTGAGCGCCGCGCCCGCTCCCGTGGCGACACCGCAGCCGATGAGCGACGCGATATCCAACGGAATGTCCGCATCGATCGGGACCACTGCTCGCCCAAGACAATTCGTGGCAGTCGCAAAGCTCGACACACCCATCGACGTGAACAAGGCGGCACCGGCGATATCGGTGGCGTACGGCATCGAATAGCTGTCGGGGATGGCGTTGCGACAGAGGTGAACTTCGCCGTGGCGACAGAACCAGCAGTGTCCACACGCGGCGACCCAGGAGATTACGACATGATCACCTGGCTTCACGTGGCGCACCTCCGAACCCACGGCCTCGATGACGCCCGCGCCCTCATGACCGAGGACGGTCGGCGTCCCGGCAGGCAACGCACCGGTGGCCTGTGACAGATCGGAGTGACAGACGCCCGCCGCGGCGATCCGAACCCTGACCTGGTCAGGAGCGATCGGCGCGAGCTCGATGTCCGCTACCTCCAATGCATTTCCGATGCTACGGAGGATGGCGGCGCATTCGCTCATGGTACGGATCGTAGCGGTTCAAGGTAATGTCTCGCGCACTTTGTGAGTACCTTGGATCTTTTACTCCGGTATTGCTATTCTCAGTTTCGATCGTTGTTCGAATCTGACCCGGAGCGCGCCATGGATGCCTGCCACGCTGTGCACGACTTCCCGCAGTTCTTCCTCGATGGGACTTGGCGCCAACCGACTTCTACCGAAACCTTCGACGTCAGATCGCCGCATGACGGGACTCGTGTTGGGTCCGCCCCGGTCGCTTCCCCGGAGGACATCGACATCGCGGTCGCCGCCGCGCGCCGGGCATTCGACGGGCCCTGGCCACGGATGAGCGTTGCGGAGCGGATCGCCGCGCTGCGTCCGTTTCTCGAGGAGTACGGCCGCCGGACCGGCGAGATGGCCGCGCTGGTGACCGCCGAGATGGGTTCACCGGTGTGGTTCTCCGAGGCCGCGCATGGAACGGGTCCGCTCGCCCTGATGCAGCAGACCGTGAGCTTTGCCGATTCTTACGACTGGTGGGAGAAACGCGGGACCAGCATGGTGGTCCGAGAACCGGCGGGCGTGGTCGGTGTCATCACGCCGTGGAACGTTCCGCAGGTGACCATCGCCGCCAAGTTGTTCCCGGCGCTCATCGCCGGTTGTCCGGTGATCGTCAAGCCCGCACCGGAGACACCGCTCGACGCGATGTTGCTCGCCACGATGCTTGCGGAAGCGGACCTGCCCAACGGAGTCGTCGCCGTGCTGCCAGGCCGAACCGAAGCCGGCCGCCGCCTTGTCGAACACCCGGACGTGGACAGAATCGCCTTCACCGGCAGTTCCGAGGTGGGGCGTTGGATTGCGCGGACCTGCGCGGACCGGCTGGCGCGGTTCAGTCTGGAGCTGGGCGGGAAATCTGCGGCGATCATCTGCGAGGACGCATCCCTGGAACGGACCATCGCGGGACTTCGCTTCTCGTCGTTCCTCAACAACGGCCAGGCCTGCGTCGCGCAGACCAGGATCCTGGCACCGCGCTCCCGCTACGACGAGATCGCGACCGCCCTCGCCGAGACAACAGGAGAGTTCTCCGTGGGAGACCCGACCGATCCCCAGACCTACATCGGGCCGCTCGTTTCGTCTCGCCAGCGACAACGCGTGGAAGGCTACCTCGAACTCGGTGTCGCAGAAGGCGCGACGGTGGCGGCCGGCGGTCCCGGCGGCGTCGACGGGCTGACGAACGGGCAGTACGTCAAACCCACCGTGTTCCGCGATGTCGACAATTCGATGCGGATCGCCCGCGAGGAGATCTTCGGCCCGGTCGTGGTGGTGATTCCCTACGACGACATCGACGACGCGGTCCGGATCGCCAACGACTCCCCCTACGGCCTGGGCGGTTCGGTATGGACGAAAGATCGGCACGCAGGACTGGACATCGCCCGCCGCGTTCGCACCGGGACCTTCGGGATCAACTCGTTCGCACCGGAATTCGGGGTTCCTTTCGGCGGGTTCAAGTCCAGTGGCATCGGCCGGGAGTACGGCCCGGAAGCTTTCGACGAATACGTCGAGATCAAATCCGTCTATGGGGTGCCGGGATGACCGCCCCGGTGCGCCGCGCATACGGAGAACTCGATCGTGACCAAGTGGTCGCAGCGCTCTACAGCCTGGCACGCAGAGTCGGCGTCCAGCGAGTCACGATGCGGGAGCTGGCCGCCGAGTTGGGCGCGAAGGCACCGTCGGTGTACTACCACGTTCCCGGCAAACAGGCTGCCCTGGACCTTCTTGCCGAATCGGTGCTGGCCTCCATCGCCGAACCGGAGCCCGGCCCCTGGGACGTCCGGCTGACAGCGCTGTACAGCGCTGCGCGAAACGTGATGCTGGATGTTCCTGGAATTGCCAATGTATTGCAGACCAACGGTATTGGACATACTGCGCGTTCTCTCGACACACTCAGCCGAGCTCTGATCGCCGAGGCCGGACTGACCGCGGCCAGCGCCGATGCCGCCCACGCGGTGCTCTACACCTACCTGCTCGGGTCGATCAGTCTTGAGGAATCCCGGCCGGCTCGAACCGGAAGTCGCCGTAAAAAGCAGGCCGATAGCTGCTATCTGGAAGGACTCCGCGTGATCATCGAAGGTATTCGGGCGACGGCGGGCACGCGATGAGCACTCAAGTCCCGACGTTGCCGGGGTCACTGACTCCCGAGAACCAGGACAGTGCGGCCGACCGTGATGCCGCAACGGTTCTGGATCCGGACACCTATGTGGTGGGTGCGCCGTTCGAAGCGTTGGCGCGCCTGCGGGCCGACGCTCCGGTTCATCCGGTCTCGCTGCCGAATCTGCCGAGGGCATGGCTGCTGACTCGGCACTCCGACGTTCGGCGCGTCAGCCGCGACAGCGAAACCTTCAGCAGCAGCCGGGGCAACACTCTGGTCGAGGTCGAGATGGGGCCGACATCGGCGATGCTTCCCGGCATCGACCCGCCGCGGCACGTGCACTTCCGCAAGCTGATCAACCAGGGCTTCACCATGCGAAATGTCCAGCGACTCGAGCCGCACATGCGCAAGGTCGCACGCAACATCGTTGCCGACATCACCGCGAAGGGCGATTTCGACGCGGTACCCGACATCTCCGCCGAGATGTCGCTACAGGTGATAGCGGACGTCCTCGGGGTGCCCGCGTCGGACCGGCTCGAGGTGTTCCGCTGGAGTAACGCCATCGGCAGCCTCGGCATCGAGGACCCCGACTACGCGCCGACACCGGAAGCGCTCGGCCAGGCCGTGGCCGAGATGTTTTCCTACTGCGGCGAACTCGTCGATCACCGACGCAAGCACGGGCTCACCGACGACATCCTGTCGGCACTGCTGGTAGCCGAGGTCGACGGCGAACGACTCAATCGCGACCAGCTCAACGAATTCTTCCTGTTATTGGCCATCGCCGGAAATGAAACCACCCGCAACACGCTCAGTCACGGAATCCTGGCCCTGTCACAGCACCCCGACCAGCAGGCCCTGCTGGCCGCCGATCCGGCGGCGGTTCGGCCCGCCGTTGAGGAATTACTTCGATGGTCCACGCCGGTCATGCATTTCCGGCGTACCGTCACCACCGACGTCGAGTTCGGTGATCAACGAATCCCCGCCGGCGACTGGGTGCTCATGCACTATCTGTCGGCCAACCGTGACGAGGCGGTGTTCGAGCGGGCCGACGAGTTCGACATCACCCGACCCGACGCGGGCCACGCCGCGTTCGGCGGCGGCGGTGTGCACTTCTGCCTGGGCGCGCATCTGGCACGCCTCGAACTGCGAGTCATGCTCGAGGAGCTATACCCGAGCGTGCCCAATCTCACCGTCACCGGAGAGCCAGATCGACTGCGCTCCTCGTTCTTTCACGGCATCAAGGCATTGCCCTGCACGACTGGAGCGGCGCGATGAGCGGCCGTTCACTATGCCTCATCGGCGCATCGCAGCGAACCGAACGCGACAGTCGCGCCCCCGAGCCGTTGGTGAGCTGGGCCGACCGCGCCCGCGAAGCGGCTAAGGACGCCGGTGTCGAACACGCCCTGGCGCAAATTGATTCGCTGCAGGTGGTCTACTGCCAATCCTGGCCGTACGACGACCCGGTGGGCAGGCTTGCCACCGCCCTGGGTGCCGATCCCCGCCACCGGCACTACTCCGGCATCGGGGGCACCACACCGCAGCTGTTGGTGAACCAGACGTCGGAAGCGATGCTGCGCGGTGAACTGGACCTCGCCCTGATCGTCGGCGGCGAAGCTCTGGCCACGGTGCGCACCGCGAAAAAGGCCGGCGAACGCCTGCCGTGGAGCTACCGCAAATCATCGCCGTTCCCCTGGGAGCCCCCGCATCCTGCTGAGGTCGCGCACGAAGTGCACCAGGCATGGGAGACGTTCCCGCTGTGGGACACTGCCCGGCGGGCCAAGATCGGTGCGTCACTGGCCGACGACGCCGCAGAGGCGGCCGCGATGATGGCGGCGATGACCAACGTCGCCGCGGCCAATCCGCATGCCTGGCGGCCTGTGGTGCTCGATGCCGCCACGGTCGGCACGCCCACGGCGGCCAACCGTTACGTCGGCTGGCCGTACACCAAACACGAGGTCGCGGTCATGGATGTCGATATGTCTGCCGCGCTGCTGCTGGCCACCGCCGAGAAGGCCGACGCCCTCGGCGTTGACGAGGGCCGACGCCTCTATCTCACCAGCTACGCCTACGCCGAGGACCCGGCGAGTGTCGCCGAACGCGAGGACATGGCGCGCTCGGCGGCGATGGCCGTCACGGGCCGGCACGCGCTGCGTGCCGCAGGCCTGGCGCTTGATGACATCGACGTTTTCGATCTGTATTCGTGCTTTCCGTCGTCGCTGCGACTGGCATGCGACGCGCTGGGGCTGGCCCTGGACGACTCCCGCGGCCTGACCGTGACCGGCGGGTTGCCCTACGCCGGCGGCCCGGCCAGCGCGTACCAGCTGCACGCCATCGCCAGCACGTTCGACCGGTTGCGGGACAGGGGCGGCCGGGCGCTGATCACCGGGGTCGGAATGCATCTGGCCAAACACGTGGCCGCCGTATGGTCGTCCACCCCGGCACCGGCCGAACCGGCGGATCGCATCGCGTTGCAAGCCCAGGTGGATGCCGAGCAGCCGCGCCGGCCGCTACTGACGGCGTGGTCCGGCCCCGGCACTGTGCGCGCGTACACCGTCGCGCACCGCCGCGACGGCACACCGGGGCAGGGATTGGTGGTGCTCGACACCGACCAGGGCCGGGCACTGGCCCGGGTCTACCAGCCGGACCTGCTCGCCGATGCCGAATCTCGGGAGCTGGTCGGCACCGAGGTGGTGGTGTCCACCGACGGTCAACGAAACGAAGCGCGTTGGTGAGGACGCGCGGTGCTTGCCACCGTTAGCCTCCCAAGACCGCGCGGTCGGCTCGCAACAGCTCGACGGTCACCCCGTCGGGGTCTCGCACGGTCGCAGCGAGAAGGTCACCGCGACTCGTGTGCAGCATCCGTGGCGTCCCGCCGAGACCCAAATCGGCCAGGCGCGACAGTACCGCCGGTACATCGACCTGCACGGAGAGCAGGAACAAGCCCCGGGTCGGCACGCCCGGCTGCTGCGGATCGTTCTTCAGTTCCGGTGCGCCGAGGTCCAGCAGCTCAACGATCCCACCGCCCCGATTCTGCGCGTCGCCCAGGAACACCGTTCGCACCGTGCTGGTGTGCAGCCGGCCCAGCAGGGGTTCCAGATCGGTCTCCAAGACAGTGTCGACCAGGACGTCGAGTCCGATTCCGTCCCGGTAGAACCGCAGCGACGCATCCATGTCGGCCGGACAGATCCCGCTGTGGTGCACGATGGTCATGTCTTCTCCTCGCCGCCGCTGACGTAGCAACGATCGCCCATCAGCGGTCGAATGGCAAGGGCTTGAGCGGGATTGGCACCGACGCAAGCCACTCTCGTCGATCAGGTCCGAATTCCATTGCAGTGTCGATGCTTTGATCACGGCGGATCGAGATGTCCCGGGTCCACCCCGGCCTCGTGCAGGCATTCGACCAGCGCGCGCTTGAACTGCAGCCCGAGGCTGGTGCCACGGGCGCGCAGCATGGCGTCCAAGCGTTCCCAGTCCTCGCTCGGAAGGCTGAACGAGAAGTGGATGTCCGTCCACGACCTGTTCATCTTCGGCCCCGGTCAGTTCACCGCCGCATACGAATAGAACTGCTCGGCCCAGCGCCGGTATTCGATGATGGCGCTCTCGCCAGTCGCCAGTTTGGGCGCTGGCCGGAAGATCTTGTTCTCCCAGATCGGGATGTCCTGGATGATCTGCCGGCTGAACTCCCGCATCAGACCAGCGCCGTAGCGGTCGGGTCCCCCGGTCTCCGGATCCCGCCGGAGCACGAAGATGTACTGCGCCCGCAGCACGGTGTCCTCGACGGGTGTGATCGTGAACATCACACGGCCGTCGCCGATTCCACGTTGACGCACGACGTCGATACCGAGCCCCCACAGCTCCGACTCGATCGCGCCTTCCACCTGGCCGCGCGGGGTGTTCATCGTGACACTCGCGACCGACCGGAACATCGGGCCGTCCTCGACGAGTTCCACGGCGCCGAAACCCGGTACACCGTGGACGTATTGGAAATGGGAGATGTCGACGGTGTTCTCGAAGATCTCCTGAACGTGCGACCGGATGATCCAGGTGTCGGATTCGACGACGACGTATCCGTCGCCGTCGAGTTCGGTCAACGCCGGCGGCTCCCACGTCGGCTTGCTGCCCGATTCGGAGTACCAGACCAGAATCTGGCCGTTGCGCTCAAGGGTCGGCAGACAACCGAGACGTGCCGTGCGGTTCGGCTGATCGCGGTACGGGATCAAGACATTGCGACCGGAGCCGTCGTAGCGCCAATGGTGGAACGGGCAGACGATGTTGTCGTCCTCCACGAACCCGCCGACCGCGATGTTCGCACCCAGGTGAGCGCAGTAGGCATCCAAGACGTGGGCCTCCCCACTGTTCCGCCCCCGGTAACAGGCGAAGTCTCGTCCGAAGGCGCGCACCGCCATCAGTGTTCCCGCCGACACGGCATCCGACGCCGCCACGCGATACCAGCTGTCGGGGAAGGGCGGGAGGTCGATGCGGCGGGCCATGACTTACCTTCTTTCGCGATCGCCGGGGGCGGCGCGTTGACGAGCCGATGAAGCCAAAACTAGCATCTTTATAATGATTGCATCAAAACGCGGCACGGCCCTGATAATCGGCGCCACCGGTGGCATCGGTGAGGCGTGCGCGCGCAGTTTGCACGCCGCGGGCTACGCCCTGCTCCTGAGCGGTCGGCGTAGCGAACCCCTGCACCGCCTGTCCGAGGAACTGGGCGCAGGGTGCCTGGCTTGCGACGCCAACGACGAGGCGCGTCTGGGTGATCTCGTCGCGACCGCGACCGAGGGTATCGACGTCGTCGTGCACGCGGCGGGCATCCTCAAGGGCCGGGCGGCGCGTGAACAGTCGGTCGAGACGTTCGACGAGGTGATCGCAGCGAACCTGCGTTCGGCGTATGTCCTCGTGCATACCGCGTTGCCGGCGATCAACGTCGGCGGGCGCATCATTCTGGTGTCCTCCACCTCCGCGACACGCCCAATGCGGGGGCTGACCGCCTATTCCGCGGCGAAAGCGGGGATGAATGCGATGGCCGAGGCGTTGGCGGCCGAGCTGGAAACCGATGGCATCAACGTCAGCCTGGTGTCGCCCGGCCCGGTTAGCACCCCGATGATGGATCAGTCGGTCAATGCGTTCAGCGCCTTGCCTGCTGCCGATGTCGGCGACGTCGTTGCGTGGCTCGCCGCCCTGCCGCCGCGGATGGTGGTGCCCGATGTCTTGTTTCGCGCTCCCTACCGCGGACCGTTCGCAGAGATGACCGGCGGCAGCGGTACCGCAGGACAGAGTGTCGCCGAGGCGCGGGCGGCGAAGCGCGCCAGCATGTGACGACGCGCGGACCGAAACCCGCGACTTTACGGTAATAATTACCGCTAGACTTACCGCGCGCGATCGGCTAGCGTCAGTTCAGTAGCGATCCGGATGACGGTAATCATCGTTGGAAATGAGATGTCATGTCGCAACATGTCATTCGCCCTTGGGCCACCGCAATTGTCGCTCTCGCCGGCACCGGCGTCATCGCCGTCGCCCCTGCGGCGACGCCGCTACCCGACGTCCAGAACGCCATGCTTCAACTCGCCGCCGATGCCGATATCCTGCTGAATTTCGTGCGACACGGTGAATCGACAGACAACGTCAATCTGATCGACGGCACTGTGGTCCCCGGCGCCCCGCTGACGGAGTTGGGCCAGCAACAGGCGCAGAACATCGCCACCGAACTCCTCAACTCCTACGGAAGCGGTGGCGTCGACGGGATCTACTCAGCGCAGTTGCTACGAGCACTGGAAACCGCTGCGCCGTTCGCCGCCCTCGAGGGCCTGACCGTGCAGGAGCTGTCCGGGCTCAACGAGATCAATGTCGGTGTCTTCGAAGGCTTTCAAGCGTCGAGTCAGTCGGAGTACGAACTGGTAGGTGCGCTCGTTCTGCTGGCCCCGTTCCTGTGGACGCTGGGACTACAGTCCGTGCCGTTGCTGGGCTCCTCGGACTACAACGGGATGGCGTTCGACGCGCGCTTCAGCGACGCTGTTCAAGCAATTTATGACGCCGGCGGTCCCAACCACGTCGATGTGGCTTTCTCGTCTGCGGCGGCCACGATGGTCTGGACGATGATGAACGTCGACAACCCGGATCCGTTGCTCATCTTGCAACACCCGCTACCCAACACTGCTCAAGTCGTGATCGAGGGCAGTCCCACCGATGGATGGACGCTGATCAGCTGGGATGGGATGCCGGTACCGGCGGCGGATCTGGCGACACAACTGTTCGTCGACTTTCGCGACCTGATCGTGGCTCCACAGACCGCGTCCTACCAGATTCAGGCGGCGCTGCTCAGCTCGGATCCGACCACGATCATCAACACGATCCAAACCGCTTTCACAGATGTGCTCACCGCGCTGGGCCAGTTCCCCCAGTCGGTGATCAGCGACATCATCGACGCTCTGAACGCCGGAGTTGCCGATACGGCCGTGATCTGAGCCGAGGAAGCGCGGGCCCAGGCCACGGCCGAACTTCACCGGTTCAGATGAAGTCCGAGCCGCCATCGACATTGACGGTCGCCCCGGTGACGTAGCCGTTGCGTCGGGACGCCAAGTAGGTCGTGATCGAGGCAATCTCCTCCGGCAGGCCCGCGCGTCCCAGGTCGCACGGCTGATGGAAGTTGGCGTCGATCCACTTCATCACGTCTACCGGGTCCTCGGCGTCGAGGCCGTCGGCGGCCAGGACATCCTTCAGCGCCTCGGTGAAGCTCGCCGTGACGATGGTCCCTGGACACACGCAGTTCACCAAGATGCCGTCCTTGGCAAGGCTTTTCGACAAGTTCTTTGTGACGCTGCTCAGCGCTGCCTTCGACGCGGTGTAGGCCACGATCCGCGGGTTCTGCCGTTGGATGGAGTGGGCGGACAGGGTCACGATGCGGGCCCAATCCGCAGCACGCAACAACGGCAGCGAAGCGCGTATGGATCGCACACCCGACATGGTTCCCAGCGCAAACGCCGCCTCCCAGTCCGAGTCGTCCATCTCCTCGAAGTAGCCGTCGCCGGGGCCGATGGTATGGACCAAAGCATTGAGGTCTCCCCAGCGCTGCGCCACCTTCGCGAAACCCGCGGCAATGGACTCGGCATTGCCCATATCGACGCTGATGCCCCATGCCTCCGGTGCGCCGGCGGCCCGCAGCCGCTCTGCCGCCGCGTCGAGCGCCACTTGGTCTCTGGCCATCACCGCGACGCTGGCGCCCTCGGCTGCGATGGTCTCGGCGATCGCCAGCCCCATCCCCTTGCTGCCTCCGGTGACAACCGCTTTCGCGCCGGCCAAACCCAGATCCATAGTCACTCCTCGTGTTCGATGGTGTTCCAACACTCGCGATTTATCAGCGCGGCGATCCGGTCTCGGGAAACACCGAGTCCGCCCAGACAGAAATACAGCGTCGCCTCACGTATCCGCTGCCGATCACGGACGGCTACGCCCCATTGCGCTTCGACACACGCCCACACCGCACCATGCAGCAGGTCCGCATCCGTCTCGGGATCGATCCGAGGAAATATCCCGCGCTCTTTGCCGGCCACGAGTTGCTCGATGAGTGGTTTCAACATTTCGCGGTACGCCGGGCTGACCAGTTCGGGTGCCGCGAACATCTGCGACTGGGCTTCGCGGGAGAGGTGGCGCAGGTCAGATCGGATGGCCTCGTCGAAGACCAGATCCAACCGGCCGTCGATCCAGGCGGCCACCGCTTCCAGCGGTCCGGCGGCCGATGCCATCTTGCCGCGGAGCCGGACCTTCTCGACTCGGCCCATGCCCAGGAAGACTTCTTGAACCAGCTGATCCTTTGAATCGAAGTGGCGGTAGAACGCCCTGGTCCCCAACTCGGCCCTGGCGAGAAGATCGGCGATGGTCAGCCCGCCGACTCCACGCTCCTGGACGATCTTCGACGCGGCGGCAAGCAGTTTGAGACGCACACCGGCGTCGGGGTCCAGCTTCGGGCGGTTCCGTCTCCCCGCCGTCGCCGCGGAGATCACCTTCGCGGACGACGGCTCAGGCGGTGGCATCGTAGGTACGGAGATACTCGGCGAACTCGCCCCGCACGCGGTCCGCCGTGAGGCCGTAGTCCGCCAGCGTGTAGGTGTGCGAACCGCGCGATCCCGGCTTGTGTTCTTCTGCCCAGTCCTGCACCCGGCGGTGTGTCTCGTCGGTGTAGTCCAAGCCCAACCTGGCGTAGGCGTTCTGCAAGGTGTTCACCGGATCGGACTGCAGGTCGGAGAATGCGACATCGGCGAAACGCTCGTCTCCCACTCGCTTACGGAAATCCATCGCACGCCGGACGCCTTCGGCCCATATATCGAGCTGCTCGGCTCCGAGTTCGTGGGCGTCGTCGCGGTCGCTGCTCCAGCTGCGCACGTACTGGATCAGACTGCACACCGACGCCATCACTTTCGCCGGATCACGGTGGCTCCACATGAATTTGGCGTTCGGATATGCCTCGACCAGTGCATCGAGGGCAAAGATGTGCACTGGGGTCTTCAGATGCCACAGCGTAGGCGGGCAGTGCCACTGGAGGAGTTTGAGAACCCGCCGGTGGTAGGTGTAGGTCTCGCCCATATCGCACTGGAGAACCCAACGCAGATAGGCCGGAACCCGAACGACTCCGTCGAAATGCACGGTGCGGAAGTTCATCCCCATGATGTCTTGACACTCCGTGGCGGCGGTCGCTTCGGAGTTGTAGAGCGTCTTCATCAGGGGGAACATGTCGTTCATCATCTTCAGGCCGGTCTCGGCGTCAGCGATGCGCGGGTCCGTATGCTCAGTGGCCGACTCGGGCGGCGGGGTGGGTTGTTGAGACTCCCACATCCGCAGCGAGCGAAACTGGGAGTCTGCACCCACCAGTTGACTCAGCGCGGTGGTGCCGGTGCGCGGCAACCCGATGATGAAGACCGGACCGCCGACGATCTCGTCGTCGATCTCGGGATGGCGCTTGTAGGTGTCCTCGATCTTGAGTCGCTGGATCAGCGCGTTGCTGATGGTGGCGTGCTGCATCACCGCGCCGAGGTCGTTGAGGTCCGCTTCGGTGTTCAACGACTCGACGGTGCGCTCGAGGCCTTCGCGATAGTAAGTGGAGCCGAAGTCCTCGAGCCCCGTGGCGACGCGGGCGCCTTCTTCCAGTTCGTCGGCGGAGAAAGTCATCGGGCGAACCTTTCGTGGACGGCGCGGCGACGCGCGGCAAGAATCTCAGCGCGCTGCTGGGTGCTCACCCGTTTCGTCTCTGCCGGAAGCTCAGAGTCGATCTGGTCGAACTTCACCACCCGGGTCGTGGGTTTGGGTGCCGTCTCGGTGCGAACACAGCGCAGGATCATTGCGCCGTTGCTGTGGCCGGCGCTATCGAGCCAGTTTGCGACGCCGGGATCGCGACCGCAGATGACCACGCGCAGAATTCCGTCCGAATCGACGGCGGCCTGATGCGCGTTGAGGCTGGACTGGTGGTTGCCGTAGTGAATCGTCTCCCACCACGGGTTGCCCAGCGAATAGCTCCAGTAGACGCCCTGCGGCGGCTCTACTTCGAGAATCAGAGCTTCGTCCGGCGCCAAGTCGAATCGGCCGATGACCGGGCGGTTTTCCGCGGCGGCGCCCATCGAACTGAAGTTTGCCGGATCAAGAAAGTCGTTGACCGGCGGCGCGCCTCCGAACTGGATGAAGAACTTCAGGTTCTCCAGCACGAAGTCGCCCAGCGCCACCAGTTGCGCGGCGACCCTTCCCGGCAGATTCACCGCACTGCGCCCGGTTTCGACGGCGTCGCCGATCCGCTCGATCTGCAGGGATGACCGCACTTCGGTGTCCCAGTCGTAGAAGAAGTGCCGAACGATCAACACCGGGTTGTCGCCGTCGATCTTCATCCAGTTTCCGGCGCGCTCGTCCGAAGACAGGATCACCTCAAAGGTGCCGTCCGGAGCGACGTCGAGCTCGTCGACCAGCTTGTTCATCGTGGAGACGATCCCGTTCATCGTCTGCAGTCCGACATACCGTGCAGTTCCCCGGTTTCCGAACAATCGGTAGGACTCACCGCCACGCATCGTCGCCCGGGTGTAGATGGCGTCTGGGCATTCCATACCCCAACTGATGACGTCGTCGGTGCTGGTGGGCTGCACGCGCAGGATGGGGTCGGGGTCGGCGCGCAGCGCCTCGTCGATACCCGCCGTCAGCAGCACCATCAGATGCCTGAGACCCGAGGCCAAGTCGAGGTCGTTGCGGGAGACATCCGCCTCTTGCACGTACCGGCCTGCCGCCCCGAGCTGTTCGAGCAGGTGCGACCACGCGGACGCAAGGCCGACATCGTCGGCGCCTCGCAGCGATGCCTCCGCGATCGCGAACGGCAGCCACGCCGCCGGCTTGTCCTGTCCGCCGCTCATTGCACTCCTTGCGTCGGCGGGGCAATCCCACGACCACCCGCGAAAACGCGATTTTCAGTTAAGGACATACGGAACTATCACACCCAAACATGTGGCGTGTCAATACCCAGTGCAGATCTAGCTTCATCGGTTGTGCCACTTAGTATTTCGAACCTCTCATCAACGGCGGCGCGAGAACGCCCGCCAGGAGTACGCATCTGGGATAAATCCTGGTCGTATGACTGTGGATTTTGCTCGGCGCAAGTCGGGTGACTGACTGCGCGCGTCGACTTCACGTGCATTCGCTACGTCGCGGCGATCACTTCGGAGCCGAAGGCTTCGATCGCCTCCAGGGTCTGCGCCAAGCTGTCACCCGGCAGCGCCACCTGCACCCAGGTAACACCACGCTTTTCCAGGTCGGCCAGACCGGTCAGGTACTCGTCGGCGTTGAAGCCCGGCGTTCCCGGTTGCCCGCCCGCATCGTTTCCGAACGCGATATCGATCGCGCCGAAGTCGCGACCTTCGGCGTCGCACCGGCGGCGCAGATCGGCGATCCCTCCGGCAAGGCCGTCGACGTCATCCAGCACCGCGGTCCGAGCGACCTGCGCCAGCACGGGCGGCGCCTTGAACGGGCACCAACCGTCGCCGTGCCGGACGACGCGGCGACGCGCAGCGGCGGTGTTGCCGCCGATCCAGATCGGCGGATGGGGCGCAGTCGCCGGCCGGGGATGGGCCGTGATGCCGCGTGCTACGAAGTTCCGCCCGTCGAATGACACATCGTCACCCGTCCAGATCGCGCGGATGACTTCCAGCGCCTCGTCGAACAGCGTGGCTCGTTCGTCGAAGTCCACCCCCAGTGCCGCGAATTCGCGCTTGAGATATCCGACCCCGACCGCGAGCGTGAACCGACCCCCGGAAAGCACGTCGAGAGTCGCACCGGACTTGGCCACCAGAAACGGATTGCGATACGGCAGCACCACGATGTTGGGCACCAGCCGCAGCGTTGTGGTGTGAGCCGCGGCAAATCCCATCGCCACGAAGGGATCCAGCGAGTCGTGCCCTCCGGATTCCAACCACCGCTGCGTGGGCGCGGGATGGTCGGTGAACCCGAGCCCGTGGAATCCCGCCGACTCCGCGGCGACGGCGACCGCAGCGATACCGGCCCCGTCTGCGAGTTCGGGGTCGTAGGGATGGCTGTGCATCGGATGGGTGATGGAGAACTTCACTGCGACAACTCCTCAACCGCTAGAACAAACTCCCGCAACCGCCGGACGAGTACCGCTACCGTTATCTTACGGTATTGGTTACCGTAGCCATCGTGGCATACGTCGCGCCACCCGCGAGCCCGGACCTGGAGGATCAATGCAGAAGGCCCTCGCCCCTGACATCTCGACCTGGCCCGATCCAGATCCCCACCTGATCGGCAGCCGCTGCAGCGACTGCGGCGCAACGGCATTCCCGGCGCAATCCCGCTGCCCGAAATGCAGCAGCGCACAGGTGACCGAGATCCTGCTGCCGCGCAGCGGGGTGCTCGTCGCCTGGACAACACAGGGTTTTCCACCCGGCCCGCCGTTCGCCGGGCCGACGGGTGAGGCGTTCACTCCGTTCGGTATCGGGCTCGTTCAGCTCGATGACGTGATTCGCGTGGAGGCCCGGCTTACCGAAAACGACCCGGCGAAGTTGCGGTTCGGCATGAAGGTCGTTCTGACGATGCTCCCGCTCGCCACCGACGACGCCGATGACGAGATCCTCACGTTCGCATTTCAGCCGGTCGAACCGGATCTGCCAGACAGGAGTTCCCAAGGATGAATGACGTCGCGATCATCGGTGTCGGGCTACACCCGTTCGGGCGGTTCGACAAGTCCGCGGTGCAGATGGGCGCAGAGGCCGTTCAGCTCGCGCTCGCCGACGCCAACCTCGATTGGCCGGACATCCAGTTCGCCGTCGGAGGCAGCCATGAAATATCCAATCCCGACGCCGTGACGCGGCTTGTCGGACTCACCGGGATCACCTTCACCAACGTATTCAATGCCTGCGCCACCGCAGCCACCGCCATCAAAGTCTGTGCCGACACGATCCGCCTCGGCACCCACGAGATCGGCATCGCCGTCGGGCTCGACAAACATCCACGCGGCGCCTTCACCGACGATCCGGCAACCATGGCCCTGCCGCACTGGTACGGCGAGAACGGGCAGTTCGTCACCACCAAGTTCTTCGGGATGAAGATCAACCGCTATATGCATGACCACGGGATCTCGCGAGAGACGCTGGCCAGAGTGGCGGCCAAGAATTTCCGCAACGGTGCGCTGAACCCGAAGGCGTTTCGCCGCAAGCCGATACCCGAGGACGAGATCCTGGCTTCGGCTGTGTTGAACTACCCGCTCACCCAATACATGTTCTGCGCACCGGACGAAGGGGCAGCAGCAGTCATCATGTGCCGTGGCGATATCGCGCACCGGTACACCTCGACACCGGTGTTTTTGCGAGCTGCTGAAATCCGGACCCGTCATTTCGGTACCTACGAAGTACACGCGACCTCCGCACCGGTTGAGGAAGCGCCGTCTCCCACCGTGTTCGCCGCGCGGTCTGCGTTCGAGGCGGCCGGCGTGGATCCGGCCGATGTCGACGTAATTCAGTTGCAGGACACCGACGCGGGCTCCGAAGTGATCCACATGGCCGAGGCCGGGTTCTGCGCCGACGGCGATCAGGAGAAGCTGATCGCCGACGGTGCCACCGAGATCGGGGGTTCGCTCCCGGTCAACACCGACGGCGGGCTCATCGCCAATGGCGAGCCGATCGGTGCGTCCGGGCTGCGCCAGGTCCACGAGCTGGTACTTCAGCTGCGTGGGCAGGCCGGCGACCGACAGGTGCCCGGGAAACCCACGGTCGGATTCGCTCAGGTCTACGGGGCGCCCGGAACAGCTTCGGCGACAATAGTATCGATCTGATTCTCGGCGGCACTATGCCGTTGGCTCGTGGGACAACGCGGCGATCAGCGCTTCGGCGACCTGATGCACGTCTTCCCGCTGGCCCACCGGGAGCTCGTTGACGAGCGGAAGCACCGTGTCCTCAAGGTAATCGGCCGCCTCGCGGGACTGCCCGGTGGTGACGATCGGACGCAGGGCGTCGATGCTCGACACCAGGTCGTCTGGTTGCGGCTCCAGGTTCCCGGTTGCCGCAGCCAAGACGTCGATCAACTCCCAGTCGCGGTACAGCGCGAACGATCGCTCCGAAATGCCGAATCCGCTTACCGGTTGGCCCCGCATCGTTCCGACGAAGCGGAACGGGCCCTCCATGTATTCGACCGGCAGCGCATGCGCAGGCGCGGCGACCAGCGGCTCACCGGCCAGGTCGAGCTCCAGTGCCGCAGAGCGCAGTCTGTGCCGGTCCGGCATGTAGCGCACCTCTACCGGGGGAGACACGAGTTGGCGGACCGCTTCCGGCCACCGCACGTAGCTGGTCGTGTCGACCTCGACGTCTTCGACGCATTCCGGCGAGATACCCGGCTCTGAGTACGTGACGGTAGCACCGGTAAACGGCCGCAATGTGTTTCGTTGATTTCGATCAAACTGCCGCCACCCGACGAAATCGACTCCATTGTCGAGGTGGATGGTCCGCCATTCATGTGAGATGGCACGCTGCTGGCCATCGGTTCCGCCGCCGCCGGCATACAGCGGGAACCATTGCCGATCGATGTGCCCGGCGGATCCCCGCACCTCCTCGTGGATATCGCCCCAGCTCAAAGTTCCGACCATGAGCATTCCGGTTTGGAAGTAGGAGAACGTCTCCCGCTGACCCAGGCACTCGAACCGGCCGTTGTACTTCGACGCGCCGACCGGAACGGGTGCCCGGGTGGGCGAAACGCTCAGCCGAAGGTCCATGGCGGCGCCGGAACGGTCGGTACCCACCAGAGCCAGGTCGTAGGTATACGGAACCAGTTGCCCGCGTTCGTCCCGACGCGTCTGCCACGCCGCCGTACCGGCGCGGCTGGCGAACGCGATGTCCAGCTGCTCCGTCGACGCCGACAACTTGGGTACCGCACCGGGAGCCATGTTCTTCGGCGGCATGTCGTAGTCGGTGTAAGTCCCGTAGGCACCGTTGTCGATGTCGAACAAAGCCAGGGTGTAGAAGTCCGCGACGATGGATCCGCCGGGTCTGTTCTTGTTGAAGATCGTCAAGAAGCAGAACCTGCGCTTCGATTTCGTTCCGGTCAGCTCCCCCGCGATAAACCACGTGTCGGACTGGCAGAGCTGGTGCACCGCTTCGGCGGCGGGAAACGTGAATTCGGAATCTCCCGGTATCAGCTCGAACGGGTACCGGCGCCAGTCGGCCGATTGCGAATCAGCCACTTCGGCGGACGGGGCGGGTATGGAGCCTTCGGCGTCACTCAAGGGCACGTTCCTGGTTCTCGCGGTGCCGTCCGGTGATCGGGTCGGCACGGTGACCGGCTGGTGGCGATACCATCACCGTAATGATTACCGTAACACCGTGGGCTCGGCAACGGGCCCGTTCGGCGGCTTGCCCTGTCACCTCACCCGGCACCGGCCCGTTGTAACTTTGCATTGATAGTTAACTTACGACTACAGTGACGAGGTCTACACACTGCCGTGGATCCACCGCCTGCCGCGCTGATCGGTGTTCTTGGCGCCGGGATGAAATGAGCTCACGTGGGAATCGGAGATGACGGCCGGCGGCGAGTGTCCTCGCCCCGGATCAGCGAGATCGTGGCAGCCGAGCTGCGTCGCCAGATCGTCAACGGCGAACTCGCCGACGGTGATCTGCTCCCCCGGCAAGAAGTACTCGTCGACCATTTCAACGTCAGTCTCGTGTCGCTGCGCGAAGCACTGCGGATCCTGCAAACCGAAGGGCTGATATCGGTCCGCCGCGGCAACCGCGGTGGTGCGGTCGTACACGCGCCGACGAAGGCCAGCGCGGCTTTCATGCTTGGGCTGGTGCTGCAGAGCGGTTCGGTGCGCTTGAACGACCTAGGTGCGGCACTGCATGCAATCGAGCCAACCTGCGTTGGCCTGGCAGCCGGCCGGCCGGACCGGGCCAAGACACTCATACCCGAGCTGCGCAAGATCAATGAGGCCATGGATGCCGGATTGGCAGACGGAGCCGTATTCACCAAAATCGGTCGCCAATTCCACGATCAGATCGTGCACGGCTGCGGCAACCAGACCATGATCGCGGTCGTCGGAACTCTCGAGGCGCTCTGGACCGGTCACGAGCAAAGATGGGCAGAGGAGACCGCGGCGCGCGGCGAGTATCCGTCCCTCAAAGACCGTCGCGCGGTTCTCAACGCACACCTTCGCATCACCGATCTGATCGAAGCCGGCGACGCCGAGCGGGCCAGGAAAGTCGCAACGAAGCATCTCGCGGACGCCCAGACCTATGTGCTGTCCGGCGATCCCGAACAGCGGATCTTCGCCACACCCCCGGCACCTCCTTCGGGCCTCCGCGGCCAGGTGTGAACTCTTCAGCCGGCGCCCGCACTCGTCTCTGAAAGCTCCGGCATTCGCCAGAATGTAAGCGCCACTGTGGGTTAAGCGCCGCTTGCCGCCGTCGCGGCGATCCAACCTATGCCGATGGCCGGGCTTCACCGAGCGGCCACCGCGGGCAGCTTGACGCCGACTTCTTTTTATTACTATCTTTATGAGGAAAGGGGCTGCCTCATGGATATCGGCCTGCACTCCGACCAGATAGGTCTTCGCAACAATGTTCGCGAAGTCCTTGCGGCCGAGTGCCCGCCAGACTTTGTCCGCCACGCCATGGCCGATCAGCACCGGTGGCAAAGCCTCTGGAAGACGGTCGTCGATCTGGGCTGGACCGCGGTGGCCGACGTCTCGACGGGTCCCGCCGGCGACGGCACCGCGCTGGGCGTCATCGACCTCGTCGTGGTCCTGGAAGCGTGCGGTGCCGCCCTGGCCCCGGTCCCGTTGTTGAGCAGCGCCGGCCTGGCGGCGGGCGTTCTCCGCGCGGGCCGCGGGGCGTTCGACGACACCGTTGCCGAACTGGTCGACGGAACGGTCGCCACGCTCGCGGTACAGTCGCCCGGCCAGCGCATGCCCGCTCCCCCGATGACAGTCACTGACGGTCTGGTTTCGGGGCGCGCCGACCACGTCCCCGACCTGGCCCGCGCGGAACTGGTGGTGACCCTGGCCACCGACGGCTCGACCGGCGAGGTGTTCGCCGTGGTCTTGCGGCCAGGCGACGGCGTACGCATCGATCCGGTCGAGTCGGTGGATCCGGCGCGGCCGCTGGCGAACCTCGAGGTCCACGCGCGCCCTGAATCGTTGGCCCCGGTCGATGTCACGACGGCCCTCACCGTTCCCCTGATTGCCGCGGCCGCCGAGCTGATCGGGGTCGCGGATTCCGCCTTGGCGCACGCGGTGACCTTCGCGAAGTCACGGGTCCAATTCGGTAAGGCGATCGGGTCCTTCCAGGGCGTCAAGCACGCGCTGGCGAACAACCACGTTGCGTTGGAACGCGCGCGGAGCCTGACCTACGCCGCCGCAGCGCAGCTGGATGACCCGGCGAGGACGCCGGCCGACGGGTGGACGGCCGCTGCGCTCGCCAAGGCCGCAGCCGGCGAAGCGGCCCTGTCCTGCGTCCGGACCGCGGTCCAAGTGCACGGCGCCATCGCCCAAACCTGGGAGCACGACATGCACCTATATCTTCGACGCGCCTGGCACGGCGCCGCTCTGCTGGGCGACAGCCAGACGCTCTACCACGCGGTCGGCCGTCGGTTCATCTGCGGAGAAACCGATGACTGAGAACGGCGATGACCTGCGCGCCGAGTTCAACGGCTGGCTCAGCGATTTCCTGCCGACCGACTATTACGAGAAGTACTCGGAATATCGTTGGGACATACCGCTTCGCCGCGACTACCAGCGGGCTGCTTTCGAAGCGGGGTGGCTCAAACCGAGCTGGCCCCCAGAACACGGCGGCCGGTCACTGGGTTTGAGGGAGCAGCTGGAAGTCCAGATCGAGGCGGCCCTGCGTTCGGCACCCAAGCTGCCGAACATCGCCGGTCCCAATGTCGCTGCCCCCGGCGTCCGCCTCTTCGGCACCCCCGAACAGGTCGACAGACTCCTCGTCCCCGCCCTCGCCGGAGATGAGTGGTGGGCGCTGGGTATGTCCGAGCCGGAGGCCGGATCCGACTTCGGAGGTTTGCGCACCAGGGCTGAGCGCGACGGCGACACCTTCCTCATCAACGGGCACAAGATCTGGACCACTCAGGCGCATCTCTCCCGTTGGTGCACGCTCTACGCCCGTACCGACGCCGACGCGCCGAAGCACCGTGGCATTTCGTGCTTCGTTCTCGACCTCCAGCTCCCCGGGGTGCGGGTCGAGCCGATCCCGATGGCCTCGCGCTCTGATGAAACCTTCTGTGAAGTCCTCCTCGACGATGTGGAGGTTCCCGCGGCATCCCTGCTCGGCGCCGAGAACTCGGGATGGCAGGTCGCCATGTCTTCGCTGCACGACGAGCGGCAGATGATCTGGGTGATGAACTGGGTTGAGGTCTTGCGCGGGCTGGAGTCGATCCGCACCGCCGAGGCCACCCCCCGCGACGACCTGTTCTGCTCGGTGGGGTCGCTTCTCGCCGACGCCGAGGCGCTCCGGGCAACCGGCTATCGCGCACTTTCCAACGAGCTCGCCGGTCGGCCCAGCCCGGAAGCCGACATTCTGAAGTTGTTGGGATCAGAGACCCTACAACGGGTTTGGGAAGCCCGGGCCGCAGCAGCCGGAAGTGCCGCGGCCCAAGACCCCGATCTGTCCTTCGAACGTCACGACGCTCTCGCGGCGACGATCTACGGGGGTACCTCGGAGATACAGCGAAACATCATCGGCGAACGATTACTCGGACTGCCCAAAGGATGACCGGGGGGACGAACTAGTGGACTACGACTTGGGCACGGACGCCCACGAGCTGAGACACCGTCTGCGGTCGCTGATCGCGACACATCTACCCGGTGACTTCCTGGGCGCATTCACCGACGACCCACAGGATCTCGCTGCCACCCAGTCGTTCTGCAAGTTGTTGGCCGCCGAAGGCCTGCTGGCACTGGCCTGGCCGCGGGAGTACGGCGGCGGCGGCGGTTCCGTCTGGCAGCAGACAGTGCTTCGCGAAGAGATGTGGGCCCACCACGAACCGCGCGGTGCGCAGTACATGGGTATCAACTGGGTGGGCCCGGCGCTCATGCGCTACGGCACAACCGCGCAGAAGGAGCAGCACCTCGCGGCCATCGCCGCCGGCGACGTCATCTGGTGTCAGGGCTTTTCCGAGCCCGAGGCCGGCACCGATCTGGCATCGCTGCGGACCCGCGCGGTTCCTGACGGCACCGGGTGGCGAGTCAATGGACAGAAGATCTGGACCTCATACGCCCAGATGGCATCCTGGTGTGTACTGGCCGCCTGCACCGACCCCAAAGCGCCGAGCGCGCAACGGCTCACCCTCTTCTTGGTGCCGATGAATCGCGCCGGAATCACGGTTCGTCCTATCCCCTCGATGCTCGGCCCTCATCACCTCAACGAGGTGTTTATCGACAACGTGCGGGTTGAGTCAGACGAAGTGCTCGGTGAGGTCGGCGGCGGCTGGCGGGTGATGCGCGACGCGCTTGCGTTCGAACGTGTCGGCATCGCCCGTTACGCGCGGTGCGAATCGCTGCTGGAGCGCCTGCGCGCCGATCTCGAGCAGGGCTGGGACGACCTGCCGGAGGCGGTGCGGACACGTTGGGTCAGAGCGCTGATCGACCTGCGGGTGGCACGGCTGCTGGCCTATCGCGCGGTCTCGCTGCAGAATGACCCGTCGGCGGCTGCCGCGGCCAGCGCTGCACGGATTGCCGCGACGACGTGCGACCAGACGGTCGCCGAACTTCTGCTGGACGTGGTGGGTCCGTCGGCCCTGGACAGCGGACCCGACGCCGCGTTGCACGGTGCGATCGACGACCACTGGCGTTACGCGCAAGCGGCGACGGTTGCATCCGGAACCATTGAAGTCCAGCGCATGCTGGTTGCCCGGGAAGAGCTGGGAGGGCGAGGGTGAATATCGTTCTGCCGGAACATATAGTCGATTTCGCCGAGACCGCGATGAAGCGACTCAGCCGGATCGGCGGTCCTTCGGCGGCCCTGAAGGCCGAAACCGATGAACAGCCGCGTCGGGCGGCGGCGCAGGCGCTCAAGGAGTTGGGCAGCGCCGAACTCGACGTCCGCGGTGGCTCCGATGATCTGCTGGCGGCCGCCGTGCTCTGCCGCACCGCAGGCACGCTGGCCCTGCCCTACCCCGTCGCCGAGGAGCTGCTGGCAATCGACGGCAACCGGTTCGTCCTGGTCAGTCCCGAACTGCCACGAATCGACCACGGTGACCTGCCGGGGCCTTGGCGTGCGGCGGACCTGGATCGCCGGACCTTCGACGTCCAACCGTCGGCCAGAACGAGCGCCAAGCTGGGGCCGTTCTTGGTACCGGCCGCCTTGACCGCGCGCGACGAGTTGGCAGCGCAGGCGGACATCGATCTTGCGCTCATCCTTGGGTCTTGGCGGATCCTGGGTGCGGTGCAACAGTCGCTCAAGATTGCCAACGACCACGCCAAGGCCCGTGTCCAATTCGGCAAGCCGCTGTCGGAATTCCAAGCAGTCCGGTTCGCTCTTGCCGATGCCGCCGTCGCCGTACGCGGCCTTGACGAGTTGGCCAAGTACACCGTGAGCCGAATCGCTTCGGCTTCCGCGCACGTGCGCTCGGCCGACGCGGTCGTGTTGCGGTTGAAAGCCGTCGAGACCGCCGTACAGATCCTGCGCACCAGTCACCAAGTCCTCGGCGCGCTTGGCTTCTGCGACGAATGCGATCTCAGCGTTATCGACAGGCACGTGCAGCCGCTGCTGCGGCTGCCGGTTGGCGCCGAACAACTCGCCGTACGATTGCTGCCAGCGATCCGCGAAGGACATCTGGAAACCCTTTTCTCGGAACCGCGTGAGTTCGGATGACTGAAACGAATTCGATCGAGGCGGAGGTCCAATCACCCATGACCGACGTGGGAACCCCGTTCGGGGAGCGACTGCGAATCCTCTCGCAGGAAAATCCGGCTGCCGTCGCGCTGGTGGTCGTGAGACCCGACGGCTCCGATGTCACGCTCACCTGGTCCGAGTTGGAGGGCCGGGCGAACCAGTGGGGGCGTGCACTCGCGGAGGCCGGCGCCGAAGTGGGTTCGATGGTCGCGCTGGCCATTCCCAACTCCCCCGACCTGGTACTGGCGACCCTGGGCTGCTGGAAGATCGGGGCGGTGCCGATCCCGATGCGTTGGGATCTGCCCGACTGGGAGCGGCAACGACTGCTCGAAGTCATCCGCCCCGCAGCACTTCTCAACGAGCAGGGTTGGCCGGCGTTGGCCGCGTCAGCATCACATCAGTCCGCTGGCGCGTTACCGACCGCGATATCGCCCTCGATCAACGGGATCTGCAGCAGCGGATCGACCGGCTTACCCAAGGTGATCCTGAATCTCCAGCCGGCGACCTGCACCGAAACCACCGGAGTGCCCTTTCTGGCGCACTGGGCCGCGCTTGAGCCACCCCAGACCATCCTCGTTCCCGGTCCGATGTACCACACCAACGGCTTCAATCCGCTGACCTACCTGATCGCCGGCGACCGGCTGGTGGTGCTCGAGAAGTTCGATGCCGCAGCGGTCCTCGATACAATCGAGAAGTACCGGATCACCAACTTCACGGCAACACCCACCATGCTCGCGCGGATCGCGAACGTTCCCGGCGTGGATGACCGTGACCTGTCCAGCCTGGAGTGGATCCTGCAGGGCGCCGCGATCATGCCACCGGACCTGTTGCGCCGGTGGTTCGAGCTGATCGGCCCCGAAAAGGTGGTCATGGCATACGGAATGACTGAGAATCTTGGTCTCGCCGCGCTGCGGGGCGACGAGTGGCTGGAACACCCGGGAAGCGTTGGCCGCGGATTCCGCGACACCGAGATCCGCATCCTCGACGAAGACGGATCACCCGTCCCCACAGGGGAACTGGGCGATATCTACCTGCGCGCCCCGATGAACGGGCTGTACCGCTACCTCGGTGGTGCCGCACCGCTACCGGCGACCACCGACGGATTCCGATCGGCCGGCGACATGGGCCATCTTGACGCGGACGGCTTCCTCTACATCGCCGACCGCCGTTCCGACATGATCGTCACGGGCGGTGCAAACGTGTTCCCCGCTGAGGTCGAGAATGCGTTGGCCGACCATCCGGAGATCGCCGATGTGGTGGTGCTCGGACTGTCGGATCCGGAATGGGGCCGCCGCGTTCACGCTGTCGTCCAACCCACTGATCCGGCACAACCACCCACGGTTGAGCAGATCATCCAGTACGCCAAGAGCCGCCTGGCTGCCTACAAGGTCCCCAAGACCGTGGAGTTCGTCGACGAAATCCCACGCACGGACGCCACGAAAGTCAACCGATCGGCCATGGTCGAGGCCCGCGGCGGCTGACTCGCGCGGACGCCGACCGCCTCGCCCTACCAACGTGCTGAATCGCAGCACACTGCGCAAACCCGGTACCCTCATTTCCGATTCGCCAGGTGGTGCGCGCAGGGAAGGCAGAACCGCTGATGAACGACGCCGACGAGTATTCTGCCGCTCCTTCGCCCGTCGACGGCCGCGAAAGCTGGCGGCAGCGCGCCGTGGAGCGCTCGCTGAGCGCGGCGCGCGCCAAGGCGCAGTCCCGCAATGACCGATACATCAAGAACACGATCGCCCTCATCGGCGAGACCGGCCGAACGGATTTCACCGTCCAGGAAGTGGTCGAACGGTCCAAAACCTCACTGCGCGCGTTCTATCAGCATTTCGCCAACAAAGACGAACTCCTGCTCGCCGTGCTCGAAGAGATCATGGCGCACTCGACGCAGGCCTGGCGTACGGACACAGCCTCCTTGGACAGTGCGGCGGCGCTGCGCATGCTCATCGAAAAGGTCAGCGAACAACCGGAATCCAGTCGGCAGGACAGCATCAACCGTGCGCTGAGCATCTACAACGATCAGTTGGCTGCGACGCGTCCCCAGGACTACGCGCGGGTCCTCTCGCCGCTCTACGATCTCTGTCGCGAGATCCTCGGGCGCGGTGTCAGGACGAATGTCTTTCGGCCTGATATCGACGTGGACGAGACGGCGGCGGTGGTCATGCACACGGTGCTGGGCGCGATGCGGCTGTCCATCCTGGGCGCCGAGCTGAGCGGCAAGCCGGTACGCGCCGACCGCCTTTTCGAATTCTGTATGCGCGGGCTTCGCGCCGACGACGCCTAGCGAACCGCCCAAGCCAGGTCCTAATCCTGCGAGCGGAGTCGAAGTCCGGCACTGTCGGGTACGTGCAATTACCGTTCTTGCAGGCATGCATACCAAGTCTTGCGGTATGGCTTACCGTAACTGGTAGTCTAGTTCTCGCGGGCACCCGCCATCACCGGCCACTGAGACGCAGTCAGAAATTCAGCAAGGAAGGTCGCCATGCCGTCACGCAAGCTCGGATTCCCAGTGTTTGACGCCGACAACCACTTCTACGAGCCGAAAGAGGCGCTGACGAAGTTCCTGCCCGCGGAACGCAAGAACACGATCCAGTACGTCGAGGTCAACGGACGAACCAAGATCGTGGTACGCAACGTGATCAGCGACTACATCCCCAACCCGACCTTCGACGTGGTGGCACGGCCGGGCGCCCAGGAGGAGTACTACCGACACGGCAGCGGGGGTAAGTCCTATCGAGAAATGATGGGCGAACCCATGAAAGCGATCCCCGCGTTCCGCGAACCGGGTCCGCGGCTGGAGGTGATGGACGAGCTCGGCATCGACTATGCGCTGATGTTTCCCACCCTGGCCAGCCTCGTCGAGGAGCGGATGAAGGACGACCCGGAACTGATCCACGACGTCATCCACGCCCTCAACACCTGGATGTACGAGACCTGGTCGTTCAACTACGCCGATCGCATCTTCGCCACCCCGGTGATCACCCTGCCGATCGTCGACCGCGCGCTCGAAGAATTGGAATGGTGTCTCGAACGAGGCGCCCGCACCGTTCTCGTTCGCCCCGCTCCGGTCCCCGGCTACAAAGGCAGCCGTTCCTTCGGACTGCCTGAATTCGACCCGTTCTGGCAGGCGTGCATCAGGGCCGACATCCCGGTATCGATGCATGCGTCGGACAGCGGATACGCTGAGCTGCTGAATATTTGGGAGCCGGGCAATGAATTCCTGCCCTTCCGTCCCACCGCCTTCCGTATGGCGGCGATGGGTAAACGGCCGATCGAGGACGCCATGTTGGCGCTCGTCTGCCACGGTGCCTTATCCCGCAACCCGGAACTGCGCGTGCTGTCGATCGAAAATGGCGCAGACTGGGTGCCCCATGTGTTCCATGCGCTCACCAATGTCTACAAGAAGATGCCAGAGTCATTCCTCGAAGATCCCGTCGAGGCGTTCAAGCGCTGCGTCTACATCAGCCCGTTCTGGGAGGAGAACTTCGCCAAGCTGGCGAAGCTGGTGGGCACCGACCGGGTGGTGTTCGGATCGGACTGGCCACACCCGGAGGGCCTGAAGGACCCCATCACGTTCGTCGATGACCTTGCCGGGCTGGACCAAAGCGACATCGAGAAGATCATGGGCGGCAACATGATGAAGTTGCTCAAGGTCACCAAGACAGTTCCCGCCTAGTCCTCTCCCCCGTCCCCAGGCGGTCTTTTGGCGGCACCTGCACGCGCGCCGAAAATGGCGTACCGCAGTGGCCACGGTAAGCTTTCTGGGACGCAAGCCATTTGTAATGGATCGTCTGATGTGCGGCCGCCGGAAGCAGGCGCGATCCGACACCCGAACTCGCGATGAGGAGGAACCATGCCAAGGACGAGCGCCGCGTCCGCGCCCACACAGCCGCGGCGTCAACGGCGGCCTCGGGGCTACCTCGACATCGAAGACATCATCGACGGCGCCTTTGAGCTCGCCGACGAGGTGTCTCTGAGCAAATTGAGCATGCCGATGCTCGCCAAGCATCTCGACGTTCCGATCACCAGCATCTATTGGCACTTCCGGAAGAAAGACGATCTGCTGGATGCGATGACCCACCGCGCCGTCAAGGAATACCACTTCAACATGCCGTTCGTCGATCCCACCGAGACCTGGCAGGAGGGGCTTCGGAAGCACTTCCTCGAAATGCGTCGAGTGTTTCGCGAGAAGCCGGTTTTGTGCGACTTGATTCTCATGCGGACCGGCGAACTCGACGCGGACACGATGCAGGAGAGCCTGAAGAACCTCGAAGCGGCCGTCGGCACACTGGTCGAGGCGGGCTTCGCGCCCGCGGACGCACTCGATCTGTATATGACGCTGTCCCTGCATATCCGGGGCGTCGCGGTGCTGGAGCGCTTGGACACCGCCGGAACCGCCCGGGATATTTCTCGCATTCCCAGTGCTGAGCACACCCCGCTCCTGCACGACTTGGCACTCCGCGGTCACCTGCCCGTCTCCACCACCGACGCAAGCTTTTTGGCGACCGTGAATGCGATCATCAATCAAGCCGAGCAGCTGCTGGCGAAGGGCCCGGGAACACGGCGGGCGAAAGCGACCTCGCGGTAGCTCAATTCGCCTACTGCCAGGTGAGGACGTCCTGACCGCCGTCGTTGTAGACCACGACGGCGGGCGCGGCGCCGTTGCAGTCGAAATAGATCTTGCCTGAGGACTTAACCCCCTGCGGGATGGGACCGGGATGGATGCCCTCCGCCCCGTCTGCTTGGAACAGGATCCGGTACTGCCGGCCGGCCTGCCTCCCAGTCGTCACACGGGCGTTGAAGAACGGAAGTACCGGGGTCGCCGTCCCCCGCACGGCCTCGACGGTGAGGTTCGCGGCCCACAGATGGCCGAAGCGCGGAAACTCACCCACGTAGTCGCTGCTCGGTCGCAGGTCCGACACGGTGTACTCGATGATCACGTCGTTGTCGGCATAGAGGCGCAATGCCGCACCAAAGCCCGCCACCTCACCGACATTCGGGAATGCCGCCGCGGTGGGGCAGCCCGCGAAACCCGTCGCGGCAACGGTCACCATGACCGTCAGCGCCAGCCGGATGCGTCCGACTATTGCTGCCAGACGCTGCTGGGCGAGCTTGATGCCAACGATTCTCGCCACTGTTCTCACCCCGATCCGCACCACCGGAAGTCGCGTTGCGGCTTGCCGATTACCCGCAACGCAGACTCACCGTAACTGATATGGTGAACAATACCGTAAGGAATTTTTCTGATTGCGTGGTCGGCTGAGATCTGTTCGCTGAGCACCGCATCCGAATCCCCAGGAAGGTGCAGCCAGATGAAGGCAGACGACATGGTGTTGGTCAGCGTCGATGATCACGTGGTCGAGCCGCCAGACCTCTTTGAGGGCCGTCTGGCCGCCAAATATGTGGACCTGGCACCGCAGTTCATCACCAATCCGGATGGCACGAATGTCTGGAAGTACAACGGTGAAACCGTCGCCAACGTCGCGCTGAACGCGGTCGCCGGGCGTCCCAAGGAGGAGTACGGCATCGAGCCGACTTCGTTTGCCCAGCTTCGCAAGGGCACCTATGACCACACCGAACGCGTGAAGGACATGAGCGCCAACGGCGTACTCGGTTCGCTGTGCTTTCCCTCGTTCCCCCAATTCTGCGGACAACTGTTCGCCCGCACCGAAGACAAGGACGTCGCCCTGGCGATGGTGCGGGCCTACAACGACTGGCACATCGACGAGTGGTGCGGCAGCCATCCGGGCCGGTTCATTCCGTGTGCGCTGCCGGCGATCTGGGATCCCGAGGTGATGGCGGCCGAGATTCGCCGTGTCGCCAAGAAGGGCTGCCACGCACTGACATTCAGTGAGAACCCGTCGAAGTTGGGTTGGCCGTCGATCCATTCCGACCACTGGGACCCGGTGTGGCAGGCGTGCAGCGAAGAGTCGGTGGTGGTGTGCATGCACATCGGCTCCTCGTCACAGCTCACTATCACCTCGCCGGACGCGCCGATGGACGTCATGATCACGCTGCAGCCGATGAACATCGTGCAGGCCGCCGCCGACCTGGTGTGGTCGAAGATGCTGCGCAAGTTCCCTGATCTCAAAGTTGCGCTCTCCGAAGGCGGTATCGGCTGGATTCCTTACTTCCTCGAGCGGATCGACTACAACTACGACCGTCATCATGCGTGGACCGGGCAGGATTTCGGCGACAAACTGCCCAGCGAGATCTTCAACAACCAGGTCCTGACATGTTTCATCGACGACAAGTTCGGGTTGGCCAGCCGTGACTACCTGAACATGGACATGGTCACCTGGGAGTGCGACTACCCGCACTCGGACTCCAACTGGCCGCTGTCCCCGGAGATCTTCGAACAAAGCGTGCGTGGACTCAGCGACCTCGACATCGACAAGGTCACGCACCGCAACGCGATGAAGCACTTCAACTATGACCCGTTCAGCGTCCTGGGCGGGCGGGAGAACTGCACCGTGAAGGCACTCCGCAAGCAGGTCGAGGGCCATGACGTCGCGATCAAAGCGCAGCGCCGCGAAGGGGATAGCGGCGCGCACGCCACCAAGGCGGCTGACCTGATCAAGATCGCGATGTCGCCCGCCGAGTAGGGCTGACGCCGAACCGACGGTCAATACACCTTGCGGTAATCGGAGTAATTGCCCGGCACCCAGTGGCTCTGTTCGTCTGCGTTGGCGAACGCGCATAAGAGGTAGAGGCCGTCGGGCGCCTGGGCGACCTGGTTGAACTCGCCCTCGCAGCTGTCGCCGAGGTTTCTGATGCCGGCTAGTTGTGGCGACCGGAAGTACCGGGGCGTGAAACCGCGCGGCGACCCGCAGAAGAACAGCTGGCCTTCGACCGTCACCGCGAAGACATAGCGGTTGGGATCGGGACAGTAGTCCCCCTTCACGACGTCCCGAGTTATCCCGGGAACGCAAGAGATGTGGTTGCACGGCGTCGGCGCCGAGGGTTCCGCATCGGCGGGCGGCGCCGCAGCGCATCCGACAAGGAGCGTGGTTGCCGCCGCGAGGCTCACGCCGGCATACCGCAGGATCGTCACTCCGGTCATAGGCATGATCAACCCGTCATGATGAGTTGCCGCCACGTCGTCGGGCGGTTTCCGGCCACCAGATCCAGCTGGTGGTAGAGCTTTCCGTCCGGGCCGACATAGGCGCCAGTACGCGGATCGTACTTCGCCGCGCCGAAGGTCAACGGCGACGAACTCTGCGTGCTGCTCGACCCGTTCGCCACCGCACCTCCGGTATCGGCGGGTGCGTCCTCCCGCGGCGGCGCTGGGCTACCGGGCGGCTGAACCGGTAGGGGCGGTAGTTCTGCGCCCGCGGCCGACTCTGGCATCGGGAGGCCATCCGGCACGGGCACCACGTTGATGCGGACATCGGGCTGCTGGGGCGGGATGCCCTGGCTCTCCAGGTTGGGGTCGCGGGGATTGGGGCCGAGCGCCGGTTGCCGCTGCGCGAGAGGTTCGTAGGGTTTATCGCTGTAGCAGATGTCCACGGTGGGTGCGCGTTTACCGGGTACTCCCAGGCACGGCAAGTTCCGGGCGCCTCGTACGGAGATCGGCGAATCCTGGGGCAGCTTGCAGTACAGACCGTCTGGAGTGTCCACCGAACTGGTCTCACCGGGCGGGCGCCATTGACTGAACGGCAGAAATCCGACTGTGCACGGGGGCCCGTCGGCGACCAGGAGCCTGAAGTCGGACGGCGTCATGTATCCCAAGTTGGGGTTGTTGTCCGGGCCCGCCGCCTGCGTGACGGCAACCATTGGCGGCAGCAGGACCAGCACCTGCTCCAGAGCCGCGTTGTAGGTGACACCGACCTGGCCCAGTGTGGTGAGGTTGGCCAGTAGGACGGGCAACGTCGGCCTCAACTGGTCCAAGAGCTTGGTCACGTCCTGCGCGAACCGCGGCCCGTCGGCCAGCACCGAGCGCAGCTGCGGATCGTTGGTCGTGATCTGTTTGGTGAAGCCGGACAGGCTGTTTGCCCACTGTCGGATGGCGTCCCCGGTGTCCGTCTGGGTCTGCAGCAGTGGTCCGGTCTGGTCGATCACGGTGCGCAACGGATCCGACACCTTGTTGGTTGCGTCAACCAGCGTCGAGGAGGAGTCGAGCAGCTGACCGAGATCGTCCGCCGCGCCGTTGAACGCCTTGAACGACTCATCGAGCAGCACAGTGAGTTGATCTTTGGGGATGGTGTCCACCAACGCGTTGAGCTGCTCCAACATCGGTCCGACTTGCTGAGGAACGGAGGTGTCGGCGACGCCGATCACCGAGCGGTCCCGCAGGTACGGTCCGGTGTCAACGCGCGGGCGCAGGTCCAGATACTGCTCCCCCACCGCGGAGACACTGCGCACCTGGGCGATGAGGTCTGCCGGGATCTTCCTGCCGGCGTCGATCGACAGGTTCGCCAACGCGCCGCCTCCCGGACGCAGGTCGACGGACGTCACCTTGCCGACCTGAATGCCTCGATAGGTGACGTTGCTGAACCGGTAGAGCCCGCCGGAGCTCGGCAGCTCTACGGTGACATTGATCTTGCCGACGCCCAGGAAGGTCTGCACTTGGATATAGCGCAGGCCCATCACCGTGAAGCCGACAACGGCGGCGATCGTAAAGATGATCAGCTGGAATCGGACGAAACGAGACAGCAGCATCTAACCGCTCCCCCCTGGGGAGCCGACGGGCGGCGGTGGAGTGGCAGTTCCGACGCCGAGTGGATTGTCGGTGTAGGGCACCGGCGGCGGCGGATTGCCCATCAACAGGTCGGGCACCGGCTGGGTGAACCGACCCCATCGTGTACCGGCGAGCAGGTCCGTTCGCAGCCGCGTTGTTGTCAAATCCATGGTGGTGTACAGGTTTGCGTAGTCGCCCTTGATTGCGTCGTCGACGACCCACTGCGCGAACGGAAACACCGTCGCCTCCTGTAGGCCCTTGCCGATGTCGGTTCCGGCGTCCGCGAGCGCACCGATGGTCGGTTCGAGGTTCTGCAAGTCGGCGATCAGATCCGCCTTGACGTCCCTGACGAGGCCGGTCGACGTATCGCTGAACACCCGTAATCTGTCGAGCGCCGTCGTAAGGTTCGACCGCTCCGCCACCAGGACATTCAGCGCCCGCGGAAGTTTCCGGAGCGTCTGTTCAACCACCTCGGACTCCGCATTCACCTTTTCGGCGAGCATGTTCAGTTCGTCCATGGCGGTGACGATGTTCCGGGCTTGGTCATCGAGCGTTCCGACGAAATGCTCCAGCCGGGAGAGTAAGTCGCGGATCTCGTTGCCCCGCCCGCCGATCGCCGCGCTGAACTGTTTGATGATCTCGTCGATCTGTCCCATCCCGCCACTGTTGAGCACCACCGACAGCGAGGACAGTGTTTGTTCGGTACTGGGGTAGGTCGACGACTTGTTCAGTGGAATCGTCGCACCGGAGCTCAGCCGACCCTGTGGTGCAACGCCGAGGGGAGAGTTGAGCTGGAGGTGACTGGAGCCGAGCAGGCTGGTCTGTCCGACGGTGGCCACTGCGTTCGCGGGTATGACGACACCCGGCCGGACCGACACCTCGATATCCGCGTGCCACTTGCGCACTACCATCCGGCCGACACTGCCGACGACCACGTCGTCGATCATCACCGGTGAATTCGACTCCAGCGAACCGACATCCGCCATTTCCACATGGATGGTCGTGCTACCGGCACCTCGTCCGACAGCGCCGGGCATCGGTAGTGAATTCAGCCCTTGCCACTGGCATCCGGAAGTCAGCAACGCCATCGACATGGCAACGATGATGAGGCCACGTATCCGGGACAGGCGCGAGGCACACATCATGGTGTTCCGCCCACACTGTCCGGAAGCAGAAGCTCCGATGTGGTGGCCGGCACCGGTGGCGGCGGCTCCTCGGCCACCACCCCGGGAATCAGGTCCGGTTGCGTGTAGTACATCTTGCCCGGACGCGGTACGGGCCCGAGCGCGACATTGACGGGAAAGGGCAAGTAGTTCAGCGACAGGTATTTCAGGACAGGCCCGAGGTACTGCGTGCACAGCTTCGCGCCCTCCTCGGAAGTCACGTTCTTCACCGAGGCGAGACCCGCGCAGATCAACGTCACCGGATTGGAAAAGTTATTGAAGACAAAGGATCCCGCCTCGGAGCCCTGCTCCGGGTTGTAAATATTGTTGTAGTTGGCCAAGCCGGTCGGAGCCGTGTGCAGCACCTGCTCGATAACCAGCCGGTTGTCCGCGAGATTCTTTGTCACACTGCTCAACCGCTCGATCTGTTCGGTGGTGCGGCCCCGGTTCTGTGAGACAAACCTCTGCACGTCCTTCACCGCGATCGACAGGCTGCTCAGCGCGGCATCGAGATCAGACCGGTTGTTGTTCAGAACGCTGCTCAGTGTGGCCAACCGGTTCTCGAATCGCACGATCTGGGTGTTGCTGCCTTCGAGCGCACTGACGAACACCTGCAGGTTCTTGATGGTGCCGGCGATATCACC
Source organism: Mycolicibacter heraklionensis (assembly GCF_001021505.1). Classification (GTDB taxonomy): domain Bacteria; phylum Actinomycetota; class Actinomycetes; order Mycobacteriales; family Mycobacteriaceae; genus Mycobacterium; species Mycobacterium heraklionense. Next base: position 98,950 of record NZ_LDPO01000008.1, read on the forward strand.
ACTGCCATTGGCGAGAATCTTCGCCGCTCCGGACAGCTGCGCAAGAGTTTCTCTGAGCTTCGCGCCGTTGCCGTCGAGGGCAGTGGCGGTGCTGTCGATGAATCGGCTAACCGCACCGTCGGGAGCATCGCCACCCGGACCGAGCGCTCCGGCGAGGCGGGTGAGCTCGATCTTGACCTCGTCCCATTCGACCGGCTCCGCGGTGCGGTCAAGCGGGATCTCGGCACCGTCGGGCATCGTCGGCCCCGCGTCCTCGTAGGGCGGGGTCAATTGGACGTAGCGGGCCGCTATCAGGCTCTGCGCCACGATGACCGCCTGCGCGTTCGCCGGAATCGACACATTACGGTCCACATTCATCACGATCTTGGTCTTGGTGCCGAGCGGTTCCACCGCGGCGATCGTCCCGACCCGTACACCGGCCACCCGCACTTGGTCGCCGCGGTAGATCGCGGTGGCGGTGGTGAAGTAAGCACTGATTGTCTTGGGACCCAGCAGGTGTCGGTAGCCCAGGTAACCACCCGAGACCACCAGCAGCGCCGCCAGTGCAACCGCCGTGAACTTGCGCTGCTGGGCACTCATGGCCGCTCCCGATGCGGCAGCGGAAGCTGAGCACGGGGGGTCAGACCCAGCGCGGAGTCCAAGAAGGGCTGAATGAACTGCCCCGGCATGAGATTGGCGATGAACGCGTTGTAGTAGTTACCCGACGCGACACTTTCGCCGAGGGCTACCGAGTACTTGTTCAGGCCCTTCATCGCATTGACGATGTTGTCGTTGTTCTTCTCCAGCATCGCCGTCACGGAATTGAGCCGGTCCAGCGTCGGAGCCAGTTCTCTTTCGTTCTCCGCGACGAGTGCCGTGAGCTGTTGCGAGACCGCCGAGGTGTTCGCCAGCAGATCCACGATCTCTTGGCGTTGGTCGTTGAGCACCGAGAGCAGCGCATCGGAATTGAGGATCAAGGCATTGACCCGGTCACTTCGCTTCGCCAGAACTCCGGTGACATCGCTTGCGGTACGGAGCAAGTCACGCAGGCCGGTGTTGCGGGTATTGATCGACTTGGACAGCCGCGACAAGCTGTCGAACGTGGGTCCCAACTGCGGCGCTATCTGGTCAAGGGTCGATGCCAAGGTTTTGAGTGACTGGTTCAGCGCATCAGTGTCAGTGTCGGTGACGTTCGACGTAAGGTCCCCGAGCGCATCTGTCAATGAATACGGTGAGGACGTCCGGGTGACCGGGATGACGTCGGTGCTGCGAAGGGGGCGCGCACCCGACGACACCACGGTCAGGACCCGCTTGCCCAGCAGCGAGCCGGTCTTGATCCGGACGGTGGTCTCGTCGCCGAGCCGCACATTGCCATCGATGGTGAACTTCACCAACGCCTTGCCGTGCGACAACGAAACATTCGATACCGTGCCGACATTGATTCCGGAGATCATCACGTCGTCGCCGGGGCCCAGTCCCCCGGCCTCGGCGAACAGCGCCGAATAGGACTTGGCGGTGAACAACGTCCATACGTTGTCGAACTGCAGTCCGACCAGGCTGATCAGCACGGTCAGGATGACCCCCATCAGTCCGGCCCGGATCAGCCGCTTGCCTTGATATTTGCGCATTACCTCGAGCACCTGCCCGTCGTCTGCTCGACCATGGGCAACGTGAGAGTGCCCCCCGACAAGGTGCTCACTTTGAGGTTGATGCCGCAGAGATAGAAGTTGAAGAAACTTCCATAGGCGCCAAGTCGGGCGAGTTTCTTGTAGTTGTCGGGTGCCCGCGTCAGCCCCAGATCGATGCGTTCCTTCTCGTCGTCCAAAAGCGGGGCCAGGCGATTGAGCTGATCTATCGTCCCGGCCAGCGGCGGACGCACTCCGGTGAGCAGATCGGAAACCGATGCGGTGCCGTTTTCCAACGCGGTGATGGCAGAGCCGATCGGGTCCTTGTACTGCGCGAGTTCGCCCATCAGCGTGTCCAGCCGGTCGATCGTGGCGGCGAACTCGTCGCTGTTGCGTTGCAGGATGCCCAGCATCGAGCGCAGGTTCTCGATCAATGCGCCGATCAGGGCATCGTTGTCGGCGAGCGACGTGGCGAACGACGATGAGCGGGACAGTAACGAACCGATGGTGTCACTCTTTCCCTGCAGGATCTGCAACAGTGCCGCGGACAGCGCGTTGACATCTTGGGGGTTCAACGCCGAGATGACTGGGCGGAAGCCGCCGAGCAGCAGATCGAGGTCCAGCGCGGGCGCCGTGCGATCCGGCGGGATCACAGACCCGGCCGGCAGTAACTTGGTCGAGCCGGGGCCGTCGACCAGCTCGAGATAGCGATCGCCGACCAGATTCAGATACCGCACCGCTACTCGTGTCCCTGTCGTCAACGGCACGCTGTCGTCAGCGTCGAACTCGACATAGGAGCGATGATCGGCGCCCAGCGCCACCTTGCGGACGGTGCCGACGCGGATGCCCGAAACCCGCACGGTGTCGCCGGGCCGTAGTCCCGACGAATCCGTGAAGACCGCCGAGAAGCCCGTGGTGGCGCCGGACCGATACTGGCCGAAGACCGCCACCAGCCCCGCGGTGAGAGCGATCATCAAGACGGCGAAAAACGCGAACTTCGACGCCGGGCCCAGAATCGAGTTCACGGTGCGCCGTGCCCGATCTCGGCGGAGTTCCGCGGCGGTCCGTCGATGGGTCCGAACATGGCCTGTTTCCAGCTGTCTATGTTGAGCACGATTCCCTGATTCCCGTACTTGAACGGGTTGGTGCCCACATCAGCGACGATGTAGGGCGGAAAGTAGTTCTCCGGGAGATCGGGCAAGGCGCCGCAGATCGGACCGCCCTTGGCGGCCACCTTGGGCAGGTCGCCCGGGTAGCGGTAGCGCTCGGCTCCGAGCAGAAAATTCGTCGCGAACTCCAGTCCGGGAACATCGCTGAGTCGGGGCGTCTGCTGGATGTGTGCCAGTCCCTGAATCCCGCACGTGAGCCCGCGGTGGTACTGGTTGAGAAGTTCGGCGGTCGGCAGCAGCAGATGAAGGACGTCGGTCAGCCCGGCCCGGTTCTGCCCGAGGACATCGTTGCCGACCTGGCCCAGACCGATGAGGCTGAGCAGCATCGCATCGAGATTGCTGTGTTCGTCGACGAGCGTGGTGCTGATGTTCACGCTGTTTCTCGCGGTGTCGAGCAGATCGCCGACCGAGTCGTTGTAGATGTTGAGTACCGCGGGTGCCGCCGTGAGGTCACGGCTCAGGGCGGGCAGGCTGGGTTCCGTCTTGCCCAGCAGTGCGTTGAGGTTGCCGAACAACTCGCCGGTCTGCGCGCCCCGGGCGCGGAACCCGGTGGCGATCGCCCCCAGTGTCTCGTTGAGCTTTTCCGGCTGCACCCGGGCAAGCACTTGGGTCAGCTGTTCGAACACCGTGTTGAACTCCACGGTGACGTCTTTCGTCTGCAGGACCTGCCCGGCCGCCAGCGGCTGCGGCGCTGGGTCCGCCGGTGGCGTCAACTCGACGAATTTCGCCCCGAACACGGTCGACGAGGTGATATTGACACTGACATTCGCCGGTACGCTCGCCAATTTGGTCGGATCCATCGCGAGGTGGATCGCGGCCGCACCGTCGGCGAGCGGCTCAATCGATTCGACCTTGCCGATCTGTACCCCGTACATCTTCACCTTGGCGTCGGGGTACATCACCAAGCCCGCCCGGGGAGACAGCACCGTCACCGGCACCGTTTTGGTGAGGCCGCCGCGGAACAGAGTGATGGCCAGGACGAACACCGAGACCACCAACAGGACACTCGCGAGTCCCTTGAGAGCGCGCGCCACCAAACTGTTCACGGCCACGCCTAACCCGAGAGATTGAAGTTGCCGTTCGCGCCGTACACAGCGAGCGAGACGAGCAGGGTGACGGACACCACGGCGATCAGCGAAGCGCGTACGGCCTTGCCTACCGCGACGCCGACGCCCGCGGGACCACCGGCCGCGAAAAAGCCGTAGTAGGTATGGATCAACATGACCGTGATCGCCATCGAGACCGCCTGCAGAAACGACCACAGGATGTCGATGGGATTGAGGAACGTGTCGAAATAGTGGTCATAGAGCCCGGCGGACTGTCCGAACAGCAGCACCGTGGTGTAGCGGCTGGCCAGAAAGGAGGCGATGACCGCCAGCGTGTAGAGGGGCGCTATGGCGACCAAGCCGCCGACGATCCGCGTGCTCACCAGGTACGCGATCGACGGGATAGCCAGCGACTCAAGGGCATCGACTTCTTCGTTGATCCGCATCGCCCCGAGTTGGGCGGTCGAACCGGCCCCGATCGTCGCCGCCAAACCGATGCCGGCGATGACCGGCGCAGAAATTCGGACATTGATGAATGCCGCGAAGAAACCCGTCAACGCCTCGATGCCGATGTTGCCCAACGAGCTGTAGCCCTGCACCGCCAACGTTCCTCCGGCCGCCAGGGTGAGGAAGCCGACGATCACCAGTGTTCCCCCGATGACCGCCAAGGCGCCCGAACCCATGCTGATCTCGGCGATGAGTCGGATGGTTTCGCGCTTGTAGCGCCAGACCGCCTGGGGCGCACCGACGATCGCTTTCCAGTAGAAGTCGGCGTGATCGCCGATTCCCGCCAGGGCGCGTACCGGTCGAGTCAATTCCCTGGCGATATTGGGGTAGGTGACGCTGATGCTCACCTGGGTCCTCCAATACTGGTCACGTGCAACACCTCATCGGTGGCCCAGTCGGATACCGATCGCGGTCACGATCACGTTGACCACGAAAAGCGACATGAAGGCGTAGACCACGGTTTCGTTCACGGCATTGCCGACGCCCTTGGCGCCGCCCGACACTTTCAGTCCCCGATAGCACGCGACCAGACCGGCGATCAGCCCGAACAGCGTTGCCTTCACCGAGGAGATGATGACCTCGTTGACACCGGTGAGCAGGGTGATTCCGGCGACGAAGGCGCCCGGGTTCACGTCCTGAACCAGCACCGAGAAGAAATACCCGCCCATGATGCCGATCGTGCACACCAGACTGTTCAACAGGAATGCCACCAGGCCCGACGCCAGCATCCGGGGCGTCACCAGTCGCTGGACCGGATCGATACCGAGTACCTCCATGGCGTCGATCTCTTCGCGGATAGTGCGCGACCCCAGGTCTGCACACATCGCGGTCGCGCCCGCGCCGGCCACGATCAACACCGTCACCAGCGGCCCGACCTGGGTGACTGCACCCAGTGCGGCGCCCGCACCACTGAGATCGGCCGCGCCCAGTTCGCGTAGCAGGATGTTCAGCGTGAAGCTGACCAGGACGGTGAAGGGAATCGCCACCAGCAAGGTCGGCAGGATCGACACTCTGGTGACGAACCAGGATTGTTCGAGAAATTCGCGCATCTGAAAAGGACGCTTGAACGCGAACCGCACCGCGTCGGCGGACATCGCGTATAGCCCGCCAACCGCCTCCAACGGGCCGGACAGATCCCTGCGAGCCATCGACCCTCCGTTCTGACTGCTTAGGCCGCGATGCTCGTTACGGTGAGAATTCCCGTAATGATCACGGTGACAGTACCTGCTTCGTAGCAGCTCAGGGACACTTTCACGGATCAGCCTGGCCCTCGACCGCGCGACGTGAGGCCGCGCTAGCGCCCCGACCAGGGGAAAACTTTGAGCGCTCCGCCTGCGTCCACCCGTATCTGTTGACCGGTCACATAGCGCGATGCGTCGGAGACCAGGAACAGCACAAGCTCGCTGATGTCTTCCGGCTCGACGTAGGGAATCGGCATCGCGTTGAGGAACGGGAACGACGCTTCGGCCTCTTCGCGGCTCGGATTCTGCAGATCCGGCCGGAAGGCCCGGTACATCGGCGGGCTGTGCAGCATGTCGGTGTTGACGTTCGTCGGATGGATGCAGTTCACCCGGATATGCGACGGCGCGAGTTGCAGCGCCAGGTCGTTGACGTAGTGGGCGACCACCTGCTTGGCGAAGCCGTAGCCAGCTCCACCAGGACCGGCATCCATGCCGCCGGTGTTCTGTGAGGCCAGGTAGGCGGCCAGTGACCCGGTCGCGACGATCGAGGCGCCGGCATTGAGATGCTTCAGGCTGGCGCCGACCAGGTTGAACACGCCGACCAGATCGACGTCGACCGCGTCGACGAACGCCTGCAGCGGGCCGCCCGCGGTCAGCGGCGCGATTCCGGCGTTGGCCACCACCGCGTCGAGTCTGCCGAACTCGGCGACGCCGGCGTCGATCGCGGCCGCCAAGGCGACCCTGTCACGCACGTCGGCAATTGCGGTGTAGGCCTTGCGCCCCTCCTTCTCCACCAGGCGAGCTGTCTCATCAAGATCCTCGGGCCGCGCCAGCGGGTACTCGTTCGTCTCGATGTCCGCGCATACGTCGACCGCGATGATGTCCGCGCCCTCGGCCGCCAGCACCCGTGCATGGGACCGGCCCTGCCCGCGGGCGGCGCCACTGATGAGGACGACTTTGCCCTCTACTCTTCCCATCCCATCTCCTTCTCGGCACTTCTGGTTGCGTTGTCCGGCGGTCGAGGACGATCAATGCGCCCTCCGGATAGCGGTGTCTACGGTCCTCCCGCTCCCCGCGGGACGGTCATCAGCTGGACACGCGGTAAAGATTACGGTAACCATGACTCCGGTAACGGTATTGCTTACCGTAAGGAGTGTCAACGCGGCATTCGTGGGCCGCCCGGCCCCCGACCGAGAGGGATTGTTATGCCAGGTGTGCTCAGCGGTGTCCGGGTGATCGAGATGGCATCGTGGACCTACGTACCGTCGGCGGGGGCGGCGCTGGCGGACTGGGGTGCCGACGTGATCAAGGTCGAAAGCGTTGATTCCGGTGATCCGAGCCGGGCATTGGTGGTCGGTGGCTTCACCAGAGAGGCTGCCCGCGTCGACGCCGATTTCATGCTCGAGCTCGGCAACCGGGGTAAACGGAGCATCGGCATCGCGCTCAAGTCGGAGTTGGGTCGCGAGTTGTTCGGACGGCTGCTGGCCAGCGCAGACGTGCTACTGACCAACTGGCTTCCCGGCGCGCTGGAGCGAGCCCGGCTGACCGTGAAAGACATCCGCGCTTTCAACCCGAACATCATCATTGCCCGTGGATCTGGTCTCGGAGTTCGCGGCCCGGAACGCGACCGCGGCGGATTCGACGGTGCCACGTACTCCGCCCGCGGCGGAGTCTCCTACACCCTGACGCCGTTCGGCGCCGAGTTTCCCACCTCGCAGGGACCGGCATTCGGGGACCTGCAGGCGGGCGCGACCTTGGCGGGTGGGGTCTGTGCTGCGCTCTTTCATCGCGAACGCACCGGCGAGGCGACCATCGTCGACTCGTCGCTGCTGGCTCAGGCGATGTGGGCCATCGCACCGTCGATTCTGGCCGCCGACTTCTTCAACGTGGACGGCATTCCGGGCGCACCACCGGGCATCGTGATGAACCCGGTGGTGAATCGCTACAAGACCAGGGACGGCCGATGGCTGCAACTGATCTTCTTGCAGCCCGACAAGTTCTGGGCCGACTTCTGCCGCCGGATCGGTCTGCCCGACCTGGCAACCGATGAGCGGTTCGTCCCGTCGGCGAACCTCGCCGCCAACGCCGCCGAGGCGGTCGCATTGCTCAACAAGAGGTTCGCTGAGCATGACCTTGAGCATTGGCAAAAGGTCCTGGAAGACGAGCCTGGGGTGTGGGCCGCTTACGCGACACCGCGCGAAACGCTTTACGACCCCCAGGCCGAACCGAACGGTTACCTGATCACGAATGTCGACGACCAGGGGAACGAGTACCGAACCGTTGCGGCCCCAGTGCAGTTCAACGAAACGCCGCCAGAACCGGCGCGCGCCCCCGAACATGGGCAGCACACCGAAGAGATCCTGCTGGAACTCGACGTCGACTGGGACGAGATCACCGCGGCCAAGGACGCCGGCGCCATCATGTAGCGACGGCGAGCGCAGCTGTTCGCGATACACCCATTGATCGTTACCGTAAGATATACCGCTGTGCTCGGCAGCAACGAACGGCGAGATGAGGCCCAGCCGATGACCACGGATCTGGACAGCACATCAGCTGATGCCCTCGCACAGGTCGAGGCAGCCGAAGCCGAGGCCGAGGCAGCCGAAGCACTGGCGGTGGCGGCCAAGTTGCGCGCCAAAGCAATTCGGCTGCGCAACCAGTTGGAAGCATCGAGTGCGGCGGACGTCACGACTGCAGAAGCGTCGAGCGCGGCGGCCGTCGCACCGGTCCCCCGCAACCCGCTGCCGCGGCGACTGCGTGCGCGCTCGGTCGCTACGGGCGCGGCGTGCCTGCTCCTCGCCGGCCTGATGGCGGCCTGCGGATTCATGGGCTGGCGCTGCTACTCCGCGCATCAACTCCGGGAGCGAGCGAGCCAGTTCGCCGCTGCGGCGAGTCAGGGTGTCGTCGATATGACGACACTGGACTTCAACGCGGCAGACGACGGTATAGCCCGTGTCCTGGCGAACTCAACCGGCGAGTTCCGGGACGACTTCATCAAGCACGCCGACGACTTCAAGTCGGTCGTGCGAGATTCAAAGGTGACAACGGCGGGAACCGTGAACACCGCTGCGGTGGAATCCATGACGAAGGATGCTGCGGTAGTACTGGTGGCCGCCACTTCGACGGTCACCAACGCTGCCGGCGGAAAGGAGCAGCCCCGCAACTGGCGGCTCAGCGTCACCGTCACCAAAGACGGTGATCAGTTCAAGATGTCCAAGGTGGAGTTCGTTCCATGACCTCAGATCAAGACCGGCGTCCCGTCGACGTCGACGTCGACGAGGTTGACGACGACGCAGACGGCCTCCGCGATGAAGCCGAAGCTGACAACGCCGCTGCAAACCCAAGGCCCGCCGGGGGTCCAGACGTTCTGCACCGGTGGGCCTTCCGGCCTGTCAGCCGGGTGCGAACGCTTACTCTTGCGGTATCGCTGGTCCTCGCCGCGGCCCTGGCGGCCTGGCTGTACCAGTTCCAGTACCGGCCGGTGATCGACACCGACGCGAACGTCGCTGACACCGTCATGTCCGCGGCCCGCGAGGGAACCGTCGCGTTGCTGTCGTACGCACCCGGCACTCTGCAGAGCGATTTCGACCGCGCAAAACTGCACCTGACCGGCGAATTCCTGGACTACTACAACCAGTTCACCACCGAGGTCGTGACGCCGGCAGCCACCGAGAAGAAGGTTCAGACCGAAGCCAAGGTGGTGCGTTCCGCAGTCGCCGAGTTGCATCCGAATTCGGCGAAAGTGCTGGTCTTCATCGACCAGAACACCTCGAGCACCGCCAAGCCCGACCCCGCAGTAACTGCGAGCAGCGTGCTGGTGTCCTTGCAGAAGCGGGCCGACAAGTGGCTCATCTCGGCTTTCGACCCGGTCTGACGCCCACCAGTTCACTGAACCTTCGTCAGGGTGAACGGCCGCTTGATCACGATCGGCAGGTTTCGATTGCAGGCGCCACTCGGCCCTTGCATCATGTCGGTGCCTTGCAGGGTCAGTGCGTCGAATCCGAATGACTGCCTGGTCTCGACGAACGTTCCGTCGGCACAGACGATCCCGTCGGGCCGGGGATACTCGATCCACCACCGGCCATCGCGTTGATTGGCGAACGCACTCCAGCCGTCGGAGCTGCTGACCGTGCCGTGACAGGCATCGAGGTGACATGTCGTGGAAATGGTCCACGTCTGTGTGACGTCGGGATAAGGGTAGAGCCAGCCATAGGACACGTCGTTCCTGGTGCCAAGGCCGCCGTCGGAAAAGGCGACGTAGGTGCCGTTGAGCGCAACCGCGGCGTGTACCGGTGTCGATGACGCCATGACCATTGCGGCGCCCAGGATGCCGCCGACCAACGCCGGGCTCAGCGGCCGACGCAGCACGCGCATGACTGCTCTCCTCACACCGGGCCACTCCTGTCCAGAGCGGCCAGTTGCCGACGACGCACCATTGACTGTAGTCGGTATGACGGTAATCTATACCGTAATGCACACTCGGGCGGTCGACAGCGATTGCGCGGTGACTGCGCCGAAGCGCGAAAGCGCCCGGGTGTTGTACGTCGTTGACATCGAATTATGCTGCGAGCCAATGGAGGTCAGCTCAGCCAGCTACTGACCGGGCTTGGCTTCACCGATGGTCTGAACAGTCCTAGAAATGTAGAGGAACTCATTTGCCGCCAAGACGAGTACTGCCGCGCCTGACCGTCGACAACCGTTTCTTCTGGACCAGCGGCGAGGACAACAAGCTCCGATTCCTGCAGTGCCAGCAGTGCGAGACGTTCATTCACCCGCCCTATCCCGTGTGCCACCACTGTCTTTCCGATCAGCTGGAACCGACCGAGGTAGCGGGTACCGGCACGGTGGACCTGTACACGGTCAACTACCAGAAATGGCGGCCCGACCTCGAGGGCCCGTACGTGATCGCGCGGATCGCCATTGACGGCGCGCCAGGCGTCTTTCTCACCTCGAACGTCGTCAACTGCCCGGTCGACGACGTCGACATCGGGGACAAGGTGCGGGTGATCTTCGAGCACCAGGACGACGTCTGGTTCCCCCTGTTCGAGAAGACGTGCTGACCGTGAGTGACGGCGACGCATATATAACCGGAATCGGACAATCGGTCGTCGGCCGAAAACTGACCCGTCGCCCCTTGCTGTTGACGGTGGACGCAGTCAAAGAGGCACTCGACAACGCCGGCCTGACCATCGACCAGATCGATGGGGTATCGACCTACCCCGGCCGTATGGGAGGTTATTTGGGTTTCTCCCCGGTGGGCGCCGAGGAACTCGTCGAGGCCTTGCGCATCAAGGCGACCTGGTTCGCGGGCGGACTCGAACTCACGTCGCAGCTGGGCGCCGTCGTCGCCGCGGTGGGTGCGGTGAAGGCAGGCCAGGCCCGCCATGTCATCTGCTTCCGCACGGTATACGAGGCGGCGGCGCTCGACCGGCCCGACGAGTGGCCCGCCGATCGGCCAGAACGGGTGGACGGCTGGCCCAGCTGGTTCACGCCGTTCCACTCGTATTCGGCGGCAAACAGCTTCGCGCAATACGCAACTCGGCATTTCAAGAAATACGGGATGACTCGCGAGCAACTCGCCCAGATCTCCCTGACAGATCGCAAGCATGGAGCGCTGAATCCCCGTGCGCTGGTGCGGGACCCGCTGACGATGGACGAGTACCTGTCGGCACCGATGATCAGCTCGCCGCTCTGCCTGTTCGACTGCGACCGCTACACCGACGCATCGACCGTCTTGATCGTTTCCGCGGGCAGTGCGATAGACGAGGTGACCTGCACGCCAATCCGGATTGCCGCGATGGCTGCCTGCTACGACATACCCAGCTGGGATCAGACCGACTGGTACGCCGCGTACCAGGCCGGCCCGCAACTCTGGAAGAACACCGACTACACACCGGCCGACGTCGACACCGCGCAGCTGTACGACGGGTTCAGCTTCATCACCTGCCAGTGGCTTGAGGCACTCGGCTTCTGTGAAATCGGTGGAGCCGGCGAGTTCCTCGACGGAGGACACAACATCGCGTTGGACGGCGTGCTGCCGCTGAATACCGGCGGCGGCCAGATCGGCGCAGGCCGGTTGCACGGATTCGGATTCCCGCACGAGGCGGTAGTGCAGCTCCGTGGCCAAGGTGGCGAGCGGCAGATTCAGGGTGATCCTCGGGTCGCCGTCTGCAGCTCTGGCGGAGGGCCATACGCGACCGCCATGCTGTTGGCCAACGACTGAGCTATTGAGTGTGCGTTCGGCGCGTCAGCGCCCGGCCAGCTTGGCAGCCAACCTGCGGTTCACCGGCTCGGGCAACAGGTCGGAGACGTCACCGCCCATCGACGCCACTTCTTTTGCCAGCGAGGACGACACGAACGAATACCGCGGGGTGGTCGCCACGAAAAACGTGTCGACACCGGCGATGTGCTTGTTCATCTGGGCCATCTGCAGCTCGTACTCGAAGTCGGTGCCGGTACGCAGACCCTTGACGATCGCGGTCAGCCCTCGCTCGCGGACGAAGTCGACCACCAAGCCCTGACCCGACTCCGCGCGGACATTGGGCAGATGCGCAGTGGCTTCGGCGATCATCTCGAGGCGCTCGTCCAGGGTGAACATGCCCTTCTTGGCGGGATTGACCAGTACGGCGGCCACCACCTCGTCGAACTGGGCGGCAGCACGCTCCAGGATGTCGACGTGTCCCAACGTCACCGGGTCAAAGGAACCGGGGCATACCGCGCCGCTCATGGCTCATGACGCTAGCAGCCCGACCGCGAAGACGGCTCCGGTGAAGGCCTGAACTGTGGACCTGGTGCCAGCTAACTGCAAGTATTCACCCATGGCCACGCCGGTAGTGAGCCGTGAGGTGGAGTCGCGCCAGATTGCCGAGTTCCTCGGCTCGGTGCCGGCTGGGCCGGCCGCGCTCATCCTGGAAGGCGAAGCGGGCATCGGAAAGACCACCGTCTGGCTGGCCGCCCTCGATCACGCCGAACAACTCGGCTACCGGGTGCTGTCGTCCCGGGCGGCTCCCGCGGAATCGGTCCTGGCGTTTTCCTCGTTGGCCGCGCTGCTCGAAACGGTGGACGACTCCGTATTGGCCGGCTTGGCGACACAACAGCGTTTGGCCATCGATCGGGTCTTGTTGCGCGTCAGCACCGACGGACCGGTCACAGATCAGCGCGCGACGACGGCGGCGTTTGTCCGGGTGGTGGAGCGGCTGTCCGAAGACTGTCCGGTCCTGTTGGCATTGGACGACTTGCAGTGGGTCGATCCGCCCAGCAAGCAGGTTGTCTCGGCAGCGGTGCGACGGCTGACCGGCCCCGTCGGTCTGCTCGCCACTGTGCGCACCGGCGCCGGCGAACCACCGGTTGGGCTGACACTGCGCGCGCCGGGCCTGGTGCGTCATATCGGTCTGGGTCCCTTGAGCCCGGGTGCGCTGCACAGCGTGCTGCTCGGACGGCTGGGCAGGTCGTTCTCCCGCCCGAAACTGCTGGAAATCCACCAGGTCTCGGCGGGAAATCCCTTCTACGCCCTCGAGCTGGCCCGAACCATTGACGACGAGTCCGCTCACACCGCTACGTCGTTGCCCGCAACCTTGGAGGGGTTGGTGCGGGCCAAGATCGGCAGCCTGACACCGGAAGTCAGGCAAGTACTGCTTACCGCGGCGTGTCTCCCCCACCCGACAGTCGGGTTGATCAGGAGCGCCCTTGACACCGACCCCGGCCGCATCGTCGCACTGCTGAAGGAAGCCGAAGTCAAGGGCATCATCGAAATCTCGGGCGAACAGCTCCATTTCGCCCACCCACTGTTGGCCCGTGGCACTTACCGCGATGCGACACCGGCGGATCGCCGGGCAATGCACCGACGGTTGGCCGGGATCGTCGACGATCCCGAACTCAAGGCCAGGCATCTCGCGCTCGCCACCACGGCCGGCGACCCGCTCACCCTGCAGGCCCTGGATACCGGCGCCGAGTTGGCGCGGATTCGGGGAGCACCGACCGCGGCTGCCGAACTTCTTGAACTTGCGATCGGCCTCGGCGGAGACACACCGCAGCGCCGAATCTCAGCGGCCATACACCATTTCAACGCGGGCGACGCTACGCGCGCCCGAGCGCTACTCAATGAGGTGATCGCTCGATCGGAATCGGGACCCGCACGATCAGAGGCGTTACGACTGCTCGGGCTCTGGAGCCTGCTCGATGGCAGTTCCCGCGATGCCGCTGAGCTGCTGGGCCGAGCACTCGACGAGGCCGGCGACGATCTCGCCCTGCGGGTGCAGATCCTGGTGCCGCTCGCGTTCGCAGAAGTCAACTCCCGCCGTCATGACCATGCCGCCCGTAGTGCCGAGGATGCCGTCACGGCCGCGATGCAGCTACCGCAGGGGCAGCTGTTGAGCCAGGCGCTCAGCATGTCCGTGCTCGTCCGGTTCCTGCTCGGCGACGGCCTGGACGAGAGCACTTTGGCTCGGGCGCTGGATTTCGAAGATCCCGAGCTTCCGATGTCGTCGTTGCTCGGGCCATCGGTGCACAGTGCGGCGCTGACGGCAGCAACCGGTCACCTGGACAAGGCCGCAGAACAGCTGCTGAACATCAGACAGCGCTACCTCGAGAGCGGTGAGGAAAGCGAACTGATTCTGGTCGCGTTCCACAACGGCCTCAACGAGATCTGGCGCGGAGACTTCGCCAAGGCGACCCTGATCGCCGAGGATGCCATGGAACGGGCATTGCTTCTCGAGCGCGATCTCCCGCTCGCGGTTGCACTGATGCTGCGGGCCGCGGCGTCCTCCTACACAGGTGCCGAATCCGATGCTCGCCGCGATTCCGTTGAGGCGATTCGCATCTGCCGACGTTGCGACTCGCCGGAACTGGTGGCGGTATGGCCCACCACCACACTGGGGTTTCTGGACGTAACAGTAGGCAACTACTCAGCTGCCCTCGCGACACTGCAACCACGACTGCTCGCCCTGCAATCGACGCCGAAGGCCACCGAGATCTTCCTCGCGCCGTTCCTGCCCGACGCCATCGAGGCCATGGTCCACGTCGGCCGGCTCGACGACGCCGGGCCCCTTGTCGAATTGCTCGAAAGCAACGGTCGCCGGCTGGACCGTGCCTGGATGCGCGCAGCCGGCGGACGCTGCCGGGCGCTGTTATTGGCAGCCACCGGCGACATAGATGCCGCCATCGACGTGGCGCAGCAGGCCCTCGACCAACATGACCGTGTGCCAATGCCGTTCGAACGCGCTCGTACCGAGCTGGTGTTGGGCCAGATCCTGAGGCGGCAACGCAAACGCGAAGCGGCCTCCAGAACACTGCAGAATGCACTGGCCAGCTTCGAGGAACTCGGAACGCCGCTCTGGGCACAACGTGCACGCGAGGATCTGCAACGGGCAAGTGGCACAAGGCGCCACGATCAACTCACCGCATCTGAACAACGCGTTGCCGAACTCGCGGCCACCGGCGCAACTATCCGCGAGATAGCCGCCGCACTGTTCATCAGCCAGAAGACGGTGGAGTCCAATCTCAGCCGGATCTATCGCAAACTCGGCATCCGCTCACGCGCCGAACTCGGCCGAGTCATGAGCGAGACCGCACCGACCTGGTGATCAGCAGATTCCCAACTGCTTGCACTTTAGGTCTTGGCGCGCGGGGTCCGGCGTGGGATCCGGAGCATCCGCCTGCACGCGCGATGCCGCCGCGGCGTTGTCGGCCCAGGTTTGCGAGCGGATGTCGGGTGTCACGCACACGACGTCGCCGTCGAACGCCTCGCGCCACACGTAGCCCTGCTTGCAGGTGTTCGACCCGTAAGCGCCTGTGGGGTCACGACGCTCGGCGACCGTCCCATTCTCCTGCTGGGTGCGCGCCCGCACAGCAGGGGTCACACAGACATGATCATTCGGGATCGCCTCACGCCACACGTAGCCCTGAATACACGTGTCCGGCCCATAGGGCAACGGATCGGCCTGTGCCGGCGTCTGTCCGGCCAGCACCGCGAGAGCCGCGACGGGCACTGCCGACAGCGCGAACCATGCGGAGTTTGCCTTGTTCATGGTCATGACCTGTCGTAGATGCAGTGCGGAGCCTGCCCCGCTGGTTGTTCGTTGACGACCTTGCCGTCCAACGTGATCCGGCAACCCAACGAACCGTCTTTGACCACCACAACCATTTGAAGCAAGCTGTCGTTGGGCCCCGCGCTGACGGATTTGCCCCACGGTGCTGATGCGCCGTAGACCCGACCACCGGGGTCGATGTCGATGGTGTCGGCCGTGCCCGATCCGGTCAGCTCGAACCGGACCTGGCCGCCGGTTTTGTTCTGCGACTGAGATGCCGACTGCACCCGAGATGCCGCAGCGGCGTTGTCGGCCTTGGTCGCCGAGCGGATGTCCGGCGTCACGCACACGACGTCGCCGTCGAACGCCTCCCGCCACACGTAGCCCTGCTTGCAGGTGTTCGACCCGTAAGCGCCTGTGGGGTCACGGCGTTCGGCGACGGTGCTGTTCTCCTGCTGGGTGCGGGCGCGCACAGCCGGGGTCACACAGACATGGTCATTCGGGATCGCCTCACGCCAGACGTAGCCCTGGATACATGTATCGGGCCCGTACGGCAATGGGTCGGCCCCTGCCACCGCAGCTCCCGTGAAGCCGGCGAATGCCGCCACGGCCACCAACGGGCCTATTAACCGGGGCGGATATTTGGTTGCCATCGACTGTCCTTTCACGAGCGATTTCCTGGACGTGACGCTATCGACCGGTTGCCAGTCTTGAATCGGGAGAATCCCTACCATTTACGGCCACGGCGATGCTCTTCTGCCGGCCTCCCCCTGTGCAGTCGGGGTCGGTGCTACACGCGAGACAGCGCCCCGACGTTGTCGGCCTTGATCTGGGAGCGGATCAGCTCCCGACGTAGTCACCCCAGACCCAGCCCGATCCTCCCGGGACGTTGGGTCCGGCGATCTGCACCCACCTGTCATCCTGTCGGACCTTGACCTCGACCTGGGTACCCTTCGACACCATCCCATAAGGCTTGCCCTGGCCACCGGGCTGCGCGTAGATGTCAACATCCCCAGTGATGGTCGTCCGGTTCGCCTGCGACTGGGGTTTCTGCACGCGCGACGCGGCCTGGGCGTTGTCGGCCTTGGTCGCCGAGCGGATGTCCGGCGTCACGCACACGACGTCGCCGTCGAACGCCTCCCGCCACACGTAGCCCTGCTTGCAGGTGTTCGACCCGTAAGCGCCTGTGGGGTCACGGCGTTCGGCGACGGTGCTGTTCTCCTGCTGGGTGCGGGCGCGCACAGCCGGGGTCACACAGACATGGTCATTCGGGATCGCCTCACGCCAGACGTAGCCCTGGATACATGTATCGGGCCCGTACGGCAATGGGTCGGCCCCTGCCACCGCAGCTCCCGTGAAGCCGGCGAATGCCGCCACGGCCACCAACGGGCCTATTAACCGGGGCGGATATTTGGTTGCCATCGACTGTCCTTTCACGAGCGATTTCCTGGACGTGACGCTATCGACCGGTTGCCAGCCTTGAATCAGGTGAATCCCTACCATTTACGGCCCCGACGACGCTGTTCTGCCCGCCGTCCCCTGTGCGAAACTGATCGGGTGGCCACCGAGGTGGTAGGGCGGGAGATCGAGTACCGGGCGGTGGACGAACTGCTCGCCGCGGTGCCGTCGGGCCCCACTGCTCTGGTGGTGGAAGGTGAAGCGGGGATCGGCAAGACCACAGTCTGGCTGGCCGCCGTCGAGCGCGCGCAACGCGCGGGCTTCCGGGTGTTGTCGGCGCGAGTGACACCGGCCGAATCGGTGGCCGCCTACACCACCCTGTCGGACCTGTTGGGTTGGCTGGACAACGCCGATTTAGCGGAATTGCCTCCGCCGCAACGCCTTGCCGTCGATCGCGCGCTCTCACGAGGCAGTGCCGAGGGACCGGTCACCGACCAGCGCGCGTTCGCAGCCGCCATCGTCGCGGTGGTGAAGCGTCTCACCGAGCGATCGCCCGTGGTGATCGCCATCGATGACCTGCAGTGGGTGGACTCGCCGAGTCGGCAGGTGCTCTCCGCGGTGTTGCGCCGCTTGAGCGGGCCAATAGGCGTTCTCGCGACAGTACGAAACGACCCCGAGGATGCTGCTGCGACGGCCTGGTTGGAACTACGTCGGCCCGATATGGTGCGACGCGTCCGGGTACGGCCGCTCAGCGTCGGCGCAACGCACACGGTCTTGTGTGAAGAGCTGGGACGATCCTTCGCTCGACCAACCATCCTTCGTATCCACGAGCTGTCGGGAGGCAATCCGTTCTACGCGCTCGAACTCGGCCGTGTCATCGACGGTGACACTGCGATCCCCGAGCCGGCCTTGCCCACCAGGCTCGCCGACCTGGTGCGGAGCCGGTTGACGGGCTTAGGTTCCGGGTGCACCGACGCGCTGCTTGCGGCCGCCTGCCTGGCCGACCCCACGCTCGATGTGATCGCTTCAGCCACCGACAACGACGTCGCAACCATCACCGAGATCCTCGAGGAGGCGGAGGGCGCCGGCATCGTCCGGATCGACGGCCATCGGGTCACTTACGCCCATCCGATTCTCGCCCGGGGCGTGTACACCGAGGCCACCGCGGCGCGCCGTGACCTCATGCACCGTCGTCTCGCTGACATCATCGATGATCCAGAGCTCAAGGCCAGGCATCTCGCCCTGTCCGGGACCGGCGGCGGCGTACGAACGTTGCGCGCCCTCGACGCCGCAGCCGAGAAAGCACGGCTGCGCGGGGCGCCGAGCGCCGCAGCCGAATTTCTGGATTTGGCAATAGGCCTCGGGGGCGACACACCGGAGCGGCGAATTCGGTTGGCCGCCAATCACTACGCTGCCGGCGACCCGGGCCGAGCCCGAAGCCTGCTGGAGACCACGATCGCCCACCTTGCTCCCGGCGCACTGCGCAGCGACGCGATCGTGCTGCTGGCCACGAGCAGAATGGCCGACGACGGTTTCCTCGGGGCGGCTGAGCTGTTGGCTGAGGCATTGGCAACCTCGGACCCGAGCGACGCCGCCGCTGTGCAGATGACGGTAATGCTGGCGTACGCACTGTTCAACGGACGCCGCCAGGAGCAAGCGTTGCAGCACGCCGACGAGGCCGTGGCGAAGGCCGCGCTCCTCGATGAGCCGCAACTGCTGGCCCCAGCCCTGGGTATGCGGGCGACGTTGCGATTTATCAGCGGCGAAGGTGTAGCCGGGGCGGACATGCGACAAGCGTTGGAGCTGGATCCCTATCCGTTGGACGTTCCACTGGCAGCTCGCCCCGCGGTGCAGAACGCACTGCTGATGGCGTGGACCGGGCAGCTCGACGACGCCGCACGCGAACTGGCCGTCATCCGTCAGCGCTGCCTGGACCAGGGTGAGGACAGCGAACTCATCTTTCTCGGCTTCCACACCGCCCTCGTGCAAGTGTGGCGGGGCAACATGGGCGAAGCGGGACGGGTCGCCGACGCGACCATGGAGCTTGCGCGGCAACTGGGGGGTGACTTGCCCCTGTTCATCGCGTTGACGATCCGGGCCATGCACGGGGCCTACGCGGGCCGGGTCGACGCCGTTCGTCGCGACATCGCCGACGCATTGGCAGCGGCCCAGCGGAGCGGATCCCATCGAATGTCGGAGTGGCCGATCACCACGCTGGGTTTTCTGGATGTGTCGCTGGGCAACTATGACGCCGCGCTACAGGCATTGGCGCCGCTGCTGGCGGCGTCCAAAGAGATGCTGAGGTCGACGGAGATCATCGCCGCGTCGTTCATCCCCGATGCCGTAGAAGCCCTGACCGCACTGGGTCGGGCATCCGAGGCAGAGCCGCTGGTCGACGCTCTGGAGTCCAATGGCAACCGACTGGGGCGGGACTGGATGCTGGCTATCGGCGGGAGGTGCCGCGCGATGCTGCTGGCCGCGCAGGACGATCTCGCCGGGGCGGAGCGCGCGGCGCAGGCGGCGATGGCCTTCCACGACCGGCTGCCAATACCTTTCGAAAGGGCCCGCACCCAGCTGGTGCTCGCTGACGTCGCACGTCGTCAACACAAGCGGGACCTCGCGACCGCAACACTGCGCGACGCCCTGGCGACGTTCGAGGATCTGGGCACATCGCTGTGGGTGGATCGCTGCCGCGCCAAGCTCGATCAGGTCAGCGGCCTCAGCGCTCGGGCAGATCTCACCGCGTCGGAACGCCGCGTGGCCGAACTCGCGGCATCCGGAATGTCCAACCGCGAGGTCGCGGCAGCACTCTTTATCAGCCCAAAAACGGTGGAGGCCAATCTGTCTCGGATCTACCGAAAGCTCGGCATCCGGTCGCGCGCCGAACTCGGACGGGCCGTGGGCCTGCCCGAATGATAGGGAAATTCCCGATTCGCCGAGAATCCCTTCCGCTTAGCATGACGCGATGGGTATCGCCGGGCAGTCATCGGTGCACATCCTGGCCGAGTGGTACCGCCCCGCCATCACCGACGAGCCGCTCGGCCGCAGTATCGCCCGGATCATTGAGACCGCGGCGGCGGTGTCCGCCAGCGGCTCCCCAGTGAGGCTCCGTGCGACCCTGGCCATCCCCGACGACGAGATCGTCTTCGCGGTCTTCGATTCCGCGTCTGAGCAGACAGTTGCGCAGGTGTGCCGGGAGGCGGGCTGCCCGGCTCAGCGGCTGACGGCCGGCATCGATATCCGATTCTGGCGCCGGTCCCCCAAGTTCAGCTGAGCTCGGCCAACTCCAGCCGGGTGTCGCCGTAACGGCGCGAGGGCCACGCTGCCCAACCCTCCGGCCAGCCCACCGCTGGACTGGAGGCGGCCCGCTCGATCACCACGACGGTGCCCGGGACCGCCCAGCCGCCGGCGGTCAACAACCCGGGCAGCGCGTCGATCGCGGCGGCATCGACCTCGTAGGGCGGATCGGCCAGCACCAGATCCACCGGCGTCTCGGTACCCCCGGTCAGCACTGTGGCCACCGTGCCGCGGCGCAGCACTGCACCGGCCAGCCGCAGTGCGGCGATATTGGCGGCCAGCACATCGGCGGCGCGTCGGTCCGATTCGACGAACAGCGCGGACGCCGCGCCCCGCGACAGCGCCTCCAAGCCCAGCGCCCCTGACCCGGCATACAGGTCCAATACCGCCATCCCGGTCAGGTCCATCCGGGAATCCAGCACGTTGAACAGCGCCTCGCGCACCCGATCGGTGGTTGGCCGGGTACCGCGCGGTGGCACGGCGAGGCGTCGTCCACCGGCTGCACCGCCGACGATGCGGGTCAGCTCAGCACCACCAGGAGATCCCCGCCTTCGACCTGCGCGGTCTCGGCAACGGCCACCCGCGCCACCGTCCCGTCGGCCGGCGCGGTGATGGCGGCCTCCATTTTCATCGCCTCGATGGTGGCGACGGTCTGCCCAGCGGTGACCTGATCCCCCTCGGCCACCCCGATGGTGACCACGCCGGCGAACGGTGCGGCGATATGGCCCGGCTTGGTGCGGTCGGCCTTTTCGGCTACCGGCACTTCGCTGGCGATGCTGCGGTCACGCACCTCCACCGGCCGCAGTTGACCGTTGATGATGCACATCACGGTCCGCATGCCGCGCTCATCCGGCTCGGAGATGGCCTCGAGCCCGATCAGCAGCTCTACGCCGCGTTCGAGTCGAACCCGGTGCTCCTCGCCCTGCCTCAGTCCGTAGAAGAACTGGTTTGCCGACAATTGTGAGGTGTCGCCGTAGAGGTCCCGATGCTCCTCGAATTCCTTTGTGGGTCCGGGAAACAGCAGCCGGTTCAGCGTGGCCTGCCGCTTCGGTCCGGTGAGCGTCAACGCAGCCTCGTCGTCGGCGGACAACTGCTGCATCTCGCGCGCCGGCCCCCGTCCGGCTAACGCCTTGGTGCGCAACGGCTCCGGCCATCCACCGGCCGGCTCCCCGAGTTCCCCGCGCAGGAATCCGATCACCGAATCGGGAATGTCCACCCGCGCCGGGTCGGCCGCGAACTCCTCGGCGGTGATGCCGGCGCCGACCAGAGCAAGCGCCAGATCACCGACCACCTTCGAACTCGGGGTGACCTTGATCAATCGACCCAGCACCGCATCAGCTCCGGCGTAGTTCGCTTCGATCTCCTCGAACCGGTCGGCCAGCCCCAGCGCCTTGGCCTGCTGGTGCAGGTTGGACAGCTGACCGCCCGGGATCTCGTGACGGTACACCCGCCCGGTCGGCCCGGCCAGCCCGGACTCGAACGGCGCGTAGACCTTTCGCACCCCTTCCCAGTAGGGCTCCAAGTCACATACCGCCGACAACGACAGGCCGGTGTCGAAATCGGTGTGCGCCGCTGCGGCAACGATCGAGCTCAGCGCGGGCTGACTGGTGGTGCCGGCCAGCGGTGCAGCTGCCCCGTCCACGGCGTCGGCGCCGGCGTGCCAGGCCGCCTCATAGGTAGCCAGCTGCCCACCCGGGGTGTCGTGGGTATGAACGTGGATAGGTAGGTCGAAGCGACTCCGTAGCGCGCTGACCAGCGTGGTGGCTGCGGCGGGGCGCAGCAACCCGGCCATGTCCTTGATGGCCAGCACATGGGCGCCGGCATCCACAATCTCCTCGGCCAGCCGCAGGTAGTAGTCGAGTGTGTAGAGATTCTCCGCAGGGTTTGTCAGGTCGCCCGTGTAGCACATGGCGACTTCGGCTACCGCACTGCCGGTTTCGCGCACTGCGTCGATCGCGGGGCGCATCGAGTCGACGTTGTTGAGCGCATCGAAGATCCGGAAGATGTCAATCCCAGTTGCCGTCGCCTCTTGCACGAACGCCGAACACACCAGCTCCGGATACGGCGTGTAGCCGACGGTGTTGCGGCCCCGCAACAGCATCTGCAGACAGATGTTCGGCAGTGACTCACGCAGCACCGCCAACCGCTCCCACGGATCTTCCTTCAAAAACCGCAGCGCCACATCGTAGGTCGCGCCGCCCCAGCACTCCATCGACAGCAACTGCGGGGTGGTGCGGGCGATGTACGGCGCAACATTGAGCAGGCCCTTGGTGCGCAACCGGGTAGCCAACAGTGACTGATGCGCATCTCGGAAAGTCGTCTCGGTAACCCCGACGGCGGGCGATTCCCGCATCCAACGGGCGAATCCCTCCGGCCCCAGCGCCATCAGTCGTTGCTTGGAGCCCGCCGGCGGCGCAGTCGACAGATCGACCTTGGGCAGCTTGTCGCGCGGGTATACCGCCGAAGGTCGTGCACCGTGGGGCTGATTGACGGTGACGTCGGCCAGGTAAGTCAGGATCTTGGTGCCGCGGTCGGCCGATGCGTGCGAGGTCAACAGTTGCGGGCGTTCATCGATGAACGACGTGGTGATGTGTCCGGCCCGGAAGTCGGGATCGTCGAGCACCGCCTGCAGGAACGGAATGTTCGTCGAAACCCCCCGGATGCGGAATTCGGCGATCGCCCGGCGCGCCCGATTCACGGCGGTGGAAAAGTCCCGGCCTCGGCAGGTCAGTTTGACCAGCATCGAGTCGAAATGCGGGCTGATCTCCGCGCCGAGGTTGGTGCCCCCGTCCAGCCGGATTCCGGCCCCGCCCGGACTGCGGTACGCGGTGATCCGGCCGGTGTCGGGCCGGAAGCCGTTGGCCGGATCCTCGGTGGTGATCCGGCACTGAAGTGCTGCGCCGTGCAAGACGATGTCGTCTTGCCGCAGCCCCAGATCATCGAGGGACTGCCCGGCCGCGACCCGCAGCTGAGACGAGACCAGGTCCACGTCGGTGATCTCCTCAGTGACGGTGTGCTCCACCTGAATCCGCGGATTCATCTCAATGAACACGTAGTTGCCACGTTCGTCGAGCAGGAATTCCACCGTGCCGGCGCAGCTGTAGTCGATATGCCGGGCGAACTTCACGGCGTCGGCGCAGATCTTCTCCCGCAGCACCGGATCCAGGTTCGGAGCCGGCGCCAGCTCGACGACCTTCTGATGCCGGCGCTGGACGCTGCAGTCGCGCTCATACAAATGCACCACGTTGCCATGGGTGTCGGCCAGGATCTGCACTTCGATGTGGCGCGGGTTGATCACCGCCTGTTCGAGGTACACCGTCGCGTCACCGAAAGCTGATTCGGCTTCCCGGCTGGCGGCTTCGATGGCCTCGGCCAGCCCGCCGATCTCGGCCACCCGTCGCATTCCGCGACCGCCCCCACCCGCGACCGCCTTGACGAACAGCGGGAACGACATATCGGCTGCGGCTGACATCAATTCGTCGACCGAACGCGACGGCTCCGATGCCGCCAGCACCGGCAGCCCGGCTTCGCGGGCGGCAGCCACGGCATGCGCCTTGTTGCCGGCCAGCGCCAGTACGGCCGCGCTGGGCCCGACGAAGGTGATGCCGGCATCGGCACACGCTTGCGCCAGGTGGGGATTCTCCGAGAGGAAGCCGTAGCCGGGATAAACCGCATCAGCGCCGCACCGTTTGGCGGTGGCGACGATCGCCTCCACCGACAGGTAGCCGCGTACCGGGTGCCCGGGCTCGCCGATCTGGTAGGACTCGTCGGCTTTGAGCCGGTGCACCGAATTGCGGTCTTCGTAGGCGTAGACCGCCACCGTGTCGATTCCCAGTTCATAGGCGGCGCGAAACGCCCGGATGGCGATCTCTCCGCGGTTGGCGACCAGCAGTTTGGAGATCACAGGGCACCCCTTAAATCAGCGTCAACCAGTAATCCTGAAATCTGATGAATACCAACAGGAATAACGCGATAAACCATAACGCAGTCAGCGTCCACCGCCACCGGTGCAAATGCTGCAAATTCTTGCGTACAGAACCTGACTCGAATGCCATGCCTGCGAATATCACCAGCAGGAACAGCGTGACCGCCCAGACCACCATGCAGTACGGGCACAACGCGCCGATCCGGTAGAGACTCTGGAAGATCAGCCAGTGCACAAACCCGGCTCCCGCCAGCGTGCCGAGCATCAAGCCAGTCCAATACCACTGCGGCAAAGGCACTTTCGTCACCGCCAGCACGCCGGTGACGACCACCACGGTGAAGGCGACAATCCCCATCAGCGGGTTGGGGAAACCCAGCACGGAGGCCTGCGGGGTGACCATCACCGATCCGCAGGACAGCACCGGGTTGAGGTTGCACGACGGCACGTACCCCGAGTCCGTGAGCAGCTTGATCTTCTCGACGGTCAACGTGACCGAGGCGGCCAGCCCGATGACTCCGCCGATGAGCACCGCCCAAGCCCGGGACGCCGCCACCGGCACCGCCTGTTCGGGCGGTTCGACCGCCGAAGCCGTGATGGTCACGACTCCTGGGCCGGTACGTCCATGCCCGGTAGGTCACCGACGATCTCGCGGATCTTGGAGACCAGGGCTTCGGGAGTCGAGGGGCGGTAGTCCTCGCCGTTGATGCGCAGCGTGGGAGTGGCGTGGATGCCGCCGGCCTGGGCCATACCGCCCACCATCTTGAGGTACTTCCCACTGTTGATACACGCCGGAACAGTGCCGGCGGCGCCGGCTTGGCGGGCCAGTTCGATCAGACGCTTGTTGTCGGGAAACTCGGTCCCGATCTCCGACGGCTGCAGCTGCTCGGTGTAGAGCGCGGTGTGGAACCGCCGGAAGGCGTCGTTGTTCTCGTCGGCGACGCAGTAGGCGGCGGCACCGGCGCGCGAGGAGTAGTTGTCGTTCTGCGGCCGGTCCAGGATCGCGACCATGTGGTAGTCCGCGGCGATCGCCCCGCTGTCGATCAGCCGCGACACCGTCGGGCCGAACGCCCGCTCCAGGTTGCCGCAGGCCGGGCAGAGGAAGTCCTCGTAGAAGGTCAGCACGGCCTTGGGTTCATCGGTCCCGTCCTTGGTGACCAGCTTGCTCGAGGTGACCCGGATCGCCTCGCCGGCGCCGGCGCCCTTCTTGTGACCGTTGGACACCACGATGTAGCCGATGAGTCCCACCGCGAAGACCACCACGATGGCGACGAGCCCGATCTGCATAGCGAGGTTGCGTTTCTGGTCGCCGGCCCTCAAGCCGGAGACGCCGGGGCGTTTGGGTTTGCTGGCCACAGTCGGTTGGTCCTCGTCTTCGGTGGTCGGTTTTGCGGTTCAGCGTACCGGCGTGGGCCGGGAGCCTCAGCCGCGGCTGAGGTGGGCGCGCAGTGCCGAGATCAACTCGGAGGTGCCGGTGGCGCTGCCGCCGCCCAGGCCGAACAGATTGATGAAGCCGTGCGTCAGCGACCGCATCCGCCGCAGGTCGACCACCACTCCGGCGTCACGCAGCGCCGCCGCGAACAATTCGCCCTCGTCACGCAGCGGGTCGAAACCGGCGACCACGACCAGCGCGGGCGGCAACCCGGACAGGTCGCCGGCCAGCAACGGCGACACCCGCGGGTCGGTCGGGTCCAGCTTCGAGGTGCCCACGTATTGGCTGGTGAACCATTCGATGTCGTGCTTGGTCAGCAGGAAGCCGTCGCCGAACAGCGTCCGTGAGCGGGTCTGGGCGGTCTGGTCGGTCACCGGGTAGATCAGCCACTGCAGGATGGGCGCCGGTCCCCCCTCATCACGTGCCAGCAGTGCCACCGCGGCGGCCAGGTTGCCGCCGGCGCTGTCCCCACCGACGGCAACCCGTCCCGGGATGCCACCCAGCTCCGCGGCGTGGTCATGGGCCCATCGGAATGCGGCAAAGGCATCGTCGAGCGCCGCCGGTGCGGGATGCTCGGGCGCCAGCCGGTAGTCCACCGAGAGCACCGCGATGTCACCGTCCCGGCAGGTCAACCGGCAGATCGCGTCGTGACTGTCCAGGTTGCCGATCACGAATCCGCCACCGTGGTAGAAGACCAGCAGCGGCTTGGCACCACCACCGACCGGACGGTAGTGCCGGGCGGTGATGTCGCCGGCCGGTCCGGGGAACACGATGTCGCGAACGTCGACGTGGATATCGCCGCCGCCGAGCCCGGCGGTCGTCTCGCGTAGCCGGGCGCGGGAAGCATCCGCGTCGTCGCCGATGACCAAGCCGTTGATGCCCATCGCGCGCTGCGCGGCCAGCGTCAACCGCAGGGTGGGGTCCAACGTCGTGCCGTCGATGGTCACCGACCGTCCGCCGGTCAGCGCCCGCTGTACCCCGATAGGCAGCATCGGAACCGCCTTCATGCCGACGGTCATGAGGGTGCTCCGCAGCTGGTCGGTCCATCGCGCACCCGGTCCGGAACCGGGGTCGCCTGGCAGACTTCGTGTCATGGCTGCTGGAGATAACTTGCGCTCGGTCACGCTCAACGACGGTAATTCCATCCCCAGCGTCGGTTTCGGGGTTTACAAGATTTCGCCCGCCGAGACCGAGCAGGCGGTCAGTACCGCACTTGCGGCCGGATACCGCCACCTCGACACTGCGGCCCTGTACGGAAACGAGCGGGAGATCGGTCGTGCCGTCGCGGCATCAGGGTTGCCGCGCGACCAGGTGTACGTGGTCACCAAGGTGTGGAACTCCGATCAGGGCTACGACTCGACGCTGAGGGCATTCGAGGCGAGCATGGACCGGCTCGGCCTGGAATGCCTGGACCTCTACCTGATCCACTGGCCGTTGCCGGCCCGCGGCAAATTCGTCGAGACCTTCCGGGCGCTGGCCCACCTGCGGGATCAGGGCCGGATCCGCTCGATCGGGGTGAGCAACTTCGCGCCTGAACACCTCGAGACGCTCATCGACGGAACTGGGATCGTGCCTGTCGTCAACCAGGTCGAGCTACATCCGCGCTTCAACCAAGCCGAACTGCGTGAGGTGCACGCTCGCCTCGGGATCGCCACCGAAGCCTGGGCGCCGCTGGGTCGGGGTTCGCTGCTGGCGCATCCGAAGGTCACCGAGGTGGCGCGCCGTTGCGACAAGACACCGGCGCAGGTGCTGATCCGGTGGCATCTCCAACTGGGTAATATTGTGATTCCGAAATCGGTCCACCCGGAGCGCATCGTCGGCAATTTCGACGTCTTCGACTTCGAACTCGGCACAGGAGAGATGGCCGAGATATCCTCGCTTGACGACGGCGCCCGACTGGGACCCGATCCGCGAACCTTCGATTACACAGGTAGGTGAAATGACGTCGGGCACTGCGATCCCTTCGGTCACCCTCAACGACGACCGCACCATGCCGACGCTGGGCATCGGGGTGGCCGAATTGTCCGACGCCGAAACCGAGCGGGCGGTCTCGACCGCGCTCGAGCTGGGCTGCCGGTTGATCGACACCGCCAAGGTGTACGGCAACGAGGCCGCGGTGGGCCGGGCGATCGCCGCATCGGGGATCCCCCGCGATGAGGTGTTCGTCACCACCAAGCTGGCGAACGCCGACCAGGGGCTGACCGCCGCCATCGAAGCCTGCAAGGGAAGCCTGGAGCGGCTCGGAATGGACTATGTGGACCTCTACCTGATCCACTGGCCGGCTCCGTCGCTGGGCATGTACGTCGACAGCTTCGGCGGGCTGATCCAGCTCCGGGAGCTGGGACTGGCCCGGTCCATCGGGGTGTGCAATTTCACCTCGGAAAACCTCGACGACGTGATCGACCTGGCGTTCGAGACGCCGTCGGTCAACCAGATCGAGCTGCACCCGCTGCTCAACCAGGCGGAGCTGCGTGCCGCCAACGCCGAGCGCGGCATCGTCACGGAGGCTTACAGCCCGCTGGCGGTGGGCCGGTTGCTCGACCATCCGACGGTGACGGCTATCGCCGGCGAGTACGGCAAGACCCCGGCGCAGGTGCTGATCCGGTGGAGTCTGCAACTGGGCAACGTGGTGATCCCCCGGTCGGCCCAGCCGGAGCGCATCGCGGCCAACCTCGACGTGTTCGGCTTCGAGCTGGCCGACGAGCACATGGCGAGCCTGGGCGGGCTCAATGACGGCACTCGGGTGCGGGAAGACCCGCTGACCTACGCCGGTATCTGATTCCGTCCGCGCGACTAACCGGTCGGGCAGGTGGCCGCGGCCTCGCGCAGCACGTCGGCTGACGGCTGATCGAGCCGCAGTGCGTAGCCCCGCAGGACCGCTAGGTAGGCGACGGCGTACTGGCAGGCGAACGATCTGTTCGGCGGCATCCACTGCCCCGGGCCGGCGTCGCCCTTGTCCTGGTTGCCCTGCCCGGCGACCGCCAGCAGGTTGGCGGGGTCGTTGGCGAAGCGCAACCGCTGGCGATACGGCCAGGCGGAGGCACCCATGTCCCAGGCGTAGGCCAGCGGCACGATGTGGTCGATCTGCACCGCCTCACCGACCTTCGCGCCGCGGGTGAAGGCGACGACGGCGTTGGTGTAAGGGTCATGCAGGGTTCCGCTGGCCACCGCGCCGGCGCAGCGTTTGGTCGACACGTGGGTGATGTCCACGAGATCGCGGTTCAGGATGTCGTCGCGGGTGTCGCAACCGTTGTGTCCGCCCGGTGCGTCGTTGTCGTCATCCCAGGCGTCGCCGAACAGCGAGCGACGGTAGTCGTAGCGGTGGGTGCGGGCCGGAACCACCGTGATGCCGGCCAGGACATCGGTGCCGGGCGCCACGATGGGCATGCCCGCCTGCGCGGCCAGGGCACGGCTGCGATGCCCCACTGCAGACACCGTCTGGTAGGCCACCAGTACGGCGAGCACCGCCGCCACGGCCAGCCACAGCAGGGTCTTGCGATTCGGGTTCATGCCTTGTCCAGGTACTCGATGTCGGTGAACTGCGCAGCGAGCGCCGTTGGGCCCGGATCACCCGGGTTGGCTGCGAAGGCCCTGTCGCACCACGCCCTGGCCGCCTCGATGACCTCGCCGTGGTCGGCCAGTGACAACAACTTCAGGCCACCGCGCCAACCGGATTGGTTGCGGCCCAGCACATCTCCTTCACCGCGCTCCCGCAGATCCAGATCGGCCAGCGCGAACCCGTCCAGCGTGCCGGCCACGGCCTCCAGTCGCTTGCCGGCCCGGGAGCCCTCGGCGGCCGCGGTGACCAGCAGGCACAGGCTGGCGTGCTCGCCACGCCCGATCCGTCCGCGCAGCTGGTGCAGCTGGCTGATGCCGAACCGGTCGGCATCGGCCACCACCATCACCGTCGCGTTCGGCACATCGACGCCCACCTCGATCACGGTGGTGCACACCAGCACGTCCACCGTCCCCGCTCGGAACGCGCTCATCACCGCGTCCTTCTCGTCAGCGGACAACCGGCCATGCATCAAACCGAGCCGCAATCCGGCCAGCGGCCCGGCTCCCAGGCGCTGGTAGAGGTCTACCGCCGTCGCCGACGGGCGGGCCTCGCCCTGCTCTTGTTCACCGGCCTGCGCAGATTCGTCGGTCTCATCGATGCGCGGCGCCACCACATATGCCTGCCGGCCGGCTGCGACCTCCTCGCGGATGCGCTGCCAGGCCCGCTGCAGCCAGGCCGGTTTGGACTTTTCGAAGATCACCGAGGACCGGATCGGCTGGCGCCCACGGGGCAGCTCACGCAGCGTGGAAGTCTCCAGATCGCCGTAGACGGTCAGCGCGACGGTCCGCGGGATCGGCGTGGCGGTCATCACCAGCAGATGCGGGGTGATGCCCTCGGGCGCCTTGGCGCGCAATTGGTCTCGCTGTTCCACGCCGAAGCGATGCTGCTCGTCGATGACCACCATGCCCAGGTTGTGAAACGCCACGGCGTCCTGCAGCAGGGCATGCGTACCGACCACGATCCCGGCTGTGCCGCTGGTGATCTCAGCACGGACCTGCTTCTTGGCGGGCGCCGACATCGACCCGGTGAGCAACGCCACCGCGGTGGCGTTGTCCGCGCCGCCGAGCTGTCCCCCCAGGGCCAGCGGTCCGAGCATGTCTCGAATCGACCGGACATGCTGGGCGGCAAGCACTTCGGTCGGAGCAAGCAGCGCGCACTGATAACCCGCGTCGACCATCTGCAGCATCGCCAGCAGTGCCACGATCGTCTTACCGGAACCGACTTCGCCCTGAAGCATCCGGTTCATCGGGCGGGTTGCGGCCAGTTCAGATCGCAATACACCGAGCACTTCTTGCTGACCTGCTGTCAGCTCGAAGGGCAGCCGCGCCGCCATTTCCGCGGCCAACCCGTCGGTACGGGCCGGGGCCGGCGGCCCGGACTCGGAGAGCTCGCCGTTGCGGCGGATAGCCAGCGCCCACTGCAGCCCGACCGCCTCGTCGAAGGTCAGTCGCTCCCGGGCCCGCGCCCGCTGGGCAGCGCTCTCGGCCAAGTGGATCGCGCGAAGCGCCTCGTCCTCGCCGATCAGGCCGCGTTCGGCCAGCAATGCGGCCGGCAGCGGATCCGGTACTGGGTCGAGCACTTCGAGAACCTGTCGCACACAGGCGAAGATGTCCCAGCTCTGCAATTTGGTGCTGGCCGGGTAGATCGGATAGCAGGCCCGTTCGAACTCCGACTGCAGCACTTCGCCGCTGATCGCCTGAGACGCATCGGCGATGTTGCGCAGCGAGTCACTGCCGAAGTTGTCCTTGTCCGGCGCGTCCAGGATGAGGAAGTCGGGATGGGTCAGTTGCAGCTTGCGCTTGAAATAGCCCACCTCGCCGGACAGCATCACCCGGGTCCCGGGGGTGAGTTTGTATTTCAGGCCGCGCGCGTTGAAGAACGTGGCGCTGACCTTTTTCTGGCCGCTGCCCAGGGTGATCACCAGGTATTCGTTGGGTCGCCGGCCCGGCTGAGTCCTCATCGGTTTGGCCACGGCGGTGGCAATGGTGTCGACCAGCGTGATGTGTTCGCCTTCGAGCGCCTGGGCGTCGTCGAGGCCGCGTTTCGTTGCGCCCTCGACGTAGCTGCGCGGGTAGTGCCGCAGCAGGTCGTCGACGGTACGGATGCCGAAGAACTCGTCGAGTTTGCCGGCGGCATCAGAACCCACCACGCAGTCCAGCCGGTCGGCCAACGTGACCATCGCTACTCGACCCCGATCAGCAGCGCGTCCCCCCGATGGCCGGTGAAGTAGGTCGCCAGTTCGGTTCCCGGGTGCTGATCGTGCACGTGCCGGGCCAAGACATCCATGATCTCCCCATCGAAACCGGCCCCGAACAACACCGTCACCAGCTCACCGCCGGCCGCCAGCAGCAGATCGATCAGACCGATCGCCGCCGCGCCGACATCGCGGGCCACGATCAGAACCTCGTCGCCGGCGATGCCCAGGCCGTCACCCGGCTGGCAGGCACCGGCCCAGGTCAGCGCCTGTTCGGTAGCCACCCGGACCGATCCGAGCCGGGTGCTGCCGGCTGCCCGGGCCATGGTGTAGCCGTCATCGACCACCGGCCGGCCCGGATCGTGAACCGCCAGGGCGGACAATCCCTGCACCATCGAGCCAGTCGGCACCGGCACCACGTCGATACCCCAGCCGATGGCCGCCGTACAGCCCGCCACCAACTCCTCGGCGGCGACATAGCCGTTGGGCAGCAGCATCACCTGGGCTGCGCCGGTGTCCACCACCGCCCGCAACAGCTGCTGGGCGGTGACCATCATGACCGGCTCGGCACTGTGCGGGTCGGGCCGCAGCACGCAGGCGCCTTCGGAGTCGAACAGCACCTCGGCGCCGTCGCCGTCGACCACGGCCAGCACCGCACGCTCCCGTGCCCAGCTGCCCGGGGACGGGCCGGTGGCCCCGGCCAGGGCCGAGATCTGGATCCGTCGCGGCCGGCCGAAGGCCAGGCCGGCCTCAACGGCCGCACCGGCGTCGTCGGTATGGACGTGCACGGAATACCCGCCGACCACCCCCGAGGTCGCGATCGCGACCGAGTCGCCGAGCTGGGTCAGCCGTTCACGCAGGGCTTCGGTGTCTTCGGGGCTGCACTCGCCGAGGAGGTACATCACCTCGAACTGCGGCGCGGGTGCCTCGGTGCCCGCTTCCGGCGGCCGGGGCCGGGGAGACGGTTGATACACCGCGCGAACCGGCGCCTGTCCGGTGATCGTCGAGCGCAGCGCGTCGAGCAGCACCAGTAGCCCGCGGCCGCCCGCGTCGACCACCCCGGCCTCGGCGAGCACGTCAAGCTGTGCGGTGGTCGCCTCCAGCGCCTCGGCCGCCGCATCGGTGCCGGCCACCAGCGCCGGGCCCAACTCGGCCCCCTGCGCCGCGCTCCGCTCGACGGCTGCGGCGGCAGCCTGCAGCACCGACACGATGGTGCCAGGGACCTCCCGGCCGCCCATCGAGGTGATCACCAGCTCGACCCCGTGCCGCAGACCGGCGCCCAGCAGCGCGGCGTCGATGACGCTGACTACCGTGTCGGCCGCGGTCACATCGGCCAGGCCGCGCAGGATCTGCGACAGAATCACCCCGGAGTTGCCGCGCGCACCGTGCAACGCCCCGGATGACAGCGCGGCCGCGACCCGGCCCACTTGGCCCGAGCCGGCCTCGGTGTTGGCCTCAGCCAGGGCCGAACGCATGGTGAACAGCATGTTGGTTCCGGTGTCGGAATCGGCGACCGGGAACACGTTGAGCTGGTTGATCTCGTCGGTGTGGGTGATCAGGTCTCCGACGGCAGTGTGTGCCCAGTCCCGCAGGGTCGCCGCATCCAGCCGACGATCGGGGTTGCCCACCTCCACCCACCTTCCTGCCGCCACCTCCGGTGGCCGCAAGCCTAATCACTCCCGGCGACAGCACAGGTCACGTACGTCCGGCCGGAATGGGGCGTTTTGGTGGTTGCCCCGCCGGGCGGGTATCCTGATCAGGTTGTCGGGCCACCCGCTGAGGTCGTTGGCCCTCAAGCAGACGTTTTGAGGAGTGTCACATATGGCTGCCGTGTGCGATATCTGCGGAAAGGGCCCCGGCTTCGGCAAGTCGGTGTCCCACTCGCACCGTCGGACCAGCCGCCGGTGGGACCCGAACGTTCAGGTCGTGCACGCCGCTCGTCCCGGCGGCAACAAGCAGCGCCTGAACGCCTGCACCTCGTGCATCAAGGCCGGCAAGGTCTCCCGCGGCTGAGTCCGCTCTTTAGACCGCGTGGCGGGACACCCGTCCCTCCTACGCCGGTGTGCGCGACTGCCTGAGCCGTATTACTCCAGTCGCCAGTCGATCGGCTCGGCGCCCATCTGCGCCAGCAGCTCGTTGGCGCGACTGAACGGCCGCGATCCGAAGAACCCGCGCGACGCCGACAGCGGCGACGGGTGCGGTGACTCGATCGCGACGCAGGTGTCCGACAGCATCGGCTTGAGCGTGCCCGCGTCGCGTCCCCACAGGATCGCCACCATCGGCTGACTGCGGGCCACCAACGCGCGGATCGCACATTCGGTGACGGCCTCCCAGCCCTTGCCGCGATGTGATGCCGGGGTGCCCGGCCGCACGGTGAGCACCCTGTTGAGCAGCAGCACGCCTCGCTGCGCCCACACGGACAGATCGCCGTTGGACGGCTTCGGATAGCCCAGATCCGCGGTGTACTCGGTGAAGATGTTCTCCAGACTGCGCGGCAGCGGGCGCACGTGCGGAGCGACCGAGAAGCTCAGACCCACCGCATGACCGGGCGTCGGGTACGGGTCCTGTCCGACGATCAGCACGCGGACCTGGTCGAAGGGAAAGGTGAACGCGCGCAGTACGTTTTTCCCCTCCGGCAGATAGCGATGTCCGGCCGCGACCTCCTCCCGCAGAAACTGTCCCATCGAAGCGACCTGATCGGTCACCGGCGCCAGCGCACTGGCCCAACCGCTTTCGACAAGTTCAGGAAGTGGACGCGCAGTCATGGTGTCTCAACGTAATGGGGCGCCGGAATCAAACGACTGCCAGCCCGCCTCCCCGTCCCACACCGCCCCGTCGACCAGCACCCGCGCCGGCCCCGCCAGCACCTGCCCAATGGCCCGCCAACCGGAGGGCACCACACCAGAGAACGCGGCGACCAGGGCATGGTCTTCTCCCCCGCCCAGCACCCACGACCACGCATCGGCACCGACGGCGGCAGCCGCGGGGGCCACGGCACGGTAATCGGGCTCCAGCGCCGCCGTGGACACGTCCAACGTCACCTGCGACGCGGCGGCCAGGTGCCCCAGATCGGCGATCAGGCCGTCGGAGACATCGGTCATTGCCTGCGCCCCCGCGTCGGCCGCCGCCGTGCCCTGCCCGTACGGCGGCTCCGGGACCAGATGCCGCCGCCTCAGCTCCGCAAATTCCGCTGAGCCCACGCCGTCACTGCACAGCCGCAGCCCCGCCGCCGAGCGGCCCAGCTCCCCGGCCACCGCCAGCGTCGCCCCGGGCCGCGCTCCAGACCGCAGCACCGCCATCCGACCGCCCAGGTCCCCCAGCGCCGTCACCGACACCACCCAGCAGTCGGCCTGGACCAGATCACCACCGGCCACGCCCGCCCCCAGGCGCTCCGCCTCGGCCCACATCCCGTCGGCCAGTGCGGCGGCGTCGGCGGCAGGAGTTCGGGCCGGCGCACCGAAACCGACGACGAACGCGGTGGGGCGCGCACCCATCGCCTCGATATCGGCCGCGTTCTGCGCGATCGCCTTGCGCCCGACCTGCTGTGGGGTTGACCAGTCCAGCCGGAAGTGCCGGCCTTCCACCAGCATGTCGGTGGACACCACGGCCCGGCCGTCGGCGCACTGCACCACCGCCGCATCGTCCCCGGGGCCCAGCTGCGTGGTGGCGGGCTGACGTCGCCCGCCCACCAGCCGGTCGATCATGGGAAACTCTCCAAGCTGACCCAGCGTGGGCTCGTTACCGCGCACAGCCTGGAGTGTAGGTGTGATCAGAACGGTAGGCGGGCCTTGACCAATCCGGAGAACGACGCGGACGGACCGCCGCGACTCGCGCTGATCGTTGCACTGGTGGTCGCCATCGCCGCGGTATTGGCGGCGCTGACGGTCGCCGCGCTCCACCAGCCGGGCAAGCGACCGGCTGCACCGGTCCCGGTCGCGACAGTGCCGGCCCCGCACGCCGACAGCGCGGACTGCCGTGCCATCCTCGACGCGCTGCCGCCACAGCTGGGCGACTACCAGCGCGCCGAGCTCGCCGCACCGGCGCCGCAGGGCGCCGCGGCCTGGACCGCCGACGACGGCGAGGCGGTGGTGCTGCGCTGCGGGCTGGACCGGCCGGCCGACTTCGTGGTGGGCTCACCCATCCAGGTGGTCGATCACGTGCAGTGGTTCGAGGTCCGCGAAGGCGAGCGCGCCACCTGGTATGTGGTGGACCGGAAGATCTATCTGGCGCTGACACTGCCGCCGGGGTCAGGGCCCACGCCGATTCAGGAGGTGTCGGATCTGATCGCCGAGACCGTGGACGCGGTGCCGATCAGGCCGGGCCCACCGGCCTAGTGAACGTGCGCAAAAACGCTTGCGCCCGCGGCGTGTCGGCCGGGGACACGCACACTCGCTGCAAAAGGGGCTAACGCAATCCGACCCCGCGGGCCAGGGCGGTGTCGACCATCGTCGCCAGCAGCGTTGGGTAGTCGACGCCGCTGGCCGACCACATCCGCGGGTACATCGAGATCATGGTGAACCCGGGCATGGTGTTGATCTCGTTGATCACCGGGCCGGCATCGGTCAGGAAGAAGTCCACCCGGGCCAGCCCTTGGCAGTCCAGCGCGGCGAACGCCCGAATCGCCAACTGCTGCACGGCTTCGGCGACCTCGTCGGCGATCTTGGCGGGCACGTCGAGTTCGGCCGCATCGTCGAGGTACTTGGTGGCGAAGTCGTAGAACGAGTCGTCACGGTCAGCCACGCCGGCCACCCGGATCTCCCCCACCGTGCTGGCGGCCACCGTGCCGTCGGGGAACTCCAGTACCCCGCATTCGATTTCCCGGCCGACGATCGCGGCCTCGACAATGACCTTCGGGTCGTGCCGGCGTGCCTCGGCGATCGCTGCGGGCAGCTCGTCGTACGACGTCACCCGGCTGACCCCGATCGAGGACCCGCCGCGCGCGGGTTTGACGAACAGCGGCAGCCCCAGCCGCTCCCGATCGTCGATGGACAAGGTCTGCTGGG
Organism: Mycolicibacter heraklionensis; assembly: GCF_001021505.1. GTDB lineage: Bacteria > Actinomycetota > Actinomycetes > Mycobacteriales > Mycobacteriaceae > Mycobacterium > Mycobacterium heraklionense. The sequence continues at coordinate 135,287 of NZ_LDPO01000008.1, forward strand.
CGGCCCGCAACACCGCGTAGGGGCCGATCGGCAGGCCGTCGGCGGCCAGCAGCTTCTTGGTGAACTCCTTGTCCATGCCCGCCGCGCTGGCCAGCACGCCGGCACCGACATACGGCACCCCGGCCAACTCCAGCAGTCCCTGCACGGTGCCGTCCTCGCCGTAGGGGCCGTGCAGCACCGGAAACACCACGTCGACCGACTCCAGCACCTCTGCGGGCCCGGCAGCGGAGAACGCGACCAGCTGACCGGCCCGCTGCGGGTCGGCCGCCAGCGCCAGTTCGGCGCCCGAGGCCGCACTGACCGCCGGCAGTTGCCGGTCGGTGATCGCCAGCGTTTCCGGGTCACCGTCGGTGAGCACCCACGCCCCCTCCGGGGTGATGCCTACTGCGACGACCTCGAAGCGTTGCGGGTCCAGGTTGCGCAGGATGCTGCCCGCCGAGACGCAGGAGATGGCGTGCTCGCTACTGCGGCCACCGAAGACGACGGCCACGCGGGTGCGTTCGTGGGAATTCACACGCCAGAGGGTACCGGGCGGTTAGCGAGCCTCGACGGAGGAGAGGCGAAGCTGGACCGCCCCATAAACCCGGGCGGTTAGCGAGCCTCGACGGAGGAGAGGCGAAGCTGGACCGCCCCATCAAACGGGCGCGGCTCACTCCGGTTTGGTGCGACGGCCCAGCAGCAGCGCCACCGCCTCGCTGACCGACGAACCCTTGTGACAGACCCGGTGCACGGCGTCGGTCAGCGGCATCTCCACGTCGTAGCTCGAGGCCAGCGCCAGCACCGACTGGCACGACGTCACCCCTTCGACCACATGGCCGTCTGTGGTGCTCGACAGCCCCGTCGACCCGGGTACCGGCGGCATCTCCTCGCCCCGGCCGAGCCGCTCGCCGAACGAGCGGTTGCGCGAATGCGGCGATGTGCAGGTGGCCACCAAATCGCCCACGCCGGCCAGGCCGGCCAGGGTGGCGCCCTTGGCGCCCAGCGCGACTCCCAGGCGAATGATCTCGGCCAGGCCCCGGGTGATGATGGCGGCCGCCGTGTTCTCACCCAAGCCCACTCCGGCCGCCATTCCGCAGGCCAACGCGATGACGTTCTTGCAGGCGCCGCCGATCTCGGTGCCGATGACGTCGGCGTTGGTGTAAGGCCGGAAGTAGCCGGTGTTGAGCATCCGCTGCAGCGCCACCGCCCGGCCGGAGTCAGTGCAGGCGACCACGGTGGCCGCGGGCTGCCCGGCGGCGATCTCCGCCGCCAGGTTGGGACCGGACACCACCGCGACCTGACCGGGGTCGAATCCCGTCACCGCCGCGATCACCTGGCTCATCCGCATCAGCGTGCCCAGTTCGATGCCCTTGGCGACGCTCACCAGGGTGGCGCTGTCGGTCAGGTGCGGCGTCCATGCCTGCAGGTTGGCCCGCATGGTCTGCGCCGGCACGGCCAGCACCACGGTGGTCAAGCCGTCCAGCGCCTCGGCCGGATCACTGGTGGCGCGTACCGCGTCCGGTACCGCGAAGCCCGGCAGGTAGGCGGGGTTGTGTCGCGTGTCGTTGATCTGCGCGGCGATGTCGGGCCGGCGTGCCCAGAGCCTGACTTCGCTGCCGGCGTCGGCGAGCACCTTGGCCAGAGCCGTGCCCCACGCACCCGCGCCCATCACCGCGACCGTGCCCTCGGTGCCGACCATCGCACACCACCTCCCTATAGGCGCATCACCCTAACGCGCGAGCCGCCGAACCCGACGCTGGCAGGATGTCTGTTGTGCAGTCAACACAGGCCGAAGAATCCGGTATCGGTCTGATCATCGCCGTCAAACGGCTCAGCGTGGCCAAGACCAGGCTGGCGCCGGCGTTTCCGGCGCCGCTGCGCGAGGCCGTGGTGCTGGCCATGCTGGTGGACACCATCAGCGCGGCGTCGGCCGCGCGGGGATTGGAACACATCACCGTGGTCACCCCCGATGAGGCGGCCGCCGCGGCGGCCGCCGAGCTGGGCGCCGAGGTGCTGGAGGATCCGACTCCGGATGGCCACGGCGACCCGCTGAACAACGCGCTCACCGCAGCCGAAGCCGCGGTGAGCGGTTCGGTGCCGAATATCGTTGTGTTGCAGGGTGATTTACCGGCTCTGCAATCCTACGAACTGGACGAGGCGATCGCCGCCGCACGGACACACCAGCGCAGCTTCGTCGCCGACCGGCATGGGATGGGCACTGCGGCGCTTTTCGCATTCGGCACCGCCCTGGACCCCCGCTTCGGCCGGGACTCCTCGAATCGGCACCGGCAGTCAGGTGCGCTGGAGCTCACCGGCGCTTGGCCCGGGCTGCGCTGCGACATCGACACCCCGGAAGATCTGGCGGTAGCGCGGCGGCTCGGAGTCGGCACGGCAACGGCCCGCGCACTCGCGCACGCCAAGTCCGGTGGCAGCACCACGCGGGATGAGTAATGATTTCCCCGTGGACGAAATTGAGGGCAGCGAACTCACCGAGGCGCGTGCCGACACGACCGACTGGCGCCCGCACGACGCCGCTCCGACCGCCCCACCCGCTGCCACCGAGAGTCTTCCGGCCGCCGATGACGACGAACTGCCCGCGGACCGCTACCTCAACCGTGAACTGAGCTGGCTGGACTTCAACGCGCGGGTGTTGGCGCTGGCCGCCGACACCTCATTGCCGCTCTTGGAGCGCGCCAAGTTCCTGGCGATCTTCGCTTCCAATCTCGACGAGTTCTACATGGTCCGGGTCGCCGGCCTCAAACGCCGTGACGAGATGGGCTTGTCGGTGCGCTCGGCCGACGGCCTGACCCCGCGTGAGCAACTGCGCCGCATCGGCGAGCAGACCCAGCAGATCGCCACCAGCCACGCACGGGTGTTCCTCGACTCGGTCCGTCCGGCGCTGGCCGCCGAAGGCATCCACGTCGTGACGTGGGCCGACCTGCTGCCGGCCGAACGTGACCAGTTGTCGGTGTACTTCCACGAGCAGGTGTTCCCGGTGCTGACGCCGCTGGCGGTCGACCCGGCGCACCCGTTCCCGTTCGTCAGCGGGCTCAGCCTGAACCTGGCGGTGACGGTCAAGCGTCCCGAGGACGGCGGAAGTCACTTCGCGCGGGTCAAAGTCCCCGACAACGTCGACCGTTTCGTCGAACTCGATGCCGGCGCCAGCGGCGGCGACAGCCGTGGCGAGGTCCGCTTCCTGCCGATGGAGGAGTTGATCGCGGCGTTCCTACCGGTGTTGTTCCCCGGCATGGAGATCGTCGAGCATCACGCGTTCCGTATCACCCGCAACGCCGATTTCGAGGTCGAAGAGGACCGCGACGAAGATCTGTTGCAGGCCTTGGAACGCGAGTTGGCGCGGCGCCGGTTCGGGTCGCCGGTGCGCCTTGAGGTCGCCGATGACATGACCGAGCACATGCTGGAGCTGTTGCTGCGCGAACTCGACGTGGACCCCGGTGACGTCATCGAGGTGCCCGGCCTGCTGGACCTGTCGTCGCTGTGGCAGGTCTACGGCCAGGACCGGCCCGATCTCAAGGACCGTACCTTCGTCCCGGCCACCCACCCGGCGTTCGCCGAACGGGAAACCCCCAAAAGCATTTTCGCCACCCTGCGCGAGGGCGATGTGCTGGTACACCACCCCTACGACTCATTCGCCACCAGCGTGCAACGGTTCATCGAGCAGGCGGCCGCCGACCCGGGCGTGCTGGCGATCAAGCAGACGCTGTACCGCACCTCCGGCGATTCACCGATCGTCACCGCGCTGATCGACGCCGCCGAGGCCGGCAAGCAGGTGGTGGCTCTTGTCGAGATCAAGGCCCGGTTCGACGAGCAGGCCAATATCAAGTGGGCGCGCAAGCTGGAGCAGGCCGGTGTGCACGTGGTGTACGGGCTGATCGGTCTGAAGACCCATTGCAAGGTCTGCCTCGTCGTGCGCCGCGAGGGCTCGACGATCCGGCGGTACTGCCATATCGGCACGGGCAACTACAACTCCAAGACCGCGCGTCTCTACGAAGATGTGGGTCTGCTCACCGCCGACCCGGACATCGGTGCCGACCTGACCGACCTGTTCAACTCGTTGACCGGCTATTCGCGGAAAGTCGCCTACCGCAACCTGTTGGTGGCCCCGCACGGTGTACGGACCGGGATCATCGAACGCATCGAACGCGAGGTCGCGGCACACCGCGATTCCGGCAACGGCCGGATCAGGCTCAAGCTCAACTCACTGGTCGACGAGCAGGTGATCGATGCGCTCTATCGCGCCTCTCGAGCCGGAGTGCGAGTCGAGTTGTTCGTCCGCGGAATCTGCGCACTGCGGCCCGGAGTGGAGGGTTTCTCCGAAAACATCCTCGTCCGATCGATTCTCGGCCGATTCCTGGAGCACTCCCGCATCATCCACTTCCGCGCCATCGACGAATTCTGGATCGGCAGCGCCGACATGATGCACCGCAATCTGGATCGCCGGGTCGAAGTGATGGTGCAGGTGAAGAATCCACGGCTGGCCGCACAACTGAGCGATGTGTTCGACTCGGCAATGGATCCGGCGACCCGCTGTTGGGAGCTCGGGCCAGACGGTCAGTGGACGGCGGAACCGCAGGCCGGCGCCACGGTGCGCGATCACCAGGCGTCGTTGATGGACCGACATCGCAATCCCTGATGTCCGGCGGCCCACCACCGCCCACGAAGCCCGAATTGACCTGCAGGAGTGCAAGGTGCTCGAAACGACAGTGTCGAATGGCTCCGGGACGGTGGACAAGGTCGTCCACGCCGCCGGTGCGGTGCTGTGGCGGACACGGCGCAATACCGTCGAAGTGGCCCTCATCCACCGCCCGCGCTACGACGACTGGTCACTGCCCAAGGGCAAAGTCGATCCCGGTGAGACCGAACCGGTGACAGCCGTACGGGAGATCCTGGAGGAGACCGGCCAGCACGCACACCTGGGCCGTCGGCTGGGAGCGGTCCGCTATCCGGTCACCCAGGGCGTCAAGAAGGTGCGGTACTGGGCCGCGCGGGCGGTGGGCGGTGACTTCGTGCCCAATCACGAGGTCGACGACCTGGTCTGGCTACCGGTCGATGCCGCCATGAAGGAACTGCAGTATGCCTACGACCGGAAGATATTGCGGCGGTTCGCCAAGCAGCCTGCGGACACCGAAACGGTGTTGATCGTGCGGCACGGTACCGCTGGGCGTCGTTCCCGGTTCTCCGGCGACGACCGCCAGCGGCCGCTGGACAAGAGGGGCCGTGCGCAGGCCGAGGCGCTCACCGATCAGCTGCTGGCCTTCGGCGCGACCGCGGTGTACGCGGCCGACCGGGTGCGCTGTCAGCAGACTGTGGAGCCGTTGGCCGCCGAACTCGGGGTGGCGGTGCACAACGAGCCCACGCTGACCGAGGAGTCTTACGGCGACAACCCGAAAAGGGCCCGCCGTAGGGTGGTCGAGATCGCGCAATTGGGCGGCACACCGGTGATCTGTACTCAGGGCAAGGTGATTCCGGACCTGATCGCCTGGTGGTGCGAGCGCGACGGTGTCAGCCCAGACAAGTCCCGCAACCGCAAGGGCAGCACCTGGGGGCTGTCGCTGTCGGGCGGCCGACTGGTGGCCGCGGACCACATCGGTAGTCCGCTGGCTACCCAAGCACTGGTATGAACGACCGAGCGCCGCGGGGATAACCCCGCGGCGCTCGGCTATTCGTTGCTACTTGCGACCCTTACGGGCCGGCGCCTTGGTGGCTTTCTTGGCCGGAGCCTTCTTCGCCACGGCCTTGGTCGCGGCCTTCTTCGCAACGACCTTCTTGGCCGGAGCCTTAGTCGCTGCCTTCTTCGCAACGACCTTCTTGGCCGGAGCCTTGGTCACAGCCTTCTTGGCCGGAGCCTTAGTCGCTGCCTTCTTCGCAACGACCTTCTTGGCCGGAGCCTTGGTCACAGCCTTCTTGGCCGGAGCCTTAGTCGCTGCCTTCTTCGCGACAACCTTCTTGGCCGGAGCCTTGGCGGCAGTCTTCTTCGCGGCGGCCTTGGTGGCCTTCTTGGCCGGGGCCTTCTTGGCGGCAGTGGCGCTGGCACCAGCACCGCGCTTGACGGCGAGCCCCTCGGACGGGACCTTCTGCGCGCCAGAAACAATCGCCTTGAACTGCGCACCGGGGCGGAATGCGGGAACGGACGTCGGCTTCACCTTGACCGTTTCACCGGTGCGGGGATTGCGGGCCACGCGTGCGGCGCGACGACGACGCTCAAAAACGCCGAACCCGGTGATGGTGACGCTCTCACCCTTGTGGACGGCGCGCACAATGGCATTGACGAAATGCTCGACGGCTTCAGTCGCCGACCTGCGGTCGGTGTCCAATTCCTTTGTGAGCACCTCGATGAGCTCTGCTTTGTTCATCCAATCCCTCCGAAACCAGTGGCCCTACTTGAGCCGACTAGAGCACACGGTAAACCCTGATACCACTGATATCCAAGAGCCACGCGCAATTTCAGATGAGATTATGGGCGAATTCGGCAATCCGGTTACCGCCCTTGGACGCTGACGAGAGCGTCGTACCTACCGGAATTCAGCTCCGGCGCGGCCCCTCAAGAAGCGGGCAAGGTGCGCGGTTTCCAGCTCGGTCGGGCAGCCTCGAAAGAATCGATATCGTCGAGTTTCCGCAGCGTAAGGCCTATATCGTCGAGTCCTTCAGACAGCCGCCAGGCGGTGTAGTCGTCAATCGTGAACGCCACCACCACCGTTCCGGCGGTGATATTCCGATCTTGAAGATTGACAGTGATTTCCAGCCCCGGGCTCTGCTCGATGACTTTCCACAGCAGTTCCACATCATCTTGGGCCACCTGGGCCGCCAGCAGGCCGGCCTTGCCGGCATTGCCCCGGAAGATGTCGGCGAATCGGGAGGAGATCACCACCCGGAACCCGTAGTCGAGCAGCGCCCACACCGCATGTTCCCGTGACGATCCGGTGCCGAAGTCCGGCCCGGCCACCAGCACCGAACCTTGGTCGAAAGGGCTGAGATTCAGTACGAAGGACGGATCGGTGCGCCAGGTGGCGAACAGGCCGTCCTCAAATCCCGTCCGGGTGATGCGCTTCAAATAGACCGCGGGGATGATTTGGTCGGTGTCGACATTGGACCGCCGCAGCGGGACTCCGATTCCGGTATGGGTGTGGAAAGCTTCCATGACTAGGCTCCTTTTAATCCCGTGGCGGTCAGTTCAAGTCAGTTCAGGTCCTGGGGGGCCGACAGCGTCCCACGGACGGCGGTGGCCGCCGCCACGACCGGGGAAACCAGATGAGTGCGTCCGCCCTTGCCCTGCCGGCCCTCGAAATTGCGGTTGGACGTCGACGCGGACCGCTGGCCCGGCTCCAGCTGATCCGGGTTCATGCCCAGGCACATTGAGCAGCCGGGCTGGCGCCACTCGGCGCCGGCGGCGGTGAAGACTTCCGCGAGGCCTTCGGCTTCGGCTTGATTGCGCACCCGCATCGAACCCGGCACCACGAGCATCCGCACCCCGTCGGCAACCTGGCGTCCGCGCAGCACATCAGCCGCCGCGCGCAGGTCCTCGATGCGACCGTTGGTGCACGACCCGACGAACACCGTGTCGACCGTGATGTCGCGCATCGGCGTCCCCGGTTGAAGGTCCATGTACGCCAACGCCTTCTCCGCGGCCCGCCGCTCGGCCTCGTCGTTGATCGACTCCGGGTCGGGCACCTGGGCGCCCAGCGGGACGCCCTGGCCGGGGTTGGTGCCCCAGGTCACGAACGGCGTCAGCGCGTCCGCATCCAGGTGGACCTCGGCGTCGAACACCGCACCCGGATCGGTGCGCAGGCCGCTCCAATAGGCCACGGCGGCGTCCCAGTCCGCACCGGTCGGTGCGTGCGGCCGGCCCCGCAGGTACTCGTACGTGGTCTCGTCGGGGGCCACCATGCCGGCCCGGGCACCGGCCTCAATGCTCATGTTGCAGATCGTCATCCGGGCCTCCATCGACAGCGCCTCAATGGCGCTGCCGCGGTATTCGATGACGTAGCCCTGGCCGCCACCGGTACCGATCTGGGCGATCACCGCCAAGATGATGTCCTTGGCCGTCACGCCGTCGGCGAGTCGCCCGTCGACATTGACCGCCATGGTCTTGAAGGGCTTCAGCGGCAACGTCTGGGTGGCCAGCACGTGTTCGACCTCCGAGGTGCCGATACCCATCGCCAGTGCACCGAACGCGCCGTGGGTGGAGGTGTGACTGTCGCCGCACACCACCGTCGTGCCCGGCTGGGTGAGCCCCAGCTGCGGCCCGATGATGTGCACGATCCCCTGATCGATGTCGCCCATCGGATGTAACCGGATGCCGAACTCGGCGCAGTTGTGCCGCAACGTCTCGACCTGGGTGCGCGACACCGGGTCGGCGATCGGTTTGTCGATATCGACCGTCGGCACGTTGTGGTCCTCGGTGGCGATGGTCAGATCCGGGCGCCGCACTCCACGACCGGCCAGCCGCAGTCCCTCAAAGGCCTGCGGGCTGGTGACTTCGTGAACCAGGTGCAGGTCGATGTAGATGAGGTCGGGTTCGGTTCCGCCGCCGGAAACCACGACGTGGTCTGCCCAGACCTTCTCGGCCAGGGTGCGAGGCTGCTCGGTCTTGAACATCACTGCCATCCCTCAATCTATGTCGTCTCATATTTTGAGACGCTAGTATCTGTATATGGGACAGCATAGCGGCATCGGCGTTCTGGACAAAGCGCTGGCAGTACTGCACTCAGTTGCCGAATCGCCGTGCGGGCTGGCCGAACTGTGCGACCGCACCGGCCTGCCGCGCGCCACCGCACACCGGCTGGCCGCAGGCCTGGAAACCCACCGGCTGCTCGGACGCGACAACGAGGGTCGCTGGCAGATCGGTCCCGCGGTCAGCGAACTGGCGGCTCGCGCCGACGATCCGCTTCGGGCGGCCGGCGCGGCGGTGCTGCCACGGTTACGAGAGATCACCGGGGAGAGCGTGCAGCTGTACCGCCGCGAGGGCTCCGAACGGGTCTGCGTTGCGGCGCTGGAACCGCCTGCGGGGCTGCGCGACACGGTTCCGGTCGGTGCCCGGCTGCCGATGACGGCCGGCTCGGGCGCCAAGGTCCTGCTGGCCTACGCCGACGCGGCCGTGCAACAGGAAATGCTGGCGGAGGCCAAGTTCACCAGCCGCACCCTCTCGGAGATGCGTCGGCGGGGCTGGGCACAAAGCGTTGCCGAACGCGAGCCCGGGGTGGCCAGCGTGTCGGCACCGGTGCGCGATCACCGCGGCACCGTGGTGGCAGCGATCTCGGTGTCGGGTCCGATCGACCGGATGGGGCGCCGCCCGGGCGCGCGCTGGGCCGCCGACCTGCTCGCGGCGGCCGACGCGCTCGCCGAGCGGCTGTAACCCGGACGCGAGCAGCCACAGAATCGCATGCCACTGGCCGGTTCAGTGCGATTCCGCGTCCGCTCGCCTGAGGGTCCGGTCCGCCTGACAGACTGCTGCTATGGGAACCAAACAGCGCGCACAGATCGTCATGACCGAGGCCGAGGTCGCTGATTTCGTCAACAGTCACCGCACCGGAACGCTGGCCACCATCGGGCCCGACGGCCAGCCCCATCTGACCGCCATGTGGTACGCGGTGCTCGACGGCGAGATTTGGATCGAGACCAAGGCCAAGTCCCAGAAGGCGGTCAACCTGCGCCGCGATCCGCGGGTCACCTTCCTTCTGGAGGCCGGCCAGACGTACGACACGCTGCGCGGGGCCGCCTTCGAGGGCGTCGCGGAGATCGTCGATGACCCCGACACCCTCTTCCGGGTAGGCGTCAGCATCTGGGAGCGCTACACCGGTCCCTACACCGACGAGATGAAGCCCGGCGTCGACGCGATGATGAACAACCGGGTCGCTGTGCGCATCGTCACACGCCGCACTCGCTCCTGGGACCACCGCAAGCTCGGGTTGCCGGCAATGCCGCTGTCTGGTTCCACCGCCCCGAAGGGCGACTGAACCACCCACTCGGCCTTAGACAGACCCACAAAAAGGCCCGCACCTCCGAGAAGGTGCGGGCCTTTTGCGATGTACCCCCGATGGGATTCGAACCCACGCTACCGCCGTGAGAGGGCGGCGTCCTAGGCCGCTAGACGACGGGGGCTAGAACATTTCCGGGTTGTCAGCATAGCCCAACCCGCACGGCCCGCCTAATCGCTTGCAGCGGACCGTTTTTGCTGGGGTACCAGGACTCGAACCTAGAATGGCTGAACCAGAATCAGCTGTGTTGCCAATTACACCATACCCCATTGGCCGGCCATTACCGCTGGTCAGAGTGCCGGGTGGGCACTGCTGGCCAGCCGTTCTTGGGCCGACGAGCAGACTACCAAACTTCTACGGCGAAGTTGTCATCGCGCTTCCCCAACGCCGTCTCGGGCGCTCCGCAGCCGGGCCAGGCTGCGGTCCGGGCCAAGCAGTTCCAGGGACTCGAACAGTGGCGGGCTGACCAGACCACCGGAGACCCCGACCCGGATCGGCCCGAACGCCTTGCGCGGTTTGAGCCCCAGCTCGTCCAGCAGCGCCGCTTTCAGCGCGGCCTCGATGTTGGCGGTGGTCCACTCCCCCACGCCCTCCAGAGCAGCGATGGCCGCATTCAACACCGGAGCGGCGTCGGGGCCCAATTCCTTGGCCGCGGCGCGCGGGTCCAACTCGAAGTGATCGTCGTTGAAGAACTTCAGCAACGGCCAGGCGTCGCCGAGCACCACGATGCGGGTCTGCACCAGTGCAGCGGCTACCGCGAAGCCGGCGTCGTCCAGGCCGGTGTCATGTCCGTGGGTGTCGAGATAACTGCGCAACCGTGCGGTGAAGTCGTCGGCGTCAAGCAGCCGGATGTGCTCGGCATTGAGCGCATCGGCCTTCTTCTGGTCGAACCTGGCCGGGTTGGAGTTGACGTCGACCACATCGAACGCGGCGACCATCTCGTCAAGGCTGAACACGTCGTGGTCGTCGGCGATGGACCAGCCCAGCAATGCCAGGTAGTTCAACAGCCCCTCGGGGATGAAGCCCCGGTCGCGGTGCGCGAAAAGGTTCGACTGCGGGTCACGCTTGGACAGCTTCTTCGTTCCGTCGCCCAAAACGGTTGGCAGATGGCCGAATTCCGGGACGCGATCAGCGACGCCGATGCGGATCAATGCCTGGTACAGCGCGATCTGACGTGGCGTGGACGGCAAAAGGTCCTCGCCGCGCAGCACGTGGGTGATCTTCATCATGGCGTCGTCGACCGGGTTGACCAACGTGTACAACGGATCCCCGTTGGCGCGGGTCAGCGCGAAATCGGGAACGGTGCCCGCCGGAAAGGACGTCGGCCCGCGCACCAGGTCCGTCCAACCGAGGTCGGTATCGGGCATCCGCAGCCGCACGACGGGCTTGCGGCCCTCGGCCAGAAAACCGGCCCGCTGCTCGGGGGTCAGCTCACGGTCGAAGTTGTCGTAACCCAGCTTGGGGTTACGGCCGGCGGCGAGGTGGCGGGCCTCGACCTCCTCCGGCGTCGAGAACGCCTCGTAAGCCTCACCCGCCGCCAGCAGCTGCGCCACCACGTCACGGTGGATGTCGGCGCGCTGCGACTGCCGGTACGGGCCGTAGGGACCACCCACCTCGGGCCCCTCATCCCAGTCCAGATGCAGCCAGCGCAGCGCATCCAGCAGCGCCAAGTAGCTTTCCTCGCTGTCGCGTTGCGCGTCGGTGTCCTCCACCCGGAAGACCAAGGTGCCGCCGGTGTGGCGGGCGTAAGCCCAGTTGAACAGCGCGGTGCGGATCAGCCCGACGTGCGGCGTGCCGGTCGGTGACGGGCAGAACCGGACGCGAACACCAGATGTGGTCACGACTTTCCTTTGCGGATAACCGGATTGGACAGAGTGCCGATGCCTTCGACGGAGACGGACACGGTGTCACCGTGCTCGATGGGGCCGACACCGTCAGGGGTGCCGGTCAGCAGGATGTCGCCGGGGAGCAGCGTCATCACCGCGGAGATCCACTCCACGATGGCACCGACGTCGTGCATCATCAGCGAAGTCCGGCTGTCCTGCTTGACCACCCCGTTGACCTCGGTGCGAATCGCCAGGTCAGCTGGGTCGAGGTCGGTGACGATCCACGGTCCGATCGGGCAGAAGGTGTCGTGGCCCTTGGCCCGGGTCCACTGCCCGTCGGCCTGCTGCTGGTCACGCGCCGACACATCGTTACCGATGGTGTAGCCCAAAATGTTGTCCTTGGCCCGCGCGGCCGGCACGTCCTTGCACGGACGGGAGATGACCACGGCCAGCTCACCTTCGTAGTGGACCGGGGAAGCATTGGCGGGCAGCTGAATCGGCACGTTGGGCCCGATGATCGCCGTGTTGGGCTTGAGGAACATCGTCGGATTGGCCGGTGGGGCGCCGCCCATTTCGGCGATGTGGGCCGCGTAGTTCTTCCCGATGCAGACCACCTTGCTGGCCAGAATCGGCGCCAGCAGCCGCACGTCGGCCAGCGGCCAGGACCGGCCGGTGAACTGCGGTGTGCCGAACGGGTGCTCAGCGATCTCGCGGGCGGTCATCTCGTGTGGCCGGTCCGGGTCCCCTTCAAGGCTGACGAAGGCGACGCCGTCCGGGCTGGCAATTCGGCCTAGGCGCATTTGCACAAGCCTAATGGCCTGCTCTTACCGGCCGCGGGTCGACATCGGCAGAGCGCGACCCGGGCGGGCGGGCCTGTGGAACCATGGTCGGATGTCCACCGAGCCGATCGGCACAGCCGCTCGCTGGTCGGTCGTGGTCGTCGCCCTGGTCGCCACGCTGTGTTCATTCGTCTTCATCAACGGCATTGCCTTCGTCATCCCCATGCTGGAGACCAAGCGCGAAACCAACCTGGCGATGGCCGGTCTGCTGGCCTCGATGCCCAGCTTCGGAATGGTGCTGACCCTGTTCGCGTGGGGAGCGCTGCTGGACCGCATCGGTGAGCGAATCGTGTTGAGCGTTGGTTCCGCCTTGACCGCGCTGGCCACGTTCGCGGCTGCGTCCATGCAGTCGCTGATCGGCGTCGGCGCTTTCCTCTTTCTCGGAGGCATGGCCGCCGCCAGCGCCAACACCGCCAGCGGTCGGCTGGTGACGGGCTGGTTCCCGCCCCACCAGCGCGGACTGGTGATGGGTATCCGCCAGACCGCGCAGCCGTTGGGCATCGCGTTGGGGGCCGAGGTGATTCCCGAGCTGGCCGAGCACGGGCTGGCGCGTGCGCTGATGTTCCCGGCAACGCTGTGCGCCGTGGCGGCGGTGGCGTGTGCGATCGGCGTGGTCGACCCGCCGCGCAGGCCACGGTCGGCAGCCTCTGGCGCCGAACTCGCCAGTCCCTACAGCGATTCGAAGGTGCTGTGGCGCATTCACTTGTCTTCGGCTCTGTTGATGGTTCCGCAGTGTGTGCTCGCCACCTTCATGCTGGTGTGGCTGATCGTGGACACCGACTGGTCGATCGCCGCCGCAGGTGGTCTGGTGACGGTGTCGCAGTTGCTCGGCGCCGCGGGACGGGTGGCGGCCGGCCGGTGGTCCGACCGCGTCCGGTCGCGGCTGCGGCCGATACGCAGCCTTGCCGTCGCCGGAGCCGTGGCGATGCTGGCTTTGGGGGCCGCCGATCACCTGCACTCCCATCTCGCCGAATCGGCGATGGTCATCGCCGCGGTTATCACCGTGCTGGACAACGGATTGGCGTCGACTGCCGTCGCCGAGATCGCCGGTCCGTACTGGAGCGGCCGCGCGCTGGGCATTCAGAACACCACCCAGCGGCTGACCGCCGGGATCGCTCCGCCGCTGTTCGGTGCGCTGATCGGCGCTGCCGGTTACCCCCTGGCCTTCGCCCTGTGCGGACTGTTCCCCCTGGCCGCGCTGCGTTTGGTACCGGTGAGCGCCGAGCCCGAAGGCCGCTCCGCGCTGGAGGCGCTGCGGACCCTGCGAGTGCCGCCCGGGCCGCCGCCCGACCCGTCCGCGCAACCCTGAGCGTGGCGCCAAGTACCGTCGAAACGATGACGGATACGGCTCATGTCCGGCTTCGGACACCAACCGTGGCGGACGGCCCGGCCCTGTGGCAGATGGCCGTCGACAGCGCCACCCTCGACGTCAATTCGCCCTACGCCTACCTGCTGTGGTGTCGTGATTTCGCGTCTACCTCGGTGGTTGCCGAGGTGGGCGGGCAGCCCGGCGGTTCAGCGAGGCTCGACGCAGGAGAGGCGAAGCTGGAACCGCCGCATGAGCCCGGCGGTTCAGCGAGGCTCGACGCAGGAGAGGCGAAGCTGGGACCGCCGCATGAACTCGGCGGTTTCGTAACCGGCTATCGGCGCCCGGAGCGGCCGGAGGCCCTGATGGTCTGGCAGGTGGCGGTCAACGCCGCCCACCGCGGGGCCGGCCTGGCCGGCCGGATGCTCGATCACCTGGCGACCACACAGGTCACCCAGGGAGTCACGCACCTCGAGACCTCGATCACACCGGACAACGACGCCAGCCGACGGCTCTTCAGCGCCTTCGCCCGCCGATGGGACGCGCCGCTGGAGTGTTCCGAGCTGTTCGGAGCAGGTTTGTTCCCCGAATCTCATCTGGCAGAAGAACTGTTTCGCATCGGACCACTTCGGGTACACCCACGACGCCAGTGAGGGCGTGGCAAGGTTGAGATCACAAATTGGTCTCGGTAAGGTCACGAACGCGCAAACGTGAGCCCCGGCGGACCTAGGCGGGGGGATACGAGCGGGGTGGTGGGTCGAGCCGAGATCACCCGCGGCTTGAGTTGGATGTCGACCTGTCGTTCCGTTCCGTTGTATGTGACCGACGGACGGAGGAACCATGACGATTTTCGAAACCCTTGAATCCGAAGTACGAAGTTATTGCCGTTCCTGGCCGGTGACGTTCGACCGTGCCAGCGGCTCCCGGATGTGGGATGTCAACGGCAAGGAATACCTGGACTTCTTTGCCGGCGCCGGAGCGCTCAACTACGGGCACAACCATCCCGAGCTGCGGGCGCCGCTGCTGGAATACCTGAGCTCCGATCGAGTGGTGCACAGCCTCGACATGAACACCGTGGCCAAGGCCGAGTTCCTGGAGCGCTTCAACGAGGTGATCCTCAAGCCCCGCGAACTCGACTACAAAGTGCAGTTCCCCGGACCCACCGGGACCAACGCAGTGGAGTCGGCACTGAAGCTGGTGCGCAAGATCACCGGCCGCGAGAGCATCATCAGCTTTACCAACGCTTTTCACGGCATGACGCTGGGCTCACTGAGCGTCACCGGCAACTCGATGAAGCGCGGCGGCGCCGGGATTCCGCTGGTGCACGCCACCCCCATGCCTTATGACAACTACCTCGACGGCGTGGTCCCCGACTTCATCTGGTTCGAGCGCCTGCTCGAAGACAGCGGCAGCGGCCTGAACGACCCGGCGGGGGTGATCGTCGAGACCGTGCAGGGCGAAGGCGGAATCAATGTCGCCCGCCTGGAGTGGTTGCGCGGGTTGTCCGACCTGTGTCGGCGCCACAACCTGCTGCTGATCGTCGACGACGTCCAGATGGGCTGTGGGCGCACCGGACCGTTCTTCAGCTTCGAGGCGGCCGGCATCGTCCCCGACATCGTCTGCCTGTCTAAGTCGATCAGCGGGTACGGGCTCCCCATGGCATTGACGCTGTTGAAACCGGAACTGGACGTCTGGGAACCGGGAGAGCACAACGGCACGTTCCGCGGCCAGAACCCGTCGTTCGTCACCGCCGCCGCTGCGCTGAACTTCTGGACCGACAACCGCTTGGAGAAGTCGGTACTGCGCAAGGGTGAAGTGATCGAACAGGCGCTGACCGAGGTGGTGGACCCGATCCCCGGAGTCACCACCCGGGGCCGCGGCCTGATCCGCGGAGTGGCTTTCGAACGCCCGGAGCTGGCCGGCGCGGTATGCCGCGAGGCATTCGAGCGCGGCCTGTTGCTGGAGACCTCCGGCCCGGAAGGCGAGGTTGTAAAACTGATGCCGCCGTTGGTAATTGACGATGACGACCTGGCCGAAGGCCTGATGATCGCCGCGCAGTCGATCGAAGCCGTGGCCGCCCGTGAACTCACCACTACCGCAGGAGCCGCCCGATGATCGTCCGCACCCTCGCCGAGATCAAGGGCACCGACCGCGACGTCCAATCCAAGACCTGGAACAGCCAGCGACTGCTGCTGGCCCGCGACGGACAGCGGTTCTCCCTGCACGAGACGTGCCTTTACGCCGGCACGGAGACCTCGATGTGGTACGCCAACCACGTCGAGGCGGTGTACTGCGTCGGCGGCGAAGGCGAGCTGATCAACGACGAGACCGGCGAAGTGCACCCGCTGCGCGACGGCACGTTGTACCTGCTCGACGGTCACGAGCACCACCGCGTCGCCGCCCACACCGACCTGCGCATGGTGTGCGTGTTCGACCCGCCGGTGACCGGGCAGGAGGTGCACGACGAGACCGGCGCGTACCCCCTGTTGACTGAACAACCGCAGGAGACGGCATCGTGACCCCTCCCCTGACCGAAGCCCTCACCGACCACTACCCCACGCGCAACAACGTCACGATCGGTATCGAACCCCGGCGCGACCCGGTGGTATGGACCGCAGAAGCCACCAGCGGCCCGTTGAGCCCGGCCCGTGTCGCGCAGTTCGACGCCGACGGATTTCTGGCCGTCGACACCCTGGTGGACACCGACGTCGTGGCGGATCTGCGTAACGAACTGGACCGCCTGCGGGCCGACGCTGCGCTGGCCGCCGACGAACGCTCGATCTGCGAGCGTGACAGCGGGCAGATCCGGTCGATCTTCGAGGTGCACCGGATCAGCCCGGCGTTCGCCGCGCTGGTCGCCGACCCGCGCCTGGTGGGACCGGCCCACCAGCTGCTGGGCTCCGACGTCTATGTGCACCAGAGCCGGGTCAACTTCAAGCCGGGTTTCAACGGCCGAGAGTTCTACTGGCACTCCGATTTTGAGACCTGGCACGCCGAAGACGGAATGCCCGCTCCGCGCGCGGTCAGCGTCTCGGTGGCGCTGACGGAGAACCTGGACAGCAACGGGTCGCTGATGATCATGCCCGGTTCGCACCGCTGGTTCGTATCGTGCCCGGGCCAGACCCCGCCGGATCACTACCGCTCGTCGCTCAAACAGCAGGAAATCGGCACACCTGACGACGCGAGCCTGACCTGGCTGGCCGATCAGCACGGGATTCGTCAGATCACCGGCCCAGCCGGATCCGCGGTGTTCTTCGACTCCAACTGCATGCACGGGTCGAGCAGCAACATCACCCCGTATGCGCGCTCGAACGTATTCATCGTCTACAACAGCGTGGACAACGCCCTGGTGGAGCCATTCGGCGCTGCCGCTCCGCGACCGACATTCATCGCCAGCCGCGTCTTCGACCCGGTGTAGAGCTGGGCGGAAAGGGACTGCTGTGGCACGTTTCCTGTCCATCACGCTGACCGGACGTGGGGTGTCGTGCCGGGCGCGGCTGCTCGACGAGCAGGCGCCCCTGACCTGCGCCGTGGTCTGGGAAGCGTTGCCCGTCGCCGGCCAGGCCTATCACGGCAAATATGCCCGCAACGAGGTCTACACGCTGTTGCCGCCGTTGGGCTCCCCGGGCCGGGAAAACACCACGGTCACACCGATCCCCGGCGACGTCTGCTTCTTCGACTTCGACGCCGGTGACATCGGCAACCCCGCCTATGGCTACGACGAAGGCGGGCAGGCGAATTCACCGCTGGGCGCCACCGACCTGGCGATCTTCTACGGCCGCAACAACCTGTTGGTCAACGGCGATGTCGGGTGGGTGCCCGGCAATGTCTTCGCCACCATCGAGGACGGCCTGACCGAGATGGCCGCCGCCTGCAACGACTTGTGGATGGCCGGTGCGGTTGGCGAGAAGCTGGCCTTCGCGCGGGCTTAGCCCAAGACCCGCTCGGCGAACAAACCGGCCGCCAGCACCAGATCGTCGCTGTGCCGCGGACCGATGATCTGCAAGCCGATCGGCAGGCCCTCCGACGTGGCACCGATCGGGATGCTCAGCGCCGGCTGTTGAGTCATGTTGAACGGGTAGGTGAACGGCGTCCACTGAGCCCACCACCGCATGCCGGAATCGATCGGAACGTCATGGCCGGCGGCGAAGGCCGCAATCGGGGTGGTCGGTGTGATCAGCAGATTGTGCCGTTCGTGGAACCGTCCCATGGCCACGCCCAGATCCACACAGACCTGCCGGGCCGCCAGGTAGTCAACGCCGGAAACCGCGGCCCCCCGATCCCACATGTCGGCCAGTCCGGGATCGACGAGCCCGCGGTCGCTTTCGCGGCCGCGCAGGCTGCCGGCCGCACCGGTTGCCCACAGCACCTCGAAGGCGTCGATCGGATCGGAGAAACCGGGGTCGGCCGCCAGGACGTTCAGCCCGGCATCGGCGAGCGCTTGGACCGCCTCGGCCACCGCGGACTCGATCTGTGGGTCGACGTCGACGTATCCCAGCGCCGGCGAATACGCGACGTCGAGACCGACCACGTCGCGGCGGAGCTCACCGCGGTAGGTGGTCAGCGTCGGCGGAAGCGACGTGGGGTCGCGGTGATCGGGCAACGCGATGATGTCCAACAGCATGGCGGCATCCTCGACGGTCCGGGTGATCGGCCCGGCGTGCGCCAGCGGCCCGAACGG
This sequence comes from Mycolicibacter heraklionensis, assembly GCF_001021505.1. Lineage (GTDB taxonomy): Bacteria > Actinomycetota > Actinomycetes > Mycobacteriales > Mycobacteriaceae > Mycobacterium > Mycobacterium heraklionense. The sequence goes on from NZ_LDPO01000008.1 coordinate 153,910, forward strand.
GCTGATCGGATACATCGGCACCCGTCCGTGGGTGGGTTTGAAGCCGACCACCCCGCAGAAGCTCGCGGGGATGCGGATGCTGCCGCCGCCGTCGGTGCCGATCGCCAGCGGCGCCATCCCGGCGGCGACCGCGGCGGCGCTGCCGCCCGAGGAGCCCCCCGCGGTGCGCGTGGTATCGGCGGGGTTGCGGGTGATGCCGGTCCGCGGGCTGTCGGTCACGCCTTTCCATGCCAGTTCCGGGGTGGTGGTCTTGCCGAGCAGCACCATGCCGTCATTGCGGACCTTGTCCACCGCCGGGCTGTCGTCGGGCCACGGCCCCGCCGGATCGGCGAGCAGCGATCCCCGCAGGGTCGGCCAACCGGCGGTGTGGAAGACGTCTTTGACTGCGATCGGCACTCCGTCGAGCAGGCCCTTGGTGTAGTTGCCGCCCCAGCGGACCTCGGACTGGCGGGCCTCGGAGAGCGCGGCCTCTTCGTCGACCAGACAGAAGGCGTTGACCTCGCCGTCGCGTTCGCCGATCGCCGCGAGGGCGGCCGCGGTGGCTTCCACCGGTGACAGCTCGCCGGAGGTGTACGCGGCGACCAGTTGCAGGGCGGTCAATTCGGTGGGGTCAGTCATGCGACGCCTCCTTAACCGGTTCCGCTCGCCGCCGACACGCGGCGCTTGTCGACGACGTTGTGCAGGGGTTGTCCGGACATATACCGGTGAAAATTGGCAACGAACTGCTGCTGCAACGTGTTTCGCCAACCCCTGATGTCACCACTGTTGTGGGGCGTCAGGCGTACATTGGGGGCGCTCCACAACGGATGGTCGGCTGGAAGGGGCTCCGGGTCGACGACATCGAGGGCCGCGCCGGCAATGACACCGACCTGCAGCGCCGCCACCAGCGCGCCGGTGTCGACCAGCTCGCCGCGGCCCACGTTGATCAGTCGCGCCGTCGGCCGCATTGCGTCAAGCACGCCGGCATCGACCATGCCCCGGGTCTGCGGCGTCAATGGCGCCGCCAGCACCACATAGTCGGCGTCGGTGACCGCGGCGAGCAGATCCGTGGTGATCGCGCCGAAGTCGGGATCCTCGCGGGCGCCGCGTCCGACACCGCGCACCGACATTCCGGTCGCACGCAGCAACCGGGCGATGGCCCGCCCGACGGGTCCTGGCCCGACGATCGTGACCGACGCCCCGGCAATCGGCTCGCTGTCGAAGTGCTCCCACCGCTGGACACGCTGAGCGTCCCAGGACCGCCGGAAGTCCTTGGCGAAGGCCAGGATCTGCCCCAGCACATATTCGGCTATGGGCTCCTCGAAGATGCCGCGGGAATTGGTGACGACGACATCGCTGTCGATCAGCTCGTCGAACAGCACCGCGTCCACCCCGATGGCGGCAACCTGAACCCAGCGCAACGCGTCTGCCGAAGGCCATACCGATTTCAGTGCGGGAGAAGAGAAATCGTATAGGAACAGCACGTCGGCGCCGACGATTCCGTCGGCCAGCCGCGACGACGGAACCATGCGCAGCTCCGCATCTGCGCTGATCGAATCGAGTTGGGCGGGAACCGACTCGCCGTGCTGGACGGTCACCACCGGCCGCGCGTCCACATTGACACCGTAAAAACAGATCGTATGATTGTCAACAATCCAGGGCTGTCCTGGGGGTGGAACGTCGGTATGGGGAAACCCATGGATCTGTCCCTCTTGCCGGACTTCGACGGGCCGGTCGATCAGCGCGGTGTCGGCATCATCGCGCCGTTCGATCTGGCCATCGAACGCGAACTGTGGCGCTGGATCCCCGCCGAGGTGACCCTGCATCTGGCACGCACCCACTACGAACCGGTCCCGGTGAGCCGGGCCATGGCCGAACTGGTGTCCGACACCAACCACCTACAGGCGGCAACCCGCGACGTGCTGCACGTCGAGCCGGAGGTAGTCGCCTACCTGTGCGCGTCGGGCAGCTTCATTCACGGCGTCGAGTACGAGAAGACGCTGGTCACTGCGATCGAAGCCGCCGGCGCCAAGGCAGCGGTCACCACGTCGGGAGCACTGGCTGAAGCGATTATCGCGCTGGACATCTCGCGGATCAGCGTGCTGACCCCCTACGACGAGGAGCTGACCGACCTGCTGCGAGTGTTCTTGAACCAGCTCGGGGTCAGCGTGCTGCATTCGGATCATCTGGGCCTGGGCGGCGGGATCTGGAAGGTCAACTACCGCACGGTGGCCGAACGGATCCTGGCCGCGGACCGCCCGGATTCGCAGGCCATCTTCGTCAGCTGCACCAACCTGCGGACCTACGACATCATCGCTCCCCTGGAGCAGATGCTGGGCAAGCCGATACTGACGGCCAACCAACTGACGATGTGGGCGTGTTTGGGCCGGATGGACCTGCCGATGATGGGTCCAGGGCGGTGGCTCCGCGACGTCTTCACCGGAGCCCCGCAATGACCGCCACCCAACCGACCGTCGGGTTCATCTATCCCGACCACGCCGCCGAGTCCGACTATCCGCGCGCCGCCCACTTGCTGGGTGTGCACCTGCCGGTGGCGCACATCTACGGCACCGACTTGCACGCCGTGCCGGAGCTGATGGATCTCGGCAGCCCGGACAAACTCGCCTGGGGAGCGGCGCTGCTGGCGCCGCAGCGGCCCGCCGCGGTGGTCTGGGCATGCACTTCGGGCAGCTTTGTATTCGGGCCCTCCGGCGCCGCCGAGCAGGTCGATCGGCTGGCAACGGAAGCCGGCGTGCCCGCCTCGAGCACGTCGTTCGCCTTCGTGCACGCCCTGGCCGCGCTCGGCTGTCGCCACGTCGCGGTGGCGGCCAGCTATCCGCGCGAGATCGCCGAGCTGTTCGTGAATTTCGTTGCCGCCCACGGTGTCACCGTCGAAGCCATGGGCGATGCCGGCATCCCCACCGCCGCACAGGTGGGCCGGCTGACACCAAGCGACGTGCGGGAATTGGCGCTGCGCAATGACTCACCCCGAGCAGACGCACTGTTGATCCCCGACACCGCCATGCACACCGTCGACCAAATCGACGCGCTCGAGCGACTGCTCGGCAAGCCGGTCCTGACCGCCAATGCGGTGACGGTGTGGGAAGGTTTGCGCATCGCCGGGATAACCCGGCGGACTACCGGGCTGGGCGCATTGTTCGAGGATGGGCGATGACAATCTCACATGATGCCGGGTTCGAGCCGTTGAGCCGGCCCTCGACGGCCGAACTGATCGCCGAACGGCTCCGGGAGGCGATCACCCGCGGCCGGCTGGCACCGGGTCAACAACTCGGCGAAGCGAGCCTGGCCGCGCAGTTCGCGGTGTCGCGCGGCCCGCTACGTGAGGCGATGCAGCGACTGGTGGCCGAAGGGTTGCTGCGCAGTGAACGCAACCGGGGCATCTTCGTCGTCGAACTCACCGATGACGATGTCCGCGACGTGTACCAGGCCCGCAAGGCCATCGAACGCGCCGCCGTGATCGAAGTGCTGCGCGGTGACCCCCGCGTCGCGGCTGCGCGGCTGCGTGGCCCGGTGGAAGCCCTGCGTGTTGCCGCCTCCCGAGGCGACGGCGCCGCGGCGGCCGATGCCGACCAGGAGTTTCACGAGGTGTTGGTCGACTGCGCCGGCAGTCCTCGACTGCACCGCGCGATGCGGACGCTGCTGTCGGAAACACGAATCCTGCTCGGCGAACTCGAAGAGGCCTATCCCGACCTGCGCGAGCAGGTCACCGAACATGTCGTGCTGCGCAAGGCGATCGGCGCCGGAGACGAAGAACTAGCGATCCGGCTGATCGACGAACACATGGACGATGCGGTGCGCCGCCTGTTGGCGCGGAGAGGACAGCTACTTCTGGCGCCGTCGTAGCTGCTAGCCGATCTGGTCGCCGATCTCTTTGGCCGCCTCGACCAGCACACCGGCCACCCCTCGGTACTGTGAGCTGCTCAGTCGGTGAACGGGCGCAGCGGCGTTGAGTGCCAGCAGCACACCTGGGGCGCGCGTGGGGATGGGGACCGCGACTGAGGCGACTCCTTCTTCACTCCCCTCCCGGTTCACCGCGTACCCCTGTTGTCGTATCCGACTGAGCTCGCGTTGCAGCTCCGTCCTGGTGCCGACCGAATGTGCCGTCACGCGCTCCAGCGCATCGTCCGGGTACAGATGGGCAATGTCGACATCAGACAGGCGCGCCAGCAGCGCCTTGCCGGTCGAGGTGCAGTGCGCGGGCATGGTGCGCCCGAGCCTTGAGGCAACCCGAACGGCAGCCGGCCCCTCGGCGGCTGCGATGAAGCGAACCCTGGCGCCCTCGAGCATTCCCAGATGGACCGACTCGTTGAGGCGTTCACTGAGGCGGAGCAGGACCGGCTTTGCCGCATTCTCGATATCGATGCGGTTGAACACCGAAAACGCCACGCTCATCAGCGCCGGCCCGGGGTGATACGCCTTCGACACCGGATCCTGGCGCACGAAGCCCCGGTATTGCAGCATGGCCAACAGGCGATGGGCCGTCGAGGATGCGACGCCCAAGTGCTTCGCCGCGTCGGTCAAACGGATCTGCGGCTGCTCTCCCAGCAGCAGCAGAAGCTTCAGCGCCCTGTCCACCGACCCGATCGGATACTGCGGCACGCCCCACTCCGGAGCCGCGGCGCCGGCGCCGTCGGCAGTGGCCCGGAGAAGCTCATCGCTCTGCATACCAGAGATCGTACTCAGCGTTGTTGACCTTTAATCCGTCGTCCTGGCAAAGTTTTCTGCACGCCCCGAAAAGATTTCTCTGCATACCAGACATCGCGGGCCTTCAAGACTGGAGACGCATCGATGAGTGATCACCGTCATGTCCTCGACGAGGTCCGGCGGGGAATGATCCCAGCGCACATCTACAACGACGCCGAGATCTTCGAACTCGAGAAGGAGCGGCTCTTCCGTCGCGCCTGGATGTTCGTGGCGCATGAGTCGGAGATCCCCCAAGACGGCGACTACGTGGTGCGACGCCTGCTCAACGACTCCTTCATCATTGCGCGCGACTCCAAGGGCGACGTGCGGGCCATGTTCAACATGTGCCTGCATCGCGGGATGCAGATCTGCCGCGCCGAGATGGGCAACGCCTCCAATTTCCGCTGCCCCTACCACGGCTGGTCGTATCGAAACGACGGGCGCATCACCGGCCTGCCCTTCCACCAAGAGGCTTATGGCGGCGAGGCCGGCTTCTCCAAGCGCGGTCAGACGCTGTTGCCGGCACCGAGCCTGGCCAGTTACAACGGGATGATCTTCATCAGCCTTGATCCCCAGGCTCCGCCGCTCGAAGAGTTTCTCGGCGACTTCAAGTTCTATCTCGACTTCTACACCAAGCAGAGTCGCAGCGGTCTCGAGGTGCGCGGCCCGCAACGATGGCGCATCAAAGCGAACTGGAAGATCGGCGTCGAGAACTTCGCCGGGGACATGTATCACACCCCGCATACCCACGCCTCTGTCGTCGATATCGGGCTGTTTCGTGAACCGAAGGCGCAGAAGCGTAAAGACGGTGCGACCTACTGGGCGACCTGCGGCGGCGGTACGACCTACAAGCTGCCGCCCGGCAACTTTGAGGAACGGATGCGCTATGTCGGCTACCCCGACGAGATGGTGGGGCGAATCAAGGACGTATGGTCCACCGACCATCAGCGCATGGTCGCCGACGACGGCTTCATGATCTCAGCGGCATCGTGCTTTCCCAATATGAGCCTGGTGCACAACTGGCCGAAGATTCAAGACAGCGAAGATGTGTTGCCGTTCATATCGATTCGTACCTGGCAGCCGATCAGTGAGAACGAAACCGAGGTGTACTCGTGGTTCGCGGTCGACGCGGCCGCCCCCGAGCAGTTCAAGAAGGACTCGTATAAGGCCTACCTGATGTGCTTTGGCTCCACGGGCATGTTCGAACAGGATGACGTGGAGAACTGGGTGTCGCTGACCAACACCGCTGCCGGCTCCATGGCCCGTCAACTGTTGCTCAACGGACGGATGGGGCTGCTTGCCGACGACACCCCGGTGGTCAATGCGTTACCGCCGGAGCTGTTCCATGGCCCAGGCACCGCTCAAGTCGGCTACAACGAGAACAATCAGCGGGCGATCCTTCGGTTGTGGGCCGATCACCTCCAGATGGCCCCGGTAGCGACGGACACCGCAGCCATGGGTACGCAGCGCGACGGAATCACCCCCCTGGTGCAGACCAACGGCACGTCGGCATGCGAGACAGCCTGCGAGGAGGCCCGGGTATGACATCCACCGAGAAGAGTCAGCGGCCCGGGTTCGCCCGACCGAAAGATGCCGGCGGACCGTGGGAGCTGGCAGTTCTGGGTGATCATGCGCCGAAGACGGTCCGCAGCGGTAAACCCTTGCCGTTCAACGATGCCCGCCACCTGCAGGCACATCAGTTCTTGGTCGACGAGGCCTACCTGCTCGACGCACAGCAGTACACCGAATGGCTCGACACCCTCACCGAGGACATCCATTACTTCATGCCTGTGCGGGTGACCACCGCCTCGGGCGCTGGATTCGACACTTCGCCCGGCATGGCCCATTTCGACGAGAACAAATACTCGCTGAACCGGCGCGTCGCGCGCTTTGCGACCGAGCACGCCTGGACCGAAGATCCTCCGTCGCGGCTGCGCCATCACATCACCAATGTCCGTACCTTTGCCTGCGATGACGACCAACACCTGATCGTCGAGTCGGCTGAGCTGCTCTTCCGCAGCCGCGGCGATGTGAACGAGGCGGCGTTCGTCTCCTGCGGCCGTGAAGATCTACTGCGGCGCACTGATGACCAATGGAAGTTGGCGCGGCGCACCATCTATGTCGATGAGTCGGTCCTGCGCATGCAGAACTTGGCGGTCTTCCTGTGAGCGCACTCGACGACCTCATGGCTAATGCGGTCGGTGACGCAATAACCATCGCCAACGAATTCACCGAAGTGACGCTGCACCGGATCGATACCCGCAACGGTTCGCGGCTGCTGATCACGTCGCCGAAGTCGGGACAGTGGATCAGTCTCGACGCCCTGGAACTTGAGGCATTGACCTGGCAGAACGCCTACACTCTGGCCGCGATGGTCGGCAACATGCATCAACCGCTGCTCTGCGACGACAGTGACCTGCCATGACGGGATGGCTGGACGGAAAACGGGCGCTGGTCGTCGGGGCTGGCTCAGGCATCGGCCGAGCAGTCGTTGACGCCTATCTCGACGAGGGAGCCCAGGTCGCGGTGTTGGAACGCGATCCGGCGAAGTGCGCCGCCTTGGCAAGGCAATTGCCGGGACTTCCGGTCACCGAGGGAGACGCAACGACAGCCGAGGCCAACAAACGCGCTGTCGCAGCAGCCGTCGCCGCGTTCGGCGGCCTGGACACGCTGGTCAACTGCGTCGGGATCTTCGACTTCTACAAGGGAATCACCGACATCTCCGCCGAAGAGCTGGCGCCGGCCTTCGACGAAATGTTCACGACGAACGTGCTGAGTCAGCTGCAGTCGGTGAAGGCCGCCGTCCCGGCGCTGCAAGCCCAGGAGCGCTCGTCGATCGTCCTCACCGAGTCGGCGTCGTCGTTCTATCCGGGCCGCGGCGGCGTGCTCTACGTCGCGTCGAAGTTCGCCGTTCGCGGCCTGGTCGCGACCCTCGCCTACGAACTCGCGCCGCACATCCGGGTCAACGGTGTTGCACCAGGCGGAACGTTGAACACCGACCTGCGCGGTCTGCGCAACCTGTCGCTGGACCATATCCGCCTCGACGACACCCCTGACCGGGCACGCGACCTTGCGGCACGCACGCCCCTCAATGTCGCACTCACTCCGCAGGACCACGCCTGGAGCTACGTCTTCCTGGCTTCAGACCGGTCCCGCGGCATCACGGCCGGGACTACACATCCCGACGGCGGATTCGGAATGACTACCGGGGGTACCGCGTGACCGGCGACGACCTGGCGCCGCTGCGGCTAGAGGTTGCCCAGGCGTGCCGAGTCGCTGCCGCCCGCGGCCTGGTGGACGGAATTCTCGGACACATCAGTGCCCGGATCGACGACGAACACCTACTCGTGCGGTGTCGCAGCGACTCTGACGACGGCGTTGCCTTCACTCGGCCCGACGACATTCGGCTCATCCGCTTCGACGGAACCCCCGGTATCGCAGGGGAATTAGACGGGTATCGGGTACCCAACGAGTTGCCGATTCACGTCGAGACGCTGCTGGCACATCCCGAACACCGGGCGGTGGCCCACCTGCATCCGGCGGCCGTCGTGGCCGCCGACCTGGCGGGCATCACGATAGAACCCCTCTACGGGGCTTTCGACATCCCCGGCGCATTGCTCGCGCGCCGCGGCGTCCCGGTGTACCCGAGGGCGGTGCTGATCCGCACCGCAGAACTCGGCAAGGAGATGGTCGCCGCCATGGCGGGCAAGCCGGTGGTGATCTGTCGCGGCCATGGAATCACCAGTGCCGCTGCCACGGTTCGCCAGGCCGTCCTGCAAGCGATAAGCCTGGACCAATTGGCTTCGATGTCACTGCGAGTGCGCTCCGCGGGCGGCGTGTGTAAGCCGATCGACGAGTCAGACTGGGCAGATCTGCCCGACCTCGGCCCCGCATTCACTGCGGATGCCGCCTGGCGCCATGAACTGGCCCGGCTGGAGTGGCGATGACCGGTCAGGCGGAGATCAGCGCGGAAATCGCGGCAATCCAGGCCGAGTACGAACGCGCCGGCATCGAGGAAAGTCAACCGAAGCTGGACTATCCGCCGTATCGCAGCAGCGTGCTTCGGCATCCGAAAAGTGCGCTGCACCTGGTAGACCCAGAGGGCGTCGAGCTCCGGGCGCCCTGTTTCGGCGAGTGCGACATCGCCCTCCCCGACGCGGATCTGACGATCCAGCACGCCGGCCCACCGATCGGTGAGCGCACCGTGGTGACCGGGCGGGTCCTCGACGGTGACGGCAGGCCGGTCCGCCGGCAACTCGTCGAGATCTGGCAGGCCAATGCCAGCGGGCGCTACATTCACCAGGGGGATCAGCATCCCGCGCCTTTGGACCCCAATTTCACCGGAGCGGGGCGTTGCCTCACCGACGACGACGGGGTCTACCGGTTCACCACGATCAAGCCCGGCCCCTACCCCTGGCGCAACCACCACAACGCCTGGCGTCCCGCCCACATCCACTTCTCCTTGTTCGGCCGTGAATTCACGCAGCGGATGATCACTCAGATGTATTTCCCCGGCGACCCGCTGTTCGCACTGGACCCGATCTATCAGTCGATCACCGACCAGAAAGCCCGCGATCGGCTCGTCGCGGTCTACGACCACGACATCACCAGCCACGAGTGGGCCACCGGCTATCGCTGGGACATCGTGCTCACCGGCCCAGCCGCAACGCCTTTCGAGGACCACGATGACTAAGCTGACGGCCACGCCCGGGCAGACCATCGGCCCGTTCTTCGGCTACGCATTGCCGTTCGACCGCGGCAACGAACTGGTACCTCCCGGCTCACCCGGCGCCATCCGGCTACACGGCACCGTCAGCGACGGCGCCGGTGCGCCCGTTCCCGATGCGCTGGTGGAGATCTGGCAGGCCGACGCGGACGGCGCTGCGCCGACCACCTCCGATTCACTTCGCCGCGACGGCTGCGCCTTCACCGGGTGGGGACGCGCCGCAACAGATGCCCACGGCCGCTACAGCTTCACGACGGTGAAACCAGGAGCACCCCAGCAGTCGACGCCATTTGTTGCCGTCACGATATTCGCGCGCGGCCTGCTGAACCGGTTGTTCACTCGTGCCTATCTGCCCGGCGATCAACTCCACGCAGACCGACTGTTGAACTCCGTTCCTGTTGACCGTCGCCATACCCTCATTGCGGTGCCCGAGGAGCATGGCTTTCGGTTCGACGTCAAGCTGCAGGGCGCCGACGAGACGATATTCCTGCGCTACCGGGAGCGGCCATGACCGACTTGTTGTGGCCCGGCGACCACCGGGCCGGACAGATTTTCAGCGATGCTGGGTACCTGGCGGCGATGGCGCAGGTCGAAAACGCTTGGCTCGGTGTGCTTGTCGACTCCGGCATCGCGCCGGCCTCGGCACGCGCCGACCTGACCGCAGCGATCTCGGCAGCTGACGTGGAAGCAGTGGCCGTAGCGGCCGAGGCGACCGGCAACCCGGTCCCCGGCGTCCTCGAATTGCTGCGCGAACGCACCGGCGGCGAACCGGCACACTGGCTGCACCGAGGCCTGACCAGCCAGGACGTCGTCGACACCGCACTGATGCTCTGCCTACGCGACGCACTGTGCCGAGTTCGCAGCGAACTCGGCACGCAGGTGCGCGCCCTGGCCGCCCTGGCCAAGACTTACCGTGACAGCCCGATGCTTGCCCGCACGTTGACCCAGCCCGCGTTGCCCACCACGGTCGGCATGAAGATTGCCCACTGGCTCACCGGCCTTTTGGATGGCGCCGACTGTGTCACCGCCCTGCCGCAGCTGTCGGTGCAGGCCGGCGGTGCCGCGGGAACTATGGCCGCTGCCACCGAGTTAGCCGGCTCACCCATCAACGCCATGAGCCTGTCCGGGCGACTGGCCACAGCTCTTGGCCTGGCCGACAGCCCGCCATGGCACACCACTCGGTCAGTCATCACCCGCGTGGGCGACGCGCTGGTGACCTGTTGCGACGCCTGGTCCCACATCGCCAACGACGTCGCGGCAAGCAGCAGGCCCGAGATCGGTGAACTGACCGAGGGCCGCGGCGGTGGTTCGTCGACGATGCCGCACAAGAACAATCCGGTGTTATCCGTACTGATCCGCCGTGCTGGGTTGGTGGCACCGTCGCTGGCCGCCAGCTTGCACACCGCTTCGGCCGCCAGCGTCGATGAGCGCTCCGACGGCGGCTGGCACGCCGAATGGGCAGCCCTGCGGACCCTGTCCCGCTCTGCCGTGGCAGCTGCGGCGCAGACCACCGACCTGGTCGCCGGGCTGGTCATCGACACCGATCGCGCCGCGGCGAACCTTGCCGCCGCCGGCGACCTGCTCGGGGAGCAGCGGGCGATGACTGAGTTGACCGGGCAGACCGCTCGCAGCGACTACACCGGGGCGGCAAGCCATCTCATCGACGCCGTGCTGCAACGCGCGCACCACCACCTGATGGAGGCAACATGAGCGTGCCGCGGCTGGTCGGCACCGACTTCGGCGGACCGCAGGACGCGGACTTGCTCCTGCTCGGACCATCCCTGGGTACCTCGGCAATTGCCCTCTGGGGCTTGGCCGCTGAACAACTCGCCGAACGTCTGCGCGTCGTCGCGTGGGACCTTCCCGGCCACGGTCGCAGCCCGGCAGCTCCCTTCCGGATGCCGGACCTGGCGGCCGGCGTGCTGGCCTTGGTGGACGAGATCGCGCCGGGCGCGGCATTCCACTACGCCGGCAACTCCATCGGAGGCTCGGTCGGTTTGCAGCTGCTGCTCGATGCGCCCGAGCGGCTGTCGAGTGCCACGCTGCTGTGCACCGGCGCCACCATCGGCCGGGCCGAGGACTGGGCCACCCGAGCCGCCACCGTGCGAACCTCGGGCACCGGCGCCGTTGTCGAGGCATCGCTGCAGCGCTGGTTCGCCCCCGGTTTCACCGACCGAGCCCCCGAGCTGGTCGCCGCGTTGGTGGAAGCGTTGCGCGGCACCGACAACGAATCGTATGCCCAGGCCTGCGAGGCATTGGCCGATTTCGACGTGACCGCCCAACTCGGTCGGATCGCCGCACCGGTGTTGGCCGTTGCCGGATCCCATGATGGCGCCACTCCCCCAGAGTTGCTGGGCCAGATCGCTTCCGGTGTCCAACACGGTCGCCTGGTGGTGCTCGACGCCGTGGGCCACCTGGCACCCGTCGAAGCCCCCGAGGCGACCGCCAACCTCGTTCTCGACCATCTGATGGTGCGGGACCCGGTCTACACCGCGGGCATGTCGGTGCGACGTAACGTCCTCGGCGACACCCACGTCGACCGCACGGTCGCGCACACCACCGAGTTCACCGCCGACTTCCAGGAGCTGATCACTCGGTATGCGTGGGGCAGCATCTGGACCCGGGACGGCCTCGACCGACGCAGCCGCTCGATCGTCACCCTGACGGCCTTGGTGGCGCGGGGCCACCACGAGGAACTTGCCCTGCATCTGCGCGCGGCGCGCCGCAATGGCCTGAGCAACGACGAGATCAAAGAGGTGTTGTTGCAGACCGCCATCTATTGCGGTGTACCCGATGCCAATACCGCGTTCCGCATTGCCGCGCAGGTGCTCGCCGACTATGACGCCTCAGCGGGCGACGGGTGAGCCGCACGGAAATCTGCGACACCGCCGCCGATGCGCTGTCCGGAGTCTCCGACGGGGCGACGATTCTGGTAGGCGGCTTCGGCATGGCCGGGATGCCCACCGCGCTGGTCGACGCACTGATCGCCCAGGGAGCCGGCGATCTCACCATCGTCAGCAACAATGCGGGCAATGCCGATACCGGACTGGCGGCGCTGTTGGCCGCGGGCCGGGTGCGCAAGGTGATCTGTTCGTTTCCCCGCCAGTCCGATTCCTATGTGTTCGACGGCCTGTATCGCGCCGGCAAGATCGCTCTGGAGTTGGTACCTCAGGGCAACCTCGCCGAACGCATCCGCGCCGCCGGTGCGGGTATCGGTGCGTTCTACTGCCCCACCGGCGTTGGCACGCTGCTCACCGAGGGTAAGGAGATTCGGACCATCAACGGCCGAGATTACGCGCTGGAGTACCCCATTCACGGGGATGTCGCGCTGATCCGCGCTTATGTCGGCGACCGCGCGGGAAACCTGGTGTATCGCAAGACCGCCCGCAACTTCGGCCCGGTGATGGCCGCCGCCGCCACGCTGACCGTCGCCGAGGTGTCGCGTGTCGTCGAGACCGGCCAACTCGATCCCGAGGCGATTGTCACGCCGGGAATCTATGTCGACCGGATCCTGGAGACCAGCTCGTGACGCCAATCCCGGCGAGTGCGATCGAGCACGTTGAGCGCGGTCCCCTGACCCGCGACGAACTGGCCGCCGTCATCGCCCGGGACATCCCGGCGGGCTCGTACGTCAATCTCGGTATCGGGCAGCCCACGCTCGTCGCAGATCACCTGTCGCCCGAAGACGCCGTGGTACTGCACACCGAGAACGGCATGCTGGGCATGGGACCCGCGGCACGGGGCGAGGACATCGATCCCGACCTCACCAACGCCGGCAAGATACCGGTCACCGAGATGCCCGGGGCCTGCTACTTCCACCACGCCGATTCGTTCGCGATGATGCGCGGCGGGCACCTCGACGTGTGCGTGCTGGGAGCATTACAGGTCAGTCAGCACGGCGACCTGGCCAACTGGCACACCGGAGAACCGGGCGCGATCCCGGCCGTCGGCGGAGCCATGGACTTGGCGATCGGAGCCAAGAACGTCTTCGTGATGATGGACCTGTTCACCAAAGACGGTGCCGCCAAACTGGTTCCGTCGTGCAGTTATCCGCTGACCGGTCTGCGCTGCGTCAGCAGGGTCTATACCGAGTACGCCATCATCGACATCGACACCGCCGCCGGAACGATCCGGGCCCGCGAAACCTTCGGTACCACCCTCGCTGACCTGGCGGCGAGAGTGCCCGTCGATTTCAGCTAACCCCAGCAGCCCACCGCAGGTGTTCCGACTGGGCACCCAATAGCCGCCTAGAGCAGTCCCAGAATCCGGTCTCCGGTGGCGACGGTGGACAGCTTCTGCCCGCCGCGGGTGGCCAAGTGCTGCTCGACGGCCGAGTCGACCTTCTCGGCTGCGGCATCCTCGCCGACGTGGGCCAGCAGCAACGCCACCGACATGATCGCCGCGGTCGGGTCGGCGATGCCGCGGCCGGCGATATCGGGAGCGCTGCCATGGACCGGCTCGAACATCGACGGGTTGGTGCGGGTGGCGTCGATGTTGCCGCTGGCCGCCAATCCGATACCGCCGCACACCGCGGCAGCCAGGTCGGTGACAATGTCGCCGAAAAGGTTGTCGGTGACGATCACATCGAAACGGCCGGGGTCCGTGACCAGATAGATGGTCGCGGCGTCGGTGTGACAGTAGGCGATCTCGACATCGGGGTACTCGGGCGCGATCTCCTGCACCGTGCGCCACCACAGATCCCCGGCGAAGTTGAGCACATTGGTCTTGTGCAACAAGGTCAGGTGCTTGCGCCGGCGCTGCGCCCGGCCGAACGCATCATGCACCACGCGGCGCACCCCAAATGCGGTATTGACGCTGACCTCCGAAGCGATCTCGTGCGGGGTGCCGCGCCGCAGGAAGCCACCGGTGCCGGCGTAAGGCCCCTCGGTGCCTTCACGCACCACTACCAGGTCGATCTCCGGGTTGCCGGCCAGCGGGCTGCTGACCCCCGGATACAGCCGCGCGGGCCGCAGATTGACGTGGTGATCCAGCGCGAAACGTGCCTTGAGCAGCAGGCCGCGCTCCAGCACACCCGACGGCACCGACGGGTCACCGATCGCGCCGAGCAGGATCACGTCGTGGCCGCGGATCTCCTCCAGCACGGAATCCGGCAGCACCTCGCCGGTGGCGTGATAGCGCTTGGCGCCCAGGTCATATTCGGTCTTCTCGGTGCCCGGCAGTACGGCGTCGAGCACCTTGATGGCTTCGGCGATGACCTCCGGGCCGATCCCGTCGCCGGGGATGACGGCAAGTTTGAGGCTCATGTTAGGTCTACCTCTTCAATCTTGTTGGCGCCGACGGCAGCAGTGATCGCCGACTGCACGTCGGCGGGCACCTGGCGGTCGACCCGCAGCAGGACCGTCGCGGCGGGGCCTTCGGCGTCTTCGGACAGCTGCGCGGCGTGGATGTTGATGCCCGCCGACCCCAGCAGAGTGCCGATCTTGCCGAGCGCGCCGGGCTGGTCGGAGTAGTTGATGATCAGGTTGACGCCCTGGGCCCGCAGGTCGAAGTGCCGGCCGTTGATCTCGACGATCTTCTCCACCTGCTGGGTGCCGGACAGTGTGCCGGCCACGGTGACGGTGGAACCGTCGGCGGTGACCGCCTTGAGCTCGACGACGCTGCGGTGGTTGGGGCTTTCAGTGGCGGTGCCGATCTCGGCGTCGACGCCCCGTTCGGCCGCCAGGGCAGGTGCGTTGACGAACGTCACCGGATCTTCGATGACCGCCGAGAACAGTCCGCGTAACGCCGACAACCGCAGCACCCCAACGTCTTCGGAGGCCAGTTCGCCACGCACCTGCACCGACAGCGACACCGGCAGCCCGTCGGAGAGCGCACCCGCCAGCAGCCCGAGCTTGCGCACCAGGTCCAGCCAGGGCGCGACTTCCTCACTGACCGCGCCGCCGCCGACGTTGACCGCGTCGGGAACGAATTCGCCGGCCAGCGCCAGCTTCACGCTCTTGGCGACGTCGGTGCCGGCCCGGTCCTGGGCCTCGGCGGTCGATGCGCCCAGGTGGGGGGTCACCACCACCTGCGGCAGGTCGAACAACGGCGAGTCGGTGCACGGTTCGGTGGCGAACACATCCAGGCCGGCGGCCCGGACGTGGCCGCTGGTGATCGCCTCCGCCAGTGCCGCCTCGTCGATCAGCCCACCCCGGGCCGCGTTGACGATGATTACCCCGGGCTTGGTCTTGGCGAGGGCTTCCTTGCCGATCAGACCCGCGGTTTCGGGGGTCTTGGGCAGGTGTACCGAGATGAAGTCGGCGCGGCCGAGCAGCTCGTCGAGGCTGAGCAACTCGATGCCGAGCTGGGCGGCGCGGGCCGCCGACACATACGGGTCGTAGGCGACGATGTGGGCGCCGAACGCGGCCAGCCGCTGGGCGACCAGCTGTCCGATGCGGCCCAGGCCAACCACGCCGACGGTGTGGTCGTAGATCTCGGTGCCGGAGAACGACGAGCGCTTCCACTCCTTGTTGTGCAGCGAGGTGTCGGCCGCCGGGATCTCCCGGGCTGCGGCGAGCATCAGCGCGATCGCGTGCTCGGCGGCGCTGTGGATGTTCGAGGTCGGGGCGTTGACCACCAGCACTCCGCGGGCGGTGGCGGCGTCCACGTCGACGTTGTCCAGGCCGACCCCGGCGCGGGCCACGATCTTGAGCTTGGCGCCGGCCGCAAGGACCTCGGCGTCGACGGTGGTGGCCGAGCGCACCAGCAGCGCGTCCGCTTCCGGTACCGCGGCCAGCAGCTTCTCCCGGTCCGGGCCGTCCACCCAGCGAACCTCGACCTGGTCGCCAAGGGCGGCGACGGTGGATTGGGCGAGTTTGTCAGCGATCAAAACCACGGGCAGAGTCACCCGGCCAGCCTAGTGGCCGGTCGCAAGCCCGGCGGAGCCGGGCGCAGCGGGCCGGCCACCATCAAACACAGTGCCGGTCGCAAGCCCGGCGGAGCCGGGCGCAGCGGGCCGGCCACCACCAGCACAGTGCCGGTCGCAAGCCCGGCGGAGCCGGGCGCAGCGGGCCGGCCACCGGCCGTGGTGCCCCGAGTTCGACAACGGCGGCGTCCGGCGGCCGGTGCTGGGGGGTGCGTCCGGATCTGGTCGCGTAGCGCGGGCGGCTCCCTACTATCGACGGATGGACGTCACCGTCGTCGGTAGTGGACCCAACGGCCTGGCCGCCGCCGTCATCTGTGCCCGCGCAGGCCTGTCGGTTCAGGTCTTGGAGGCGCAGCCCACGTTCGGCGGCGGCGCACGCACCGCCGCCGATCCGCAGTTCAGTGACGTCGCCCATGACATCTGCTCGGCGGTGCATCCGCTCGGGCTGGCGTCGCCGTTCTTCACCGAGTTCGATCTGGCCGCCCGGGGTGTGCGGCTGACGGCGCCCGAGATCTCCTATGCCAACCCGCTGGATCACCGTCCCGCGGCGATCGCCTACCGGGACCTGGACCGCACCTGCGCAGAGTTGGAGCATGGTTCGTCCTGGCGACGCCTGCTGGGCCCACTGGTCGCCGACAGCCAGGCCGTCGTGAAGTTTCTGCTGGGCGACAAGCGGTCCGTGCCGTCCGGGATCGCAACGGTCGCGCGCCTGGGGTTGCGGATGGCCGAGCAGGCCGGCCCGGCCTGGAACGCGACGCTGTCCGGCGACGATGCCCGCGCCCTCTACACCGGGGTGGCCGCGCACACGATCTCGCGGCTGCCGTCGGTGACCTCCGCCGGCGCGGGCATGATGCTGGCGACGCTCGGCCATACCGTCGGCTGGCCCATCCCCGTCGGCGGCAGCCAGGCGATCACCGATGCGCTCATCGCCGACCTGACCGCGCACGGCGGCCAGCTGGTCAGCGAAACCCCGGTGAGAAAGCCGCCCGGCGGCGTGGTGCTGTTCGACACCGCCCCCACCGAACTGCTGTCGGTCTACGGGGACGCGCTACCGGCACGGTATGCGAAGGCACTGCGCCGTTACCGGTTCGGCTCTGCGGCCGCCAAGGTCGACTTCGTGCTCTCCGATGAGGTGCCGTGGAGCGATCCGCGGCTGGTGCAGGCGCCCACGCTGCATCTGGGAGGTGACCGCAAACAGATGGTCCACGCCGAAGCCGAGATCGCCGCCGGCCGGCACGCACCGCAGCCGATGATCTTGGCGGCGCTACCGCATCTGGTCGACCCGTCCCGCGTCGACGCCGCCGGACGGCGTCCGATGTGGGCTTATGCCCACGTCCCGGCCGGCTCGACCGTCGACCAGGCCGAGACCGTCACGGCAGGCATCGAGCGTTTCGCCCCCGGCTTCCGCGACATCGTGGTCGCGGTCCGGTCCGTGCCGGCAGCCCAGCTGGCAAACCACAACGCCAACTACGTCGGCGGCGATATCGCCGCCGGAGGCAACAGCGCATGGCGGGCTCTCGCCGGTCCAACTCCCCGGGTAAATCCTTGGGCCACAGCGATTCCCGGGGTATACCTGTGCTCGGCAGCCACACCGCCCGGCGCCGGGGTGCACGGAATGTCCGGCTACTATGCCGCGCGCACCCTGCTGCGACGCGAGTTCGGAATTGACCGGCTGCCGAGCCTGGCGCCCTGACCGGGCCTAGCCATGTAGGACGCCCGCGAACGCGACAACTTTGCGGGCACCTACAAATCACACAGATATTTGCCAGTTAATTAGAGACAGACTGCCAGGTTTGGTGTAGCCTCAGCTAACTTGTGTCGGGCGTTACAGGGACGCCCGATAGTGGCACAAGTCACACTTCAGTTAAGGAGAAACCGTGCCTACCATCCTTCGTCCGTTTGCCTTGGCGGGCGCCGCGCTCATCGGCGCCAGCGCCATCGCCGCAACTCCCGTAGTCGTCGCCCCGGCGAACCTGCACATGCCGGCCATCGAACTCACCGCTGACGGCAGCGGTGTGCTCGACGGCGCCCTCAGCAACATCGACTTCTCCGGTATCTTCAGCGGCCTCGGCGACTGGCTGAACAACATCGACTTTTCCGCGATCTTCAGCGACCTGTTCGCCAACATCGACCTGTCCGGCATCTTCAACGATCTGTTCAGCAACATCGACCTGTCGGGGATCTTCAGCGGACTCACCGGCTTCCTGGCTAACTTCGACCTCTCCGGCCTCCTCAGTGGCTTCTTTGACAACTTCGACTTGTCAGCCATCTTCGGCGGCCTCGGCGACGTCTTCGCCAACTTCGACCTGTCGGGGATCTTCAGTGGGCTCACTGACCTGCTGACCAACTTCGATCTGTCGAACCTGTTCGGCAACTTCGACCTGTCGAACCTGTTCGACAACTTCGACCTGTCGGCCCTGTTCGACGACTTGGACCTGTCGAACTTGTTCTCGGGACTGGACCTGTCCGGCTGGGTCGACGGCTTGCTCGGCGGCCTGTAAGTACCAACAAACGGCGAGTGGCCCCTTCCTCGGAAGGGGCCACTCGTCTTTAGGGATCTTCTTCACCGCGAAAGCCGTTGTGGGCCAAGGGCTATCGCGGAGAAAACAGCACCGCCGCTTAGGCGGTTTCGGTGATGGGCCGGTCCACCCAGCTCATCAGGTCGCGCAGCTTCTTGCCAGTGACCTCGATGGGGTGCTCGGCGTTCTCCTTGCGCAGACCTTCGAGTTCCTTGTTGCCGCCCTCGACGTTGGCCACCAGCCGCTTGACGAAGGTGCCGTCCTGAATGTCGGACAGGATGTCGCGCATCCGCTGCTTGGTGTCGGCGTCGATCACCCGCGGGCCGGACAGGTAGCCACCGAACTCCGCGGTGTCACTCACCGAGTAGTTCATCCGGGCGATGCCGCCCTCATACATCAGGTCGACGATCAGCTTGAGCTCGTGCAGCACCTCGAAGTAGGCCATCTCAGGCGCGTAGCCCGCCTCGACCATGACCTCGAAGCCGGCCTTCACCAGCTCTTCGGTGCCACCGCACAACACGGCCTGCTCACCGAACAGGTCGGTCTCGGTCTCTTCCTTGAAGGTGGTCTTGATGACACCGGCCCGGGTGCCGCCGATGCCCTTGGCGTAGGACAGTGCCAGCGCCTCGCCCTCGCCGTTGGGGTCCTGCGCGACCGCGATCAGTGAGGGCACGCCCTTACCGTCGACGAACTGCCGGCGCACCAGGTGGCCCGGCCCCTTGGGCGCGACCATCCCGACCGTGATGTCGGCGGCCGGCTTGATCAGACCGAAGTGGATGTTCAGGCCGTGGCCGAAGAACAACGCGTTGCCCGCCACCAGGTTCGGCTCGATGTCGTTCGTGAAGATCTCAGCCTGGGCGGTGTCGGGAGCGAGCAACATGATGACGTCGGCCCACTTGGCGACCTCGGCGGGGGTGTCGACCTCGAGGCCCTGCTCGGCAACCTTGGCGCGCGACTTCGACCCCTCCTTGAGGCCCACCTTCACCTGCACACCCGAGTCGCGCAGGCTCAGCGAGTGCGCGTGGCCCTGGCTGCCGTAGCCGATCACGCCGACCTTGCGGCCCTGGATGATCGACAGGTCGGCGTCGTCGTCGTAGAACATCTCTAGCTTTTCTGATGCCACTGGATTCAACTTCCTTACTATCTCTACTGGCTTTTTCTGGGGGGACTATTTGGTCGTGCCGATGCCGCGCGGACCGCGAGACAACGATACGAGACCCGATTGGACGATCTCGCGGATGCCATAGGGCTCCAGCACCCGCAGTAGCGCGTCGAACTTGGCCGGCGTGCCGGTGGCCTCGATGATCAACGACTCCGGAGAGACATCGATCACCCTGGCGCGGAACAGGTTCACCGCCTCCACGATCTGTCCGCGAGTACTGGCATCGGCACGGACTTTGATCAGCGCGATCTCGCGGGAGACGGAATTGTCCTCCTCCTGCTCGACGATCTTGATGACGTTGATCAGCTTGTTGAGCTGCTTGGTGATCTGCTCCAGCGGGGTGTCCTCCACCGAGACCACGATCGTCATCCGCGACATGTTTTTGGTCTCGGTGGCGCCGACGGCGAGCGACTCGATGTTGAAGCCGCGGCGGGAGAACAGCGCCGCCACCCGCGCCAGCACACCGGGCTTGTCTTCGACCAGCACCGAGAGCGTGTGGGTCTTCCAACCTGTCGCCATCACGCGTGCCCCTCGTTGTTCTCGTCGTCGAACAGCGGCCGGATGCCGCGTGCCGCCTGGATCTCGTCGTTGCTGGTGCCGGCGGCCACCATCGGCCACACCTGCGCGTCCGCACCGACGATGAAGTCGATCACTACCGGCCGGTCGGTGACCGCGCGCGCCTGATTGATCACGTCTTCGACGTCTTCTTCACGCTCGCAACGCAATCCGACACAGCCCAGGGCCTCGGCCAGCATCACGAAGTCGGGGATGCGGTGCGAGTGGGTGGCTAGGTCGGTCTGGCTGTAGCGCTCCCCGTAGAACAGCGTCTGCCATTGGCGCACCATGCCGAGGTTGCCGTTGTTGATCAACGCAACCTTGATCGGGATGCCCTCGATCGCGCAGGTGGCCAGCTCCTGGTTGGTCATCTGGAAGCAGCCGTCGCCGTCGATCGCCCACACCTCGGCGTCCGGACGGCCCATCTTGGCGCCCATGGCCGCCGGGATCGAGAAGCCCATGGTGCCCAGGCCTCCGGAGTTCAGCCAGGTGCGCGGCTTCTCGTACTTCACGAACTGCGCGGCCCACATCTGGTGCTGGCCGACGCCGGCAACATAGAGCGCGTCGGGTCCGGCGATGCGGCCCAACGTCTCGATGACGAACTCCGGCGACAGGCTGCCGTCGCTCTGCGGCCCATAGCTCAGCGGGTAGGTCGAGCGCACCCCGTCGAGGTAGCTCCACCAGTCGGTCAGGTCCAGCGACAGCTTCTCGTGGCGAAGCACCTCGAGCAGCTCGGTGATGACGGCCTTGACGTCACCGACGATCGGGACGTCGGCGTGCCGGTTCTTGCCGATCTCGGCCGGGTCGATGTCGGCGTGAATCACCTTGGCGTCCGGGGCGAACGAATCCAGTTGGCCGGTGACCCGGTCGTCGAATCGGGCGCCCAGAGTGATCAGCAGATCCGAGCGCTGCAACCCGGCCACCGCCGCGACTGTGCCGTGCATGCCGGGCATGCCCAGGTGCTGGCGGTGGCTGTCCGGGAAGGCGCCGCGGGCCATCAAGGTGGTGACCACCGGGATGCCGGTCAGCTCGGCCAGCTCGGCGAGTTCCTCGCAGGCCTCCCCACGGATCACCCCACCGCCGACATAGAGCACCGGCCGGTGCGACGCCGCGATCAGCTTGGCGGCCTCGCGGACCTGCCGGCTGTGCGGCTTGGTGGTGGGCTTGTAGCCGGGCAGGTCCAGCCGGGGCGGCCAGGCGAAGGTGCACTGGCCCTGCAGCACGTCCTTGGGGATGTCGACCAGCACTGCACCGGGGCGCCCGGAGGCCGCGATGTGGAATGCCTCGGCAAGCGCGCGCGGGATGTCGTCACCGTTGCGAACCAGGAAGTTGTGCTTGGTGATCGGCATGGTGATGCCGGAGATATCGGCCTCCTGAAAGGCGTCCGTGCCGATCAGCTGACGGCCGACCTGGCCGGTGATCGCGACCACCGGGATGGAGTCCATCTGCGCGTCGGCCAACGGGGTGACCAGGTTGGTGGCACCGGGACCGGAAGTGGCCATGCACACCCCGACCCGTCCGGTGGCGTGCGCGTAGCCGCTGGCGGCGTGCCCGGCGCCCTGCTCGTGACGGACCAGCACGTGCCGCAGCTTCTTCGAGTCGAACAGCGGGTCGTAGACCGGCAGAACCGCGCCGCCGGGGATGCCGAAGATCACGTCAACGTCGAGTTCTTCCAGCGACCGGATCACCGACTGGGCACCGGTCATCTGCTCAGGCGGGACTCGCTTGGCGGGCGATTTGGCCTTGTCTGAAGCTGCGTCCGAGGCCGAAGCCCCGTTGGCGGCTTGCGCCGGTGCCGACCGTTCCGGCGGTCGCGTGGTGGGTGCGCTCACGGTTTCCTCTTTGTCTTCGACGACTGTGTCTTTGGAGACTGCTGGCAACAAAAAACCCCCGCCAGCTCAGCTGCTGCACGAGGGTTGCGCGTCGGTGGTTGGAAGTTCAGGCAACAACCAACGCGCGGTGGGCTACTACGAGCATGCCGTTGTCCATAGCAGACGACGGTAGCCGCTGGACCGAGCGTGCGTCAAATGAGCGGTGGGGACGCTCAGTGCAGGTGGTCGACCAGCGTTCCCTGCTCACCGAAGAGCTCTGCCTCCCAGCGCTCGAGCAGCGCGGTGTTGTCGTGGTCGTCGGGGTGGAAGCCCGGCTGCATGTACTCCCCCAGCCGGCGGAAGACGGCACGAGTCAAGAACGGCGAATGCCGCAGTGCGGCAAAGCTGCGGATGAGTCGCACCGGGTGGTAAGCGGCCCGGTCGCCGAGCAGCGAGATGATGGTGTTCGCCACGACGGCGAGGGGGAAACTGAAACGGATGATCCGCATCGTCTTGATGCGCCGAGTCTCATCGCCCCCGACCGCGCGATAGACGTCGAATGCCACCGAGCGGTGCTCGGATTCCTCGATCGCGTGCCACAACAGCATGGACCGCACCTCGGTCGTGCCGAGCAGGGCCTGGGCCCGCTCGTCAGAGAGCAGGGTCTCGGCGAATACGGCGGTGAAATGTTCGAGTGCAGCGGTGATCGAAAGGCAGGTCAGCGGCGAGAACCGTCGCTCGATGACCTTCTGGCGGCGGGCCACCAGCCGGTCGATCCTGCGGGTCGGGTAACCCATCTCATGCAGGCGCTCATTGAGTGCGCGGTGCTCGCGCCCGTGGGTGACCTCCTGGCCGATGAATCCCTTGACCTGATCTTTGAGGTCGGGGTCGGTGATCTGGTCGGCGTAGCGACGCACCGAACGGATGAAGAAGTCCTCGCCCTCCGGGAACACCGCCGACAGGTGCGCGATCATGTGGCTCATCACCAGGTCACCCTGAACGAAGTGGCGGTCCAGGGCCGCCACCGGGTAGTTGAACCGGATGCGGCGCGGCTGTACCGCCGGGTGGCGGTTCTCGTTGACGGTCATGACTCTCTCTCGGGTTGTGGGTCTGCAAAGCCGGTCGCCAGTGGCCGAACCAGCATCTTGAAGGCGTCGAGGATGTCGTCGGCGGGCAGCGGCTCGTAGCCGGCGATCGACCGGGACATCGCCAGGCCGTTCATCAGCGCGAAGGTCATCTGCGGTCCGATCCGCGACTTCGAGGTGTCGGCATCGGCGCTGTCCCCCGAGGCCAGCAGTTCGGTGTATATCCGGTCGCAGGCCTCCGAGAATTGGCGATCGGTCTCGATGACCGCGGGTGCCAGGTCCGGGTCGGTGCGGGCCGCCACCCATAGTTCCTGCGACGCGGTGAAAGTCGGTCCCGAATACATCGACCACAGCAGATCGATCGCCTCGTCGAGTTTGTCCGCGGACGAATCCAGCCCCGCCATCAACACCTCGAACTCTTCGATGCGGCGGTTCAAGGCGAACTCGATGGCGGCGGTCAGAAGGCCGTTCTTGGTCGGGAAATGTCCCTGCAGCGCCCCCACCGACACGCCGGCCCGGCGGGCTACCTCCGTCGTGGTAGTTCCCTTGAAACCAACCTCTACCAGCGCATCAAGCGTCGCGTCGAGCAGTGCATGCCGAGTCTCGGCAGTGCGTTCCGCCTGGGTTCGGCGAGGCTTTGTCGGCGGCACGCGTCTATCGTGCATCACATAAAATAAGTAGTCAATATTTATTTTTACGGCGGTGCGGCCTGCCACCCACCGGCTCCAGCGACGCCGGCGGTGACATCATGCGGGGGTGGCCTCTCCATCACCCGATCCCGCACCCTTGGTGATCCGCATCTCGCCGATGGCCCACTTCGCGGTTGGCTTCCTGACCCTCGGCCTATTGATCCCCGTGCTGACCTGGCCATTCATCGCGCCGCTGTTGGCGCTGCCGCTACTGCTGTCGGCCCTGATCGCCCGGTGGCGAACCGTGGCCGACGCCCAGCAGGTCACCGTGCGGACCCTGCTCCGCAGCCGCTCGGTGGGCTGGGACGCCATCGCCGGTTTGGGATTTACCCGGGGATCGTGGGCGCGGGCGCACCTGCGCGACGGCGAGACGCTGCGGTTGCCCGCGGTAAGTTTCGCCACGCTGCCGCTGCTGACCGAGGCCAGCGGGGGGCGGGTGCCGAACCCGTATCGCTGAATCACGCTGAATCAGTGGTCAGGGAGGCGGCGACCCGCCACTCCCCGCCCTAGCCCAGCGGGTTCGCCCCGTTGAGGAACACCCACATCGCGATGCCCCCGGCAATACCGAGCACCAGTGCGGCGATGGACCCGATGAAGGGCCGCCGGGCCCAGCCGCGGTCGCCGTCGAGGCCGTACCGACCCGGGCCGACCAGCACGATCGCCACCGCCACCACGATCAGAATGACGTGGTATTCGTGGCCGTCGGGCAGGAAAAGGTCGAAACGGCCCTGGTTGTCCGACGAGACACCGGTGAGCACGCCGTTGATGAAATACGCCAGCGCGCCGGCCGCGGCCAGTGGTGTGAACAGTCCGAGCACCAGCAGCAGGCCCGCGGCGATCTGGCCGCCCCCAGCCGCGTAAGTCAGGATGTCGGCGTGCTGATAGCCGGCCGCGGCGATGGAGTTCTTGAAGCCGCTCAGCCCCTGACCGCCCCACCAACCGAACAGCTGACGCAGCCCGTGGGCCACCAACAGCACACCGAGGCCCAGCCGCAGAATCAGCAAACCGAGATCCTGGGTGCCGCGCCGGTCCAGCGCCCGGAACGGCTCGTCGGCGTCGGTGTCGCCGCCGATGGCGACGCCGACGCGGCCGGGGTTGGCCGCGGGCTCGGCGTAGGGCAGCGGGTGGTAGCCGGCCCCGACCGCACGAGTACCGGTGGGGTCGTAAGCCGGAATGGCCGCGGTCTCGAAATCACCGGTGTAAGTCGGTGATGGCATGTCGTCCTCCGGATCTACCAGACGTGCCGACTTGGGACGTCCTTTGCCTGCGTCGGCGGTCTCACCCGGCCGGCGCCAGTGTGAGCCCTCACCATTACTGGTCACCCTGTCAGAGTAAGGGCAACCTCGGCGGGATTGGGGATTTGAAGGGCTTCGTTAGCGAATCGAATCCGGCCCGGTGCGGCACTGCGGTGGGCGTCGTGGCGAAACCCGACCCGGTGTCCGTAACCTGACGGGCATGCGGATGCGCGGGGCGGTTCACCGGGTGCCTGTCGTACTGTGCGCGGCGTGGCTGGTTCTCACCGGCTGCGCGCACTTCGATGACGCTCAGTCTCAACCGTTCACCACCGTTCCCCGGCGCGGGATGGCGCCCCCTACGACTCCCCCACCGCCGCCACCGCTGCCCGCCAACCCGTTCCCGAAACAGTGCCCGGCACCCGGGGTGATGCAGGGCTGCCTCGAGAGCACCAGCGGCCTGATCATGCATGGCGACAGCAAATCGGCACTCGTCGCCGAGCGGACCACCGGTGCGGTCAAAGAGGTCTCGCTGTCCGCCGAACCCAAAGTAAAAACGGTCATCGGCGTCGACCCAGCCGGTGACGGCGGCCTGATGGACATCGTGTTGTCACCGACCTACACGCAAGACCGCTTGATGTACGCCTACATCAGCACGCCCACCGACAACCGGGTGATCCGGATCGCCGACGGTGACGTCCCGAAGGACATCCTGACCGGTATCCCCAAGGGCGCGACCGGCAATACCGGCGCGCTGATCTTCACCAGTCCGACCACCCTGGTGGTGCTGACCGGCGACGCGGGCAATCCCGCCGCGGCCGCCGATCCCGGCTCGACCGCCGGCAAGGTGTTGCGCATCGAGCAACCCACGACCATCGATCAGGCCCCACCCACCACGGCACTGAGTGGGATGGGCGCCGGCGGCGGGCTGTGCATCGACCACGTCGACGGCTCGCTCTACGTCACCGACCGAACACCGAGCGGCGACCGGTTGCAGCGCATCACCAAGGATTCCCGGGTGTCGACCGTGTGGACGTGGCCGGACAAGCCCGGCGTCGCCGGCTGCGCCGCGATGGATGGCATTGTGCTGGTCAACCTGGTCAACACCAAGCAGACGGTGGCGGTGCGACTGGCCGCCGGTACCGGATCGGTCACCAGCGAACCCGAGGTCATGCGTCAAGACACCCACGGCCACGTCTGGGCCGTCAAGATGTCGCCCGACGGCAACGTCTGGGGCGCGACGGTGAACAAGACGGCCGGGGATGCCGAAAAACTCGACGATGTGGTGTTCCCGCTGTTCCCGTCCGGCGGCGGGTTCCCGCGCGCCAACGACGACAAGGACTAGGCCCCGGCCGGGGCGTCCGCTCGAGGGACTTCGGACTCCGCCTGGCACCTCTGGTTCACCTACGGTGACCATCCTTCCGCGCCGGCACTAGTAAGTTTCTGAGAATTCTCTGGCAATTCTTCAATTCCGATTGCAATATGCGCTGGTAGATGCCGGTAAAGTCAGCCTAACCTGACTTATTTGTTAGCAATCAGTTCATTTCTCCTAACCTACTTTCAAGTAGCATTTCGCTGCCGTGGCAACCGTCACGCTCACGTAGCTAGGAGACCAATGCAACACCTCGCCCGTTCCCCTTGGGTCGCAGCTGGCGTCGCGCTCGTCGGCGCCGGCACGATCGCGGCCGCCCCCGTCGTCGCACCGCTGGCCGGCCCGGCTGCCCTCCACTCGCCCGACGTGGCACTGACCAGCTGGCAGGACGTGTTCGACACCGCCAGCGCCAACGCCACCACGATTTGGGACACCTTCTCCGCGCATCCTTTTGTGGCTCAGCAGCAGGAGATCGCCAACCAGATCGGCTACCTGCAGGATCTGGCCAATGGTTCGACCACCATCGGCGACGTCCTCGACTCCCTCAAGGAGAACGCGGCCGCGGTGTTCAACGCCGTCACGTTCCTCGGCGGCGACGATGACGCCATCGGCGCCGTGAGCCAGTACACGATCGACCAGGCCCACATCTTCGCCTACATCGGGCTCAGCGGACTGGGCGCGGACCTCGGGTTCCCGGTCCCCGAGGAGCCGATCCCGACCATCGTCAACTTCCTGACCTCGCCGTTGAGCGCCGTCCTGATCGGGGCCCTGGGTCCGTCGATCAGCCCCCTGGTGGCGCTGGGCAACAGCATCAGCGAGATCGGCGAGACATTGAACGGCGACAACCCGGACTGGCAGTCGGCACTGCAGCAGCTGGCCGACATTCCGGCCAACATGACCGGCGCGTTCTTGAACGGTGCCACCTTGGACCTCACCGCGCTGATTCCGGCGATCGAAGCGACCGGCCTGATCGCGTTGCCCGAGGGCGCCTCCCTCGACGAGCTCAGCTTCGCCTTCGGCGGACTGCTGTCGACGGGCGGGGTGCTGGGATCCGACTACTCCGACACCGCCCTCGGCGGTTCGATCCTGAACAGCCTGGGTCTGCACGTCAGCGACGTGCCCATCCTCGGCGAACTCGACGCCGTGGGTCACGGGATCGGCACGCTGGCCGCCTTGGAGAACTTGTCGCAGATCGTCGCCAGCACGCTGGGCTGGGACTGGTCGGGCAACCCGCTCGACGGTCTGTTCGACACCCTCTAATAGATCGGCACACCACCAAGTGGTCCCCTTCGCTTGCGAAGGGGACCACTTGCGTTGTCGGGCGCAGGTCGACCATGCGAACTTTGGTCCACCCACGGTGCCCGTCCTTCCGCGTGGGACCACTAAGTTTCTGAGAATTCCCTGCCAATAATTTGGCCGACGCGGCGATATGCCCAGGTCATCTAGGGTAAATGCAGGCTAACCTTGGGTTTTGTTAGCGATCAGTTCATTTGTGCATAAGCTACTTTCAAGTAGCCTTTCACTGCCGTGGCAGCCGTCACGCTTACGTAACTAGGAGACCAATGCAACACTTTGCCCCCGCTCCGTGGGTCGCAGCAGGCGTCGCGCTTATCGGCGCCGGCGCCGTCGCCGCCACCCCGGTCGCCGTTCCGCTGCCCGGCCTGACCGCCACGCACTCAGCCACGGTGGCCCTGACCGCTGACTTCGACCCGTTCGGCGCATGGCAGGACGTGTTCGCCACCGCCAAGGACAACGCCACCACGCTGTGGGACAGCATGTCCGCCGTGCCGGGCGTCGCCGCCCAGCAGCTGATCGCCGACTTGATGAATGGCACGTCGATCGACCCGCAGGCCGTCATCGACGCGGTTGTGCAGCCCAACATGGCGACCGACCTGCCGATCTCACCCCTGCTGCTGAGCAACGACGCACTGCAGGCACTGATCACGCTGGTGATGCCGCAGTACATGCCCGACGACTTCCCCCTCACCACCGACCAGCTCACGCCGATCCTCTCCTTCCTGGCGTCACCGCTCAGCGGGGTGCTGATCGGTGCGCTGGGCCCGTCGATCGCGCCGCTGGTGGCGCTGGGCAACAGCGTCGGCGACATCAGCAACGCTCTGTCCGGCGAGAACCCGGACTTTGCGGCGGCCCTGCAGGACGTCGTCAACATCCCCGCCAACATCGTCGGTGGTCTCCTCAACGGCGCCACCCTGAATTTGGACGCGCTGCTGCCCACCCTGACCGAGGCCGGCCTGTTGCCGGCGGACCTGGACGTCACCGCGCTCAGCTACACCTTCGGCGGGCTGCTGTCGCCCGGCGTCACCGGCACCGACGTCGAGGGCTTCATCAACGAGGTCTCCGACGGCAGCTCCCCTGGTATCGGCGGCTCGATCATCAACGGTCTGGGACTCACCACTGGTCTCATGGGCTTCCCACTGGTGATTGAGGGACAAGGCGTAGGCATGCTGGGCGCGTGGCAAAGCCTGCAGGAGATCATCGCCATGTCGCTCGGCTGGGACGGTGTTGGCAGCCCGCTGGGCGACCAGGCCGACGCGATGGCCTCGCTGGTGAGCGACATCTTTGGCATCTCGGTGTAAAACCCGTCAATATCGAAGTGGCCCCCTTCGCCTGCGAAGGGGGCCACTTTCGCGTTGCCGTCAGTGCAACGGATGGGCCAGCAGCAACTCGCAGTTTCGATCCGCCACGGCGCCGAGGCGGGCATCCTTGCGGTGCAGATCGTTATAGGACAGCTCGCGATACAGGCTGGCCAGACCGGTCGGAGTGAGGTCGCTGGGATCCGCGGTGAACGGCGCCTGGGCCTCGACCAGCGGGGTGAACAGACTCAGCGTGCCGTCATGGTTGTCGGTGACCTCGATGATCCTGGCCAGCTGCGGGTAGTCGATGTGGCTGGCCGTGTTGATCTCCCAGAAGCTCTGCTTCGGGGTGGCGCCCTTGTGGGGGATCATCTCGTTGGTGTGGGTGTGCCCGTTCACCCACGCGATCACGTTCGGCCGCTCCAGCAGTGCCGCAACGAGCGACGCACCCGTATAGAGCTTCTCGCCCGGATGATTCGGATCCGGCAGGCCGACGTTCATGGTTCGCGAAGTGTGGTGGCTGAACAGAATCACCAGCTGGTCTGGGTGCGCGTCGATCTGCTCGAGGACGAACCGCAACTGACTTTCGTTGATCGAGCCGGCCGACAGGCCGAGGTCGTTGGTGGTGTTCATCGCGACACCGAGCACCCCGGGCGCAACCTGAAAGGTGTACCAGGTGGGCCCGTCTGGATCGATGAAGCCATGGCCGACCGGTCCGGGACCGGTGATGGCGGGCTCGAAGTGCCGACGAACGTACTGGCTCAACGTAAATGGCATACGCCGCTGATCCACGGTTGCGGGCAGGAAGGGGCCGCCCGACTTGAGCTGCAGCAGGATCGGGACGAGCTGCGAGGGATCGGCGCACAGCGCTTTCGCGATGGCGATCGCCGAGGGATCGGTATGCGGCAGGTCGAATTTGATCGGCGAGGTGTACATCCATTCCAGCAGGCCGTTGGGGACCGTGCCGAGAAACTGCTCGTCGTGATTGCCGACCACTGAATACCAGGGCATGCGCAGACCGGGGCTGGTGTGCGGGGAGATCGCGGCAGACAGGAATCCGGGAATCTGCTGAAATCCCTTGGCCTTGTAGCTGTCCCAGTAGGGGGACTCGGCCAGCCAGTAGTCCGACGAGCCGTGCGCCTGCACCCCTTCATAGCGACCGGGCGCGCCGGTGTTGGGGACGATCGGCCCGCCGGACATCACCGTCAGAAACCAGTCGAGTTCGATCAGCTCTTTGTTGTCGGTGTTGTCTCCGGTGGAGACCAAGCAGTCGAATGGCCGCCCGGTGAAGGGACCGCCGGGCAGCGCGTTGAGTTGCTTGACCAGCGAGACCGCACCCTGGGTAGTCAGGGTCTCATGCGGCCGGTAGGCCGAGGAGACAAAGGGGTGGACGAACTCGAACCGGGCCGGGCTCTGGGCGTCGGTGAGGTGCAGATCGGTGACCTGTACGAATGCCGTCAACGCGGTGCGGGCCATCTCGCGCGCGGGGCCCGCGGTGGCCAGTTCCTGGCGTATGTACAGCGGCCACCCGCTGCCGGCGACCAGGGGCCGGTAGCCGCCCGCCTGGGCTATACCCGGCGTGCTGACCACATCCAGAGTGGTGCCGGTGGGATTCGAGGCCAGCAGTGCCGCCGGTTCGGCATGCGCCAGACGGGAACCACCCATGCCTGCGACGGCGGCAGCGGCGGCCATTCCGGCCTGGAGAAAACTACGACGG
This sequence comes from Mycolicibacter heraklionensis, assembly GCF_001021505.1. Lineage (GTDB taxonomy): Bacteria > Actinomycetota > Actinomycetes > Mycobacteriales > Mycobacteriaceae > Mycobacterium > Mycobacterium heraklionense. Next base: position 184,920 of record NZ_LDPO01000008.1, read on the forward strand.
GACAGGCTCACTACACCGGCACCGGATTCATCCGCGGTCGCGACACGATAAAGCGCATGACGCGAAACGCTATGAAATCACCAAGAAAACAGCCACAGGAGTAATGGTTTTGTCTCAGGTTTGAGGCCCGCTCGGCCCCGCCCCGTTTCCGTCCGGTGATTAACTACCGCGAGACAGGTCAGCGCCACCACACCGATCAGTTCTCACAGAAGTATTACTGACTCCGCTCGGACGCCTTAAATATCGGCCTTACCTTGGGTTTCAACGGGTCGATAGCAGTGACTCACCGCAGAACGTCACCGCCGCCGCATAGCAGCCCGACGAGCGAAAAGGATGACCGCGCAATGTTGATCGACTTTCGGTGGCTGCAGTTCATATTCGACCACCGTGACCACCAGGGCTCTCGCCACCTGCCGCAAACTCGCGGCGCCACCGCCGGCTGAGGCAGCGAAGGACTACCCGCCGCAGGCGGCCAGCACCAGTTCACGCACCCGGGCGGCGTCGGCCTGACCCTTGGTGGCTTTCATCACCGCGCCGACAATGGCGCCGGCGGCCTGCACCTTGCCGCCCCGAATCTTCTCGGCCACATCGGGATTGGCGGCCAGTGCCTCGTCGATCGCCGCCTGGATCACCGAGTCGTCCCGCACCACGACCAGGCCCCGGTCGGCCATCACCTGGGCGGGCTCCCCCTCGCCGGCGAGCACCCCTTCGACCACCTGCCGGGCCAGCTTGTTGGACAGCTCACCGGATTCCACCAGCGCCACCACTGCGGCGACCTGCTTCGGCGTGATCGACAGGGCATCCAGTTCGACGCCGGCCTCGTTGGCCTTCTGCACCAGGAAGTTTCCCCACCAGGCGCGGGCCGCCTCACTGGAGGCTCCGGCCGACACGGTGGCGGCCACCAACTCAACCGCGCCCGCGTTGACCAGGTCACGCATCACCTCGTCGGAGACGCCCCACTGCTCCTGGATCTTCCTGCGGGCCAGCCACGGCAGTTCCGGGATGGTCTCCCGAAGCTCAGCGACCAGCTCCGCCGACGGCGCCACCGGCTCCAGATCGGGTTCGGGAAAGTAGCGGTAGTCCTCCGCGGTCTCCTTGGCCCGGCCCGGGCTGGTGTAGCCGGCCTCGTGGAAGTGCCGGGTCTCCTGAACGACGGTGCCGCCACCGGTCAACACCGCGCCCTGGCGCCGCATCTCGTAACTGACCGCCACCTCGACACTCTTGAGCGAGTTGACGTTCTTGGTCTCGGTCCGGGTGCCGAACTCGGCTGCCCCGGTGGGCATCAGCGACACATTGGCGTCGCAGCGCATCGACCCCTGGTCCATCCGCACGTCGGAAACGTCCAACGCCCGCAGCAGATCCCGCAGCGCGGTCACATAGGCCCGGGCGATCTGCGGGGCACGTTCACCGGCGCCGGTGATCGGTTTGGTGACGATCTCGATCAGCGGCACGCCGGCCCGGTTGTAGTCGACCAGGGATTCGCTGGCGCCCTCGATGCGGCCGGTGTCGCTGCCCACGTGGGTGAGCTTGCCGGTGTCCTCCTCCATGTGGGCGCGTTCGATGTCCACCCGCCACACCGAGCCGTCCTCCAGCGGCACATCGAGGTAGCCGTTGAATGCGATCGGCTCGTCGTACTGGGAGATCTGGTAGTTCTTGGGCTGGTCGGGATAGAAGTAGTTCTTCCGGGCGAACCGGCACCAGGAGGCGATGTCGCAGTTGAGCGCCAGCCCGATCCGGATCGCCGATTCGACCGCGGTGGCGTTGAGCACCGGCAGCGAACCGGGCAGGCCCAGACACACCGGACACACCTGGGTGTTCGGCTCGGCGCCGAAGGCCGTCGAGCATCCGCAGAACATCTTGGTGGCCGTGGACAGCTCGACGTGCACTTCCAGGCCCAGTACCGGGTCGAAGCGGGCGACGACGTCGTCGTAGTCGAGCAGTTCGGCGACAGCAGCGGTCATGGGAGCAAAGTCTAGGTGACCCCGTTGGCCAGGCTTGGTCACACCGGCCAGTCCTCCAGCCGGTACGCGGCGTCGAAGAACATCCATTCGTAACGCGCAGAGGTATGGAGATGCCGGCGCATCAGCTCCCACTCCGATACCGACACGTGTGCACCGATCCGGTCGGTGACGGCAAGCACCGCCTCGACCACCGACTGGTACTCCTGGCCCGCGTAGGTGTCGATCCAGCGCTGGAACAGTGGCTCCGGCGAGCCGTGGCGCTGCAGATGCTCGCCCACCCGGGCGTACACCCAGTAGCAGGGCAGCACGGCGGCCACGGCTTCGGCGTAAGAGCCGGATGCCGTCACCGCCAGCAGGTAGCTGGTGTAGGCCTGGGTCGTGGGGGTGATCGGCAGTGCCGCGGCAGCTTCGACGTCGAGCCCCAGATCCGCCAGCAGGCCGGCATGCAGCTCCGCTTCGGCGGCGATCGCCACGCCGGCGTGCTCGGCGAACATCGTCAGCTCCGACTCGATCGGCGCCCTGGCCGCGCAGCTCGCCAAGGCCCGCGCATAACCGCGCAGGTAGTGCGCGTCCTGGACAAGATAGTGGCGAAACTGGTTGCGCCCCAAGGATCCCTTGGTTAACCCGGTGACGAAGGGGTGCTCGCAGATCTGCTGGTAGATGCCGTCGATGTGCGCCCACAGCCGCTCACGGTTCCGCTCGGTCATACCTCACGGTAGGTGACGCCGCCCTAGACTGAGCCCCATGCCCGACCGCAACGTGCTGGGCGGCCCACTGGAGCCGTGCGGCAGCGATCCGATTACCGGCTTCTACCGTGACGGCTGTTGCTCGTCGGGGCCCGAGGACATTGGACTGCACACGATTTGCGCCGTCGTCACCGGCGAATTCCTGGCACACCAACGCTCGATCGGCAACGACCTGTCCACACCGATGCCGGCCTACCGGTTCCCGGGGCTGACGCCAGGCGATCGCTGGTGCGTCACCGCGCTGAACTGGCTGCGGGCGCACCGCGACGGCTGCGCCGCGCCCGTGGTGCTGGCTGCCACCCATGAACGCACTCTGGAGGTGGTCAGCCTGGAGGTGCTGGCGGACTATGCCGTCGACGTACCCGACGACCCGGGCGACCTCTGACGTGCGATCGCTGTTCGCCGAACGCGCGGGCTAAATTAGGCCCCGGCCATGGTGGCGCCGCCGGCCTGCTGCTGCTGACGCCGCTTGACGTACAAGACGAATTCCTCAACCAGCGGGCCGTCTTCGGGACAGCCCGCCACCACCGATCCGGCCAGCAGTCGCCCGGTCTGATCCTCCGGCAGACCACTGGTCGCCAAGATGTGATCGACCGCATGCTTGACTCCGGCCAGATTCGGCTGGCCGTTGATCAACGCGCAGACATCACCGCCGTGGTCGGCGACGTAATCACCTATCTGGTCTCCACTGGCGTGGGCCGGCAGAGACAGCACCAATCCCATCGGCAGACCGCACAGCACCGCGGCAGACAACGCCATCTTTCCCATACCCCACCCCCAGCCTTCGTCCATTGGGCAACAGAAGTCACAACCTCACCATTGTGGGGCCATTTCGCGAGATTGTCACGCCGCACGCGAGCTAGCCGAAGAATGCCGCCGCGTCATCGTAGCGGCTCTGCGGCACCACTTTGAGCTGTCGGACCGCGTCGGCCAACGCCACCCTACCGATCTCCTGGCCGCGCAGCGACACCATCATGCCGTATTCGCCGGCGTGGGCGGCATCGGCGGCGTTGACGCCGAACCGGGTCGCGAGCACCCGATCGTAGGCGGTCGGGGTGCCGCCACGCTGCACATGCCCCAGCACCGTGGTGCGGACTTCTTTCTTGACGCGCCTTTCGATTTCGACGGCCAGCTGGGCGGCAACGCCGGTGAACCGCTCGTGGCCGAACTCGTCGACGCCGCCGGCCCGCAGCTCCATGGAGCCGGCAGCCGGTTTGGCGCCTTCGGCGACGACACAGATGAAGTGCGACGACCCGTGCTGAAAGCGCTGCTTGACCAGCCGGCACACCTCTTCGACGTCGAAGGGCTGCTCGGGTATCAGTGTCATGTGCGCACCGGTGGCCAGGCCGGCGTTGAGCGCGATCCAGCCGGCGTGGCGGCCCATCACCTCGACCAGCATCACCCGCTGGTGAGATTCGGCGGTGGAGTGCAGCCGGTCGATGGCGTCGGTGGCAACCTGCAGCGCGGTGTCGTGGCCGAAAGTGACGTCGGTGCAGTCGATGTCGTTGTCGATGGTTTTGGGCACCCCGACCACCGGGACGTTCTCCTCCGACAGCCAGTGCGCCGCGGTCAAGGTGCCCTCCCCGCCGATCGGGATGAGCACGTCGATGCCGTTGTCGTCGAGCGTCGCCTTCACCTGATCCAGGCCGGCGCGCAGCTTGTCCGGGTTCACCCGGGCGGTGCCGAGCATGGTGCCACCCTTGGCCAGCAGCCGGTCGTTGCGGTCGTCGTTGGCCAACTGGACGCGCCGGTTCTCCAGCAGACCGCGCCAGCCGTCTTGGAAACCGACCACCGTGGAGCCGTAGCGGGAGTCGCAGGTGCGCACCACCGCCCTGATCACCGCGTTCAGTCCCGGGCAGTCGCCGCCGCCGGTGAGCACTCCGATCCGCATGAGACCCATCTTGCCGACGCGCAGGGCGCGAGTGTGCGATTTCATACGTGATCGTCGGCGAGTCGCGTATGAAATCGCACGCTGGGCGGCTGCGGCGTCGAGTCAGATCGCGGTCGGCAGCTCCCCGCGGGCGGCCTCGTAGGCCGCGCCCACCCGATACAGCCGGTCATCGGCCAGCGCGGGCGCCATGATCTGCAGACCCACCGGCAGCCCGTCGTCGCCGGACAGCCCGGACGGCACCGACATGCCGCAGTGCCCGGCCAGGTTCAGCGGCAGCGTGCACAGGTCGAACAGGTACATCGCCAGCGGGTCGTCGACCTTCTCCCCCAGCCGGAACGCCGTGGTGGGCGTGGTCGGCGAGATCAGCACGTCGACGGACTCATACGCCGCGTCGAGGTCACGGGCGATCAGGGTGCGCACCTTCTGCGCCTGGTTGTAGTAGGCGTCGTAGTAGCCGGCCGACAGCGCGTAGGTGCCGAGCATGATGCGGCGCTTGACCTCCGGGCCGAAGCCGGCCGCACGGGTCAGCGCCATCACCTCCTCGGCGCTGTGGGTGCCGTCGTCGCCGACCCGCAGCCCGAAGCGCATCGCGTCGAAGCGGGCCAGGTTGCTCGACACCTCCGAGGGCAGGATCAGGTAGTAGGCGGACAGCGAGTAGTCGAAGTGGGGACAGTCCACTTCGGAGATCTGCGCGCCCAGCGCCGTCAACTGTTCGACGGCGGCGTTGAACGACGCCAGCACACCCGGCTGGTAACCCTCGCCGCTGTGCAGCTGGCGCACCACGCCGATCCGCACCCCGGACAGGTCCGCGGCCGCACCGGCTTTGGCGGCGGCGACGACGTCGGGCACCGGCGCCTTGATCGACGTGGAGTCGCGCGGGTCATGCCCGGCGATCACCGAATGCAGCAGCGCGGTGTCGGCCACGGTGCGCGCACACGGCCCGCCCTGGTCCAGCGACGACGCGCATGCCACCAGCCCGTAGCGGCTCACGGTGCCGTAGGTGGGTTTCACGCCGACGGTGGCGGTCAGCGCGGCCGGCTGGCGAATCGAGCCGCCGGTGTCGGTGCCGATCGCCAGTGGCGCCTGGAACGCCGCCAACGCCGCGGCACTGCCGCCGCCGGAACCACCCGGCACCCGCTCGACGTCCCAGGGGTTGCGGGTCGGACCGTAAGCGGAGTTCTCCGTCGACGAGCCCATCGCGAACTCGTCCATGTTGGTCTTGCCCAGGATCGGGATGCCGGCGGCGCGCAGCCGCGCGGTGACGGTCGCGTCGTAGGGAGCCCGCCAGCCTTCCAGGATCTTCGATCCGCAGGTGGTCGGGGCGTCGATGGTGGTGAACACGTCCTTGAGGGCCAGCGGCACCCCGGCCAGCGCCGACGGCGCCTCCCCGGCGGCGATCGCCTTGTCGGCGGCCTCGGCTGCGGCCAGGGCTTCGTCGGCGCCGACGTGCAGGAACGCCCCGTACCGGTCGTCGGTGGCCGCGATCTGGTCGAGATGGGCGCGGGTGACCTCAACCGAGGACACCTCGCGGGCCGCGATCTTGGCCGCCAGGGTGGCCGCGTCGGAGCGGATCAGCTCACTCACTGGCTCTCCCCCAGGATCTGCGGAACCGCGAAGCGGCCGTCTTCGGCGCGGGGCGCGGCCGCGAGCGCCTGCTGCTGGGTCAGGCCGGTCACGATCTCGTCCGGCCGGGTGACGTTGACGTCCTTGAGCGGGTTGTCGGTCGCCTCGACGCCGGTGACGTCGACAGCCTGAATCGTGCTGACATGGGTCAGGATCGCATCGAGCTGGCCGGCGAAACCGTCCAACTCGGCGTCGGTCAGCGCCAGCCGAGCCAACCGGGCCAGGTGCGCTACGTCGTCACGGGAGATCTGGGACACGGGTGCAAAGCCTAGTCGTCCGCTCGCGTCGGGCGTGAAGCCAGCGTGCGGTAGCGCGCGGGAACCCAGCCTCACCTTCGGCGGCTCGGGCAGAGCTGTGGGAAAGTTGCGCATGCCTTCCTATCTGCTGCGCGTCGAACTCGACGACCGCCCCGGCAGCCTGGGGTCGCTGGCCGTGGGGCTGGGCTCAGTGGGCGCCGACATCTTGTCTTTGGACGTTGTGGAACGCGGAAGCGGTTCGGCGATCGATGACCTGGTGGTCGATCTGCCGCAAGGATCGATGCCCGATGTGCTGATCACGGCCGCCGAGCGGCTGCCCGGTGTTCGGGTGCACAGTGTCCGCCCGCACACCGGCTTGCTGGATGCGCATCGCGAACTCGAGCTCATCGACCACGTGGCGGCGGCCGGTGACCGCAGCGCCAAGTTGCAGAAGCTGGCCGACGAAGCACCCCGGGTGCTGCGAGTCAGCTGGTGCGCAGTGCTGCGCGCCGAGGGGTCGGCCGGCGAGTTCCGCCGGCTCGCCGGCAGTCCAGGCATCCCGGAGACCCAGGTCAGCGCCGTGCCGTGGCTGCCGATCGAGCGCGCGACCGCCCTGGACAACACCGCCGGCTGGGTGCCAGCGGTGTGGCGGGACATGGATGTCGCCCTGGCTGCCGCGCCACTCGGCAACCCGCGCACCGCCGTGGTGCTGGGCCGCACCGGAGGTCCGGCTTTCCTGCCCGCCGAAGTGGTCCGGCTGGGCTATCTGGCCGGGATCGTGGCGACGCTGCTGCGCTGAACCGTTTCACCCCGCTGCCGGCACAGCAGTCACGGTCACGTTGACGGTGGTGGCGCCGGCGTCCGAGGCGATGACCAGGACGGGAGCGTTGGGAGCCGAGATGACGTGTCCGCCGGTGACGACGACCTGGTAGCCGTTCGGGTATTGGACGGGAGGCACCGAGATGTTGGTCTCGGCGCCCGCGGCGAAGCTGCCCACGCCGTCGGCCCGGGCGGTGGCGTAGCTGAGCTGGAAGGTGCCGTGATCGAACGACCAGGAATTGGGGGTGCCGGCCACCGCCTGTGGGTAAGGCTCGGCGAGCACCGCAAGCTTGCCGGCATCGACATTGCCGCCGACCGGGGGGAGGTTGGTGTCGTACACCAGAGACTCGGCCTCGCGTGACGATGCGGTGGTGGTGATGTCGTTCTGGCCCGAGTAGACCCACGTCGCCCAGCCGTACTGGTACCGCGCCGCTGCCTGCAACAGATCGGTGTGAGCGCCGAGATTGTCGGTGGCCCCGAACCCGCCGATATGCGCTGGGACATCGTGCACGTCTGCGTAAGCCGCAGCGTTCGCCATCGCCATGTCGGCGAACAGGTCGCAGAAGAGGTCGACGCCGAAGAAGTCTATGGACGGGCAGAAGTGGTCGAACGAATAGATGATGTGGGAATCGTTCACCTCGCCCAAATTGGTGGGGAACCCCAAATTGGCCAGAACGCTCGGTTGCACGAATACCGGTGTGTATGGGTCGACCGACCGGATTGCCGAGATCGCCTGGTCGTAGAACGGGGTCAGCATCTGGGAATCGAAGAACGGGTTGCCGAACGCGCTTGAGAGCCACTGTGATCCCGCATGCGGTTCGGCAGCCACACCGAAGGCGACTACTCCGGGGTCGTCTTTGAAGTAGTTCGCGACGACTTGGAGCATCTGCGCGTAGTGGTTCTCCAACCCGGTCCCATCGGGTGCCTGGGAGTTGGTCCAGAACGCATCCCAAGCGTGGTTCTGCGCGGGGTTGACGAAGTAGCTCCACGGGAATCCGACGTCCAGGTTGGGCAGCCCGCCGGTTTGCACCGCCCATTCCGGCGCCCCTTCGCCCCCGAACGCGGTGCCGTAGAGGTCTTGGTGCAGGTAGATGACGCTGGAGATGCCGTGAGCCGACAGCGTCTGCACGGTCTGGGCGATCGAAGCCAGGTAGCCATAGTCGAAGACCCCGGGCTCGGGTTCGACCGCGGCCCAGATGAGGCCCAGCTGAACGCTGTTGAAGCCGTTGGCGGCCAGGAACGCTGCGTCGTCGTCGCCGAAACCGTCGGCCGACAGCTCGTAGGGCGGCAGCTTGTTGGTGTGGTCCAAACCGTGCAGGATGACGACCCGCCCGTCACCGTCGGTGATCCAGGAGCCGGCTGTCGAGAAGCCGGCGCCGGTGCCCAGCGGGGTGCCGGTGCCGTAGTGGCCGACCATGCCGTGGCTGCCGAGCATGCTGCCGTTGCCACCGGCCCCGCCCAGGGCGGGCAACCCGGTGGGGCCGGCGCCTATGCCGCTGTCACCGGCGTCGCCGCCGGCACCGCCACTGCCCAATAGCCCGGTGGCGCTGCCGCCGTCACCACCGTGCCCGCCGTCACCGCCCGGGCCGCCGGCGCCGCCCTGGCCGCCGACACCGAACAGCCACCCGCCATCACCGCCGTGGCCACCCATGCCGCCGATTCCCCCGGCCGCATCACCGCCCGCACCACCGGCGCCGCCGATACCGAGCAGCCAGCCGCCCGAGCCCCCGGC
>NZ_LDPO01000009.1 GCF_001021505.1 Mycolicibacter heraklionensis
ACACGGCCCCAACCGGAGAACGCATAAGGAAGCTGGGCAGACCAGCGGATACCTTGCGCCCACCACCGGAAAACCAAAATCAAAACCGGTCAGACCGCCAGCCCCGGCTCATCGGTGGATCGAGGCTAAGAGAGACTCGTAGATACCCTTTGCCGTAAGGCATCTGAAGTGCGCGTCGTTGACTTCGATCAGCTTGGCCTGCTCCTGGCCAGGTCCGGTCAGACGCGGAATGGCAACGAAGAACCCTTGGAGATTAGCGTCGGTATAGCGCCCCATGACGAGCTTGCTGTGGAAGGTACCGAGCATGTGCGCAGGGACAGGACTGCTGTACGCCTTGCACTCCGCAATAGCAGGGTGATTGGTTAGCCCATGTTGTGCCGAGACATCCAGTTCGATGCCATTGGCCGTGGTGTTCAGCCGGTCGCGAGTCGGCTCGTTGTAACCGTAGGTGTTGAGAAGCGAAGCCACGAAGCTCTCGAACAAGGCGCCACGCTTATTGCGGGCCGCCTCATCGGATTCATCGCTAGCAAGTATTAGGACGTGCGGATCGACCACTGTTAGCGGTTGAACGTTCGGTGGAGGCATCTCGCCGTCTGTCATGCCACACATTGTGGCGAAAGGAACTACGGAGGGGTGGCATTGGGCGTTCCGTTGCTCGGGTGTCGCAAGGCAGCCCAAGGAACCGGGAGTTGCGCAGGGAGGGTGGTTTCGGACTATCTCATAACTAAAGAACTGAGACACTGGCACATGATGCTATTGCAGTTCCCGAAGTCTCACGTCACAGTGTCGCATAAGTTGCCTCAAAATAGCCGTTTCATATCTATCTGTTCTGCGACTTTTGAGATAGCATCGAATCATGCCCGTCGCCGCTACCCCCACCGGAACGATCCTCGGCTACATGAGAGTGAGCACCGGCCATCAAAGCCTTGATCCACAGGCTGATGCGCTCACTGCCGCAGGCGTGGACCCTGACCGGCTGTACAGCGACAAGCTGACTGGCACGAGCACTCGCGAGCAGCGCCCCGGTCTCGCAGCCCTGCTCGACTACGCCCGGCCTGGCGACACCATCACAGTGACCGGCATTGACCGTCTGGGCCGCAACGCCGCCGAAGTTATGGCAACGATCCGCGACCTAGGACAGCGCGACATCATCATCCGATCGCTACGCGAGGGCATCGACACCAGCAACGCCACCGGCCGAATGATCGCGGGCGTACTGGCGTCGCTGGCCGAACTCGAATTGGAGCTAGGCAAAGAACGTCGCTCCGCTGCCCGTGAGGCACGGCGCGTACGCGGTCAACACATCGGCCGACCCAAAGCGCTGGACACCGACAAGGCGGAGCTGGCGCGGCGGATGCGGGCCAGTGGGGAACCGGCGCCGGTCATCGCCAAAGCCCTCGGCGTCAGCAGGGCCACTGTTTATCGGGTGCTGGCCGACTAACCGGAAACCCCGTCGGGGACGGCAGGGCTATTGGGTGCCCCCCTGGGGGGTGACCCCCGAGAAGCCCAACTCCCGCCTCGAACAGCCAGCGCCGCTTTTCTCTCTGGGAATTTGGCGCTGCAATTACTCCGACCGACAGTTTGTACGTGCCGATTTCCGTGCTCATCAACACTGACGGAACCTACTGGAAGGGCTACTCTGACCGTTATGGCCGAGCACCAGCACATCCACCAGCACTATCATCACATTGAACCTAAGTCGGAGGTGCCGTTCTGGCAGGTCGCGGTCCTATACATCATCCTGCTAGCAGCGATTGCGGAAGTTGCCTTCTTCATCGCAGCCCTTAACCACGGGCAGGTTTTCTGGTTCTTCTTCGTCCATTTCATGCTGTTCGGGGTACCCGCCGGCATCTACTACGGCATCAAATACCTAGTCGGCCAAGCGAGGGACAGGGCTGACTACCGTCGCAAACTGGGCGACGACGCTCTCAAGCAGCACGACCAAGTGATGTCTGGTGACGATTCCGGTATCTACGGCAACTACCCGCCAGCCTGCTAGCGCCCGCTACGAAAATGGTGAGCTAGTGATCGACCAAGTAGTCCGACCATTGCCTTTTCGGCCAGCGACTGCTACAGCATGATGCTTGCTGGCATTGACGGCGATGTTGTTTCTGTTGTATCCAGCTGCCTCACCGGCCTTGAAAACATCAGATGACTCAACGATCGAGTGGCCGGCCGCCCGTAGCTCAGCGACATATTGATCAAGCCACTTTGCACATGACACCTTGTTGCGTTTGGAACCCGGCGGCATACGCGGCTCTGGGTCGGTGATGTTGCTAGGCGGGTCACCGTGACCGCCCTGGTCACCGTTGTTGACCTGCGAATATCGGGGGTGACCGCCCTGGTCACCGTGACCACTGAGCTTATAGCGCCAGCCAGATTGCTCGCCCCGTACTCTAGTTACCTGTCCATCGTCGATAAGCATTCCTATTGCTTGGTCGAACAGAGCGCGCTTCTCCGGTCTTCCCAGCCTGCGCCGGAGGTCACTGCCAGACTGTTCCCCGGTTCGTTCAAGCGCTCCGATAAGGCTGCTTTTGACGGTTTCTAGACGGTGCTCCTCGTAGTGCTCGTCGCGCGTAGCGCGGGTATATGCCTGGTCCCTTATCCTTGCTTTGTTGGCGATCTTGGCGTGATCGAGAAGCATCTGGCGGGTGGCGTCGGACACCTGCATAACCATCGCGGACAGGTTCCAGTCTTGCTCGGAGACAACCGAGCGCTGATGCATTACCGCCAAGAGTGCAGCGACCTTGCATCGAGTTAGCATCCAATGCCCGTCCAGCGCTTCGCCGTTGCCACGTTGGCGAGCTAGGTGTGCGGCGATGATCGTGTCAGCGACCTCGGACGGTCCATAGCCAATCTCCACCACCCCGTCGATTGCGGGCGTCCACGTCGGCATGCTGGTGTCCAGCGGGTCGGGGTCTGCGCTGCCCTTAGCGGGCATATCCGGGTCGGTAGTCGGAGCCCACAGAAATCGTTGCGGCAAGCCGCCAGTCGTGTCATTGAAAATGACGCCAGTGTGGCCCGGCTGTGCACCAATGGATAGGCATCCGCGATAGGAGTGGGCTGGGACATGGCGACTGTTGCCCTTCGTGGCGTTGGTAGAGCCCAATAGCTCGCCCATTGCAAAGGCCTTCATCGTGCCCAAGATGGTGGAGCCCTGGCGGATGGCACTCCCAGTGAGAATGTCGATTTCGGAACAGTTGAAGATCACGGGGGCGATAGGTTCACCGTCTCCGTCCGGTTTGGCTGACGGCATGAAGGTCGCCGCGAAACCCTCGCCCGATCCGATGGGCAACTCGGTGATCGATGTTGGCCAGGCGAGGCGACCGACCTGGTCACTGATTCCTTTGCCGCCGCCAGATGGTGACACGAAAGCACATAGCAGGTTCAGCGAGGCACGACCGCCGATCACAGCGGGCAACTGTACGTGTGGGCCGACGCTGGCGGCAACGCGAATTAGAACGGCAAAGAACACTGCCCATGGCGCAGCGTAGCGGGCTCGTGCCCATAGATAGATTTTTTGGAGCTGTTTGGACTCAGATCCGATAAAAAACTTCTCGGTCAGATTTGGGTCGATCATCAGGCGCCCATCCCGACGAACATCGATTCGAACCATGCTTCAATATCGGCGCGCCTCCAGACACGCCGCCGGCCAATCTTCGCAGATGCTGGAAGCTGGCCTAGCCGCTCCCAATAGCGAATTGTGTCAATGCTTCGCCCGCTGTACTCAGCTATACCAGCAGCGTCAATAAATACACCGTATTCGGACATATCTACCCCTTGTGGGCAGCACAATTAGACCCTTGTGCAGTTTGGGATACCGGCGCGATATTGCGCTACTGGACGCGGGTCGTATGTCCGACGATTTCTTTTGCTGCCTGCGTCCACTCGGCTGTAGCCAACAGTAGCAGTTGGTGGACGGCGCTCCCAAGCTTTTTAGGGTGACAATTTTGTCCATTGCTGGAATCGTCACCCAGACGCCTAGTACGCCCGCACCCCCGCGTATATCGAGGCCGCCAGGTCTTCAAAGCCATCGGGCTGCCGTGTGGCTATACACGTTCGTCGTGGTTGCGGCATTGCGGTGTCCCAACAGCTCGGATCTACGACTCAGGGCCGTTTACCTGAGCACTGAGTCGATCGCATCCCGCGTCCGGTCGTCTGAATCAGGCCATAGGTGCGAATAGGTATCCAACGTCTCTGAGGCCGACGCATGACCCAGGCGGGCCTGCACCGTCTTGACAGACTCCCCGTACCGGATCAGCAGGCTTGCGTAGTAGTGCCTCAAAGTATGTAGGCCGCTGCGCGGCGGTAGCTTCGCAACTTGCGCCGCCCTGGTCCAGTGGTAACCGAACGTCGAGCGAGGTATGGGTTTGCTTCCCCAGGTGAACACCAAGCCATCGTGTCCAGGCGGAAACTGTGTCAGATGTTCCTTGAGCGCCGCCACAATGACATCCGGTAACGGGATCGTTCGATAGCTCGCCCGCGTTTTCAGCGGCCCCAACTTCGGAGGATTCCCCCGGCCAAGTTGCTGGTCCACCTTCACTGTGCCGCTACGGTCGCCTGACTTCTCGGGCAGATACAGCCGGTCTACAACCAGGCCGAAGCACTCCCCTTGCCTCATCCCGGTACCAGCGGCGAACGTCGCCAACGCTTGCAGCTCAGTAGGCAACTCGCTCCGCACGATCTCGAATTGTTCAGTCGTCGGAGGCACAACCCTTTTAGGTTCCGCTTTCGGGAGCTTGGTGCCGTCGCACGGATTGGACGCAATGCACTTGTCGCGCACCGCATCCCTGAGTATGCCGAACACGATGCCGTGCACGACCGCGACACTCGACGGTGCCAGCGCAACGCCGGCAATCCAAGCCTGTATCTCGCTCGGGAGGATGGCAGATAGCGGGCGGTCACCAAGCACGGGATACGCGTGGAGCCGTAAGCGGCTCTCTACGTGTTCCGCTGAGCTGTCCCGATGAACCTGGCGCTTTCGCCACGCCTCCGCGTAGTCACGGAAGGTGACCTGACCCGCAGCGGGATCGATGTAGCTGCCGGTGTGCAAATCGGAACCAACTTGCTTCAGGTGCTTGTCGGCGTCAGCGCGCTTGTCATAGGACGCCGTGAGTTCCTTCCCCGTTGGATCGACCCATCGGACGCGCCAGCGCCTGCCCTTGCCATGGAGCTTGGTGCACACCACGCTGCCAGGAATTTTGAAGTGGGCGCGTTCGGTGCACCACAGCGGTCCGTCGGCGTTGTCAGCCGGATAGAACACCTGCTCACCCCTGCGGGGTGCCCGGTGCCACTGATCCTCTACGCCCGCCCGTTCGGAGCGTTTGATGGCCGGTGCGCTCATGGCTCGGATCGTACGCTGCCCTGCGTAGTCACTGCGTAGCAGCAAGGCTCAGCGGGAGCATACTGCCTGGTAAACGCAGGAGGGCGGACGAGCTGGCCTGTAAGCCGGATTCTGTTCCGCACCGCTTACGCGATGCGGCGGCGACCATCCATCTGGGCACACCGTCGCCGGGTACCTCAAGCGGCCTACCCGCAGATTCGGGCGAGCAACCCTCAAACACCTGCGCGACCGCACCGAAATGCGGCCTTCTTGGCCTTGCTTCGGGTGGGGTTTACCAAGCCGTCCCGGTCACCCGGAACGCTGGTGCGCTCTTACCGCACCGTTTCACCCTTACCACCTTGCGGTGGCGGTCTGTTTTCTGTGGCACTGTCCCGCGAGTCACCTCGGATTGCTGTTAGCAATCACCCTGCTCTGTGAAGTCCGGACTTTCCTCGACGCGCTGTACGCGCGCCGCGGCCGCCCGGCCAACTCGTCCGCGCTGATCACCGTACTACGCAGTGCCCCGCAATGCCGCACCGTAAACGGCGACCACCACGGATCGGTCGGGGCTGTTCTCCGACCACACGCCGATCGCGGTGTTGGCGCAGTCGGACATGATCGCGAAATCCGCGGGGTTGTAATACCACCGGTTGAGGATCTCGATGCCGCTGATGGCCACCGCAGGGTTGATCGCCACGGTTTCGGCCACCGTCCCCGGAAAGCCGGCGGCCTGCGCGCGGGTCTGCGGCGTGGAACCGTCGGACCCGAGGTCGCCGTCTAGATCGCGATGTCCCAGAACGTCTTTGGCGTGCCATTCGGCGGCAAGCACCAGCCGGGGATCCACCATCACCTTCTCGGCGCAGCCGGCCTGGTGGTGGATCGTGTAGACGTTGGTCACGACGCTGTCGTTGAGACGCGAGTTGTCGGCACCGGCGGCAGGCAGCGCCCCCGCGCCGGCAATCATGATCGCCAGCAGCGCCGCACGGCGCACATCAATTCCCATCTGGCACCTAGCCCTACACCGGGTCGAACTGCGAGACCAGCCATCGGCCACCGACTTTGTCCAAGGTGACCCGGACACTCGAGGCGGTCGTGGTGGGCGGCCCATTGCCGATCGTGGTCGCCTGGTCGACGAAGAGCAGCACCACCGCATGGCGCGCACTCGCGCTCACCGATGACGCCGCGGGCACCGTCACCACCGTCGAAATGTGCTGCTGTTTGGCACCGGGTGCGACGACTTCTTTGATCAGTTGGGTGTACTCGTCGCGGAAGGCGCCGGTCATGCCGTCGGCGGCCGCCGCCGACGCGCTGTCGACGGTCTCCGGGCGGTACGACAGCATCGCGATGGTGGCATCGGTCGCGGTCTGTACCGACTGCGCCGCTGCCTGCTGCGCCACCCGCGCCGAGACGTCCTGCCAACGGAAGTAGCCGGCCGCTATCGCAAGCGTCAGGACCACGCCCGGGAGCAGAGCTACTAACGCCAAGCGCCGCAGAACAGTTCTCGACACGGTGAAAGCCCCGCTCACTGAACGAACGCGATGTTGGACACTTTGGGGCCGTCGCCGGTGCGTTGCAGGCTGATTCGCATCCGCCAGCGGCGCGGCTCCGGTTGGACAGCCCCGGCAATCGTGGTGCGCACCGAGACCGCCAGCAACACGTCGGCCCGGTCGCCGTCCACCGATTCCAATCCGGCTTCGGTGACGGTGCCTTCCGACTCCGAGTGGGCCTGCTTGACGACGTCGACGAAGGGCCGGGATCGCTGGCTGAAGTCGTCGCGGAACTCCCCGGTCGTCGAATCGATGATGCGCTGCACATCGGCGTCGGCCTGCGCGTAGCTGATCGTCGTCAGGTTGATCGCCGCTTGGCGGGCCACCTGGACGTAGCTCTCACGCTGCTCCTGCGCCTGCTGGATGTGGTGGTCGCGGTAGCCGAGCCAGCCGACCGCACCGGCCAGCGCCACCACGGCCAGGATCGCGCCTGCGGCCACTCGGCGTTCTATTCGCCCGGGGGCAGCAACATCGTCTGCCATGTCTGCTCCTTCCGCTGGGGGGCCAGATCGGTTCGGGTGTATCGCTTGCCGTCCGGGCCGAGGTAGCTTCCGGTCTCCGGGTCGTAGGGAACGAAGGCGACCGGCGGCGCGGGCGCAGCCGGGCGCGGCGGATCCTGCGGCACGGCCTGACCGGACAAGGTGGCGTTGGGATCGCCCTTCCAGTTGTAGCCGTCGTTGAGCGGGATGAACGACTCGTCGCTCTCGCACATCTCGACCGTGGGCGCGCGTTTGGCGGGATTGTTCTCGCAGGGAATATTGCGCGCACCACGCACATTCAGGTCCGAGTCCTGCGGAACGCGGCAGTACAGCTCGCCGGCGGGCCGATCCGGGTAGTCGACGGCGCTGGGCATCCGCTGCTGGCGCGCCGGGAGGAATCCGGTGTTGCAGGGCGGCGGGTAGTTCATGTTGAGGTTGAAGTCCAGGTAGATGCCGCGATAGGGCGTGTTGAGGCCCGAGTCGGCCAGCGTGATCGCCGACATCACCGCGGTCCCCTGCGGAAACAGCACCAGCAGCTGCTCGATGCCCTGGTGGAACGTCACCGCGATCTCGCCGAGGCTGACCATGTTGGCCAGCAACACCGGCAGCGCCGGAGCCACCCGGCCCAGCAGCGCATTGGCTTCATCGAGTGCTGGGGCGCCGATGCTGAGCAGGCCCGCGAATGACCGGTCTTCGGCCTCGAGCTGGCCGGTGATCGATGCCAGCCGCTGCGCCCAGGCCGTGATCGAATCCGCGGTTTGCACTTGCGAATTCAGCACCGGTGGGGTCTGGTCGATCAACTGCGCGAAGGGTTGCGCGGCCTCGCCGCCTTCGATCGCCAGCGACGTCGATCCGGCGACGATGCGGGACAGTTCGGCGCCAAGCCCGCCCACCGCTTTGTCGGCCTCGTCGATGACGGTGCGCAGATCGTCGTGCGGGATCGCCAGCAGCGCACGGTTGGTGGCGTCGAGCAGGTTGGCGATGTCGGCCGGAATCCGCACCTTGTCCGCGGGAATCACGTCCCCGGCGCGCAGCATCCGCTGCTGGGCGGCGCCGGCGGTCGGGGTGAGCTCGATGAACTGCTCACCGATCGCCGAGCGGCTGTGCACCGCGGCCGTCACCTGCGCGGGCACCTTGATCGACGAGTTGAGTTTCAGCACCGCGCGCACCCCGTCGGCGTCGACGTCGATCGCGCTGACCCTG
This sequence comes from Mycolicibacter heraklionensis, assembly GCF_001021505.1. Classification (GTDB taxonomy): domain Bacteria; phylum Actinomycetota; class Actinomycetes; order Mycobacteriales; family Mycobacteriaceae; genus Mycobacterium; species Mycobacterium heraklionense. Next base: position 8,553 of record NZ_LDPO01000009.1, read on the forward strand.
CCGATCTCGGTGCCGCGGTAGGTCACCACCGACGTCGGATACAGCCCGCCGGACGCCGGCAGTTCGACGGTCACGGTGTAGCGGCCGATGCCGAAAAGCGCTGGGACCTTGACGAAACCGAACGCCATCACCCCACCGGCGACGACGGTGACCGTCGCCAGGATCGCCAGCTGGGTCCAGACGGTGCGGGACAGCCGAAACACCTCAGTACCCCCCGAAGTGGTAGGGGGCGACCAGCGGGTTGCCTGCGGTGTACGGGCTGGGCATCTGGCCGACGGTTCTCCCCCACTGCATTTCCAGCTCGGTGAGGTCGCCTTCCCAGCGTGTTCCGGTGAACAGGCCGCTGTCGATCCGGCTCAAGGTCAGGTCGACGACCAGGCTGATGTTGGCGAAGTCGCCGCGGAACCAATTGGGGATGTTGCTCTTGACCCAGGGGTAGGTGGACAGGAAGTCGAGTCCCTGCGTCAGCGCCGGACCGGCGTCGGCCAGCGAGCGCAACACCGGGGCGATGTTGCGCAGGTTGGCCACCAGGGCCTCCCGGCTCTGGTTGACGGTGGAAACGGCGATGGCACTGAATTTTCCGAGTGCGTCGGCGGCGTCGGCGATCTTGGTGCGCTCCTCGGCCAGCACCGCCAGTGCCTGCGGGATCGTCGTCAGTGCCCGGTCGACGGTGCGGTTCTGCTGGGCGAACTGGCCGACGAGACCGTTCAGCTTCTCGGTGGCCGAGATGATGTCGTCGGTCTGATCGTTGAGCGCCGCGATGAAGGTGTCCAATTGCGTGAGCAGGCTGCGCATGTCGCTCTCGCGTCCCGCCAGCGCGCGAGCGAAGCTCTGGTTGATCTCCTGCAGCTGCGCCAGTCCGCCACCGTTGAGCAGCAGCGAGACCGATGCCAGGGTCTGCTCGGTGCTCGGATAGGTGGCGGCCCTCGACAGCGGGATGACCGCGCCGTCTTTCAGTTCGCCGCGCGGCGGCTCGTCGGTCGGAGGCGCCAACTCGATATGCATCGAGCCGAGCAGGCTGGTCTGACCGACTTTGGCGGTGCTGTTCGCCGGCAGGTGCACGCTGTTGTCGATGCGCATGGTCACCAGCGCGTGCCAGTCCTGGACCTCGATCTTGGTCACATTGCCCACGTTGACGTCGGCGACCCGCACCCGCGAGTTCTGCTGAATGACCACGACATCGGGCAACTGGGCCGAGATCGTGTAGGTGCCGTCGCCGCGTCCGGTGCCCGGCAGGCTCAGCGAGTTCAGACCCCGCCACTGGCAGCCGGTGACGCCGAACAGCGAGGCGATGCTCAACGCGATGACCACGAGCCGCTTCACGGGGCGCCCTCCGGTGGCGGCGACGGCAGCAGCAGGCCGGGCAGACCCAGCTCGGGGTCGACGGGTTGCGGAGCCGGTTCGGCCGGCTGTTGCGCAGCGCCCGGCCGAAGGCGCTCTTCGCTGTAGGTGATCTCGTTGGGCCGGGCCGCGGTACCGACGAACGGGTTGCCGCCGATCGGCAGAAAGTTGTACTGGCGGTTCTTGATGATCGGCGCCAGATACTGCACGCACAGCTTCGATGCCTGCAGTGAGTTCGCCCGGGCCAGGGCCTCGATTCCGCTGCAGATGAATTGGACGGTGTTGGCGAAGTTCCCAAGCGCCATCACGCCGGTGATCGCGCTCTGGGCCGGCTGGTAGATGTTCACGAAGTTCTGGAACACCGAGGGTGCGATGTGCAGGACCTGTTTGAGGTCGCCGCGGCTTTCGTTGAGTGCGGTGGTGACCGCCGTGAGGTGATCGACGGTGACGCCGAAGCCCTCCCGGTTTTCGCTGATGAAGCCGCGCAGGTCGTTGACCGCACCGTCGAGACCCGTCATCGCGTCGGCGAACTCGCGGGGCGAATTGTCCAGCACGGTGGTGATATCGGCGAGGTTGACGTTGAACGCCGCCAGCAGGTCACTGCTGGAGGTCAGCGCGGACACCAGCAGTTGCATGTTGCGGACCGTGCTGAAGATGTCGGTGCTGTGGTCGCCCAGCGCCGACATCGCCTGCGACAGTTTGATCACCGTCTCGCGGGCGGTGTCACCCTGGCCTCGAAGGTTGGCTGCCGCGGTGTTGACGAAGGCACCGACGGCACTGCGGCCGGCAGCGTCGGTCGGCTGCAGGGAATCGGTGAGCTTTTCCAGCTGCTGCCGAAAGTCGTCCCACTCGACCGGAACCGCCGTGCGGTCCTGGCCGATGCTGGCGCCGTTGGCCAGTTCGGGGCCGCCCGAGTACGCCGGGACGAGCTGGATCGCCCTGGCGCTGACCAACGACGGCGACAGGATCGCCGCCCTCACATCGGCGGGTACCTGGTATTGGGCGCCGACGGAGAAGGTCACCTTGGCAGTGTCCGGGAGCGGTTCGATGCGCTCGACGGTTCCGACGGCGACGCCCAGGATGCGGATTTCGTCGCCGGTGTAGAGCCCGTTGGTGTTGGCGAAGTAGGCGGTGTAGACGTGCTTACGCAGGCTCGCCCAGGGTGGCCCGGCCACCAGGAAGAGCGCGACGACAAGGCTCGACACCAGCAGGGCCGCGGTCGCCAGCCGCAGGAGTCGCGCGCGGCTGGACGGCAGGCTCCCACCGGCCACGGAGTGGGCGCTCATCTCAGCTCCCCCCGTCTACCGGCGGGCCGAGTGCGGGTGGGCCCGGGGGTGGTCCGCCCGGTGGCGGCGCCGGCAACGGCTCCCGGTAGGGATAGCGCGGATCTCCGGGCTTGCCGGTAATGGCGTCCGGCAAGGTCAGATTCGGCTCGCCACCCTGTCCGGTGCGGGGAAACGGCATCGGCAGTGGCGGGGTGCCCGGCTGGCCGACGGCCGGGTCGTTCAACTCCGAGGGCAGCAGCACATTGGGGTCCAGACCCAGATCTGAGAATGCGGCCTCGATGGCCGGCTGGGCCAGCTGGCCCGGAATCAGGTTCACCACCGACGCCTTGAAGAACGGCCCGGAACCCAGCACCTCGCCGAACGACATGGCGTAGCGGCGAAACAGGTAGAGCGTGCGCTGCAGGTCGGCTCGGCGGTTGTCAAGAATCTCCAGGACGCCGTTGAGCTTGTCCACCGCGGGCTTGAGTTGCTGGCGGTTGTCGTCGACCACGGCCGAGACCTGCCGCGACACCGCGGTCAGGTTGGTCATCAATGCGTCGACCGAATTGCGTTGCGATAACAACTCACTCAGCAGGGCGTTGCTGTTGGCGACGAGGCCGGCGATCTGCTCGCTGCGCCGGGCCAGCACGCCGGTGACGTTGTTGGCGTTGGCCAGCAGTTGACGCAGCGTGGCGTCGCGTTTGTCGAGGGTGTCCGAGAAGCGGGCCACTCCCTGCAGCGCCATCTTGAGGTCGGGTGGCGTGTCTTTGAAGGTCTCCGCCAAGGTGGTGAGCGCAGAGGACAATTGCGTGGTGTCCAGACCACTGATGACGGCGGTCAGATCTCCCAGGGCATCCGGCAGATCGTAGGGCGAGGTCGTGCGTTCGACCGGTATCGGACCGGTGAGGTGGCCGTCGCCGCGCGGCGTGAGTTCCAGGAATTTGTTGCCCAGCACCGTCTCGGTCTTGATCGCGGCTTCGGTCCGGTCGCCGAGCACGACGCCCTTGCGGACCGTGAACGTCACCCGGACCCGGTTGCCCTCCAGCCGGAGGCCGGCGACCCGGCCCACCTCAAGCCCCGACACCCGCACATCACTGTTGGGTTTGATGCCACCGGCCTCGGTGAAGTAAGCGGCGTAGTCGGATGTGCCCTTGATGAACGGCAGCCTGTCATAGCTGAACACCGCAACCACCAAAGCGACCAGCAGAAGTATGCCGGCGACGCCGACCGCCGGCCGGTTGCGTTCGGCGAGCGGTTTGATGGTGATCCGCGGCAGTTTCGGTCTCGTCATTTCGGGGCGCACCGTCCGGTCGTCTGGTTCATGATCTTGGAGTAGAGCGGTTGGCCGCCTTTGCCATTCACCTTGATCACCAGGTCACACATGTAGAAGCCGAAGTAGTCGCCATAGAGTCCGTTGCGCGCCAGAACCTGATAGGCGTCGGGCAGCGTCTTGACCAGATCATCGACATAGTCGCGGTCGGCCATCACCTGGCCGGCGGCCCGATCGGTTTGCGTCACGACGTCGCGGATGGGTTCGCGGGCCACGGTCAGCAAGTCGGCGACCGTACCGGCCGCGGCGTTGATATAGGCCACACCGTTGGTGAGGTCGGTTCGGCGATCTGCCAGCCCCTGGATCATGTGGGCCAGGGAATCCAGCCCGTGGCCGAACTCCTGGCCGCGGGTGCTGAAGGTGCCCAGCACGGTGTTGAGGTTGTTGATCACCTGGCCGATCAGTTCGTCGCGCCCGGCCAACGTGGTGGTCAATGTCGACGTCTGCGCCAACACCGAGGCGATGGTGCCGCCCTGGCCCTGAAACACCTTGAGCAGTTCTCCGCTGAGGGCGTTCACCTGGTCGGGGTCCAACGCACGGAACAGCGGCCGGAAACCTCCGATGAGGGCATCCACGTCGAGTGCGGGTTGGGTCCGTGTCAGCGGAATGGTCTGGCCCGGCTGCAGTGTGCGTACCGATCCCGGCCCCTGCTCCAACGACAGGTAGCGGTCGCCGATGAGGTTCTCGTAGCGCACCGCCGCTCGGGTGCCCTCGGTGAGCGTGAGGCCCCGGTCGATGGAGAAGTCGACCGTGACGGTGCCGTCCGGGTGCAACGCCATGTTCGTGACCTTGCCGATCTCGACACCGGCGATGCGAACGAAGTTGCCGCCCTTGAGACCCGACACGTTGGTGAACTCGGCCCGGTAGCCGGCCCGGGAGTCAAACCGGAACTGCCCGAACACCGTGACCAGGATGAAGATGAACACCAGGCACGTCACCGTGAACAGCACGACCCAGGTCAGGGTCTTACCGATGTTGCCTCTCATGGCGACTCCGGTCCTGGCGCGGGCGGCCCGGGATAGCGGATCCTTGGCGGTTCCGGCTCCGGCTTGGTCACCGGGAAGTAGTTGGCGAAGCCGGGGAAACCGATACCCGGGTTGGGCCGAACATCCAGGCCGGTGCCGAATCCGGTGTCGGTCACCAGATATTTCACCGGGAAGTTCTTGCTCACGTCGGGCAGTGAGCCGCAGCTGGGCCTGCCGCCGGGTCCGCCCCGGGCATTGACCAGAGGCAAGTTGTCCGGGTACCGATACGGATCGTCGCCGGCGAGCATCGCGGCGTCCATGATGACCGACCTGCCGTTGCCCCCCATGGCGTCTCGTCCGCCGTTCTCCAGGAACCATTGCGCACCCTGGAACAGGCAGGTGTAGGTCGGCGAGTACTCCTCGAGCAGGTCGGTGGTCGGCGCCATCAAGTTGAGCGCTTGAACCAGTCCGGGCTGGTTTCCGCCGATGGTGTCCACCCCGGTCGCGGAGAAGCCGACCGCGGCGAGCAGCAGCGCGTCGAGTTCGCCGGCCTGGCCGGACAAGGTCGCGCTGGTGGTGGACGCGGAGTCCAGGACGTTCAGGATGTTTTGTGCGGCAATGGAATAGATTCCGGTGGTCTGGCCGAACAGTTGCCAGTCGCGCTGCACGGTCGGCATCCGTGGGTTCACCGCTGTCAGTATCGTGTTGGCGCCGGTGATCGCCTGGCCGATGACGTCGCCCCTGCCCCGCACCGATTCGGCCACCGCCGACAGCACCGAATTGAGCTTGGCAGGGTCGATGGCGTGGACCACCGCCTGCAGGTTCTCAAACATCGTGTTGACTTCCACCGTCACGTTGCGTGAGCGCAGCACCGCGCCCGCCTGGAGCCGCTGGCCGCTGGGGCCGCTCGAAGGGATGACCAGATCGACGTACTTCGCGCCGAACGCGGTGCTGGACTTGATCTCGGCTTCGATGTTGCTCGGCAGGTATCCGAAGGGCCGCGGGTACATCTTCAGATTCAGCGTGGACAGTCGGTTCTGATCCGACCCCGGTTGGGTGCCAATGGATCTCACTTCGCCGATCTGAATGCCGCGCAGCTTTACCTTGGCCCCGTTCTCCATCACCAAGCCGGCTCGATCGGAGACCAGCGTCAGCGGGACGTATCGCCGGAATGCTCCGGAGAACAGCAGGGCGGTCATCGCGCACAGGGCCGCGATCACCACGACCAGGACGGGCGACCACCAGATCGGATCGATCCCGCCGTGGCGGGATCTGTTGCGGGTGCCGGCGCTCATTGACTCACCCGGCCTCACCCCGACAGGTGAAAGTTGCCGGACTGTCCGTACACGGACAGCGTGATGGTCAACAGCACAAACACCGTCGCGGTCACCGAGGTTCGCACGGCGCGGCCCACGGCCTCGCCGACTCCGGCCGGGCCACCGGTCGCGGTGAAACCGTAGTAGGTATGCACCACCATGACCGCGGTGGCCATCGACAGCGCGGCCAAAAACGACCACAGCAGGTCGGTGGGTTCTAAAAATGTGGAGAAGTAGTGGTCGTAGACGCCCCGCGACTGCCCGTAAATCACGGTCGTGCCGAAGCGGGTTGCCAAAAACGCCATCAGCACGGCGACGGTGTAGAGCGGTATCACCACCAGAACCCCGGCGACGATCCGGGTGGCGGCGAGGTAGGTGATCGACCGAATACCCATCGCTTCAAGCGCGTCGATCTCTTCGTTGATCCGCATCGAGCCGATCTGCGCGGTCGCACCGGCGCCGATGGTCGCCGCCAAGGCCACCCCGGCGGTGGCCGGGGCGATGAACCGGACGTTGAGGAAGGCACCCAGGAAACCGGTCAGGGCCTCAATTCCGACGTTGGACAAGGTGTTGTAGCCCTGCACGGCGATCAGCGCCCCGGTGGACAAGGTGAGGAAACCGACGATGACCACGGTGCCGCCGATGACTGCCAGCGCCCCGGCGCCCATTCCCATGACGGCGATCAACCGCAGCACCTCGCCGGGATAGCGGCGGACCGCATCCCCGACGGCGACCAGTGCGGCGCCGTAGAAGGCGGTCTGTTCGCCCAGCCGCCGGGTGGTCTCCGCGGCCGTCACGGCGCCACCTTCACACCGAAGGCGGTGGCCAGAATGTTGATCAGAAACAGTGCCATGAAAGCGAAGACGACGGTTTCGTTGACCGCGTTGCCCACAGCGGTCGGGCCGCCACCCACGGACAGGCCTTTGTAGCAGGCGATCAGCCCGGCGGACAGACCGAACAGCAGCGCCTTGGCCAGCGAAACCACCACCTGCGGCAGCCCGGTTAGCAGCGTCATGCCGGCGACGAAAGCACCGGGCGTGACGTGCTGCACGAACACCACGAATGCGTAGCTTCCGGTCAGGCCGACCACCGCGACCACCGAATAGAGCATTACCGCAACGAATGTCGCCGCGATCACGCGAGGAACCACGAGTGCCTCGACGGGGTTGACCCCGATCACCTTCATTGCGTCGATCTCCTCGCGGATGGTGCGGGCGCCCAGGTCAGCGCACATGGCGGTGGCGCCCGCGCCCGAGACGACGATGGCGGTGACCACCGGGCCCACCTGGGTGACCGCCGCCAGCGCCGCGCCCGCGCCGGACAGGTCGGAGGCGCCGATCTCCAGCAGCACGATGTTGAGGGTGAAGACGATGAGCACGGTGTAGGGAATCGACAGCATGATCGTCGGGACGATCGACACCCGGGCCACGAACCAGATCTGGTTGATCAGCTCGCGCCAGGCCCACGGTGGTCGCGCCATCGCCGCGAACGTCTCGCCGGCAAGCACGACGAAATCGCCGACGGCGACCGCGGGCTTGGACCAGGACGGCCCGCTCATCGCTGCCTGCCTGTGGTGTGCGCCAACGCGTCAGCCCGTTCGCGCGCGTACGACGAGCCGTCCGGTCGACGACGGCTCCGCCACTGCTGCCCCACCAGGTGCGCATGTCACTGCTGATCTCCCGCGCATTCGTCGCTCCCCTCCTGTAGTTGGCCGGAACAGTAGGAGGGCACGAGTTAGCTGTCAACGGACCCAAATGGCCTACTACCGCACTGTTCATGGAAGCTGCTGGTTGCCAGTTGCCGGAGATTTGGCGCACGGCGATTTAATCGAACCGACCGGAACGGCGACACCGCTCGCGCGCCGCACCGTGGTTTCGGCACGGTGGCGCACACTCGATAGCACCCGATCGGAAGGAACCCCGGTATGGCGACGACGGCGACGCGCTGGGAGCGGCGGGTGGACGCCGGCGACTGGCACGCCGTCGCCGCCGAACTCGACGAGTGCGGCGGCGCCCTGCTGCCGCGGCTGCTGACGGTCGCCGAGGCGGCGCGGCTGCGGCGTTGCTACGACGACGACGAGCGCTTCCGCGCCACCGTCGACATGCAGCGTCATCGCTACGGCTCCGGGCAATACCGATATTTCGCGGCACCGGCACCCGATCCCGTCGACGCGCTCAAGCGGGCGCTGTACCCGCGCCTGCTGCCGATCGCCCGGGACTGGGCTACCCGGCTGGGCCGGGACGCGCCGTGGCCCGACGACTTCGATGAGTGGCTGAGCCACTGCCACCGGGCAGGTCAGACCAAGCCGACCGCGCTGATGCTGCGCTACGGCTCTGGAGACTGGAATGCGCTGCACCGGGACCTCTACGGCGAGTTGGTGTTTCCCCTACAGGTGGTGATCAACCTCAGCGACCCGGCCACCGACTACACCGGGGGTGAGTTTCTGCTCGTCGAGCAGCGCCCGCGCGCGCAGTCGCGGGGCGTGGCCGTGCAGCTGCCGCACGGGCACGGCTATGTGTTCACCACCCGCGACCGGCCGGTGCGCTCCACCCGCGGCTGGTCGACAGCGCCGGTGCGCCACGGCGTCTCACCGATCCGCTCGGGTCAGCGCTACACGCTGGGGCTGATCTTTCACGACGCCGCGTGAAGACGCGCCTACCCCGTGTGCTCGGTACGCCGCAGCAGGATCACGTTGTCGGTCAGCACTCCGGTCTGGCCGTCGGGTCCGACGGCATCGCGGTCGGCAGTTCCGATCCGCAGCAGCTCCCACTGCGCGTCATCGATGCCCAGCCCGGCCAGCACCTCGTCGGCCGTGGCGAAATGATGCTCGCGGACGTGCTCGCCGGCCCACGGCGGCGCGGCGCCGTGGTCGACGATCAACAGTCGGCCGCCCACCGCCACGGCGTCGGCCGCCCGGCGCAGCACCGGTTCGCGGTCCAGTTCCACCGGCGAGTGCAGAAACTGCGCCGACACCAAGTCGAATCGGCCGTCCGGAAAGCTGCTGGACAGGTCGTGGCGCTCAAATCGGATGCGCGCAGCCACGTCGCGCTCTTGCGCGGCGGCCCGGCCGCGTGCCAGCGCATTGGCCGAGATATCGACCGCCACCACCTGCCAGCCGTGCCCGGCCAGCCAAATGGCGTCGGCGCCCTCCCCGCAGCCCAGATCCAGTGCCCGGCCGGGAGCTAGGTCGGTGGTGATCTCGGCGAGCGCAACGTTGACCCGTCCACTCCAGACCGGATCGTCGCCTCCGTAGAACTCGTCCCAGAACTCCTGCGCGTCGCGCACTGCGTCCGTCATCGGTCGTTCGCTCATGCATCGAGCATGCGGGCTGCAACCCTAAACGGCACGCTTGTTTGCTATTCAGGCAAATGACCCCGAGATCAGCCCTCAGGCGGCAGCCACACCCCAGCCCAACCACCGGGAGGTCACCAGCACCAGACCCAACGACACGGTGGCCACCACCACCAGGCCGATGACAGCCACCAGCAGCGGCCGCCAACCCGCCCGGGCGATCTGGCGGAAGTCGGTGGACAGACCGACGCCGGCGAAAGTCAGCAGGAAAGCCCATCGCGACACGTTGCCCAGGCTGGTCAGCTGAGGTTTGTCCAGCCAGCCCAGTGTGGCCACCGTCGACACCACCAGAAACCCCAAGACGAATTTGGGGAACTGGTACCAGATGAAGGCCGCCTTGGCCCGGTAGCCCGATGCCACCTGCTCTGCCTGTCCGCGCGCCGCCCAGTACAGCGCAAAACCCAGGACCACGAAGCCGATCAGGGCGTTGCGGACGGATTTCACCAGCACCGCGATCTTGCCGGCCTCGTCGGAAAACAGGTAACCGGTGGCGGTCGTCTCCGCGGTGTTGTCCACGGACAGGCCTGCCCACAGTCCGAACTCGTGGTCACTCAACCCGATCAGGTGGCCCAGCGGCGGCAACACGAACAGGCCCACTGCCCCGAGCGCCAGGATGGCGGCAATCGCATAACTGACCTCGGAGTTCTTGGCGCGGATGGCACCCTTCGACGCGATGATCGCCGACACCCCGCAGATCGAGGTGCCGATGGCCAGCAAGGACCCGAGCTTTCCGGACAACCCGAAAAGGTGTGCTGCGCCAAGGATTATTGCGCCGGCAATCGTCATGTCGAGCAGAATCTGAATCAGGCTGATACCGCCCAGTTTGGCGATATCGCCGAGCACGAATCGAGAACCCAGCGCGACGATGCCGACCTTGAGCCAGAACTCGTAGGTCAGCACGCCCGGGAGAAAGACCCGGTGCAGTCCGACGGTGTTTCTGATCACGAGCCCGATGACGATGGCCCACAGCACATATTCGATGTCGGGCACCGTCGCGTGCAGCTGGTGGCCCAGCGCCAGCCACCACCGCTGGGCGTACTTGCCGAGCAGCCCGACGGCCAGCAGCAACGCGACGCCGGGCAGATAGTCCAGCGGGCGCCGGCTGGTGAAGACCGCGTCCGTGGCGAACTGCTCTGAATCTGGGCGCGTCGTGGTCATTTCGTCACCACGGAATCTTCGGGAGCAGGTCGGCCAGGGCCAGCGCAATGAGCACACCGACCACGAGGTTCGCCCATCCGTCCACGCCCAACCACTTCATCTGCGGCCTCTCTTCAGTGGTTTCGGCGTAACCGTATGACACCGCCGGTGCGCGATGACAGAGTTCAAATCACCGTCGCTGAAAAGGCGCGCCCATGCTTGCCTGCCCGCCGCCGGTCCTGGCAACCTGGATTGCTATGCAGGCAAGCACTGACGACGGCGGTGTAGACCGGCGGGTGCGGCGTCGGCTGCGTGAGCTGCGCACCCAGCAGGGGCTGACCCTGGAGGACGTGGCGACCCGCGCGCGCATCGACGTCTCGACGTTGAGCCGGCTGGAATCGGGCAAGCGACGCCTGGCGCTGGATCACCTGCCCCGGCTGGCCGAGGCCCTGTCGGTCAGCACCGATGAGTTGCTGCGCGCCCCGCAGCACCAGGATCCGCGGGTGCGGGGCGCCTCGCACACACACCACGGCATCACCTATTGGCCGCTGACTCGGCACGGGCCGGCCGGGGGTCTGCATGCCTTCAAGATCCGGGTCGGTGTACGCCGCCGACGCCCGGCCGAGCTGCCGGTGCACGAGGGCCACGAGTGGATGTACGTGCTGTCCGGCCGGCTCCGGTTGGTGCTCGGTGACGACGATTTCCTGATCGGGCCCGGTGAAGCGGTCGAGTTCTCCACCTGGACACCGCATTGGTTCGGCGCGGTCGACGGCCCGGCCGAGGCCATCGTGATCTTCGGAACCCACGGTGAACGCGTGCACCTGCACGATTGACGCGCGCGATGCGCGACTACAGGGACTACAGGTAGGCGGTCTGATTCACCAGGCGCACCGACGCGGGCCCGTCGCCGTAGAACTCGGCGATGCTCAGCGACGCCAAGTCCAGGTGCAGCCGGTACAAGATGGCCGGGCCGGCGTCCAGCGCCAGGCGCAGCACGGTCTTGATCGGCGTCACATGCGACACCACCAGCACGGTGCTGCCGCTGTGGTCAGCGACGATCCGGTCGCGCGCGGCCAGCACCCGCTGCTGCACGGCGTCGAAGCTCTCCCCGTCGGGGGGCTGCGTGGCGGTGTCTTTCAGCCAGCGCCGGTGCAGGTCGGGATCGCGCTCGGCGGCCTCGGCGAAGGTCAGCCCCTCCCAGGCCCCGAAGTCGGTCTCGGTCAGGTCCTCATCGACGGTGACGTCCAACCGCAGCAGCTTCGCCGCCGCCTCGGCGGTGTCGCGGCAGCGCTGCAGCGGTGAGCTGATGACCGCCGCGATACCGCCGTGCTGGGCCAGGTAGCGCGCCGCCGCATCGGCCTGCTGGCGGCCGGTGTCGGTCAGTGGCGGGTTCCCGCGTCCGGAGTAGCGGCGGTGCACCGACAGCTCGGTCTGGCCGTGCCGCAGCAACAGCAGCCGAGTCGCCGTTCCCGTCGCGCCGGTCCAGCCGGGAGCCGTAGGCGCAGGAGCCTTCTCCGCCGGCGTCGTTGCGGGCCGGTCGATTCCGGCGGCGGCGTCCATGGCCTCGTTGGCCAACCGGTCCGCGTGGGAGTTCTTCTCCCGCGGTATCCAGGTGTAGCGGACGTGGTCGAAGCCCGAGGCCAGCTCGCGCGCCTGCCGGTGCAACGGGATCAGGTCGGGATGTTTGACCTTCCACCGGCCGGCCATCTGTTCGACCACCAGCTTGGAGTCCATGAACACCGCGACCTCGGCGGCACCCAACCGGGCCGCTGCCGACAATCCCGCGACCAAGCCCCGGTATTCGGCGACGTTGTTGGTGGCAACGCCGATGGCCTCCTTGGCCTCGGCGAGCACCTCGGAGCGATCGGCGGACCACACCACCGCCCCGTAGCCGGCCGGACCCGGGTTCCCCCGCGACCCGCCGTCGGCTTCGATGATCACCTTCATCGGCGACGCACTAACCGAAGTCCTTGACCCTCAGCAGGATCGCGTTGCACTCCGGGCAGCGCAGCACCTCCTCGGGCGCCGCTGCCGAGATCCGGGCTAGCTCACCGCGGTCGATCTCGATTCGGCAGGCGCCGCACTGACCGCCCCGCAACGGTCCCGCGCCGACCCCACCGGAAGCCCGCTGCCGCTCATAGAGCGCCAGCAGCTCGTCGTCGATCGTGGCGGCCAGCTCGTCGCGGCTGGCCGCGCGCTGCCCGCGGGTGGTCTCGATCTCGGCCAGTGCGGTGTCCACCGCCTCCTGCACCCGGGCCAAGTCGGCGGCCAGGCCTTCAAGCACGGTTGCTTCCGCGGTCGCCTGGGTCTGCAGTTGCTCGCGCTGCTCCATCAACTCCAGCAGCGAGTCCTCCAAGCTGGACTGACGCTTCTGCAGCGTCTCCAGCTCATGCTGCAGGTCGACGACCTGTTTGACGTTGGCCTGTCCCGAATCCAGCAGGGCACGATCACGGTCTTCACGCTGGCGCACCGCGTCGATCTCCGACTCGAAACGGCCGGCTTGGGCGTCCAAGTCCTCCAAGGCCAACTCCAGCGCGGCCAGCCGGTCAGCGGCCGCGGTGTGCTCAGCCTGGATCCGCTCGCGGTCCTGCTGCTCGGGAAGATGCCCGGCGCGGTGCGCAATCCGGGCCAGCTCGGCGTCCAGCTCCAGCAACTCCAGCAGCGAACGTTGTTGAGCTACAGCAGCCTTCATGACCGGTCTCCTTCATGCGCGAGATTCCAGGGGTCGGTGCGCAGCGTACTGACACGCACCGGCAGCGTCGCACCGAAATGCGAGCGGAGTACGTCGGCGGCCTGCGCGCACCACGGGTATTCACTGGCCCAGTGGGCCACGTCGACCAGCGCCACCGCAGACCGCCGGGAATGCTCGTCCGCCGGATGGTGCCGCAAGTCCGCGGTGACGTAGACCTGCGCGTCGGCGGCCGCCGCGGCATCCAGCAGGGAATCTCCCGCGCCGCCGCAGACCGCCACCCGCGAGACCGGCAAGTCGGGGTCTCCGCAGGCCCGCACCCCCCACGAGGTGGCCGGCAGGCCGGCGGCGACGCGGGCGACGAACGCGCTCAACGGCTCCGGGGTCGCCAGGCTGCCGACCCGGCCGATTCCCACCCCGGCGGGCAGCGGCTGCACCGCGAAGATGTCGAACGCCGGCTCCTCGTAGGGGTGAGCGGCCAGCAGCGCCGCGTGGATCGCCCCGCGGGCGCGCGCCGGCGCCACCACCTCGACGCGGTCCTCGGGAACGCGCTCCACCGCGCCCACCTGGCCGATCGTCGGCGTTGCACCGTCGCCGGGCAGGAACTGGCCGGTGCCCGGCACACTCCAACTGCACTGCGTGTAGTCACCGATACGGCCCGCGCCGGCCGCGAAGACCGCGGCGCGAACCGCCTCGGCGTGCTCGGCCGGGGTGTAGATCACCCATTTGTCGGTGTCGGCGGTCGGGCCGGCCGGCTCCAGCACGGACTCCACGGTCAGCCCGAGTGCTGCCGCGAGCGCGTCGGAGACCCCGGGCGCGGCCGCGTCGGCGTTGGTGTGGGCGGTGAACAGGGCGCGACCGGTCCGGATCAGCCGGTGCACCAGCGAACCCTTGGGGGTGCTGGCCGCCACGGTGTCCACCCCGCGCAGCAGCAGCGGGTGGTGGGCCAGCAGCAGGCCGCCGTCGGGCACCTCGTCGACCACCGCCGAGGTGGCGTCCACCGCGATCGTCACCGAGCTCACCAGGTCGTCGGGGTCACCGCAGACCAGCCCGACCGAGTCCCAGGAGTGGGCCAGCCCGGGCGGGTAGGCCGCATCCAGTACGTCAATGACGTCAGCCAGCCGCGCGGTCACACTGCAAGACAGTAGTGCGCCACCCGGCGAGCTCTCCGCGCACGTCGGGGACAATGGGACCGTGACGCGCACGAGCACCGCCGCCGCCGAATTGGTGATCTTCGACCTGGACGGCACCTTGACCGACTCCGCGGCCGGGATCGTCGCCAGCTTCCGGCACGCGCTGGACCACATCGGCGCACCGATTCCCGAGGGTGATCTGGCTGCCCGGCTCGTCGGCCCGCCGATGCACCACACGCTGGCCGCGATGGGCCTCGGCGAGCAGACCGAAGCCGCGGTCGCCGCCTACCGTGCCGACTACACCAGCCGCGGGTGGCAGATGAACACCATGTTCGACGGCGTCGCCGCGCTGCTGAGCGACCTGCGGGCCGCCGGGGTCCGGTTGGCCGTGGCCACCTCCAAGGTCGAGCCGACCGCGCGCAAGATCCTCGCGCATTTCGGGCTCGACGGTTATTTCGAGGTGGTTGCCGGTGCCAGTGTCGACGGCGCCCGGGCCGCCAAGTCCGACGTGGTAGCCCATGCCCTGGATCAGCTGGCGCCGCTGCCCGCGCGGGTACTGATGGTGGGCGACCGGCGTCATGATGTGGACGGTGCGGCCGCGCACGGCATCGACACGGTGCTGGTCGGTTGGGGCTACGGTCAGTCCGACTATGCGGACATCGCCGATGCCGAATTCGCCGACGGTCCCGTTGCCCACGTGCAGACCGTCACCGAACTACGGGAGGTGCTCGGTGTCTGACCCGATGCTGCATGTCACGTTCGTCTGCACCGGCAACATCTGCCGCTCGCCGATGGCCGAGAAGATGTTCGCCCACCAGCTCGCGCAGCGCGGACTGAGCGGCACCGTGCGGGTGACCAGCGCCGGAACCGCGGACTGGCACGTCGGCAAGGGCGCCGACGAACGCACCAACCGGGTGCTGCGCGACAACGGTTATCCGGTGGAGCATCGCGCCGCCCAGGTCGGGCCCGAGCACGAGGCCGCGGACCTGGTGGTGGCGCTGGGACGCAACCACGTCGGGCTGCTGCAGGGGCTGGGCATTCCGGCCGAGCGGATCCGGATGCTGCGGTCCTTCGACCCGCGTTCGGGTGCGGCCGTACCGGACGTCGACGATCCTTACTACGGCGGTCATGACGATTTCGTGCGGGCCTTCACCGTCATCGCGGCTGCGCTGCCGGGACTGCATGCCTGGGTAGACGGGCAGCTGGCGTTGGGCGAGAGCGGCTGATGCGACGCCTGGCCTTCCTGCTGCGCCCGAGCTGGCTGGCCCTGGCGGCGGTGGTGCTGGGCTTCGCCTACCTGTGCTTCACCGTGCTGGCGCCGTGGCAGCTGGGCAAGAACACCACCACTTCCCGGGCGAACAGCCAACTCGAACACGCACTGACCGCCGAACCCGTACCGGTGACCACGCTGCTACCGCATCAGGATTCGTCGGCGCCGGACGAGCAGTGGCGGCCGGTGACCGCCACCGGGCACTACCTGGCCGAGGCGCAGGTGCTGGTGCGACTGCGGGTCATCGACGGAGTGCCGGCGATGGAGGTCCTGACGCCGTTCGCGGTCAAAGGCGGGCCGACCGTGCTGGTGAACCGCGGCTACGTGCGTACCGACGACGGCGGCTCGCGGGTGCCGGAGATCCCTGCGCCACCGGATTCCGAGGTCACCATCACCGCGCGGTTGCGTGACTCGCAAGGCGCCATTGAAGGCAAGAACCCCTTCACCGAGAACGGTTTTCGGCAGGTGTACTCGATCAACACCGAGCAGGTCGCGGCGACGACCGGCGTTGCACTGACCGGGTCCTATCTGCAGCTCGTCGAGGACCAGCCCGGCGGTTTGGGTGTGATCGCGCTGCCACGCCGGGATGCCGGGCCGTTCCTGTCCTACGGGATTCAGTGGATCGCATTCGGGATCCTGGCACCAATAGGTTTGGGGTACTTCGCGTTCGCCGAACTGCGGGCCCGGCGGGAGGAGCGCGCCGCGACGCAGGATCAGGCCGATGCCGACGAACCCGCGCCGCCGATGACCGTCGAGCAGAAGCTCGCCGACCGATACGGCCGGCGACGGTAGACCCCCGACTGCGCTATGCCATCCTGGGGCGATGGTGAACATCTCGGGTGTCGGGATCTGGAGTGCGCCGCTGCGCTACGGCGATCAGGGCGAGGCCGCCGAAGCGGCTGCCGAATTGGAAGAACTGGGCTTCGGCGCGCTGTGGATCCCGGATGTCGGTGGTCCGGTGTTCGACGCGGTGGGCAATCTGTTGGCGGCCACCCGCCGCGCGGTCATCGCCACCGGCATCCTGAACCTGTGGATGCACAGCCCGGCCGACGTCGCGGCGTCCTACGCAGCGCTGAGTGCGGTACACGGTGATCGGTTCCTGCTCGGTATCGGTGTCAGCCATGCTCCGCTGATCGACGCCGGGGATCCCGGGCGATACCGCCGGCCGCTGCGCGCCATGAGCGAGTTTCTCGACGGACTGGACGCCGCCGATGCGCCGGTGCCGGTCGAGTCACGGGTGCTCGCGGCATTGGGCCCGAGGATGCTCGACTTGGCCGCCGCCCGTAGCGGCGGCGCCCACCCGTACCTGACCACGCCTGCGCACACTCGGTTTGCCCGCGAGCAGCTGGGCGAGGGCCCGTTGCTGCTGCCCGAGCAGACCGCCATCTTGTGCGCCAGCCGCGACGAGGCACGCGCGATCGGCACCAAGTGGCTGGGCTCCTACCTGGCACTGCCCAACTACGCCAACAACCTGCTGCGGTCGGGATTCACCGAGGATGACATCGCCGGCGTCAGCGACCGGTTGTTCGACGCGATCATCGCCTGGGGAACCCCGGAGGCCGTGCTCAGCCGGGTCGCCGAGCACCGGGCCGCCGGAGCAGACCACGTCTGCGTCCAGCTGCTGGATGCCGACCCGCGCGCCTTCCCGCGGGAGCAGTGGCGGCAGCTGGCCGCGGCGCTGCGCTGATCTCAGCCGACGGAACGCTCTGCGCCGGACCAGAACTGGGCGCGCACCGCCTTCTTGTCCGGCTTGCCCAGCGCGGTCACCGGCACCGATTCGGCGACGACCACCTGCTTGGGCGACTGAACCGAGCCCTTGCGTTCTTTGACTGCGGATTGGATCTCGGCGGTCATGGTGGCTACCGCGGCGGCATCGCTGACGACACCCGGACGCAGCACCACCACTGCGGTCACGGCCTCGCCCCATTTCTCGTCGGGAGTGCCGATCACGCACACCTGGGCCACCGACGGGTGCTCGGCGATGACGTCCTCGACCTCGCGGGGGAACACGTTGAAACCGCCGGTGACGATCATGTCTTTGGTCCGGTCCACGATGTAGTAGAAGCCGTCTTCGTCCTCGCGGGCCAGGTCACCCGTGTGCATCCAGCCGTCCTTGAAGGTGTCGGCGGTGGCCTCCGGAAGCTTCCAATATCCACCCGACAGCAGGGGCCCGGACACACAGATCTCGCCGACCTCACCCTGGGGCACCGGGTTGCCGTCGTCGCCCAGCAGCGCCACCCGGGCGAACAGCGTCGGGCGACCGCATGAGGTGAGCCGCTTCTGGTCGTGGTCGCCCTTGGCCAGGTAGGTGATCACCATCGGCGCCTCGGACTGGCCGTAGTACTGGGCGAAGATCGGGCCGAACCGGTCGATGGCCTCCTGGAGCCGGACCGGGTTCATCGCCGAGGCGCCGTAGTACACCGTCTCCAGCGACGACAGGTCGCGAGTGTGCGAATCCGGGTGATCCATGAGCGCGTAGATCATCGACGGCACCAGCATGGTGGCGGTGATCTTCTGCTCCTCGATCACCCGCAGCACCTCGGCCGGGTCGAATTTGGTCAACACCACCAGCTGACCGCCCTTGACGATGGTCGGCACGAAAAATGCTGCGCCGGCGTGCGACAGCGGGGTGCACATCAGGAACTTCGGCGCCTCCGGCCACTCCCACTCGGCGAGCTGAATGGTCGTCATCGCGGTGATGGACCCGACGGTGCCGATGACGCCCTTCGGCTTGCCGGTGGTGCCGCCGGTGTAGGTGAGGCTGCCGATGTGATCTGCGGCCAGGTCGGGAACCACCAGCGGCTTCGGCTCGTATTTGGCCGCCTCGGCAGCCAGGTCGACGGCCTTCCCGTCGAGCTCCGGTGGCACCGGCCCGATGGTCAGCACCTGGCGCAACGTCGGCACCTTCTCGAGCAGGCCGAGCGCACGTTCCACGAAGGCCGGGGTGGGATCGATGACCAGCGTGTCGACCTCGGCGTCAGCCAGCACGTAGGCGTGGTCGTCCAGCGAACCCAGCGGGTGCAGTGCGGTGCGCCGATGGCCCTGGATCTGCCCGGCGCCGATGATCATCAACACCTCGGGACGGTTCAGCGACAGCAGGCCGAACATGTCGGCCCCGAGTGACTCGAAGGCCTGGATGTACTGGCTGATGCGCTCGGCGAGCTGGCCGCCGGTCAGCGTGGTGTCGCCGAGGAACAGCACCGGCTTGTCCTGGTTGCGCTTCAGCGCACCGGCGGTGAGATGCCCGGAATGAATGGGCTGGCGCATGGACTGCGTCGACATCGGGCTACCTCCACTAGTGCACTGACTGCCTGCCCGCAGGACACTACCGACAGCCTCATCCGTCCCTGGGACGAGCCGAGGGTTGACACCTCCCGGCCCCCAAGATCTACTATTTGCGTATGCATGCAGATAATGGTCCAGCGGATCGGTTGCCGGAGGATCAAGTCGGCCTGATCGTCGAGGTGTTCCGGATGTTGGCCGACGCCACCCGGGTACAGGTGCTGTGGGCACTGACCAGCCGGGAAATGTCGGTCAACGAACTCGCCGAACATGTCGGCAAGCCGGCGCCATCGGTGTCACAACACCTGGCGAAGCTGCGGATGGCGCGGCTGGTGCGCACCCGCCGCGAGGGCACCACGATCTTCTACAGCATGGAGAACGAGCACGTCTGCCAGCTGGTCACCGACGCCGTCTTCAACGCCGAGCATGCCGGCCCGGGGGTGCCGCCGCACCACCGCCCCGCCCAGAACCTCCCGGCCGCTGCCGGAGAGGCGCTGCCCGAATTACGGCAGCGCGCCATCGAACAAGGGAGATGAGCCACCCATGTCGCCCCACAACCATGAGCACGACGCACCGCACGCGCACGAGCACACCCATGGCGGCCTCACGCACACCCACGTGCACGACACTCACGAGCACGACCACGTCGAGCATGAGCATGAGCACGCTCACGAAGACGGGACCGTGCACAGCCATCCGCACGCTCATCAGGTGGGGTTGGAGCATGCAGGTCACGCGCATTCGCACTGAGCAGGAGTCTTAGCGCCGCCCGCCCGGTCAGGCCGACAGCACAATCAGCAGGGCGATGATGCCGATCAGCACCAGCAGGGCCGCCCACAACACAGCACGCACGCCTGCCGGCTTCGCAGAACGGCCCGACGGCGTCAGCTGCGGGCTGGTCGACGGCGGGGTGGGTTCGTCCGGTGTCGGAAAGGTTGACATGCCTACCGCATTGACGCTCTACGGCGGTGTCAAACAACTGGTGGGCGCGGACGGTATCGAACCGCCGACCGCTGGTGTGTAAAACCAGAGCTCTACCACTGAGCTACGCGCCCCTGCCTCGGGCAGGTTACCCGGATGGTGCCGGGCTCCCAAAACCGCGAGATCGGACTGACGCAGCAGAAGTTCGAGTGGATCTCTGCGTGAGCCCGATTTCGCGGCAACGGGTCAGGACTTCAGGGCGCCCAGGGCGTCGAGCCAGAGCTGCTGGTCGCGCGCCTCACCGGGCTGCTTCATCTCGGCGAACCGGATGATGCCGGACTTGTCGATGACGAACGTCCCGCGGTTCGGAAAGCCGGTGTCGGAGTTGAACACCCCGTATTCCTGGCTGACGGCGCCGTGCGGCCAGAAATCCGAGAGCACCGGGAACAGGAACCCGCTCTCCGTCGCCCAGATCTTGTGGGTGGGCGGCGGTCCCACCGAGATCGCCAGCGCCGCGCTGTCGTCATTGACATAGCTGGGCAGGTGGTCGCGCAGCTGACCCAGCTCGCCCTGGCAGATTCCGGTGAAGGCCAGCGGGAAGAACACCAAAAGAACGTTCTTGTCGCCCCGGAAGCTGCTTAGCGTCACCGGCTGCTGGCTCTGGTCCTTGAGGGTGAAGTCAGGAGCCTCGGCACCGACTTGGAGCATCAACGCTTCCCCGCGCGAGACTTGGGCTGCACCAGGCGACTGGCACTCCAGTCACCCAGGTTGACCGACGACGTCGGCATCAGGCCGGCGGTCGGCGCCGCTTCGGCGATTTCGGCGGGCTGCACATGCCCGGATCGGCCGGTCTTGGGTGTCAATACCCAGATCACGCCGTCGTCGGCCAAGGCGGTGATCGCATCCATCAGGGTGTCCACCAGGTCACCGTCGCCATCGCGCCACCACAGCAGCACGACGTCCACCACCTCGTCGGTGTCCTCGTCGAGCAGTTCGCTGCCGGCGGCCTCTTCGACGTCGGCCCGGATGTCGTCGTCGGCGTCCTCGTCCCAGCCGAACTCCTGGACCAACTGCTTGCTCTCGATGCCCAGTTTGCGGGCGAAGTTCGGGGCGTTATCCGCCGCGACCACCGTGCGACCTCCTTCGATCGTCAGCGCTGCGTGTGATGTGAATCATCGTTGCACAGCTCACCGTGCTGGGCGGGATCAGCGGGATCAGAAGGCTTTGCACAGCTGCATCCCCTTGTCCCGGGCCCGGTTGAGTTCATCCTTGCGGGCGTTGTACACCGATACCGGCGCCTTGGATGAAATCGCGGTCGCGACGCCGCGCGCGGCCTGTGCATAGGCGTTGAACGCGTCGGTCAGCTCCTGCGACAGCTTCTCGTTGATCGCGGCGATGACCTCGTCGGCACTGTGGTTGAGCGCCTCCACCGCCGGCCCGGCGGTGCCGGAGATGTCGCCGCCGTTGTTGAACGCCTCCACGTACTTGTTCACCACGTCGACGGCGTCGCTGCTGCTCGAGGCGAACCGGCCGCACGCGCCGCGGACCGCCTGGGTCGTCATCGACTGCTGGCGCTGGGTCTCCCGGATGCTCGAGGTGGCCTCCGACGCCGACACCGACGCCGACACCGAGGAGCGGTAGGCCGGGGCTTCGGAGGTGTCGGCTTGCGGGTTGCCGCCGATGATGCTGGTACAGCCGACGACACCCATCGCCAACGCCGCAACCACACCGGCCACCGACGCGCCTACCCGAGCGTGTCGCCGCGTCTGGGCGCGCGAGGCAGTCAGCCGTCGGGTCAGCACAACTTCAAACGTTACCGCGTACCCGCCACCAGGCCGAGATCAGCCCACCCCGCGGCACTCGCCCACCGCCGCTCGGGTGTCCGGTGGGGCACGATAGAAAAGACGGGACCGGCGAATCGATCGGTCGGTGTCGTCCTGGCCACAAGCCGGGAGGCACGTCTTGACCTCCGAACCAAGGAGCAATGCGTTGACCACTGAGGCCGCACATCAGGATCTGGCCAAAAAGCCAAGCAGCACAGGAGAATCCGACCGGGTCCGGGTGATCCGCGAGGGGGTGGCGTCCTACCTTCCCGACATCGACTCCGACGAGACCTCCGAGTGGCTGGAGTCCTTCGACGAACTGCTGGTCCGGTCCGGCCCGGCCCGCGCCCGCTACCTGATGTTGCGACTGCTCGAACGCGCCGGAGAGCAGCGGGTCGCGATCCCGGCGCTCACCTCCACCGACTACGTCAACACCATCCCGACCGAACTGGAACCCTGGTTCCCCGGCGACGAGGAAACCGAACGCCGCTACCGCAGCTGGATCCGCTGGAACGCCGCGGTGATGGTGCACCGCGCGCAACGCCCGGGGGTCGGCGTTGGCGGCCACATCTCGACCTACGCGTCGTCGTCGACGCTGTATGAGGTCGGGTTCAACCACTTCTTCCGCGGCAAGGACCACCCCGGCGGCGGCGACCAGGTGTTCATCCAGGGCCACGCCTCCCCCGGCATCTACGCGCGCGCCTTCCTCGAGGGCCGGCTGAGCACCCATGATCTCGACGGCTTCCGCCAGGAGCACAGCCACCCGGGCGGTGGCCTGCCGTCCTACCCGCACCCGCGGCTGATGCCCGACTTCTGGGAGTTCCCGACGGTATCGATGGGCCTGGGCCCGATGAACGCCATCTACCAGGCCAGGTTCAACCACTACCTGCATGACCGGGGCATCAAAGACACCTCCGATCAGCACGTGTGGTGCTTCTTGGGCGACGGCGAGATGGACGAGCCGGAGAGCCGCGGGCTGCTGCACGTCGGCGCGCTGGAAGGCCTGGACAACCTGACCTTCGTGGTCAACTGCAACCTGCAGCGCCTGGACGGCCCGGTGCGCGGCAACGGCAAGATCATCCAGGAGCTGGAATCGTTCTTCCGCGGCGCGGGCTGGAACGTGATCAAGGTGGTGTGGGGCCGCGAGTGGGATGCGCTGCTGCACGCCGACCGGGACGGCGCCCTGGTCAACCTGATGAACGTCACTCCCGACGGCGACTACCAGACCTACAAGGCCAACGACGGCGGCTACGTACGGGAGCACTTCTTCGGCCGCGACCCGCGCACCAAGGCGCTCGTTGAGAATCTGTCCGACCAGGACATCTGGCACCTCAAGCGCGGCGGGCACGACTACCGCAAGGTCCACGCCGCCTACCGCGCCGCCGTCGAGCACAAGGGCCAGCCCACCGTCATCCTGGCCAAGACCATCAAGGGCTACAGCCTGGGCAGCTACTTCGCCGGTCGTAACGCCACCCACCAGATGAAGAAGTTCCGGCTGCAAGACCTCAAGGACTTCCGCGACGAGATGCGGATTCCGATCGCCGACTCCGAACTCGAGGAAAACCCGTACCTGCCGCCCTACTACCACCCCGGCGAAGACGCCCCCGAGATCCGTTATCTCTTGGATCGCCGGCGTGCCCTGGGCGGCTTCGTGCCGCACCGCCGCACCCAGGCCAAAGCGTTGGAGCTGCCGGGCTCCGATGCCTATGCCGCGGTCAAAAAGGGATCGGGCACCCAGGAAGTCGCCACCACCATGGCAACCGTGCGGGTCTTCAAAGAGTTGTTGCGGGACAAGCAGTTAGGTCCGCGTCTGGTGCCGATCATCCCCGATGAGGCACGCACCTTCGGGATGGACTCGTGGTTCCCGTCGTTGAAGATCTACAACCGCAACGGGCAGCTCTACACCTCGGTGGATGCCGACCTGATGCTGGCCTACAAGGAAAGCGAAGTCGGCCAGATCCTGCACGAGGGCATCAACGAAGCCGGCTCGACGGCCTCGTTCACCGCGGTCGGCACGTCGTATGCCACCCACGACGAGCCGATGGTGCCGATCTACATCTTCTATTCGATGTTCGGCTTCCAGCGCACCGGCGACGGCCTGTGGGCGGCCGCCGATCAGATGGCGCGCGGTTTCGTCCTGGGGGCCACCGCGGGACGCACCACGCTGACCGGTGAGGGGCTGCAGCACGCCGACGGGCACTCGCTGTTGTTGGCGTCCACCAACCCGGCGGTGGTGTCCTACGATCCCGCGTTCGCCTACGAAGTCGCCCACATCATCGAAAGCGGTCTGCACCGCATGTACGGCCCAACCCCGGAGAACGTGTACTTCTACGTCACGCTCTACAACGAGCCCTACGTGCAGCCGGCCGAGCCAGAGGGCTTCGACCCCGACGGGCTGCTGCGCGGCATCTACCGCTTCCGCAAGGCTCCCGAACCCCGGTCGAACACCGCGCAGATCCTGGCCTCGGGGGTGGCTGTGCCCGAGGCGCTGCGTGCCGCCGACCTGTTGGCCGCCGACTGGGATGTGGCCGCCGACGTCTGGTCGGTGACCAGCTGGGGTGAGCTCAACCGCGACGGTGTGGCCATCGAGCGCGAGCGGCTGCGGCACCCGGAGCGTCCGGCCGCGGTGCCGTATGTGACGCAGGCCCTGGCGGACGCCACCGGCCCGGTCGTGGCGGTGTCGGACTGGATGCGTGCGGTGCCCGAGCAGATCCGGCCCTGGGTGCCCGGCAACTACGTCACCCTGGGCACCGACGGTTTCGGGTTCTCCGACACCCGTCCGGCCGCGCGGCGCTACTTCAACACCGACGCCGAGTCGGTGGTGGTGGCGGTGCTGGCGGCGCTGGCCCGCGACGGCGCCATCGACGCGTCCGTCGCGGTGACCGCGGCCACGCAGTACCAGATCGACGACGTGCTGGCCGCCCCCGAGCAGACGTCGGATTCCGGCGTGGCCTAGCGGTCTTGTGGGTTCCAGCTAGAAAAAGGGCGTAGCTTTTAGGGATGGTTGACAACCCGGCGGGCCCCGTCCTGCCGCGCTCCACGCTGGACCTGCTGAGCACCGTCCCGGACACCCTGCTGCGCCGGCTCAAGCACTACTCGGGCCGGCTGGCCACCGAGGCGGTGTCGATGATGGGTGACCGGTTGCCCTTCTTCGCCGACCTGGAGGCCTCCCAGCGCGCCAGCGTGGCCCTGGTGGTGCAGACCGCGGTGGTCAACTTCGCCGAGTGGATGCACGACCCGCACGGCAACGTCAGCCACACCGCGCAGGCCTTCGAGTTGGTGCCCCAGGACCTGACCCGCCACATCGCGCTGCGGCACACCGTGGACATGGTGCGGGTCACCATGGAGTTCTTCGAGGAAGTGGTGCCGCTGCTGGCCCGCTCCGAGGAGCAGGTGACCGCGCTGACGGTGGGCATCCTCAAGTACAGCCGGGATCTGGCGTTCACCGCCGCCTCCGCCTACGCCGACGCCGCCGAGGCCCGGGGCACCTGGGACTCCCGGATGGAGGCCAGCGTGGTGGACGCCGTGGTACGCGGCGACACCGGTCCGGAGTTGTTGAGCCGCGCGGCCGCGCTGAACTGGGACACCACCGCCCCGGCCACGGTCGTGGTGGGCACGGCACCACCCGGCCCGGATGCCTTCGCCGGCCAGAAAGCCAGCCAGGACATCCGCGACGTGGCCGAACACCATGGCCGGGCGGCGCTGACCGACGTGCACGGCACCTGGCTGGTGGCCATCGTGTCCGGTCCGCTGGCGCCCACTCAGAAGTTCTTGGCCGACCTGCTCGGCGCGTTCTCCGACGGTCCGGTGGTGATCGGACCGACGGCTCCCACCTTGACCGCCGCCTATCACAGTGCCAGCGAGGCGATCTCGGGGATGAACGCCGTGGTGGGCTGGACCGGGGCACCGCGACCGGTGCTGGCTCGTGAACTGTTGCCGGAGCGGGCACTGATCGGGGATGCGTCGGCGATCGCGGCCCTGCACACCGACGTGATGCGGCCGCTGGCCGAGGCCGGCCCCACGCTCACCGAGACACTGGACGCCTATTTGGACTGTGGCGGCGCGATCGAGGCCTGCGCCCGCAAGTTGTTCGTTCATCCAAACACCGTCCGTTACCGGCTCAAGCGGATCGCCGACTTCACCGGACGTGATCCGGCCGTGCCGCGCGACGCCTATGTCCTGCGGGTGGCCGCCACGGTCGGGCGGCTGGCCAACCAAGCGCAGCACGCGAGTTTCAGCAATGCAGAGGCGGCCTACGCCAGGCCACAGGTGGGCGCCCGCGGTCCCGACGAACCTCAGGTCAGCACAGCGGGATGACCCACCGAGGCGTGCTGCGGGCACGTACCGATGCGCACCAACGGCGGACAGTTGTCGCAGTTCGGTATCGAACACGTCGCATGGAACGGCAGGTTTGTAGGGTCTCCACAAAAACATAAGACAATGTTCATAATCTAGGACATCCTGCAAACCGCGCTTCACAATGTTCTCTTAAAGACGTGATTGCGTTGCTCGCTCCCGGACAGGGATCGCAGACCCCCGGCATGCTGTCGCCGTGGCTTGAGGCGCCCGGCGCCGATGCCGCGCGCGAGCAGTTGGCCGCCTGGTCGGAGGTCAGTGGCCTGGACCTGATCACGCTGG
Organism: Mycolicibacter heraklionensis; assembly: GCF_001021505.1. GTDB lineage: Bacteria > Actinomycetota > Actinomycetes > Mycobacteriales > Mycobacteriaceae > Mycobacterium > Mycobacterium heraklionense. The sequence goes on from NZ_LDPO01000009.1 coordinate 35,014, forward strand.
GCACCACCGCGACCGCCGAGGAGATCACTGACACGGCGGTCACGCAGCCGCTGGTGGTGGCGGCGACCCTGCTGGCCTACGCCGAGCTGGTCAAGCGGCGCAACGGCGCGGTGAGCGGCAGCGATGTCATCGTGGCCGGCCATTCCGTCGGTGAGATCGCCGCCTACGCGATCGCGGGCGTCATCTCCCCCGACGACGCCGTCATGCTGGCCGCCACCCGCGGTCGTGAGATGGCGAAGGCCTGCGCACTTGAGCCGACCGGCATGGCCGCGGTGCTCGGCGGCGACGAGGCCGAGGTGCTGACCCGCCTCGAGCAGCTCGACCTGACCCCGGCCAACCGCAACGCCGTCGGCCAGATCGTGGCGGCCGGCCCGCTGCCGGCGCTGGACAAGCTCGCCGAAGACCCGCCCGCCAAGGCCCGGGTCCGCAAGCTGGCCACCGCCGGGGCGTTCCACACCCAGTACATGGCACCGGCGCTGGAGGCCTACGCCGCCGCCGTCGAGCAGGTCAAGGCCGCCGGAGTTTCGGAACCGACCGCTACCCTGTTGTCCAACCGCGACGGTCAGCCGGTGACGTCGGCGGCCCAGGCGCTGGAGTACCTGGTCGCGCAGCTGACCCGGCCGGTGCGCTGGGACCTGTGCACTGAGACGCTCCGCGCCCGCGAGGTCACGGCGATCGTGGAGTTCCCGCCCGCCGGCACCCTGGCCGGCATCGCGAAACGCGAACTTCGGGGGACCCCGACGCACGCCGTCAAGTCCCCCGCGGATCTGGACGGGCTGCCCGAGTTCTAACCCGTTTCAAGCCCGCTCCAACCCTGCACAACCAGATACGCAGTAATCAGCCCGCACACCCCGTGCGGATCCAACCGAAGGGAAACACAGTGCCTGCTAGTCAGGAAGAAATCATCGCCGGTCTCGCCGAGATCATCGAAGAGGTGACCGGTATCGAGCCGAGCGAGGTCACCGTCGAGAAGTCCTTCGTCGACGACCTGGACATCGACTCGCTGTCGATGGTGGAGATCGCCGTTCAGACCGAAGACAAGTACGGCGTGAAGATCCCCGACGAGGACCTCGCGGGTCTGCGTACCGTCGGTGACGTGGTGGGCTACATCCAGAAGCTCGAGGCCGAGAACCCCGAGGCTGCCGCCGCGCTGCGCGAGAAGTTCGGTTCTGAGAGCTGATCGTGTCCTCCTCACTTTCGACGGCCAACGGCGGTTACCCCAGTGTGGTGGTAACCGCCGTTGAGGCCACGACTTCGATCGGTGCGGACATCGAGAGCACGTGGAAGGGCCTGCTGGCCGGCGAAAGCGGAATCCACGTCCTCGAAGACGAGTTCGTCACCAAATGGGACCTGCCGGTCAAGATCGGTGGGCATCTCAAGGACCCGGTCGACGACCACATGGGCCGCCTCGACATGCGTCGCATGTCCTATGTCCAGCGGATGGCCAAGCTGCTCAGCGGCCGGCTCTGGGAGAACGCCGGTTCTCCCGAGGTCGACCAGGACCGGCTCGCCGTGGTGATCGGCACCGGCCTGGGCGGTGGCGAGAAGATCGTCGAGACCTACGACCTGATGAACGAGGGCGGCCCCCGCAAGGTGTCGCCGCTGGCCGTTCAGATGATCATGCCGAACGGCGCCGCCGCGGTGGTCGGCCTGCAGGTCGGCGCCCGTGCCGGGGTCATCACCCCGGTGTCGGCCTGCTCGTCGGGCTCGGAGGCGATCGCGCACGCGTGGCGTCAGATCGTCATGGGTGACGCCGACATGGTCGTGTGCGGTGGCGTCGAAGGCGGCATCGAGGCACTGCCGATCGCGACGTTCTCGATGATGCGCGCGATGTCGACGCGCAACGACGACCCCGAGGGTGCGTCGCGGCCGTTCGACAAGGACCGGGACGGCTTCGTGTTCGGTGAGGCCGGCGCGATGATGATCATCGAGACCGAAGAGCACGCCAAGGCACGCGGCGCCAAGCCGCTGGCCCGGCTGATGGGCGCCGGCATCACCTCCGACGCCTACCACATGGTGGCTCCCGGCCCCGACGGCAAGCGGGCCGGCCGGGCGATGACGCGGTCGCTGGAGTTGGCGGGCCTGTCCGCCAAGGACGTCGACCACATCAACGCGCACGGAACTGCCACTCCGATCGGGGACACCGCCGAGGCGAACGCGATCCGGGAAGCCGGTTGCCAGCACGCCGCGGTGTACGCACCCAAGTCGGCGCTGGGCCACTCCATCGGGGCGGTCGGGGCGCTGGAGTCGGTGCTGACGGTGCTCTCGCTGCGTGACGGGGTCATCCCGCCGACGCTGAACTACGAGACGCCGGACCCGGAGATCGATCTGGACATCGTGGCGGGCGAGCCCCGCTACGGCGACTACAAGTACGCCATCAACAATTCATTCGGGTTCGGTGGGCACAACGTCGCGCTCGCCTTTGGGCGGTACTGACACCGGATCTCGAGAGAGGGAAGTTCGCAACAGCCATGTCAACGCTGGCAACGGGAAAGGGTCTCCCCAACGTCGTCGTCACCGGCTACGCCATGACGACGGCTTTGGCCGCGGACGGGGAGAACACCTGGAAGAAGCTGCTGGACGGCCAGAGCGGCATACGCAAGCTCACCGATTCGTTCGTCGAAGAGTATGACCTGCCGGTTCGCATCGGCGGGCATCTCGTCGAGAGCCCCGAGTCATTCGACGAAGGGCTGAGCCGGACCGAGCTGCGTCGGCTTTCCTACTTGCAGAAGATGGCTTTGGTGCTGAGCCGGCGTGCCTGGGAGCACGCCGGCTCACCCGAAGTCGATACCCGGCGCCTGATGGTGTCGGTCGGGACCGGGATGGGCTCCAGCGAGGAGCTCGTCTGGGCCTATGACGGAATGCGCGAGCGCGGCCTCAAGGCGGTCTCGCCGTTGGTCGTGCAGAAGTACATGCCCAACGGAGCGGCCGCGGCCGTCGGACTGGACCGTCAGGCCAAGGCCGGGGTGATCACCCCGATCTCGGCCTGTGCCTCCGGTTCGGAGGGCATCGCGCATGCCTGGCAGCAGATCGTGCTCGGCGAAGCCGACATCGCGATCTGCGGTGGCGTGGAAACCCGGATCGAAGCGGTGCCGATCGCCGGGTTCGCCCAGATGCGGATCGTGCTGTCCACCACCAACGACGACCCGGAGGGCGCCTGCCGCCCGTTCGACCGCGACCGCAACGGGTTCGTGTTCGGCGAGGCCGGCGCGCTGATGGTGATCGAGACCGAGGAGCACGCCAAGGCGCGCGGGGCCAACATCCTCGCCCGGATCATGGGTGCCTCGATCACCTCCGACGGCTACCACATCGTCGCGCCGGACCCCGACGGCCAGAGCGCCGGTCGGGCGATGACGCGGGCAATCCAGATCGCCGACCTGACACCCGGCGACATCAGCCACGTCAATGCGCACGCCACCGGCACCTCGGTGGGTGACGTGGCAGAAGGCCACGCCATCAACCTCGCGTTGGGCCCGCACGGCGGCAACGCCGCGGTGTACGCGCCCAAGGCGGCGCTCGGCCACTCGGTCGGCGCGGTCGGCGCGGTGGAGTCCATCCTGACGGTGATGGCGCTGCGTGAACAGGTCATCCCACCGACGCGGAACCTGGAGAATCTCGACCCGGAGATCGACCTGGACGTGGTGGCCGGTGAGCCGCGGCCGGGCGACTACCAGTACGCGATCAACAACTCGTTCGGGTTCGGCGGGCACAACGTCGCGATCGTCTTCGGTCGGTACTGAAGGCCATAGACGGACCAGAAGCGAGACCCGCGATCAATCAACCAAGGAGAAGCGCGATGACGACTATTGCTCCCGAAACGGTGGGCGAATCGCTCGACCCGCGCGATCCCCTGCTGCGCCTGTCGACGTTCTTCGACGACGGCACCGTGGAGTTGCTGCACGAGCGTGACCGCTCCGGAGTGCTGGCCGCCGGTGGCACCGTCAACGGCGTACGCACCATCGCGTTCTGCACTGACGGCACCGTGATGGGCGGTGCGATGGGCATCGAGGGCTGCGATCACATCGTCAACGCCTACGACACCGCGATCGCCGAGCAGAGCCCGATCGTGGGCCTGTGGCACTCGGGCGGCGCCCGGTTGGCCGAGGGCGTGCGAGCCCTGCACGCGGTGGGCCGGGTCTTCGAGGCCATGATCCGGGCGTCCGGATTCGTCCCGCAGATCTCGGTGGTGGTCGGTTTCGCCGCCGGCGGCGCCGCCTACGGCCCGGCTCTGACCGACGTCATCGTGATGGCACCGGAGGGCCGGGTGTTCGTCACCGGCCCCGACGTGGTGCGCAGCGTCACCGGTGAGGACGTCGACATGGCCGCGCTGGGCGGCCCCGACACCCACCACAAGAAGTCCGGCGTGTGCCACATCGTCGCCGACGACGAGCTCGACGCCTACGAGCGGGGCCGCCGTCTGGTCGGGTTGTTCTGCCAGCAGGGCCATTTCGACCGCAACAAGGCCGAGGCGGGCGAGATCGACCTGCACGCCCTGCTGCCGGAGTCGGCGCGGCGCGCCTACGACGTGCACCCACTGGTGAACGGGCTGCTCGACGCCGACGCACCCTTCGATGAGTTCCAGGCCAAGTGGGCGCCGTCGATGGTGGTCGGGCTGGGCCGGTTGTCGGGTCGCACCGTCGGGGTGCTGGCCAACAACCCACTGCGGCTGGGCGGTTGCCTGAACTCCGAGAGCGCCGAGAAGGCGGCACGTTTCGTGCGGCTCTGCGACGCGTTCGGGATTCCGCTGATCGTGATCGTCGATGTGCCGGGCTACCTGCCCGGTGTCGGTCAGGAATGGGGCGGCGTGGTGCGCCGCGGCGCCAAGCTGCTGCACGCGTTCGGTGAGGCCACCGTTCCGCGGGTCACCCTGGTGACCCGCAAGACCTACGGCGGGGCCTACATCGCGATGAACTCGCGGTCGCTGGGCGCCACCAAGGTGTTCGCCTGGCCGGACGCCGAGGTCGCGGTGATGGGAGCCAAGGCCGCGGTCGGCATCCTGCACAAGAAGAAGCTGGCCGCCGCGCCCGATCACGAGCGGGACGCGCTGCACGAGGAGTTGGCCGCCGAGCACGAGCGGATCGCCGGCGGGGTGGACAGCGCCATCGACATCGGCGTGGTCGACGAGAAGATCGACCCCTCGCACACCCGCGGCAAGATCACCCAGGCACTGGCCGAGGCGCCCGCCCGTCGCGGCCGCCACAAGAACATCCCGCTGTAGCGCCGATATTTTCCGCGAGGGTGCGTGTCTGCACCCCGACCCGCCGCTGTCGGGCGCGCAACTGCGCACGCTCGGCAGCAGCCGGTTACGCCCGAACCAATGCGTCGCGCCCGGCTGTCGGATACAACTACACCTATGCCGTCCGCCGACGAAACGCCAGCAGCCGCACCGGATGGATCCGAGTCCGGAACTGACCAGCCCCGCGCAATGCTGCGGCGGCGCCAGGTACTGGGTGGCCTAGCCGCTCTGGGGGTGGGCGGCGCCGGCGTCTCGGCGCTGTCTGGCTGCGAAAGCAAGGGCAGCAGCGGTGACACTGCCGGCGCCCCGGGTTATGGCACCGGGATCAACGACGGGTTCGACGGGAAGATCGAACTCGACGTGCGGGATTCGCAGCCCGACTGGGGTCCGTTCGAGCTCAAACATGCCCCCCAGGGCGCGCCCAATGTGCTGGTGGTGCTCTACGACGACACCGGGATGGCGGCGTGGTCACCCTACGGCGGGGCGATCGACATGCCTGTCATGCAGCGCCTTGCCGACAACGGGCTGACGTATTCGCAATGGCACACCACGGCGCTGTGTTCACCGACCCGGTCGTGCGTCTTGACCGGCCGCAACCACCACGTGAACCGCTTCGCCTCGATCACCGAGGGATCCGACGGTTTCCCCGGTGCGGCGGCCCGGCTGCCCGCGCAATGCGCGACGATCGGGCAGGTGCTGCAGGACAACGGGTACAGCACATTCTGGGTGGGCAAGAACCACAATGTGCCCGAGGAGGACGTCTCCAGTGGGGGCAGCAAATCGGAGTGGCCCCTGCAGAAGGGCTTCGACCGGTTCTACGGGTTTCTCGGTGGTGAAACCAACCAGTGGTACCCGGATCTGGTGGAGGACAACAGGTTCATCGAACAGCCCTACAGCCCGGAAGACGGCTACCACCTGTCGAAAGACCTCGCCGACAACGCACTTCGCATGCTGCGCGACCAACGGTCCAGCAATCCGTCCAAACCCTGGTACATGTGGTTCTGCCCGGGCGCCAATCACGCCCCGCACCACAGCCCGACCGAATACGCCGAGAAATATCGCGGCAGGTTCGATAACGGCTACGAGGCGTACCGGGAGTGGGTGTTGGCCCGCATGGTCGACAAGGGCATCATGCCGCACGGCACCCGCCTGACGCCGCTGAACCCCCTTCCCGACGACGTCGCCGCGCCGATAGATGCTGTGCGGCCGTGGGATTCGCTCAACGCCGACGAGAAGCGCCTGTTCGCCCGGATGGCCGAGGTCTTCGCCGGGTTCTCCGAATACACCGACGCCCAAGTGGGCCGGATCGTCGACTACCTCGAGAACTCCGGCCAGTTGGACAACACGCTCATCTTCTACTGCGCCGACAACGGCGCCTCCGGCGAAGGCTCCCCGAACGGCTCGGTCAACGAGAACAAGTTCTTCAACGGCTACCCCGACGAGCTGGCCGAGAATATGCGCTACCTCGACGTGCTGGGGACGCCCGACACCTACAACCACTATCCGACCGGCTGGGCGGCCGCGTTCTCCACACCGTTTCAGATGTTCAAACGCTACTCCCAGTTCTCCGGTGGCACCTGCGACCCCATGGTGATCCACTGGCCCGCAGGTATCAAGGCCAAAGGCCAAGTGCGCCATCAGTATCACCACGCCACCGACATCGTCCCGACCATCCTCGATGCGGCGGGAATCCCGATGCCGAAGGAGTACCGCGGCGTGAAGCAGTACCCGCTCAACGGGGTGTCGATGCGCTACAGCTTCGACTCCCCGGATGCGCCCACCGCCAAGAAGCGGCAGTACTACGCCATGCTGGGCACTCGCGGAATCTGGGAAGACGGCTGGAAGGCGGCGGCGCTGCACGCACCGATCAGCGGCAAAGGCCACTTCGACCAGGACCGCTGGGAGCTCTACCACGTCGATGAGGATCGCTCTGAATCCACGAACGTCGCCGACAAGTATCCCGACAAACTCAAGGCGCTCATCGACGCGTGGTTCTCCGAGGCCAAGGACAACTACGTTCTGCCGCTCGACGACCGCACAGCCACCGAAATGATCGCCATCGACCGGCCGCATTTCGAACCACCGCGCGATCGCTACACCTACTACCCGGATACCGCGCCTGTCCCGGAAGGCGTGGCAGCCAATATCCGCGGTCGGTCGTACAAGATCGTCGCCAACGTCGATCTCAGCCGCGACGCCCAGGGGGTGCTCTTTGCCCACGGGTCCCGGTTCGGCGGGCACGCGCTGTTCATCAAGGACGGCAAGCTGCACTACGTGTACAACTTCCTCGGAATCAAGCCCGAACAGGAGTTCGTCTCACAGCGGCTAACCCCCGGCAAGCACACTCTCGGCATGGAGTTTGTCCGCAAAGAGTCCGGAAAATACGGTGAGTCCCTCGGTACCACAACGCTTTACGTTGACGGAAACGCCGTCGACAGCGGTCCGATGCGCGCCCAGGTGGGCAAGTTCACGCTCGCCGGCGACGGACTGTGTGTCGGGTACGACAGCGGCGACAACGTCTCCGGTCAATACCAGAACCCGGGGACCTTCACCGGTGGCAGCATCCAGGGCGTCATCATCGACGTCAGCCCGGAGGCCTTCATCGATCTGCAACGGGAAGCCGCCGCGGCACTCGCTCGCGACTGATCACCGCGTGGTGTAGCCGCCGTTGGCGAAGATGGTCTGCCCGGTGATCCAGTGCCCGCCGTCGAGCAGGAACACCACCAGCGGTGCGATGTCCTCGATCCGGGTCAGGCGGTTGCCCATCGCCTGCGACTTGTGGAACTCGACGCGCTCCGGGGTTTCCTGCGGGTAGAAGAACGGGGTGTCCATCGGCCCGGGCGCAACGCTGTTGACGCTGATGCCCCGGGTCCCGAACTCTTTGGCCGCTGCCCGGGTGAAGTGCTCCACCGGACTCTTGGAGCCCGCGTAGGTGGAATAGCCGTCGGTGAACGCCCCCAGCAGCGCGGTCACGATCGTCACCACCGAACCGTTGTCGGACAGGCGCTTGCCGGCCTGCTGCAAGAAGAAGTACGCGGACTTGGCGTTGATGTCGAACATCGAGTCGTACTCGGCTTCGGTGGTTTCCAGCATCGGCTTGCGCAGCACCTTGCCGACGGTGTTGACCGCGAAGTCCACCCCGCCGAACGCATCCACCGCGACGTCGAACAATGCGGTGACATTGGCCGGAACGGTCAGGTCGCCCTGCACCTTGATCGCCTTGGCGCCGGCGGCCTGCACCGCGGCGACGGTCTTGTCGGCGTCGGGCTCGGAGCTGTCGCTGTTGTAGTGCACCGCGACGTTGACGCCGTGCGAGGCCAGCGTGGTGCTGATCAGCCCGCCCAGGTTCTTGGCCCCGGCGGCCACCACCGCCGATTTCCCGGTCAAATCGCTCATGGAAAGTCCCCTTCTGCTGTCTCTGGCCACGAAACTAACCCGGCGACACACAAATGAGAAACAGCGTTATACGAGTTATCGACAAGAATTACTTGTGGCTAGCATGGATCGATGCTCCCGGTCCCCGACCTGCGCCGCCTGACCCACTTCATCGCCGTCGCCGAGTCTTCCGGCTTCACCAGCGCCGCCACGCAACTGCACCTGTCGCAGCAAGCGCTGTCGCATTCGGTGCAACAGCTGGAGAAGGAGATCGGCGTGACACTGCTGGTGCGCTCCGGCCGCCGCATCGCGTTGACCCCGGCCGGCCAGACCCTGATGGACGAGGGCCGCGCTCTGCTCGCAGCGGCCAGAACCCTCACTGCGCACACCCGCGCCGCGGCCAGCGCGCAACCGAAGGAATTCGTCATCGGCCACTCCCCTGCGATCAGCAACCGCGACGTCTACACACTGATCGAACCGGCGATCGCCGCGGCGCCCGACACGTCATTCACCGTCGTGCAGCTGTTTCCGGACCGGCTCACCGCCGGGGTGCGCGACGGCGCCGTGCAGTTGGGGCTGCGCCGCGCGGTGGTGCCCCAAGAGCTGCTCGCCGGCGCGGTGATCCGCTACGACCCGCTGCGGGTCGCCGTGCCCAGCAACCACCCGCTGGCCGCGCGCTCCCCCCTCCGCATCGCCGACCTGGCGGACGAAGTGATCGCGCTGTGGGCGCCGCCCGGCGCCTCCTATTACAGCGACTTCCTGATCAACGCCTGCCGGCGTGCGGGGTTCGAACCGCAGTATCAGGTCAGTCGGGTGCAGGGCTGCCCGCCTGAGGTAGCGGCCTTGACCGACAGCGCCGCGGCGTTCGTCACCGCACCGGCCGGCCCGGCCCTCGATGGAGCCGTCACGGTGGTCGACCTCGACGAGCCGCTGCTGGTGCCCATGCAGGCGCTGTGGCAGCCGCATACCAGTTCAGCGGTACGGGATCTCATTCTGCGTCGACGCCCTTGACAACCGGCACGACAACCCAAGACAATTCATCCTACGATGAATTAGATAGCTCTAGCCGCAGCAGACCGGAGGGTTTCCGATGCCCGGATATCTGGCCGCCCTGGCACTCGCGCTGTGTCCCGTCCTGGTGGCTGTTCGTCTGATCGTGCTGCGGCGCCGCGGAACCGATGCCCTGCACTTCGGGCGCATCGACAACAAAGACTTCCTGATTCCGCCCTTCGCGCTGGCCTACTTCTACGCGGTCTTCGCCGGCGCGTTCGGATGGCCGTTGGTGGGCTCCGGGCGGTTCTTCAGCTCAACCCCCGTCGCCTGGGCCGGGGTCGCACTGTGTTTCGGCGGCGTGCTGTTGGTCGGGTTGAGCCTGGTCGCCTTCGGCCGCAGCTTTCGTGTCGGTATCGACACCGATAACCCGGACAAGCTGGTGACGTCGGGCGTGTTCGCGATCAGCCGCAATCCCATCTATGTCGGATTCGGGCTGGTGCTGCTCGGCCAGTTCTTGGTGTTTCCGAGCTGGGTTCCGCTCATCTACCTGCTCGCCGCTCTGTGGCTGCTCAACCGCCAGGTGCTGCGGGAGGAAGCCTTCATGCGTGAGCACTACGGCCGTGAGTACGCCGACTACTGCGGCCGAGTTCGCCGGTATCTGTAGGAGTTCAGCTGCGGGCGAGGATGGTCGACAACGCTCGCTGCAGCTCGCTGTCGGGGTTGGCCGGCAGCCCGTCGGCGCGCCATCCCACGAAGTCATCCGGGCGGATCAGCAATGCGCCGTCGGGGGCCAGCCCGGTGGTACGCGCCCAGCCCTCATCGGCGATCCGATGCGCGACCAGTGGGATGCCCAGTGCCTCCGAGGTCTGTGCCGCGGCGGCCCGCCACCGTCCACCGTCGGACCCGGTCAGCACGGTGAAACCCGGGCCGAGCAGATCAAGGGTCGAAAGCCGTTGTCCGCCATGCGTCAGCCATACATGCGGCACCCGGGTGCCGGGTTGTCCGCGCAGCTCGGACACCAGTGAGATCGCGCTGGGGTCGGACGGTGCCGGCTCGTCCGTCAGCACCGCGGCTGACCGATACCGGTAGCCGATCAGCAGGGCGAACATCGGCGCCTCCTCCCCCGACGGGAGACCGGGGCCGCTGTCGTCGAGCCGCAGCAGGGGCAGCACCGGCCCGGTCAGCGATTGGCGGGCGCTGAAGCACCCCACCGGGTGCCGTTCGGTGTGATAGGTGTCCAGCAGCGCCGGATCGGCCATCCCCGCCGAAACGGCCGCCAGCTTCCAGGCCAGATTGTGTGCGCTCTGGATGGCGCAGTTGGCGCCGCCGGCCTTGAACGGCGGCATGGCGTGAGCCGAGTCCCCGACGAGAAACACTCTGCCGCAGCGGAACCGGTCAGCGACGCGCTCGTAGGGCTGCCACGGCGTCACCTCGACGATCTCCATGTCGATGTGCTCACCGATCGCCTTGGTGAGTAGCCGGCGGCAGTGATCGGCGGTGAATTGCGCAGCGGTCTCGCCTCGGCCGGGCAGATAGGTGGTGAGGAACATGCCGAAGTCGTCATGCACCGGCAGAAAGATGCCGTCCACCTCGTCGTTGGCGACCTGTATGGCGTCACCGTCGCCGAGCTGCGGAACGAACTGTCGCCAGGGCCCGCGAAAGTAGATGAACACGACGTAGATCGGCAACGCCCCATGCCCGGAGGTCGGTATGCCGAGCGCGTCGCGGGCCGGGCTGTGCACGCCGTCGGCAGCGATCAGGTAGTCCGCACGCACCACCTCGGTGCCGCCGGTGTCGCGGTCACGGACAACGGCGGTGACTCCGATGTCGTCCTGCTCCAGGGAACACAACTCGGTGCCGTAGCGAACCTCGTCGCCCTGCCCGCGGATGTGTTCGAGCAGCATCGGCTCCAGCGCGCTTTGCGGGCAGTACTGCGCGGCCGGCTCGGGACTCAGGCCGCCGAACGGTGCGAAGATCGCGTCGACGTCAAACGCCGGCCGGGCCTGTGTGCTGGTGAGCGAGGCTTTGGTGAGCATGTCCGAGACGCCCTCGGCCACCGCGTGCACCTCGTCCGCCAGGCCCAGGCCGCGCAGGATCTCCAGACTGCGGAAGCTCAGGTTGCGGGCTTTTGGGTAGAGGAAGACCTCGCGGCGTTTCTCGACCACGAGGGACCGCACGCCGTGTTTGGCCAACAGTGCCGAGGCGCTCAAGCCGCCCGCGCCGGCGCCGACGATCAGTACCGGGACTCGATTGCCGGTCATCGCCACCTCCCGATCTATGCGGAACTAATTAGTTCCGCATAGGTGCCAATGTGGCACGCGCAGTTGCGTCGCGCAACCCGCTTAGGGCGTCGGCGTACCGGTGAGTGGCAGGATCACGTCTTCGAGCACGCGCCGGACGAAAACCCGGTCGACCGGTCGTCCGGTCATCACGCGCAGCATGTTGAGACCCAACGCGACGTCGGGGATCAGACTCAGGTCGCGGCCGGCCGGGATTTCGCCCCGCGCCAGTGCCTGGTCCAGCAGCACCCGGATCACGTGGCGTGGCGGGTCGAGCACCAGATCATCGAGGGCTGCCGCCAGCACGGGGTTGTGCATGGCGGCCGCCGCGACCCCCACGATGACCTGAATCATGCTCAGACCAGCGTCATCGAACTCGGGCACCATCGCGACCAGTGTCTCGATATCACCGCGCAGACTGCCGGTGTTGGGTGGTTCGACCGAGCCCTGCTGTCTGCGCCAGTGCGCGATCGCGTCGGCCACCACCACCGCTTTCGACGGCCAGCGCCGGTAGATCGCGGCCTTGCCGACACCGGCGCGAGCCGCGATGTCGTCCACGCTGAGCCGGTCGTATCCCAGCTCGGCCACACCCTGCAGTGCCGCGTTCAGGATGGCCGGGTCGCGCGTCCGGTCCAGGCGCCCCGGGCTGCGCCTTGGATGCGGTCCGGCGCCGGCCCCCTCCTCTGCCATAGGCCCCAGCTTAGCGATACGAGTCGGTTCCGTTTGCGAGACTCGCGATCACTCGTGCGGAGCGAACTCCCGGGCAACCTCGAGCACACGGTCGCGGTCGTCGGCGACCAATCCGATCCGGGTCCGGCGGTCCACGATGTCCCCGACGGTCAGCGCACCTTCGTGGCTGACGGCGTACTCGAACTCGGCGCGGATCACGTCGATTCCGTCGGCCACCGCTTCTGCGGGCCGCTCGCAGGTGGCGGCGGCCAGCACATTGGCCGCTTCCGCGCCGTAGCGCGTCACCAGCGACTCGGGCAGCGCTCCCGCCGGCGTCGCGGCAGTCCCCGGGTTGTCCGGTGCGCCGATCAGTGGCAGGTCCCGCGTCCGACACGGTGCGGCCCGCAGATCCCGCAGGCGCGCGGCCCGGTCCAGCACGTCTTCGGCCATGTGCCGGTACTCGGTCAGCTTTCCGCCGATCACGCTGAACACCCCGGTCTCCGATTCGACGACGGCGTGGTTGCGCGAGACGTCCGCGGTGCGGCCTTCGCCGGTATCGATCAGCGGCCGCAGCCCGGCATAGGCGCCGCGGACGTCGGCCGCGCTCAATGCGGTGCCCAACGCGGTGTTGACGGTGTCCAACAGGAATGAGATCTCCGCCGACGTAGGTTGCGGCACATCGGGAATCGGCCCCGGCGCCTCTTCGTCGGTAAGACCCAGGTACACCCGTCCGAGCTGCTCGGGCATGGCGAACACGAACCGGTTGAGTTCACCGGGGATCGGCACCGTCAGCGCGGCGGTCGGATTGCCGAAGTCCTTCGCGTCGAACACCAAATGCGTTCCGCGGCTTGGCCGCAGCCGCAGCGCCGGGTCGATGTCGGCGGCCCAGACCCCGGTCGCATTGATCACGGCCCGGGCGGCGACGTCAAAGGACTCACCGGAGAACTGGTCGGTCAGCCGTACCCTGTCGCCGGCGGCCTGCGATGCCGCCACGTAGGTCAGGATCGTCGCGCCGTATTGGGCCGCGGTACGGGCAACGGCCGTGACCAGGCGGGCGTCGTCGATCAGTTGCCCGTCGTAGGCCAACAGGCCACCGTCGAGGCCGTCGCGGCGCACGGTCGGCGCCAACTTCACGGCGCGCTCGGCCGAGACCCGTCGCGAGCGGGGCAACACCGTCGCGGGTGTGCCGGCCAGCCGGCGCAGCGCGTCACCGGCGAGAAAGCCGGTCCGCACCAGGGCCCGGTCGCGCCGACGCATCGACCCCAGCAGCGGGACCAGTTGCGGCATCGCCCGCACCAAGTGCGGAGCGTTGCGAGTCATCAGGATTCCGCGCTCGATCGCGCTGCGACGCGCGATGCCCACGTTGCCGGTTGCCAGGTATCGCAGCCCGCCGTGGACCAGCTTGGAGCTCCACCGGCTGGTGCCGAAGGCCAGGTCCTGCTTGTCCACGCACACCACCCGCAGCCCGCGGGTGGCTGCGTCCAGGGCGATGCCGGCACCGGTGATCCCCCCGCCGATCACGACGACATCAACAGTCGGGTGCTCCGCCAGTGCGCTCAGTTCGGCGGTGCGGCGGGCGGCATTGAGCGCGGCGGTGTCGGGTATCACGAGAGGTACCTGTTCAGGGTGTAGGCCAGTTCGGTGGAGAGCGCGTCCTCGTCCAAGATGGGCGCGACGACTTGGGCGGACTGGATCGCCGATTGGGTGATCAACAGACACATCGCGGCGAGTTGGCGTGGGTCGCCGGCTCGCACACCGCCGGCGGCCTGGGCGTCGCCGAGTTCGCCGGCCACCAGATCGACCAACCGCCGTTGACTGGACCCCATCCGCTGGGCGATGTAGACCATCGCCAGATCGGGTGCGTGATGCAGCACCTGCATCACCACCTCGTCGTGGCGCAGCCGCGCCGCAACCGCGACGATCCGCTTCACCAGCGCCTCACGTCCCGTTCCAGGTTGCTCCAGCTCGCCCCAGGCGGCGGTGATCCGTGAAGTCAGCAGTGCGGCGATCACCGACCGGCTGTCCGGCCAACGCCGGTACACCGTCGGGCGGCTCACCCCGGCGCGACGCGCGATGGCCGACAACGTCACCCGCTCCATTCCCAAGGCAAGCAGGCAGCTCGCGGCGGCATCGAGGATCCGCTCCCCGACCCCCACCTGCTCGTCATTACTGATTGACAGCATATGTAATACTGTAACGCATGACGCAGGCCGATGCCCGGGACGCCCTGACCCCGCCGATGAAGTGGAACGCCTGGGGCGATCCGGCAGCGGCCAAGCCCTTGAGCGATGGCATCCGTCAACTGCTCAAGGCAGCCCTGGGCGTGGAAGGCACCAGCACCGCGGAACGCGATCCCAGCCAGGTGTCGCTCACGCCGTCGGCATTGACCGACGCTGACCACGCCGCGTTGGCGGCGATCGTCGGCGACGGGCACTGCCGCACCGATCACACTGCGCGGCTGCTGCACGCCGGGGGCAAATCCACGCTGGATCTGCTGCGGCGCAATGATTCCGGCACCCAAGATGCGCCCGACGCGGTGCTGCTGCCCGGCAGTGACGATGAAGTCGCCGCCATCCTCGACTACTGCAGCCAGCACGCCATCGCGGTGGTCCCGTTCGGCGGCGGCACCAGCGTCGTCGGCGGGCTCGACCCGATCCGCGGCGACTTCGCTGCCGTCGTGAGCGTGGACCTGCGCCGATTCGATGCCCTGTTGAACCTCGACGAAGTCTCCGGCGAGGCGGAATTCGGCGCCGGGGTGACCGGGCCCGACGCCGAGCGACTGCTCGGTGAGCGCGGTTTCTCGTTGGGCCATTTTCCGCAGAGCTTCCAGTTCGCCACCCTGGGCGGGTACGCCGCCACCCGCTCCTCGGGCCAGGACTCGGCCGGCTATGGCCGCTTCGACGACATGGTCCGCGGCCTGCGGATGATCACCCCGGCCGGCGTGCTGGACCTGGGCCGCGCCCCGGCCTCAGCGGCCGGACCGGACCTGCGCCAGCTGGTGCTGGGCTCGGAGGGTGTCTTCGGCGTCATCACCCGCGTGCGGGTGCGCGTGCATCCGGTGCCGGCGACCACCCGCTACGAGGCGTGGTCGTTCCCGGACTTCGCCACCGGCGCCGCGGCCCTGCGCGCCGTCACTCAGACCGGCGCCGGACCGACCGTCATCCGGCTGTCCGACGAAGCCGAGACCGGCGTGAACCTGGCCACCACCGAGCAGATCGGCGAGCAACAGATCACCGGCGGCTGCCTGGCGATCACGCTGTTCGAGGGGACCGCCGAGCACACCGAAAGCCGGCACGCCGAAACCCGGACGGTGCTGGCCGCGCACGGCGGCACGTCGCTGGGCGAAGAACCGGCGCGCGCCTGGGAGCACGGCCGTTTCGGCGCGCCGTACCTGCGCGATTCGCTGCTGGCTGCCGGGGCGCTGTGCGAAACGCTGGAGACCGCCACCGACTGGGCCGGCGTTCCGGCGCTCAAGACGGCGGTCACCGAGGCACTGACCACCGCGCTGGGCGACAGCGGGACGCCCGCGCTGGTGTTATGCCATATCTCGCACGTCTACCCGACCGGCGCGTCGCTCTACTTCACCGTGGTCGCCGGCCAGCGCGGCAACCCCATCCAACAGTGGCAGGCCGCGAAAGCCGCTGCCGGCGATGCGATCATGCGCGCGGGCGGAACCATCACCCACCACCACGCCGTCGGCGCCGATCACCGGCCGTGGATGAGCGAAGAGATCGGCGAGCTGGGTGTGCAGGTGCTGCGAGCAGTCAAGGCCACGCTGGATCCGGCCGGAATCCTCAACCCCGGCAAACTGATTCCATGACGAGCCGAGAAATCCGCCGGATCACGCTGCTGACCAACCCGGCGGCCGGGCACGGCAATGCCCGGCATGCGGCGGAGCGGGCGCTGGCGCGGTTCCAGCAGCGCGGCGTCAACGTCAACCACATCGTCGGCTCCGACGCCCGCCACGCGCGGCAGTTGCTCGACGAGGCGCTGGCGGCCGGAACGGATGCCGTGGTGGTGGCCGGCGGCGACGGTGTCATCTCACTGGCGTTGCAGTCATTGGCGCTCGGTGACGTGCCGCTGGGGATCATCCCGGCCGGCACCGGCAACGACCACGCCCGGGAATACGGTTTGCCCACCGGCGATCCCGAGGCGGCCGCCGACGTCGTCGCCGAAGGCCGCACCGAGACGATCGATCTGGGCCGCATCACCGAAGACAGCGGCGCGGTGTCCTGGTTTGGCACCGTGATGGCGGCCGGTTTCGATTCGCTGGTGAGCGACCGCGTCAATCGGATGCGCTGGCCGCACGGCCGGATGCGCTACAACGTGGCCATGGTGGCGGAGATGTCCAAGCTACGGCTGCTGCCGTTCCGCCTGACGTTCGACGACGACGAGCCGGTGGACATCGAGCTGACGCTGGCGGCGTTCGGCAACACCCGCAGCTACGGCGGCGGCATGTTGATCTGCCCGGGCGCCGATCACGCCGACGGCCTGCTGGATGTCACCATGGTGCACTCGGGTTCACGGACCAAGCTGATCCGGCTGTTCCCCACCGTGTTCAAGGGCACCCATGTGCTTCTCGATGAGGTGACCACCCGGCGGGCGAAGTCGATTCGAGTCGAGTGCCCCGGAATCAATGCTTACGCCGACGGCGACTACGTAGCCCCGCTGCCGGTGACAGTGGCGGCGGTGCCCGGTGCGCTGCAGATCCTGCGCCGTCCCTAGCCCGCCGTAGGAAATCAGCCCACGCCGCGGCTGAGCCAGGACACCTCCGCGCCCTCACCGCCGTCGCGATAGGCCTCCAGCGCGTCATCCCAGGCGGTGCCCAGCACCGTTTCCAGGTCCGCGGCGAGCGCGTCGGCGCCGGCGGCCATCAGCGTGCGCAGGCGGTTCTCCCCGACCATCACGTCGCCGTTGGCGCTCATCGTCCCGCTCCACAGACCGAGCTGCGGGGTGTGGCTGAACCGTTGGCCGTCGACTCCGGCGCTGGGATCCTCGGTGACCTCGAACCGCAACACCGACCAGGAGCGCAGCGCGCTGGCGAGCTGGGCGCCGGTGCCCACCGGACCGACCCAGTTGACCACGGCTCGCAGCTGTCCCGGCATGGCCGGTTGCGGCGTCCAGTTGAGCTTCGCCTGGCCGTTTCGGGCACCCAAAGCCGAGGTCAGTGCCCACTCGACGTGCGGGCACACCGCCGCGGGCGAGGCGTGGATGTACACCACGCCGCTGGTCACGTCGGCGAATTGATTCGTCGCGCGCATCAGTTGCTCCTTCGGATCCACGAGGGACGTCTTCCCCAACGACCTGGTGGGACCGAATTTGAGCAGTGTTGCTGCAGAAACTGGAGTGTATTCAGTGTTGTATGTGTCTATTGTGCCTCGTGTGACGCCTGTTGGCTAGTCCCGGCCGAACGCGGCTACCACTGCGTCGGCCAGGGCCGGCCAGCGGCCCGTGACCCAGTCGCCGAAGTCGCGGTCGGTGAGCACCACCAGCGCCCGCTCGATCGCCGGATCAGCCCAGATCAGGGTGCCGGACTGGCCGAAATGGCCGAACGTCCGCGCCGAGTTGGCCGTACCGGTCCAGTGCGGTGTTTTGCCGTCCCGGATCTCGAAGCCCAGCCCCCAGTCGTTCGGCCGCTGCGGCCCGTAACCCGGCAACACGCCGTCCAGGCCGGGAAACTGCACGCGGGTGGCCTCGGCGTGCAGCTGCGGCGACACCGTGGCCGGCGTCAGCAGGTCACCGGCGAAGGCGGCCAGGTCCGCGACGGTCGAGGTGCCTCCGAAACCGGCCGCCGGCGCTCCCCCGTCCAGCCGGCTGGCCGTCATGCCCAGCGGCTCGAACACCGCTTCGGTCAGGTAGCGGCCGAATTCGATCCCGGACTCCCGCTGCACCGTGTCGGCCAGCACCGCGAAGCCGTAGTTGGAGTACACCCGCCGGGTGCCGGGCTTAGCCAGGACCCGATCGGAGTCCGGCGACAGCCCGGAGGCGTGCGCGAGCAGATGCCGCACCGTGGCACCCGGCGGCCCGGCCGGGGTGTCGAGTTCGACGGCTCCCTCCTCCACCGCGACCTGCACCGCCCGCGCCACCAAGGGCTTGGTCACCGACGCGAGGTAGAACGGCCGCGCGGTATCGCCGTGGGTGGCCAGCACGCCTTGGGGGCCGACGACGGCAGCGGCCGCGTGGTCGACGGGCCAGTCGTCTAGGGCGGAGAGGGCGGACGGGGCTTCAGCGGCGGACACCGCCATCACCCTAGCCTCGGCCGTCGAACCCGGTCGCCGCGCGGACGGCCTTGCGGTGACTGCTCGCGCTGCAGCCGAACCAGCGCTGACAGGACCGGCTGAGCACGCTCTGTTCGGCGTAGCCGAGCTCGCGCGTAAGGTGCGCCAGGCTGATGTCGGTGTCACGCAGGTAGCGGTGAGCGGCCTCCCGGCGGACCCCGTCGACGAGGGCGGCGAACGTAGTCCCCTCGGCGGCCAGTCGCCGGTGCAGCGCCTTCGGATGCAGGCCGAGCTGGCCCGCGATCAGCTCGAGGTTCACGGTGCCGGTGGGCAACAGCTGGCGAGCGATCGCACGCACCGACGCCGCGATGCCCGGTGACTCGGCGGTGATGCCACGCAGATAGCGCACCATGGCCTGGTGGGCCTGGTCGTCCCGGTGCAGGGGTCGGTCCAGATCGACGGTGCGAAAGGTGAACCCAGCCACCGGTTGCGCGAAGTAGGGGCGGCAGCCGAAGTAGGCCAGGTAGTCGCGCACCGGGGTGAGCGCCTCGTGCGGAAGGTGCACCGACAGTGGCGAATACGGGGCGTCGAACATCATCCGCATGATTCCCAGTGAGACCCCCAGCGACAGCTCGGTGGTCTGCGGGTGCGGCGGGGATCGCTCGATGAGCACCTCGAACGCATAGAACGACTCGCCGGGTTCATGCGGCGGTCCCAGCTTCCCCTCTCCTGCGTCGAGCCTCGCTGAACCGCCGGCACGGCCGCCCGGGATGATGCGCGCCGAGATCGCCGGACTGTAGGCGGATAGGAACCGCTCCACGATCGAGAACCCGCCGCCGACGGTGGCCGCGGTGCGTGCGGCCACACCCAGCGGCCCGAAGTTGCCGATGTCCTGACGCAGCGCCAGCCGGCGCCCGAAATCCGGGCAACCGGTGGCATACGCTGCAGACTCAACGGCCAGGATCACTGCGCGGTACGGCACGAAGACGTCGTGGGCTCCGACCGATCCGCCCGGCACCCCGGCTGCGGCCAGCAATGCCGCGGGATCACCGCCGAGCTCGGTGACCAGCTCCGGGTATCCGGACAGCGCGGTGCCGCGCACCACCGACATGTCCGCAAATATCAAAGAAATGTCCGCAGATGTCAAGACTTCGCCCGCGTCGCCGGACATGCTGGAACGGCATTCGGCGGAAAGGAACACCCGTGAGCTTTGACACCGTGATTCGTGGCGGCCGGTGGTTCGACGGCACCGGCGCACCGTCGGCGATCCGCAACATCGGTATCCGCGACGGGCACGTCGCCGCCATCTCCGCCGAACCACTCGACGAGGCGGGCTGCGGCCAGGTGATCGACGCGGCCGGCAAATGGGTGCTGCCCGGGCTGCTGGACATCCACACCCACTACGACGTCGAGATACTCGTCGCCCCCTCGCTGTCGGAGTCGGTGCGCCACGGCGTGACGACGGTGCTGGTGGGCTCGTGCTCGCTGTCCACCATCCACGTCGACGGCCAGGACGCCGGCGACCTGTTCGGACGGGTGGAGGCCATCCCGCGCCGGTACGTGGTCGACACGATCGATGCGCACAAGACCTGGTCGAGTTGTGAGGACTACATCGCCAGCCTGGAGAAGCTGCCGCTCGGCCCGAATGTGACTGCGTTCATTGGGCATTCGGACATGCGCGCCGCCATCATGGGACTGGACCGCGCCACCCGCTCCGACGCTCGGCCCACGGCGGCCGAGCAGGCCCGGATGGAACAGATGCTGGACGAGGCATTGGAAGCGGGATTCGTCGGAATGTCTTCGCAGCAGTTGCTTTTCGACAAGATGGACGGCGACGTCTGCCGCTCGCGCACGCTGCCGTCGACGTACGCCAAGCCCAAGGAATTGCGCCGGCTCAAGTCGAAGCTGCGCCGCAGCGGGCGGATTCTGCAGGCCGGCCCGGACGTCAAGAACCCCTTCGACGTGGTGTCCCAGCTGGCGCAGGCCCTGGGGATCTTCCGCCGGCCGCTCAAGACCAGCCTGCTGGCCGCCGCCGACGTCAAGAGCAACCGGTGGGCGATTCCGGCGATGGTCAAGGCCTCGCGCATGCTGACCAAGCTGGGCGCCGATTTCCGCTGGCAGCACCTGCCGGTGCCGTTCGAGGTGTACGCCGACGGCATCGATCTGGTGATCTTCGAAGAGTTCGGTTCGGGAGCCGAAGCGCTGCACCTGCGGGAATCGCTCGAGCGTGACGAGTTGATGCGCGACGAGTCCTACCGGCGACGCTTCCGCAAGGACTACGAAAACAAGTACGGCCCGCGGGTCTGGCACCGCGACTTCTTCGACGCCGAAATCGTCGACTGCCCCGACGCCTCGGTGATCGGAAAGTCCTTCGGGCAGGTCGGGATCGAGCGCGGCGGAGTGCATCCCGTCGACGCCTTCCTCGACCTTGTGCTGGAGCATGGCAGCGCCCTGCGCTGGCACACCACGATCTCCAACCACCGGCCCGAGGTGCTCAAGAAGCTCGCCGCCGAACCCGGCATCCAGATGGGCTTCTCGGACGCGGGCGCGCACCTGCGCAACATGGCGTTCTACAACATGGGGCTGCGGTTGCTGCGCCACGTCCTCGACGCCCAGCAGTCCGGGCAGGCGTTCTTGTCAGTCGAGCAGGCGGTGCACCGGCTGACCGGTGAACTGGCCGACTGGTACCGGATCGACGCCGGCCACCTGCGGGTCGGTGACCGCGCCGACGTGGTGGTCATCGACCCCACCCACCTCGATGACACCCTGGACGCCTACGTCGAGGAACCGTTCGCCCAGTACGGCGGGATGTCACGCATGGTGAACCGCAACGACGAAGCCGTCAGCGCGGTCTTGGTCTCCGGCCAGGCGGTGGTGCTCGACGGCCAGCCCACCAGTGTGCTTGGGACCCAACGCACCGGAAGTTTCCTGCGTGCCGACACCCGCACCCCGGCGGTCGCCGCGCAAGCCCCGGTGCCGGCACCGGGCGCGCAGGCGGCAACATAAGGTTGACCCCATGAGTCAGACAGTGCGCGGGGTGATCTCCCGTGAAAAGGGCAAGCCGGTCGAGATGACCGACATCGTCATCCCCGATCCCGGTGCCAACGATGTCGTCGTCGCCATCACCGCCTGCGGGGTCTGCCACACCGACCTGACCTACCGCGACGGCGGTATCAACGACAGCTACCCATTCCTGCTGGGCCACGAGGCCTCCGGCACCGTCGAGTCCGTGGGATCGGCCGTCACCGCGGTCGAGCCCGGCGACTTCGTGATCCTGAACTGGCGCGCGGTGTGCGGACAGTGCCGCGCCTGCAAGCGCGGCCGCCCGCACCTGTGCTTCGACACCTTCAACGCCTCGGTTCCGATGACCCTGACCGACGGCACCGAACTCACCCCGGCACTGGGCATCGGGGCGTTCGCCGACAAGACCCTGGTTCACGAAGGTCAGTGCACCAAGGTCGATCCGAGCGCCGACCCGGCGGTGGCGGGACTGTTGGGCTGCGGGGTGATGGCCGGTCTGGGTGCGGCGATCAACACCGGCGGCGTCACCCGCGACGACACCGTGGCGGTGATCGGATGCGGCGGCGTGGGCGACGCCGCGATCGCCGGTGCGGCCCTGGTGGGTGCCCGGCGCATCATCGCCGTCGACACCGACAACACCAAACTGAACTGGGCCCGTGAATTCGGCGCCACCCACACCATCAACGCCCGTGAGCTCGACCCGGTGGAGACCATCCAGGACCTCACCGACGGTTTCGGTGCCGACGTGGTGATCGATGCGGTCGGGCGCCCGGAGACCTGGAAGCAGGCGTTCTACGCCCGTGACCTGGCCGGAACCGTTGTGCTGGTGGGCGTTCCAACCCCGGACATGCAACTGGAGATGCCGCTGATCGACTTCTTCTCCCGCGGAGGGTCGCTGAAGTCGTCCTGGTACGGCGACTGCCTGCCCGAACGTGACTTCCCCACCCTGATCAGCCTGTACCTGCAGGGTCGGCTTCCGCTGGAGAAGTTCGTCTCCGAACGCATCGGGCTGGGCGATGTCGAGAAGGCATTCCATCGCATGCACGGCGGCGAAGTGCTGCGGTCGGTCGTGGTGCTGTGAGCGCCGGCAGCCCGATTCAGCGGGTCGTCACCCACGGCACATTCGAACTCGACGGCGGCAGTTGGGAAGTCGACAACAACATCTGGATCGTCGGTGACGATTCCGATGTGGTGGTCTTCGACGCCGCGCACGACGCGGCCCCGATCATCGACGCCGTCAACGGGCGCAACGTGGTGGCGGTGGTTTGCACGCACGGCCACAACGACCACATCACCGTGGCGCCGGAGCTGGGACGAGCGCTCGACGCACCGGTGCTGCTGCACCCCGGCGACGACATGTTGTGGCAGATGACGCACCCGGACAGTGACTTTCGTGCCGTAGCCGACGGCGACACGCTCACGGTCGGAGGCTTGGAACTGCGGGCACTGCACACCCCCGGTCACTCGCCGGGCTCGGTGTGCTGGCATGCGCCGGACCTGGGCGCGGTCTTCAGCGGCGACACCCTGTTCTGCGGCGGCCCGGGGGCGACCGGCCGCTCGTTCTCGGACTTCCCGACGATCTTGGCGTCGATCTCCGGGCGGCTGGGCGAACTGCCGGCCGAGACTGTCGTCTACACCGGACACGGCGACAGCACGCGGATCGGTGACGAACTGGTCCACTACGACGAGTGGGTGGCGCGCGGCCACTGAGCCTCAGTGCCCGCGCAGGATTCGCCGCTTCTCTTCGGCGAACTCCTTTTCGGTCAGCGCTCCGGAATCACGCAGCGCCGTGATCGTCTTGAGCTGCTCGATGCGGATTCCTTCGCCCTCGGGAACGAACCGGTCGTGGCCGAAATCTGTTCCGCTGCCGACAGTCTCCGTCGGCGAGCGGCGACGGCGTGCCGTCAACAACCGGCCTGCGACCAGATCCACGAGACCGAGAGCGAAGACCACCGGAAACACCCAGAGCAGCGTCGAGTGGCCGGCGGGCTTTCCGAATGCCAGCCGCGGAGCGATATATGCCCCGACCTGCCCGTCGGTGGCGATCTGGTAGTCGCCGGCCTCGGCTACGTAGATCCGCCACAGCCGCCGCCGCGTGTCGTTGTTGACCGTGGTGGTCATCCCGACGCTTTCCTGGAACTCTGGATCGGGCACCCCGTCCGGTGGCGTCACCGTCACGCTGATCGGTGGCACCGGCAGTCCGCCACCAGTGGGACTGGAGATGACCCGGGTGTGCAGATTCACCGTCACCTCGCCCGCCGGCAGATGTACCCGGCCCGTGCCCGGAATCGGCACCTCGCCGTAGGCGTCGTAGCGGTCCAGCACAAAGACATTGAGAATCAGCGCAACCACAAAGCCGATCACGCCGATGGTCATCAGGCCGGCCGCCACCACGACCGGAATGCGTCCGATCGCCCGCTGCGCGCTCACTTACGGAAGTGTGCCACGGATTGCCGATAGCGCTACCGTCAGTGGTGATATCGATGACGGTTCGCTCCGGTCGGAGGTGCCCATGCCAGAGTCGAGCATCGTGGTCCGTCCCGAGCCCGGCGGCGCTCCCTCGAGCCGGCTGCAGGCGGCCGGACTGGCCCACGCCACCGGTGTGTTCGAACAGCTCGCGGCGACGGTTCCGCTGCCATCCGCGCCGCTTCCGATCGTCGTCGCCGACTATGGCGCCGCCACCGGCTACAACTCACTGCTTCCGATCGGCGCCGCCATCGCCGCCTTCCGCCGGCGGACCCGGCCAGACCATGCCGTGTTGGTCGCCCACACCGACCTGCCGGACAACGACTTCACCGCGTTGTTCACCACGCTGGCAGAGGATCCCGACAGCTACGTCCGCAAGGACACGGCCAGCTTCCCGTCGGCGATAGGCCGGTCGTTCTACGCCCAGATCCTGCCCTCGCAGAGCGTCACCCTGGGTTGGACGTCCTGGGCGACCATGTGGCTGCGCCGGCCCGCCGCGGAGCTACCCGGATTCGCCGACCACGTCCACGTCGAGCACAGCGACGACGACGCCGCGCGGCGCGCCTACGCGCGCCAGGCCGCCCAGGATTGGCATGACTTCGTGGCGTTCCGCGGCCGGGAATTGAGCCCCGGCGGGAAGCTGCTGGTGTTGACCGCAGCCGTCGACGCCGCGGGACGATCGGGCTACCGGCCGCTGCTCGATGCGATCGTCGCGGTTCTCGACGAGCAGGTGCGCGAGGGCCGACTGACCCGGGACGAGGTCGCCCGCATGGCGATCCCGGTGCTCGGCCGCAGCGAGAAGGAACTTCGCGCGCCGTTCGCCCCCGCCGGGCGGTTCGAGTCGCTGACGATCGAGCGGCTGGAGGTGTTCGACGCCGAGGACCGGTTCTGGGACCGATACCTGCTCGACGGCGATGCGGTTGCGCTCGGCGCCCAGTGGGCCGCCTTCGTCAGCGCCGCCGTATTCCCCACGCTGGCCGCCGGGTTGACCGGCGGGACCGACGATCAGCGCGCAGCCGACTTCGTGCGTCACCTGGAAGCCGGCGTCGCCGCCCGGCTCGCGAGCAACCCGCAGCAGGTGCAGATTCCGCTGGCGCTGGTCGTTCTGGCCAAGCAGCGCTAAGGGCTGACCGGGCTCTCTGTGGGTTCTGGGGCCGGGGTCTCCGGAAACTCGGGCAGAGTCGGCGGAATGGTTTCGGGGCTGGGCGCGAACGCCGGCGGCGGCTCGACCGTCGGTGACGGTGTGGTGGTGGTGGTGGAGACGGTGGTCAGCACGCCGGAGTCCGGTCCGGTGTCGGCGGCATGCCGCAGCACCAGCACGGCGACCGTGCCCAGCAACATCGCGACCAGCGCAGCCAGGATCACCACCGCGACCGGCCGCTGATACCACTCCACGCCACCCTGGCCGCCGATCACGTCGGGTTCCGGTGCCGTAGGCTGGCGTGGCGGAACGGGAGCCGGGCGAGCCGGCGGTGGCGTCACCAACGGTTGCAGCCCCGCATCCGGGGCACTTTCGGGGGTCGGCGGCGGAGCGTGCTCCGGCGGCGGGACCGAATCGGGGAACGGTGGCGGCGCCACCGGCGGCGGCGCCTTCTTCGGGATGGTCACCACATTGCCGGCGACGCTCAGCGCGGCGCCGATAGCCGCCGTCAACTGTGGTCGCGGCGAGCTGATTACGGCGGCCCCAAAGCGTTGCGACAGGCCGGTGGTGACCGTCGGCATGTTCGCCCCACCGCCAACCGACACGATCGCCGACAGCGCATCGGGAACAATCTCGTTGTCGTCCAAGGTGTCCTGCAAGACCGTGAAAAAGCCGTCAAGGGGCTGGCGCAGGGCCTCGTCGAGTTCTGCGCGGGTCAGCCACACGCCGCCGTGGAACCCCGCGAGTTCGGCCACCGTCTCGGACGACAGCTGTTCCTTGGCGTCACGGCATTGGCTGCGCAGCCGGGTCAGCGACCCCACCGTCGGAGGCCCGTCGCCGTTGCCACCCAGATCGGCGACCACGTGATCCAGCAGCGCCTGATCGATCACGTCTCCGGACAAGACGGTGCTGCGGCGGGTGGCGCTGATCGGTTCGAAACCGCGGCCCGCGTCGACGAGGGTGACATTGGTTCCGCTTCCCCCGAAGTCGCACACCGCGATGATCCCGTGGTCTGGTAGACCCGGATTCGCTTGCAGCGCAGTCAAAACTGCCGTCGTATCGGAGATCAGCGACACCGGATGCTGCGCCCACTCCGAAACCCGCCCCAGCGCGGTGCGCAGCGCACCGACCGCGTCACGCGACCAGTGCGCGGGATAGGTGACCGCCACCGCCGGCGGTATCGGACGTCCCTCGGTCACCGCATAGGCCAGGGCATGCAACCCATCAGCGAGCAGTTGCTCGGCACGGTGGGTAGACCCGTCACTCGCCACCACCGGCCTACCGCCGCCGACCCGATCCACGAAGTCGGTCACCACGAGTCCACGGTCGTGCAGGTCAGAACTCACCGCGGAATTCTCCGAGGGCATGCCGATTTGGGATGGCCGATCCCGGAACAGCGTCAGCACGGGCCGACGGGTGATCGCGCGGTCGGCGGTTACTGCCGCCAATGTGGTCGCCCCGACGGACATCCCCAACGCGGGGCCTGTCTCTTGCGCCATGCTGTCCCATCCACGGTGTCATCCGGCGATCAGAACGCACCGGTCCGCGCAATTTTATCGATGAATATCCGATATACCCGGTATTGCAGCGCCGTTGGTGCGCCGGAGAAGGGCCACCGACGGCCACTCCGGACGTCTAGCATCTGGTCATATGCGCGCGCCGAGCCCCGGTGCATCCCGCCCGGCGTTGAGTGCCTGGCGGTTCGTCACGGTGTTCGGCACCGTCAGTCTGCTGGCAGATTTCGTCTACGAGGGCGCTCGTTCCATCACCGGGCCGCTGCTGGCGTCATTCGGCGCCACCGGCCTGGTGGTCGGCACCGTGACGGGGGTCGGCGAGGCCGCCGCGCTCGGCCTGCGACTGGTGTCGGGGCCGCTGGCTGATCGGACCCGACGCTTCTGGGCCTGGACGATTGCCGGGTACGTCCTGACCGTGCTGACCGTGCCACTGCTCGGTGTTGCCGGCACGCTCTGGGTTGCCTGCGCCTTGGTGATTGCCGAGCGGGTCGGCAAGGCGGTCCGCAGCCCCGCCAAAGACACCTTGCTGTCGCACGCGACCAGTGCCACCGGCCGTGGCCGGGGCTTCGCCGTGCATGAAGCGCTCGACCAGGTAGGTGCGGTGATCGGTCCGTTGACCGTGGCCGCGGTGCTGGCACTCACCGGCGGCGACTACGCCCCCGCGCTGGGTGTGCTGGCGTTACCCGGTGCCGCAACGCTGGCCCTGCTGGTCTGGCTGCGGCTGCGGGTGCCCGAGCCCGCGAGCTACGAACCCGGCGCGGCGCGCGCCCACCCGACGCGCGGCGACGCCGGGCGGTTGCCGGCGGTGTTCTGGCGGTACTGCGGGTTCGTCGCGCTGACGATGATCGGTTTCACGACCTTCGGCTTGGTGTCGTTTCACCTGGTCAACCGCGGTTTGCTGCCGGCGGCAGCGGTCCCGGTGCTGTATGCGGCGGCCATGGTCGCCGACGCGCTGGCGGCGCTCGCCTCGGGGTGGTGCTATGACCGGTTCGGCGGCAAGGTCTTGTTTGCCCTCCCGATTCTGTCGGCTGCCGTCGCGGTGTTCGCCTTCGCCGGAAACGTCCCCGCGGTGGTGGCCGGGGCGCTGCTGTGGGGTGCCGCGGTGGGCATTCAGGAGTCGACGCTGCGTGCCGTGGTCGCCGACCTGGTCGCACCGGGGCGCCGGGCCAGCGCCTACGGGGCATTCGCCGCCGCGCTGGGCGGGGCCGCCGCGGCCGGCGGAGCGCTGACCGGCTGGCTCTACGACGTATCGGTCCACACGTTGATGGCGTCGATCGTGGGAATCCAACTGCTCGCGCTCACTGTCGGGGGTGTGTCCAAAGTTTGCTCGGGCGACAATCGCCGGAAGTCATCTCACCGACACCAGACAGACATCTCCCAGTAACCAGCGACCGTTCGGAGCCGATCTCAGTTTTGACTCAGATCTTCGCTATGAGCCACTCAGCGTCCTGCTCATCAGTGGGTCAGCCTTCACTGAATACGTTCACTGCCAGGGGTGTCTGCTGCACACGACACGATTCTTATGCCACCATGTACCGGTGAACCCACGTCGGATACTTCGTTCCCTCGGTGTTGTTCTGGCCCTGACCTGGCTGCTGCACAGCACCGCCGCCATCCCTGCCCCTGCCTCCGCCGAGCCGTGTCCCGATGTCCAAGTATTGTTTGCTAGAGGCACCGGTGAGGAAGCCGGCCTCGGCGAGACCGGGCAAGCATTCGTCAACTCGCTACGGGCCCGGTTGCCGGACCGTCCGGTGGACGTCTACGCGATCGACTACCCGGCCACCAATGACTGGCCGACGGGCATTGAGGGCATCCGTGACGCCACCGCCCACATCGAGGCCACTGCGGCGAACTGCCCCAAGACCAAGATGGTGCTCGGCGGCTTCTCGCAGGGCGCCGCGGTGATGGGCTTCTCCACCGCCAACGCCATCCCAGACGGCGTGGAAGGGGTCGATATACCACGGCCAATGCCCCCGGAAGTGGCAGACCACGTCGCCGCCGTGGTGCTCTTCGGAACTCCGAACGACCGGGCGATGAATTTCCTCGGCCAGCCGCCCTTGGCCATCGGCCCGGCGTATACCGCCAAGACCATCCAGCTGTGTGCGCCCGAAGACCCGGTCTGCTCCGAGGGACTGAACTTCTCCGCGCACGCACCGGGCGCCTACGACGGGATCGCAGACGAAGGCGCGGCCTACGCGGCAAACCGGCTCTAACCACCGTGTTCGCCCCGCAGGACCAGCTTTGCGGTTTGCTGATTCACGACCCGCGGGCCACCGGCACGACCGGGGCATGTCAGCATTTAAGGATGAATTTGCGTAACACTGTTCGCACCTTCGCTGCCGTGGTGATGCTCACCGGAACCCTGGTGGCCGCGCCGATGGGCATTCCCACCGCAGCCGCAGAGCCCTGCCCGGACGCCGAAGTGGTGTTCGCCCGCGGCTCCGGTCAGCCCGTCGGACTCGGTGACGTCGGTGAGGCCTTCGTCGGTTCCCTGCAGGAGCAGTTGCAGGGCGTGAACGTCAACGTCTACCCGGTCGAGTACCCGGCGAGCACCGATTACCACAACAGCGCGGTCCTCGGTGAGAGTGACGCCACCGCCCACATTCAGGGCACGGTCGCCAACTGCCCCAAGACCAAGCTCGTGCTCGGCGGCTACTCCCAGGGCGCCAGCGTCATCGCGATGTCCAGCAATGCGCTGCCGGCTCCGGTCGCCAACCACGTGGTCGCGGTGGCACTGTTCGGCCCGCCGTCGAGCCCGTACTCCACCTCGTTGTGGGGAGGTCCGCTGCCGGTCCTCGCCGCGTCCTACCGCCCGAAGACCATCGACTTCTGCCTGGCGGGCGACATCTACTGCGAAGACAGCGGCAGCGTCGTCCCGCACCTGATGTACGTGCAGGACGGCAAGACCGTGGAGGCCGCGACATTCGTGGCGAATCGGGTCACGGGCGGCCAGAGCGTCAGCTAGCACGCTCGGCCGGACCGAAGCCGGCCACGGCGGCGGGTCAGAGCACCGTCGTCCGGTCAGAACAGGGTCGGGATCCGCGCATCGATCAGGTGCGGTCCCGGCTCGGCCACGGCCCGGCGGAACTGTTCGGCGAGTTCCTCGCAGGTGGTGGCTACCGTCGCCGGCACCCCGAAGCCCTCGGCGATCTTCGCGAAGTCCATATTCGGCCGCGACAGGTCGAGCAGATCGTTTGCTTTCGGCCCACCGCCCTGCGCACCCACCCGGGCCAGTTCCAGGCGCAGGATCGCATACGAGCTGTTGTTGATCAGCACCGTGGTCACGTTCAGGTTCTCGCGCGCCATCGTCCACAACGCGGAGATGGTGTAGGCCGCACTGCCGTCGGCCTGCAGCGCGATCACCGGCCGGTCCGGTGCGGCCACGGCCGCACCCAGAGCGACCGGCAGACCCTGCCCGATCGCGCCGCCGGTCAGCGTGAGCACGTCGTGACGTGGCGCGCCGGCGGTGGCCGCGGGCAGCATCAGGCCCGAGGTGTTGGACTCGTCGGAGATGATCGCGTTGTCAGGCAGCAGTGCCCCGATCACCTGTACCCAGTTCTGCGGGGTGAGCTGCCCGGTCGGGAGTTCGGGGACGGCGGCGGGTGCCGGCCGCGGCTGCACGCCGGAAGCCACCGCATCGGCCAGCTGCTCGAGTGCGGCCACCACATCGGTCTCGAGGCCGGCCAGGTTGTGTACGACGCAACCCTCGGGAACCAAGTCACTGGGCTTGCCGGGGTAGGCGAAGAACGACACCGGAGCCCGCGTGCCGGCCACCACCAGGTGCTTGATGCCGTCGAGTTGGAAGGCGGCCTGCTCCGCCAGGTAGCCAAGCCGGTCGATCGCCGGGACCCCGGCGCCGCGGACGAGCCGGGCCGGGAAAGTCTCGACCAGAGCACGAGCACCGGTTGCGGCGACTATCCGGTCGGTGGCCTCCAGAGCGCGTACATCGGCGACAGCGGGCCCGCCGATCAGGATCGCCACCAGCTCGCCGCTGCCCAGCACGGCGGCAACATCGGCGACGGCCTGTGCGTCGGGAGCAGCCGCGGGGACCGGTTCGACCGGCCCGGCCGCCTGCGCGCCGTCTTCCCAGGAGATGTCGGCGGGCAGAATCAGGTTGGCGACCTGTGCCGGACTGGCCAGTGACTGCGCGACCGCTTCGGCGGCGTCGCGCCCCACGTCGCCGCCGCTGCCGGTGCGGCGCACCCAGCCGTGGGTCCAGTCGGTCAGCGGTTCGATGTCGGATTCCAGCGGCGCGTCGTACTTCTTGTGGTACGTGGCGTGATCGCCGATGACGTTGACCACCGGCACGTGCGCCCGGCGGGCGTTGTGCAAGTTGGCCAAGCCATTACCCAGCCCGGGCCCCAGGTGCAGCAGGGTGGCAGCGGGCTTTCCGGCCACCCGGGCATACCCGTCGGCGGCACCGGTGACCACGCCTTCGAACAGGCACAGCACCCCGCGCATCTGCGGCACCGAATCCAAGGCGGCCACGAAATGCATCTCGGAAGTACCGGGATTGGCGAAGCAGACCTGAACCCCGCTGTCGACCAAAGTGGCGATCAGGGCCTGTGCTCCGTTAGTCATGTGGCTGCCTTTCTTGCCGGGCACCGAAGTATGCGGGACGCGCGCGATCTGCTGCCTATAGAAGCACGCCCGGATTGAGGATCCCGGCGGGGTCGAAGGCATCCTTGATTCGGCGCATCAGGGCGATCTTGACCGGATCCTCCAGCTCCAGGAAATGCTGCGTCTTGAGCCGTCCCAGGCCGTGCTCACCGGAGATGGCGCCGCCGAGGGCCATCGCGGCCGCGAAGATGTCGTGCAGCAGCCGGTGGCGGACGTCGTCGTCGGCGCAGAACACCGCCAGGTGGACGTTACCGTCACCGGCGTGTCCGCAGCCGACCACACCGGCACCCGCCGACTGGGCGAATTCTTGTGCCTTGCTGAGGAACTGGTGCATCTCGGCCCGCGGTACCACCACGTCGATGACATCGTGGGCCCCGGCGGCCTTGGCCGTCCAGAACGCTTTCTCGCGGGCTTCGATCAGGGCGTGCGCTGAATTACCCTCCAGCACATAGACATCAATGGCCCCCAGCGAGCCCAGCAGTTCGCCCAGCATGGCCACGTCGTCATCGAGGCGCTCACGGTCGCGGTTCTCCACCCCCACCACCAGGTACGCCTCCGCGGTCTCACGCACCGCGTCGGGGATGCCCAGGTTCAGGTTCTGCGAGTAGCTGATCGCGGCCAGGGTGAGTTTGTCGACGTATTCCAGGATCACCGGGTCCACGCCGCTGCGCACCGCCGCCGGCACCGCACGCAGCACCGCGGGCAGATCCGGAAACGGCGCCAACAGCGTGGCGGAGTGCCCAAGGCGGGGATAGAGCCGCACGGTGACCTCGGTGGCCAGCGCGCAGGTGCCCTCGGAGCCGATGATCAGCTGGGTCAGGTCATAACCGGTGGACAGCTTGGTGATTCGGCCGCCGGTGCGGATCAGCTCGCCGGTCGGCAACGCAGCCTGCAGGCCGAGCACGTTGTGCCGCGTGACCCCGTACTTGACCGCGCGCATGCCGCCGGCGTTGGTACCGACGTTTCCGCCGACACTGGCGGACAGTTCGCCCGGGAAGACGGTGTACATCAGCCCCGCCTCGGCCGTCGCGGTGTCGAGGTCGGCCAAGGTGACACCGGGTTGCACCACCGCGACCTGATTGTCGGTGTCGATCTCCAGGATCGCGTTCATCCGCTCGAAGGAGATCAGCAGACCGTCGGGGCACGGCCGCGCGCCCGCGGACATGCCGGTGCCGGATCCGCGGGCGGTCACCGGAACCTTGGCTTCGGTTGCCGCGGCCAGCAGCGCCGCAACCTGCTCGGCGGTCTGTGGGCGGGCGACGTAGCGCGGCGTCACCGGCGCTCCGACCAGCGCCTCGTCGTGGGCGTAGTCGGGACCGATCTGCTCGCCGGTCAGCAGTCCGCCTGCACCCACGATGTCGGCGAACTGCTGTGCGACGCCGTTGTCTTGCGTGGCCATCCGTCCCTACTTTCCAAATCCGGCGTCACGTAGCGCCTGAGCCATCGACCCGCCTGCCGGTGCCGCATCCCGGCGCCCGGCACCGTTGCCGGGACGCCGCCCACGATTCTGCTTGGCGTTGTCACCGCGCGCAGCCGGTTTGGCCGCCGGGCCGCGGGAGGATGTGCCGGGCTTGTCCGCCGGCTTGTCCGCCAGCCGCAGACTGAGCCCGATGCGCTGGCGGTCGACATCGACGTCGACGACCTTCACCTTCACCACCTGTCCGGAACGGACCACCTCGTGCGGGTCGGACACGAAGCGGTCGGCCATGGCCGAGACGTGCACCAGACCGTCCTGGTGCACCCCGATGTCGACGAACGCTCCGAAGGCGGCGACGTTGGTCACCACCCCCTCCAGGACCATGCCCACCTTGAGGTCGGCCACCTTCTCCACGCCCGCGGCGAAGGTCGCCGTCGAGAACGCCGGCCGCGGGTCACGTCCCGGCTTCTCCAACTCGGCGAGGATGTCGGTCACGGTCGGGACCCCGAACCGGTCGTCGGCGAAGTCGCCGGGTTGCAGCGACCGCAGCAATCGTTCGTCGCCGATGATCTCGGCCAGCGACACTCCCGAGCGGTCCAGGATGCGCCGGACCACCGGGTAGGCCTCGGGATGCACCCCCGAGGAGTCCAGCGGGTCGTCACCGTCGCGGATGCGCAGGAAACCGGCGCACTGCTCAAATGCCTTGGGCCCCAGCCGTGGCACGTCGAGCAGGGCGGCCCGGCTGCGGAACGGCCCGGTCTGGTCACGGTGCGCCACGATGGCCTCAGCCAGTGACTCCGACACCCCGGACACTTTGGCCAGCAGCGGGGCCGAGGCGGTGTTGAGGTCAACACCCACGGCGTTCACCGCGTCTTCGACCACCGCGTCGAGGCTGCGCGCCAGGGTTCCCGGTGTCACGTCGTGCTGGTACTGGCCGACGCCGATGGACTTCGGTTCGATCTTGACCAGTTCGGCCAGCGGATCCTGCAGTCGCCGCGCGATCGACACCGCCCCGCGCAGCGTGACGTCCAGATCGGGGAGCTCGTGCGCGGCGTAGGCCGACGCCGAGTACACCGAGGCGCCGGCCTCGCTGACCATCGCCTTGGTCGGTGCGGGAGCACCGGCGGCCTTGAGGTCGGCGATCAGCTCGGCGGCCAGGGCGTCGGTCTCGCGCGACGCGGTGCCGTTGCCGACCGCGATCAGGTCGACGCCGTGCCGGGCCACCAGTGCGGCCAGTGCCGCCTTGGCCTGATCCCACTGTTTCTGCGGTTGGTGCGGGAAGATCGCGCAGGTGTCGACGACCTTGCCGGTGCCGTCGACGACGGCGACCTTCACCCCGGTGCGAAAACCCGGGTCCAACCCGAGCGTGGTGCGGTTGCCCGCCGGTGCGGCCAGCAGCAGGTCTTTGAGGTTCTTGGCGAACACCGCCACCGCGTCCTGTTCGGCGCGTTGCTTTAGGCGCATCCGCGCGTCAACTGCTGCCGAGAACGCCAGCCGGGTGTCCCATGCCCACCGAACGGTGTCTGCCAGCCAGGGCGTCGCCTTACCGGGGGCCGTCATGTCCACACCCAGCGACTTGGCCACCATCGCCTGGTAGGGCTCGTTGTCGCCGCCGTCGAAGGACAGCGCCAGGGCGTCTTCCTTCTCACCCCGCAACACGGCCAGCACCCGGTGCGACGGCATGGTCTCCAGCGCTTCGCTGAACTCGAAATAGTCCCGGAATTTCTGTGCCGCAGCACTTTTCGCAGCGTCTTCGGAGCGCGGCGCGGTTGTCAGCGAGCCGGACGACCAGAACTTCTCCCGGACCGCGCCCACCAGCTCGGCATCCTCGGCGGCGCGTTCGACCAGGATGGCGCGGGCACCCTCCAGCGCGGCCGCGGCGTCGGCGACCTCCTCGCCGGTGTACTCCGAAGCGAGCTGCTGCGGGTCCAGTGCCGGATCGGCCAGCAGCCGGTCGGCCAGCGGCTCCAGGCCCGCCTCCCGCGCGATCTGTGCCTTGGTGCGGCGCTTGGGTTTGTAGGGCAGGTAGATGTCCTCGACGCGAGCCTTGGTGTCGGCCGACAGCAGCGCGTTTCGCAACTCGTCGGTGAGCTTGCCCTGCTCCTCGATCGAGGACAGCACCGCGGCCCGGCGGTCGTCGAGCTCGCGCAGGTAGCGCAGCCGCTCTTCCAGGGTGCGCAACTGGCCGTCGTCGAGGCTGCCGGTGACCTCTTTGCGGTAGCGGGCGATGAACGGAACCGTCGCCCCCTCGTCGAGCAGCGCGACGGCGGCCGCGACCTGCCGTTCGGCTACTTCGAGTTCGTCGGCAAGGCGGGCGTTCACCGGTTTGAGGGTCAGGTTCGCGGTCACGCCGACGGACCCTACCGAACGCCGCTGACAGTTCCTGGGTGCGGCACGGCGTGCTGGATCACCATCAGCTTGAACAGCGTTGCCGCCAGGCAATTTCGGGTGATTCATCCACAGTTGCCCGGTTCATCCACAGATCAGCGTTCGAGCCCCGGTATTCGCACAAACGTTCGATAACCTGGGGATGTGTCTGATCAGGTCCTTCCCCCCGCTGCGGCGGCGCGCGCGGCTATCCGCGCGGATCTGACACTGATCGACGACGCCCAGGCACGGCTGAGGGCGGCCGACACGGACCTGGTCGGCAACGCGTTTCGGGTCGAAATGGCCGAACACCTCGAAACCCAACACCGTGTCAATCGCGGCCTGTCCTACCGCATCTTCGGCGAGATCGCCGACCCTGCCGACGGCCCCGACGACCCCCGGCTACCCGCAGACACCAAGATCGCCGACCTGCTGTGGTCACGCCTGCGCATCACCCGCGCCGAGGTCCGACGCCGCTTCCGCATCGCCGCCCGCATCCGGCCGCGCCGCAATCTCACCGGACCCCCGACTCCGCCGGAGCTGCCCGACGTCGCCGCCGCGGTCGAGGACGGCCGGATCGGTGATGACCACATCAAATCCGTTACCAGCGCCCTGGACCAGCTACCCGCGAGTATCGCACCGGCCGACCGGGAGGCCGCCGAACGCACCCTGGTTCGCCACGCCACCGAACAGGACGCCGCCTTCGTCACCATCATGGGTCACGCCATCGCCGATGTCCTCAACCCCGACGGCAACTTCACCGACGAGGACCGAGCGCGCCGCCGCAACCTCGTCCTGGGTCGCCAAGGCCCCGACGGGATGAGCCGGCTATCCGGCTGCATCGACCCCGAAACCCGCGCCTATCTGGAGGCCGTCATGGCTGCGGTACGCCCCGGCCACCGGCGGCCCGGTAACTCTGAAGAGCGCGATACCCGCTCATCGGGACAACGCGACCACGACGCACTCAAGCTCGCGCTGCGCCACAGCATCGAGTTCGGCTCCATGGGCACCCACCGCGGGGTTCCCGTGACCGTCATCGTCACCACAAAACTCGCCGACCTCGACCAGGCGGCCCGCGCCATGACCGACCCGGATATCCCGATGCCGGCTCCGGCCCGTACCGGCGGCGGCAGCCGCCTTCCGATGCGTGATCTGATCCGCATGGCGGCCAACTCGATTCACTATCTCGCGGTGTTCGACAACCACTCCGAGCGGCCGCTGTATCTGGGCCGCAGCAAACGCATCGCCACGCTGGATCACCGGATCATCTGCCACGCTCGCGACCGCGGCTGCACGAGGCCGAACTGCACCGAGCCCGGCTACCACTGCGAAGTTCACCATTCGACCGACTGGGCACACGATGGCCGCACCAACGCCGACGAGCTCTACTTCGCCTGCGGCGGCGACCACGGCGCTGCCACCCGCGGCGACCTCCAGACTCACGTCACCGAGCAAGGCCGACTGGCGTGGACCGACGGCACCGGCCCGCCCCAGATCAACCATCTCCACCACCCTGAGGAACTTCTCGATGACGTCGAAGACCCATAGCGGCGGACTCAAGCGCCGCGGCCCAAACCGCGAGAAGATGTCACCGTGACGACCTACGCCGAGATCCGCAACAACGCGCCGCTCTGGCCGGGTGTGATGGACCGCGCACTGCTCGGCAATCGGCAAGCGCAAGCCGCCCTATACCTGGCCGACATGGCCAAGCGGGGCAAGTGGAGCACGGTGATCCGTGAGCTCGACCGCGGCGATCACGTGGTCGATATCAAGGCATGGCGGCCGGGAGGCAAGTCCTGGCTGACGGTGCTGCATCAGGCCGGCTGGCACGGCGCGTCCCCGGACGTCGCGTCCTGGCTGATCGAGCGGGGCGCGCTGCGCTCACAACCGGACGCCGCCGGTCGCACCGCCTATGACCTCGCCGTCGAGCACCGGCGGTCGGCCGAACTGCTGGAGGTGCTCCAACCGCCGCCGGCGCCGCTGGACCACGACCGGATCGCTGCGCTCAACACTCAGCTCACCGCCGTGATCGACGACCTGATCCAACACCTGTTCCGGGGTGGCGACCTGCGCCAGATGCTCCGCTATCCCCCGGTCGAGGTGCTGCACGAGCTGCCCAGAAGACAACTGTGGTTCCCAGTGCCGTATCTGTGGGGCGGATTCCGGATCGGTCTGCGCGACAACGACATCGAGATGGTCGGCGGCTATCGAGAACTCGACCCGGTCGGTGACGTGCACGTTGCGACGGTCGGCTATCTCATCACACCCGAGGGCCCGTCGCAGGTCTACGAAGGCTATGAATAGCCGCTAATCTCGCGCAACTGTCCCTTCGCGATCTTGCCGCCGGATGAGCGCGGCAACTCGTCGATGACGACAAGGCGTTCCGGCAACAGCTCTTTGGACACCCCGAGTGCCAGCAGGTGCTCGACGAGTTCGGCCAACTCGAGGGTGCCGCCGTCCGCGCGTGCCACCTCGGCGAGTTCGGCGTAGACGCAGACTTTTTCGCCGAACACCTCGTCGCGCATCGGCACCGCCGCGGCCACCGCGATCGCCGGATGGGTCATCACCGCGTCTTCGACCTGGGCGGCGCTGATGTTCTTGCCGCCGCGCAGAATGAAATCCGATGTCCGGCCGGTGACGCTCAGATAGCCGTCGGCGTCGATCTCGCAGATGTCCCCCATGCGCATCCAGCCATCGGCGGTGAACAGCTTGTCGTGATCGACGCCGTTCAAGTAGCCGAGGCTGGTGGCCGGCCCCCGGCAGGCGGGCTGCCCACGGCCGGTGTCGGTCACGTCGGTGTTGCCGTCCTCGCCGCCGAAGAGCCGGACCGCCATCTCGCCGACGATTCGCCCACCGGTCCGCAACCGCCGCTCCAACGAGTCGTCGAGGGTGGTGGCGCTGAGCACCCCGGTCTCGTTGGAGCCGTAGAACTGCAGGATTTTCGCCCTGGTGAGCTCCTCGAACTCCGCGGCCGGCCGGTAGGGCAACGCCTCCCCGCCGGTGAACACCACCCGCAACGAGCTCAAATCGAACTCGCGACTGGCCGGATCCGCCATCATCATGGTCAATTGCGTGCTGACACAGCACAATACGGTGACCCGGTGACGTGCTATCGCGGCACAGGTCGCGGCTGCGGTGAATCGGTCCAGCAGGATCGCCGTAGCGCCGAGGTGAATCGGGGTGGTGTGGCTGGTCCAGAGGCCGAAACCGAACGGCGTGGGAATGATCGGCAGGAAGACGTCCTCGGGGCTCAGTTGCCCGTTGGCGACGGCCAGCTGGTGAAAGTAATGCCAGCGATTCTGGGTGTGCACCACGCATTTGGGCAGTCCGGTGGTACCGGAGGTGGAGTTGATCAGGAAGACGTCATCCGGTCCGAGTTGCGGTCCCGGCACACCGATTTCGGCGGCGGTTTGCAGCTCGTCAATGCTCAGCGCTGCGATCTCGAGTCCGGCCGCGGCGGCGTGCCGCTGCTCGTCGGTGATCAGCAGCCGGGCCTGCGAGGCGGCCAGGATCGCGGACACCTCCCGGGTTCCGGCCCGTGCACCAATACCGACCACTACCGCCCCGCACCGCTCGATCGCCACGAACAGCACGTGGATGGCCGCGGAATCGCGATGCCACACCGCGATCCGGTCTCCGGGACGAACCCCGCCACCTGCCAGCCGCGTCGCCAACTCCTGCGCCGCGATGTCGAATTCCGGCCAGGTCAAGCCTGCACCCAGGTAGTCCACATAGGCGTCCCGGGCGGGGAATCTCTGGGCATTGCGGCGCACCGCGTCCGACAGCGTGGTCTGCGACCACCAGCCGACGGCGTGATAGTGGGCGGCCTCGGCGGCGGTGTAAGCCGGTGATTCCCAGTCGATCTCGGGAGACATCGTCGCTCACCGCCTTCGGTCACTCGATATCAGTAGATGTAGTCTTCGCCGCTCGCTCGCACGGTGATGTCGCTGATACTGATACCCCAGGGCTGGTCGATGACGTGCACCACCGCCTCGGCGAGGTCTTCGGGGGTGATCAGCCAGTACCTCACCGAGTCGATGTCGGTCTGCTCGGGGTCCAGGGTGCCCTCGGCGAACGCGGTGACCGACCGCATGTAGCTCTCACCGCGGGAGCCGACGATCCCCATGATCGCCGCGCCGTTGACCACTCCTCTGCCGAGGTTGGTGCCCAGAACCCCGGTCGGCTTGACCGTGGTCACCTTGATTTTTCCCTTCGCCTCGCTGCGCAGCGAGTCCGATAGGACGGTGACCGCGGCCTTGGTCGCGCTGTAGACGCCCGAGCCGGCCACACCGGCGTTGCCGTAGATCGAGGAGATGTTGACGACATGGCCGCGGCCCTGCTCGATCATCTGGTCGTAGACCGCCGAAATGCCGTTCACCACGCCCTTGATGTTGATGTCGATCGCCCGGTGCCAGTGCTGCCAGGCCTTCTCGTGATCGGCGAAATAGGCCAGCGGCATCACACCGGCGTTGTTGACGATGACGTCCACCGCACCGAAAGTCTGCACCGCGTGTCGCACCGCGGCTTTCATCTGCTCGATGTCGGTGACGTCGGCCACCTGATAGGTACCGGACAGGCCGGCCTCGCGGATCCCGTCGAAGACCGCCGCAAGGTTCTCGGCACCGATGTCGACGCCGACAACGCGGGCCCCGGCGGCGGCGCACTTCTCCGCGATCAGTTTGCCGAATCCGCCCCCGGCACCGGTGATGACGACGACCTTGTCCTGCAGGTGCTGCGACATAGTCGGCCAGTTTAGGTGGCCGCTGTCGCGCCAGTTGTCACCGCCCGATTTGCTCGGCGACAGGCCGAGTGTTCGGACGTCCGGTAACGGGTCCGGACGTTATGTTTACTTCGTGAAGCGTCGAACGGCACTGGGGCTACCCCTCCTGCTGGCGGCGGGTCCCACCTTGAGCCGGCTCCCGCGGGCCGGCGCGGACCCCGGCCGGTGGTCGATCGACCGGGTAAATCGCTGGTACCAGGCGCAGGGTTGGCCGGTCGGCTCCAACTACATCACCTCCACCGCGGTCAACCAGCTCGAGATGTTCCAGCCGAGCACCTTCGACCTGCGCCGGATCGACGCCGAGTTGGGCTGGGCCCGGTCGGCCGGCTTCAACACCGTGCGGGTGTTCTTGCACGACCAGCTGTGGGCCGCCGATCAGCGGGGCTTTCAATACCGGCTGGGCCAGTTCGTCGCGGTCGCCGCTCGCCACCGCATCAAGCCGATGTTCGTCCTGTTCGACTCCTGCTGGGACCCGCACCCCAAGGCCGGACCACAGCTGGCCCCCCGAGTCGGCATCCACAATTCGCGATGGGTGCAGAGTCCCGGAGCCGAACGGCTCGGAGACCGCAGCTACTACCGAACCCTGTATGACTACGTCACCGGTGTGATGACCCAGTTCCGGTACGACGAACGGGTGCTGGCTTGGGACCTGTGGAACGAGCCGGACAACATGGCCCGCGAGTACAGCTCCGTCGAACGGTCGGACAAGCTGGATTACATCAGTGACCTGCTACCCCAGGTGTTCAGTTGGGCGCGTTCGGTCGACGCCCGTCAGCCGCTGACCAGTGGGATCTGGGAGGGCTCGCGGCAGGGCAGCACGATCGTCAACACCCAGCTCAACAGCTCCGACGTCATCACGTTCCACTCCTACGACAAGCCGGCGACGTTCAGTGATCGCATCGCCGAACTGGCGCCCCTGGGTCGGCCGATGATGTGCACCGAATATCTGGCCCGCACCCGTGGCAACACCATCGACGGGATTCTGCCGATCATGAAGCGCCACAATGTGGGCGCCTACAACTGGGGATTCGTCGCCGGGCGAACGCAGACCTACCTGCCGTGGGACTCCTGGGACCATCCCTACACCGCGGAGCCGCAGGTCTGGTTCCACGACCTGGTGCAGCCCACCGGTCGCGCGTACCGGAATCTGGAGATCATGACGATCAGCAATCTCACCGGCCGCTGACCAGCCCCATACCTGCGATGTTGGCGCTACCGGCTGATAGCGGCGCGGTTCAGTGATGAAATCATGGGCGGCAATGTCGTCGTGAGGAGTCGGTGATGGGCGAGACCGCGTCGGGTTCGCGGGCTGGGTCACGGGTGGGGCGTTACCTCCTCAAACGACTGCTGGGACGCGGCACCACCGGTGAGGTCTACGAGGCGGTCGACACCCACAAGGACCGCGCCGCCGCGGTCAAACTGCTGGCGCCGGCGTTGGGCGGGAATCCGGCGTTTCGCGAGTGGCTGCAGCGTGAGGCGCTCGTGGTCGGGCGGGTGCAGGAGCCGCACGTGGTCCCGGTTCGCGACTACGGCGAGCTCGACGGCCAGGTGTTCATCGATATGCCGCTGGTTGCCGGAGCCGACTTGGCCGCGCTGTTGAAACGGAACGGCGTACTGCCCCCGTCGCGTGCGGTGAACATCGTGTGGCAGGCGGCGTCGGCCCTGGATGCCGCGCACGGCGCCGGGGTGATCCACCGCGGCGTCAAACCGCGCAACATCCTGGTGACCAGTGACGACTTCGTCTATCTGGTGGATTTCGGACTGGCCGGCGCGCCCGGGGCCGACGCGGCCGACGCCCAGAATGCGGGCGCCCGCTGGAAGTACGCGGCGCCGGAGCTGTTCTCCGGCAGTGACTTCGGCCCGGCCGTCGACATCTATGCGCTGACGTGCGTGCTCTACCAGTGCTTGACGGGTTCGCCGCCGTACCGGGCCGACAGCCTCAAGATGCTGGCCAATGCGCATCAGAACAAGCCGATTCCGCGGCCCAGCCTTGCCGGGGCGACCATCCCGGCCGCCTTGGACGAGGTCGTCGCCAAAGGTATGGCCAAGGACCCGCAGGAGCGTTATGCCAGCGCCGCGGAGCTCGCGACCGCCGCCTATCAGGCGCTCAGCGCGCCCGATCAGCACCGGACACTGCAGATTTATGAGGCCAGCCAGCAGTCCACTCCGCCGCTGATCGAGCAACCTCAGCCGGGCTCGCCACCGGTGGAACCGACCGAGGTGCCTGCTGCCGAGCCACCGGTGCCGCCCGCCGCGACGGCCGAGGTTCCCCCGGACCCCGTGCACGAGGTGCCGACGGTCCCCGAGGCGCAACCAACCCAGTCGGTCCCGCCGCCAGCCGAGCCCACCCCGATTCCCGAGCCCGTGACCGCGGCGCGTCCCACCGGTCATCCCGGCCTGCCCCGGGTCTCGACCACCGCCGACGACTGGTTCAGTTCGTCCCGGCCACCGCGCCTGTCTCACGATCCCGCAAAACGCAAGCTGCTGCTGCGGATCGGGGCGGCCCTGATCGTCGTCGTGGGGTTGATCGCCTGGATGACGAGCCGATCGGGCTCCGACGAGCTGGGAGCCGGCGGCGACACCTCGCGGTCCGCCGCGGGGGCGAGTCAGCCCACGACGACCATGTCGTCGGCCGAGGCGCAGGCCCGTCTGCTCAAGCTGCTGCCGTCGGGCTATCCGCAGGACACCTGCACGTCGACCCCGCCGTCGGCCGGCGCCATCGCGGAGGTCACGTGTGGCCGCAACGTCGACCTCGACGGCCCGCCCGCGGCGACCTACTCGCTGTTCCCCGATGCCGGTGCGCTGCGCCAGAGCTTCGACAGCACGGTGCAGGCCACCACCGTCGTCACCTGTCCGGGCCGGATCCAGTCGCCGGGCCCCTGGCACCGCACCGCCACCCCGGACAAGACGGCCGGGACGCTGCTGTGCGGCATGCGGCAGGGGTCTCCCGTGCTGGTCTGGACCAACGATGCCAACCTGACTATCGGCTCACTGCGAACCGAACGCGCCGCCCCCACTCTGGAGCAGTTCTACACCTGGTGGAGTTCGCATTCCTGACCGCCGATCCTGGCGACGCGAATAACCGCAGCCGTCAAATCCGTTAGGATTTTCCACTTGGAGTCACTGCATCACCTTCGAGATCCAGTCGAGCCGAGGAGTCAACCAATAATGAAGTTCTTCACAACTGCCGTGGCAGCCGCGGGCGCGTTGGCCGCAGCAGGTGCCGTCACCGCCGCGACCGCCAGTGCGGACGCCGGCGACGTCGCCCCCTCGACCCACCCGATCGGCACCCAGGGCACGGTGGAGAACGGGGGTGTCATCCAGGGCTGGACCGTCAGTGACCTGCGCCCCAGCTCCGACGCCATCCCCTACCAGCCTCGCGGCACCCTGTGGGAGGCCACCGCCACCGACGTGGCGATCCAGGGCACCGTCACCCCGGTGATCGCCAACCTGGGTGCGCGTTCAGCGAGCGGTCAGACCTACCCGGCGCTGTTCGGGGTGCCCACGGCGCAGGGCGTGAACCCGGCCAACCTGACGCAGGGCCAGAAGACTAGCGGCAAGGTCTACTTCGACGTCACCGGCGACGCGCCCAACAGCGCGGTGTACCAGTTCGCCGGCCACGACCAGCTGGTTTGGACCCCCGCCGCACCGACCACGCCGACCGGCGGTTCGTCGGGTCCGGCGGCCACCGGTTCGCAACGGGCTTCCGGTCCGGCGGCCACCGGCGCGAAGCCCGCCCAGTCAGGCACCCAGGGCGCTCCGGCTGCTACCGACACCACCCCGGCTGCAGCCGGCAGCCAGGGCACCCCACTGCCCGCGAGCAGCCAGGGCACCCCACTGCCGGCTGAGGCCGACGGCACTCCCGCCGCTGCCTCCGGCTCGGAGGCCGCGGGCTCCTCAGGCACGGCGGGCACGTCGGGCACCTCGGGCACACAAGCCCAGGGCACCGCGGGCAGCGCCGAAGCGTCGACTTCCGCCAGCGGCCCGGCACCGTCCTCGCAGCAGACCCCGGGTACCCCGAGCCAGTCGGAGGCCTCGGCTGCCGCCGGCAGC
Organism: Mycolicibacter heraklionensis; assembly: GCF_001021505.1. Classification (GTDB taxonomy): domain Bacteria; phylum Actinomycetota; class Actinomycetes; order Mycobacteriales; family Mycobacteriaceae; genus Mycobacterium; species Mycobacterium heraklionense. The sequence continues at coordinate 79,163 of NZ_LDPO01000009.1, forward strand.
TCGGGTACGCCGCTTCCCGCCGAGGCCCCCGGTGCTTCGACGACGGAGGCGACCGGCACGACCGGCACGACAGGCACTGGTTCGGAAGGCACCGCTTCGGCCGCGGCCGGAAACCAGGGCACGCCGCTTCCGGCGGCCACCCCCGGCACCCCGGCGGCCAGCGGCGCGAACACCTCGACCGCTTCGCACTGACCGAAGTTCTCTCGCCAGGCCGGCCCGACCTCCACTACCGCGAGGTCGGGCCGGACTCGTTCCTGGGTAGCCTGGTCCCCAGCCCGTTACGATTGAAGTACTTGAGTACCAATGTCGTCGGCATGCAGCCGATTTGAGGAGACAGTCCCATGAAGTCCATCTCGACCGCCCTGGCCGCGGGAGCACTGGCCGCCGCGGGCGCCCTCACCACCGGGATTGCCGGCGCGGACCCTGACCCGGCCCCGGCGCCCGCCCCTGCCACCCAACCGATCGGCACCCAGGGCACCGTGCCCGAAGGACCCGGAGTCCACGGCTGGACGATCAGCGATCTGCGGCCCAGCTCGGACGCCATCCCCTATCAGCCCCGCGGCACCCTGTGGGAGGCCACCGCCACCGACGAGGCGATCCAGGGCGCCGTCTTTCCGATCGTCGCCAACCTCAGTGCCCGTTCGGCCAGCGGCCAGAACTACCAGGCTTTGTTCACCGTGCCCACCGCACAGGGCATCGCTCCCGCCGCCCTGACTCAGGGCCAGAAGGCCAGCGGCAAAGTCTACTTCGACGTCACCGGCGACGCCCCCAACAGCATGGTGTACCAAACCGGCGGCAACGATCTGATCCGTTGGGTGGCGCCGGCGCCCCAGGCTCCGCCGCAGCCCCAAGCCCCCGCCGGCGGGTCGCAGGTCCCGGCCACCGGAGGCAGCAACCGGGCGCCTGCCGCACCGGCTCGTCCCCCGGCGTCGCGGCCCGCGCACCCCGCACCGTCAGCGCCGCCGTCCGGCAGCTCCGGGACTCCGCTGCCCGAGGGCAGTTCCGGTACCCCGCTGCCCTGATTCAGCGGCTGCTCAGAGCCCGAACTGGTCGTCGATCAGCCCGAGCCAGATCTGGGCCGCGTCGATAGCGACCTTCTCACTGATGAAGGCGTGCTGGGTTCCGGTGTAGATGTCGCGGAATGCTCGTTCGAGGCGACTGCCTTCGCGGATCGCCGTCGTTCCGGCCGCCAGATGTGCCCATTCGGCGCAGCTTCTGGCGGTGTCGGTGGCGTAGACGGCTGCCACTCGCATGTCGGCCCGCAGTCGCGGCGTCAGGTCTTCGCCTGCCGCGACGGCGGACTCGGCCGTGGTGAAGGCATCCAGCACCAGCAGACGAGCGGCGCGCCATGCGGCGACGTGGTGAGCCAGATCTTTCTGAAACGTCGGGCGACTGGCCAACGCCGCCATGTCGCTCATCCGGTATTTGGTGGCTGCCAGCTCCGTCACGTCGTCGAGCATGCTTTTGGCCACACCGAGCGCCCAGGACGCGTGTCCGGCGGCCGTGACCGGCATCAAACCCATCCGAGCTGCCGGCGAGGCACCCCGAAGGGGTACACGGCAGAACAGCGGAAAAGTCCGGCTGCCCGGCACGAACACGTCGTGTGCGCTGTAGTCATAAGAGCCGGTTCCCTTGAGCCCCTGTACATGCCAGCCATCGTTGAACGAGATCTGCGCACGTGGCACCACCGCGACCTGCATGTCGGGTATCCCGTCGCTGACCCAGCGCATCTCGCCGTCGTCCATCGGGAAAAAACCGGCGGCGACGTACTGGGAGTGGCCGATGCCGGAGCCGAAGCTCCAGGCTCCGCTCAACCGGTAACCGCCGTCGACGGCGACGCCCTGTCCGTTCGGAAAGTATTGGCCACCCAGCGTCACCTGATTGCCGTGGGCGGTGAACACCTCGTTGAATCCATCGTCGGGCAGGTAGGCGGCGGCCGCGAACGACGACGGCATGTTGGCGATGCCGATCCAGCCGAACGAGCCGTCCTGCCATGCCATTTCGATCCAGGTCTCGATCATCTCGGCAAACGTCGGCTCGACACCTCCAGCCGCGGCGGGGTTGAACGCCGACATCAGGCCGGTGCGCCACATCTCGTCGACGATGGGGGCGGTCAGCGTGCGGCGCTGCTCGGACGCGGCCGCCTCGGCTGCCACCAGCTCACGCATGCCGCGCGCCAACGCGACAATCCCACCGGCCTCGGTCACGTGCGGAATCGTCCGGCGAATCCGCGCAGTGGCAGGTCGGCGCTGGTCAGCAGGCCCGGCGGCGCCGCCACCACCGACTTGATCGCATTGAGGGCGGGCAACCCGGTCACGGTCATGCCGATCGAGGCGAAGTTGTCCGGATTGGACAGGTCCACACCGGGCTTGGGGAAGATCATGTGTTTGTTGTAGACGCACGGATCACCAGTGACCCGGGTGATGTAGCAGCCCTTGATATTCCAGTTCGGTTCGGTGAACGGCGTCATCTGCCACTCCAGGTGCGTCTCGACGCGCGGCACCCCGTCCACCATCCCCTGATACTTGATGTAGTTGCCGCCCAAGGAGCCCTTCGGCAGGGTGTACCAGCCCAGGTCGACATCCCGGGTGCAGACCCCCAGCTCGTAATCGAACGTCACCTCGTCGAGGGTCAGATCGAAGCAGTCGGCCATCATCAGCACGCTGTCGGCGAAGACTCGGGTGAACTTCTCCAGCTTGGCCGGGATCTCCGGGTCATCGGCCGGCTGTCCGTAGCCCACCTCGATCCAGGTGTCCCTGGAATGGTGACACGACACGTCCACCGACTCGATGGTGGTGATGTTCTCGATCTCGGCCACGTCGGCCGAACACACCACGCCGAGAATCTGATTGAGCCCCGGGTTCATCCCGGTGCCGTAGAACGTCGCACCGCCCTTTTCGCAGGCTTCGGCCAGCAGCTGCGTGACCGGTTTGCCCGACGGATGCGGGTGGTTGCGGTCACGATGCCAGCCGGTGATCCAGTCCGCGGTGGTGACGATGTTGATGCCCGCTTCCAAGATCTGGACGTAGAGGTCCTCGTCGGGGAACACTCCGTGAAACGTCAGCACGTCGGGCTTGGCGGCGACGATCTCCTCGACACTGCCGGTCGCGATGACCCCGTTGGGGGCGATCCCGGCCAGCTCGCCGGTGTCTTTGCCGATCTTGTCCGGCGAATAGCAGTGCACGCCCACCAGCTCGAGGTCATCGCGGGCGGCGAACCGCCGGATCATCTCGGTTCCGACGTTTCCGGTGGCGACCTGGAATACCCGGACGGGTGCGGCGGCTGCGTTCATGCGGTGAAACCTTTCTGCGCGTAGACCTCAGCAGCACTGCCGCCGATGCCGTCGGGATAGAACTGCTTGGCCCACTGGCGGATTGCGGTGAAGCCCTCGTACTCGGCGGTCGCCAGCGCCGGCGGATCCGAATAGCGCTGATGCGACCAGATGTGGATGTCTTGCTCGAACTGACGGATGACTTCACGCCCGAACTCGGCCGCCCGGGCCTCGGCGCGACCAGCGTCGACGGGTTTATGCGGCGACCGGCCGATGTAGACCATGAAGCGGACGTCGGAGGTCGAGTCGTCGACCGGCGTGATCGCCGAGATGGTCCGGTTGTCGATCATCCCCCAGCTCTTGGTCACCGCGATCCCCAAGCCGCCGTTGATGGCTTCCACGCCGCTGTTGACGTCCTCGATCCTTTGACCGTCGTCGCCTTCGAAGGTGATGGTGAAGTCGACATAGGACACCGGTTCGGCGAAGTCGTGGCGGGTGAAGACCGGCACGATCGGGGTCCGGTGCACGTACTTGAAGTGGGCGAAGTCCACACCGTTTTCCAGCACGTACTGCGGGTGCAGCTCCAGGCCTTGGCGAAACAGCCGTTGTTGCGGGTAGTAGTCGTCGGCGCTGCGGTCGTCGAAGCTGGCGAACACGTCCGGCGCGTCGAAGAACGGCGCACGCCCTTGCGCGTCGTTCCAGATGTAGACCGACTCGTTGCGTTCGACGGCGGGATAGGTGGTGATGCGCCGACCGCGGTTGGGCTTGTCCTGGTAGGGAATACAGACGTTGCGGCCCTGGGAGTTCCACTGCCAGCCGTGGAACGGACATTGCAGCACCTCGCCACAGACGGTGCCGCCGAAACCGAGGTGTGCGCCGAGGTGCTCACAATAGGCGTTCATCACGGTGAGCTGACCCGACTCGGCCCGCCAGGCCACCATCTCCCGGCCGAAGTACTTCATGGTGTGGACGTCGCCGATGCCGATCTCGTCGGACCAGGCGACTTGAAACCAGCCTGTCGGGTTCATCGACAACGGCGGTTTGGCCATGTCCACGCGTCCTCTCTGTGGTCTCCGACCGGGCCGACTGTCGCAGCATAGTGCGCTTCGCAAAGGAATCATAGTGGGTGCTATGTAAATGTTGTTAGGATTCGGGCGATGGTTCAATCAGAGGCGCGGCGCAGCAATAGGCGGGGGCTGGCAACCCGCGAGACGATGCTGGACGCCGCGGTGCGCTCCCTGGCCACCGGGGACCCCGGCGCGGTGTCGGCCAGCCGGATCGCTAAGGAGAGCGGTGCCACCTGGGGCGCCGTGCAGTATCAGTTCGGCGACGTCGACGGCTTCTGGGCGGCGGTGTTGCACCGCACCGCCGAACGACGTGACGCCGCGATCTCGGCGTTCGGCAGTGTGAAATCGGATGCGCCGCTGCGGGAACGGGTCGCGGCGATCATCGACACGCTCTATGACGGGCTGGCGTCGCCGGATTCACGTGCGATCGAGAATCTGCGCGCCGCACTCCCCCGCGACCACCGCGAATTGGAGCGGCTGTATCCGCGCACCGCGGCGGAGTTGTACTCCTGGGGCAAGAGCTGGCTGACGACGTGCCATGCGGCCTTCGCCGATCTCGGTGTCGACCCCCAGCGGGTGCGCGAGGTGGCCGCCCTCATCCCGGGTGCGATGCGCGGGCTGGTCTCCGAGCGCCAGCTGGGCTCGTATGCCGATCTCGACGAGGCCCGCCGCGGGCTGACCAATGCGCTGGCCGCATATCTCGAAGGGTCGCGGTCCAGCTAGGGCTGCGGGGATCCGACCGCGGCGGCAGGAAGGGATTGCGGACCACTACTATCCACTTCGTGAGCGATTCCTCGGCCCGCCGACTGCGGCTCGCGAGTTCAGGCGCTGTGCTGGCGGCAGCCTTGCTGACCGCCCCCGTCATGATTCCCGCGGGAACCCCCGGTGCCGTCGCACCGGCTGGTGCGGCATGCCCCGACGTCGAAGTGGTGTTTGCCCGTGGGCGTCTGGAATCGCCCGGGGCCGGCGCGGTCGGCAACGCGTTCGTCAGCGCGCTGCGGGCCAAGACCTCCAAATACGTCAGCCTGTATGCGGTGAACTACCCCGCTGACAATCAGATCGACCAGGGCGCCAATGACATGAGCGCCCACATCCAGAATACCATCAACGGATGCCCGAACACCCGCATCGTGCCGGGGGGCTACTCGCTGGGCGCGGCGGTCACCGACGTCGTGCTTGCGGTCCCCTTCTCCGCGTTCGGCTTCAACAATCCCCTACCGCCGGGCGCCGACGAGCACATCGCCGCAGTGGCGCTGTTCGGCAACGGCAGTCAGTGGGTCGGACCCATCACGAACTTCAACCCGATCTACAACGATCGGACCATCGAGCAGTGTCATGGCGCCGACCCGATCTGCAACCCGGCCGACCCGAACACCTGGGAAGAGAACTGGCCGCAACACCTGGCCAGCGCTTACATCTCGTCGGGGATGGTCAACCAAGCGGCTGACTTCGTCGCCGGAAAGCTGTAGCTGGTCCTCAGCGTCGGCTAGCCGTAACCACGCTTCACCAGGTGGCGTGCACCGGCCGCCATGGCGGCCGGGCCAGCCACCTCGAAGTCGAATGCGTTGGCCAATCGATCGGTGATGTTGAAGACCAGGCTGACGGCCAGCGCGTCCTTGACCTGCTCGGGGGTAACACCGGTCGCCAGAACGGCTCGTACATCGTCGGCGTCGATGCGGTGCTGGCGGGTCAGCTTGCCGAGCAGGCCAAGCGTTGCCCGCAGTCCTTCGGTGATCGGGGCGGTGTCCAGATCGGCGAGGGTGGCGGCTGCGGTCGCATCGCCGTAGCAGATGTTGGAGGTGGCCGTGTGGGCGGCGACGCAGAAGGGACAGTCGTTGACCTTCGAGACGTAGGCGGCCATCAGTTCTCGTTCCTCGATGGACCACGCCGACGGCCCGCGCATCGCTTCGTTGGTGAGGGGGCCACCGCCGTAAAACTCCGGGCGGTAGAACGCGAGCTTGACGGCGTCGACGACCGGCTGCCGTGACACCAGGCGAATGATTCCCAGCAGGGCTTTGGTGCGCAGCCGGTGGCCGTGGTCGAGGATGGTCAGCCTCATTGCGTGCCCCGGTCCTCGGTGGCGCCGGCGAGCGCTTCCAGCGCGCTGGTGTACTGTCGGGTCGCCTGGCCGACCGCGGCGCACACGACGATCTCGAAGATCTGGTCTTCGCTCAGGCCTACGACTCGGGCGGTGTCAACATCCGCGTCGGCCACGCCGTACGAGCGCAGGGCAACCTTGTCGATCAGGGTCTTGATCGGTTCATCCAGCCCAGCGTTGCGGTAAGCCGCCCGACGCAATTCCAGCGGCGCTGCCCCGTCCTTGCCCAGAATGCGTTCCAGCAGCGCTTGATGCAATTCGGTGATGTCGGACATGACTCTACGTGGACCTCCTCGTCTGACTGAGGGTCACATCGGCTGGTCGCTACCGGTCCATTGTGCGACCGTCGGGTCCGTGCCGTCCATATCTGGGCGGCTCAGCTCGACAGACCCGCCGGTGGGGTCTGGATGAGGCTGGGGTCGGGTGCCCCCGACATACGCAGCAGACCCCGCAGAACGCGGATCACCAGCGGCCAGGAACGCGGATCGCGCAGGTTGACGCCGCCGATCAGTTGTTTGACCATGGACAGCGTGTCGAAGTAGATCCGCTCGACTGCCAGGTTCTCGTGCTCATCGAAGATGAAATACGCGGTCATGCGGGTCCGGTGTCGTGATCCGGTCGCCGGAACAGCGCCAAGGGGCCCCAGATGTGTTCCGGTCAGCCAGAATTCGACGATCACCGCGTCGGCGCTGTGGCGCAGCGTGATGATCTCGTGGTTTTGGTCGGGGAAAGCCACCCGGGTGTCACGGTAGTAGCCACGTACTTCGTCGTCGCCGTCGTGCACGGTCAGCGTCGGGATGATCTCGTAGTGGGGACGCGGGAACGTCGCCAGCACGTCGTCCCAGTCCTGACGCACTTCATCCCGGAAATGGTCGAGAACCAGCTTTTCGCGGGCTTGGAGGACCTCAAGAGACGGGATCGCGTAGCGGTCGGTCATGGGCGTTCCCCTCATTGAGTCAAGCGTTGTCCTGCCGGCGAGTTTCACGCTCGTCGCTGCCTTGCCGATACTGCCGCAGCTCGGCACGCACGGCCGCATCGAACGCTCGGTTCAGGCTGGCGTGCGCGGACCGCCGTGCCACCCTGCGCATGGCGTCGACCAGGTCTGCGGCCCAGGCGAGTTCGTCGTCATTGGCCGGCAACCACCCGGGCCCGCGCTGCCGGACCACCTCGGCGTGTCCGCTGCGGGTCAGAAGTTCGGCCGCCTCGTCCAACTTCTTGTCGACTGCGGTCACCGTCTCCAGCATCGCTGCCAGGGGCATCCCGCGCGACATCAGCGTGGCGAGGTCATCGATCTGATCCGTGTCGGCCACCCGGTAGACGTTGTCGACGTCGGTCGGCTCGATGACTCCACTGGTAAGCAAGCGCCGAAGCAACTCCGCGTCGAGGCGGCCCAGCCGCGCCTCCAATTGTTCGCGCGTCATGGTCTGTGACAGCGGACGTGACCACGGCGCGGTCACCAACTCGCCCAGATCGGCCAGGTCCAAAACCTCGACCAGCGCCTCGCCGCGCTGGAGCCCGGTCAGGAACTTCAAGATGTGTTTGACCGTGAATCCCTCGCCGAGCAAACGGACGATCGCCTGTAGCTGCTTAAGGTGCCGGTCGGTGTAGATGGCGACCCGGCCCCGGCGCTGGGGCCGGGGCAACAGACCGCTTTCCTGGTACACCCGGACGTTGCGAGTGGTGGTCCCAGCCTGTCTCGCAAGATCGTCGATCCGGTACTCGGTCACCATGACATCCTAGGCAGTCAGGACCGGGTCACTGCTTGTCTGCGCGGCGGTGATCTTGAAGTCTTCCAGGTTCAGCGTCTTGAGTTGGTTGACGAATTGTGTGGCGAAACCTGGGAACATGGTGGCGTTGAAGCCGTCCTCGGTCAGGTACCAGCTCTGGCATCCGGAATTCCATGTGGTGGACTGCAGGCGTCGCTGAATGTCCTTGTTGTAGCGATCCTGCACCTCGGGCCGTACATCGAGCGACTTCCATTCGTACTGCAGCAGTTTCGAAATGGCGCCGACGATGTAGTCGATCTGAGCCTCCATGTAGACCAGGGCCGAGCTGTGGCCCGGTCCGGAGTTCGGCCCGAAGGTGAAGAACAGATTCGGATAGCCCGAGACGGCGACACTGCGGTAGGCGTAGGCGCCCCTGCTCCATTCCGACGCCAGGTCGCGGCCGTCGATTCCGGTGATCGGGATGGGGGTGCCGGCTTTGGACACCTCGAATCCGGTGGCGAACACGATGGCGTCGAACTGGTGCTCGATGCCTTCGACGGTGCGAATTCCCTTGGGCGACAACCGGGCGATCGGCCAGGTCACCAGCTTGCAGTTGTCCTTCTGCAACGCAGGATAGTAGTCACTGGTCATCAGGAGCCGCTTGCAGCCGGCGGAGAAGTCCGGTGTGAGCTGTCGACGCAACCACGGATCCTTCACCTGCGCGCGCAGGTTCGCCAAACTCAGGGCTTCCACCAGACGCGTGAAGGGGCTGTCCCACACCACGCCGACCGCGACCGACTCATGGCCCCAGAACCAGGCCGACCGCATCAGTTTTTCGGCCAGCGGCACATCCTTGTAGATCTTCTTCAGCCAGCCACTGGTCGCGGTGTTGAGCCGCGGCAGCACCCACCCCGGGGTGCGTTGGAACACCTTGACGGACTCGGCCACCTTGACCAGTTCGGGGATGATCTGCACCCCGCTGGCACCGGTACCGACCACGGCCACCTTCTTGCCGGCGAAGTCATAGTCGTGATCCCAACGGGCGCTGTGGATCTTGTGCCCCTCATAGTCCTCGATACCGGGGATGTCGGGGAAGCTGGCATTGGACAACGGCCCCGAGGCCACGACGACGGTCCTGGCGCGCACCGCTTCCCGGCCGGCCAGGTCGATGGTCCATTCTCCGGCGTGCGCGTCGTAGCTGATCCCGGCGACGGTGTGCTCGAACCGGATATGCGGCGCGATCCCGAAGGTTTCGACCATGCTGTCGATATAGCCGAGTATTTCGGAGCTGCCCGAGTAGGTGTGCGACCAATCCGGGTTGGGCGCGAAGCTGTAGGAGTACAGCCGCGACGGGATATCGCAGGCAGCGCCGGGATAGGTGTTGTCGCGCCAGGTGCCGCCGACCCGCGAATCCCGTTCGAACAGCACGAAGTCGGTGATTCCCTGGTCTTTGAGTCGGATGGCGGCACCGATGCCGGCGAAGCCGGCGCCGATGATCGCTACGGAGATCGTCATGTCCTGCTCCTTCACGCGACCGGCTCGTAGGTCAGTTCCTGCGACCAGGTCGGGGTGTTGTGCACCAGCGAGGGCGGGATGACACCGGTGATCTTGACCAGGGAGTCGGCCAACCAGTGGTACTTGGAGCTGCGGTCGATCACCTTCTTGCCGTGCCAGGAGATGAACTGGTACATCGGCACCCGGCGGGCGAAAGCACTTCGTTCACCGACGCTTTGGAAGCGACGCATGGCCTGGTAGAGGCGTTCTTCATTGACGCCCATCGCCACGATGTTGTCGCGCATCTTGTTCAGCAGCGGGAAGTAGCTCAACGTGCCGATCAGCAGCGCGGGGTTCATCCAGCTGCCGACCAACTCGACCGCCAACTTCCGCATGCTGGCGTGGCCCAAAATGTCCATCACCTCGAAGTCGACGGCCAGGTGACGCGACTCGTCGGAGTTGATCCGTTTGAAGACCTCTTGGGCCACCGGGTCTTTGACCTCGTCGGTGATGAACTTGATCAGCGCGCCGTCCAGGGCCACTTCCAGCATGGGGATGACGGTGCCCAGGATCGACAGCGACATGCCATCGGAGAACTTGTCGAGCCAGGTGATCACCAGCTGGACGTTGACACTCGGAGCTGGAATTTCGTCGTCGTCCAGCATTCCCCAGCGCCGCATCAAGGCGAGCTCGGCGTTCGCGTGCTTCTGCTCCTCGGCGTGGAAGTGTTCGTAAATGCTCTTCAGGGTTGGGGTCGGCGCCTTCTTGGCGAGCGCGGCGAAGCCGCGGGCACCGACGTTCTCGATCCACATCAGGTCGGTCATGAACGGCTTGAGCTTGGCCCAGAGCTCCGGCTCGATCAGGTCGGCGCCGGGGGCGTCCCAGTCGATGTCGACCAAGGCCCACTGCTTGTCCTTGATCTTCTGCAGCATGTCGTCGAGGTTCATCGCCATGATCAGTTCCTTCCTTTCACAAGACGGTTATTCGCAGGTCAGTTCTGGGGAAGCAGGCGGGCGAGCAACCCGGTGCCTCGGACGTAGAGTTCCGGGAAGTGCCGCTTCAGGTGCCAGATGACCGTGGCGTCGAGTTGCGGCACCACGTACAGCCGGCCACTGTCGTGCGCGTCCAAGGTGCGCGCCGCGACGTTGTCCGCAGACAGTCCGGTCCAGTGCGCCAGCTGCTGACTGAGGTTCATCGACCGGGGTGTGATCCGGCCGTCTTGAAAGACGTTGGTCTTCACAAAGGTCGGGCACAGCACCGTGACCGCGATGTCGGTGCCGTCCAGTTCGGCGGCCAGTGTCTCCGACAGCGACATCACGCCGGCCTTCGACACGTTGTAGGCCGCCATCGACGGCGCCGCCGCGAATCCTGCGGCGGATGCCACGTTGATGATTCCGCCGCGTCCGGCTTCCCGCAGCAACGGAGTGAAAACCTCGCAGCCGTAGACCACGCCCCACAAGTTGATCCCGAGCGCCCAGTCCCAGTCCTCGAAGCCGATGTCGCCGACTGACTTTCCGCCGATGCCGACACCGGCGTTGTTGATCACCAGGGTCGGCGGGCCACCGAAGATCTCCTGGGCGCGAGTGGCCAGCAGCTCGATCGCGCCGCGGTCGGACACATCGCACTGCACCGCATGCCCTGTCCCGGTCGGCAGCTGCTCGATCAGCGCCACCGTCTCCGCGGCCCGCTCTGCGTTGATGTCGGCGCAGATGACGTCTCCGCCCCGACGAGCCAACTCCAGCGCGAACGACCGCCCGATGCCGCTGCCGGCGCCGGTGACCACCGCCTTGGCGTTGGCCGTCCGCCGATCGTTGCGAAACAGGGACAGCACCGTGTCGAGTCCGAACATCAGCGCACCGCCCCGAGTTCGTCGAATCGCTGGTCGGCATAGACACCCGCGATGAAGGCCGCCACGCGGCGCAGCGCGGGCTTGGCCTCCGGGGCCAGTCGCGGCAGGGCCTGGAAGACATGCACCATTCCCGGCCACACCTCCAAGGTGCTGACTCCACCGTTCCGGCGTATTTCGGCGTCCAGGTGGCGCGCGTCGGCGCTGAGCATCTCGAACCCGCCCACCTGGGTCAAGACCGGCGGGAGCCGATCGGCCCGGGCGAAATCGAGCCGGAGGCGCACGTTGTCGGGGTCTTGGTCCCGCACGTAGAGCTGCACCAGTCGGCGGGCTGAGGCCGCCGACACCGCGGGGTCGCGCCGCACCTTCTCCTGTTCCTCGGCCAGCTTCAGCGTGAGGTCGACCAACGGCGAGAACAGCACCACACCGGCCGGCTGGAAGCCCGGTTCATCGGCGTGTGCGAGCAACATGTCGCAGGTCAGGTGACCGCCCGCGGAGTCCGCGCCGATCACGATGTCGGAGGCGGCATGCCCCTGGGCCAGCAACCACCGGTAGCCGGCCTCGACGTCGTCGGCGGCTGTGGGGAACGGGTTCTCGGGAGCCAACCGGTAGTCCACGGAGAAGATCGGCAATCCGGTTGCCTCCGAGAGCCTGGCGACCAGCTTGCGGTGAGTCCGCGTCGAGCACAGCACGTATCCGCTGCCATGCACGTAGTAACCGGCCCGCCGGCCGAACTCGACGCCGGGCCCGAGCACCCATTCGCCACGCACCCCCGCGTCGCGCACCGGCATGACCCTGGTGCCGGTCGGCATCGAACCGAGCGTTCCCATAATGCTGGCGATCAGTCCGCGCGCGAACGCGATGCCCGGTCGATTCATCGGAATCATGTTGTTGAGAACGTGCAACGTCCAGCGCGTGGACGTGGCCGCAACCACGGCGCGCGTCGATGCGCGGGTGGGTACTGGCGGCAGGGTCGAACCATCCGGATCCGTCACGGCACACACAACACCAGCAATCGTGCCATTTGTCAATGGCACGGTCAACGGTGTAGAAGTGCGGGCTGGCGAGCGGGCGCCAGCCAGCCGACACTCCTGAGTGTTACCCAATTGAATTTTATATTGCGCTCAGCATCAGCTCACGCTATCGTCCTGAAAAGGGAAAATATTTCCGTTAACTTGATCGGGGGGGATCCCATGGAACACACTCGTCGCGCCCACGCCGCCGTTGCCGTCGCCGTCGCAAGCGCCGGCCTCATCGCCGCCGTCCCCGCTGCCCCCCACCTGCAGCAGGCTGGCGTCCAGCTAACGACCGCCGCAGTCGAGCTCACCGACTTCGCCGGTTCCGCGGCCGCGGCCGCGGATCTGTTCCCGGCCCTGCATGCCAACTTCGAACTGGCTGCCAGCGATTTCCAGCAAGGTCTGACAGACCTGTTCAACCTGGACCTGCTCGGCGCGGTCGGCAACTTCACCCCAGCAGTGGCGAATATCTTGCCGGCCATCCCGGAGAACATCCTGGTGGCTGCCGTGGGCGGCGTGCTGGGCCAGGATTTCGGGGGCTACCTGGCCTTCGCGGGGGATTTCGCTGTAAACCCGCCGTTCACAGACTGGTCTTCGCTGGTTCCCAGCCTGACGGAGATGTTCGAAGCCGGCATCTACGAAATCAGCGCGGGCGTCCAGAATCTCTTCGCTCTGGAGATCGCTGACAGTCTGTACCACACGTTCGCGGGCCTGGACAGCCTGTTCGTCTTCCTACCCGCAATGGTCTTCCTCGGTGTTCCGGCCCTGGTGGGCGACAGTCTGCTGGAGCTCGTCGGCCTGTAAGGCACCGGCGATCAGCGGGCCGCAACGGAGCAGACAGCCCGAGCAGTGGTCATGACACCCTCCCCGGAAACAGCGGGGCGGGTACTGACGCCAGCATCGGCGGCAGGCTCGGTGTGACTGGAGCCGACGGTGCCGCTGGTGGCGTTGCTCCCATGGTCCAGTTGCCGTCGTTGCCCGCGGTGTAAGCCAGCCAGACCCGGTCAACACCGGCCTGGGCTTTGGCGGCCTTGAGCAGTTCGTTCTGGTATCCGGTACGGGGTACCGCGAAGGCGCCCTGGCCGACGCACGCGAGGGCGCCACCGCCGAATTGGCCGGCGCCGCTGCTGATGTGCCAGCCGTCGGGGGCCTGGCAGGCGTAGGGCAGGAACTGGCCGCAGGCCTCGGCCTGGAAGCGGCCGTCGCCGTTGTGCACTGCGCACTGCTGGGCGGGGCTGGACAGCGGTTGACCATAGGACCAGCTCCACACGAAGCCCGCCAGCTGATCGGCGTGCGGGTCCACGAAGTTCGGGCCCGGCGCGTTGGCGCCGCAGCGCATCATCTCGTGGATCTGGTCGGCCGTCATCGGCTGGGCATTGCCGCCGCCGGCGAGCACGTCGACCAGGGTGTTGGAGTCGAAGAACCGCGTATAGGAGCTCTCGAACTGTGCTCTGGTGAAATAGCAGTCAGGGAACTGCACGGTCACCGGCATCCCCTTCTCCTGCACGTTGCTGTCGTTGAAGCCGAGCGCGTCCCACGCCGCGTCGTGGCCACAACCGCTGTTGGTATAGAGCAGCACCTGCTTGCCGCTCGCGAGGATCTGGGCCATGGACACACCCAGCGGTATCGGCTGGGTGTCGCAGGAGGAGCCGGGCTGCACCTGCGCGGGGCGGAACAACAGGTCCCGCGCCGAGGTGTTGCCCAGCGTGCTCTCGATGACCGCGGCCCCGGCCGGCAGCGACTTGCTGATGTCATCGACCGGGTCGTCGAGCCGATTCTCGATGTAGAGGACGATCACCTGGTCGGGGTGGGCGTCCAACCAGCGCCGGATCTCTTGCAAGCCGGAGGCCGCGGTCCGTTCGAAGGTGCAGCCCAGGTGGTTGTCGAAGCCGTGGCACAAGATCGGCGCGTAGCCGCCGGGGGCGCCCAGGCTGGGGTACCAGTGCAGGTCGAGCTCGATGAACCGCATGTCCAAGTCGAGTTGGTTGACCAACGAATACAGCTGGTCGGGGTCCATACCCGACAAGGTGGGTGGGATGTTGGCGTTGGTGTAGTTGAACGAGTTGTGCGTCGCCGGTATCTGGGCCTCCCCCAGCGGCAGGGTCGAGCTCAGCTGGTACTGCTGGGTCAGCGCCTTGTGCACTGGGCCGGCCAGGTAGCTCTGCACGGAGCGGTCGCCGATGGGGCTGCCGCTGCGCAGCGCGCAATAGTCGATCGGACCGTTGACCACTCGGCACTGGCTTGCCACCAGTTGCGCCGCGGTGTCGAGCGTCTTGCACGTCACGGCCAGTTGCCCGGTGGCGACGTCAAAGCAGGCGCTGATCAGTCCGTGCTTGTTACCGCCGAACCAGCTGCACGCATCGACCGAGCCCACCGTGCTGCAGGCCTGCACCAGCGGGTCGGTGACGTCGCCGATCGCCGTGCATACCGGGGTGAAGGCCGGGCCCAGGTCGGTGCAGGCGGTCGCCAGTGACGGCGGCGCCGAAGCGGGCGACATGACTTGGATGCCGACGGTGGCCGGCGTCGAGACCGTCGCGCCGTCGGTCGTGGCGTAGCTGAAGGCATCGGTACCGACAAACCCATTGGCCGGTGTGTAAGTGAAGGTGGCGCCGCTGATGGTCGCCGTGCCGTGTGCAGGTGGGGTGACGATGGCGAACTGGGTGGCCGGAATAGCCGGGACGGCAACCAGTCCCGCACTCACCGGGGTGGCCGTGGTGGTCACGGCCACCACGTTCTGCGCCTGGGTGATCGCCGCCGACGCCGACCCCGGCAGTCCCAGCACGGCCCCCGCGCAGACGGAAAGTACTGACAGCACTGCGATTACCGCGGTCAAACGCAGTCGGCGGGTTGGGAGCCCCGTCGTGGCGGTCCACCCGGGGTGGCGCCGAGAACGCTCAACTGCCGCCCCATCGACCACGGACCAAACTCCTTATTCGGTTACGACACCGACTCGCTCACGGAACACTCAGGCAACTTCCGTAACAATGAGCATCAAGAATCACACCCGTAACACGACACGATCACAGATCGAACTCAATGAATTTTGCTGATTAACTTGGCTTCTGCGCACTTCGGCAGGTCGCCACGCGAGGCGTGGCAAACGCCGAACGGTTCAGAAATCCGGCAGTAGAGCGCTCGGCTGCACCGAGTCGCCCATGACGAAGTCGCCGAGATCCGGCGGCAGCGGATCATTGATCGGGGCGGACGGGGCGCCGATCGACTCGGCGACGGCACGGGGCAGAAAATTCACCAGGGCATCGACAAAACCCGTTTGGTTCACATCCTCGAAGGGCGCGAGAAGGCCGGCCAGGCCCGGGCTTTCACTGTTGAGATAAGCGTTGAGGAGTTCCGCCGGTGCGCCGATCAGCCCGAACAGTGCACCGGTGATATCCCCGGCCGACACGTCGTCGACGATATTGCGGGCCACCGTCTCGAACTCGGCGACGACGGCCTGCACGGAGCTCAGCGCGGCAAGGCCGACCGGCACCTGCAATGCGTGCAGGGCGGCCATAGACGCGTTCACGACATTGCCGACGATGTTGTAGGGAATCGCCAGCAGGTGATCCACCAGACCGGCGACCGGAAAAATACTCAGCACGATGATGATCCCCTGCCCCAGCGCCGCGGTGATATCGCTGGACGAGATGGCGTCGAACAGCGTTTCGAGCTGGCCGGGCAGGTTGATAACTCCGTCGACGAACGACTGGGCGGTGGCGCCGAGCAAGTTGAACGTCGTCTGCGCGTAGTCGAACCAGTTGGTGGCCAGCTGGACCACCGTGGGCAGCGGGTCGTCCAGCCAGTGCGCGCCGATAGTGCCCAGATTGTTGAAGGTGTTGGTAATCAGGTCCACATACGGGTCGAAGGGACTGGCCGTCAGGTCGACCGCGCGCACGACAACGTCGGGGGGCGGCGCCGCCGACGGCGTCGCGATGAGGGTTCCCGCGGCCAATGCTGCGATGCCGACGGTGATACCGGGGTGCCTGACTGATCCCACAACACTCATTTCGTGACTGGAGCCACTACGGTAACTCTGGGCACGCTGGTCAACCGCGGGAATGGGTGATTTTTGGGCATACCGCCTGCGAGCCGGGCGACCGCCATAGGAGCCGGGCCGCACGAGACGCGGCGGCGTCGACAACGGAGCGGTGTTGCAGCCGGTTGCAGCGCAATGAGCGGGTAGGTGGCGGCCGGCAATCCCTTGGTTGAGTCCCCAGATGCGCACCTAAGTCTTCTTATTCCCGCCCGCTGACTCCTTTAGCACATCAACGGGCCGGACGTTGCCGGTTTCATTCAGCGAATCTTTCAAATCCAAAGACGGAAATTGACGCTACTTGCAATAATCCTGTCAGTTGCCAACTGACTGCACAGCCTACGATCCGACATCTGCTGGGGGCATGTCGGAAGACGTAATCGCCTGCCGTGCAATCAGCTTGGCGACATCACCAGTGATCGCTACGAACAAGGGGGTTCGATGAAGCAAATCATCTTCGGCGTCGCACTGTGTGGCGCCGCGTTGGCGTTCGCCGGTGCAGCCAACGCCGCCAACGATAACCAGTACGACTTCCTCTACGGCTCGACCGACGCGTTGGTCCTGGGTCCAACGGGCATCGCGACACCGACCGCCAACTACATCAGCAACGGGATCGACCTGTACCTCGATCCGCTCGGTTATGGCGGCACCGTCGCGTCTTCCGTGGCGCTGAGCATCCCCAACAGTTGGGACTTCCTTGAGAGCGTCCCGCAGGGTCAAACCATCCTCGTCGACGCGATCCTCGCCGACTACAACGCCGGCGAGATGGGCTGCGACGCCTCCGGCGCGTGCAGCGACCCGCTGACCATTTTCACCTACTCCCAGAGCAGCCTGATCGCCTCCTACGCCCAGGAGCAACTCGCTGATGCCGGAGTGCCCACCGACGCTTTGCGTTTCGTGATGCTCGGCGCCAACCCCGCCGCCGTCCCCACCGACCTCTACCCCACCGAAGTGTTCAACATCCAAGGCGACGTCTTCGCGGACAACTTGGGCAAGAGTTGGTGGGACCTGCTGTTCGGAAACACCAGTTGGCAGGACCTGCTGTACGGGCTGGCACTGCATCAGGTCTACCTCGGGTTGACGCCAGACCAAATCGACTCGGCCACATCGGTTGTCGACGGGATGACCACGTTCAACGAGATTCCCACACTCGACACCGGCGACCTGATCCAAGCGCTGTTCAATTCGTTCTTTGCGGTGTGATTTCTAGATCGGGCGTTGAGCCGTGCGGTTGCGGTGCGGTCGCACGGCTCAGCTCCACTTAGAGAGCGACTCGTAGTAGGGCTCGTAGTAGGGCGGGCGGGGCTCGAACCCGCGACCAATGGATTATGAGTCCACGGCTCTAACCAACTGAGCTACCGCCCCTGATACGCATGCGCGCGGGAACCATCGTGCCATGCCGCGCCAGCAGCGTCTCCATGCGCCGCCGGCCCCGCTCCACGCCGTCATGATCTGTTCGTCGACGACTTCGCATCCGCTGTCGGCCGCGCTGGCGGGGAGCTGCCCGCCGGCCATCGGCGGTTGACTTCCCGGCCACAACATTCGGCTGATCCACGGCCGGCGAAACACCGGGCCCTTCCGCAACGTCACGCGCCAATGGCCGCCTAACATCTTTATATTGCAATGTCTGCATATGTTCTGTATGGTTACCACCATGAACACGACAGAGCACCAGACCCACACCCACACCGAACACACCCACGGCCCCGACTGCGGCCATGAGGCAATTCAGCACGGCGACCACGTGGACTACCTACACGATGGTCATCGTCACGCCGCTCACGGCGACCACTACGACGAGCACTGATCGCTCGCCGCGTGGCCGTGTACGCAACGTCGGCAATGGACCGTGCGCAACCGATGAGGAAGGCCACGCAACAGCGGGGCCTTCCTCATTTGCAGGTAACCAACTGAGCTAGGTCCCTACCTACGGCGGGTGTGCCCGCCCCCGGACCCGCTGATTAAGAGTCAGCTGTTATGCGTCCGGCGGATCGGGCAACTCCATGCCGGCCAACCGCACCGGGTCCGTGATCGACACGATGCCCACCAGGCGACCGTCCCGCACCGTGCACGCCATCAAGGCCAGCGGCCGGCCCGTCGGACCCCAGCCCACGATTCCCGGCTCGCCGTTGACCAGGACACGGCGCGCGGTGATGCGCGCCCCCTGACCTCGACGGACCGCCTCCACGACCGCACTGGCCCCGGTCGTGACGGTCACACCGCGGACCGTGTGCTGACGCCACGTGACCTCGGGATCGAGCACCCGCAGGAGAGCGTCGAAGTCCCCTCCCTGCGCGGCGGCCAGGAAGGCATCGACGACCTCCCGCTGCACATGCCGATCCCCCGCCGGCGTGGGTACGTCCCGGACCTTGCGGCGCGCCCGGCTGGCCAGCATCTTGGCGGCATCAGCCGACTTCCCGACGATCGGACCGATCTCGGCGAACGGAACGGCGAACATGTCGTGCAGCACAAACGCGAGCCGCTCATCGGGGCGCAGCGATCCCAGCACGACCAGCAGCGCCAGCCCGACTGAATCCGCCAGCACCGCAGCGTCTTCGGGAGTGTCGCTATCGTCGGTCACCACGAGTTCGGGAAGGTCTTGATCGGTCGAGATCTCGGGCCGGGCGGCGCGTGAACGCAGGGTGTCGATGCAGATGCGGCTGATCACCGTCGTCAACCACGCCGGCAGGTTGTCGATCGCATCGACGTCCTGGCGGGACAGCCGCAACCACGCCTCCTGGACCGCATCTTCGGCGTCCGCCCCCGAGCCCAGCACCCGATACGCCAGCGCCAGCAATCGGTGACGCTGCTGCTCGAATGCCTGCGCCAGTTGCGACTCGGTCGTCATCGGTTACCTCTCGTGGTGCCGGTCCGTCATAGGTAATGACGAACCCCACCCGATCGAGGTAACCACGAAGGAGTACACCATGAACACCGCCCTGTGGACCATCGCCGGCGTCGCCGCCATCGCGTATTTCATCGGCGGCGCCATTCAGGTGCTGACGCCCAAAGAGAAGATCCGGTCACTGGGTGCCAGCCAGCACTGGGTCGACGACTTCAGCAGCGGCCACATCAAGGCCATCGGAACCATCAAGATGATCGGTGCCCTCGGCCTGATTCTCCCGGCGGCGCTCGGCGTGGCACCCGTGCTCGTGCCGCTGGCGGCCTGCGGCCTCATGCTGTTCATGGCTGGCGCCGCCACCACCAGATTCCGCCGCAGCGAGTGGGGGCACATGGCCGGCGACGTCGCGTTTCTGGCTGTGTTCGCCTTTCTCGCCTGGGGCCGGTTCGACCTGCAGCCATTCGTCTGAACGGTGATTCCCGACGACACCGTGACTGCCGCGGTGGGCCCCGGCTTACGATCCCAAGATGACCGCCGAAACGTTCGTCACCCACGCCCCCGGCGATGTCCGGATCATCGCCGACCGGCACGGTGATCCCGACGCACGTGCGGTGGTCTTCCTGCACGGCGGCGGGCAGACCCGCCGCTCCTGGGCCCGGGCCGCCGCGGCGGTGGCCGAGCGTGGCTGGCAGGCGGTCACCGTTGACCTGCGCGGCCACGGCGAATCCGATTGGGCCAGCGAGGGCGACTACCGGTTGGTCAGCTTCGCCGCCGACGTCCACGAGGTGCTGCGCACCCTGCCGCCGGACCCGGTACTGGTCGGCGCCTCACTGGGCGGGTGTACCTCGATGCTGCTCTGCGGCGAACTGGCTCCCGGTGCGGCGAGCGCAGTGGTGCTCGTCGACATCGTCCCGAACATGGACGCCGGCGGTGCCGAGCGGATACAGGCGTTCATGGCTGAGCGGATGGAGTCCGGCTTCGGCTCCCTCGACGAGGTCGCCGACGCGATCGCCGCCTACAACCCGCACCGACCCCGCCCGGCGGACCTGAACGGGCTCACCGCCAACCTGCGCCGCCGCGGTGACCGTTGGTATTGGCACTGGGATCCGAAGTTCGTCAACGGCAGCGAGGAACTGGCCCCGCTGGAGATCCACGACGTCGACCGGCTCAATGCCGCGGTGCAGACCATCCTCGACGGCGGCGTACCGATGCTGCTGGTACGCGGTCAGCTCAGCGACCTGGTCAGCGCCGCCAACGCCGAGGAGTTCCTGGCCCGGTTCCCGCAGGTGGAGTTCGTCGACGTTGCCGGGGCCGGTCACATGGTCGCCGGGGACCGCAACGACATCTTCGCCGACGCCATCCTGGGCTTTTTGGCCCGTCACTCCGCCTGAGCTCAGCCGAATACGGTCTGGCCGTCGGCATCCAGCAGATAGCGCTCGGTGCCGTCGGCGACCCGCGGCGCGTCGGCGGCCAGTGCCACCGCAATCTTGTTGCCGGCGTTGCGCATCACGTCCAGGGTCAGCTCGATGGCCTGCTCGTCGGTGAAGTGCCGGCGCACTGCAGCGGCTACGTCGGCGTCGATGTGCGCCGGCGTCCAGATCAGCTCGTCGACGTAGCGCAACGCGGCCTTCTGCGCATCGCTGAGCAGCACCGACTCCTCGAAACGTTCGATGTCGTCGTAGAGCGATTCGGAGCCTCCGGCGTCCAGCGCAGTCGTCTCGCGCAGTGACTTGCACAGCCGGCAGTTGTGCTGGGCCGCACCGCGCAGCCGTACCACCTCCGAGGTCACCGCGTCCAGCGACCGCAGCCGGGCCACAACCGGCATGAACCCGTTGAACAAGGCATCGGCCAGATGGCCCGACGCGTCGCGCTCAACCGCAGGTGGCGGCAGCGCCACCCCCAGGGCATCGAGGCCGGCACGCACCCGTGGCGCGAAGTCCGCGATGAACATCTGCACGACCGCACCGAACGTCTGCTCCCCCAGTGCCTCCCGCAGCCGGTCCCGCTAATCATCGGTGATCATCGAAACATCGACACGGAACTGCTCGGCGAACTCGGCCACCGCGGGATCGGACTCGGCCGCCACTTCGCCCGACAACGCCACCAACCGGTTCAGCTCATCGAGAACGTCCATCTCAAGGATTATGGACCGCGCGGCAATAGGCTGAAACCCATGCGCGTCGTCGTCATCACCAAACACGGGCCCCCGTCGGTGCTGCAGGTGCAGGATCGCCCCGACCCTCCGCCGCCCGCCAGCGGCCAGGTGCGGATCGGGGTGCGTGCGGCGGGCGTGAACTTCGCCGACCACCTTGCCCGGGTGGGTCTGTATCCCGATGCGCCGAAGCTGCCCGCCGTGGTCGGCTACGAGGTGGCCGGGACCATCGAGGCGGTCGGTGACGGTGTTGACCCGGCCCGTATCGGCGAGCGGGTGCTGGCCGGCACCCGTTTCGGCGGCTACGCCGAGATCGTCAACGCCAACGCCAACGACACGGTCACCCTGCCGCCGTCGATGAGCTTCGAGGAGGGCGCGGCGATACCGGTGAACTATGCGACGGCGTGGGCGGCGCTGCATGGCTACGGGTCGCTGCGGGCGGGCGAGCGCGTGCTGGTGCATGCCGCGGCAGGCGGCGTCGGCATCGCGGCGATCCAGCTGGCCAAGGCTGCCGGGGCCGTCGTGCACGGCACCGCGTCACCGGGCAAACACGCCCAGCTCGAGGCGCTGGGCATCGACCGCGCCATCGACTACCGCCGCAAAGGCTGGTGGGACGGCCTGCCGTCGTATGACATCGTGCTCGACGGGCTCGGCGGCACCTCGCTGCGGCGCTCGCTGAAGTTGTTGCGTCCCGGCGGACGCCTTGTTGCCTACGGTCTTTCGTCGCTGCAGCAGGGTGAGAAGCGGTCGCTGCTGCGGGCGGCGCCGCAGGCGCTGGCGATGCTGCGCGGTTTCAGTCTGATCACGCAGATGGAGCAGTCCAAAGCCGTCATCGGCCTGAACATGCTGCGGCTGTGGGACGATCGGGGCACCCTCGGACCCTGGATCGCCCCACTGTCCGAGGCGCTGGCAGGCGGGACCGCGGCCCCGGTGGTGCATGCGGCGGTGCCGTTCGCGAATGCGCCCGAGGCCCACCGCATTCTGGCCGCCCGCGAGAACGTCGGCAAAGTGGTGCTGGTGCCCTAACGGCCGCGCTCAGACGGTGCGGGCCAGCCGGTGCGCCAGCAGCTCGGCGAAACGCGCCGGATCCTCCAGCGCCCCACCTTCGGCCAACAGCGCTGTGCCGTAGAGCAGCTCCGCGGTCTCGGCCAAGTCGGCATCCTCGCCGCCGCGCTCGCTGTGCGCCTGGCGCAGACCGGTGACCAGCGGATGGTGCGGGTTGAGTTCGAGGATGCGCTTGCCGACCGGAACCTCCTGGCCGTTGGCGCGGTAGATGCGCGCCAAGGCCGGGGTCATCTCGAAGGTGTCGGTGATCAGGCAGGCCGGTGACTCGGTCAGCCGGGTCGACAGCCGCACCTCTTTGACGTGCTCGGTCAGCGTCTGCTCCAGCCACGCCAGCAGGTCGGCGAAATCCTTCTGCTGTTCCTCGCGCTGCGCCTCGTGCGCGGCCTTGTCCTCCTCGGAGTCCAGATCCACCTCACCCTTGGCCGTCGACTGCAGGGGTTTCCCGGCGAAGTCGGCGACGGTGTTGACCCAGATCTCGTCGACCGGATCCGTGAGCAGCAGCACCTCGTAGCCCTTGGCCTTGAACGCCTCCAGGTGCGGCGACTTCAGCAGCTGCTGGCGGGATTCGCCGGTCGCGTAGAAGATCTGCTCCTGGCCGTCTTTCATGCGTTCGACGTACTCGGCCAGCGTGGTCGGCTCGGAGTCGCTGTGCGTCGAGGCGAACGAGCTGATCGCAAGCAGGGCCTCCTGATTGTCGAAGTCGGAGAGCAACCCCTCCTTGACGACGCGGCCGAACTCGGTCCAGAACGTGCGGTAGTCGTCGGGCCGCTGCGACTGCAGCTCCTTGATGGTCGACAACACCTTCTTGGTCAACCGCCGGCGAATCGCGTTGATCTGGCGGTCCTGCTGCAGGATCTCCCGGGAGACATTGAGCGACATGTCCGCTGCGTCGACGACGCCCTTGACGAAGCGCAGGTACTCGGGCATCAGCTGGTCGCAGTCGCCCATGATGAACACGCGCTTGACATACAGCTGGACGCCGACCTGGGCGTCCCGGTTGAACAGGTCGAACGGGGCGTGCGACGGGATGAACAACAGGGCCTGGTATTCGAAGGTGCCTTCGGCCTTCATCGCGATGACCTCGAGCGGGTCGTCCCAGGCGTGCGCGATGTGCTTGTAGAACTCGTTGTATTCCTCTTGCGAGACTTCGTCTTTGGGACGCGCCCACAGTGCCTGCATCGAGTTCAGCGTCGCGGTCTCCACCGTGACCGTCTCCTCGCCACCTTCTTCGGCAGCCGGCGTCCGGCGCTCGACCTGCATCCGGATCGGCCAGGCGATGAAGTCGGAATATTTCTTGACCAGGCCACGGATCGTCCACTCCGCGGTGTAGTCGTGCAACGCGTCTTCGGCGTCTTCGGGCTTGAGGTGCAAGGTGATCGACGTGCCCTGCGGCGCTTCCTCAACGGGTTCGATGGTGTAGGTGCCGTCACCACTGGATTCCCACCGGATGGCTTCGCTCTGGCCGGCTTTGTGGGTGACCATCTCAACCTTGTCGGCGACCATGAACACCGAGTAGAAGCCGATCCCGAACTGGCCGATCAGCTCTTCGGATGCTTTGGCGTTCTGCGCTTCGCGCAGTTGCTGGCGCAGCTCGGCGGTGCCGGAGCGGGCCAGCGTGCCGATCAAATCCACCACCTCATCACGCGACATACCGATGCCGTTGTCGCGGACCGTCAGGGTGCGGGCCGTCTTATCCACCTCGATCTCGATGTGCAGGTCGGAGGTGTCTGCCTCGAGGTCCTTGTTGCGGAACGCCTCGAGCCGCAGCTTGTCCAGTGCGTCGGAGGCGTTGGAGATCAGCTCCCTCAGGAACGCGTCCTTGTTGGAGTAGACCGAATGGACCATCAAATCCAGCAGCTGTCGGGCCTCAGCCTGAAATTCCAGCTGCTCCACACGTTCGCTCATAAGCGCCAAATTTTACCGACGCCTTCGTCGCGTTCCTCGGGGGGTCAAGCCGCCTGCGACGCGCCCCCGATCGGGTCTTTACCGGATCTTGACCGCGTGTTGAATCGCCCCACCGACGATTGCCACGTGACTACCATTCAAGCCGTGGAGCTGGGGGTTTTGGGACCTCTTCAGGCCCGGCGGGACGGCGCCCGGGTGACAATCCCGGGCGCCAAACCGCGCGCGATCCTCACCATGCTCGGGCTGCACGGCGGTTCTGTCGTGTCGGCCGAAACACTGATCGATCTGCTCTGGGGTGACGAACCGCCGCGCACCGCGGCCAAGGCGCTGCAGACCCACATCTCCTCACTGCGCCGGGCGTTGGGCGACGGCTTCGTCCTCACGCAGGGAATGGGCTGGATCCTCAACACGACTGAGGTGGATGCCCCGCGTTACAAGCTGGCCACCAGAGCGGGACGAGATGCGGCAGCGGCCGGAGATACCACTCAAGCGGTAGTCCGCTTCGAGGAGGCGCTGAACCTCTGGCGCGGAACTCCCGAACTGCCCGACTCCCGCCGGGGAATTTCGGAGAAGACACGCTGGATCGAGGGACACGCCGCGCTGGTCGAGGACCGTGCCGATGCGCTGCTCGCGACGGGGCGGGCCGCGGAGATCGTCGGCGAGCTGGAGGCCGCGGTGGCCGACGCGCCGCTGCGCGAGCGGCGGTGGGCCCAGCTGATGCTCGCGCTCTATCGCGCGGGCCGACAGGGTGAAGCCCTGGGCGCGTATCAACGAGTCCGGTCGCTGCTCGCCGACGAGCTCGGGGTCGATCCCGGGCCGGAGCTTCGGCGGCTTGCAGCCGCGATCGTCGCTCAGGACTCCGCACTGGATCACCCGGTGGCCCAGCATCTTCCGTCGGTGACCCGCGCCGTGACCTTTCTGCTCACCGATATCGAGGGATCGACTGCCGCGTGGGAGGCCGATGCCGCCGCCATGGCGATAGCGCTCGCGCGCCACGACGAACTGGTCGAGCAGGTCGTCACCTCCCGCGGCGGGCGGCTCATCAAAACGCGTGGCGAAGGCGATGCCACATTCTCGGTCTTCGACCGGCCCTCAGCTGCGGCCGCCGCGGCGATGGAACTGCAAGACGCAATCGTTCACGAGCCGTGGGGGCTGCGCGAGCCCATGCGTATCCGGATCGCCCTGCACACCGGCGAGGTGGAGCTGCGCGACGGTGACTACTTCGGTCGGGCGGTCAACCGCGCCGCCCGCCTGCGGTCACTGGCCATCGGAGGCCAGATCCTGTGCTCCGGAGCGACGGCCGAGCTCGTCATCGACAGCCTGTCCGACGACGTTGTTCTTGCCGATCTCGGGATGCGCGCGCTGCGCAACCTGCCGCGCCCGGAGCATGTCTTCGAACTCCGCGTACAGACCGCCGAGCAACTCGAAGCGACCGTCGACGAACCCCTCGAGCGGCCCGACCTCCCCGCGGTGCTGACCGGCCCCGGGCGGTTCGTCGGCCGCGGCCTGGAGCTCGAGCAACTTGCTGCAGCCTGGCAGGCCGCGCTCGCCGGCGGCATTCACGCGATGCTGATCGCCGGCGAACCCGGCGTGGGCAAGACGCGCCTGGCCGGCGAATGGTCGCAACAGGCCTTCGGGCAAGGCGCCGTCGTGTTGTACGGCCGTTCCGACGAGGACTTGGGTGCGCCCTATCAGCCCTTCGCCGAAGCGCTGCGTTCGCTGGTGCCCTGCATCGGCCCGCAGAGACTGCGGGGATTGCGAGGTGTTGAAGCACTGCTTCCGCTGGTTCCCGGTCTGACCGATGCGCTGCCCGACCTGTCCGCGCCGCCCCGCGCGGATCCCGACACCGAACGCTATGCACTGTTCGACGCCGTCGTCGCGCTGCTGGAACTCGCCTCTGCCCGTGCGCCCGTCGTCCTGATACTCGATGATCTGCACTGGGCGGCCAAACCGACGCTGCTGCTGTTGCGGCACCTGTTGCGCTTTGGCGACCGCACCCGGGTGCAAATCGTCGCGACGTATCGCAGCACCGACCTCGACCGAGCCCATCCCCTGGCGGCGATGCTCGCCGATCTGCACCGGGACGGCACCGCGGACCGCCTCGCTCTCGGCGGCCTCGGCGCCGACGACGTGACCGCCTATGTCGCCGAGGCCGGGTACGACGACGAACAGCTCGCCCGGGCGTTGGCATCGGTCACCGGCGGCAACCCGTTCTTCTTGATCGAGGCACTGCGCCATGTGGACGAAAGTGGCGGCGTCTGGGACCCCAACACCTTGCCGCAGGGCGTTCGTGAAGCCGTGAGCCGCAGGCTTTCGCGACTGCCGGCAGAGACCAACAAGGCCCTTGCCGCGGCCGCCGTGGTCGGCAGCCGCTTCGCGGTGGACCTCGTGGAGCAGGTGGTTGAACGCGATCTCGTCGACGCCTTCGAGGAAGCGTGCAAAGCCGGCATCGTCATCGAAGAGTCCGGCGGTCGATACCGGTTCAATCATGCGATCGTCCGGCAGGCGCTGATTGCCGAGCTGGCGTCGGTGCGGCGCATGCGACTGCACCAACGTATCGCCACGACGCTGGAAGCAACGCCCGGCGCGGACGGGGAGCTGCTGGCGGAACTGGCGTACCACTATTTCGAATGCGCTTGGGCGGGAAACGCCGCCAAGGCCGTCGAGTATTGCCGACGGGCGGCGGATCAGGCGATGTCCCGCCTCGCCTACGAAGGCGCCGCCGATCTCTACGACCGGGCGCTGCACGCTCTGGAGGAGATCGACGACGAGCTGCCCGATCGCGCCGACCAGGCCGCCGAGCTGCTGGTCGCGCGCTGTGAGGCGCTGCTTGCCGCCGGCGAGGTGGCTTCGGCGACCCGTGCGGTGTCCCAATTGCAGTCAGTCACAGTCGCTTCGGATCGGCTGGCCGCGTGGGCGACGTGTTTCGACGGCCAACTCTCGATGCTGATCCGCCCAGAGCGATTGGACGAGGTCGAGACCGCGTTGGCCGCCGCCGCCGACAAGCTGGCCGGATTGGGCGACGCCGAAGGGGAAGCCAAGGCCCATACCGTACGCGCCGGATGCCTTGCGCGTCTTGGGCGAATCGGCGACTGCGAGATCGCGTTGGACAGCGCGTTGACCGCGGCGCGGCACGCACGTGAACACCGTCGGGTGAACGCGGTGCTGGCCGGAGCGCCCCTTGCGGCGCTGTGGGGGCCGAATCCGGTTCCGCGTGCCGGCGGGCGTTGTCTTGACGTGGTGCGACTGTTGCGAATCACGACGGATTCGCCTGCGGTCGAGGCGACGTCGACGCGATGCCAAGCCGTCCTGGAGGCCTTCCGCGGCCGCGCCGCCACCGCCCGACGGATGATCGACTCGGCGCGCCGCACAGTCACCGAGATCGGCCTGCGTCATGCCCTGCTCGAGGTTGAGCAGTTCGCCGGAATCATTGAGCTGGTTGTGGACGACCCCAGCGGCGCCGAGCCGCACCTGCGTCAGGCCTACCACGGTTTTCGCCGGATGGGGCTGGAGGCCGACACCGCCGAGACCGCTGCCCTGCTGGGCCGTACCTGCCTGGCCCTCGACCGAGTCGCCGAGGCGGAGGAGTTGTGCACCGAAAGTGAGCGGCTCGCGGGACACGCCTTGAAGGCGTCGATCGCCTGGCGCACGCTGCGGGCGCTGTTGTTGACGCGCCGCGGTGATCATGATGCGGCGCGGCAGATGGCCGAGTCGGCGGTCGACCTGGCTGAACGCACCGACGCCCTGGTCGATCACGGCGATGCCTGTCTGGCGCTGGCGACGGTGTTGAACGCCGCCGGCGATGAGGCGGGTGCACGGGCCGCCGCGGAGCGAGCGACGGCGCTCTACGAGCGGAAAGGCGCTGAGGCACTCGCCGCGAAGGCGCACGCGATGCTGGGCGAGGGCGTCGCGCCCGTCCCCGCGGCACCAGCCGAATCGCCGGCCATCGACCTGACCAACGCAGCCACCCGTGCGGCGCAACGGGTGATGGCCGCTGTTGACCGCGAAGACTGGGACGAGTTCGAGCGGCTGTTTGCGCCCCAGCCGTCAATCGAAAGCCGCCGCAAGATCGTCGGCTTCGCGCAGACCGACCTTCCGACCCACCAGGTGATGCATCAGACCAGGCAGGACCTCGAGGCGGGGGCCATCCGGGTCGACCATGTCATCGTCGCCGTACGAGGCGAGCGACTGGCTCTCGCCCGGGTGATCGTCGGCACCCCCGACGCGAGTCCTGGAGCACCGCACGACGAGCTCCTCCAGGTGTACGGCATCGACGAAGAGGGGCGAATAGCGCTGCAGGTGTGGTTCGACCTCGAAGACATGGATGCGGCGATCGCCGAACTCGATGCGCTGCAAGCGCGATTCGCGGATAAACGCTCACGAACCCGGCACTTGGAGAACAAGGCGGCGCTGGTAGTCGAGCGGTTCTACCCCCACTTCGCGGCCCGCGACTGGGAGGCTATCGCCCAAGCAGCGGCCGAGGACTATTTGATCGATGATCGCCGGCGGACGGTCAACTCCGGGACTCGATATGGCCGAGCCGCCGGGATCCAGGAGTTGCAGGCCACCGCTGAGGTCGGATTCACGATAACCATGTTGGGCACCGTGGCGACCCGCGGCGAGCGTCTCGTCCTCACCCGCGTTCGCGCCGCCGGCCGTGACCCCGAGGCGATTCACAACGAAGTCCTCAACGTCATCGAGATCGACTCGGAAGACAAGGTTGTGGCGGTCGTCGTGTTCGATCTTGACGACATCGAGGCTGCCCTCGCCGAACTCGATGCGCGATATCTCGCCGGCGAAGCAGCCGCCTGCGCTGGCACTTGGTCGGCTATCACCGGGGTCTTTGTCGCGCTCAGTCGAGGCGAAATGCCTCCGACAACTGCCGAGTTCACCGATATCGACAATCGGGCGCTTGCCACGGTCGGGAAAGGCGACCTGATGGCATACCTCCGCGTCGCCTTGGACGACACGGTGCAGAACATCGTTTATGCCGAAGCCGTACACCGGCTGACCGACCGCGGCGCGGTTATCACCCACGTAGCCAAGGGGACTTCGCGGGACGGCTTGGAGGTCGAGTGGCGCCTTATCGACACCTTGACGGTCGAGGGCGGACTGGTCAGCAGCTGCGAGATGTTCGACGAGGCAGACCTCGATGGAGCCCTGGCGAGGTTGGACGAACTGCGCCCGAAGTCGCAGCGGCTGGAGAACGCTGCAAGCCGGGCCTACCAGCGTTTCCAGTCGTACTTCACGACCCGCGACTGGGAAGCTCTGAGAGAGGTTCTGACCGACGACGTGTCCACCGAAGACCGTCGTCGGGTGGTGGGCTCGGGCGTTCGGTTGGGCCGCGACGCGGTAATCACCGAACTTTCAGCGCTCGCCAGTACCGGCAGCCTGAATCAGGCCCTCACCGCAGATGTGGTCGCGACCCGTGGCCGGCGGCTCATCCTTACGCGTACCCGATACACCGCCAGCAACGAGCCCGCGGCGTACTACTTCGTTGGGCTGGAGGTGATTGAGGTCGACGCCAACGAGCGGGTGACGGCGCGGGTCGGGTTCGACCGTGACGACTTTGACGCCGCCATCGCCGAGCTCGACGCGCGCTACCTCGGCGGCGAAGCAGCACCTCACTCCGATGTCTGGTCGGCCGTAGCGGGAAGTTACGCCGCGCTGAACCAGCACAAGCTGCCGTTGATCACGCCAGACTGCGTCAACATCGACCACCGAACAGAGGCGGCGTTCGGGCCCGGTGACGTCACCGCATACATCCAAGCCGGATGGGATGTCGAGCAAGACATCGATATCTATGTCGAGCAAGTGCATCGGCTGAGCAGCATCGGAGCGGTCGTCACCTACACAGCGCAGGAGACTTCGCGCGACGGGCTTGACGCCGAGTGGCGCGGCATCGCGGTCTTTACGGTGGACAGCGGCACGATCAACCGCACTGAGGTATTCGACGAAGCCGACCTCGACGCTGCGCTCACGAGATATGAAGAACTACACCAGCAGCCGCGCCAACGGGAGAACGCGGCATGGCAAGTGGCAGCGCGCCTCCAGCCGCACTTCGCGGCACGCGACTGGAACGCCGCGGCGAAGCTACTCGCCGACAACTTTGTCAATGACGATCGTCGTCGAGTCGTCGGGTCGGGGATCCGACATGGCCGAGACGCCACGATGGCAGACGCCCAAGCCACGGCCGGCCTGTTCACCGACGTGACGACGACGTTCCTGGCGACCCGTGGGGCACGCCTTGTCCTCGCGCGAAACAGCTTCTCGGGCACCGACCGAGAATCCGGGGCCTTTCTCACCGAGGCACTCAGCATCCTGGAGGTCAACTCCGACGATCTGGCCACGGCGCTGGTCACATTCGACGTCGACGACTTCGATTCCGCAATCGCTGAGCTCGACGCCCGTTACCTCGCCGGCGAGGCGGCCGCATACGCACGCACGTGGTCAATGCTCACAGCGACGTACGCCGCAGCGAACAAGCAACAACTCCGACTGACACCGGACTGCGTGACCATCGATCACCGACGACTCGCGACAATAGAGGTGGGCGACTTGGCCGCATACATCCGTTCCTCATGGGACGACGCGCAGAGCTTCCACGTCTATATCGCGGCGGTGCATCGGCTGAGCACACACGGGGCGGTCTTCACCCAAGCGGCGCGAGGGACGTCAGGCCAGGGCTTCGACGCCGAATGGCAAGAAGTCCTCGTGGCTACGTTCGCAGACGACCTTGTCAACCGCTGCGAGCTGTTCGACGAAGCGGACCTCGATGCCGCACTCGCCAGATTCGACGAGCTGCACCAGCAGCCGCAGCAGCCGGCGAACGCAGCCAGCGAGGCCTATCGCCGGGTGGCGAAGTACTTCTCTGTCGGTGACTGGACTGCGATGTCAAAGACCTTGGCGCAGAACATGGTCAATGACGACCGTCGACATACGGTGAACTCCGGCATCCGCCGCGGTCGGGACGTCGAAATCTCCAACGGTCAAGCCTTCACGGAGCTTGGCGGCGACAAGCTCACATCGACGGTCATCGCGACCCGCGGCAGGCGCCTCGCATTGTGTCGCTCGGCTATCTCCGGGCGAGACCAGCAGCCCGGGGCGTTCCGCATCGAGTTTCTCAGCGTCGTCGAGATCGACGCCGACGAGGAGTTGGTTGCCCATGTCGCATTCGACCTCGATGACGTCGATGCCGCTTTCGCCGAACTCGACACCCGCTACCTCGCTGGTGAAGCCGCCGCCTACGCACAGACGTGGTCACTCATCATGCAAGGTTTCGCCGCGCTCAACCGGCGCGAACTTTTCCCGACCACGCCAGACTGGGTGAACCTCGATCACCGGCGAGGGACCCCCATTGCACCCGGCGAAATGCCCAAACTGCTCAGCGCTATGTGGACCTTCCCGTCTGATCTGAGCCACTTCATCGACGCGGTACACCGACTGAACGACCGTGGAGCGGTCTACACCTACAGGGCGCAGGAATTCTCCACAGACGGCTTCTACGCCGAATGGCACGGGATCACCGTGATCACCTTCGAAGGCCACCTGGTCAACCGCTGCGAGGTGTTCGACGGGGAAGACCTCGACGCCGCGCTCGCCAGGTTCGACGAACTACAGCAGCAGCCAAGGCAACTGGAGCACCTGGAGAACACGGCACGCCGAGTGGAGCGGCGATTCGAGTCGTCCTTCGCGAGCCGCGACTGGGAGGCGATGGCCGAGCTGTTGGCCGACGACTCCTCCACCGACGATCGTCGCCCGCTGGTGGGCGTAGGCGTCCGACGTGGTAGAGACACCGTTATCGCCGACTGGCGAGCGACCGCTGATGTCGGTGTCCTGAACGTGTCGTCGAGCGTCATCGCGACTCGCGGCGAGCGCCTTGTCCTGGGTCGCTACCGTTTCGCGGGCAACGACCAACGGCCCGAGGCGTTCCACACCGACGTGCTCGGCGTCCTGGAGATCGACGACAGCCAGCGGATCACCTCGGCGGTCATGCTCGACATCGACGAAATCGATTCCGCGCTAGCTGAACTCGACGCCCGCTACCTTGCCGGGGAAGCGGCCGCTTACGCGCACACCTGGTCACTGGTCCTCGGTGCTTATGCCGGGTTCAACCGGCGCGATCTTGCCGCGACGACGCCGGACTGGGTAAGTATTGACCACCGGCGCGGGGCGGCTTTCGCGTCCGGCGACATGGTCCAGTACATCCAGGCCGCTTGGGACGACTCGCCGGACACCCGGATCTACATCGCAGTGGTGCATCGACTCAGCGACATCGGAGCGGTCGTCACCCATGTGGCGCAGGGGATTTCCCAAGAGGGCTTCGACGCCGAGTGGCGTGATATCAACGTAGTGACCGTCGACGGCGATTTGGTCGATCGCTCCGAACTGTTCGACGGAGACGACCTCGACGCCGCGCTAGCACGGTTCGAAGAACTCGGTCGATGGACGCCGCCGCTTGAGAACGCCGCGACCCGGGTCTGCGCACGCGTAGCAGACGCATACAACCGTCGTGACGGGGACGCACTGTTCGCGCTCGCGAGCGCGGATAGCCGATATGAGGACCGGCGAAAAGGCCTGCGCGACACCCACGAGGGCGCAGAGGTGCAGAAAGTCGTTGATGCCACGTTGGAGACGACGCCCAGCAGTTGGCGGATGGAGATGGAGCCCATCGCCCTCAGAGGGTCTCGCCTCACGCTGACCCGAAGGAGCTATCGCGACAGCGATGATCCCGATCAACCGATCACCGTCGACATGTTGAGTGTCATCGAAGTCGACTCCGACGCCCTGATGAACCGCTCAGTGACTTTTGATCCCGACGACATCGAAGCCGCTGTCGCCGAACTCGACGCCCGTTACCTCGCCGGGGAAGCGGCAGCCCACGCGCACACCTGGTCGACTATTTTGCGCGCTTTCGACGCGTTCAACGCACACCAGCTCCCCGCAACAACGCCAGACTGGGTGAATGTCGACCATCGCCGAGGAAGAGCCTTCTCGCCCGGCGACCTGGTCCCCTACATCCATGCCGCATGGGAACTTGCGCCCCAAGCCAAGATCTATGTCGAGGCAGTACATCGGCTGACCGATCTCGGAGCGGTCGTCACCCAAGTGTTGCGGGGAACGTCGCCAAACGGCTTCGACGCCGAATGGCTTGAGGTCAATCTGCTGACCGTCGATGGCGACCTGATCAACCGAAGTGAGCTGTTCGACGAGGAAGACCTCGGCGCCGCACTCGCCAGATTCGACGAGCTCAGTTGACCGAGGACTCGACGTGAGAACTCACTGCGCCTGGCTCACCGACGACATGTGGAAGTCGGGAATTCGCAGTGACGGCATCGACGCCCGGGTCGCCCAATCACCCCATTCCCGGGGCAGCGTCGGCTCGGCGATGCCGGCCTGCGTGGCACGGCGCAGCAGGTCCAACGGGCTCTCGTTGAACCGGAAGTTGTTCACCGCCGCAGTCACCTTGCCGTCTTCGACCAGGTAGACGCCGTCGCGGGTCAGCCCGGTCAGCAGCAGTGTGGTCGGGTCGACCTCGCGGATGTACCACAGCGTGGTCAGCAGCAGCCCGCGCTCGGTCGAGGCGATCATCTCGTCCATGCTGGCCGAACCGCCCGTCATCAGCAGGTTGTCGGCCGCCAGGGCGACCGGGGCGCCGAACTCGGCGGCAGCGGCCCGCGGGTAGGCCAGCGCGTTGATCACCCCGCCGCGAATCCAGTCCACGCAGCCGATGTCCAGGCCGTTGTCGAACACCGATGCGGTCTCTGACGAGGTGCCGGTCGCCACGAACGGCGCGCACTCGAGCCCGAACGCATGCGGATCCGAATACAGGGTCAGCGGCAGTTCGGACAGCCGCTCCCCCACCCGGGTGCCGCCGCCGGGCGCCGACAGCGCGGTGCGGCCCTCCTGGGCACCGCGGCCGCTCATCGTCCAACCGAGATAGATCATCATGTCGGCCACTGTGGACGGCGGCATCAACGTTTCGTAGCGTCCGGCCGGCAGCTCGACGCTGCGCGCCGCCCAGCCCAATCGCGTCGAGAGCTGCTTCAGCAGCGAATCCGTTGGCACATCAACGAAATCCGGTGTGCTGACCCCAGCCCAGGCACTGGCGCCGTCGCGTTTGGCGTTGATCTCCACCGTCCCGGTGGGCTGGGTGAAACGCCGCCGCAGCCCGGTCGAGGACGCCAGGAACGTCGTCTCCACCTCGTGGCGAGCGAACCCGTAGAGCTGGTCGGCGCCCCGAAAGCCACGGCTCAGCGAGGTGGCCAGCCCGGCGAAGACCTCCGCGCCGGTCTGCGGCACCTCAGCGTCCCAGTCGTCGGGTATGCCATTGCCGCCCAACAGCTCCACGGCGTCGCGAGCCTCCGGCGCGCCCGCAGCCGCCTCCGCTGAGGCGGCCACCAACTCGGCGATCTGCGCCGGCTCCACCTCCGACGAGCACAGCGAGCCGACCCGCGGCCCCTCGTCGTCGTAAACGATCGTGACGACCGTGGTGGTCCGGCTGGTCGAGACCCCGTTGGTGGTCATCGAGTTGCCCGCCCAGCGCAGCGACGACTCGGACCGGTCCGTCACCAGCACGATGGTCTCGGTCTTGTCGCCTTTGGCCGCCGCCAAAGCCGTGTCGATGACCTGTTGCGCGGGAATCATTCCCGGCCCCCCTCGCTGCGCGTGTTGAGCACGTTGATCCCCCGGAACAGCGCCGACGGACAGCCGTGGCTGACCGCGGCGACCTGACCGGGCTGGGCCTTGCCGCAGTTGAACGCCCCGCCCAGCCGCCACGTCGACGCGCCGCCGACGGCCTCCATCGCGTTCCAGAAATCGGTGGTGGTCGCCTGATAGGCCACGTCGCGCAGCTGCCCGTCCAGACGGCCGTCGCGGATCCGGAAGAACCGCTGACCGGTGAACTGGAAGTTGTAGCGCTGCATGTCAATCGACCACGATCGGTCCCCGACGATGTAGATGCCGTTGTCGACCCGCGCGATCAGGTCGGCGGTGGACAGGTCCTCAGGACCCGGCTGCAGTGACACGTTGGCCATCCGCTGGATCGGGACGTGATGCGGCGAGTCGGCATACGAGCACCCGTTGGAACGAGATTGCCCCAGCCGGGGCGCGAACACCCGGTCCAGCTGATACCCCACGAATCGCCCGTCGCGCACCAGGTCCCAGCTCTGAGCAGCGACACCCTCGTCGTCGTAGCCGATGCTGGCCAACCCGTAGGGCACCGTGCGGTCAGCGGTCACGTTCATCACCGGCGACCCGTACTGCAGCGTGCCGAGCTTGTCCGGGGTGGCGAACGATGTTCCGGCGTAGGCCGCCTCGTAACCGATGGCCCGGTCGTATTCGGTTGCGTGTCCGATGGATTCGTGGATGGTCAGCCACAGGTTGGTCGGGTCGATCACCAGATCCGTCGGCCCGGCCGTCACACCCGGGGACTTGACCTTCTCGGCGAGCAGCACCGGGAGTTCGGCCAGCTCGCCGGACCAGTCCCACACGTCGTCGCCGGCCACCGCCTCCCAACCGCGCGCGGTCGGTGGCGCCAGCGTGCGCATCGAGTCGAAGCCGTCCGGCCCGACGGTGACCGCATCGCAGACCGGCATCAGCCGCACTCGCTGCTGGGTGATCGAAGACCCGAACGTGTCGGCGTAGAAAGTCTGTTCCTTGACCGCGGTCAGCGCGGCCGTCACATGGTTCACTCCATCGGCAGCGAGCAACCGGCCCGAGTAGTCCTCCAGCACGTCGATCTTGTCGGAGGTGGGCACGTCGAACGGATCGACCAGGTAGTCCGACACCCACGTCGCGTCGCGGTACACCGGTTCGGCTGCCAGCTCGACACGTTCGGCGTTGAGGACGGCCAGCGTCTTGGCCACCTGCACGGCACGGCGGGCGGTATCGGCCGCGACACCCGGCGCCAGCTCGGCATGTGAGGCGAAGCCCCAGGTGCCGTCGACCACCACCCGCACCGCGAAGCCGAGCTCACGGTTGACGACGGCGGTCTCCAACTCACCGTCGCGCAGTCGGATGACCTCGGTGGAAATCCGGTGAATACGCAGGTCAGCATGCTCGGCGCCGGCTGCTCTGGCCGCCGACAACGCGGCGTCGGCCAGCTCGTGGCGGGGCAGGGCCAGAAAGTCGGCATCGATCCCCCGGTTCGCTGTCACCCGTCCACCGTAACGACGTGCCGAGGGTTGACCGCGGCATAGGTGTCAATAAAGATCACGGCGTGACAGCGCCACAGCGACTGGTTGAAGACGGTGTTCGGCGCTATGGCCGGTTCGAGGAGCGGGTCCGAGACACCAACCCGGTCGACGCGCACCGAGGCTTGTCGCGCCTCTGGCGCGAGTTCCGGCTCAAGGAGTGGGTCGGTTTCGCCTTGATCCACCCCGAGATGTCGGGCGCCATGATCATGCAGGACGTGAAGTACCTGGCGTCGTCGGAGTTGTTCGTCCGCGACCAGGCCACGGGTGTCCTGGTGGAGAAAAGCGCCCGGTTCCGGGGCGGCAGCCTGGGCCTGCCCGACGACCTGCTGCACGGTGGCCCCTGCCGCGTCAAGACGCGCCGCTACCTGCTCGAATACCACTTCGATGCCGACGCCGACACACTCACGGTGCGGATCGACTGCGCGGCAGACAGACACGGGCCCGCGATCACCGGCGCGCTGACGCT
The DNA here is from genome assembly GCF_001021505.1 of Mycolicibacter heraklionensis. Taxonomy (GTDB): domain Bacteria; phylum Actinomycetota; class Actinomycetes; order Mycobacteriales; family Mycobacteriaceae; genus Mycobacterium; species Mycobacterium heraklionense. Next base: position 116,318 of record NZ_LDPO01000009.1, read on the forward strand.
GTATATGGCGGGCGCCGCGCCGCCGCTCAGCCTCAGCGCCAAGCTCACGTCGGCGATCGACTACTACACGTTCAAGCAGCCGCTTCCCGCCGACGGGAAGCTCACGGTGGGTGACCGAACCTACGTGTTCGACTCCGCCCGCGATTTCGCCATCCTCGATGAGCATCGTTCGCAGTTCCCGTACTCGACATCCTGGACGTGGGGCACCTTTGCGGTCCGAATGGCCGGCGGTGTGGTGGGCTCCAACTTCGTCGACCGGCCGGAGTTCAGCGACGAGGACGACGAGTCGTCGAACTGGGTTCCCGGCGGTGTCCAGCCGCTCGCGGGAGTCCGGTTCGACTTCGCCTCCGATGATCCGCTGTCGACCGTGCGCGTCCGCGACCGTGACGGCCGGCTCGACGTGACATTCACCCCGGCGGGGCGCAAAGCGGTCAAACTCAACCTTCTCGCGGCCGCGATCGACTACTGGCAGCTCGCCGGCACCTATCGGGGCACCGTGACATCCCTGGCCGGCGAGTCGTTCTCCGTCGCCGACGTGCCCGGGGTGCTCGAACGGATGAAGACCCGCTTTTGAGTCGGCACAAGCGCTTTAATACAACGATGAGCCGGGCCCCCCGCTCCACGGCGCTGGCTTACGCGCTGCTCGCCCCCAGCCTGTTCGGCGTGGTGGCGTTCCTGCTGCTGCCGATGCTGGTGGTGGTGTGGCTGAGCCTGCACCGCTGGGATCTCTTGGGGCCGATCAGCTATGTCGGCGCGGATAACTGGCGATCGGTGCTGACCGATCCGGTGTTCGGCAATTCCCTCGTGGTGACCGTGCTTTTCGTCGCGATCGTCGTCCCGCTGCAAACCGTGCTGGGTCTGGGGGTGGCGGTCTTGCTGGCCCGCGAGCTGCCCGGCAGCGGCGTCTTCCGCACCGTCTACGTGCTGCCGTGGATCTGCGCGCCGTTGGCGATCGCGGTGCTGTGGCGCTGGATTCTGAGCCCCACCGACGGCGCGGTCAGCACCGTGCTCGGGCACCGCATCGAATGGCTGACCGATCCGGGGCTGGCGCTGCCGGTGACCTCGGCGGTGGTGGTGTGGACCAACGTCGGCTACGTCGCCCTGTTCTTCCTGGCCGGCATCCTGGCCATCCCCACCCAGGTGCTCTCAGCGGCACGCATCGACGGGGCGAACGGCTGGCAGCGGTTCTGGCGGGTCACCCTGCCGATGCTGCGCCCCACCATGTTCTTTGTGCTGGTCACCGGGGTGGTCAGCGCGGCGCAGGTGTTCGACACCGTGTACGCGCTGACTGGGGGCGGACCGGGCGGCCGCACCGACCTGATCGCGCACCGCATTTATGACGAGGCGTTCGGGATGGCGGCGATCGGCCGGGCCGCGGTGATGGCGCTGGTGCTGTTCGCCGTACTGGTTTCAGTGACGGTCGTTCAACAGCTTTCGTTGGGCCGGCGGGTCAGCTACGACCTCACGTGAGCCCACGTCGTTGCTGTGCTTGCGTACTAACCACCGTTGAGCGCGCTGTGACGGCGACCCCACACCAGGTAGAAGATCAACGCGACCGCTACCCAGCCGGCGAACACCATCCAGGTGTACCGGTGCAGGCTGCACATGATCCATCCGCAAACCACCACTGACAAGATCGGTGTGATCGGATAACCGGGCACCTTGAATCCGCGGGGCAGATCCGGTTCCCGGACCCGTAGCACAACCACCGCCACGGACACGACAATAAACGCGGTCAAGGCTCCGATGGAGACCGTTTCGGCCAGACGCGCAAGCGGCACCAGGCCGGCGAGGATTGCCGCCACGACCGCGACGATCATGGTGTTGGTTGCGGGTGTCCGAGTGCGCGGGTTGACCTTGGCGAACGTCGCCGGCATTAGACCGTCGCGACCCATCGCGAAAAGGATGCGGGTCTGGCAGTACATCGTGACCAAAGTGACCGAGAAGATCGAGATCACCGCGCCCGCGGCCAACACGGTGCCGCCTAAGCGGTTTCCGGTGATGTGGTCCACAATCACGGCCAGGCCCGCGCTTTGCCCCTCGAAGTCCTGCCACGGCTGGCTGCCCATCGCGGCCACCGCGACAATCACATAGACACCGGTCACGATCAGCAGTGCCGCGATGATTGCCCGCGGGATCGTGTGCTGCGGGTCTTTGGCCTCCTCACCGGCGGTGGAGACCGCGTCAAGACCTACGTAGGAGAAGAAGATCGTGCCCGCCGCCCAGCTGATTCCCGAGAATCCAAAAGGGGCGAAGTCAGTGAAGTGGTTCGCTCTGAACGCCGTTGACGCGATCGCCGCGAACATCAGCAGCACGCCGAGTTTGATCACCACCATGACGGCATTGACTTTGGCCGATTCACTGGTGCCGCCGATCAACATAGCCGCACAAATTGTCACCAAGACGATAGCCGGCAGGTTGACGAAACCACCTTCGGAATCCCATGGTCCCGATGAAATAGCCTGCGGTACCGAGAATCCGAAGACATTGAGCGACAGTTTGTTCAGGTACTGACTCCACCCAACTGACACCGCGGCGGTAGACACCCCGTATTCGAGCAGCAGGCATGCCCCGACAACCACGGCCATGAACTCACCGAGGGTGGCATAGCAGTATGAGTATGCCGACCCCGAAATTGGCACCGCCGAAGCCAACTCCGCGTAGCAGATCGCGGCCAGACCCGCTGCGGCCCCGGCGATGATGAACGAAACGACCACTGCCGGGCCGGCTTGCGGTACCGCCACCGGGAAGACAAAGAAGATCCCTGTGCCGACCGTCGAGCCGACGCCGAACATGGTGAGCCGAAAGCCACCGAGCCTGCGTCGCAGGTGATTCGTGCCCCCGGTGGCGATCGGTGCACCGTTCACCGGACGACGCCGCAGCATCTGCCGTGACATGCCGAGCGCCGGCGTTGACATTGGTGCCCCTAGCTGGACGGTTGGTGTCCATCATTGAACACGCCCCGACCGGCGCAACGGGTTACAACACGACGAACCGGACTAAGAACAAGTCACGTCGATTTCGAAGGGCTTGTTCACCGGCTGCATCGGGTTGGCCGTGTCGATCCCGGTCGCGGTGCCGCTGATCTTGTATTCCTTGCCGTTCTTGGTCGCCTTGGCGCTGCCCTGACCGGTGCCCGCGGTGTATGCCAGCGTCACACCGTTGACGTTGCCCAGCCCAACCGACTTCACCTCTGGCGGGTTGGCGTCGGTGAGCACCGCGGCGATACCCGTGGCCGCTCCGCCGATCGCGATGTTGACGGTGCCGGCCATCGTCGTACACACGGTCGAGCCGCTGACGTTCTGGTCTTTGCCGTCGATGGTGACTTTCGCGTTTGCGGCAGCGCCTCCGACGTTCACCGACGAGTGCTCCGTCTTCGGGCCGCTGGAGCACCCGGACAGACCTACGATCGCGATTGCTGCCGCCGCTGCGGCAACCGTTACTGAACGCTTCACCCGTACTCCTTTGTTATTGGTGGTCACGTGCCTGGTTTCGTGCTCTTTGGCGGGCGCGGGCGGGGGCTGGCGGGCTAGGCTTCATTCCGCATCCTGATCCGATGGCGGTGTGCTGCTGCCCGTGGCAGGCCGCCCGCCACGCTCACTTGGAGTGTGCTGGGCAGGCCGGCTCCGGCGCATCAGGTAATTACCCCATATTTGCTCCGGGATGCGCGGTCCCCGACGCCGAGGCGGGAGAGGAGGTGGCCGTGGCAGGCCGTCTGCTCGAACGCGATTCGGCACTGGCGACCCTTGATCGTTGCCGTCGAGCCGCCGGCCGAGGGCGTGGGCAGCTGGTGTTGCTGCGCGGGGAGGCCGGGGTGGGCAAGACCACGGTGATCGCCCGATTTCTCGCCGGCCTCGATCCAGGCACGCGGGCCCTGCGGGGCTGGTGCGACGGATTGGCCACCCCGCGGCCGTTGGGTCCGTTCATCGACATGCTCGCCGACCTTCCCGCGGATCAGGCGACCTCGATACGGGCGGCCATCGACGCCGGTGACACCGAGGCGGTCTACGCCCGGTTGGCCGGCGTCGTCGGCGACGGCAACCCCTCGGTCTGCGTGATCGAGGACCTGCACTGGGCCGACGGCGCCACCCTGGATCTGCTGCGTTATCTGGCCCGGCGGATCGACATGCTGCCGATGCTGCTGGTGGTGTCCTACCGCGACGACCAGATCGGCCCAACCCACCCGCTGGCAGTGCTGTTAGGTGATGTGGCGACTTGGGCGACCGTGACTCGGATCGCGCTGGACCCGCTCAGCGCCGCGGCGGTGGCCGCGTTGGCCGCCGGCAGTGGCATCAACGCCCAAGCGTTGTACCGGCTTACCGGCGGGAACTCGTTTTTCGTCACGGAGGTGTTGGCCGCCGGGGCCGATGCGCTGAACGACGGCGGCCTGCCGTGCAGCGTTTCCGAGGCGGTTCGGGGCAGGCTCGCAAGACTGTCGGCGGCTGCGCGCGAAACCGCGCAGGCGGCCGCGATCTGCGGGCCGCGGGCGCACCCCGCCCTGCTCGAGGCGATATCGCCGGGCGCGACGAGCACATTGAGCGAATGCCTAGACGCCGGGGTGCTGGTCGCCAACGCCGACACGGTGGGGTTCCGCCACGAACTGGCCCGCCGCGCCACCGTCGAGCAGATCCCCGCCTATCAGCGCCGAGTGCTGCACAAGCGGGCAATGACCACGCTGGCCGAGCCGCCGATCGATCCGGACACATTGGCGGCGCTGACATTTCACGCCGAACAGGCCGGCGACACCGACGCCGTCATCAGCTATGGCCCAGCGGCCGCCGAGCGCGCTGCGAAGTTCGGCGCCAATCGGCAAGCCACCGACCTGTATGCGCTGGTGCTGCGCCACGCCGACACCATCCCCGGCGAGCAACGGGTGATCTGGCTCGAACGGCACGCCTTCAGCAGCTACCTGAGCGGCCAGGCCGACTCTGCGGTGTCGTCGTTACGAGAGGCGATCGCGCTGCGCCACGAGTTGGAGGATCCGTATCAGGAGGCCGAGGATCTGCGCTGGCTGTCGCGCCTCCTGCAGCCACTGGGACGCCCTGAGGAAGCCATGCGGTCGGCGCACGCGTCATTACTGCTGCTCGAAAACCTCGGCCCGTCCCCGCAGTTGGCGTGGTCCCTGATCAACATGGCTCACATCGCCGCGCTTGCGTTGGACCCCGCCTGTGCCCGGTATGCGGCCCGCGCGAAAGCCCTCGGGGATCAATTCCGGGACCCCGCCGTGGTGATCCGTGCCCGTGGATACACCGCACTCACCACCGTGTTCTGTACCGACACCGGCTGGGACGAATTCGAGGCGGTATGGCGAGAGGCGGCCACAACCCCCGGGCTCGAGGAACACGGCGGAATATTCGGCATCCTCATCGGCATGTTCGCTGTCGTTCGCGGCGAATTCGGTCGCGCGGAGCGTTATCTCGCCGAAGCGGCGGCCTTCCTCGACCACTGCGACCTTGGTATGTTCCAGACCCTGGTGGCGGGGCTGCAGGCACTTACCGGCTTGGCTCGCGGCGACTGGATGGCTGCCGCGCTGGCGGCCGAGCAGATCCTGACCCGGCCTGGACTCACCCCCCAGCACCGGATCACGCCGTTGATCACCGTCGCCTTGATCCGGGCACGCCGCGGCGAGGAACCCGTCTGGCCCCTACTCGATGAGGCCCTCGAGTGTGCGACGGGCAGCCTGCTGCGCCTGCCGGTGTGCGCCGCGCGTGCCGAAGCCGCCTGGCTGGCCGGCGACGACGAGGCGGCCCGCCACGCCGCGGCCGAAATCCTCACGGTGTCCGGCACGGCGCACGCGTGGCTGGGGGGGTCCCTGCGGCGCTGGGCTCATCTGGCCGGAGGCCGATCGGGTACAGACGTCATCGCTGACACTCCCTATGAACGTGAAATCAACGGGGATTGGTGCGCGGCCGCGCAGGAGTGGGCCCTCCGTGGCTGTCCCTACGATGTCGCCATCGCTCAACTCGGCGGCGACATCGACGCCGTCGAGGCCGCGCTGGGCGTCTTCCGCCGGCTCGGCGCCCGCCCCGCGGCCCGCCGCGCTCAGCAACGCCTCGCCCAGCTGCGCGGTCGCGATCCCGACCGCCGCCGCAAAGGCACCAGCGCTGACCCGAACGGCCTCACCAAGCGCCAACGGGACGTCCTCGAACTCCTTGCCACCGGGCGCAGCGATGCCGAAATCGCCACCGCCCTCTATATCAGCACCAAAACCGCCAACGCGCACGTGTGCGCCGTCCTGGCCAAACTGGGCGTGCACAACCGCACTCAGGCCGCCGCCTACGCCTACCAACAGCCCCGGTGAGAGCCCACGTCATGTCGATCAGCAACTTAGTCAGTCCGCCCAAGCGGGTTCGCGCCTCAGCGATCTACGCGCTGTTGACGCTCGGCGCGCTGGTCACCCTGGCGCCGTTCGGGCTCGGGCTGCTGACGTCGTTCACCCCGGCTCGCCAATTCGCCACCGGCACTCCCCTGGCGTGGCCGCATCCGCCGACGCTGGACAACTATGGCGACCTCGGCGGTGCCGGATTCAGCCGGGCGGCGGCGGTCACCACGCTGATGACGGCGGTGATCGTGTTGGGACAGCTGAGTTTTTCGGTGCTGGCCGCCTATGCGTTCGCGCGGCTGGAGTTCCCGGGCCGCGACACGTTGTTCTGGGTGTATGTGGCGACCCTGATGGTGCCGGCCACCGTGACGGTGGTGCCGTTGTATCTGATGATGGCGCAGCTGGGTCTGCGGAACACGTTCTGGGCGTTGGTGTTGCCGTTCGTGTTCGGGTCTCCGTACGCGATCTTCCTGCTGCGTCAGCATTTTCGAGCCGTCCCGAATGACCTGATCAACGCCGCGCGTCTCGACGGAGCGAATACCCTGGACGTGATCGTGCACGTGATGCTGCCGGCGAGTCGGCCGATCCTGGTCACGCTGGGGTTGATCACCGTGGTCTCGCAATGGAACAACTTCATGTGGCCGCTGGTGATCACCAGCGGCGACAAGTGGCGGGTGCTCACGGTGGCGACCGCCGCCCTGCAATCCCGTTACAACGCGCAATGGACGCTGGTGATGGCGGCGACCACGGTGGCGATGATTCCGCTGATCGCGCTGTTCATGGTGTTCCAGCGCCGCGTCGTGCAGTCGATCGTCGTCACGGGGATCAAGTGAGCCGGCCGCGGTTCTCCACCGTATTCGCGGTGGCGGCAGTGGCCCTGGCCGCGCTGTTCGGCGCGGCGGCGGTGCTGCTCGACGGCGCCTCGACCCGATCGGCCGCCGGCGCGACGGTGGTGACGGTACGACTGTGGGACGAACAGGTGGCAACCGCCTACCGACAGTCGTTCGCGGCGTTCCAACGCGCCCACCCCGAGATCGAAGTGCGCGTCAACGTCGTCTCCTACCGGACCTACTTCGACACGCTGCGCACCGATGTCGCCGGTGGCGGCGCCGACGACATCTTCTGGCTCTCCGACGCCTACCTGGCCGGGTACGCCGACAGCGGACGGCTGATGAAGATCGATGCGGCGGGCGCGGATTGGGAACCGTCGGTGGTCACCCAGTTCACCCGTGGCGGGACACTGTGGGGGGTGCCGCAACTGACCGACGGCGGGATCGCGGTGTACTACAACGCCGATCTGCTGGCCGCCGCGGGAGTCGATCCCGCTCAGTTGGCGAGGCTGCGCTGGGATCCCCACGGTGTGAGCGACAGCCTGCGGCCGCTGCTGGCGAAGCTCACCCGTGACAGCGCCGGGCGCAGCGCGGGCACACCGGGTTTCGACGAGCGCCGCATCCGGCAGTGGGGCTACAACGCCGCCAACGACCCGCAGGGCATCTACCTCAACTACATCGGCTCGGCCGGCGGGGTGTTCCAGCGCGACGACGAGTTCGCCTTCGACAACCCGGCCGCAGTCGCCGCCTTCGGCTACCTGGTGCAGCTGATCAACGGCGACCACGTGGCGCCACCGGCATCGGAGACCAACACCAACGGCGACTTCTCCCGTAATCAATTCCTGGCCGGGAAGATGGCACTGTTCCAGTCCGGCACCTACAACCTGGCGGCCATCGCAGGGCAGGCCGGGTTCTCCTGGGGGGTGGCGATGCTGCCGGCCGGCCCGGCCGGGCGAGTCAGCGTCACCAACGGCATCGCCGCAGTGGGCAACGCCGCTTCGAAGCACCCGACAGCAGTGCGGGAGGTCTTGGCCTGGCTCGGCAGCTATCAGGGCAACGAATACCTGGGGCGTCAGGGGGCGGCGATCCCGGCCGTGCTCAGTGCCCAACGGGTCTACTTCGACTACTGGGCGCACCGCGGGATCGACGTCACGCCGTTCTTCGCGGTGCTCAACGGTCCCCGCATCCCAGCGCCGGGCGGCGGTGTGGGATTCCCGGCCGGAAACCAGGCAATCAAGCCCTATTTCGACGAAATGTTCCTCGGCCGTATCGACGTCGCCACCGCGCTGCGCAGAGCGCAGGACGCCGCCAACGCAGCAGCCTCCCGCTGACCCTCCGCGAAATCGGGTTCACGCAGACAACGTGCGAGTGGCTACCTGCGTGAGCGGGATCTCGCGGGGTAGACGGGCTGCCCCTGCCACCCTCGCGACCACAGAGCATGAGCCACCCGATCGATGACACCGACCACGGTGTCCTCCTTGATCACCCTGTTGTTCAGCCAGCCGAGTTGAGGCAGCGTGCGTTCTCGGTAATGGTCCTTGACATACGAGCTGCGGACGGTGCGGTGCACCTCGCCGTCGTACTCGGCGGAGACCTTGAACTCCTCCCAGCCCATGTCCAGCACCGCGAATAGACGCCCACCGACGTACACCGGAATCTGCGTCTTCGGAGTGGGAAACCCGGCGTCGATGAGAAGGAGCCGGAGCCAGGATTCCTTCAGCGAGTCTGCTCCCCGGTCCACCAGCGGTATGAGCTTCCGGAGCTGTTTCAAGCCCCTGGCGCCCGGATAGCGCTTAGCCAAGCCCAGCACATCGTCCGCGCAGAATGGCGTCGCCCGCGCCAGGGCATCGAGGCGCGCCAATGCCTGTCCGCGGGACAGGTGCCGGGCGATATCGAACGCGGTGCGCGCGGGTGTGGTGACGGTCAAGCCGCGGATGCAGGTGGCCTCGTCGTCAGCGACCCTTTCATTGCGAACGATGATCCCGTGTGGCGCTGGGCTCTTTCGCGACAGCAGCTCAACCGGGATGTCTGCGTCCACCCACTCCGCGCCGTGTAGGGCGGACGCGGCGACACCGGCGATCACACCGCTTCGTCCAGACCAGAGCCACGCGCCGGTAATCCTGTCGTGCAAGGTCGCCTGCTCGAACTTCGAAAAGTAGACATCGGGGTGGAGTCTGCGAAACCATCGGGCGAGACCATGGCGGGTAACAGCGCCGGTCGCGAGGGCCTCGCTTCCGATGAAGACACGCTGCATACCCGCGAGGATGCGTGCTAGGTGGGCCACCCGCACTTCACCCGGCCGCGAAATCGGGTTCACGCAGACAACGTGCGAGTGGCGACCTGCGTGAGCGGGATCTCGCGAGGTTAGAGCGCCGACAGTTCGACAGCCACCGCCGCGCCGCAGATCACGACCACCAGCACCAGGGCAATCAGGTCGGACAACCCCGGCCGCGCCGGCGACGCGGAGATCTGGCCGATGCCACCACGAGCGGTGATCGCGTCCCCCATCTCGTCAGCCCGGCGAAGCGTCACGGTGATGGCGGCCGTGATCAGATCGATCGCCTCGCGCGCCCAGCGGCGCCGACGTTGCCGACGGGTGCGCGGCCGGGACCGAGGCCGCAGCCGCCGCGCGGCATAGAGCACCCGGAACTCATCGACCAGCATCGGGAAGGCGCGCAGTGCCAGCGCCAGCGTCACCGCCCACTCGTCGACGGGAATTCGAAGCAGCCGCAGCGGACGCCCCAGCGTGGCCACCGCGGGAGCGATCTCCGCGACATTGGTGGTCCACGACACCATCGCGCCCAGCCCCAGCAGCACGATCGACAGCGCGGTGATCCGCAGGAAGTACAGCAGCCCACCCAGGCCGGCCGGGTCGCCGCCGGACATGGCCGCGGTGCCGCCGCCGACCAACAGCAACACCCACAGCCAGCGCGGCACCGAGGGCAGCGCGCCCCGAGGGATGCGGGCGATCCTGGCCGCGCTGAGCACCAGCAGTGCCACCGCGCCGATCGTCACCCAGCCGGGATAGAAGGTCAGCAGCACCGAGATGCCGAAGACCACGATCAGCTTCGTGCCGGCCCACAGTCGGTGCATGGCGGAGTCGCCGGGAACCGGCCGCAGCAGCACCACCGGCCGGGGGGTGCTGCGCGCCTGGCCCGTCACGCCGCACCTGCCGGCGCCGGCACCAGTACACCGTTGTGTAAGTGCAGGGTCCGCGGGCACAACTCGCCGAGGCCGGCGAAGTCGTGCGAGATGACCACCACCGTCAGACCGCTCTCCCTCCGCAGGTCCTCCAGCAGTCGCAGCAAGCCGTCCCGGCTGGCGGCGTCGAGGCCGGCCAGCGGCTCGTCGAGGATCAACGCTCGCGGAGACCGGGCCAACAGGCCGGCCAGCACCAGGCGACGCATCTGGCCGCCGCTGAGTTGGTCGATGCGCCGGCCGGCCAGCGCCCCGTCCAGGCCGACGGCCGCCAGTGCGGCGCTGACCCTGGCGTGGTCACGCGGCGAAAAGCCGGCAGCAGAGGCCACCTCCAAACCGACGTAGCTGCGCATCAGCTGTAACCGGGCCGCCTGGAAGGACAGCGCGACGGCCCCCACCTGCTGGTCGGCGGGCCGGCCCCCGAGCAGGCAGCTGCCGGTGGTCGGAGTCGTCAGGCCGGCCATGATCCACGCCAGGGTGGACTTGCCTGAGCCATTGCCACCATGGATCAACAAGCCGTCGCCTTCGTCGACGCTGAAGGTGATGTCACGCAGCGCGGTCTTGGCCCACGGCGTGCCGCTGCCGTATTCGTGCCCCACACCGGATAACTCGAGCACCGGCGGGCCGACGCGTCGCGGTGCGTCTCCGCCGGACGCGGCGGGTGCCGCGGCGGTCTCCACCATGGCGGTGTTGTCGCGGGACCCGGACAGGTCGATGGTCCGGTCGGCGCTGCCGGCCTCGTCGTTGTAGTGGGTGATGTGCACCAAGGACGTGCAACGCCGATCCGAACACCCGGCCAGCTCCGACAGCACCCCCAGCAGCGCCTCGCGCCCTTGCGGGTCGACCATGCTGGTGACCTCGTCGGCGATCAGCAGCGCGGGCTCGCGGGCCAGCGCCGCCGCCACCGCCAACCGCTGCAGTTCCCCGCCGGACAGACCGCCGGTGTCGCGCTCGGCGAAACCCGCCAGGCCGACCTCGCCGAGGAGCCGTTCGACGTCGGTGCTGGTCCCCGGCGGCAGGCCCCACACCACATCGTCGGCGACCCGGGTGCCCAGCACCTGGCTCTCCGGATGCTGCATGACCACCGCGGTGCCCCCGGGTGCACCAAGCCCCACTGCGCCGGGGCGCTCGACGGTGCCCGCGGTGGGTGCCCGCCCGGCCAGCAACAGCATCAAGGTGGTCTTGCCCGATCCGTTGGCGCCGGTGATCGCGACGTGTTCGCCGGCGCGTACTTCCAGGCTTACCGGTCCTAGGGCGTCATGGTCGGAGTGCGGGTAACGGAACCGCACCTGATCCAGCCGGACCGGGACCGGCGCCACCGGGCCGGTCTCGACCGGTAGGTCCAGTTTGTGCACGTCGGGCACCCCGCGCAGCCGGTCGAGTACCCGCGACAGCGCCCACCAGCCGAGCAGCGAGACGATCATGACGCTGACGGTCATCTGGGCCAGGATGAGCCACTGCCAGTAGCGCAGCAGCGCACCGAGAAATCCGTTCAGATCCTGGGCGGCCCGCTGGAATTCCGGCAGCGGGACACGCGACAGGGCGGCCGCGACCCCGTGCACGTTGGCGGTGATCGCGTCGAAGATCAGATGGCGCAGCCGTGACAGCACGGTCAGCGCCAGCACCATGGCGGTGCCGAAGAGGCCGCCGGCCACCGCAGAGGCCACGACCACGGTGGGCAGGCCACGGCGATGGCGTTTGATGACGCCGGTCAGCCCGCCGATGTAGGCGCTGTTGACCACCGTCATGAAGCCGCCCATGCCGGCGATCAGAAACGCGATGGTCGCGGCCGCGACGGTGGCGGCGATCAACACGCGGATCCGGTAGCGGTAGGCCAACAGCCCCATCGGCACCGTGCCGAGCAGCGCCAAACCGGCGGCGAAGGGCACCACGACCGCGATGATCGCCGTCGCCGCGCACAGTGCCGCCATCACGGCGGCCTGCGCAGTCTCGACGGGCTGCATCGACCGCGCCCGGACTCGGTTCACGCCCTGGCCGGTCTTCGTCACCCGTCGATTCTGCCAGTCGCTCGGAGCGCCCCCACGCGGCGTGGACCGAGCTCGTCCACTTTCGTTCACGCTTGTGAAATACTTGCCCGATGGTAGCCCCCACCCAAGCCAGCCTCGGAGCCGATCTGCTCAGTGTTGTCTCCCGGCTCAATCGGCTCGCCACCCAGCGAGTCGCGCTTCCGATCCCGGGGGCACAAGCTCGACTGTTGTCCACTATCGAGGACCTGGACGTGGCCCGGATCTCCGACCTGGCCGCGGTGGACCACTGCTCCCAGCCGACGATGACGACCCAGGTGCGCCGACTCGAGGACGCGGGCCTGACCACCCGCACACCCGACCCGCTCGACGCCCGCGCCGTGCTGATCCGGATCACCGACAAGGGCGTCGAGACGATGGCCCGGGTCCGCCAGGACCGGGCGGCGGCGCTCGATCCGGAACTGGACCGTCTGTCGCCCGAAGACCGCCGGACACTCGCCGACGCGGTTGAGGTGCTCCACCGATTCCTCGCCGAGGCTGCCCCGACCCGTCCCGTCCGCTAGCGCGGCGCGGCCGGGCGCCGCAAGTCGCCGACCGATCTAGCAGCCGCAATTCGGCTGAGATGTTCCCAGCCCGACCGCTTTGTCGAATATGCTCGACAGCGGCATCGGCCCGAAGCGATCCCAGGCCTCCTGCGGCCCCCGCGGCTCGCCCACTGGGCTGCCGGTCTTCGGGGGAAGGACATCGTGGCGGATAGATTGGCGCTGGTCACCTCGATCGCCGCCCAACTGATGGCCACCACGCCGTCGACGGCTGCCGCGGTCAGTGAACGCGTGCTGCAGACGCTGGTGGAGCAGCTCAACGTCGATGCGGGGTTCCTGCGCCACAACGATCACGAGATCAGGGCCTCCAAGCTGGTGGCCGAATGGCCGCCGCGCACCGACCCGCCGAACCCCGACCCGCTGGCCGTCGTCTCGTTCACCACCGCCGATCCGGTCTTCACCACCTGCGCGCACGGCAAGCGGGTGGCGGTCATCCGGCCCGAGCCGGACGAGTCCGGTTATGTGCGCCAGATGGCGAAAGACCATGCCGTCGAATCGCTGTCGGTGGCCACCGCGCCGCTGATCTCCGGCCCGGTGACCATCGGCATGCTGGGACTGGTCAAGTTCCGCCGACCCAAGTGGCGTCCCGAAGAACTCAACACGATCGAGGCGATCGCCTCGCTGTTCGCCCAGTTGCAGGCCCGCGTCGCGGCCGAGGAGCGGCTGCGCTATCTGGCCGACCACGACGACCTGACCGGCCTGCACAATCGTCGGGCGCTGGTCGCCCACCTCTCCGAGCGACTCGCCGCCGGCAGTCCCGGACCGGTCGGTGTCTTCTACATAGACCTCGACCGGCTCAAGCCCATCAACGACTACCTCGGTCACGCCGCCGGCGACTGGTTCATCCAGGACTTCGCCCGGCGGCTGCGTGCGTACGCCGGGAACCGGACCATGGCGGCCCGGATCGGCGGGGACGAGTTCGTCGTCATCCCGGACTGGCCGATGTCGATGGCCAGCGCTGAGACGTTCGCCGACCGGCTGCAGGGCGCCCTGCGCGAGCGGGTGGAGATCCAGGGCCACACGGTCAACAGCACGGTCAGCGTGGGCGTGACGGTGGGGCTGCCCGGGGAGGACACCAGCGCCGGCCTGCTGCACCGCGCCGACGAGGCCGTCCTGGCCGCGAAACGCGGCGGCGGCAACCAGACCGTCAGCTCCACCGACGACATGTCGTTGAAGAGCTTGTTCCGCAAGGACATCGAACTGCACATGCAGGGCAAGATCGACGACGAGTCGTTGCTGTTGTACTACCAGCCCGAGGTCGATCTGTGGAGTGGCGCCATCGTCGCGGTGGAGGCACTGGTCCGCTGGCGGCATCCCACCCGCGGGTTGCTGTTGCCGAGTTCGTTCATCAGCATCGCCGAATCCGCCAACCTGGCCGACGATCTGGGCCGGTGGGTGATGCGCACCGCGTGCGCGGAATTCAGCGGTTGGCAGGCCAACGGCGTGCGGACCAACGCCACTCTGCGTATCAACGTCTCGCCGGTCCAGCTGGCCGCCCGCGGTTTTGTCCAGAACGTGGTGGAAACCATCAACGAGTTCGGCCTGCGCCCCGGCTCGCTGTGCCTGGAGATCACCGAGCGGGCGGTGGTGCAGAACATCGAGAGCACCCGTAGGACCCTGGCGGAACTGCGCGAAGCCGGGGTGCAGATCGCCATCGACGACTTCGGCACCGGCTACGCCGTCCTGTCACACCTGAAGGATCTGCCCGTCGACACCCTGAAGATCGACACCGTGTTCGTGCGTGAATTGGGCGTCAACCCCGGCGATCTCGCGATCGTACGAGCGATCATCGCGCTTGCCGAGGCATTCGGCCTGCAGGTGGTGGCCGAGGGTGTGGAAACCTCAGCGGCCGCGCTCACCTTGATGCGGCACGGTTGTCACCGCGCGCAGGGGTTCCTGTTCTCCCGGCCGGTGCCGGGTCCCGCCGCCGAAGCGATGCTGGCGTCACGCTGGATGGCGATGCCTTTCCTAGCCGACAGCCAGGCTCTGGTGATCTGACAAGAACATCGCCCGGTAGAAAGCGGCACACAACCGCACCCCCGGCTGCCAGCCGGCGAGCGCTGCGGTCGGTGCGGTGCACCAACGCGGCTCGGCGTGCGGCGGCAATAGGCGATGCGGACCCCTCAAGGTGCCCCGGGCGAAGCTGTGGGAGGAACTCACCGGCGCCGGCCAGGGCGCGCGCCTCAACGCGCCCGATCCGTACAAACCAGTCCCTCGCATAACCGGAGATAGTACATACCTTTTGGATGATGTTCAATCCATACGAGACTGTGTGTCAAGTCACGTTGATGTCGCTGACGGCGCCCACGCCGCTGTCACCACCCGGCAGCGGCGAACAGCGCCCGCGCCCTCGGCGGCGCCCGTCATAATCAGACCCATGGAGCGACGGCGGAACGCGCAAACCCCTCTGGCACCGATGGACACTCTGCGGCAGCTGCCGGCCCTGGTCGCACTCGAGCGGATCCCCGTTCCAGTGCTCGCGATCGCCGACGACGGCACTATCTTGTTCGCCAACAGCGGGTTCGCCGCCATGCTGGGCTACACCCAGGAAGAGGTGCTCGCCCTGGAGTTTCGGCAGATCTTCGGCCAGGTCCCGCCGGCTGAGGAATCCGCCCTGTCGGTGATGCACTCCCTGGCCAATCTGGTTGTTTCCCTGGAACATCGAGACGGCTCGACGGTGCGTGCCCTGATGAGCAAGTCAGCGCTCGAACGGGCCGACGACCGGGTTGCGCTCGCCACGTTCCAAGACCTCACCGAGCAGCTCTGGTTGGAGGAGCGCTAGCGCCTTCAGCGTTCGGCGGCTGACCCGCCGTCACTGCCGTTCTGATAGCGCAGCGCGTCGCGCGCCAGGAACTGCCGGAAATACGGCAGGGAGTCGGCCACCACGATCGCGGGCAACAGGGTCTCCCACATCCGGGTCACCCGGCCGATGCTGTCACCCGCGTAGTGCGTCATGAGCCACGTGCCGAGCATCGCCGAGGTGATCGACTCGGCGACTTGGCGGGCGTCGAGGTCCTCGCGCAGGTCGCCCTCCGCGATCGCACGCGCGGTCTGGGCGGCAACCGCGTCCGCCCATTCGCCGCCGACCTCAGCCCCCAATTCGTTGGATTCCGCCAGCGCGAAGACCAGGTGGCCCGCGGCCCGCGCCTCCTTGTCGACGGACAACACCTCCGTGACCGCGAACATGCCGTGGATCATCCCCTCCAATGCGGGCGAGGACGGCTGGCACATGCTCCGGAAAGTGGTCAAGACAGTGGCGAAACCACCTTCGATGATGGCCGTCACCAACGAGTCCATCGAGTCGAAGTGGTGGTACAGCGCGCCCTTGGTCACCCCGGCCCGCTCAATGATCGCGGTTCGCCCGGCAGCGACGTAGCCGGCTTCGCCGAAGACATCGATGGCCGCATCGAGCAGCTTGCGCCGAGTCGCCTCGGACCGGACCTGGCGCGCCATCAGCCCACCTCGCCATCGGACACCGCGGACTTCGCCCCCGCCGACGTGGTCTTGACCGCCAAGGCGGTACGCCGCCGAACGAACTGAACGAAATAATCGATGCGATCGGCGGGCACCACACTGGGCAGCACAACCGACCAGACCCGCTCCAGCTCACGCAGGAACTGTTCGGGCTCATCGAGATTGCCCGCCTGCCGCAAACCCAGATACAGCGCCACCATCATCCGGGCCACATCCTGTGGATCGCGGTCGAGGACGTCGCCTTCGGCGATAGCCCGCTTGGTCACCACACTCAACGCCTGAATCGCATTGTTGAGCACGGTGGCCTGCAGCCCCTCGGCACCGCCGACCACCGGAAGCAGATGCAGCATCGCCCGGGCACTGTCACTGGTGAGGTCCTCGACCGCCATGAGGTAGCCCACGTCCAGCAGCGTCTCCAAGCCGGAAAGCTTGCGGTCCACCAAGGCTCGGATCGCGGTGCCGGTCTTCGCGAGTTGTTCGTCGATGACGGCCAAAGCAAGCGCATGCTTAGAACGAAAATGGAAATACATCGCGCCCTTGGTCAATTCCGCTTCAGACAGAATGTCGTCGAGGCCGACGTCGTGAAAGGGCCGCTGGGCGAACTGATGCGCAGCGGCACGGATGATCTGCTGGCGCGTGGCATCCGCGCGCCGGTCGCTCGAATCAGCCAACGCGTGATCTCAGCCTCGTCGCTGACCAGCAGTCGTACCACACCCGGGTTACGGTATCAGCCGAATGACGAAGTTGACTCATTTCTATACTTGAAATCGTCATTCACCTCTGATGACATTCCGAAAACGCCAATTCCGCGGCGCCAGATTGTATTCGGTCTGCTTGGGACTGTCGCGCCGGCGATGACCGTTGCCCGAGCTAACCGGCGGGCATCGCGAACGCGACGAACTGGGTCACCTCCCGCGGCGAGAAGTTGTCGTCACTGACGAGTACCACCGTCTGGCGGCCGTCGGGCAGGCGCGGGCCCAGCGTCAGCCCCTCGATGTTGTCCAGCGGGTCCAGGCCGGGCGTGGTGGACAGATCGGCCAACAACGTCTTGGTCATCGGAGTCACGGCCGCGCCGGCCAGCGCCGGCATACCGAGCACATCGGTGGCCCCGGCGATCTCGGCGCGAAACAGCCGTACCGTCGGGCGGTCGCTGAACGCGCGCTCGATCACCAGGAACGCGGTGTCCGACAGGGCCAGCAGGTCGGTGAGGCCGTTGGTTCCGGCCGGTCCAGAGGTCTCCGCGGCCGGCTCCAGCGGGTAGGCGTACTGGGCGACCGGTGCGCCGGGGCCTGCGTCGGCATCGAGGTGGTAGGCGGTGATGCGAGTCAGCGCGCCGTGGGCCCGATCCGGCAGGGGGCCGTCGTCGTAGCCCGGACCCTCCATCGCGGCGAACAGCATCCGTCCGTCTGCGGTCACCGTCAGGCCTTCGAGGGTGGTGTTGCGGCGCGGACCGGTGGGCTGCGCCGACATCGCCAGCTGCGGCGGCAGGCTGAACCGGCCCAGGTAGCTGCCGTCGAGCCCGGCGGTCCGGACCCAGGGGTCGGCCAGCACCGGACCGCGGGGGCCGTCGGTGCGCCGCTCCCCCTCCGACGACCAGTACAACCGCTGCCGGCCGGCATCGAACGCGATGCCTTCGGGGTCAGGTGGGATGACCGGCGGCGTTGCGTCGAAGGCCGGGGGCTCAAAGGGGCGCCCGTCGGCGTCCAGCAGCGGAATCATGGCACTGATCGCCACGTCGTCGACGCCGCGGTCCGACACCGAGAGCCGCACCGTGTAGAAACGGGCCGGCCCTTGAGACGATCGGTCGTCGCTGATCACGTAGTAGCAGTCGCGGCCGGGGTCGTAGCTGATTCCGGACAGACCGCCCACGACGGTGCCGGCAAACGTGGTGTCCGGCGGCAGAACAGCTTGACCGAGATACTGCAGTACCGCGGTCGCCGCGGGGGTATCGCACGGTGCACAACCCGCAAGCCCCAGGCCGGCGGCGAGCAGCACACCGCACAGCGCCGGCAACCGGATCAGCTTCCCACGCACATCGGTAATCTAAACCCGGTTTACCGTTGGCCCCGCATGGCTACGGTGCATGGGGTGACCATTTCCGATGCCCTGCGCGACACGTTGGACGGCCGCTGGCGGACGGTGAAAAACCAGGTCCGGGCCACGCTCTGCGATGAGAAGTTTCGTCCGCACTACACACCGAACACGGCGATCGCCCGGGCCAAGGTCGCCGAACAGCTCAAGATCATGGCGGGCTCGGGCGTGGCGGCGGACAGTTTCCGCAAGGAACACGGCGGCACCGGCGACGTCGGCGCGGCGATCACCATGATCGAGATGTTGGCCATGTCGGATCTGTCGCTGATGGTCAAGGCCGGGGTGCAGTGGGGGCTGTTCGGCGGCGCGGTGGAGAACCTCGGCACCGAGCGCCACCACCGCGCCTACGTCGAGAAGATCATCGACCTCGACCTGCTCGGGTGCTTTGCGATGACCGAGACCGGCCATGGCAGCGACGTGCAGTCGTTGGAGACCACCGCCACCTACGACCCCGGAACCCAGGAGTTCGTCATCGACTCCGCCACCGGCTCCGCGCGCAAGGACTACATCGGCGGCGCGGCCGAAACCGCTACCGTCGCGGCAGTTTTCGCCCAGCTCATCACCGGAACCGAAAGCCACGGCGTGCACTGCTTCCTGGTGCCGATCCGCGACGCGCAGGGCAACGATCTGCCCGGCGTCACCACCTCGGACTGCCACTACAAAGGCGGCCTGCCGGGGGTGGACAACGGGCGCATCGTCTTCGACCACGTCCGGGTTCCCCGGGAGAACCTGCTGAATCGCTACGCCGATGTGGATCCCGACGGCAGCTACCGCTCCTCGATCGAGAGCGATGGCCGGCGGTTCTTCACCATGATCGGCACCCTGATCCGCGGCCGGGTCTCGGTGGGCGGGAGCGCGGGTGCGGCCGCCCGGGTCGCGCTGGACATCGCTACCCGATATGCGTTGCAGCGCAGGCAGTTCAGCGCCCCAAGCGACGATGGAGACGAAACCGAGGTGCTGATCATGGACTATCTGGTTCACCAGCGCCGGCTCTTTCCGCTGATTGCCCGCTCCTACGCGCTGCAGTTCGCCCAGAACGAGCTGGTGGGCCGCTGCCACGATCTGCAGACCGCCGACGAGCCCGACGCCGAGGAACAGCGTGAGCTGGAGGCACGGGCGGCCGGACTGAAAGCCGCCAATACCTGGCACGCCTCCCGGGCCATCCAGGAGGCACGCGAGGCCTGCGGCGGCGCCGGATACATGGCCGAGAATCGGCTGATCGCGCTGCGCGCCGACATCGACGTGTTCACCACCTTCGAGGGCGACAACCACGTGCTGACCCAACTGGTGGCCAAGCAGCTGCTGACCACCTACGCCGATGACATCGCCGACATGAGCCCGGTCGGGTGGGTGCGGTTCGCCGCCGAGGCGGTCGGGGACCGAGTGCTGAAACGCACTGCGGCCGAGACGATCATCCAGACCATCGTGGACGCCAGGCAGGACAGCGAGGAGGAGGGCAGCCTGTTCAACCGGGGCACCCAGGTGCACATGTTCGAAGACCGCGAGGAGTATCTGCTGACCTCGGTGGCCCGACGGCTCAGGGCCAAGGCCCAGGACATGGGCGACTTCGACGCCTTCAACGCGGTACAGGACCACATGCTGCATGCGGCCACCGCTCACATCGACCGAGTCGTCTTGGAGGCGTTCGTCGCCGGAATCGACTCCTGCCCGGATCCCGATGCCCGCGAACTGCTGGAGCTGGTGTGCGACCTATACGCGCTCAGCGTCATCGAAGACGACAAAGCCTGGTACATCGAGCACCGGTATCTGTCCACCGATCGGGCCAAGGCCGTCACCCGTGGCATCAACGACCGGTGCCGGAAGTTGCGGCCGCACGCGCAGACTCTGATCGACGGGTTCGGCATCCCCGAACAACTGCGGTACGCCGAAATGCTGCATCCGGAACACTTGTCGGTACCGCCCGCCGGTGCGTCCGCCGGGTAGCCGGCTTATAGGCTGTCTGGACCCCAGACCGAAACAAAGGAGTACCTCTCATGGCGTGGTTCCTCGCCCTGAATGCCACCCCCACCAAAGGCGTGCAAGCGCCTACCTATGAGCTGCACGAAACCGCCGATATCGAGCGGATCATCGAGGAGTTGGCCACCTTCGCGGCCACCGACCGGGCCGTGGCGGTTCCCGCCGTCTTCAACAGCGGCCGCCAGCAGGTCACCGTGTATGTGCGTCCGGCCGCCTGGGGCGCATGGGCCATCTATGAGCTCAGCGAAGAAGAGCGCCGCGAGATGATGGCCAACAACCCGCTGGTCAACGCGCTGGCGCAGGCCCGTGCCGCCAAGCAACAGGGGGCGCAGTCACAGCAGGTGCCGGGTATGTTCGCACCGCAGCAGCCGCCTTCGCAGTCGGGTCCGTCGGTGATTCCCCGGCTGGACTAACGCCGGTGTCATGCGGCAGTCCCAGCTTCGGCTCTCCTTCGTCGAGCCTCGCTGAACCGCCGGTATCAAACGTGGCTCCCCCGGGTGGACTCGAACCACCAACCCTCCGGTTAACAGCCGAATGCTCTGCCAATTGAGCTACAGGGGATTGCTGTCCTCGCGGACTTGCAAGACTCTAGCGCATACCGAAACCACCGCGGTGCAACGGGGGTCGCACCCGGCCCCCGTGGCACCGCGTGAGGCAGGATGGAAGCACTGCATCGACTGTTCTAAGGGGCCGCATTGATCGGGTATGTCGTGGTGATGGGGGTCGGCTACGTGATGGGCACCAAAGCCGGCCGCCGCCGCTACGAGCAGATTGTCGGCACCTATCACGCGGTGACGAGCAGCCCGGTCGCCAAAGCGCTGATCGACAAGGGGCGGCGCAGCATCGCCAACCGGATCCATCCCGACCCGACGATGGTGACGCTGACCGAGCTCGAGGACGGCGTCACGGTGGTGCGGCCGGAGGAGCCGGAGGACCCCGACTCGCGCTAGGCAGCGCTATCAGGCGGTCAGATCGTCGCCGCTGGCCTGCTCCAGCAGACTGCGCCGGTAGGCCTCCATGGCCACCAGGTCGCCGAACAGCGCATGATATTCGTCGCTGTGCTCCACCGGTGACATGCGCTGCAGTTTGGACTTGACCTCGGCGATCTGTCGGCCCACCCACACCTCTTGCAGCCGGGCCAGCACCCCGCCGATATAACGCGGCAGCTTGTCGTCATCGACGCGAATGGCCTCCACACTCAACTCGTGAATCAGCGCGGTGGTCAGTGACGAGGGCGTCTGCTCGCGCACCGTTTCGATCCACTGCGCACCGCCGGGGCCGGCCACCCCTGCGGTCCCCCCAGCCGCATCGATCGCGGAGCGCACCGCGGCATAACCGGGGTGGGTGAAACTCTCCACCGTCAGGGTGTCGAAGACCGGCCCGGCCAACGCCGGGAATTGCAGGGCCGCCTTGAGTGCCTCGCGCTGCGGCCACAACGTCGGATCCGCCGGGTTGGGTCGTGCGACCGCCGGCTGCTCGGCGGGTTTGGCGGCCGCTCGCGGCACCTGACGTTCCCGGCCCCTGCTGTCGCCCTTGGCGTCGTTCTTGGCCTGCGCACGCACCCGGCCGATGACCTGTGCGACATCGTCCCAGCCCACCCAGCCGGCGAGCTGGCGCGCGTACTCGTCGCGCAGCGTCGGGTCCTTGATCTGGGCGACCATCGGCACGCAGCGGCGCAGCGCGGCGACCCGGCCCTCGGCCGTGTCCAGGTCCATCTCCGAGAGCGCGGTACGAACCGCGAACTCGAACAGCGGGGTGCGGCGCGCCACCAGGTCGCGCAGCGCCTCGTCACCGTGCGCCAGGCGCAGATCACACGGGTCCATGCCGTCGGCGGCGACCGCGACGAACGACTGCCCGGCCAGCTGCTGCTCACCCTCCAGCGCCTTGACCGCAGCGGCCCGCCCCGCCGCGTCGCCGTCGAAGACGTAGATCAGTTCACCTCGAAAGAACTTGTCGTCCATCATCAGTCGGCGCAGCATCGCCAGGTGCTCATCGCCGAAGGCGGTACCGCACGAGGCGACCGCGGTGGTGACCCCGGCCAGATGCATCGCCATCACGTCGGTGTAGCCCTCGACGACGATCGCCTGGTGCCCACGGGCGATGTCCCGTTTGGCCAGGTCGAGGCCGAACAACACGTTGGACTTCTTGTAGAGCGTGGTCTCCGGGGTGTTGACGTACTTGGCTTCCATCGGGTCGTCGTCGAACAGCCGGCGGGCACCAAACCCGATCACCTCCCCCGCCGACGAACGGATCGGCCACAGCAGCCGGCGGTGGAATCGGTCCATCGGACCGCGGCGCCCCTCCCGGGACAGACCCGCAGCCTCCAGTTCCTTGAACTCGAAGCCTTTACGCAGCAGATGTTTGGTCAGGCCGTCCCACCCGGACGGGGCGAAGCCGCAACCGAACCGTTCGGCGGCCGCGGCGTCGAAGTTTCGCTCGGTGAGATATTTTCGCGCCGGCGCTGCCTCGGGGCTGCTCAGCGCCGCGGTGTAGAACTCGGCGGCCGCCGCATTGGCGGCGATCAACCGGCTGCGGCCACCGCGCTCGCGCTGGATGTTGGTCGCCGACGCGCCGGTGTAGGTGATGGTGTGGCCGACCCGGTCGGCCAACAGCTCCACCGCCTCGACGAAGCTGGCGTGCTCGATTTTCTGTATGAAGGCGTACACGTCGCCGCCTTCCCCACAGCCGAAGCAGTGGAAGAGGCCGTGGTTGGGCCGGACGTGAAAAGACGGCGACTTCTCGTTGTGGAACGGGCACAGCCCCTTCAGCGAGTCCGCGCCGGCGCGCCTGAGCTGCACGTAGTCACCGACCACGTCCTCGATCCGGACACGTTCGCGGATGGCGGCGATGTCGCGATCGGAGATACGGCCTGGCACCGGGTCAGTCTAGAGCGCACAGCCAGTCACAAGCCGCCATGTTTTAAGCTCGCCTGGTCAACGTCGACGTCAGGGAGCGCGCATGAGTCTGTCCGAGCAGTCCACGGCGGCGAAATCCAAGCGACCTCGCCTGCTGCTCGTCCTCGCTGTCGTCGCACTGGCGGTCGTGGGGTTGGTGACGTGGCTGGTGCTGCCCGACCGGTCCCGGAGTGCGGCCGGCGTCACCGGCGAGACCGTCAAGCAGGTGCTGCTCAGCGGCACCGAGCTGACCGCCATGCTGGATCAGCCCTTCACGACGGTCACCGGCCCGCCGTCCTACGGCGGTCTGGAGGCGATGGACGACTCGGCAACCCCCGGTGACTGCGTCGGGGTCCTCGACGTCGCGCAGCGCAGCGTGTACGCGTCGGCGCCGGTCCAGAGCTACGCGCGTGAAACCTGGATCGATTCCGAACCCGCCCGCGACGGCTTCAAGCCGCTCGACACCCGGGTGATGTTCGTCAAGGAAGCCGTGGTCGCCCTGCCCAGCGCGGCGGACGCCCGGCAGCTGTTCGAGAAGTTCACCGAGCAGTGGAAACACTGCGACGGGCAACCGGTCAACGCTGCCGACCCGGACACGGCTGGGTCGCCGCACCTTCCCGGCACCGAAATGCACATCACCGACGTGCGGGTCACCGACGACGTCCTGGCGGCATCGATCGTGCTGGACAAGAGCCCCAAGGCGCCCGACACCCGGGCCATCGGGTTGCAGGACAACTGCATTGTCGGAGTCTTGATCGCCTTCACCGGAACCGAGAACGCCAGTGGTTCCGGCGACCCGCAGACCAGCAGCACCGATGTCGTGCGGGCCATGATGGACAAGGTCGCCAAGCTGAGCTGAGTTCGTTCGCTCAACCCGCGACGAGGCGTTCCAGCCGCCCCTCGGTGCACGACGCTATCTGGTCGACGACCACCCGCAACCGCGCGCCGTCGTCGGCTGCGGCGGTAAACGCCGGAACGAAGATCGGGTCCAGGCTGCCCGGCGCCGTGGCGAGCAACCGGTGTGCCACCTCGTGCACCTGCTCACGCTGAGCGGCCTGAATCCTGCGGTGCTGATCCGAGGAGATGATGAACTGCACCGCAAGGGTTTTCAGCACGGCCACTTCGGCCCGCACCAGTTCGGGCACAACGAGGTCTGCCTGGTAGCGGGTCAGCGGCCCGGGGCCGGCGGCAGCGTGGGTGGCGGTGATCGCTGCGGAGGCGAAGCGCCCGACGAGTTCACTGGTCAACCGTTTGAGTGCCACCGACGCCGACAGGGTCGCGTCGTAATCACCGACCGCGGCCACCACCGGCAGTTCGGTGAGCCGGCGAGCCGCCCCAGCCAGATCGTGCACCCCGTTGGGGTCGCCCAAACGTGTCAGCTCGGCCACCGTCGACGCATCGGCAAGCACCCGCAGATCGATCCGGCCCGAGATGACGCCGTCTTCAACGTCATGCACCGAATAGGCGACGTCGTCGGCCCAGTCCATGATCTGCGACTCCAGACAGACCCGTCCCTCCGGCGCCCCGCGGCGCATCCAGTCGGCGGCCGCCCGGTCGTCGTCGTAGAAGCCGAACTTGGTCCGGAGCGAGCCGTCTGCCGCGCGACGGCGCCACGGATATTTGGTGACCGCATCCAGTGCCGCCCGGCTCAGATTCAGCCCCGCACTGGCACCGTCGGGCCCCAGGACCTTCGGCTCCAAACTGGTCAGGATCCGGAAGTTCTGCGCGTTTCCTTCGAAACCTCCGCAGCCCGAGGCGATTTCGTTGAGCGCCTGCTCACCGTTGTGGCCGTAGGGCGGGTGGCCGATGTCGTGGGCCAATCCGGCCAGGTCCACCAGGTCAGGATCACAGCCCAGTCCGATCGCCATCCCCCGCCCGATCTGCGCCACCTCCAGCGAGTGCGTCAGCCGGGTGCGCGGCGTGTCCCCGTCTCGGGGGCCGACGACCTGAGTCTTGTCGGCCAGCCGGCGCAGCGCAGCGCTGTGCAGCACCCTGGCCCGGTCGCGGGCAAAGTCGGTCCGGTGCTGGCCGCCGGTTCCGGGCAGGCCGGCGGTTTTCGACGACTCCGCCACGATGCGGTCGCGGTCGTGCGCGTCGTAGCTGTCGTAGGAGTTTGTGGCCACCGCCGCCAGTCTATTTTGACCTCGTCCGGGTCCACGACACGGCGGGCCGAAGCTGGGCACACGACCCGCGGCGAAACCGAGTGAACCGGTCACAGAATTGGCGTCGAGCACCCCCGGATCGCATATAGATTGGCCAGCATGCGCATCACCCGCCTGGCCGGCGCCGCCCTGGCGTTTCTCATCGCAGTGCTGCTGGTAGCTCCGAGCGCCGCGGCGCAGCCTCCGATGCGTCTGCCCAGCTCGATCACCGACAGCGCCGGAGCCCTGTCGCAGTCCCAGCGCGCCGGGGTGCAAGACGCGATCGACAAGCTCTACGCCGACCGGCACATCCGGCTGTGGGTGGTCTACGTCGACGTGTTCTCCGGCCAGACCGCCGAGGACTGGGGCCGCAGCACGGCGCGGCTCAGCGATCTCGGCAGCAACGACGCCGTGCTCGCGGTGGCCATCGCCGACCGCAGCTACGCCTTCCTGGTGTCCAACGGGATCTCCGAGATCAGCACTGGCAAAGTCGACGCATTGCGGCGCAACCAGATCGAGCCGGCCCTGCACCGTGGCGACTGGGCCGCGGCGGCCTCAGCGGCCGCCACCGGACTGGACGCGGCCGCCGCGCCCGCCGAGGTGAGCTGGGCACCGATCTTGATCGCCCTGGCCGCGGTGGCGGCCGCCGGCCTGGTGGTGCTGCTGGTGGTGCGTCATCTGCGGCGCCGGCGCCACGCCGCGGCCCTGGCGGCGGCCCGGCGGGTCGATTCCACCGACCCCAACGCACTGTCCGACGTGCCGGTGTTCGCGCTGGACGCCCTGTCGCGGGAGAAGGTCGTCGAAGTCGACAACGCGGTGCGTACCAGCGCCAACGAACTGGAGTTGGCCGTCGAAGAGTTCGGCGAGGAGCGCACCCGGCCGTTCGCGCAGGCCGTTGCCTCGGCCAAGGCGGCCATGGAACACGCCTTCACGGTGCGCCAGCAACTCGACGACGACATCCCCGAGACGCCGGCCCAACAGCGCGACCTGCTGACCGGGGTGATCGTCACCGCCTCCAAGGCGGACCGCGAACTGGAGACCCAGCGCGCCTCGTTCGAGCAGTTGCGCGATCTGGTACTCAACGCCGCCGACCGCCTCGACGCGCTGACCCAGCAACTGGTCGAGCTGACCGGCCGCATTCCGGCCTCCGAACAGCATCTGGTCGCGTTGCACACCGAATTCGACGCCACCGCGCTCAGTTCGGTGTCCGGCAACGTCAAGACGGCACAGGACCGAGCGGCCTTCGCCGAGCGCAACATCACCCGGGCGCGCAGCCTGGCCGACCGCCCGGTCACCGGCGGGCAAAGCGACCTGGTGGACGCGGTGCGGGCCGCCGAGTCGGGGCTGGGCCAGGGCCGGGCGCTGCTCGACGCGGTGGACAATGCCGCCAGCGACATCCGCCACGCGGTCGCCACGCTGCCAGAGACCATCGCCGACGCCGAGGCCGGTATCGCGCAGGCCGCCGCCCAGCTGCAGCGCGGGGTGGGCACCCACAAGTCCCAGCTGACCGCCGCCCGCGACACCGTGGTCAAGGCCGTCGCCACCGCCCGCACCTCGGGAGATCCCCTGGGGGCCTTCACCGCGCTGATCAAGGCCGACGGCGAACTGGACCAGCTGCTGGACACCGTCGCCGAGGAACGCGCAGCCGCCGAGCGTTTGGCCCGCACCCTCGAGCAGGCCCTGTTCACCGCGTCGTCGCGCATCCGCGCCGTGTCCGACTACATCGACACCCGTCGCGGCAGTGTCGGGCCGGAGGCGCGCACCCGGCTGGCCGAGGCACGGCGCCGACTCGACGCGGCCAACGACAAGCGCGCCACCGATGTCGCCGGAGCCATCACCCAGGCCAACGGCGCGGCCACGCTGGCCGCCGCGGCGCAGTCCCTGGCCAAGGCGGACGTGCAGTCCGCGCAACGGGCCTACTACGGGCGCTACGGCAGCGGCCCCGGCGGCGGCAACGACACCGGCGCCATGTTGGGCGGAATCATCATCGGCAACATCCTCTCCGGGGGTGGCGGCGGCTTCGGCGGTGGAGGCGGAGGGGGCGGCTGGAGCCCGACCTCATTCGGCGGCTCCTCTTCGGGCGGCGGCTTCCTCGGCGGTGGCGGCCGGTTTTAGCCCTCCGGTAAACCATGTTGGGTCTGGTCAATATCGCCGTAGTGGTGCCCCTGGTGGCGTGCGGCTACGCGCTGTGGGTCCGCCGCGACACCTGGGGGTCACGCTGGGACAGCAATCCCTCCCGCATCCTGGTCTTCATCGGTGGCGCGGTCGTGCTCATGTCCCCGGTGGGGTGGGGGCTTCTCGACCCGCTCCTGCACAGCGCGCTTGGGGTGTGGAACGTCGCCGGCCTGCTTGCTGCACTCTGCATGTTCGCCGCGGTGGTGACTATGTCCGGGCATCTGGTGACCCGACTGGACGATCAGGACCGCGCCAAACGGTTGGAGCGTCGCTACATCAAGACTCCGCTGAAATTGGTTCTGCCGCTGGCGATCATCATGTTCTTCATCGCTGACCGGGGACGGCCCCCGTGTCAGGACGTCTTCGCGACCCGCGGCCCATGGTTCACCGTGTACTGGACGCTGATCTGCCTCTCCGCGCTCTACCTGTTCGGGCTCACCGGCCGGGTGTTACTGACCCTGCGCAGCGATCCGCGCTCCACGTCGTCCGCCGAACAGTACCTGGCCTGGATCGCCCTGAAGGCCGCAGCCATGTCCTACCAGCTGATCAGCGTGCTGATCGGAAGTACCCTCACACTGCCCACCTGGATCTTCGCGGGGGCGGCCAGCCTGGCTTTCGCCTACGCATCCGCGCGGTCCTGGCAGGCCCGGACCGAGTGGTTCAAACCGTTCAGGCCGATAACCCCCGAAGCCACCGGGGACTGACGTCGGTCAGCAGCCCTTCAGGCGCACGGCCAGGTAGTCGGAGACCGCGTCGATGGCCACCCGCTCCTGAGACATGGTGTCGCGCTCGCGCACCGTGACGGCGTGGTCTTCGAGCGAGTCGAAGTCGACCGTGATGCAGAACGGGGTGCCGATCTCGTCCTGGCGCCGGTAGCGCCGCCCGACCGCCCCGGCGTCGTCGAACTCCACGTTCCAGGACTGGCGCAGCTCGGCGGCCAAGTCCCGAGCCTTGGGCGACAGGTCCGCGTTGCGCGACAGCGGCAACACCGCGGCCTTGACCGGCGCCAGTCGCGGGTCCAGCCGCAGCACTGTGCGCTTGTCCACCCCGCCCTTGGCGTTGGGGGCCTCGTCCTCGTGGTACGAGTCCACCAGGAAGGCCATCAGCGAACGGGTCAGGCCGGCTGCCGGTTCGATCACGTACGGCACGTAGCGGGTGTCGGATGCCTGGTCGTAGAACGACAGGTCCACACCGGAATGCTCCGAGTGCGTGGTCAGGTCGAAGTTGGTGCGGTTGGCGATGCCCTCCAGCTCACCCCACGGGTTCCCGGCGAAACCGAACTTGTACTCGATGTCGGTGGTGCCGGCGGAGTAGTGCGACAGCTTCTCGAGCGGGTGTTCATAGAGGCGCAGGTTCTCACGCTTGATACCCAGGTCGACGTACCACTGCAGGCGCGCGTCGATCCAGTACTTGTGCCACTCGGCTGCGGTGGACGGTTCGACGAAGAACTCCATCTCCATCTGCTCGAACTCGCGGGTCCGGAAGATGAAGTTGCCGGGAGTGATCTCGTTGCGGAAGCTCTTGCCGATCTGGCCGATTCCGAACGGCGGCTTGCGACGTGCCGTGGTCACCACGTTGGCGAAGTTGACGAAGATGCCCTGTGCCGTCTCGGGCCGCAGGTAGTGCAGGCCCTCTTCGGACTCGATCGGCCCCAGGTAGGTCTTGAGCATCATGTTGAAGTCACGGGGCTCGGTCCACTCGCCTTTGGTACCGCAGTCCGGACAGGCGATCTCGCTCATCGGCACGTCGTCAGGGTTACCCCCCTTTTTCAGTGCCACCGCTTCCTGCATGTGATCCTGCCGGTGCCGCTTGTGGCAGTTGAGGCACTCCACCAGCGGGTCGTTGAACACCGCGACGTGCCCGGAGGCCACCCACACCTGACGCGGCAGGATGATCGCACTGTCCAAGCCGACGACGTCGTCGCGGGAGGTCACGACCGAGCGCCACCACTGGCGCTTGATGTTCTCCTTGAGCTCCACCCCGAGTGGGCCGTAGTCCCACGCCGACTTTGTGCCGCCGTAGATTTCGCCCGACTGGAAGACCAGGCCGCGTCGCTTGGCCAGATTGGCAACGGTGTCGATGATGGACGCCACGAGGGGGTGCTCTCCTGTCTGGACGGGACCGCGCCGGCAACGCCGACACGCAAAACATCAGTCATCGTATCGATACCGCCGGAGTTCTTTGACATGCGTCATCACGCATGGAACAGTGGATGCCAGCTGAAAATGATTTCCAACGCGTCCGGAGGTGGTGCTGTGCCCTCCTCAGCGTCGGGTCTGATGGCCGACGGCCACCAACACAGCGGTCCTGCCTTCCCCGCGACTCCGCCGCGGGAGATCCTCGACGCCGCCGGGGAATTGCTCCGTGCGCTGGCCGCCCCGGTGCGCATCGCGATCGTGTTGCAACTGCGGGAGTCGCAACGCTGCGTGCACGAGCTCGTCGACGCGCTGGGGGTGCCCCAGCCGCTGGTCAGTCAGCACCTCAAGATCCTCAAGGCAGCCGGGGTGGTCGCCGGGGAACGTTCCGGCCGCGAAGTGCTCTACCGGCTGGCCGATCATCACCTGGCGCACATCGCCATCGACGCCGTGGCCCATGCCGGTGAGGACCGTTGACCGCCCCCGGCGTGCGCTCCACCCGGCAGCGGGCGGCGATTTCGGCGTTGCTGGAGACCGTCGACGATTTCCGGTCGGCGCAGGAGCTGCACGACGCGCTGCGTGAGCGTGGCGAGAACATCGGACTGACCACCGTCTATCGCACGTTGCAGGCGATGGCCTCGGCCGGCCAGGTCGACACGCTGCGTTCTGACACCGGCGAATCGGTGTACCGGCGTTGCTCCGATCATCATCACCACCACCTGGTGTGTCGGGACTGCGGGGCCACCGTCGAAGTGGGCGATCGCGAAGTCGAGGAGTGGGCGGCCCGCATCGCCGCCGAACACAATTACTCCGACGTGGGCCACACCATCGAGATCTTCGGCACCTGCGCCGACTGCCGCAAGTGAGCCCCGCACTCCTCAGGCGCTGAGTGCATCCCGGGCGTCGACGCCTTTGGCCAACACCAACAGGACCAGCGTGCGCAACGCGTCGTCGGTCAGGCCCGATCCGGGAAAGTTGTAGCGCAGCATCACATCTGCGGACTCGGCGTCCTTCTCGACCAGGGTGACGGTCCCGAGCTGGCTGAGGTTCGCCTGCTCGGCAGCACGCTCGCGCAGCTTCTCGGTCAGCGGCAGATCCCACGCCAGGATCTGGGTGAGCGACACCAGCTCGAGATCCTCGGCGATCGGCACCACCCGCAACGACGCCAGTGTCCCGTCGTGGCGGACGGTCAGCGCACCGTCGGGCTCGGCATCAACGGCCAGCACCTCGGCGAGCAGCGCGGCAAGGCGGTCGGCCAGTGCCGTCATCACGCCGTTCCGAACCGGCGCTGTCGCGAGGCGTACTGCTCGCAGGCCTCCCACAGGTCGCGGCGGTCGTAGTCCGGCCACAGCTTCTCTTGAAAGATGTACTCGGCGTAGGCCGCCTGCCACAGCATGAAGTTGGACGACCGCTGCTCGCCCGAGGTGCGGATCAGCAAATCGACGTCGGGCATGTCGGGCCGGTGCAGATGCCGCGCGATGGTGGCCTCGTTGATCCGGCTCGGGTTCAGCTTGCCCGCCACCGCCTCCCGGGCGATGGCCTGTGCGGCTTCGGCGATCTCGGTGCGCCCACCGTAGTTGACGCAGTAATTGATGGTGATGACGTCGTTGCCGACGGTCATGGCTTCGGCGATCTCGAATTCTTTGATCACGCTGCGCCACATCTTCGGCCGCGAACCCACCCAGCGCATCCGCACGCCCATCGCGTTGAGGTTCTCCCGGCGCCGACGCACCACCTCGCGGTTGAAGCCCATCAGGAAGCGGACCTCTTCAGCCGAGCGCTTCCAGTTCTCGGTGGAGAACGCGTACACGGTCAGCCACTTGATACCGAGTTCGATGGCGCCGCAGGTGATGTCGATCAGCACCGCCTCGCCCATCTTGTGCCCCTCGGTGCGACCCAACCCGCGCTGGGTCGCCCAGCGGCCGTTGCCGTCCATGACGACGGCAACGTGGTTGGGCAGCGCCTCGGCGGGGATCTGCGGGGCGACGGCCTTGGAGGTGTGCTGCGGGGGGCGGCACGGCCCACCGCCCGGCGGCGAGGGCAGCTGCGGGAAGACCACCGGCCAGGTGGACTTGTCCGGGAACACCGGATAGTCGTCGGGTGCCGCGGGCAGTTGCGGGAAGGCAGCCTTCCGATTGGCCCGATTCAACACCATGCGCCCTATCCTGCCCGACCGGGCCGGCGCCGCCTGCGGCGACCATGCGGTCGCCGCGGCGGCTTACCGGCCATACCGACGATCAGGAACCGGCACCCAGATCCATCGCGACGAAGTCCAGACGCCACAGCGACTGGAACAGCTTGCGGCCGAACTTCTCCAGGTCCGCAGCGCTCCCGCGCGACGGGCCGCCGGCCTGCGCCAGGTCCGCGGCGATCTGACGAATGCTGCGACGACCGTCGATGCTCTGGACGAACGGCAGCTGAGCCGGGTTGAGCGGCATACGCCAGCCCGAGCGGAAGATCTCGTTGCCGTTCAAGCCGCACTTCCAGCGGAACAGCGGCACGTAGTCGAGGCTCTCCGGCGTCGAGAAGTCGATCGTGTAGCTGCTCTTGGCCCGCTCGGGGCGAGTGGCGATGAAGAAGTGCCGCGCGTTGAGGGTGTGGATGCGCTCCATCACCGACCAGATCTTCTCCTCCGGCAAGGCGTTCACCTTGTCGTAGAAGCCGGCGGACGGCACCGCCACATCGTGGGCGTAGTACGGCGCCTTGAGCAGCCAGCCCTGGAAGTCCAACCCGGCCGACTGGACCAGATCGATGCAGCCGTCGACGTCGTAGCTCTTCGCCCGGCCGTGCAGGAACGTGTCCACCAGGCCCGAGTCCGAGGCCAGGTCGCCGGCGATCTTCAGGTACGGCTGGACCGGGTGGTCCTGCGACAGCAGGCGGATGGCCTGGCGGACGGTCTGGATCGACTCGTCGTTCTGCTCCAACCCCAGGTCCTGGAAGACCGACTCCAGAATCTCGATGCCGATCCGGCCGTAGCGCGCGTAGAGCATGATGCCGGCGACGCCGTCGGGCCGCAGCCGTTCTGCGATCGCCTTCATGCCCACCTTCGGGTCGGCCATGTGGTGCAGCACGCCCGTCGAGATCGCCAGGTCGAAGTCCCGGCCGAGCGTGGCCAGCTCCTCGATCGGCAGCTGGTGCAGCTCCAGGTTCCACAAGCCGTGCTTGTCCTTGAGGTACTGCTGGTGCCCCAACGACGACGCGCTGATGTCGACGGCCACCACCCGGGCCTGAGGGTTGTTGTAGGCGAAGACCGCCGCCTGGTTGGTGCCGCAGCCGGCGATCAGGATGTCGAGGTCGGGGCGGTACTCACGGTCCGGCCACAGCACCCGGTGCGCGTGGCTCGGGTCGAACCACTCCCAGTTTCCGGCCGACCATGCCTGCAGGTCGTGGATGGGCGGCGGGTAGGTCCACCGCTCGTACTGCCGGGAGACGACGTCTGCACGTGGATTCTCGGTCACTTCTTTGTGGCTCCTTGTCGAATTGCCCCCCGCCGGATCGGATCAGACTTTAGCGGGGGCAGATTTGGCCGGTGCGGCGTGGCTCACATCGGAGCACGCCGCCCGGTGATTTGGAACGGTTGTATCGAACCGGCTCAGTGAGCGTGGCCGGGCTCCCCGGGCTGTCCGGGCTGGCCCGGCTGGCCCGGTGTTCCGCCAGGTCCGGCCGCTCCGCCAGCACCGCCGGCACCGCCCAGGCCGGGTTGGCCACCGGCACCGCCGGCACCACCGGCACCGCCGTTCCCGCCGCGCCCGCCCATACCGCCTTGGCCGCCGGCGCCGCCTTTACCGCCCTGGCCACCCTTGCCGCCCTGGCCACCTTTACCGCCCTGGCCACCCTTACCGCCCTGGCCGCCGGCGCCGGGGGCACCGTCAGCCCCGGGAGCGCCATCAGCTCCGTTGGCGCCGTCAGCGCCATCGGCACCATCAGCACCGGGGCCGTTCGACGGCAACGGCGCCGTGATCCCGGCAGCCGGGCCGGGTTCGGCGGCCCGCGCGCAGGAAGCCACGGCCGGGATCATTCCCACGACGAGTAGCGCCCCGGCCGCCGCACCGATACCGGCTCCGTAGCCCGGTGTCGTCCTGTGCGCCCAGCGCCCCCACCCGGTGTCGTGAAACATTCGGCCTGCCTTCCTGATTAAACCTAGGGATCGTGAAGTCGCATCAGCGTACCGCTGACACCCGCATAGTCCACCGAAACGGACACAATCCCCAGGTCGGCGCCCGGTGCGATCAGCCGTCGCTGCCGGTGGCCTGGGGCTGAACCTCAACTTCAGCCTCGACGTCGTGCCCGGCCGGCCGATGCTGAACCCGCTCCACCAACGGCAACGTCCGCAGCCGGCGCTCCAGGTGCCACTGCAGATGCGCGGCCACCAATCCGCTGGCATGGCTGCGATGCGCCGCCGTGGAAAGCTCGGCGACCTCCCAGTCGCCGTCGTGCAACGCCGACATCAGATCCAGCACACCCATCGGCGGGGTGGTCGAACCAGCCGGGCGGCAGTGCCCGCAGACGCTGCCACCGGCCGCGACGTGAAATGCCCGATGCGGACCGGGGGTGGCGCAACGGGCGCACTCGGTCAGTGCCGGCGCCCACCCGGCCACCGACATGGCACGCAGCAGATAGGCGTCCAGCACCAGCTCACGGGAGCGCCGGCCGTCGGCCACCGCGCGCAGCGCACCGACGGTGAGCCGGTGCAACGCCGTCGCCGGGGCCCGCTCGGCACCGGCCAGGCGTTCCGCGGTCTCCAAGATCACGCAGGCGCAGGTGTAGCGGCCGTAGTCGCTGACGATGTCGGTGGCGAACGCGTCCACCGACACCACCTGGGTGACGATGTCGAGGTTGCGGCCGGGGTGCAGCTGCACGTCGATGTGGGCGAACGGCTCCAGCCGGGCACCGAACTTGCTGCGGGTACGACGCACCCCCTTGGCCACCGCGCGGACCAGCCCGTGGTCGCGGGTGAGCAAAGTGACGATCCGGTCGGCTTCGCCGAGCTTGTGCTGGCGCAGCACCACCGCCCGGTCCCGGTACAGCCGCATCGGACCAGTTTCGCATCGCGAGGGGGTGTTTCGAGGACACCCACCGGCGTGGCACGCCGATACTCTCATCACCGATGACCCACCCGCCCGCGGCGTCCGGCACCCGCTTCCCCACCCTCACCGAGCAGCTCTACCAGCTGGCCAGCGGCGAGGCGACCTCTGTCGACCTGGTGCGCCGGGCGCTGCACGCCATCGACGCCAGCCAGTCCACCCTGAACGCCTTCCGGGTGGTGTTCACGGAGTCGGCGCTGGTCAGCGCCGCCGAAGCCGACCGGCGTCGGGCCGCGGGCCACCGCGCCCCGCTGCTGGGCATCCCGATCGCGGTCAAAGACGACACCGATATCGCGGGTGTGGCCACCTCGTTCGGCACCTCCGGGTACGTCGAGCCCGCCGGCCACGACGCGGAGGTGGTGCGCCGCCTGCGGGCCGCCGGCGCGGTGATCGTCGGCAAGACCAACACCTGCGAGTTGGGCCAGTGGCCTTTCACCAGCGGCCCCGGGTTCGGCCACACCCGCAATCCCTGGTCTCGCCGGCACACCCCCGGTGGGTCGTCGGGGGGCAGCGCCGCCGCGGTGGCCGCGGGGCTGGTCGCCGCGGCAATCGGATCCGACGGAGCCGGCAGCGTGCGCATCCCCGCCGCGTGGACGCATCTGGTCGGCATCAAGCCGCAGCGCGGCCGCATCTCCACCTGGCCGCTGCCGGAGGCGTTCAACGGGCTGACCGTCAACGGGGTGCTGGCTCGCACCGTCGAGGACGCGGCGCTGGTGCTGGACGCGGTCTCCGGCAATGCCGACGGAGACCTGCACAAGCCGCCGCCGATGGCGGTCTCGGACTATGTGCGGACCGCTCCGGGGCAACTGCGTATCGCGCTGTCGACGCGGTTTCCCTACACCGGGTTCCCGGCTCGGCTGGATCCGGAGATCAGGGCGGCGCTGGAACGCACCGCCGAGCAGCTGCGCCTGCTCGGGCACACCGTGGTTCCCGGGAACCCCGACTACGGGCTGCGACTGTCGTGGAATTTCCTGTCCCGGTCCACCGCCGGAGTGTTGACCGCCGCCAACGGCCTCGGTGGCGCCGTCAACCTCGACCCGCGGACGCATGCCAACATGCGCACCGGCCGGCTGCTGTCGCAGGCCGTGCTGCGCAAGGCCCGCGCTCACGAGACCCGGGATCAGCGCCGGGTGGGCTCGATCTTCCGCATCGTCGACGTGGTGCTGGCGCCCACCACCGCCCAGCCGCCACCATTGGTGCATACGTTCGACGACCTGGGCAGCTGGGAGACCGACCGCATCATGATCGCGGCCTGCCCGGTGACCTGGCCGTGGAACCTGCTGGGTTGGCCGTCGATCAACGTGCCGGCCGGGTTCACCTCCGAGGGGCTGCCGATCGGCGTGCAGTTGATGGGGCCGGCCAACAGCGACGGCTTGTTGGTGTCGCTGGCCGCTGAGCTGGAGGGCATCAACGGCTGGGCGGCCCGGCAACCCACGCCGTGGTGGCGTACCGAGCCCGGCCACGGCTCGTGAGCCGCCCAGAACGCCGCTAGCTGCGACTTCAGCGGGTTAAGCGGAGGTCCGCTAAGCTTGGCCCGTCTTCAAGTAGGTCTCCGCATCCCCGAAAAGGTGCACTGGTGAAAGGCGTCCACAAAATGGCCTCTCTGTCGTTGACCAGATTCGCTGTCGCAGCTGGCAGCGCGGCTGTAGCGCTCTCCGCCGGAGCCGGTTTCGCCGCCGCGGCCCCCGACCTCGACTCGGTAATCAACACCACCTGCACGTACTCGCAGGTGACCGCGGCACTGAACGCGGAGAACCCCGCTGCCGCGGCCAAGCTCAACGCAAATCCGATGGTCGGCAGCATCCTGCAGAGCTTTTTGAGCTCCACTCCCGCTCAGCGCCAGGAACAGGCCGCTCAGCTCCGGACCATGCCGGCGGCCCAGCAGTACATGGACACCATCACCTCGGTCGCCGGCTCCTGCAACAACTACTGAGCGGATCCCCGCGGTGGGCCCGCGCAACAAGGTCCTGATCACCGCCGCGGAGCTCACCGAGCTCCTGCGGGCCGGTGATCCGGTGACCGTCCTCGACGTCCGCTGGAGCCTGGAGGCACCGGACGGGCATCAGGCATATCTTCACGGCCATCTTCCGGGTGCGGTGTACGTCTCACTCGAAGACGAGTTGTCCGACCACACCGTGCCCGACCGTGGTCGGCACCCGCTGCCCACCGGACGCAATCTGGAGGCCGCCGCCCGCCGATGGGGGGTGCGGCGCAATCGGCCGGTGGTGGTCTACGACGACTGGAACCGGGCCGCATCCGGGCGACTGTGGTGGTTGCTGACCACCTCCGGGGTGGCCGATGTGCGCATTCTCGACGGTGGCCTGTCGGCGTGGACGGCAGCCGGCGGCGAGCTGCAGACCGGCGAGGTCTCCCCCGAGCCGGGCAACGTCACCCTGCTGCCCGAGGACCTCTATGAGGGTCTGCGGCCGACGCTGACCGCCGACGAGACGGGCGAAGCCGCCCGCACCGGCTCGGTGGCACTGCTCGACGCCCGCGCCCCGGAGCGGTTCCGTGCCGAGGTGGAGCCGATCGATGCGGCCGCCGGTCACATTCCGGGCGCGAAGAACCTGCCGTTCACCGCCCTGCTGGCCGCCGACGGAACCTTCCTGCCCGACGACGCGATCGCCGGACTGCTGGCCGACCGCGGTGTCGGCGCCGACGACACGGTGGGGACCTACTGCGGTTCGGGGATCAGCGCCACGGTGATCGTGGCGGCGCTGGCCGCCGCCGGCCGCTCCGCGGCCATGTTCCCGGGGTCGTGGTCGCAGTGGAGTGCGGATCCGTCCCGGCCGGTGGCACGTGGCGAGGATTGACGGCCACCTCAGCCGAGGTGGCTGGGTCAGCTGAGGTGGCTGGGTCAGCTGAGGTGGAAGTCCGCCGGATCGGGGCTGCCCAGCATCGCTTTCATCGTCGCGCGGTCGAACGGCCACAGGTCGACGGCGCCGCCCTCGGTGAGGTACCAGGAGTTGCAGCCGGTGTTCCACACCGTCGGGACCATTGCGGTGGCGACGTCGTCGTTGAACCGGGTGGTGGCCGCATCGGTGACCTCGATGGTGGTCAGCTCGCCGGCCCGGAACTTCGCTAGCCACTGGGCGATGTAGCGCGCGGTCAGCTCCGAGGTGTACTGCAGGGAGATCGATCCGGTGGGCGAATTGGGGCCCAACACGGTGAACAGGTTCGGGAAGCCGGGAATCGCAGTCATCTGGTAGGCGCGCGGGCCCTTGGCCCAGGCGTCGTCGATGCTGACCCCGTCCCGCCCATGCAACCGCATGGGACGCATGTAGTTGTGGGCGTGGAAGCCGGTCGCCAGCACGATCACGTCGGTGTCCCGGTGGGTGCCGTCGGCGGTGCGGATGCCGTTCGGGGTGACTTCGGCGATGGCGTCGGTGACCAGGTCGGCGTTATCGGCGCCGATGGCCCGGTAGTAGGTCCCCGATATCACCTGGCGCTTGCACAACGGCTGATAGTCGGGGTGGAGTTTGTCCCGTAAGTCTTTGTCGCGCACCTGGATTCGCAGACATGCTCGGGCGTACTCCTGCACCACCCGGCGCCGCCACGTCGGGCGGGTGGTGACATCGGTGAGCAGCGCAGAGCCACCGAACGCCATCAGCCGGTAGAGCGCACGATGCAGCTTCGGGAGCCGCGCCAGCACCGCGGCGACGCCCGGCAGCTGTCGAAGCGACGTGGGCGCCCACAGGATCCATTGCGCCGAACGGACATAGTGGTCGATCGACGCGGCGTCGGGCTGCAGGGCCGAGACCACCTGCACGCCGGTGGAACCGGTGCCGATCACCGCGATCCGTTTCCCGCCGGTCTCAAGCCCGTCGTCCCACCGGGCGGTGTGCACCACCGGGCCGGTGAAGTCCGCGAGCCCGGGGATCTCGGGGACAAACGGGTGGTGCAGCACGCCGGTCGCGCAGACCAGGAAGTCGGCGACCAACTCTTCACCGGCGGCGGTGGTGACAACCCAGTGCCGGCGCTCATCCCATTGCGCGTCGGTCACCTCGGTGTCGAGTCTGATCAGCTCCGCCAGCCCGAGCTCGTCGACGACATCGCGGTGATACCGCTGAATCGCGGTGCCGGTGGCCCAGGCATGCTGCCAGTCGGGTTTCGGAGCGAACCCGAACTGGTAGATCTGCGAGGGCACGTCGCATCGCAGTCCCGGATAGTGGTTCCAGTACCAGACCCCGCCCACGTCGGAGCCCTTCTCCAGGACGGTGATGTCGGTGAAGCCCTGCTCACGCAGAACGTGCGCGGTGGTGATACCCGCGACGCCCGCCCCGATGATGATGACGCGGGGCTCGCGCTCGGTCACGAGGCCGACTCGCCATGATGAGCGCGGGCCTGCCGGTCCACCCGCTCGATGTAGGCACTGCGCGCCGCGGTGTCGATGGAGGTGAGCGCCCGCCGATCATCGAGCAGCCGCCGAGCCAGGCTCTGCAGCCACTCGGGCACGAACGCGGTCGTCGTCCACGCCGGAGCCACCCAACGGGGCACCGACCGGCGAGCGGCACGTGATCGCAGCACCGCCAAGATCGCCGCCGCCACATCCTCCGGATCGACCGTGGGCATGCCGCCGCTCAGCGGGGCGCCGGAGGTCAGTTCGGTCCGCACCGCCGAAGGCAGCACCGCCGAGACCGCGACACCGGTGCCGGCGTACTCACGCCGCGCGGACAGCGACGCCCCCAGGGCCGCGAATTTGCTCGCGTTGTAGGTGAGCATGCCGGGCACCGGAATCATGCCGGCCATCGAGGCGACGTTGACGACGTGGCCGCGGCCCCGCCGGGCCATACCGGGCAGCACCGCCTGCATACCGTTGAGCACGCCGCGGACATTGACGTCCAGGATCAGATCCCTGACCTGCTCCGTCTCGGCTTCGAAGGCGCCGAGCGGCATGACTCCGGCGTTGTTGACCAGGACGTCCAGTGGGCCCTCAGACGCCTCAATCCG
The DNA here is from genome assembly GCF_001021505.1 of Mycolicibacter heraklionensis. GTDB lineage: Bacteria > Actinomycetota > Actinomycetes > Mycobacteriales > Mycobacteriaceae > Mycobacterium > Mycobacterium heraklionense. Next base: position 156,176 of record NZ_LDPO01000009.1, read on the forward strand.
CGCCAGCATGTCCCGCCAGGACGCCGGGCTGGTCACGTCGAGCCAACCACCGCAGACGCCGAGTTCGGCGGCCGTCTGCAGGCAGGTGTCCTCGTCGACGTCGCCGATCCACACTCGGGCGCCGCGGGCGGCGAGCAGCTTCGCGGTGGCCGCGCCGATCCCGCGGGCGCCGCCGGTGATCAGCACTCGGGCGTCGCCGACCGACTGCTTCTTCGGCATGGGCTAGTCGCGCAGCGCCGACACCGCGTCGACCAGCAACTGGCGCGCCCGGTCGGCGTCGACCATCGTCGGCGGCTGGCCGCGGACCGGCTGCGGGTTGGCCGTGACCTGCACCAGCGCGCTGCCCAGGTAGGCGGTGAAGGTGTAGGACTCGCGGGACTGCTGCTGGCCGTCCTTGCCGGTGATCTCGATCTCCGAGTGCGAACCCACGGTCTTGGCGTGGTCGATCTGCGGGGCGTCCACCTCGTCGAGGTAGCCGGTGAGCTTTCCGGCGTTGAACGAGACGTGCTTGCACTTCTCGGCGTCCGCGGCGTCGTACGGCAGGTCCTGGTCGGCCTGCATGGCGATCGCGACCAGCTGGTTGCCGTTGCCGAGGATGGAGACCATCGACATCTTGCCCCGGATGCCCTTCGGCGGCCGGCCGGTGTTGGCAGCGAAGTCGGCGCAGTCGGAGGGGTCGAACGTCACTCCCGGCGGCATCTTCTGCGGCCCGAGGATCTTCGGATCGATGTCGTTGGGACCCTTGGTCTGGGTCTTGAAGTCCGAGCCGAACGTCGACTGAACGTTGAAGAGCTTGGTGGTATCGACCGGCTTTTGGCTCCCCCCGCAACCGGCCAGTGCTTGCGCACACACGATGAGGCCAACCGAGGAGACAAGCAACGACTTGCGTACGGGCATCCCTGGAATCTACCAATATCGTTTCGCCGGCCGCGGGCGGTGGCCATCGGCGTTCGGGCCCGATACGTGCCGGTCTGACCCCGTCCTAGAAGCCCAACCGCCCGAGCTGCTTGGGGTCGCGCTGCCAGTTCTTGGCCACCTTGACCCGCAGGTCGAGAAACACCTTGGTACCCAACAGTTTCTCGATCTGCGTGCGCGCGGCCGTACCCACCTCGCGCAGCCGGGCGCCGCCGCGGCCGATCACGATTCCCTTCTGGCTGTCGCGTTCGACGTAGAGGATCGCGTATACGTCGATCAGGTCCTCCCGGTCGTCGCGTGGGCGCACTTCCTCGATCACCACCGCCAGCGAATGCGGCAGTTCGTCGCGCACGCCCTCCAGGGCGGCTTCCCGGATGAACTCGGCCATCAGGGTCTCTTCGGGCTCGTCGGTCAGTTCACCGTCCGGGTAAAAGGCGGGACCGACGGGCAGCGCGGCGGCCAGCACGTCGATCAGCACATCGACTTGCTCGCCGCTGACCGCCGACACCGGAACGATCTCGGCTTCCGGCGCCAGCTCACCGACCGCGACCAGTTGCGCGGCGACGTGATCGCGGGTGGCCTTGTCGATTTTGGTGACAACGACGACCAGTTTGGTTCTGGGTGCGACCGCGCGGATCTGCTCGATGATCCAGCGGTCCCCCGGGCCGATCGGCTCGTCGGCGGGAATGCACAGACCGATGACGTCGACCTGCGAATAGGTGTCTTTGACCAACTCGTTCAGCCGCTTGCCCAGCAGCGTCCGGGGACGGTGCAGACCGGGGGTGTCAACCAGGATGATCTGGAAGTCGTCTCGGTGCACGATGCCGCGGATGGTGTGCCGGGTGGTCTGCGGGCGGTTCGAGGTGATGGCCACCTTCGCACCGACCAGGGCGTTGGTGAGTGTCGACTTGCCGGTGTTGGGCCGTCCGACGAAACATACGAAGCCGGAATGGAACCCGGAATCCGATCCAGTCACGAGCCGCCTTTCGCCGAACGTGTTCTCAGCGCGAGATTTCGGGTGCATGGTCGCAATGCGTGCACGTTCGACGCGCGCACCGCGAGTGCGTCACTGTTCAACTGCGGCCTCCTCACCGGCGGGTTCGACCGGGCTGACCAGAACTGTGCTGATCCGCACCCGCCCGCGGCTGTCGCGGCTGCCCTCCGCCCGCAGACGCAGGCCGTGTGACACTACCTCGGCGCCGGGCAGCGGAACGCGGCCCAGCTCCAGCGCGAGCAGCCCGCCGACCGTGTCGACGTCGAAACCGGAGTCGAACTGCACCCCGTAGAGTTCCCCGACGTCTTCGATCGGCAGCCGCGCCGAGACCCGAAATCTGTTGCCGTCCAACTTTTCCACCGGGGCGACTTCGCCTTGGTCATACTCATCGGCGATCTCACCGACGATCTCCTCCAACACGTCCTCGATGGTGACCAGTCCGGCGATCGCGCCGTACTCGTCCACCAGCAGCGCCATGTGATAGCGACTGCGCTGCATGTCTTCCAGCAGCGCGTTGAGCGCCTTGGAGTCGGGCATGAAGACCGCCGGGCGCATCACCTGCGCCACCGTGGTGTCCCGCCCCCCGTTGACCGAGTAATAGGTTTGTTGGACAAGGTCTTTCAGGTAGACCACGCCGAGGATGTCATCGACGTTCTCGCCGATCACCGGGATCCGGGAATGCCCACTGCGCACCGCCAATGACGTGGCCTGTCCGGCGGATTTGTCATGTTCGATCCACACCATCTCGGTGCGCGGCACCATCACCTCACGGGCCGGGGTGTCGGCGAGTTCGAAGACCGACTGGATCATCCGGCGCTCGTCGGCCGCCACCACCCCGCGCTGCTGTGCCATGTCGACCACTTCGCGCAGCTCGATTTCGGAGGCGAACGGCCCGTTGCGGAATCCCCGCCCCGGAGTCAGCGCGTTACCTAGCACCACCAGCACGCGGCTGATCGGGGCGAGCAACACCGACAGGACCTGCAACGGAAGCGCCGCGGCCAGTGCGATCGAGTAGGCGTTCTGCCGGCCCAGGGTCCGCGGCCCCACCCCGATCACCACGAAGCTGACCACCACCATGGCCGCGGCGGCGGCCAACAGCCCCCAGTCCAGGCCGAGTACAGCGCTGAGCAGGTGCACCAGCAGCGCGGTCGCGGTGACCTCGCAGGTGATGCGCAACAGCACCACCAGGTTGATGTAGCGGGGGCGTTCGGCCATCAGCTTGACCAGCCAGACCGCGCCGGGCCGCTTCGCCCGCACCAGTTCCTCGACCCGCGCCGGCGAGACGGTGCTGACCGCGGCGTCGATTGCCGCGAACAACCCGCCCAGACCGATCAGCGCGATCACGCCGAGTAGCAGCGGTGTTCCGGTCACGGTTCGTCGAAGTACCTGGACTTGTCCAGCAGCCGGCGGTCCTTCTCGCTCTGGGTCTCGGCCCGGTAGGTCTCCACCTGATCGGCGACCCACTCCTCGAGCAGACGGCGCTGCAACGCGAACATCTCTTTTTCTTCATCCGGCTCGGCGTGGTCGTAGCCGAGCAGGTGCAGCACGCCATGCACGGTGAGCAGCGCCAGTTCCTGGCCCAGCGAATGGCCGGCCGCCGCGGCCTGTTCGGCGGCGAACTCCGGGCACAGTGCGATGTCGCCGAGCATCGACGGGCCGGGCTCGGGAGCGTCCGGCCGGCCGCCCGGCTCCAGTTCGTCCATCGGGAAGCTCATGACGTCGGTGGGCCCGGGCAGGTCCATCCAGCGCATGTGCAGGTCAGCCATCGCGGCGGTGTCCAGCAGCACCATCGACAGCTCGGCACCGGGATTGACGTCCATCTTGGTCAGCACGAACTTGGCGACGCTGACCAGCTCAACCTCGGAGACGTCGAGGCCGGATTCGTTGGAGACCTCAATGCTCATCGGCGCGACCTGCCTTGCGAGGCGCGCCGCGACGCCCGGTTCATGGCCAATCCCGGCTGGACCTGTTCGGATTCGTGGCGTGAGTAGGCGTCGACGATCTCCGACACCAGCCGGTGGCGGACGACGTCGACGCTGGTGAGTTCGGCGACGTAGATGTCGTCGATGTCGTCGAGGATGTCCACGGCGGCCCGCAGCCCGGATCTCGCCCCGCCGGCCAGATCAATCTGGGTGACGTCGCCGGTGACCACGATCTTGGAGCCGAAGCCCAGCCGGGTGAGGAACATCTTCATCTGTTCGGCGGTGGTGTTCTGCGCCTCGTCGAGAATGATGAACGCGTCATTGAGCGTCCGTCCGCGCATGTACGCCAGCGGCGCCACCTCGATCACCCCGGAACTCATCAGCTTGGGAATCAGCTCCGGGTCCATCATGTCGTGCAGCGCGTCGTAGAGCGGGCGCAGATACGGGTCGATCTTCTCGCTCAAGGTGCCGGGCAGAAACCCCAGCCGCTCACCGGCTTCCACCGCCGGACGGGTCAGGATGATGCGAGTGACCTGTTTGGTCTGCAGCGCTTTGACCGCCTTGGCCATCGCCAGGTAGGTCTTGCCGGTGCCGGCCGGGCCGATGCCGAAGACGATGGTGTGCGCGTCGATGGCGTCGACGTAGCGCTTCTGGTTGAGCGTCTTGGGCCGGATGGTCTTGCCGCGCCGCGACAGGATGTCGAGGCTCAGGACTTCGGCAGGCGATGCACTGTCCGTGCCGGTGCCCACCAGCATGCCGACGCTGTGGCGGACCGTTTCGGGAGTCAGCGGCTGGCCGCGGCCCGCGATCGCGACCAGCTCGGAGAGCACCCGCTCAGCCAGGGCGACATCGGCCGGTGCTCCGGAGATGGTGACGGCATTGCCGCGCACGTGCAGGTCGGCGGTCAGCAGGCGTTCGATGGCGCGCAGGTTCTCATCTGCGGAACCCAGCAGGCCCACGACCAGGTCGGGTGGAATATCGACGCTGCTGCGAACCTGCGAGGCCGGCCCGGCAGCGGGGGTATCGCGGGGCGTCACGGGGTTTCCGATACCTGCTTCCTGGGGGTTTGTACCGTAGGTACGGCGATGAGTCGGACGCTTGAGTCTACCGCCTACCGTCGCCGATGAGCGGTTCGTTCAAGACGGGATGGTGCCGCGCGGGCGAAACTGCCGGGTATGAGCGAGGAAACCTTCACCCCTGCCCTGGGCCGCTTGGCGCCGGCCCGGTTCTTCGACTACGTGGTGGCGCTGACGCGAGAGCGGCTGTGGCGGAGCCTGACCGTCATGCACCTGGCGCCGCGTCCCGGCGACGCGATCCTGGACGTGGGTTGCGGCACCGGATCGTTGGCGCTGCTGGCCGCTCGGGTGGAGCCGCAGGCGAAGATCGTGGGCCTGGACCCCGATCCGGAGATCCTGGCGGTGGCGCGGCAAAAGGATGCGGAGTCCGAGTCAGCCGGCCACGTTCGCTGGCTGACCGGGATGGGCGACGACCTGGTGGCATCGGTGGGCGCGGAATCGATGGACGGCGTGACATCCAGCCTGGTGTTGCACCAATGTCCGATGGACGTCAAGCGTGCGATCCTGGCGTCGATGTTCGCGGTGCTGCGTCCGGGCGGGCGGCTGGTGATCGCCGACTTCGGGTTGCAACGGACCCGGCTGATGCGCCTGGCGTTTCGGTTCGTCCAGTTCGCCGACGGCAAGACCGATACCCAGCCCAACGCCGATGGTGTTCTCCCGGAGCTGATTTCGGCCGCCGGCTTCACCGAGGTTCGCGAAGCCGACGTGGTGGCCACCATCAACGGGACGATCTCGATCTATACCGCCCGCAAACGGTGATCACGCCAGAGCCTGCAGCACCACCGACGGTGTCAGGCCCATCATCTCCCGCATCTGACGGGTGAAGTGGGCCTGATCGGCGAAGCCCGCGGCGATCGCGGCCTGCGCCAACGGCATGCCCGACTGCAGGGCTTCGACGGCCCGACGCAGCCGTGACCAGACCCGCCAACGGGACAGCGGCATCCCCAGTTCCCGGCGCGCCAGCGCGCGCAGGCGCTGCGGCGACAGGCCGATCTCGGCAGCCAGGCTCGGCATCGCGATGTTGCTGTCTGCCAGCAGTGCCAGTGCCGTCACCAGGCGCGGATCCAGCTCCTGCGACTGGCCCCGGCAGGCGGCCGCGACATCGGACTCGCGCAGCTCCCCCAGCTCGGGAGCGGCGGCGATCCCGGCGTCATAGCGTTGCCGCAGCTGGTCGGCGAACAGGCAGTGCGGCTCGATGAAATAGGTGACCAGGTCGCGGATGGCCAGGATGCGGTGCGGCGCCATCGGCGAGACGACCAGTGCGGCAGTCTGATGACGCGTTCCTGCCGGGTCCACCATCGCCACTTCGCCTCGCCCGGCGACGACGATCTGGAAGGCGCCGTGGCGGTGGATCGGGCCGCCGCCGCCCACCGGACCCCGATACACCGCGTAGCCGTCGCTGATGCTCAGCGACGGCACCGCTCCCGCGGGGTTAGTCAATCCCCCAGCGCGGGGTCAGCACCCCGAGCGCACCCAGCGCGACCGCCGCCGCGGTGGAGGTGCGCAGCACGGTCGGTCCGAGCCGGGCGGCGACGGCGCCGGCGCCGGTCAGCGCCGTCAGCTCCGCCTCGGTGATACCGCCTTCGGGCCCGACCACCAGGGCCAGTGCCGGTGCCGCGGACACGTCGGGCAACCCGGCTGCCGCCGCGTCGTGCAATACCAGCACCGTCGTGCCGCCGGTGACCTGTTCGCCGACCCACGACACCAGCTCCGAAGTCGCCAGCACGCCAGCCACCGGCGGAATGTGGGCGCGGCGGGATTGCCCGGCGGCCGCCCGGGCGACCGCCTGCCAGCGTCGTACTCCCTTGTCGGCTCGCGGGCCGTCCCAGCGGGCCACGCACCGGTCGGCCTGCCAGGCCACGAAGGCGTCGGCACCGGCCTCGGTGGCCAGCTCGATCGCCAGCTCGGATCGTTCGGATTTGGGCAGCGCCTGCACCACGGTCACCGGCGGGGCCGGCGGTGCGACCTGGCTACGGTCGAGCACCCGGACCCGCAATCCGCTGCGGTCGGCCTCCTCGACCTGGCACTGCGCCACGACGCCGGCGCCGTCACCGAGCGTCAGCTGCTCACCGGGCCGGATCCGGCGCACCGTCGCCGCGTGGAAGCCGGCGTCGCCGCCGACCACGGCAAGCGCACCCACCTCGGGCAGCGCGTCGACGTAGAACAGGCCGGCCACCGCGGGCTCAGCGCCCGGTGAAGGTCTCGCGCAGTCGGCTGAACAGCCCGCCGCTCTGCGGCGCGTGCGCCGAGCGGACTTCGGCGGTCTCGCGGTCGCGGTGCTCTTTGAACTGGCGCAGCAGCTCGTTGTCGTGGCTGTCGAGGCGCTCGGGGACCACCACCTCGATGTGGGCGTGCAGGTCACCGCGCGCCCCGGTCCGCACCTGCGGCATGCCGTGGCCGCGCAGCACGATGGTCGCCCCCGGCTGGGTGCCGGCCGGGATGGTGATCTCGGTGGCGCCGTCGAGGATCGCGTCGACGGTCACGGTGGTGCCCAGCGCCGCGTCGACCATCGGCACCGAGATGTGGCAGTGCAGGTCGTCGCCGTCGCGGGCGAAGATGTCGTGGGGCTGCTCGTGCACCTCGACGTAGAGGTCACCGGCCGGTCCCCCACCCGGGCCGACCTCGCCCTGGGCAGCCAGCCGAACGCGCATGCCGTCGCCGACTCCGGCGGGGATCTTGACGCTGATCTCACGACGTGAGCGCACCCGGCCGTCGCCGCCGCACTGGTGGCACGGATCCGGAATCACCTCGCCGACTCCGCGGCAGGTAGGACACGGCCGTGACGTCATGACCTGGCCCAGCAGCGAGCGCTGCATGCTCTGCACCTCGCCGCGGCCGTGGCAGGTGTCGCACGTCATGGGGCGCGAATCCCCGTTGGTCCCGCGGCCCTGGCAGCGATCGCACAGCACCGCGGTGTCGACGGTGACGCGCTTGGTCACCCCGGTAGCGCACTCGGTGAGGTCCAGGCGCAGGCGCAGCAGCGAGTCCGACCCCGGCCGCACCCGTCCGATCGGGCCGCGCGAGGCCGCGCCGCCGCCGAAGAACGCTTCGAACACATCCCCGAGGCCGCCAAAGCCCGAGGAGCCGCCGAATCCACCAAAGCCGTTGCCGGCGCCGTTCTCCAGCGGGTCGCCGCCGAGGTCGACGATCCGGCGTTTCTCCGGGTCGGACAGCACCTCGTAGGCGGCGCTGATCTCCTTGAACTTGGCCTGCGCCGCCTCGTCGGGGTTGACGTCGGGGTGATAGGTGCGCGCCAGCTTTCGATAGGCGCGCTTGAGCTCGGTGTCGCTAGCGTCCTTATCGACGCCCAACAAGCCGTAATAGTCGCGTGCCACGCCTGACCCTTCCCAACGTCTGCCGGCCGGAGGTTAGCGAGCCCCGAGCACTTCACCGATGTACATAGCAACCGCAGCGACACTGGCGATAGTTCCCGGATAGTCCATCCGGGTGGGACCCAGCACCCCCATACCCCCGTACACAGTGCCCTGCGACCCGTACGCGGTGGACACCACCGAGGCGCCGGCCATCTCCTCAGCCTCGGTCTCGTGACCGATGCGCACCGTGACTTTACCGGCTTCCTGCTGCACGGCCAGCAACCGCAGCACCACAACCTGCTCTTCGAGAACCTCCAGCACCGACCGCAGTGAGCTGCCGAAGTCGGCGGCGTTGCGGGTCAGGTTGGCCGTACCGCCCAGCAACAGGCGCTCCTCGCGGTGCTCGACCAGCGATTCCAGCAGCACGGTCGCCGAGCGACCGACCGCGTTAGCCAGACCGGGGGCAAGCCCGCTGCGCCCGTCCAGGTGCCCGGCGAGTTCGGCGACGGCGGTGGACGCCGCCGAGATCCGCTTCCCGTCCAGCGCGGCGCCGAGCATCTCCCGCAGCTGACTGAGCTGGTGGTCGTCGATGGGGTCGCCGAGTTCGACGATCCGTTGATCGACCCGGCCGGAGTCGGTGATGACCACGAGCAGCAACCGCGCCGGGGTGAGCGCGATCACCTCGAGGCGGCGCACGGTCGACACCGACAGAGTCGGGTACTGCACGACGGCCACCTGGCGGGTCAGCTGCGCCAGGGTGCGCACCGCGCGGCGGAGGACGTCGTCGAGGTCGACACCGGAGTCCAGAAACGACAGGATCGCCCGGCGCTCGGCGGCCGACAGCGGCTTGACGTCGTCGATACGGTCGACGAACTCCCGGTAGCCCTTCTCGGTGGGCACCCGCCCGGAACTGGTGTGCGGTTGGGCGATGTACCCCTCGGCCTCCAGCACCGCCATGTCGTTGCGAACCGTGGCCGGGGAAACCCCCAGATTGTGCCGTTCGACCAGGGCTTTGGAGCCGATCGGCTCCTTGGTGGCGACGAAGTCCGCGACGATGGCCCGCAGTACCTCAAAGCGGCGATCATCAGCCACGCCCATGGGGTGCTCACCTCCTGCTTCGAACAGCTACGGCCGCCCTCGATTTTACGGTGACGGCGCCAGCAGCCGGTGCTCGATGCCGTGCACGATGTCCGGCTCCCGATCCCGCACCAAACAGGCGACCTCGACGAAGCGGGAGACGAGCGGTGACGGCTCGTCGTCGGTCCAGCCCACCGCGATCGCCGAGCCGGGCCAGTCCTCGATCGGCACGAACCGGACGCCGGTCGCCGGCATGAAGTGCGCGGCTGCCGCGCTGGTGACAGCGATGGCCGCCCCGGCGGCGACCACCTGTGCTTCCTCGGTGATCGAGTCGGCGCGCACCACGTCGACCTTCGTCGCGTCGGTCCGCGCCGCGGCCAGGCTCCAGAACGCGTGATGGGCTTCGTCGACGCTGGACGACTGGGTGATCGGGTCGTCGAGCAGGTCTCGCACCGACACCGACGTCCGTCCGGCAAGCCGGTGCGAGGCCGACACCATGGCGACGACGGGATCGACCGCCAGGATCTCGGTCGTGATGTTGGGCGTGCTCTGGGGCAGCCGCAGGAAGGTCACGTCGGCAGCCCGCGACGCCAACCCGGCCGACGGATCGCTGACCTGGAATTCCCGCATCTCGATGGTGACGTCGGGGTGACGTTCCCGGAACTCGGCAATGATCGGCGCCGTCAGTTCGAGCGCCGCGCCCGGTACGTACCCCAGCCGCAGCGTGCCGACCACCCCGCGGGCTGCCTGCTCCGCGGCGGCGGCGGCGCTGTCCAGCGCGGCCAAGACCGCGCGCGCTCCCTCCAAGAAGACTTCGCCGGCGGGCGTCAGCGTCACGTTGCGGGTGGTTCGGTCGAACAGCTTGGCGCCGAGTTCGTCTTCGAGGTCTTTGATCTGGCGGCTCAGTGCCTGCTGCGCCAGGTACACGCGCGCCGCTGCCCGACTGAAGTGCAGTTCTTCAGCAGCCACCACGAAGTGGCGCAGCTTTCGCGTGTTGATGTCGATGGTGCTCGATCTTAGGACACCACGTGTTGGTCGAGGATGGTTGAACGCGACCCGTCCAGTGCACCCACCGACACCGCTTTCAAGTCGACCCCCGACCGGCCCAGTGTCCGCGCGCCGGTGATCAGGGCGTCGATGACGCGGGCCGCATCGAGGTAGCCGAGACCGTCCGGGGGGTGCACGTTGGACACGCAGTTGCGTTCGGCGTCGCTGCGTCCCGGCCGCGGCAGGTGCGTCAGGTACAGCCCGAGGCTGCTGGCCACCGACAGACCCGGCCGCTCGCCGATCAGCACCACAATGGTCTGGACGCCCATCGCCTGGCCGATGTGGTCGCCGAGCGCCACCCGGGCACCGGTCGCGATCACCGGCGCGGCGATCGTACGGTGGGCACCCACCACATCGGTCAGCGCGCGCAGCAACGCAACACCGTGTTCGGTCAGCGCCCTCGGAGACAGCCCGTCACACAGCACGAAGCCCACCTCGGCCGCAGTGCAAGGAATCTGGCTCAGATCGTTCGGCAGGCGACCCAGGTCGGGGCGCCGTAGATACTCCTGACGACTGCTTGCCCGGCTGGTCACCGCGACGGGTTCACCGAGCCCCACTTCGGCCACCTGCCGCGCCAGGCGCCCGACGTCGAACGATTGGCGCACCGCGTCGCGAGCCAGGGCATGGGCCGCCCGGAACTCCAGGACGCTACGGGTGGGCTGCGCGTCGCCGGAGCGGCCGAGCCCGATCCGCGCCTGGGTGTGGCGGCGCAGGTCCTGCCAGACGGCGCTCACGCCGGTGCCGCCAGCGAACGCAACGGTGAGCGCTCCACCGCACTCGGAAGCACCCGACCGGACTCGTCGGCGATACCGATCCCCTGTAGCCATGCCTCGAACTCGGGAGCTGGACGCAGGCCCAGCACTCGGCGCGCGTAGAGCGCGTCATGGAAGGACATGCTCTGGTAGCCCAGCATCACGTCGTCGGCTCCCGGGACGGTGATGACGAAGTTGCAGCCGGCGACACCGAGCAGCGTGAGCAGGGTGTCCACGTCGTCTTGGTCGGCTTCGGCGTGATTGGTGTAGCAGACGTCGACGCCCATCGGCAGGCCGAGCAGCTTGCCGCAGAAGTGGTCTTCCAGCCCGGCCCGGGCGATCTGCTTGCCGTCGTAGAGGTATTCCGGCCCGATGAAACCGACGACCGTGTTGACCAGCAGCGGCGAGAACTCGCGGGCCACCGCGTAGGCCCGGACCTCCAGGGTCTGCTGATCGACAGGCCGGCCGTCGCCGCCCAGGTGCGCGTGCGCGCTCAGCGCCGAGCCCTGCCCGGTCTCGAAGTACATCACGTTGTCCCCGGCGGTCCCGCGCTGCAGTGAACGCCCGGCCTCGTGGGCGGTATGCAGCAGATCCAGGCTCACACCGAAGCTGCGGTTGGCCCCCTCGGTCCCGGCGATCGACTGGAACACCAGGTCGACCGGGACGCCCTGCTCGATCAGCTCGATGGTCGTGGTCACATGCGAGAGCACGCAGGACTGCGTCGGTATCTGGTAACGCAGCCGGATGTCGTCGAGCAGGTACAGCAGATCGGCGGTCGCCTGCGGTGAGTCGGTGGCCGGGTTGATGCCGATCACCGCGTCGCCGCATCCGTGCAGCAGTCCGTCGAGAGTGGCCGCGGCGACACCCCGCGGGTCGTCGGTCGGATGGTTGGGCTGCAGCCGGGTGGCCAGCCGGCCCGGCAGGCCCAGCGTGGTGCGGAACGCGCTGGTGACCGAGACCGATCGCGCGACCGCGATCAGGTCCTGGTTCCGCATGAGTTTGCTTACCGCGGCGACCATCTCGGGGGTCAGTCCGGGCTCGACTCGGCGCAGGGTGTCGGCCGCTGTCGGCGTCGCCGCCACTTCCAGCAGCCAGTCCCGCAGACCGCCGACGGTCAGATGCGACACCGCCCGGTAGCTCTCGCGGTCATGGCGATCGATGATCAGCCGGGTCACTTCGTCGGACTCGTAGGGCACCACCAGGTCGTGCAGGAAGGTGTCCAAGCCGACGTCGGCGAGCGCCCACTGCGCGGCGGCTCGCTCGGCGTCGCTGGCGGCGGCGCAGCCGGCCAGTTCGTCACCGGATCGGCGCGGGGTGGCCTTGGCCAGCAGATCGATCAGCCCGTCGAACTGGTACGTGGTGCCGGCCAGCGTCTGCGTGTACGCGGTCACCGTAGGCCCCCTCAGCTGGATTCCCCTGATCGAGTCGGCGGCGGCACGCAGCAGTGACCAGGAAAAATGTCGTGGTGCCGATATGAGTCACGGCGAAGAAATGCTCCCGCGGCGACCAGTTTTGCATATCATCGACGCGATCCCATAATTCGTCCATTTCGCCGGCAGACATCGAAAGGCCTCAACTCGGTGGTACTGTCTCCGGCTTGTGGGAATTGCAGCCGCATCCGTCAATGACGATTTGGCCCTGGCGCTGGGTCTGGCGGACCTCGCCGACGCCATGACCATGGACCGATTCGGGGCACTGGACCTGCGGGTCGACACGAAGCCGGACCTCACTCCGGTCACCGACGCCGATCGCGCGGTCGAAGTCGCGCTGCGCGACGCCCTGGCCCGGGACCGGCCCGATGACGACGTGCTGGGTGAGGAGTTCGGCGGCAGTGCAACCTTCAGCGGCCGCCAGTGGGTCATCGACCCGATCGACGGAACCAAGAACTTCGTGCGCGGGGTGCCGGTGTGGGCCACCCTGATCGCCCTGCTTGACGACGGCGTGCCGCGCGTCGGCGCCATCAGCGCTCCCGCGTTGGGCAGACGGTGGTGGGCGGCCCATGGTCTGGGCGCATTCGCCGTGGTCGGCGGGGCGGCGCCGCGACGGCTGTCGGTCTCGGCGGTGGCTGACCTGGGCTCGGCGAGCCTGTCGTTCGCGGGACTCAAGCAGTGGGCGCAGCTCGGACTGCGACAGCGCTTCCTGGATCTGACCGACACCGTGTGGCGAACGCGCAGTTACGGCGACTTCTGGGCCTATTGCCTGCTCGCCGAGGGCGCACTCGACATCGTTGCCGAGCCCACGGTGTCACTGTGGGATCTGGCCGCGCTCGACATCCTGGTGCGGGAGGCGGGCGGGACGTTCACGGGCCTCAACGGCGCTGCCGGCCCACACGGCGGCAGCGCGGTGGCCACCAACACGGCGTTGCACCCGGCGGTGTTGGACAGCCTGGGCGTGGCATAGCGCCGCGCATTCACTCCCGAGCACCCGATTAACAACAAGAATTTGTCAATGCCGTAGGTTTTTGGTGTTGGAATTCTCATCCGCGATTTGACATTCTTGGCCCGCGGCCATTGAACAATAGCGTGACAATTCTTACTGCCCACCCGCAGCCGACATTCGGACGCGCAGGAGGTCGTGAATTCACCCATTCCGCTGTCGGGGCCTCGGAGGTCAGCCGGCACGATACCGACGGAGTGGGCGCGACGTGATGTGACACCACGTCGGTCGGCCATGGTTAGCTCTGCTATTGCGCGTGTGCACAACAACACGATGATCCCTCGGGGTTCCGACCCGGCGGGGTCTCAAGATGGAGGATCTGCTCTCACCATGTCCGATTTCCCCTATACGGACCGCTTCACCGTCAACCGGACGCTGCCCGAGCAAGGCCGGCCGCGCGACGAGGTGCTTGCGGAGCTGCGTGAGATGGCGCAGGCCGAGGACCCCACCTGGGAAACCGGCAAGGTGTCCGGGACCATGTACTGCGGCGACCATGAGCACTACCGCTTCCTCGATGAGGCGTTTGGACTGTTCGCCCACGTGAACGTGCTGCAGCGCGACATCTGCCCGTCGGCCACCAAGTTCGAGGGCGAAATCATCGCGATGGCGCTGGACCTGATGCACGCCGAGGCCATCACCGACGGGCAGCCGGTCGGAATGGTCACCACGGGTGGCACCGGCAGCATCATCCATGCACTGCTGGCCTACCGGGAGCACGCCGCCAAGCATCGGGGCATCACCCGGCCGAACTTCATCAAGCCCGAAACCGGCCACCCGGCCTTCGACAAGGGCTGTCACCTGTTCGGCATCGAGCTGCGCAAGGCGCCCGTCGACCCGCAGACCGCTCAGGTAGATGTCGAGTGGGTGGCGAACAACATCGACGAGAACACCATCGCGATCATGGGCTCGGCGTGCAATTACGGCTACGGCACCGTCGACCCGATCCCGGAGTTGGGACAGCTGGCTCAGGAGCGCGGGGTGGGGTTGCACGTCGATGCCTGCCTGGGCGGCTTCGTACTGCCGTTCGCGAATGAGTTGGGTTATGACATACCGCTTTTCGACTTCCGTGTTCCCGGTGTCACCAGCATCTCGGCAGATAACCACAAGTACGGCTACGCGCTCAAGGGCGCTTCGACACTGTTGTTCCGCGACAAGGCGTACCGCAACGCGCAGTACTTCTTCCTGCCGGATTGGACCGGCGGCAAGTACATGTCCCCGGGCATCGAAGGCTCCCGCTCAGGCGGGCTGATCGCCGCCGCGTGGGCGTCGATGGTCCAGCTGGGCCGCGAGGGATACCTGCGCTACGCCAAGGCGATCTTGGAGACGGCGTCGGCGATGCAGGACGCGGTGCGCAGCCACCCCGAACTGACGATCATCGGCTCGCCCACATTCTGTTTCGCCTTCCGCTCCGACGAGTTCGACATCTACCACGTGGCCGACGCCATGAAGCCCAAGGGCTGGCGGTTCAACGGCCAGCAGTACCCCAACGCCATCCACATGGCGGTGACCCGGCCGCAGACCCAGCCCGGTGTCGTGGAGGCATTCACCGCCGACCTCGACGACGCGATCGAGTACGCCAAGAAGAAGACCGCCGCCGGTGAGGCGCCGATCAGCGCCGCCGTCTACGGCGGCGTCCCCGGCGGGATGACCGAGGAGGCGGCTCAGTTCATCGAAGGGTTCATGGAGCACATCCTCGACACCCAGCAGTCCTTGCCGCCCCTATGAGCAGTGCGGAGCGCATCGATCGCGTCGTTCTGGCCGTCGACCTCGGCACCGGCGGCCCGAAAGTCGGGTTCGTGTCGTTGGACGGCACCGTGCTGTGGTCGGACCTCGTCGAGGTCTCGACCGAGTATGGGCCGGACGGGGCCGCCACCCAGGACGCCGGTCTGTGGTGGGAGATCATCCGCGACGCCACCAAGCGCGGGCTGGCCGAGAGCGGGGTGCGCGGCGAGCAGGTGGCCGGGGTGTCGATCACCGGGCAGTGGGCCAGCACCGTCCCGGTCGACGCCGAGGGACGTCCGGCGGGCCCATGCGTGATGTGGATGGACACCCGCGGTGCGCCTTACAGCCGCAAGGTATTCGGCGGTCGGGTGGCCGGCTATCGGCCACGGGTCCTGCTCAGTTGGCTTCGCCGCAACGGCGGCATCCCCTCGCCCAGCGGCGACGACCCGGTCGGGCACATGCTGCACCTGCAGCACGGCGACCCGATGGTCTTCGCGGCGACCCGCTGGCTGCTGGAGCCGGTCGACTACCTCGGCATGTGTTTCACCGGACGGGCGGCGGCATCGCGGGCTTCGATGATGGGCAGCTGGCTCACCAACAACCGCAACCTGGGCGTGCTCGACTACGACGACGTGCTGGTGCGGCTGTCCGGTGTCGACCGGGCGAAGCTGCCGCCGCTGGTGCCGACCGGTTCCATCATCGGTCCGGTGGCGCCGTCGGTTGCCGCCGAACTCGGCATATCGCCCACGGCCCAGGTGGTCACCGGCACCCCGGACCTGCACGCCGCGGCGGTGGGTTCCGGTGCGGTGCGCCAAGGTGAGCTGCACCTGACCATCTCCACCACGTCGTGGATCAGCTGCCCCGTGGCGTTCAAAAAGACCGATGCGTTCCACCAGCTGGCCACCGTTGCCGGCCTCGACCCGACGTCCTACCTGCTGGTGAACAACCAGGACACCGCTGGGCGGGCACTGCAGTGGTTGCGCGACAACGTGTTCGAGGATCTCGATTACGACGCCCTGACCGCGCTGGCGGCGGGTGCACCGGCCGGCTCGAACGGGCTGATCTTCACGCCCTGGCTCAAAGGCGAGCACTCCCCCGTCGACGACCGCCGTGCGCGCGGCGGTTTCCACAACCTGTCGCTGGCCACCACCCGCGCCGATCTGGTGCGCGCGGTGCTCGAAGGGGTCGCCTACAACAGCCGCTGGCTGCTCGAATGCGTGAATCGGTTCACCCCCACCGCCGTACCGATCCGGATCGTCGGCGGCGGGGCGCGCTCGGACCTGTGGTGCCAGATCATGGCCGATGTCACCGGCCGTACCTGCGAACGGGTGGCCGACCCGTTGAACGCACAGTTGCGGGGCGCGGCGCTGTTCGCCGGGATCGGGATCGGCGAGTTGGATCGCGACGAGCTACGCGATCTGATCCCGCTCGACGGCGTGTTCGAGCCCGTGGCCGCCAATCACGCGGTCTACGACCGGCTCTTCGCCGAGTTCCCCGGGCTCTACCGGGCGCAGAAAGGCATGTTCGGCCGCCTCAACGGCTGACCGACCCGTTATGCGGCTAGTGGGCCGCGAGGATCTGCATCAGCTGCGTCGCCGAGTCGTGCGACAGCACCCAGCGGCCTTGGTCGACGAGCTGCAGCGGGACCGTCTGCGGCGCAGGCATCTTGGGGCCGGAGATGGTGACGTTGGCCAGCCCCTGGCCCTCGCCCGTCTGGACGACGTTGATCACGTCGAAGTTGTAGGGCAGCTCACCGTCGCGGTAGTCCTTGCGCAGCTCGCTGTCGAGCTCGTGGCCCTCGTGCTGCGTGATACCGTTCTCGACCAGGTCAGCCTTCTCCTTGTAGCCGATGCCGGCGTCGCTGAGCCTGGTCAGCATGCCCGACACCTCACCGGTCGTGGGCAGCGGCACACCGGACGGAGCCGGCGGCGCCGGAGCGGGAGCCGGTGCCGGCGGAGCGGGCTCCAGCGGGATAGGCGCACCGGCGACGGCGGTCGCCGTCGGGTATGCAGTCACTACTCCGATTGCGGCGAGCGCCGCCACCCCTGCTGCGAACATTCTCACTGTGCAAACCCCCATCTCGGGCGGGCGGCACCCCTGCCGCGCCCGCGGACAAACCCGAAATTCCCATTCACTCCGACGACGGTGTCGGTCCTGCCAATCTACCCTCGCCGGCTGACCAGCGGCAGGCTCACGGTCGATAGATCTGCCAAGTCGATCCCGGGCCGGCCAGCGAGTCTGTGCCGCCGCCGTTGGTCGGCAGGCACGTGATCAACAGACCGTCGTCAGAGCGTGCCATGGTGTACCTGCGCACCCCGTCGCACGGCGTGCCGATCGTGTGCACCTCCGTCGGGTTGACCGACAGCACCCATACCCGGCCGTCACAGACCACCGATCCGTTGGCCGGGTCGCCACCGAGTTTGCCGAACTGGTTGCAGGCGGCCCCCAGCGTCGGGATCAGTGGCATCGCCTGCGGCGCCGTGGTCAACATTGCCGGCGTCGTGGTGACGGTCACAGTGACCGGTGGCGATACCGGACTGGGCGGCGGGGCAGCGGCCACGGACGGGAGCGCAGTGCTCGGCAGCGGCGGGGACGGAAGCGAAGTGACAGGGCTGGTCAGCGGTGCGGTCGCCAGCACGCGGGAATGCGACAACTGCACGCCCAGGTACACGATCGCACCGATCAGCAGCAGCGCCAAGACCGTCGGAATGACGGTTGCGGCCCGAACCACCCGATTCGGCGGCCGCCACGCCGACGCCCGGGCCGCCGCGGGCGCGGCGATCGTGGCGTCGTGGCCGCAAAACGCCCTAGCGAATTCGCCGCAGGACCCGAACCTCTCACGCGGATTCTTGGCCATCGCCTTGGCCAGCACCCCGTCGAGGCCGGCAAGCTCCGGACGCACCTCGCTCACGCGAGGTGGCGGCGCGGTGAGGTGCCGACCGATCACCACCGCAGGGTTGGAGTGGGCAAATGGCGGCGATCCGGTCAGCAGGTGAAATGCCGTGGCAGCCAGCGCGTACTGGTCGGCTCGCCCGTCGATCTCTGCGCCCATCAGCTGTTCGGGTGCAGCGTAGCTAACCGTGCCCACCGTCATGTTCGTCTCGGTCAGACCACTGACCTCATCAAGCCGGCGGGCGATACCGAAGTCGCCCAACAGGATTCGTCGATGATCCATCCCGGGACCAGCCAGCAGCACATTGGCGGGCTTGACGTCGCGGTGCAGCAGCCCCTTGGCATGTGAGTAGTCGAGCGCGTCGGCAACCGCGGTTACGATCTCCGCTACCTCCGGCAGGGACATCCCTGAGGGATAGCGATTCCGCAGCAGGCACGCCGTATCCGCTCCATCGACATAGTCCATCGCGATCCACAGCTGGTCGCGGTGTTCCCCGCGGTCGTGCACGCCGACGATGTGCGGGTGAAACAGCGTCGCGGCCAGGTCGGCCTCGCGGTGAAACCGCACCCGGAAGTCGACATCGGCCGACACGTCTGCGGGCAGCACCTTCAGCGCGTCGCGCCGCGGCAGCCGGGGGTGTTCGGCCAGGTAAACCTCGCCCATCCCGCCGGAGCCCAACAACCGCACCACGGTGTACTCCGCGAACACGTCACCCGCCGCCAACGACATGGGCGAATGGTAGCGGTCAGCACCGACAGGTACACCGCTCGCCGGCCTGGGTTATCCGAACTTCAGGCTCCTAGCCTTCGCCGGCCGCCATGGCATCACGAAGACTCTTGGGCCGCAGGTCGTTCCAGTGCTGCTCGACGTACTCCAAACATGCCGCCCGGGCGGCACCCTGTTCAGCTCCGTAGACCACTCGCCACCCAGCAGGAACGTTGGCGAACGTCGGCCAGAGGCTGTACTGCTCCTCGTCGTTGATCAGCACGTAGAAGCTGCCGTTTTCGTCGTCAAAGGGATTGGTGCTCATCGGATCTCCTCGGTGTCGGTGGCGCGGCAGAAAGGTGGGCGCCCAGCACCCGGTCGGACAGCAGTCCCAAGCAGCTCAGGTTGGGAAAACCGGGCCCCTGGGTGAGGCCGGCCAGGTTGGGCAGGAAGAGCTTCGGGGTGACATCGCTGACGGCCAGGTCGTGTCCGATGGCCTCGGCCAGCCGGTCGCCGGTAAGCGGCCCGCCCAGGCCCAGCTCGAGCAGGTCCAGGGTGTCCTGGCCGAACAGCGACACGAACCACAGCGGGTCGGCGCCGGAGCCGTCGATGACCAGGTCGAATCCGTGCACGGTCTCGAAGTTCTCACCGCCGCGGTTGGTGCTCAGCGTCAGTCGGATTCGGCTGTCGCGGGCGACCGCGTGCGCCACCCGGCCCCGCAGGTGGCGGATCCGGTCGTCGGCCAGCAGCGCGTCCTGCACCCGGGCCGAGAACACCCCGCGGTCGGTGCGGGCCAGCGCATCTCGCCGCTCGGCCAACGTCAGCGCGGTCCAGTCGATGGGATCGGAGAACAAGGTGTTTTCGAAGAAACCTTCCCCTCGGGTGAACAGCGTCACCTGCGGGGAGATCACGGTGATCGTCGAAACCCGGTGCCGGAAAAGCTCATTGAGCATCGATGCGGCGGTCTCACCGCCGCCGATAACTGCAACGCGCTCGGCGCTGATCCGGTCGGCCGCGGCCCGGTGCCAGAACTGTGCGATGGAGAGCACCAGCGGGTTGCCGGGCAGGATCGACTTCTCGGCCTGGCCGGGCCCGGTGATCATCACCGCGTCTGCGGCCACCGTAGTCTCCCGGGAGGCCTCCCTCGTGTGCAGCACCCACCCGGCGCCGTTCACCCCCAGCCGCTCCACCTCACCGGGGATCACGTTGAGCCGCACCGCGTCGGCCACCCAGCGCAGGTACTGGCTCCACCGCAGGTGGGTGGGGGCCGGCCGGCCCCGGTCCACCCATTCGGCGAACTGGCCGGTGGCGATCAGATAGGACTGCCAGCCATAGCGGGTCATGCGCTCGTCGAGTTCGGCATTGCGGCCGGCCACCAGTGCCGAGCGGTAGGGGAAGCCGACGTCCTTCTCCGGGCTGGTGCCCAGCCGGTGCGCGCCGTCGGTCCAGCCTCCGGAGGCACGCCAGTTGGCGGCGACCTCGGTGCGTTCGACGGCGACCACGTCCGGCGCGGCGACTCCCATGTCGCGCAGCACGGCGGCCTTCGCGGCCACCGCGACCGCCTTGGCCCCCGCGCCCACCACCGCAAGTGTGCTCATCGCAGTTCCTCCACCAGGTCGCCCAGGCTGTCGGTGAACAGCTCTTGCAGCTGCACGATCTCGGCGTCGCCGAGAATATCGGGCAGCGTGCGCCACTGGGTCATCAGCGCCTGCCCCGCCCCGAGGTCGGCCACCGCGGCGAAGATGCTCAGCTCGTGACGCACCGCCTGGTCGGGCTCGGGCACCGACGGCAGCGCGGCGATCAGGTCCGGTGCCACGTCCGGCCCGCCGCCTGCCCGGTCGACCCGGCCCAGGTAGTTCAGCAGCAGCTGCGGCCCCGGCTGGGCCGCCAGCCGGTCGGCGGTGTCGGCACGCAGGTAGGCCAGCAGCCCGTAGTCGATTCCGCCACCCGGGATGTCGGCGAGTGCGCGCGCCACCCCTGCCGGGTCGGCCTGGGCCACTCGCAGCGGATAGATCGCCGACAGCAGACCGGCGATGTCGGCGGTGTCGACACCGGTCACGATCTCCTCGGCACGCCCATGGGTCTCCAACGCCAGCAGCGGTGTCGCGCGGGTCTGCCCGCGGCGAGCCCGCCAAGCGGTGACCATCCGCGCGGTCGCCGCGACCAGCAGGTCATGCATCGGAACCGGCAAGGCCAACAGCGCAGCGGTCAGCGTCGGGTCGGCTACGGTCACCGACACCGTGAGATCACCGGCGCGATCGCGCTGCGGGTCGACTCGCCGAGCACCCAGATCCGGGTCGTCGCCGGCCAGCTGGGCGGCCCAGAAGTCCACCGTGTCCAGGCTCTGCGCACGCTCCTGCAACGCGGTCGCCCAGCGCCGGTAACCGCTGCGCTCCGGCAGCGGATCGGCCCCGGCCAGCGCGGCGTGCAGTTCACCGAGAATCACCTGCCACGACACCGGATCCAGTGCCAGTACGTGCCCGCACAGGATCAGCACCCCTGCGCCGTCGGGCACGCGCAGCCACACCGCCCGCAGCATGACTCCGTTCTCCGGATCCAGGCTCTCCAACAGTCGGGTGCCGTGCTCGGTGACCACCGAAAGGTCGGCCGCGGTGACCGTGACCTCGGTCAGGACGTCGACCGGCTGGGTCGGGAACAGCGTCAGCTCGGCCCGGTCAAGGCGGGCATGCAACAGCGGGTGCGCGGCGACAATCGCGGCCAATGCGGCCCGCAGCCGCTCACCGTCGATGTCGTCGGGCAGCCGGATCGCTTCGACCTGCCCCAGCCGGCGTGGGCTGCCGTATTGGTAGAGCCAGCGGCCGGCCGGCAGCAGCGGAACCGGCCCGTGGGCCGCAGCCGAGCCGTCGCGCTGCGCCGCTTCGTCGGCTTCGGCGACTTCTCGGTCCAAGGCGGCGGCAACATCGCGAATCGTGTTACAGCTCAAGACGGTCCGCGGACGCAACGGCAGGCCGCGCCGGCGGGCCGCCCGCACCATCGACAGCGCGACGATGCTGTCCAAGCCCAGCTCACGCAGATCGGTCTCGACACCGGGGGCCACACCGCCGAACACTTCGGCGAGCAGCTCCACCAAGACCTTCTCGGTGTCAGTGACCGCCTCGACTCCACCGCCGACGAAGGGACCGGCCAATGCCAGCAGCGCCTCGGCATCCAGTTTTCCGTTGGAGGTCAAGGGCATCGATTCCACCGCGGTGATGCGGGCCGGCATCAGATAGGACGGCAGTCGGGTGCCGAGCTCGGCGCGCACCCGGGTTGTGTCCACCTGCGCGCCGGTGACGAAGCCGGCCAGCTGGGTTCCGGCCGGCCCCTGCACGGGCAGTACCGCGGCCGCGGTCACCCCGGTCGCCGCGGCCAGTGCCGCCTCGACTTCGGCGATCTCGACCCGGTAGCCGCGCACCTTGACCTGGTCGTCGGCACGGCCGAGGTAGACCAGCCGGCCGTCGACCCGGCGCCGGACCAGGTCCCCGGTGCGATACATCCGACCGCCGGCACGAAACGGGTCGGCGACATAGCGGGCCGCGGTCGCCCCGGCGCGGCCCAGGTAGCCGCGGGTGACCTGCGCGCCGGCCAGGTACAGCTCGCCGGCCACCCCGTCGGGCACCTCGCGCAGCGCAGAATCCAGCACGTGGGCGCTCATGCCCCGCACCGCTTCCCCGATCACCGGAACATCGGTGTCGGCGACGTCGGCGACGACGGCTTCCACCGTGGTCTCGGTGGGCCCGTAACAGTTGTGGACTGCCGTCGAGGGCGCCGCACGCAGTCGCGCCCAGGTGTGCGGCGCGATCGCCTCGCCGCCGAGCGCCAGCACGGTGAGGCGGTGGTCGGAGCCGGCGTCAAGCAGCCCGGCGTCGAACAGTTGGGTGAACATCGACGGTGAGGTGTCGATCATGTCCAGCCGGTGGCGGCGGATGCCGTCGATGATCGCTTCGGCATCCCGCATCTCCTCGGCGGAGAACAGGTGCACACTCTGACCGCCCAGCAGGCCGACCAGCGGCTGCCAGCTCGCGTCGAAACTCAGCGACCAGGCGTGCGCGACGCGCAGTGCCCGGCCCAGGCGCGCGACCGCGGGTGCGTACATGCGTTGCTGGTGGTCGGCGAAGTACGACGCCAGCGCGCGGTGGGTGCCGACGACGCCCTTGGGTTCTCCGGTGGATCCGGAGGTGAAGATCACGTAGGCGGCCGAGTCGGGGTGGATCGCGGTCGGGGTCCGGCGCTGCACGGCATCGTCGGAACGCAGCTCGGTTAGTAGTTCGACCGTCAGTGCCAGCTTCGGATCGGATTGGCGCAGAATCGATTCGATGCGCGTTTCGGGCAGGCTGATGTCCACGGGCACGTAGGCCGCCCCGGCCTGCAGCACTGCCAGGATCGCGATGACGGAATCCAGCGAGCGGGGCAGCGCGATCGCGACCCGGTCTTCGGGACCGATCCCGCGCCCGGCCAATGCCCGCGCCAGCCCAGCGGATTCGGCCGCCAGCTCGGCGTAGGTCAGGCTGCGGTTTTCACCGGTGAGCGCCGGACTGTCGGGGTGCGCCGCGGCGGCCGCCGCGAACAGGGCGGGCACCGATGTGGCCGGGTTAGTGCGGCGGTCCACCGGATCGGTGATGCGGGCCCGCTCGGCGGGCAGCAGCACGTCCAGGTCGGCGATGCGGGGCCGCGCCGGGTCGGGAAGCTGGCGCAGCACCTGCAGCAGGCGCCGTCCCAGATCCGGAATCTTCAATTCCCCCAGCGCATCCGGAATGGCCTCGAGCAGCACGGTGAGCCGGCCGTCGCGGGGCGGGTAGCTGACCAGGGTCAGCGGGTAGTGCGTGAGGCTTTCCACCGTGACCGGGATGAAGCGCACGCCGTCGGGCGTGGTGACCCCGGCCGACGCTGAGCCGATCGGTGCGTTCTCGAACACCAGCAGGGTGTCGAACACCGCATTACCGCTGGCCCGCTGCACCGTCGACAGGCTCAGGTACCCCAGGTCGCGCATGGCGGCGGTATCGCGTTGCAGCGCTTGGCAGGTGGCGACCACCTCGGCGCGCGGCGGTGTCGACGCGGCCACCGGGACAGTGTTGATGAACAGGCCGACCATGGTCTCGACGCCGGTGAGCTGTTGCGGGCGGCCCGACACCACCGCGCCGAACGCCACGTCGGTCCGGTCGGTGAGCCGGCCGAGCAGCACCGCCCAGGCGAACTGCAGCACCGTGTTCAGCGTCAGCCCGTGCCGGCGTGCCCACTCGGTGAGACGCTCGGTGGCAGCGGTGTCCAGCGCGACCTCGTGGGTCTGCGGGACGGCGCTGCCCACCGCGGCTCGCTCGCCGGCCAGGATCGTCGGGGCGCTCAGCGGCGCCAGGTAGTCGCGCCACCGCTGCGTCGCGGCGTCGGTGTCTTGACTTGTCAGCCAGCCGATGTAGTCGCGGTAAGGGCGTGGCGGGGGCAGCGGGTCGACACCGCCGGCGCGGTAGATCGCCACCATTTCGTCGAAGAACACTGCCATCGACCACCCGTCGAGCAGCAGGTGGTGCACGGTGAGAATCAGCCGGTACCGCTCGGGGGCGGACTGGATCAGCACGAAGCGCAGCAGCGGCCCGCGGGCCAAATCGAAGTTCGTGGTGCGTTCGATGCGCGCGATCTCGTCGAATTCACTTGGCGCAGATTCGATCTCCCGCCACGGCAGAACCGCTGTCGCCGGTATGATCTGCACCGGGTGCGGCAGGTCGACGTCCCAGAACGACGCCCGCAGGTTGGCGTGCCGGGCCAGCATCACGTCGGCACTGCGGCGCAGCAACGCGGCGTCGACGGCGCCCACGATATCGATGACGAACTGCACGGTGTAGATGTCGACACCGTCGACCGCACCCCCGTCATCGGTGGCAAGCTTGGCCAGCGAGAATAATCCCTGCTGCAGCGGGGAGAGCGCCAGCACGTCCTCGATCGCCGGGGCAACCCGCTGGGAGGTATCGGTCACGGCGAATCACCCCATGCCGCGGTCAGATCCGCCAGCGCGTCGCTGCTCAGACCCGAGACGCTCATCGGCTCGAACGCCGTGTCGGCCGATTCGGCGGTGCCACCGGCCGCAGCCGCAGCGTCGACAGCGGCGGCCAGTTCGGCGAACGTCGGGTGCTCGAAGATCATCCGCGGGTCGACGTCCAGCCCCGCCGCACGCGCCCGCGCGGCCAGCTGCACCGACAGGATGCTGTCGCCGCCGAGTTCGAAGAAGCCGTCACTGCGCCCGATCGCCGCAACACCCAACAACTCGGCGCAGATTCCGACCAGCGTCTGTTCGGTGGCGGTGACCGGCGGATCCGACTCCCCGCGGGTGGCCACCGCCGGCTGCGGCAGCGCGGGCCGGTTCAGCTTCCCGGAGTCCGTCAGCGGCATGGCGTCGAGCACCGTCAACGAGGACGGGACCATGTAGCCGGGCAGCGTCGCGGCCACGGCCGCACGCACCGACGCGATGAACTCCGCCGCGTCGGTGACCGGTGCGGCGGGTACCAGGTAGCCGGCCAGCGTGGTGCCGCCGCGCTGCTCCCAGGTGCGGGCAGCGGCCGACGCCACTCCGGGTGCGCCGCGCAGTGCGGCCTCCACCTCGGCCAACTCCACCCGGAAGCCCCGCACCTTGACCTGGTGGTCAGTGCGGCCAACGAATTCCAACACCCCGTCGACGGTCCACCGGGCCCGGTCGCCACTGCGGTAGAGCCGGTCGCCGGGCGTCTGCGAGAACGGGTTGGCGACGAAGCGGGTCGAGGTCAGCCCCGGCCGCTTCCAGTAGCCGCGGACGATCTGCGGGCCCGCGTAGTAGACCTCGCCGACCACCCCGGGCGGCACCGGCTGCAGCGCGTCGTCGAGCACATAGGCCTGCGACCCGGGTGTGGGCCGGCCCAGTTTCGGTGTGGGCGGCTCCAGTTCACCGCGCACCACCGCGCCGGAGGTTTCGGTGGCACCGAAGTTGTTGAGCAGCTGAGCGTTCGGGTCGAGTGCCCCGCCGAGCCGGGCCAGCAGGTCCGCCGACACCGGCTCGCCGCTGCACACCAGACGGCGCAGCCCGCGCAACGTGTCGCCGGATTCATGCGGCGGTCCCAGCTTCGCCTCTCCTCCGTCGAGCCTCGCTGAACCACCGTCGGAGTCGGCCAGCACGGAGATCAGGCTGGCCACCGCCGTCACCTGAGCCACCCGCTCGTCCACGATCAGCCGTGCCAGTGCCTCGGGGTTACGGAACTCGTTGTCGTCGGCCAGAATCAGCGTCGCCCCGGCGGCCAGCCCGGCCAGCATCTCCATGCCACCCTCCAGGAACGTCATCGACGACTGGGCCAGCCGGATGTCCTCACCGGCCACCGGGTAGTGGGCGAGCTGCCAGTTCAGCCGGGCACTCATCGACCGGTGGGTGCCCAGCACACCCTTCGGCAGGCCGGTGGAACCGGAGGTGAACACCAGATACATCGGGTCGTCGGGGTGCGGCACCGGAAGATCCACCCCGGCAGCGTCTTTGGTCAGCTCCACCTGCACATCGGCATCGTCCAGGCACAGCAGCGTCACACCGTCGCTTGCCGGAATCGCGTCCCGGGTGGCGCTGCTGACCAGGATCACCTTCGGCGCCGCATCGTTCAAGAAGACGTCGTCGATCATGAACTCGAGGCGCTGGCGCGGATAGCTCGGGTCCAGCGGGAAGTAGCCGGCGCCGGCCTTCATGATGCCGACCAGCGCCACCGGCAGATCCAGGTCGCGGCGCACCGACAGGCCCACCAGGGTTCCGGGTTCCACGCCGGCGGCGATCAGCAGCTCGGCGAGCCGGTCGGAGCGCTGGTGCAGCTGCGGGTAGGTGAGCTCGGCTCCGGCGCAGCGCACCGCGATGCCGTCGAAGCTGCGGCTGGGCGCCAGCACGTCGGCGATAGTGCGCGGGTCACCCGCGGGAGCCTCGGCACCGCGGCTCCACTGGTGCAGGATGCGGTCGCGCTGCTCGTCGTCGACCAGGCTGATGTCGCGCAGCGCCCGTCCCGGATCGCCTGCCATGGTGGCCAGCACCCGGCCCAGCCAATCGGCCAGCCGCTGCACGGTGGCGCGCTCGTAGAGGTCGGTGCGGTAGATCAGATGTCCGTCATAGCCGTCACCGTCGGCGTCCACGGTGGTGAACAGGTTCACCGACAGGTCGGCGTGCGCGATGTCGAACGTCGGCATCACGGTGCGGAAGACCAAGTCGCCGTCCGGACCGGTGTCGATGACGTGGGTGACGTCGGCGGCCTCGCGGACGTGGACCACCACCTGGAACAGCGGGTTGCGCGACAGCGTCCGGACCGGGTTGAGCGCCTCCACCAGCCGGTCGAAGGGCAGGTCGGCATGCGCGTAGGCGCCCAGGGCCGCCTCCCGCGCCCGGGTCACCACCTCACGCAGGGTCGGGTTGCCGGACAGCCGATTTCGCAGCACCACGATGTTGACGAAGAACCCGACCAGGTTGTCCAGGGCGTTGTCGGTGCGTCCGGCGATCGGCACCCCGAGCGGGATGTCGTCGCCGCTGCCGGCCAGGTGCAGCAGCACCGCGACCGCGGCCTGCACCACCATGAACTCGGTGGCGCCGGTCTCACGGGCCAGCGCCGCCAGCCCGGCCCGCACCTGCGGGGGGACGGTGAATGCGACGGAGTCGCCGGAGCCGTTCGCGGTGGCGGGGCGGGGGAAGTCCGGCCGCGGCCCGGTGTCGTCGGCCAGGCCGGCAAGTTGTTCGATCCAGTAGCGGCGCTGCGCCTCGATCAACCCGGACTCGTCACGCAGCAGTTCGCCCTGCCAGTGCGCGAAGTCGGCGTACTGCAACGCCGGCGGCTCCCATGCCGGCGCGGAGCCGGCGGCCCGAGACCGGTAGGCGATCAGCAGGTCGGTGAAGAGCACCTCGACCGACCAGTGGTCGGCGGCGATGTGATGCACCACCAGGGACAGCACCCGTTCGTCGCCGGGCAGGTGCAGCAGTGCCGCGCGGATCGGCCAATCCCGTTCCAGGTCGAACGCGATGGCGCGCTGCTCATCGAGTCGGGCCTTGGTCCACGCCGTGACGGCGCCCGGATCGATTTCCGGACACTGCAGTTCGGTCACCTGCACCGGCGCGGGCGCGTTGATGACCTGGTGGGGCAGCCCGTCGATCTCGGTGAACGTGGTGCGCAGGCTGTCGTGTCGGGCCACCACGTCGCCGATCGCGGCGGTCAGGGCAGCGGTGTCGCAGGGGCCGGTGAGCCGGGCCGACAGCGGAATGTTGTCGCCGGTGGCGCCGGGGTCCAGTCGGTAGGCGAACCAGGTGCGCAGCTGGGATGCCGACACCGGTAGATTCCCGGACCGCGGCACCGCGACCAGCGCCGGCCGCCCCAGCCCCGCCTCGTCGCCTTGTGCGGCAGGTGCGGTGTCTATCGCGGCGGCCAGCCGGGCCACCGTGCTGGCCTCGAAGATCTCCCGGATGCCGATCTCCACCTCGCAGCGGGCGCGGATCGCCGCCACCAGTTTGGTGGCCAGCAGCGAGTGACCGCCGAGGTCGAAGAACGAGTCGTCAGCACCCACCTTGTCGCGGGAGAGCAGTTGGGCGAACAGTTGCGCCACCACGTGTTCGGTGTCGGTCTGCGGCTCCCGGTAGGGCGTGCTCTCGACAGGCTGCGGGTCGGGCAGCGCAGCGCGATCGATCTTGCCGTGCGCGGTGATCGGGATGTCATCGACCACCACGTAGGCCGCCGGCGCCATGTATTCCGGCAATGCCGCGGCCACCCGGGCGCGGATCCGCGGAATCTCGACGGTCTCTTCGCCAGCGCCCGGGCCGGCGGGGGTCAGGTAGGCGACCAGGCTGCGGCCCAGCCCGGGGAGGTCCGACACCACCACCACGCACTGGCCGACGCTGGGATCCACCGAGATGGCCGAGGCCACCTCGCCGAGTTCGATCCGGAAGCCGCGGACCTTGACCTGGTCGTCGGCGCGGCCGATGAATTCCAGGTCGCCGGCGGCATTGCGGCGGGCCAGATCACCGGTGCGGTACAGCCGCTGGCCGGGTGTCCACGGGTCGGCGACGAAGCGCTCCGCGGTCAGGCCGGGGCGGTCGAAGTAGCCGCGCGCCACATGCGTTCCGCCGATGTAGATCTCGCCGATCACCCCGACCGGCACTGGCGCCAAGGCGTCGTCGAGCAGCCACATGGTGGTGTTGATGTTGGGGCTGCCGATCGGCACGATCCGGTTGCCCTGGGGGCCTTCCACTTTGTAGCGGGAGGAGTTGACCACGGTCTCGGTGGGGCCGTAGAAGTTGTGCAGCAGGGCATCGAAGGTGGCGTGGAATTTGTCCGCGAGCTCACCCGGCAGCGGTTCGCCGCCGATCGGGATGCGCCGCAGGGTGCGCCACTGGTTCACCCCGGGCAGCGACAGGAACAGCCCCAGCAACGACGGCACGAAGTGCATGGCGGTGACGCCTTCACGCTGCAGCAGGTCGGTCAGGTAGCCGATGTCGCGCAGTCCGTCCGGGCGCGGAATCACCAGCCGCGCACCGTTTCCCAGGGTTCCGAACAGTTCGCCGATCGACACGTCGAAGCTCGGTGAGGCGACCTGCAGCAGTACGTCGGTGTCATCGATGCCGTACTCGTCGCCGAACCAGAGCAGGTACTCGGTGATCGGGGCGTGGGATACCTCGACGCCCTTGGGCAGCCCCGTCGAACCCGAGGTGTAGATGAGGTAGGCGAGATTCTCCGGTCGCAGCGGCCGCACCCGGTCGGCGTCGGTCGGGTCGGTGTCGGGACGGCCGGCCAGCTCGTCGACGGTCAGCGGCTCACGCAGCACTATCGACGGCCGGGCGTCGCCGAGGATGAATTCGATACGGTCCGGCGGGTATTCGGGGTCGACGGGAACGTAGGCGGCGCCGGCTTTGGCGATGCCCAGGGCGGTGACCACCAAGTCCGTCGAGCGGCCGAACAGCACCGCGACCTTGTCCTCGGTGCCGATGCCGGCGGCGATCAGGTGGTGTGCGATTCGGTTGGCGCGTGCGTTGATCTCGGCGTAGCTGTACTTGCCGTGGTCGTCGACGACGGCGATGGCGTTCGGGGTGGCCGCAGCCCGGTCGGCCACCAGCGAGCCCAGGGTGGCCGGCGCCTCGGGGGGCGGGGCGAAGTCGGGTCCGCGGGAAATCGCGTCCAGCCAGGTCCGGTCGTCGTCGCCGAGGATGTCCAGCTCGCCGATGGTCGTCTCAGGCTGGGCGACCGCGGCGGACAGCAGCTGCACCAGGTGGCGCAGCAACTGCTCGACCAATGCCTCGTCGAGCACGTCGTGCAGGTACTCGGCCTCGATCAGCGCGCCGCCATCGTGTGAGCCGCCGGCCTCCACCATGATTCCCAGCGGCAGCTGGGCGATCTTGCCGCGGTAATCGGCTCGGGTGCAGGTGATCCCGTCCGGCTGGAAGCCGCCCCCGTGTGTCGACCGGAAACCGAAGCTGAGCCGGGTGAGTCGTTCCACTCCCCCGTGCCGGCGATCCGGGTTGAGTTCACGCACCACCCGGTCGAGGTTGATGCCCTGGTGGCCGAACGCCCCCAGTGCGGCGTCGCGGGTGTGCGCCAGCAGTTCGTTGAACCGGGCAGCAGCGTCGACCTTCGCGCGCAGCACCACGGTGTTGCCGAAGTAGCCGATGGCGCCTTCGGTACCGGCGGTGCGGTTGAGCACCGGTGAGGCGATGAGGAAGTCGTCGGTGGCGGTGTAGCGGTAGATCAGCGCCGACAACGCCGCGGCGATCACCATGTAGGGCGTAGCGCCGCTGCTGCGTGCCAGCTCGGCGATGCCGGCCATCAACTCGGCCGGCAAGGTGCGGGTGCACAATCCGGCGCGCAGGGTGCGAGGTACCGCCGAGCCGTGCGGGCCGGGCAGCTCGAGCGGGTCCGGCGGCTCGGCCAACAGCGTGCGCCAGTAATCCAGCTCCGCCGCGTGGTCGGAGTTCGCCGGTGCGACGAGGTTGATGCCCTGGTGGCCGAACGCCCCCAGTGCGGCGTCGCGGGTGTGCGCCAGCAGTTCGTTGAACCGGGCAGCAGCGTCGACCTTCGCGCGCAGCACCACGGTGT